>JACMOC010000033.1 GCA_014378195.1 Oligoflexus sp. | reverse complement strand
TGTTTCCTTGTTGCGGATCTGGGCGCTGTAAGCAGTGCGGAAGCCGTAGGTGCCCGAATCAAAACGAAGACGATAATCCAGGCTCGTATCGATTCCACGAAGTTCGGCGTGGCCGAGGTTTTGGTAAACCGTTTTGATGTTGGTTGTTTCGCCTGTTATCGGATCACGTTCAGCGGAAGCGCCGAATTTACTGATGTCGACATTTGCTGCCTGAGCCTTCAAAAGAGCATCGGTATCAATGTAACCGATTTCGTCTTTGATGTTCATAGCCCAATAGTCGACGTTCAGTGTGAGATCTTTCAGGGGTTCAAATCCAAGGCCGAGGTTTTGGAATTGAGACGTTTCCTGGTTTAGGTTTTTGTTGCCGCTTTGTGTGATGTAGCCGTTGCGTGTTGGGCATTTGGCAACTGCTATGTTGTTCGCTTGGCAGTAGCTGTAGTCGCGGTAACCGGAAACATACTGGAGATTTTCGTTACGGTACATTTCGAAAAGGGTAGGGGCTTTGAAGCCCGAGCCGATCGAAGCGCGAACGAACATCCAGTCAAAGGGGCGATATGAGGCTGCAATTTTCGGGCTGACGTTCGAACCGTAGTCACTGTATTTGTCGTAACGACCGGAGAGCGTCACGTCCAGTTTTTTGTAGGCTGGGATGGAGAGTTCTAGGAAACCCGAAGAAACGGTGCGGTCACCGTCGCCACTGTTACCCTTAAGAGTGCCCCATGTGTTGCCGCGCTGTGTCTCGGAATCGACTGCTTCCGAATACATCTCTTTTCGGCCTTCGCCGCCAACGGCAAGAGAAAGCTCACCGTAAGGCATTTCGGCAATCGGACCGGAAAAGGTTGCATCGATGCTTTTAGTCAATGAAATCTTTTTGTTGTAAGGCGTGTAGTTGAGGCCATCGATCGATCCGTGTTGGCCTTCTGGTTTGAACGGATTGTAGGCACCTGTATCGATCAGTTCATTGAGCCGGTCTTTCAACGCGACGCCTGTTCCCACTTCATTTTCGTACTTACGATCCTGTGCTGCTGAAACTTCATATGTCCATGCATCGCCGATAGACCCCTTGATACCCGAGTTGATACCAAAACTCGTAGCTTCTACGGATTTTGTTTCGCGGCCGAGTTCTACAAGACGGTACTGAAGCTCGATGTTTTCAGCTGCTGGAATGCCTGCAAACACAGGGCGACCTGCGCCTGCTTCCAGGATGCCGCGCGAGGCTGCTGGAATGAGGATGTTGCGCTCATCCGCCGTTGGTGACCAATACCAGTCAACATTTTTGCGGCTGGCAAAGACCTGCGTGAAAAGGGTTGCGCGAGAATTAAGTTCATGTTCGAAGGACGAAAGGAGGCTCAGTGTTTTGACAGAAGGTTTACGGATAGAGTCTTGAGCCACATCGAAGGAACAGCTCGTTCCGCGTTGGTTGATCCGATTCGCTGGACAGGTCGGATCGACGATCCATTTTTTAGTTTTGTCGCCGCGGAAGGTGCCAGGGCTGCCCTGATTCACCCAGTTTGGATGAAGAAAATCACGTTGGTTGGAATTCAGTGTGTCCGACTCGCGATAAGAGAGCATATTCAGGAAGCTAGTTTTCCCCGAAGATCCACCACCGGTGAAACTAAACTCACGGCTCATGCCCCCCGCTTTTTCAGGCGTAAGAAAACGCATAGCGTACTGACTGCCTTCAAAGTTCTTTTTCGTGATGATGTTAACAACACCACCTAGTGCATCCGAACCATAGATAGCTGATGCACCATCGCGGAGGATATCGATGCGTTCTATTGCGGAAACAGGAAGCATGTTGAGGTCAACAGCCCCGTTTTGAATGTCGCGTGAGATGCGTTTGCCGTTGAGCAAAACGAGCGTGCGGTTTTCGCCGACACCGCGAAGGTTGATATAAGCAGCGCCAGAAGCACTGCCGCCGGAGTTTTCGCGGCGTGAACCAAACGAGTTGTAGACTTCCTTGCGAAGGACATCGCCGACAGAGACTTCGCCGGTTTCTTTGATTTGATTGGCATCGATGGTCGAGACGGGCGAAGCGAGTTCGACATCAAGTTTTTTGATGTGAGAACCGGTTACGGTCATTCTTTCGACTTTGGACGGGGCGGCAGTTGGATCGGTAGGGGTTTTGGGAGTCGTCGCTTCGGTGCTGCTGGGAGTAGGCTGTGTGTCTGTAGAAACTGGCTTGGTTGCTTCGGTTTGACCGAAAGCAAGGCTGGACCATAGTCCGAGGCCAAGTAGGTACTTCATTTGAGGCTATCCTTTCGAAAGACCATCGATGGGCCTTCTACTAGCACGAGCCTTCTAAAGGGTCTAGGGCGATGGACGGATTTTTTGATGAATCTTATGTAAAGATCGGATGATACGGCAGCCATCGAGCCATTGCTGCGTGTTTTTAGGACACTTTTGCCCTGGAGCTTGCTGTATTGACGCGATAGTCATGGATTGCGTCCGCAGCCGGTGCCGCGAGACAGGCTTTAATATCAAGCAGGAGAACGAAGTCATCTTGCGCAGAATTCATCTCGAGTGTGCTGAATACGGACGAGTGATCGGCTGCGAAAAGTGCGGGGAAAGGGCGACGGGCAATCACCCTATCGATAGAATCGACGAGAATACCCGTGCAGCCTGTCTCGGCTTCAATGAGTATTATGCGGCTATCGATATCTGCGCTTTTACTCAGCAGGCCAAAGGTTCGGCGAAGATCAACCAGGGGCCACTCCTCATCCCGAACTTTGACGTGATGTGCGAGGCGATCCGAACTCAGATTCACATCACTCCGCAGGGTGATCTCCCGTACGATTGCGACGGGAAAGGCGAAGAGATGATTGTCGAGTGAAAAGCTTAAAAAACGCTGAATTTGAGGGCGTTGTGTCACGTGGGGTATCCTTGGGATTGAAGGGGCGAACGCGGGGAAAAGCTCGTTACGCCTTGCGCTCATATCGTAGCACAATTTACTCATCACTGAGCAGCCCCTCAGAAATTATGGCAATAACTTTACCTTCGATTGGTATTCTCAAAACATTTCGGTAAAATACCTATGTACCTGAAATCGCGGTGGGGTGTTATGCGCGCTCTAAGACATAGTTTATTTACGTTCTTTCTCCTGCTCACGGCCATGAGTTTCTGTTTCGGGGGAGCGTGGCTGTGGCTCGGCTTTGGGTGTCTGGGCATTGCTGCCGTGACGCTTGACGTATTTCTCCCCGATGACTTGAGTTCTCATGCCCAGAGTTCGCCCCGACTGATGAATACCTATTTGTATCTGACTCTGCCCCTGGTTTATTTAAATGTCTTCGCCTTCAATTGGCAAATGAGCCCTGTTGATTTTCTTGGAATCGGAGCATTTGCTCAGAATTACGGGATCGATATTTTCGGAGCAAAGTTAGGCCGTTCCATAGTCGAATCGATAGGCGCATATATGAGTATCGGTCTACTTATTTCAGCCTCGGGTACAGTCGCGGCACACGAATTGGTGCATCGCGTGTGGGATAAAAACAGCGTGATAATGGGCCGCTGGTTGCTTGCGCAAAGCCTTGATACAAGCTTTTCGATCGGACATGTTTATGGTCATCACGCGAATGTTGCAATGGAAGACGATCCTGCGAGTGCCCGTAAAGGGGAAGGATTTTGGGCTTTTTTTCCGCGTTCCGTTTGGGGATCAAATCGAGAGGCTTGGCAGATCGAAAAAAAACGCATCGAGAAACGGCACGGGGCAGCGACCTGGAGTGTTCATAATGTTTTTCTGCGCGGACAGGTTATGAGTCTGTGTGTGGCCGGATTTTACGGGGTCGCTCAAGGCGCTTTCGGAATACTTTCTTTTATCATTGTGGCATCGACAGCGAAACTCTACCTCGAACTTATAAATTACATTGAGCATTATGGGCTTTCCCGGAAAAAAGGCGAACCCATAAGTGCGCAACACAGTTGGAACTGCAACGCTCCTTTTTCCCTATATTGTCTCTACAATCTTCCTCGTCATCCTCATCATCATGGCAAGGGCCACTTGCCTTTTTGGAAACTCGAGGCCAACCCAGGCGGCCCCACACTGCCTTTCGGATATATGACGATGATTCTAATCGCGCTGGTCCCCCCTTTTTTTAAAAAGCTGATGGATCCTCGGATTCCTTGAGACAAGCGCAACGAAATTTTGTAACAGGAGCAAAAGTATGCGTTGGTTGATGATTATTTTTAGCCTTTGTCTCTTTGCAAGTCGGATCTCCGCTCAGACTCCATCGGAGCCGACGCTGTCACAGCTAAAGCAGGAGCTTGATACGTTGAAGAGTGAAATTAAGATTCTGCAGGAAAAAAAGCTGGTTTGTACGGAAGGGAAGTCCGTTCAGGGCCCACAAAACAAATGGAGCCCCTGGTCAGCGTGCCCAGAGGGTTCGGCCGCGACTGGACTCGCGCGGGTGGATATTCAAGGTAACCACGAAGTCCCCACGAACCATGTGAACGATTTTCAGTGTAGTGACAAAGGCTGCCGCGCCTGGTGCATTGGCAATCCTTGCGAGGTCATTGCACGCTGCTGTCGTCTTTAACCGGTGTGGGCGGATTTTTTAGGAGGTCCCGTATTTCCAAGAGGAGTTTTTCGCTAGTCGTGAGTTCGGGGGCTTTGACAGGTGCTGATGCCTCCTTTCTTTGGATTTTATGGATGACCTGAATAAAAATAAAGATACAAAATGCGACAATCAAGAAATCCACGCTGGATTGCAGAAATTTTCCGTATCCGATAACGACTGCGGGGCGGCCCTCGCTCGCTCCTCTGAGAGTCACCGCGAGTTCGGAAAAGTTGATGCCGCTTAAAGCAAATCCGATCGGAGGCATGAGGATATTGTCGACTAATGACGCGACGATTTTGCCGAACGCGGCTCCAATGATAACACCGGTTGCAAGGTCAACAACATTGCCGCGAATCACAAACCGCTTAAAGTCTTGTAGAAACGACATAGACAGCTACCCTTTTCGAATGTTTAATAGCAGCATGAAATCGCGTTTGTTATACAGCGTTAGATTCATAGCAACCAGGAGTATGTTGATGTTGAAATCCCGCGTTCTCAAGCTTACAGCCCTCAGTTTTCTAGTCGTTCCAAGTATTTGGGCCGCACCGCTTAAAGTTTCCACGGGAAGTGTGAGTTTTATCGCAACTGGTAAACCAGGGTTTCTAAAGATCAACGGTACCGGCGCTGATTGCCATGGTACGCTCGATAAAGATGGCAAAGGAATCACAGGCGAAATCGGTGTTCCGATGGAGAAGTTTGCGACCGGCATAAGTATGCGAGATGAGCATATGAAAGATAAGTATTTTGAAGTGAAAAAATATCCGGAGGCAACCCTCAAAATCACAAAATTCGAAACGGACGCAAATGGCGATGCCTCCAAAAAACCCTTCACTGGAAAGCTAAACTTCCACGGTATCGAAAGGGATATTGAAGGAACAGCAACTACAAAAACTCAAAACGGCAAAACGACAGTCGATGCCAACTTTCCTTTGAAACTTTCCGATTATAATATCGACATTCCAACCTATGCCGGAGTTAAGGTCGCCGATACGGTTGAGGTAAACGCCAACTTTGAAGCAGAGACGGACGCTAAGGCAGCTGCTTTACCTGTACCTATACCTGCCCCGGCGGCCGCTCCCGCTAAAATTACAAAATGACGCTCCGCAGTATTGAATCGAGAAAATGATCGATATGCCCCGCAAGCTGAAATAATTCTTGTGGGACTCAAGTTAACGAGTTATAAAAGAAAACCTCGATTTAGGGCGCTGTGGCGGAATGGCTACGCAACGCATTGCAAATGCGTACCATACCGGTTCGAATCCGGTCGGCGCCTCTTTGACTTATTCTTAACATTTCCCAATTTAGTCAATAACTCAGACTCTCTCCCGGTTCCCTTTTTTAAAGGTTCCTGGTTCCCTATCGATAAGAGCGCATTACCCTCTTTCGAATAGGCTGGTTGTATGCGCGCTGAGACTCGGAAAGACCGTAAGGGTAAATAATATTTCAGTTTTATTTTCATACATCCTCAAACTAAAAAGAAGACCCGCCTTATAAAGGAAGATGCTCCAAGGTTTAAGACCTTTGAGCAAGGGAGCATGACCACGATAATTGATGGGAAGTTTGCCAAGGCTTGTGATGGACAAGGGTGGCGCCGGCAAGATACGCTGGAATTTCATCGGTAGGTCTACTCGGCACTTGCTCGACATCGTCCACATATCGATGTCTTTTTCCGTTTGCGTTTTGCTCGCGATTTATCGGATAAAGCGAGCAGATAATTTGCCCGGTATCTTTGCTGACGAGGCTGACCTTGCTAAGATCCCAGCGGGCATAGCGAACGGTTACTTTTTGAATACTTCGGAAGCGTCCGGGGATCTCGTAGCGGATGCCTTCGATCGTGATCGAACCATCGGATCGTCTCTGCTTTCGGTCTTCCTCGATGCGAAAAGCCATGCGAACGTCTTGCCCTGAAGGGCAAACCCGCATGACGGAATCTCCGGACATAAACCGATCGATTGGAGTTTGCTTGGTCACTCCATGCACCTGATCGTGATAATGCATCTCTATCCAAGCGTGCGTCATGCGATTAAGCTCGTTTAGGGTGATGTCCTTTTTACTCTCAAGCATGGCCATGAGCGTCGACTCTACCTGGTTCCAATAATTCTCGATTTTTCCGTTTTGATGAGGGCTGTAAGGCAGGGTGGTGGCATGATTGATGCCTAAGCGAGCGAGGCTTTGAGTAAATTCACCGGAAGTCATCGCGGACCCGTTATCACTCACGATGAGCCTCGGCAATCCTCGGCGCATGGGGGCTTGTGAAAAACCGTGGACTAAATCACAGGTCGTCTCAGTAAAACACCATTGCACGTGACAGATGAGCCGTGAATGATCATCGATTACCGCAAAGAGGATGGGCATTGCCCATTCACCTGACTGCGTTAGAACTGGGCGCTTAGCATGATGAAGATCGAGGTGCCATAGTCCTCCCACATGGGTCGCTTCATAACTGCGAATTTCCTTTTTTCCAAGTGCATGAAGGGAATCGGCCTCGCCCTTTCGGAGAAATCCTCTTTTTCTTTTCGTGCGAGTCAGGCCTTTGCCTTGGAGATATCGACGAACCATTTGATAAGAAAAAATATCCGATATTTTTTCTGCTCTAGTAAAAGCCTGGAGGCAGCTTTTGCGCTATGTTGGTCGTGGTCCGCTAGTGAATGATAAGATCAGCCTTGATCAGAATGGCAAGATCCTATACGAACTGAAAAAATCTTTCGATGGCGCTACTCATGTGCTGCTTTCGCTTCTTGAATTTGTAGAAAAATTGGCATCGATAGTTCCTCCTTCTTATCGGCATCAGGTCAACTATTATGGAGGCCTGCCATCGCACAGCAAAATTAGGCCACTTATAGTTCTCAGCCCAGTAGTCGATGTTGGTCCTAAGGAAAAGAAGAGCAGTCCGGGAGTTCTTTTGGATGAGCGTTTAGGGGATTCTCAAGAGAAAAAAGCCGAAAAACCGTCTACTTATATCCCGTGGGCCGAGCTCCTGAAAAGAACTTTTGGTATCGATCTCACGGTTTGTCCCTGCTGCGGGGGGCGCGTGAGAGTCATAGCTGCGATTATTCGCAAAGAAGCCATCCAAGAGATCCTAGAGCATTTGAATCTCCCTACGGGACCGCCAAAGAGGGAAAGATTCTACGAAACGGAATATGTTTATGAAAACTTTGCCTGAGGGGGGCGGGCTCTTTGCGGTAAAAAGTTCATAAGAGCTTGAGTAAATTGAGGTAAAATTTATCTTGCCGCGTTAGATCGACTTCCCATTCGGGTATTACGGCGTCGGATAGGCTATAAAAATCATTAAGTTATTTTATAATGGCGACTACGGCACATGCGAAAGATTGGAAATTACCGAATCGATTTACCTATCCGCAGCGCGACATCTATCCTGAAATTTTCCGCTGGAGGTTTTATCAGCATCCCTGGTTGGATAATTCCTTTTAAATTAATTAGCCCCAATTCTAATTATATATTCATGGAATGGAGGCCATAATCAACCATTAGCAAATATCCGCGATAATAGTCCCCTAAAATTATCAAAAGGCCGAGAGTATGTTCGGAAAGCTCTTTTATATCGTGATCTCTTTCGGGCTCGTGATCAACTTTTTTGGTGACTTGAGCGTCTATCATCAAAATAGAATTGAAAAGGAAACGGGATTATGGGTTCAGCAGAGTTACGAGTTGCTCCACGCGCTGGACAGTCTAAAGATAGAGATATTCGCCTCTCAGGTCGCACTTCAGCCGTCGGCTGGTCTGCAGGATGCTCTGCAGAACCTACAACAAACGTCCCAAGAGTTTGCCGGTCCTGAGCTCAGAGGGCTCACAGACGCTATCCAGAATCAGAGCCCCTCAGACCTCATCGCACTGGATAACGATCGCGTCCTCGCCATCCTCACCACTGCCACAACTATTCAAAAAAACCAGCTTGACAAGCATATCCGAGCGGATCAGGCCAGCAACGATTCGTCACTCTACAACATCTTTGTCGCCAACGTTTTTGACCTCCTGCTTATCCTCGTCGGCATAATTTTTTTCATTTCCGAAAGGCGCAACTCTTTGAAGATGCAAAATGGTATGTCCATGGCCCTCAAACATGTCGGAATTGTGAACCAAAGTCTTCAAAAAAAAATGTCGCGCAAAGATCGGCGTTTTAAGATGACTGTGCACGATCTCAAAAATCCCCTAGGTTCGATTCAAGGTTTTGCTCAACTTCTGCAAGAGGAAACCGGTCATAACCTGACGACTTTGGAGATGGTTCAGATCATCAAACGCATATCGAGCAACACATTGCATCTCGTAGAATCCGTTTTAGATATGCCTGAAGATGACGAAGAGCCGTTTATAGAGGATCTGCGAATCTTTGATTGCTTAAAGGAAACATGCCAGTTCCTGGAACCGATTGCACGAAGCAAAAGGCAGACGATCTCAATAGAAAGCTGTGCGAGCGATTTCACATTGCGCGTGCCAAAACACAAAATGCAGGATGTATTTTACAACATAATTAGCAACGCGCTCAAATATTCCCCATCGCAATCGCACATCAAGGTCATCTGTTTTGCCGACGAATCGCATTGCAGCATCGAAGTCAAAGATCAGGGCCCAGGATTCGCGGGGGACGATTTTTCGCAGCTATTCAAACCCGGGACAACCTTGAGCGCGCGCCCGACAGATGGCGAGCACTCGTCGGGGATCGGACTTTATTCCGTGAAAAATACTATCGATAGTCTAAAAGGTCTTGTGCTCGTCAAAAACAACGAAGGTGGCGGCGCCTCCGTCACGGTTCAACTCCCGCCCCGCCGTGGGGCATGGGGTGAGTAGACCCACCAAATCGCTCCGGTGGGCGCCGGGTACAATGGGCGCCTTGCGCCGCCCAAAGCCCCACCGAACGTGGCGTGCAGATTTCCTGCACTACTCTCCCGACCCATCGATGGGAATTACTTCCTCTTCGGCGTGGGAAACATTGCTGTTGTCTTCCAGGCTTCAGGAAAGCCAGCCTGACGAAGTAGCACCACGAGTCTTTTCCAGTTCATTGTTTTAAGGTCCCCCCTACGGTGAAATCAACGCATGATTATTGTCCTATTGATCAGCACAAAAGCTCTAATCATGCGGTCGTTGTCACTGATCGCATGGTAGTTGATCCACCCACGCACCACGGCAGCGACTCGCTTGAGAAAGTAGTTCGTGTCCTCAACAGTGAGGTTTTTCCAGAGGCAGTCTCTCAATCCCCTGAGCTTGGTTGAGAAGCGATCCGCGCGACTCGCAAACTTCAGCTGCCAGAACTTTGAGGTAGCCATGCCCCAGTAACAAGTGAAACCCAAGAATTTGTACGTCGGTATCCGTTTACCCTCGCTATGCGCTCGCACCGCAGCCAGCCTTCCTCCCTGAAGGGATAATCCACCGCCGAATCCTAGCAAAGCATCCTAGGCTTAACTGAAGAGCGATTGAATAGACTTAAGGTCCATTTCTTTGATGAGTGAACCTTCGCCTTCCAGGATCGATTCCATCATCACTCTTTTGTTTTGCTGTAATGCCTGGATCTTTTCTTCCACAGTATTCTTTGC
>JACMOC010000032.1 GCA_014378195.1 Oligoflexus sp. | reverse complement strand
GTAAGTGATGCCAAGCTCGCCGAACTTTTCAATTTAGAGTTAGCTGGCTGCACAAGCCATGCTCGAAGGCCTTTCGCTCTTTATGAAGATGAAGATCCTGAATTTTGCGGGGCCATGCTGCACTATTTTAAAGGCCTCTACATCTACGAGAAAGCTCTCGACCTAAACGGCAGGAATGCGTTGAATGTTCTGGCTGTTCGCCATGTCGATAGTCGGCAGATGTGGGAAGATATCCGATGTCTCGCGACGATCATGCTCCAAAAATGGTCAAAAGCGACAAAGCTTGGTGCTGCAGCTTTTTATATTTTGCGCCATTTCGTAAAGCTCACGGCCTATCTCGAAAATCCTATTATTTCTATTTTCAATGATTTTTCGGAACGAATGTTGAGAATGGAGAACCTGATTGTGAGTCCGAATCCGTGATTGTGGGCATACATGGGGCATTCTAAAGGACCCTTACGAGGAAGCTCTCAAGGATTACTTTGAGACCTCTGCTAAAAGAGGAGCGTTCGAAAATAATTCGTAAATGCCAGAACAAGTGGCAGAAGTCATCGTTCAAGAAGCCTTGAATCCAAGTCGGCGTCTCCGCGTTCAAACAAGTGAACTTGCGCAAATTTTCGCTAATAAAAAGTTAGCAGCTGATCCTGATGGAACAAAATTGCAGTCTAGAATCCGCAATCAGCTCCTCGGTTTACATTAAGCCCTAGGTTCCTTGTTACTGCCACTCCAAACCACTTCGAGAAGTATTGATTTGGAGTGAATTATCGTCCCGCATAATCACTCGGTATCTTCACCCCTAAATATTTTTATAACGTTAAATACGAATTGTATTACCTAATAATATTCAGCTTTTGCGCTAGGATGTGAAGATTAGCATGGCTAGGTCCGATAAGAGATTTAAGATGCTGATCTCCACGATGTTCGAAGCCGAAGTCGCAAGGTCCGGACAGTGACGAAGGGATGTTCTCTTATTGACGCCGTGGGGACTAAGGAATTTATATGATCATCATTCAAAAAAACTACTTTGGGTACATCGGCGCTTTACTTTTCGTAATATCGTTGACGAGTTGCACCCTAAAATCTCCTTCAGCTCCATCGATAGAAAATGCCTCGGGGAAACGAAGTCGGGTAGTAGAATCCGGCGATTTAGACAAAGGTGCTGACAAAGAAAAGAGTAGTCCGAAGGAGGAGGAGTCAAAAAATGAAGCTGTGACTCCACCATCGGTGGTGACGGGGGGATATTTATACTGCCAGATCCTCGAGAAAGACATTTCCAGCGCTAGCAAGGCCCAAGTAGGCTGTCGGATAAATGAGCCGCGGACGAATGTAGTCAGGAAGGTTGACCTCGAAGCCAGCTACAACAGTTATCGCTGGGACTTCCAGAAGCTAGACGATTCGAGCATTGTCGTCAGTAAAATTGTTCCTAATGAAAAATCGCTCTACCAGATCATCTTTTTAATCGAGGGAACTACGAAACCCTTGGGCATGGAAACAGTCAAAAATCTCAGGATCGACTTCGCGGCTAACCCTGTAGGTTCTGAGAAGGATTACACGATATTCGCAAGCCAGTTGGCGGACGAGGGACCCTACGGCAGTATTTTACCAGAAGAATATTCTATTTACTTCAAGGACGGTATCGCTGTGAATGCACCCCTTGATGGTTTTGAGAAACGGGCCCTTCCGACTATCAATCGATCCTATGCTGAAATAGATGGGTGTTACGTTGCTTGCTATTCTGAATCTGCAGAAGGTTCGGTGTATCCCATATCCACCAATATTTACGTCATGGGCCAGTACCGAGTCAAAGGACACTACGTAGGGGCGGGATGCGTAGGAGCTCCCGTCCAAAAAGCAACGGAAGACGCTTGTAAAAAATACTTCCCGGGTTGTGCAGATGGTAAATGCACAACAGGTGGAGATACGGGTGGTTGGTTTGGGCTTTAAAGTTTAGCTCGGAGCTTATCAGCGAACTATCACATAGGCCTCAGGTTTCGACAACGAAGCCAACTTTTTTCTTGTCTCGTAAGAGATGTAAATGAAGTCTGCTGACGATTTCCCACATTGCAAAGGCACTTACTCCGAGAGCCTGATACACTCTGGCATCCGCTGACATTCATAATCAATCAGTGGCCGAGGCTCACTCAGTTCTGCAAAATTAAAAATCGATGACAAGAGCCCCGAGAATAATAATGAACGAAAGCCGTTCAATGTCAAAGATAATAGCATTGCGTGCAATGAGAAAGAGGCATGGGGAATGACCAGCTATATACCTTTGGGCACGACCAATCAGGAACTTAAGGTCACGCCTATAAAAAATGGCTGCAGGAGTCTGGGCAATCTAGAAATTACCTGCATGAGATTTGAATGATAGGTGCTCCCCCTCAACTCTCCTCCAAACATTATCTCTCCGTATCTTCAATAAGCATGTAACGCACAATCCGTAATTCTCCGCGAACTTTAATCCTAAATATTTGCAATTATTAGCCTAGTAAAAATTTTCGAGAAAAAGCTCAATTATTCGCTCTAAATACCGATCATACCCCTAATCGCTGGCAGCACCCTGAAAGATTCTACATGACGCTTAGGCTCTCAAGCTCAAAGGAGGTTTCGATGAACGATCGCGACTTGATTTCTGCACTCTCATTGGGTGGGAAATATTGTGGTCATAACTCGGCCTGATGCGAACGCCACTCTCTCGAAAATTCGGCCGATAATGAAGTATTTCAAACGATATGCAAAGGAATTCCATGAAGTATTATAAGGCAATCCCAGTTCTGATGGCTCTGAGTACCTTGACGAACTGCAACAAAAAAAAAGTGACTGCACCAATAATAGATAAGCAGACGCCGAATTCGTCGAACAATAGCACCGACGAAACCAAAGGCAACAACTCGAATACGGATGGTAGCGGCGCGCCCAGGACAGCGTTACTTGACAAGAACGATATGCAACGAATCTTAGTGATGTTAACTGACACTACTGCGCCAAGCATGGCTTACATCGGAACCCATGGCCAGGTTCGAGGCAAGACACTGCCAACAAGCTTCTACGACGACGTCAATTACTGGGGAAAATTCGTATGCGGAGAATTCGTCGCGAAAGCCGATTGCTTCAGCAAGAATCGCTACTTTGAGGCCAACGAAGAAGTCGGTGGAGCAAAATACTTTGCTTACAACTTAACACCCTTCCCACTGATCAGTTCAAACGTCGGCGGCAGTTTGCAAATTGAAAGAACGATGGTTAAAAACGGCACGAACATCTATGATGCCGCTACTTGGCAAATTGCTCTCGCATTGGCAAAAGTTAAGGGTGGCTTTGATCTAACGAAGTATAAGGTTGCACCTCAGAACCAGGATGACTACGTAGCGAAAGGATATTCTCAAGAGAATGAGGAATCTTTTCAAATGCGAGGGAATACACAGCTCTTTACTTTCAACGCCATAAACAGAATTACCGGTGATATGCTAAGTCCAGAGTACGCCTATAGCTATCGAATGCTGAGCAGGAAATGGCTGTCAGTTGACTCCTTTGCCGAATCAGCCGAGTTGAAGTCTTATCTCTCAATGGATCCAAGTTCCGCACCATTGCCAAATCCACAACCCATGAAGACTCCCTACACATTGGGTACTATGAGTTGGCAAGACTTCAAACCTATTACGGGAGAAAATGCCTGGGCTTTCTTCATCGGCCCCCTGCAAACAGCATATTTAGAAGGCAATGGTAAAGTGTCAGCAAAGAGTCCAGTGGTACTCAATGCCATCAAGATACTGACGTCCGTCGGTCTTCTGCAGTCCACCACGGTCGGCGCGGTCGCCTACGCTCCAGGTGGAGCTTTGGGCAATAAAGGCGAGGGCGTGACAACCAATACAGTATCTACCGAAAATAACGTTTCCCTCCTATCGGGACTTTTGTTTCTCGAGCAGATCCTGAAGAATGACGGTGAGTCCAACAGCATTGCTTATCGAAACGTTTACGCCATGATCCATGGCGGAGCTGTCAGCCTCAACGGCTTTAAGGACGGAAGCTCTTATAATTACAATACCCCAGGTATCCTGTACTTCTTGAAAAACTATGCCTACAGCTCTCAAACTAAAATCTTTGAGCAGGGCGGAGTCTTTGATGATGCGCCCGATGCCAAGCATTTCGTGCTGGCTGCTGGTATGCCCGCGACGGTGGACGTGAATACCTGGACCATCTCGGTACTCGGCGTACCCCTGATCGATAGCTGGTTAGGCGAGGGAGCCTCCTATAAAATCTGGCAAGAAGTGAAATCCTTCGGTGGATTCTGCGGAGATGACGGAACAATTTGGGGTG
This sequence comes from Oligoflexus sp., assembly GCA_014378195.1. Classification (GTDB taxonomy): domain Bacteria; phylum Bdellovibrionota_B; class Oligoflexia; order Oligoflexales; family Oligoflexaceae; genus Oligoflexus. The sequence continues at coordinate 1,002 of JACMOC010000032.1, read as the reverse complement.
TTGGCTTTTCTGGTAAGGACGGAAATGGTGTTGTCAACAATGCGGGAGGCAAATGCACTCACAGCAAAAATGGTATTAATTCAGGCGAATGGACTTTTGGAGCCATGAGTGCTGTCAAGTCGCTTATAGTCGCTTACGGAAGTAAATACCCCGACCTGGCTTTGGATCTAGCGAGCATGACCAAAGGTGTTCAGTCTTTGAGAACCGATCGCTTCAACAATTTTTCCGGTACTTCGTATCCTAAGGATACGCCCAAGAATTACAACGCCATCATTAAGATCCCAGAGGATCGTCTCGGCTACATGTATGCGAGTAAGCGCTATGCAATTCCATTCGGTTGGTATGCCAATCCTCTGCCGAGCATGGCATCGACCAGCTGGGCCGTTATGTTGAATTATGACTTTAACCCATTCGCGCTGGGTGGAACATACAAACATAATTTCGAATCGAACACTCAAATCGATGCTGGCGGAGTCGGCAAATAATCCTTCCGATGCTTTAGATCAGCGTTGATATCGGATTTCGAGCGTCTACTCAAGTCTGAAAATGCAGCTAGTTTCCAAGGAAACTAGCTGCATTTTTTCATGTGACCCTCATGACAAACAACGTCTTTCATAGCTTAAGACGGAACAAACTAAGCGACATGAATGCAGACAATTAAATGCATTCGCATCGATAAGGCGCAGGCGTGATGGGTGTGCAACCACCCGGATCACTACTGAAATATTGCAAATTCTCCTGGCGATAAACAGACTCCAAATAAAACCTCAATAACCCAATCCTTTCCATGTATTAAAAAATACTTCAGTCTGTTGTCGGCATGAAACTGATAAGAAAATAAATCGAGTGCTTTCTCAATCGGCAGTACTGTTAAGCAGCCGAATAAAACGTTAAAGGACCGACCATGAAAATTCAATTTTTCGCTAAGTTATTTTCAGCAGCTTTATTAAGCAGCTTGATTCTATCATGTATGAAAGCAGGAGGGGGCGAACGTCGATCCTC
>JACMOC010000031.1 GCA_014378195.1 Oligoflexus sp. | reverse complement strand
ATTAAAAAAGCCGCCCCCATTGGTACCAAGCATTTTTATGGCCACCTGTGATGCCGCGGGTCCTTGAGCTATCAGCTGTTGAGCAAGACCTTCAGGAGCTGTATCCAGCCAGGTCGCTACAGTGTAAGGCATGAAGTTTTGGACTATTCCTTGCGACACGAGGACGATTGCAAACACTATAGACAACGGCAAGAGAAGGTAGAGAAGGATGCGAACGAGATCTGCCCAAAAGTTGCCGATACCTTTAAGCCGATCGCCTGCGATGCCCCGGACCAGTACCGCTGCGACGCCTATTCCAACTGCAGCTGAAGCGAAGTTATGGAAAGTTAAAGCCACCATCTGTGAAAAGTACGACATCGTGCTTTCACCAGCATAGCTCTGCCAGTTAGTATTCGAAGTAAAGCTGCTGGCCGTATTAAAGGCAAGATGTTCTGAAAGATTAGGGAGGTTTTGTGGATTCAGCGGCAAATACGCCTGAATTCTCAAAATTACATACGTGAAAAGCATAGAGACCAAGCTGAAGATCAAAATACTCAGACCGTAGCTTTTCCAATTCTGATCTTTTTTAGGATCGATTTTGAGGATTTTATAGCAAAAACGTTCAGTAGGTCTGAGGATGGGATCAAGAAACGTCTTTCCATTCGGATCGAGGACCTGGAAAATGAATATACCGAGAGGTTTCGTAACGATTATAAGAATGCCAAAAAATGCGGCTAGCTGCATCCATCCTAAACTATTCATGGGCTAAGTCCTTTCTCAGAACTGCTCGGGTCTTAGTAAAGTCCAAAAAAGATAAATAAGTATTAGAACGGCTGATCCGCCTGCTAATATATCCATCATGATGCTAGCCTCTCCAAAAATGCCGAATAGGCAATACAAACTGCAAAAAAGACAACTGTCGTTCCAAAATAAAGACCATCCATGATTTTTCCTTTCGTCATGAAATCAAAGGTTGATAAGAGTCGGAAGTGTTTAATGTGAAGGAAAAACGAGCACCCTCTTGCCCAATCGCGTGCTCCGCCCAAATTCTCCCGCCATGACCGATAACTATGTCGCGAGCGATGGCCAGACCAAGACCGACTCCATCCGTTGCTTTTTCACCCGGCATGCGGAAAAAACGCTCGAAGATCTTCGCAGAATATTCCTCCGGAATCGTGATACCGGTATTTTGCACCGAAAATGTGACCAGATTGTCCCCTTCGTTCCAAGTCGCATAGAGTTCAATGCGCCCGCCCGCTGTCGTATGTTTGAGAGCGTTAGTTATCAAATTTCCAAATACGTGGGGAATTCGGCTCGGATCGGCCATCACTTTCGGAAGCTGATCGCTGACATTATTTACCATTGCAATGCCTTGATCTCTGGCACTTGTGAGATACTGAGAGGAAACTTCTCTTGCCATCTTTTCAGGTGAAAGAGGAACAAGATCAATACGTTCACTCCCCGACTCAATACGACTCATGTCGAGTAAATTTTCAATAATGCGGTGCAGCCTCTCTGCATCATCTCGTGCTGCCAAGAGCAGCTCCAACTGTTTCGGCGTTAAGGCTCCCATTCTTTCATCTAAAAGGAGATGGGTCGCCATGCGAATCGAAGTAAGAGGTGTTTTTAACTCATGTGAAACCAGAGATAACATTCCACTTTTGCTTTCGTCGATACGTCTCAGGTTAGTGACATCGATTAGCACGAGGGTGACACCATTTAGAAGTTTTGATTCGTCAATAATCGGAACTGTTTGTGCGAGGAAAAAGTATTCCTGTCCATTGATAAACATCTGTATGGCTTTTTCGTAGCCTTTTGATAGGACAGGCGCAAGTGTAGCAAACGTTTCTTGGAACATTGACCAGAGAATTTTGTGTTCGTGTTTAACAAGGTCGGTTCCAGGGAGCAAGTTAAATCGATTGACAGCTAAATGGTTTGCCAGTTCGATTTTTCCATCCAAACCCACAACGGCAACAGCTTCTGGAAAGCTGTTGAGAGCGAGCTGCGTTGTTTTCTGGACGCGAACCAACTGGGCTACGTTGGAACGTCGAAATTCCCGAAGCTTAGCGGTCATCGTATTAAACGCTTCAGCGAGTTGGCCGATTTCGTCATTCGTCCCGATAGGTAGTACGAGGTCGAGATTCCCCTTCTGAATCTCACGAGCCGATTCTGTAACCAATTGAAGGGGCCTTAGAATAGATCGGGTCGAAAAGAGTATAAGGCCTGTCGCGAGTACAACGCCTGAGACAAGAAGTAAAACCATCATGCGCTTGGCTCCAAGCGTACTTTCCTTGACCTTCCCATCTACGGACAATATATTGGTGAGATTAAGGGTGATAATATCCTGCGACAAGGTCTTAAGTTGGAAGCTCAGGGGTCGCAAATCTTTTTGATAAAGGAGTCTGTGGCGAACATCAGGCTTAAATTCAATAAAAAAAGATCTGTAGTCGTGCTTATATCGGTTCCATCTGGCCATGAGTTCTTCGAATTTTTCCTTTTCACCTCGAACAGTGAGATTTTTCGCTTCGGCGTCTTGAGCGATTTCGAAATCTCGAACTAAGTTTGTAACGACAGGAGAGTTATCAATCAGAACCTCAGCATAGAGAGCTTGCTGAGCATAGTCGTCCATTGCATCAACAGCTTCTTTCATCTGTTGACCGTAAACTACGCTATTAAAATTTTCTTTGAAAATATCTTCCAACGTTGAGCTATATTGATTCAACAAAATGATACCGAAGGTTCCGACCATCAACAGTAGGGTCAGCATGCCGGTGAATCCGAGAGTAAGTTTATGTTTTAAAACTAACATGACCCGGCCTCCCTATATCGGAACATTTCATAGTCCATAACGCTTCCTCTTTCGCCACAACGTGACAGTATCTATGCCCAAATATTGAGCGGCCTGATCCATTGACCTTGATGCGGCAAGAACTTTGCGAATCTGTTGCTCTTCGATTTTCTCCAGTGTCTCGAACTTGACCGTCTCCTTAGTTTTACTCAGAGCTGCGGTTGTATCCTCAATGTTCAGGTCACTCGTTTCAACTATTTCCGTTCTGCAGAGGATCACTGCTCTCTCAATGATGTTGCGAAGCTCCCTTATGTTTCCCGGCCACTTATAGGTTCGCAAGAGGTTCATAGCTCCTTCTGAGAAGCCGCTTATTCTTTTGTCGCGACGGAGTTCGATAAGGCATTTTTCGGCGAGCAGCTCTATATCCTCACTTCGCTCCCGAAGCGAAGGCATACCAAGCTCAATTACGTTGAGACGATAAAATAAATCCTCTCGGAACCGTCCTTCTTTGACGGCATCTTTAAGTTTCACATTCGTCGCCGCGACAACACGAACATCAGCGCGGCGGGTTGTATTATCACCCACATGCTCATACTCGCGATCCTGGAGGAATCGCAGTAGCTTCGCCTGAAGAGGCATAGGCAAATCTCCAATTTCGTCTAGAAAGAGAGTGCCCCCTTCACACGCTTCGATCCGTCCTGGATTATTTCGAATCGCACCCGTGAACGCGCCTTTGTTATGGCCAAACAGTTCGCTTTCAAGAAGTTCGCCGGATAGCGAAGGACAAGACACTACCGCAAAAGGCTTTTTTTTCCGTAGACTCCACATATGGATTGCCTTGGCTAATACGCTCTTCCCCGTGCCGTTCTCGCCCGTGATGAGCACAGTCGCATCGGTAGGGGCAACACTGCGTGCGACTGAAATCAACTTTTGCATAATCAAGCTGCAACTTTGCACTTCCATTTCGGGATTGTTTTTGGCAAGTTCCGCTTCAAGATCCTGCACTTTTCGTTCTAACGAAAGGATGGTCACAACCTTTTGGGCAACTGCATAAATCTGAGCTGAAGTGAAAGGCTTTTGAATATAATCGAAGGCTCCACGACGCATAGCCTCAACTGCGTTATTGATGGATGCATAGGCGGTTATGACAACAACTTTAAGCCAAGGGCTTTTTTCCAGAAGCTTTGGAAGGAGATCGATGCCGTTGTCTGTACCTAGCCTCATGTCGAGAAAACACATATCAAACTTAAACACATTGTTTTCTCGCTCGGCGTCCTGAACATTCGACACTGCTTTTACAGTGTAACCTTCTGCTTCGAGTGCAAGAGCAAGAGTTCTTCGAATGTTGAGTTCGTCGTCAATTATTAAAATATTGAGAGATGCTACCATTAAGTGCTCCTTCCTATCAGAGTTCGTACTGCATTTACTGTGCCGGGCACGTACTTTTTCAATGCATTGATATTGCTAAGCTATAATCAATCACGAGCGGTGTATATCAGAGGGATTCATTGCATTATGCAATGCCGCCTTGCATTTTGAAAAGCTTTATCGCACCCTGCGCCTATCTATCCTGCGGGTCGGAAGTGTTTTTCCCTACCATGCCTTATGACCCTAAGCTCGCTCGCCCAAAATGCAAGAGTTTACATCCCCCTGCCATCGTCCAAGTATCGATCCAGAAAATCACCTCTGCAAATTGAACGGAGAAAAATTTCTGATATTGCACTCTGCAGTGTTAATAATCGCAAAATCGAAATTTACTTAATCAGCAAATTGAAATCATTGAGAAATTAATATCGCTATCAATTTTTAAGTGGTCTAGCACTTGCATAACTATGGATCGAAAAACGATTTAAGGAATTCTTTATGAATCGACAACGCAGAGGAATTTTGTGTGCCTTTAGTGCCATCGGGGTTCTCAACTCCATTATTTTTGTATCTAATAATGCAAGCGCGGAAGAGATTGCGCCATCAAACCCGCCAGCGGCTGCATCAAACGAGACTAAGGCAGCCGAACCCTTTGCCTTCGCAGATTTCACTTGGCTCAATGGAAACAGCAGGCAGCAAGCGTCGCTCCTTGATTCCAAATATTTCACCGGGGAATTTTTTGTCGATAGCAACTATATCTATGACTTCAATCATCCCAAGGATCACACGATTGACGGTTCCTCGGAAGTTGGTCGCGCGGGAGAGGTTCAAGTTCAACAACTTGGAGTGGGGGGAGATTTTCATTATCAAAATGTGCGCGGTCGTCTCATGACTCAACTGGGTATGTATTCGACCGAGACACCACGAAATGATGGCAGTACAGCACGAGGGCAATGGCAGACCGATAATGCTTATCGTTATCTCTCAGAGGCATACGGCGGATACCATTTCGATATTTGGAACGGCATCAATGTTGATGCTGGTATCTTTATGTCATACATCGGTTTGTTCAGTTATTATAATTACGAAAACTGGGCCTATCAACCCTCTTTCGTTTCTTCCAATACGCCCTGGTATTTTAATGGAATAAGGGTGCAGACATTTCCTAGCGATAAGCTCAAGATAGAATACTGGATTGTTAACGGCTGGCAATCTTATGGTATGTACAATGAAGCGCCTGGCCTTGGCATCGAGTTTATGTGGAGACCAAACGGTTCAGTATCTATAGTGTCGAATAACTACTACGGACATGACACTCAAGATCATCCAAACCGCATTCGTTACCACTCTGATAACAGCCTCCAATTAAAGTACCTCGATAACCCAACTGCCCTAGTGAGTAAGGCCGCACTTTCACTCACGGTCGATGCTGGATGTGAACAAGGCGGAGGCGTGCGCTGCATAGGTTCCTCCGTAGACAAACCAAATCAATCTTTCACTGGATTTATGCTTTATAACCGCCTCTGGTTCGACAAAGATGTGCATGGTCTCACTATCGGCGGCGGTGCTATCAATAACCCCGGTCGCTACCTCGTACTTTTGCCTCCTATTCAGGGTGCTACCGCCGCTACAGGATCAGCAGATTTTCCGCTAAGTCCAGGCTCCTCTTATAGAGCTTGGGACGCAACAATCACATATGATTACATGCCCAATCCTTACATTACTTTTCGCGTAGAATTTGATCATCGCGTGGCCAACGTTCCTTACTTTGTCGGACCCGGTGGTGTGACATCACCGGATGGTTACAATAACGTAACCGTACCTGCTGACTGGAAACCTGACCTTGTAAAGTCTGAAAACAGAATAAATACGGCAATGATGGTGCGTTTCTAAAGCTAGTATAGTTCGCTTCATTTGCAATGCTTTCGAATGGAGCAATATTAAGCACTAGAAATAAAAAGAGATCGACGAAGACTTAAAGTTTTTATCGATCTCTAAAGGAAGATCTCAATGAATGAATGAGCTCGATCTGTTACTTAATGCCTAGAATGGTCGCAGCAAAAATGGAAGACATCAATTTGATAGCTTGTTCAGATTGTTCTGAGGTTGCATGCTCGCCACTTCCGTGAAGGCCGTGTAGGCCACTTTCATCTTGGTAATTTTTACAATTTTCTTGGCATTTTTGAGCGACACTCTGAATGGCGATCGAATCGCCATTCAGAGTGTCGCTCCTTTTCCAATGCAATTTGCACATCCTAATTGCAAAGTGCAACATCATGAATTGATAGATAAAAAATATTGTTTTCCGCAAGCGCGAGGAGTAAGTAGCTTCTCAGTCGGGAATGACCATCGGCATCCACCAAAATCAGTGGCTCCATGATCACCTCATACCTACCAAGCTATCCCAGGAGAATAAAATGAAAACACATTTATCGGTTTCGATTGGACTCGTCGCAATGCTGACGCTCAACAACGCCTGCGGCGACAACGCGGACACATCTGGACTTGACGCCTCCGTTTCGCAAAAAATCGAAGATAAATGGGGTGATAAAGTTGATCTCAGCAAAGAGATTGAACTCGATCCACTGTTTTTCGCAGATCAGATGACTGCGATCAAAAGTTCCTTGAAAAATCTGACGCTTGGCGCAAACCTGAGTGCGAGTCTGCAGTTCGCATCGACCGTGGTTTTTGATATCGGCGGCGGCATGAGCTTCACGGAGCTCTTCAACCGCAACATGCTTCATCAGGTCAATGTATTGAGAATGCGTGACGTCGACGGCAAAGAAGACGGTCGTGGGCTCTTCGTTGATGCCGACACCGTTGCTGCTCATAGACTCATTCAGTGCTCGAGCCAGAAGGTGATCACACAGGGCAGCGAAATGGGGCCAAAAGCCAATGTCGGTATCTCATTCCTTGGTCTCAACCTCTCTGGTCGCGTCGATTCTGGCCTGAAAATGCAATCGTCGACCGACTACACTATGAAACGCGGCTACTATGAGACCAAGACTGATGTTCGTTTGAACGATATCTTTGCGATCTGCGATGATATCGCGAAGACCGATGCCGCCCTTATGAACATCGATCACATCTCAGAGGTAGTGAAACTTGATTTTGCTGAAGAATCAGATCTCGAGGCGATTGCCTACGAAGTGGCCAGCGGCAAGAAAGTCAGAAACTTCAAATACCAGAACCTGAAATTTGATTTTCAACTCGAGCACAAAGGCTCCGATACCGTGACCTTCGAAGCGACCCCTGAAGCCCACTTCATTGATCCCCGAATCGAAGTCACAGTTCACTACACAAAAGTAGGCGACCGTGTTGTGATTCAAGGCGTTGACCAGGCCTGCAAATCAAACTGCAGCAGCTATAAAGACGAAAACGGCCTTCATGGTCTGTATGGCAAAGGCGAGCACGTCACCACAGCTCAAGTCGCCTCAGCCATCAAACTGATGTCTTCCATCTTCGCAGCGACTGCACTGGGGAGTAAATAAGAGCATCCCTATTTTCGATAGCCGCTTGTGCATTTGCCGAGCGGCTTCTTTGTGTCTTTTACATTTTGCTTAGACTCGAGAGTTACAGATTTGAAATGTTAACGCGCAAACTTTCTCAAGAAATTGCTGACAAAAAAGGCGCCCAAGAGGGCGCCCGCGCTGGATGTGGTTATAAATAAACGAAGAATCGACACAATTTCTGCTTTTTGGCTTGCACCAAGTGCCAGCTCAACTTAGCGCTTGTTCCAGATCGGCTATAATATCTTTCGTCCCTTCAATACCGCAGGACAGACGAATCAGGTTCGGGCCGATGCCGAGGTGTTTACGCATGGCTTCAGGAACACTCGCGTGGGTCATTTTTTCGGGATGATTCACCAGTGATTCAACGCCTCCGAGGCTTTCCGCCAAGGAGAAGACCTTCATCTTCTGCAAAACCGTCACGACGTTTTCGTAACTGCCTTTCAGATTGAAAGACACCATACCTGAGAATCCACGCATTTGCTTTTTGGCTAGCTCATGCTGCTGATGCGAAGGCAGGCCTGGGAAAAACACAGACTCGACTTTTTTGTGCTGACTCAGAAACTTCGCAACTTCCATCGCGTTCTCCGAGTGTTTTTCCATACGGACAGCGAGAGTCTTGATGCTGCGCAGGAGTAGAAAGGCCTCAAAAGGCCCCGGTACCGCGCCCGCTGCAAACTGCACGAATTTGATGTCTTCGTGAAGCTTCGCGTCGTTGATCATGACGGCTCCGCCGATAATATCGGAGTGGCCACCAATGTACTTTGTGGTGGAATGCATGACGATGTCTGCACCCAGCTCAAAGGGCGATTGATAAATGGGGGATGCGAAGGTGTTATCGACAACCACGTGCGCTTTCGCCTGTTTCGCAAGCTTCGACACCGCTGCGATATCGATGACTTTAAGCAACGGATTGGTCGGTGTTTCGATCCAGATCATGCGTGTCGAAGGTTTGATCGCTTTCGCCACGTTTTCTATTTTGGTCATGTCGATGAATTCGAATTCCAAACCATATTTGGCAAAGAGTCGACGAAAGAGTCGGCCTGTCCCGCCATAGACATCATCACACACCAGGACGTGATCGCCTGGATTCAGAATCTGAATGATGGCCTGCTCGGCTGCAAGACCGGAGGAAAAAGCGAGGCCGTAGCGAGCGCCTTCCAAAGCCGCAAAAGCTACCTCAAGAGCATCTCGTGTTGGGTTGCCCGCGCGCGAGTAGTCCCAACCCTTGTGTTCGTTCGGCGCCTGTTGCACATAAGTCGAAGTCTGAAATATCGGGGTCATGATCGCACCGGTACGGGGATCAGGCTCGACTCCGGCATGCACGACTTTCGTAAAATCCTCGCTACGAATACTCATAATTCATCCCTAAATAGAGGCGGCACATCCAGTGCCGCCAAAACATTAAACGCCTTGGAATACCGTAGCCAGCTCACCCTTACGATTCATGTCAGCGATGATGTCGCTACCGCCGATGAACTGACCTTTGACGTAGAGTTGCGGAACGGTCGGCCAGTTGGTGAATTTTTTAACGCCTTCACGGATGTCCCAGTCTTCAAGGACATTGCGTGAGTTGAATGTGATGTTGTGACTTTTGAGGATCTGAACGATCTGCGCCGAGAATCCGCACTGAGGAGCCTCAGGCGTTCCTTTCATGTAAAGAAACACAGGATTTTGTTCGACATCGTTTTTGATCGTGACTAATGCTTCTTGCTCACCCATGAGAATTTCCTTTATTCGTAAAGTGCACCCATCCCGAAAAGCAGAACGGGCAGCATCAAAACCGCTGTAAGGGCGGATCTAGCAGATTCTTAGCTAATACAGCTTTTAAGGGATAAAAACCAGAAATTTGCCTCAAAATCTGCAAATATGGAAGCTTCGGTTCGACTATTCCCTATGCGACTTGATTGAGACTGCTAATTTATGCCAAATTGACACAAAGGAAGAGTAATGCGTCTCCCCGTATTGAGCCCAATCTTAACCCTTAGCCTCGCTTTATCGTTCGCCGGCTGTACATATACCGGCCCTCACGTGGACACTCTTGTCCCTCTCGATCAGGACGCCTGGCTCAGTGGTGAGGTCGAGAGTCCAGGGCTTGGCAGAATCAGCCACCTCGTGGTTTACGGGGACTCTCTGTCGGACAATGGCAACCTCAACCGCAATTCATTTGGCTTTGTCGTGCCGCAGGAGGTTTTTTATCGCGGGAACTTCTCAAACGGGCCGGTGTGGGCTGAGTATGTTCAAAATGCCCTGCACTGGACTCTTGACGATTATGCCGTCGGAGGCGCAGAGACAGGCCCGGGGTTTTTCACCGAACGTTATGTCGTGACACCCTTTCCGGCACAGATCGAAAAAAGCGAGAAACGCCTCGCTGAACTCGATCCGGACAAGACCCTGGTCGCCATCTGGATCGGCCCGAATAACTACCTGAGACATGGTGCAGAGTATCAAAATAAAAAAGGCGAGCCTGACAACAGCCGCCTCAATACCGAAATCAAGCGCAGTATCGGCGACATCAGACGCGGCCTGGAAACGATCATCAAACTCGGCTTTCACCACATAGTCCTTGGCACAATGCCCGAGCTTGGCGGCATCAATAGAAGCCCTGAAGACACACCGCGGGCATCGGACGCCACACTTTTCCTGGCGACGAGACTTCATAACGAGGCATTACACGCGCTCATCAAGACAATGAAAACCGCCGAGCCAGGCATTCAACTCATCACCTATGATGCGTATGCGATCAACAAAAAAACCTACGAACGTCCCGCTGATTATGCATTTACCCGTCTCGACCTGCCCTGTTTTGAGGGCTCCATCACAGGCAAGTTTTTTGGGCCGCAAAAGTTCTGCACCGATCCAATGGGTTATAAGTTCTGGGAATACCTCCACCCGAACACCCGGATGCATTGTTTTTATGCGGCGCAGTTTCTCGGCGATATCGCGGAGAGCAAAGTTATAGGTGGGTATGACAAAGCTAAAGCGATCGCCCGGTGCAAGGCGATTCAGAATAGATCATAACATATTGATATTTTGATATTTTTCCGCCTAATTCGGCAAACTGGCTCCGCCTCGGCTTAATCGCTCACCGATCAACAACGGGATAACGCAAAACATCACCAAAATCCTTTAAAAGCCGGTCCGCAATATGGATCGGTTTTTGATCAAGCATGCAGCGAAAATGTCCAAGCGGACAAAGCTGGGGTCCGTGGGCACTGCAAGGCCGGCACTCAAGACTGATTTCAGCGATGCCACGGCGCGGCGCGAGGGGCCCAAATCCCAGGGCAGGGACAGTGGCACCAAAAATAGCGAGAGTCGGAATGCGAAACGCCGAAGCATAATGCAAAGGCGAGCTGTCGTTACTGATCAGCAGACTGACTTGCGGAAATATGGCTCTGAGATCATCCAGGTTTGTTTTGCCCGCCAGGTTCAAGACCCTCTGTGGATCGTCCGCCAGAACTTCCAGTTCCTGAGCCGCGGAAATCTCGTCTTTACTGCCGATCACCACCAGTGCGACCTCGGTACATGCAAGCAGCTCTTTGGCAAGAGCCCCATAATAATCCGAAGGCCAGCGTTTGGTTCCCCACACGCTGCCAGGAGCCATGGCAACGAGAGTGCGTCCCTCACCAAACTCCTTAAGCAAATCAAAGATCGCGCCGCTCTGATGAGGCGCGAGATAAGGCTTCGCCTCAGCGAAGGCGCCGCGATAAACGCCGAGCGCTTCGAGCAGAAGGAGGATACGCTGCGCTTCGTGAAGAACTGCGACGCGAAACACTCGTTTTGAAGCCAAAAACCCACACTGCGATTCAAAATAAGTCACTGTGGGAAGACCGATCAGCCGGCACAAAAAACTGGAGCGAAAACTGCGATGCGTTTGCAGCATAACAACGTCCCCAAGATTTTGCCCGCACAGTTCTTTTTTCAAACGTGCCGCTTCCGACCACAGTGTTTTGCCACGTTTATCAAAGACCAGTATGCGATCCAGATGCGGATGATCCTTTAATGCCGCCGCACCGATCGGTGTTGTAATCAGAAATTGCTTGATGTGCGGATAAGTCTCACGCACAAACCGAAAGGCCGCCGTGGTGATGACGATATCACCTAAAAATCCGGTTTGTAGCCAGATGATAGAATTCAAAGTATTTATCATGTCAGCCTTTTTTTTCTGAGGGGAGCGGCTTTTCGTAGAGGGCCGCATCTTCGCCGTCTTGATAATACCGCTTCCGCGTATGGATACGTTTGTATCCTGATCGTTCGTAGAGGCGGATCGCAGCGTCGTTGGATATCCGGACTTCAAGCAAAACAGAGACGGCCTGAAAGGTGTTCAAAGAATACGCTTCGAAATCGCTCAGGATAGCCGAAGCTAATCCCTGGCCGCGAACATCGGGATGAACAAAGATGAAAAATAATTCGGCGGTCCCGCCCATCACACGTCCCAGCGCAAACCCTTGCCACGCATTAGAGACGGAGGATGGACGATAAAGAAGAAACGTCTGAGGAATTTTGAGAGAGAGTGAAAATTCCTCAACGGGCCAAAAGGAATCACGTAAAACGTTTTGACAGAATTGGCTGAGCGCACTGAGCTCGCCCTCGGCTTCGGAGTACAAAAGGCTTGGCATCAGCGCTAACTCCGAAAAGGTGTGAGAGTCTTATAGTCTTTGGCGTGAGCATAGTAACGGTAAGAAGTGGCTTTGGAAAGGGCAACAAACCAATCGGTTTTTGGATCGATCGATATGAACGAACTCTCCTCGTTGGTCTTGAGCGCTGATAACTGCAAACGGTTTTTGGTGTAGGCTTCGACACGGAACAGAATTGTCAAAATACGGCTTATTTCGGCCTCTGTCAGCTGCCTTTGGCGAATGAAGGCATCGAGCGCCGGGTCCTTTGCCTGCGCGCTGACAAGTGCCTTTTCCGCGGTCGCCACGTTTTTGAAATCCGGAACGAACGAGTCGAGCTTTTGCTGATCATTCTCAAGCTGAGTGTATACGATCATATCGTTTTTAAAATTTTCCACATGCTCAGCCCAAGTCTCGGCTGACGGCAATCCACGTTTAACGCCTTCACCCATGGCTATCGTGCGCAGTAATACATAAACCTCGAGTTGCTTCTGGCTGTAGGACTTGCCGCTTATCTCAACAATCAAACGATCCAGCATGGATTGCTCCGCCATCAATGCTGCACTAAACAAGAAAGTCATGAACAGACACATAAATTTTTTCATAGATCTCTCTTATGATGACGACCGAAGTGGCTCCCCGACTCAGCTTGAGGCGTCGGAAAAATTGCGATTCATGGCCAAATTCTAAAAAACAAATATGGAAAATTCCCAAATCTCGGCGTTATTTGCACCTTGCGAATGAAAAAAAACATTTGGTCAGCGAGTAAATCTTGACAACAAACGTTTAGCCTGTAAACCTTTAGCTGCGTACCCAAGTTCAATTTTTTATGATCTAAGACTGGAGGTTTCCATGAACAAAGCCGAGTTGGTTGAAGCCATGACAAAAGTCACTGGACTTACCAAATCTGATACTGAGAAGTCTTTGGACGCATTTATCGAAACCGTCACAAAGAACGTAAAGAAAAAAGACGGCGTGAAGCTCGTTGGTTTCGGAACATTCTCTGTTTCTGCGCGTAAAGCTCGTATGGGCCGCAACCCGCAAACAGGCGAAGAAATCCAAATCCCAGCGCGCAAAGTTCCAGTTTTCCGTCCAGGTAAAGAGCTAAAAGAAGCCGTTAAATAAGCTTCTGATGGGGGCCTTTTGTTCTCTCGAACAAAGGCCTTGCTCTCCCCTCCTCACCCCATCCTTTTTCTTTCTCGCGCAACTTCCCTTTAGCACAACTTACACCTGTATCATGCTCAGGTCGCACGATGGCGGCACGACTATTGCGATATCAAAATCGCTGACGGCCTCGATCGAAAGCGGAAGCGCAGAATACGGTACAAAACCAGGCTCGCCGGTGCCTATTTTCAGAGTTGTATTCATCAATCCGTCGCCCTTGAGACACACAAAAGTTAAAAAACCCGACGGAGCATTAAGTCTGATTTTGGCTTTAGCTTTTAATTTGAAGTAATGAACCTGATAATTAGAATTCGCAGGATAAGAAAAGACTGTCGCCAAAGAACCCAGACTGACCTCCAACGCTTTTCGGCGCAGACTAGCCACGTAAGGGAGACCTACTTGCTTTGTAGGATCGATGAGTCGAAGCCCTTCTTCAATGTGCAGCTCGCGCGGTTTCCCATCTTTCATGTTAAGAGAGCCATCTGCGTTATAGCGACGCGACCAATCCCAGAAACGGTAAGTCTTTCCGGCTTTCCCAGTACGCACCCGCTGCGGTTCGAGGAGTGTCACACCTGGACCGATCGCATGCACAACGCCCGGATCGATTTCAAAAAAATCGCCCTCTTTAACCGGCACAAATTGGAGATAAGGTTTGAGATCGCCGTCAGCATATAAAAGCTTCGCTAAATCGTCTCTTTCGATCGCTTTGCTAAAACCGAGATAAAGGCCCGCGCCAGGCTCCGCATTTAAGACGAGCCACGATTCTGGCTTGCCACACTCCGAAGCCTTGAGACTTTTGTCGTCATCGGTCGGATGAACCTGCAAAGAAAGAGGTTCCGCTGCATTGATCAGCTTGATCAGTATATCGCAATTAGGACCAAATTTTTGGACGTAAGCAGGCGAAAGCATGCGCTCAGGTTCGGCTCGAATCACATCGAGCAAGAGGGAATTATTGCTGAGGATCCGGGATGGGAACGCGGGGTCGCAGGACACTTCCCAAGATTCGCCAATCGAGGTTTTATCTGCCTGATCCACCCATTTTCGTTTGTAGCGACGAGCAATATCGAAGCCCGCCCAAGGCGTACGAGTCAGCGGCGTAAAAAGATCGGGACTGAGCTTAAGCGCCTGCGTGAAATCCATGTTTATCCTGGAGGCCATGAAAGCCGGCGCCCACCAAGTATGTGAGCATGGATGTAATCAACCGTCTGTTGACCGTCCCGACCGTTGTTAAATACGATGCGATAACCGCTCTCTTCGAGTCCGAGATGTTTCGCCACGCGGGCAACCGCACTCATATATTCGCCGATCTGTTTCGGGTCCGCAATTGCCAAATCGGCAAAACGCATCCACTTGTGTTTTGGTATGACCAGGACATGCACCGGCGCAGCGGGTGAGATGTCGTGAAAAGCCAGGACGGTCTCATCTTCAAAAGCCACATTCGCCGGAATTTCCTTGGCTAAAATCTTGTCGAAGAGTGTCATGCTTTGTACTCACTTCCAAACATCTCGCGTTCGATAAGTTCAATCAGCGTGTGAATGACTTTGATGTGCAGTTCCTGAACGCGATCCGCGTAACGACCTGCGGGCGTACAGATATCAACATCAGCGAGTTTACCCAGAGCGCTATCGGGCTTGCCTGTGAGAGTCACGACCTTCATGCCGATCGCTTTCGCAGCTTCGGCGGCTTTAATTACGTTCGCGCTTTTTCCGCTGGTTGAAATTCCAACCAGCACATCACCCGGACGACCCTGGGCTTCGACAAAACGGGAAAATACGTAGTCGAACCCGTAATCGTTACCAACACAGGTCAGATGCGCGCCGTCACCCATAGATATCGCGCCGAGGGCCGGGCGATTCTCGCGGTAACGTCCCGAAAGTTCTTCGGCAAAATGTGTGGCATCACACATCGAGCCGCCGTTGCCGCACGAATAAACATGGCCCCGCGCTTTAAAACACGCGGCAAGAATCTGCGTTGCTTCGATCATTTTATTATGGGCTTGTTCATTTTTAAGCAAACCGTTGAGAGCTTCTTGAGCTTCCTGAAAACTAGCGCGTATATGGTCTATCATGCGATGGCTCACTTTTAATAATCTGGCAGAAACCAGAGAGCAGTCATTCCTATGCGATATTGCCATAAGAAACGCCTTGGAAGCAAAGCAATTTGCGTCACCGGCCCAACCGTGAAATACTTTAAGAGTGCTCCTTTCGAAAGGGTTTATCGCAGTGAATACTCTCCTTCGCCCGTTCCATGTTGCCGTTATCGATCCCGGATCCCGCGTGCCCGAACTGGATAATTATAATCGTTTGGTTCTGGGCTGTCCGGAAGTCCGTTTTAGCTATCATTTACCTGCTCTTTTTGGCATGAGTTCCCTGCAGTTTCTGGTCCAAAAAGCGGACGCACTGATCATTTTTGGTTCAGCAGCGTCCGTCTACGACCAACTTCCCTGGCAAGCGCCGCTTCACACCTGGATCAAATCTCAAGTCGATTCGGGACTGCCAACCTTAGGAATATGTTACGGGCATCAACTGCTTGCCCACCTCTACGGCGGGACGATAGAATTTGCTGTTCCAAGCCAGGAAAAATATAAGGGTCTCAGGACGATCGACTTTCTTAAAAAAGGCTTTTGGGCAGGCGATGAAGGCCGTTATATCGTTTCGCATCGAGAACTCATCGCCACGCTTCCGGCTTGCTTCGATACCGCGGGCTCAAGCCTTCTGGTCAAACACGAACTCATTCAACACCGCACGCTTCCAACCTGGGGAATACAATCCCATCCCGAAGCCGGCCCTGAGTTCGTACTGAACTCCGCCATTCCCCTGACTGAGGGCGATCCTCAGCCTTTTGCCTCGGGCCAGGACTTCATGAGGCGATTCGTCCTTCACCTGATCCAGCAGCGTATCCAATAGTTCTATATAGGGACGCGCTTCGCGTTGGGCGAAGTCCGTGGACTCTTCAATGGCACCCGTAACTAAGCCTAACCCCTCGATCTCCCACCTCATGCTTCCCGCTAAGAGACACTTGGCCGGATCAGGTGGGCAGAATTCACCCCACTTGTAAAAATTAAAAGCAGCATTTTCAGAGACTTGTCCGAAAATCCTACCGGAGAGGCTAAATTCTTTTCCTGCCAGGACGAAAGAATGGTTAGTGGGTCGCACGATGTGACTCGAACATATGACAGGAGTCTACAGTATGGGTTTAAGGATCAGAACCAATACCGCATCACTCAACGCGCAACGTCGCTTGGGAAAATCGGTATCGAACCTCGAAGATTCAGCTGCCAAATTAAGTTCTGGTAAGCGAATTAACAAAGCAGCCGACGATGCTGCCGGCCTCGCGATTTCGTCCAACTTGACAGCAGACATTCGGTCTCTCAATCAAGCTAAACGCAACGCACAAGATGGTGTATCACTGGTGCAAACAGCAGAAGGTGGTCTCGAAGAAACCACAAACATGCTGACTCGCCTCCGCGAACTTGCAGTACAAGGCGCGAGTGATACGGTGGGTGAAACAGAACGCGGTTTCCTCGATAAGGAATTCGTCGCTCTGAAAGACGAGATCGACCGTATCGCAACAGCGACTGAATTCAACGGTACACGTCTGATCGTCGGCGATACAAAATTGCCAGACGAAATCGCTAACCAACAGGGTACTTTCCCACTTGAAGTTCAAGTCGGCAAAGACTACTTCGGCGGCGGCGGAGTCGACTCCGTAGACAACCGTAACCAAGTAAACATTATCAAAATCGATTTGGGTAAGCTCAACGCTTTCACATCCGGTGAGGGCTCCTTGGGTATCGGTCAAGCTGAAGAAGGAACTCGTGTTAACACGAAAGCCGACGCTCAGACCTCGATCAACACACTCGATGCAGCTATCGTCAAAGTCTCTGACTACCGTTCTTACCTCGGTGCGATCCAAAACCGCTTCGGCAGTACGATCGACAACTTGGCGACTTCGACCGAAAACTTGAGCCAAGCGAACAGCCGTATCGTTGATACAGACTTCGCTGAAGAGACCGCTAAGTATACTTCGGCCAACATCCTCAAGTCGGCTGGTACTTCGGTTCTTGCTCAAGCGAACCAAATGCCTCAGACAGCTCAAGAACTCCTCCGTAACCTCTAAGTTACGGCTGATACTGGCTAAAATACTGAAGAGTTTCTGGTCCCTATACTGAATCCGTCATAAAGGCGGGAGCTCCCTGCTCCCGCCCCTGAGGGTTTCCCGTAGCTCTTCTTCTTTTTCTCCTCATTTCCGCCTCATTTTTCTTCCTCTCAGGGCGAATATTCCGCCTCTTTCATTACTCATCGATAGCGCGTTGACCTTAGGCTCCACCTTCTTCACAATGGAGGCGAACCCAAAGTTTCCACGAGGCCTTTCATGAGCAATAAACGCACGATCGAGATCATTGGCGCCCCTTCTGATCTTGGAGCTAATATTCGAGGATCCAACATGGGTCCCGCTGCGATCCGCATCGCTAATCTCAAAACCAAAATTGAACAGCAGGGATTTCGCGTCGTCGATCTCGGCGATCTGCATGTTCCTATTCGTGAGTCCTTGAATCCGGAGATTCAAAAGGAGCTTTATTTAGAGCCGATTCGAGCGATATGCGCTGACCTCGCCGACATCACCGAAGGCATCATGGATCGAGGCAATATTCCGATCACGCTTGGCGGTGACCACAGCGTCGCTATCGGGAGCATCGCCGGAATTCTCAGGCACTTCGCAAAAAAGAACGAGGAATTGGGGCTCATCTGGATCGATGCGCATGCTGACATCAACACCCCGACCACGTCGCCCTCGGGCAATATCCATGGGATGCCGCTCGCTGTCCTACTGGGTGATGGGCACAAGGGCCTTCTCGATATCGTCACGAAAAAGCTTCGCCCGCAAAACACCGCGCTCATCGCGATACGCAATATCGATGACGAAGAAAAACGCATCCTTCGCGAAAGCGGAATCAAGTTCTTCACTATGCGCGACATCGACGAAAAAGGCATGTTTGCCGTTATGCGCGAAGCGATTGAGCATGCCGGCAACGGCACCGCCGGCATTCATGCCTCGTTTGATATCGACGGAATTGACCCGCGTTATGCCCCGGGCGTCAGCACTCCGGTCAGCGGTGGACTCACCTTGCGCGAGGCGCACCTGTGTCTTGAAATGATTTACGAATCCAAAAAGCTGGTGGGAATGGATCTCGTCGAACTCAATCCCATTGCCGACGTAAACGCGCAGTCAGCTCACGTCATCGTCGATCTCATCCTTTCCGGACTCGGCAAATCTATCGTTTAAGCGACGGCCGGCCTTTGCTGTTTCCTTGATATTCCCTCGGCTCTGGGGTAAGGACAGGGGTCGGTTGACTCCGCTCTTTCTCCACGCCTAGTGCGTACGATATTTGGGACACGCCTCATATGTTCACACTTCATAAAAAAGATGGAAACGCTCGTTTGGGAACGCTCAAACTTGCTCACGGGGATGTCCAAACCCCTATTTTTATGCCTGTCGGTACCGTAGGTTCCGTTAAAACGATGGTCCCTGAAGATCTTCATAAACTCGGCGCAGAGATCATCCTTGGCAACACCTATCACCTCTATATCCGTCCAGGACTCGAAGTAATACGCGAGTTTGGCGGTCTTCATGGCTTTGTCGGCTGGAACAGACCTATCCTCACGGATAGCGGCGGCTTCCAGATCTTCTCTCTCGCAAATCAACGCAAAATAGATGAAACCGGCGCTCGTTTCCAGAGTCACCTCGATGGGAAATTGATTCACCTCACTCCCGAACTCGCGGTCGAAATTCAGGAGACGCTTGGCGCCGATATCCACATGGTCCTCGACGAATGCACGTCGCATCCCGCCACCTATCAGCAGGCTGCGAATTCCATGCGTCGCTCGATGCGTTGGGCAGCGCGCTCACGCGCCGCGCGCACGCGTCCTGAGCTGGCTCAGTTCGGTATCGTACAAGGCAGCATGTACGAAGACCTCCGGACGGAAAGCATCGAAGCTCTCACAGCGATGAACTTCGAGGGCTATTCAATCGGCGGTCTCTCGGTCGGCGAACCCAAACCCGACATGCGCCGCATCACCAAACATTGCTGCGATCGTTTGCCTGAGGACAAACCACGCTATCTGATGGGAGTCGGAACCCCCCTCGATCTGATCGAATCCATCGATGCGGGTGTCGACATGTTCGACTGCGTAATGCCAACGCGCAACGGCCGTAACGGAACCCTCTTCACGTCCAAGGGCCGCGTGAACATCAAAAACACACGTTATCGCCTAGAAAAGGCCCCTCTCGACGAAAACTGCGCGTGTTATACCTGTCAGAACTTTTCGCTCTCTTATCTTCGCCATCTCTTTATGGCTAAGGAGTATACAGCGCAGAGGCTTTTGACCCTTCACAACCTCACCTATTACCTCAAGTTGATCCACGATATCCGTGCGGCTATCGCTGAGGGGACGTTTAAAGACCTCCTGGCTCATCATCAAGGCCTTTGGGAAACTTAATATTCATTCCTACAAAACCTCGCTTGCCTCCTAAGGCAGCGGGGTTTTTTTAATTGGACCTGTTACATTTCGTTACGTGTTAGCAATCGCTGCCACTGGAGAACTTTGCTATGATTGCGAAGCAAATTCTGTCGAACTCCCGAGGCAATTTCATGCGCAAATTCGGAATGTGTCTTATCCTGGGCCTCTCGCCATTCGTAAGTATGGCTCTAGAGGCCCAAGCCCTCACCTGGGACCAATGCGTTCAAGAAACCGCACATAACAACGCGGCGATCAAAGCCGCCTATCAAAGCTGGCAATCGGCCACAAGTCAGGTCAGCGCCACTAAGAGCGCCTTTCTCCCGGCGGTATCGGGCAGTTTCTCGGTCAATTATGGCAAAAACACAGCTAATCCCGCTGCCAAAGCCGACGATAGTTACGCTGCGTCCCTGATCGTTTCCCAAAATATTCTGAACGGCTGGGCAGACGAAGCACGCGTTGAGCAAAGCAAAGCGACCGCTTCGATAGCGGAAGCAACTTTGAAGATTTCCAAAGCCCAAACGTCTTACGATCTGAAGACCGCGTATGCGAGCCTTGTCTATGCCCAGAGAGCAACGAGGCTGCAGGAGAACATTCAACAGCGCCGCAAGACCAATCTGGATTTGGTGGGACTACGCTTCGACAACGGCTCGGAGAATAAAGGCTCTGTGCTTTTATCCCAGGCCTATTTGCAGCAGGCTGACTTCAATATTATTCAAGCGCGCAACAGCATCCAGGTCGCGAGCGCTCAGCTAGCCCGCGCGCTGGGTCGCGACGAGACGGCTCTTCTAACCGTGACGGAAGTCATACCCGTAACACCGATACCAACGAGTCCTGACTACCGAACCCTGGCGGTCCAAACGCCGCAAAGGGTACAGGCTGTATTCCGCGAACAATCGGCAGATTCGGGCATTAAGCTTGCGAAGGCGGGCTACTTCCCCACCGTAGGTGTTTCGGGAACCTACGGTCGCCAGGGAGATGTTATGTTTCCGCGCGATGATGCCTGGTCGGTCGGCATCACAGTCAATGTTCCTATCTTTAACGGCGGCCGGGATTATTACACGACGCAAAGCGCAATCGCCACGCGTTCCGCAGTTGGTAGTTCGCGCGAAGATCTGGATCGCCAGCTTATCACGACCCTTAGTACTGCCCTCACGCGGCTGGTGGAGGCGAAAAAAAACCTTGAAGTGACCGAAAGCTTTCTGAAAGCGTCCGAAATGCGTGCCGAAATCGGTCGCGGTCGTTACAACAACGGGCTACTCTCATTTGATGATTGGGATCTCATCGAAACCGATCTGATCAATCGTCAGCAGAACTACATCAGCAGCGAGCGGGATTTTGTTTTGGCGGAAGCCAACTGGGAAAATGTTCTGGGCACCGGGAGTTTAAAGTGAGCGCTAAAGCGAAGAAGAAATTTGGTTTTGTGAAGCTTCTGATCATACTTGCCTTGCTCGGCGGCGGAGGCTTCACGGGCTATCAATATTATGCCAAGAAAAAAGCCAAGGACGCGCGGCCCACGTATCGCGAAGAGACGGTTGTACGTGGAAACATAGATCGAACGGTCCTCGCAACAGGTGGCGTATTGCCTCAGAACCGCCTGGAAATTAAGCCGCCGATCGCAGGTCGTATCGAACAGGTCCTGGCCCGTGAGGGCGACAAGGTGAAAAAAGGCCAGATCATCGGTTGGATGAGTTCTACCGAACGCGCTGCACTCCTCGACTCGGCCCGCGCGAAAGGCGCCGCTGAATTAAAACGCTGGGAGGACATGTATCGCCCGACGCCCATCCTTGCTCCTATCGACGGAACGGTTATTCTCCGCAGTGTCGAGGCCGGCCAGACGTTTACTGCCACCGACGCTTTTTTGGTTTTGTCGGATCGTTTGACGGTCAAAGCCAAGGTCGACGAAACCGATCTCGCTCAGATCAAACTGGGTCAACCGGCGAAGATTATTCTGGACGCCTATCCGAGCGAACCCATCGAAGGACGCGTTGACAAACTCGCCTACGAAGCGGTTACCACGAGCAATGTGACGACGTATACGACAGACGTTATACCCCTTAAAACCCCTGATTTTATGCGCAGCGGCATGACTGCAAACGTCACCTTTTATGCGGAATCCCACAAAGGTGTTTTGCTTGTCAGCACGGAAGCCATACAAAGCGACAGCGATAAAATCATGGTCCTTGTCCCATCGGCCGATCCTCACGCACCGCCGGTTGAACGTCTCGTTAAAACAGGCCTGACGGATGGGAAACAAACCGAAATCACCGAAGGCTTAAAAGAAGGCGAAACGATACTCATCAAAGACATCACACTTGCGTCGCCTGACGCAAAAGCCAGCAATCCTTTCATGCCGATGGGCGGCCGACCCAAAACCGGCGGCGGATCAGGCAAGGGGCGTTAAACCATGCTTGAAATCAAAGATCTGCATAAACGTTATCAGATGGGCGACGTTACCGTTAACGCTCTCAATGGCGTAAACCTCACGATCGATCAAGGCGACTTCGTCGCCATCATGGGTCCGTCGGGATCGGGCAAATCCACTTTGATGCACATCCTTGGGTTGCTTGATGCGCCGACCGAAGGTTCCTATAAAGTCAAAGGCCAGGAAGTCTCGCAGATGCGTGAGGATGAGCTCGCCATTTTCCGGCGGGACGTCATTGGATTTATCTTTCAGCAGTTCAACCTCCTGCCGCGTATGGACGCTGCAGAGAACGTCGCACTACCCCTCCTTTATAGCGAAAAACGCCTCGACCTTGACAAGGCCCAAGGGCTCCTTGAAAAGGTGGGACTCGGTACCCGCTCTCATCACAGACCAAGCGAACTCTCCGGTGGCCAGCAGCAGAGAGTCGCGATCGCCCGTGCTCTCGTCAATAATCCGATAATGATCCTCGCCGATGAGCCCACGGGTAACCTCGACTCCAAAAGCGAAAAGGAGATCCTCGGCATCCTTCAGGATCTGAATGATCAGGGCATCACGATCGTCATCGTCACCCACGAAGAAGAAGTGGGCATGGCTGCGAAGCGCCTCATTCGTATGCGTGATGGCGTTGTGCAATCCGATATAAGACGTGTTCCCTTCACGGAAAATCATCTTGAAAAGCAGGCTGCCGAATCCAAACTCTCAAAGATCCCGCTCGCCAGTGTTTACCAGCATTTTGCTCAAGGTATCAAGACTTTGGCCGCCAACAAAGTGAGAACGGTCTTATCGGTCCTTGGCATCTTGATCGGGGTGGCGGCGGTTGTTGCGATGCTGGCGATCGGGTCTGGGGCTCAGGCTGCTATGGAAAAAGAATTGAGTTCGCTCGGTTCCAATCTTCTCATTCTTCGGCCAGGTGCTATTAAATCCGCGAGTGGCGTCAAGGCCGATGCGGGTGCCAGCAGTAAAATGACGCAAGATGATGCGCTCGATATCAAAAATAACATTCCGAATCTCAATAACGTCGTCTCTACGGTATCAGGCCGTTGCCAGATCACCTACGGAAACAAAAACTGGAGCACCCAAATCGTTGGAACCAATCCAGCCTATGCATTGATGCATGCGTCCGTGCCCCAGTCCGGCCGCTTTTTTACCGCCGAGGAAAACCTCGCGCGCGCACGCTTAGCCGTAATCGGAATGACTCTCGTCCGCGAACTTTTCGGAGGCGCGAATCCCATCGGTTCGATGATCAAAATCAACAAAGTCAACTTCCAGGTGATCGGCGTCCTGCCGACCAAGGGTGCCAACGGCTTTCGCGATCAGGATGATGCTATTATCGTGCCTCTTAACGCGGCGATGTATCGTCTTCTGGGCAAAGAGAACGTCGATTCCATCGAAGTGGAAGTCTCGGGGGCCCAATTTATCGATGCCGCGCAGGAGCAGATCCTATCGCGCATCAACACCAGGCGAAGAATTCCCGTTTCGCAGCAGGATGATGCGTACCAGGTGAGGAACATGGCTGACATTCAAAATGCACTCTCTTCGAGCACGAAGATTATGAGTTTATTGCTATCCGCTATTGCCTCCATTTCTCTCGTAGTTGGCGGTATAGGCATTATGAATATTATGCTTGTATCCGTAACAGAGCGAACCCGAGAGATAGGTTTGCGCAAAGCCGTAGGCGCCACGAGAGGAGATATTTTGATTCAGTTTCTCGTCGAGTCGATAGTTGTATCAGGACTTGGTGGGGTATGTGGATTGGCGTTGGCATGGGTGGTGACGACGGTGCTTACGTATTTTGCGAACTGGCCAGCGGATATTTCTTTTGCATCAGTGGTGTTGTCGGTGGTTTTTTCGGGAGGGGTTGGGATGATATTTGGTATTTATCCTGCGAGGAAGGCTTCTTTGCTGCATCCGATAGAGGCGCTTCGCTATGATTGATGTTGTTTTTTAGGTTTTTTTTGGGGGGTAGCCTGTTTTTTCGTTGTCATGCGCATTCAACTCCCGCTCGCACAACAACGAAAAACCATGCAACCCCAACAAAGTACAATCAACTGTAAGTAACTGAAAAACCTATACGTAAGCCGACTCACCGCCGGAGGCAATAATAATTTTCCCCTCTGCTTCGAGTTTCCGCGCTATCTGCACAATCTCATACTGTATCGATTCAACATCAGACAATTTAACCGCCGACATAGCCTCCATATCCTCTCTCAGCATCTTAGCTGCTCGCTCGGACATGTTCTTAAATACTAGCTCAGCAACAGCCTCAGAAGCAGTTTTGAGAGCAATCATCCACTGTTCGCTCTTCACACTCTTAATAATCTCTTGAATCCCTTTATCATCAATCTTCGCAAGGTCGTCGAAGACAAACATAAGCTGCCGAATCTGTTCGGCCAACTCGGGATCGCGTTCTTCCAGGTTGTCGAGGATCTGCTCTTCCGTCGCTTTGTCGATGAGGTTAAGCATCTCAGCAATGGGTTCAACACCACCAATTTTTTGACTCGATATAGAGCCCAAAGCCTGAATTTCGTTTCTTAAAACGTCGTCAACTTCGTCGATAATCTCGGGAGCAACCGCATCGAGGTTGGCGATACGAAGAATAATCTCGGTATGGAGGGCTTCGGGAAGAAGCTTCATAACCTCGCCGCACTTCCCTGGATCAAGGTGAGCCAGGATCAAGGCTATGGTCTGAGGATGCTCATTGCGAATGAAGTTGGTCAGGGTGCGCGGATCGATCAGCTCGAGCGCATCGAGGTTGGCTGAGGACCCAAGTGAGAGCTGCTCGATGAGATCATCGGCTTCGCCGCTTTTGAACGCGCTACCGATGACTTTCATCGTGAAGTCATTGCCCCCGTAGAAGAACTTTTTGTTCTGCTGAAGGATGCCGTAGAACTCCATCATGACTTCATCGATGATCTCTTGCTCCAAACGTCCGAGCCGACTCATTGCGGTACCGATACGTTTGATTTCAAACTCGGTCATGTTTTTAAAAATCTCCGCGGAGATTTCCTCACCGAAGGAAAGCAAAAGAATCGCAGCTTTTTGGGCGCCTGAATACTTGTTGGTTGCCATGGAGGCTCCTCTTGAACACCTGTGTCATCCTCTATTCTAAGACTCACGTGTCAAAAAGTAAGGCCCGTCACGCCTTTGGCATTGTCTGCTGCAGATTTTTCCTAGAGAGCGCCGTTAGAGGCTTCGGAGACGGGCAAGGGCTAGGCAAAAAATGTTTACCCGCTAGTGCAGGAGGCGTATGCTTTTGATTCATGGAGGAATGAGCGATGGATAACTCCGTAAGGGTAGAAGTAGGGATCTTGACCATTGGCACCGAAGTCGTCACAGGTCAGATCATCAACACCAATACAGCCTGGGTCGCCAACGAACTTACCAACCTGCGCATGAATCCGACCTGGCACCTGACAGTCGCAGACCTCCGAAGCGATATGCTCGACGCTCTCCGGTTTTTACAAAAAAAGACGAAAATCATAGTTGTCACAGGCGGCCTTGGCCCGACCTCGGACGATTTTACACGCAATATTATCAGTGAATGGGCCGATGCACCTCTCGCGTTCGATCCTGCCTCGTGGCAACATATTCTTGATCGGTTTGCATCTTTGGGCGTGACCGAAGCCCCCGAAAGCAACCGTCAGCAGTGTTACTTTCCAAAAGGCGCACAGATACTTACCAATCGCCGCGGCACGGCGCATGGCTTTCGGATCGAACATCAAGGGACACTCTGTTTTGTTCTTCCGGGCCCACCCGAAGAAATCAAGGCTATCTGGGGCGATCATATCGCTGCCGAGCTCAAAACACTCAGTGCCGAAACCGATCCTGTCGAACTCCTCCGCTGGCAATGCCTCGGTTTGAGTGAGTCAAAACTCGGAGAAATGATCGAGGACCTGATCAAGGGTTCGAGTCTCGTGGCCGGCTATCGCCCCCACCTGCCATATATCGAGATCAAAATTTGGTGCGCCCGGAGCCGGCGGGCCAAAGAACAACCCATCCTTGATGCCATCGATGCAACTCTCGCCCGTTGGACTATGGGTAAGGGTGACGACGATGCCGTCGACACGCTTTTGCCCTTGCTCGAAAAATACGACGAGATCGTCATTGATGATCAAGCATCTTATGGTGCTATAGCGCATCGTATTGGCCAGAAATGGTCGTTGGACCGCACTGAGCGACTTACCATTATCGATCATTTTGTGCCTCAAAAACATACCCCTGCAATCAAAAGCCCTCATGCCCTCCATCTGGTGCTGGGCCCTGTTGATCAGGACGGCACTTGGGAATTGTGGTTCAAAACAAGTGAAGTGGAAAAACGTCAGAGTTTGCAGCTTCCCTTTAAACGAAGCCAGACGAACCATAGGCTAGATCGCGAGCGCTTATTTGTGTGTGAATTGAGTTTGGCCGCATTCTGTCGCCTGGCGGATAAAGGAACGCTTATCGTATGACCTACCCACCGTTGTGGTTACGACTGCTTCTCTGGCCTCTGTCCGTTCTCTACGGTTTTGTCACGCGGATACGACGAAACTGGTACGAGCGCGGATTTCTATCGTCGTTTCCTCTTGAAGGAACGGTGATTTCCATCGGCAACATCGAAGCCGGCGGTACGGGAAAAAGCCCGATGACACTCGAACTCTGCGCTGTCCTTCGGGAGCAGGGCGCCCGGCCGGTTATTCTTACCCGGGGTTATAAAAGTGGTTTATCGCCTCGAGAGTCAGCCGTACTTCTTGGTGAAAAAGTCATTCTTCAAGCTCAAAACACCTTGAATTTCATCGCTGACGAAGCTCGCATGCAGGCCGCGCGCCTCAGTGATATCCCGATCATCCTCGGCAGCGATCGTCACAATGCGGCCAAGCGTTACCTCGAGCATTTCCCACCGCCCACCCACTGGATACTTGACGATGGCTTCCAGCACCAAAGGATCCGCCGCGATATCGATATCGTGCTCCTTGATGCCAAACGCCCTTTCGACAACGGCAACTGTCTCCCCGCAGGGCTTTTGCGCGAAGGAAAATCCAGCCTCCAAAAAGCCGATTGGGTGATTTTTACGAGAGCGGACGAGACGCATCCGACAGTCGACATCAAGCTCTGGCTTCAGAGCACAAAGGTTCCGTTATCGATTGTTCGTTTCATCAGTGGCGAGCCACGCCCGGTGACAGCTGATACACCGCCCTGGCAAGATATCAAGGAATGGACTCTTGCCCTGGGTGTTGCAAAACCAGACCGCGTCGAAGCTGGCATCGCAGCCTATAAACTCCCTGTGAAACATCGCCTCACTGGGGCCGATCACGAGGTTTTTGATAAAAAAGCCCTCGCGACGTGCCTCATTTCATCAGACGCCTTGCTCACCACCGAAAAAGATTATTGGCGCGAGAAAAAATACTTCGACCAACTCGAGAAGCCTGTCTATCTCATTCCCCTCTCGATTGAGTGGATTGCAGGCGAGTCTTTTCCTCAAATTCTCGCCCTCTTAACCAAAAATTTACCTAAAAAATAATGAATGATTTCAAATACTTATACCTCAATTTAAGACTCCGCTGCCGCGCCTCCCTTGTCACCCCCTATTCGCTTTGCTTTCGACCGCGAACTCATCTATAAATCAGGCGAATTCCCCATACCCTGGAGGTTTAACCGTGCAGCATATTTTGGTTATTGAGGACGATCCCGATATCCGCGAACTCATCGGTTACAATCTAAGACGCGAAGGTTTTGAGCTAACGCTTTGCAATAACGGACAAGACGGCCTTGACGTTGCACTGTCGCCGAAACAGGTTGATCTCATTGTTCTCGACCTTATGATGCCAAGACTCAATGGCATTGAAGTCTGCAAAAGAATTCGTGAAAACGCAGAAAAACGCACCATTCCCATCATTATGCTGACCGCAAAATCCGAAGAAACGGATATTGTTTTTGGGCTCGGCGTGGGTGCAGACGATTACATGACCAAACCTTTCGGCCTTAAGGAACTCGTCGCACGAGTGTACACTCGTTTGCGATCCATTCCACAGCCTGCTCCTGTTCCCTTAAACGCCTCTAAGTTCGATACCGATATAGATGTACTCAGACAAGGCGACGTCGAAATTGATAGATCGCGCTTTCACATCAAAGTCTGCGGGACACAGGTTCCTATGACTCTTGCTGAGTTTCGGCTTTTTGATGCGCTCGTATCACGACCAGGCATCGTTCTCTCTCGCGATCGCCTGCTTGATGCCGTCACGGGTGGCGAAGGCGTCCTGATCGACCGGAACATTGACGTCCATGTCCGCTCGATACGCAAAAAGCTCGGTGAGTCGCGCGATCTCATCGAAACGGTACGTGGTCTCGGTTATAAGTTCAGAGAGCTTCAATGATGCACTCCAAGTTTTTTTGGAAAAACTTCCTTTCGTTTGTGGTGATTATCTGTTTCACCACATTCGTGGTTTCCTACCTGCTGATCCTGCAAGCCAAACAATTCATTGAGTCGACTACGACCGACAGCCTCCAGGAAAAACTGGTGATATTCGCCCCCTACTTTGAGGATGGGGTAAGCTGGCGAGAGCCTGAAAACGTGAAAAAAATTATTGCCGTCGCGCACGAAGCCAAGACGCGTCTGACGGTCTTAGACCAAAACGAGAATCTCCTTTTGGAATCTGATCCTATCGAGGTTCAGCCTTCTGAGAACCAGAAAACACGACCCGAGCTCAAAGACGCCAAGATAAAAAGCGTGGGCATCGACAAACGGATCTCGCCTATCTCGAAGCTGGAGACGCTCTATTCCGCCAAACAAATCACGACGTCAAAGGGACCTCTGCTCCTTCGAGTCGGCGTTCCTATGCATAAGCTTGATGATCGCCTCAAGGATATCTTTGTAGCCCTTGGGGTGGGCGCAGCCTTCGGCATGCTTCTCTCCGTGTTGATAGCCCTCATACTGGTAAGGCGCATCACAGATCCCGTTTCGGAGATGACCAAAGTTGCCGAAGCGATCTCACACGGCAACTACACAGCCCGTATCCGTCGCCTTCCCAGCAATGAGCTTGGCAGTCTCGGGGAAGCCATCAATCGCCTCGCCGAAGCGGTGGAGGCCAATATTTCCCGTCGCGAGAAGATGGAAAAAATTCGCCGCGAGTTTTCCAGCAACATATCGCACGAGCTCAAAACGCCTTTAACCTCGATCAAAGGTTATGCCGATACCCTGCTTGAAGGGGCAATCGATGACAAAGAAAACAATCTGCGTTTTCTTCGCATCATCAACAACAATGTTGAACGCATGATCAGCCTCGTCAACGAAAGCCTCAACCTCGCAACGATTGAAGCCAACGAGGGCATAGTCGAACTTACTCCGGTCGACTGGAAGCCGATCATACAGGAAGCTATCAATCGCCACCAAATTCGTATGAACGACAAAAACATCAAGTTTAAGACCAATTTCGCCGCCGAGAGTTCTCTGGTAAAAGGCGATCGCAAGGCTATGTTTCACATTCTCGATAACCTTCTGCAAAATGCAGTGAGTTACACGCCTGCAAGCGGAGAGGTCGAACTCAACGTAGACCACAGTCCACGTTTCTGTGAGCTCTCTGTACGAGATACGGGCATAGGCATCGCCAAAGCCGACCAGTCCCGGATCTTCGAGCGTTTTTATCGCGTTGACGCAGCCAGAACGCGCAATGAGGGGGGCACGGGGCTTGGACTGGCGATCGTCAAACATCTCGTGATCCAGATTCAAGGCACTATTAGCGTGGATAGCGAACTGAATCGGGGCTCCATCTTCACGGTCCGTCTCCCTTCGGCGTAAACAGGCGTGGTAAGGGAAATATTTGCTTCCCCGTCTTCCTCCAAACAGGTATAAAACCTGCCATCCGACTTATTTTTTTGGTCATAACATGTCATTTAGATCTGAGTGGATCGGATAAAAAACAAAGCATCTTTTGAAATTTATTCTGACTTCACATGAATCGTGTAAGTGGCACTTGACAATCAGGCCTCTGAGGCTTGGCAAAGCGGTGCTCATCAAGAGCCCAACCAAATAAGACTAGGAGTTGTGCATGAAAAAGTTAGTACTAGGCGCCCTACTCGCAACGATCTCGACCCACGCGTGGGCCGTCGATAAGTCTCTCAAAGGCGAAGTTAAGCTAGACGGCTCAAGCACCGTCTTTCCCATCGCAGAAGCCGCTGCTGAAGATTTTCAAAAAGAATATCCTAACATTCGTGTCACTGTCGGCGTTTCCGGGACCGGGGGCGGCATGAAGAAATTTACCGTCGGCGAAATCGATATCGCCAACGCATCGCGCAAAATGAAAGACGAAGAAGTCAAAAAAGCTGCTGAAAAGAAGATCGAATACGTCGAACTTCAAATCGCTAACGACGGCATCGCAATCGTCGTGAATTCGTCCAATAAATACATCAAATCGTTGACTATGGCTCAACTTAAGACCCTCTGGGAGCCGGGGAGCAAAATCAAAACCTGGAAAGACCTCGACCCGAGTTTTCCAGCCGATCCGGTCAAACTCTACGGACCCGGTGGCGATTCCGGAACCTTCGATTTTTTCACCGAACACGTTATGGGTACAGCTCGTTTGTCTCGCAGTGATTATATCGCCAGCGAAGACGACAACGTCCTGGTCACAGGCGTAAGTAAGGACAAAAACGCACTCGGCTATTTCGGTTTTGCTTACTTCACCGAAAACCAAAAGATCCTGCGTGACATCCCTCTCGCGGGCAAAGACGGAGCGCCTGTTGCGCCGACGCCAGAGACTATAGAAAAAGGAACATATCCTCTTTCTCGCCCTCTGATGCTTTACGTGAACAAAAAATCCGCGCAAAAACCCGAAGTCAAAGCCTTCGTCAGCTTTATGCTGAAAAATGCTGGCCGACTTTCCAAAGAAGTCGGATACGTTCCTTTGAAAGAATCCATCTATTCAGATGTCATCAAAAAGTTTGATGCCTTTACCTCAGGTAAAGCTACTCACTAATACGGGGTGACGTGTGTCGAGAGGACAGTGGGCTAAAGTTGGTCCTTGGCAGCGATGGCGCGAACGAATGGTTATCAGAGGCCTCGCTTTTACAGCGATGGTCTCTATCATGACGACCGTCGGTATCATCTTTATCCTCGGGGAGGAGTCGTTTCACTTTTTCTCCCAAGTCTCGATCAAGGAATTTTTCTTCACCACAACGTGGGCTCCTCTTTTTGAGCCCCGTTTGTTTGGTATTTGGCCTCTTATTAACGGCACTTTGATCATCGCGATTGGCGCCATTATTTTCGCTTTGCCTATCGGCCTTGGCATCGCTATTTACAGTTCAGAATATGCAACGGGCTGGTGGCAAAAAATTCTCAAACCTGTCCTCGAAGTCTTAGCCGGCATACCTTCGGTCGTTTACGGCTTTTTTGCGCTCACCGAAGTCACGCCTTTCCTCACCCGGATCTTTCCTCAAATCGAAGTCTTTAATGCGCTCAGCGCCTCGATTGTGATTGCTATCATGATTTTGCCGACGATCGCTTCGATCTGTGACGACTCCCTTCGGGCTATCCCCAAGGCCGTTCGAGACGGCGCTTATGCGCTTGGCACCCGCAAATCGGAAGTGACCCTCAGCATCGTTGTTCCAGCCGCATTGAGCGGAATCCTTGCTTCCTTTATTCTCGCGTTCTCCCGGGCTATCGGCGAAACGATGGCCGTTACGCTTGCGGCTGGGGCGACACCCCAGCTCACTCTCAATCCTTTGGTTGGTGTACAGGCCATGACAGCCTATATCGCCCAGGTGAGCCTTGGCGATGTTCCCCACGGAACCGTCGAATACCAGTCGATCTTCGCTGTTGGGTTGGTTTTGTTTGTTATGACCCTGGCGATGAACCTGCTTTCGCAGTATATCGTCAGACGTTTTGCTAGGAAGTACGAATGAATCCAGTCGAAAGCCCGGCATCGGCGGCCAAACCTAATCTTTTTCAAAACAAAAGAACGCTGCGTCTCGTCAAGGAGCGCGTGTTTTTCGGTATAATTTTTGCTTCGACCCTGCTCGCCCTGGGGTTTTTGTTTTACCTGCTCTTCAGTATTTTTCATCAAGGATGGGACCACCTTAGCGTCGACTTCTTCACCAACTTCCCCTCCCGTTTTCCGGCTAAAGCTGGTTTCAAATCAGCTATTTATGGGACCGTGTGGCTCGGCGGTCTGACCCTTATTTTTTCAGTGTTTTTCGGCGTTGGCGCCGCTCTTTATCTGCAAGAGATGTCACCGCGCAACCGCTTCACATCCTGGATCGAGATCTCCATTTCGACTCTCGCAGGTGTGCCCTCTATTATTTACGGTATGCTGGGTCTCGGTATCTTTGTCCGCTTTTTGGATCTCGGGCGTTCCGTTCTTGCCGGTGCGCTGACGTTGAGCCTTCTCATCATCCCGGTTATTATCATCGCCTCACGGGAGGCGCTCAAAAGTGTGCCGGACTCGGTGCGCATGGCTTCTTATGCATTGGGCGCCAGCAAGTGGCAGACGGTGCGTGACCATGTTTTACCGTCGGCAATTCCTGGGGTAGCGACAGGCGTCATCCTTTCCATGGCCCGGGCGATGGGCGAAGCCGCACCTTTGATTTTGTTGGGTGCGTTGACTTATGTGGCCTTCATTCCAGGATCGCCGATGGATTCCTTCACAGCGATGCCGATCCAGATTTTCAACTGGGCCTCGCGTCCTCAGGAAGCCTTCCACGATCTTGCATCGACAGGAATCATAGTGCTCCTCGGATTCCTTATGATCTGCAACTCAGCAGCTATCTTCATCCGTTCGCGTTGGGGTAAAAGACTATGAACAGCCAAAAATTCACAAGCCCTATCCTTGAGGCGCGCAACCTCAATATTTATTACGGCACCAAAAAAGTCGTCAAAAACCTTAATATGAAAATTGGCAAACAAACGGTGACGTCCTTGATCGGGCCCTCGGGCTGCGGAAAAAGTACGATGCTCCGTAGTTTCAATCGCATGAATGATTTCATCGATAGCTTTCACTACGAAGGCGAAGTTCTTTTTGAAGGCTCCGATATTTATCGATCCAAGATCGATGTCACGGAATTTCGTCGCCGCATCGGTATGGTGTTCCAAAAACCAAATCCCTTTTCGAGCTCGATCGCCAAAAACATCACCTGGGGACCCAAAATCAATGGTTACGTAGGTGATTTAAACGAACTCGTCGAAAAATCGCTGCGCCGTGCCGCCCTTTGGGATGAGGTCAAAGACAAACTCAACGATAGTGGATTGGCTCTTTCCGGTGGGCAGCAACAGCGCCTTTGCATCGCCCGCGCGGTCGCTATGGATCCCGAAGTCATTTTAATGGACGAACCGTGCTCCGCTCTCGATCCTGCATCGACCTTGGCCATTGAGGATTTGATCCACGATCTCAAAAAAGAATACACGATAGTTATAGTGACGCACAACATGCAGCAGGCTGCCCGTGTGTCGGAATATACAGCATTTATGTACAATGGCGATCTTATCGAGTACGGGCCAACTAGCAAACTTTTCGCAAGCCCAGACGAGAAACTTACCCGCGATTACATAGTAGGTCGATTTGGCTAAGACTCAGCCTACAGTTCGGATATTTTTTTGAGGACATCTTCTGAAGCCCGGCCTCCCCGGGCTTTTCTTTCTAGTGCTTCCCGAGCACTGGTGCTAAATTATCCTCGCTTACAAGTTCCAATCCCCTCTATCCCCAAAATGAGTTGAGCAAAAACATGAGCACACAATTGGACGGCTGGCAGCGTTCCCATAACCTCAACGAACTCACCGATAAGCATGAAGGGCAAAAAGTCACCCTCATGGGTTGGGTCCAGTCGCGTCGTGATCACGGCAATCTCATTTTCCTCGATCTTCGCGATCGCTTCGGCATCACGCAGGTCGTTCTTGATCCCGCTCAGACCAAAGGCGTGATCGAAGTCGGCGAAAAACTGCGCAATGAGTTTGTCCTCGCCGTTCAGGGTGTTGTGCGTAAGCGTCCGGAAGGAATGATTAATACTAAGGTTACGACCGGTGCCATAGAAGTGATTGCGGATGCCGCAAAACTGCTTAACAGCAGTGAGCCGCTGCCTTTCCAAATCACCGATACGACCGAAGCAAGCGAGACGATTCGCCTCAAATACCGCTACCTCGATCTTCGTCGTCAGACTCTGAAAAACAACATACTCACGCGCGTTCACTTCGTTCGCGAGATGCGCCGCGCGCTGGAAGACGAAAACTTCCTCGATATCGAAACACCGATGCTCTACAAGTCGACGCCGGAAGGCGCGCGTGAGTTTTTGGTTCCGTCTCGCGTTCACGCGGGCAAGTTTTATGCCCTGCCTCAGAGCCCACAGCTCTTTAAGCAGGTTTTGATGGTTTCTGGTTTTGACCGTTATTATCAGGTGGTCAAATGTTTTCGGGACGAAGACCTTCGCGCTGATCGCCAGCCCGAATTCTCTCAGGTCGATTTGGAAATGTCCTTTGTCGATCGTGATCAGATCATGGCAACGATGGAAAGGGTCATTTCGAGAGCCTGGGGTAACGTTACGGGCACCAAGGTCCCCACGCCTTTACCCCGCATGACTTATGATCAATCGATGGAAGAATACGGTAACGACAAACCCGACACACGTTTTGACCTCAAAATCGTGAATCTTTCGGAGATCGTCGCCACATCGGAATTCAAAGTCTTTGCCAATGCCCTGAGCACGGGCGGGATTGTGAATGCCCTTTGCGTCAAAGGTCAGGGCGAAGCTCTGACACGCAAAGAACTGGACGAACTTACAGAGCTGGCTCGTCACCATGGATCAGGTGGCCTCGCGTGGGCCAAGGTCAAGGAAGGCAAAGGACAAGAGAGCTGGCAATCGCCCGTAGTCAAATTCCTCAGCCCTGAAATCATCGAGGCCATCACAGCTAAAGTCGGTGCAACCCTCGGTGATGTCATCTTGTTTGGCGCCGGTGATTATCGCTCCACGAAGGCCTCCCTTTCCGCCGTTCGTCTCGAGCTCGGCAGAAAGTTCAAACTCTACGATCCAAAACAATTCAACTTTCTTTGGGTCGTTGATTTCCCATCGTTTGAAATCGATCATGAAAACAACCGCTTAATCGCGTGTCACCACCCTTTCACCTCGCCCCGCGACGAGGATATGCACCTTCTCGAAACCGCACCCGAAAAGGTCAAAGCAAAGGCTTATGACCTGGTGCTTAACGGCAACGAAGTGGCCGGCGGATCGATCCGTATACACAACCAGGAGCTGCAATCGAAGATCTTTAAACTCCTGGGTTTGACGCCCGAAGAAGCCCAATCGAAATTCGGCTTCCTTCTCGACGCCCTGAAATTCGGCGCGCCTCCGCATGGTGGTATGGCATTCGGTCTAGACCGACTCGTCATGCTCCTCACGGGCTCTGAGTCGATACGCGATGTCATCGCGTTTCCTAAAACGAACAAAGCGACCGATCTCATGACAGAAGCCCCAAGTGAAGTCGGTCCGAACGAATTGCGCAATCTGCACATCCGTGTGCAGAAAATGACTTTGGAGTAAAACGGATGCTTTTCAATAAAGCGGACTGGTACGACTATCCAATGGGCCCCCATCTGCAGGCCTTTCTCGAAATCTCCGCGGCTGATTATCGCGGCGAGGGAGCCCCTGCGGTTTCTGCAGAACGTCTCCAGCAGTTCTCGAGCTTTTTGGTCGATTATTTTCAAGACCATAAGCCGCAGACCCATGGCGAATTTGTTGATCTCCTCGAAGAAATGACCAGCATGGGTCTTTCCGGAGCAGTGATTCAGTTTGCCGATTTCAATTCGGATATGCCGATTGAAGGCGATTTCAGGGCTTTATTAGCTTTGGGTTCGTCCCTGATGCTGGAGTCAGAACTTGATGAAGCGGCGATGATGCTCCGTCAAGCCCAAGGGCTTGCGCCCCTCGAGCTCGCCCCTTATCTCAATCTCGTTTCGATCTACTTCTCCATGGAGCAGGACGAAGAGGCTATGGCGTGGGCCAATCGAGGGCTTGCTTTTGACGCTAACAATCCGCGTCTATGGGAGATCGTCGCGTCCATTTACATGTACGCAGATAAGGCCACAGCGGGCGAAAAAGTCCGTGCGAAAGCTGAAGAAACACTCAGCTACGCTGGTATGTCCCTAGCAGCAGAACTTATCGATCCTAACGATCGCCTCCTCAAAGCCCAGCTGCTTGGTGACGCTTTTAATTCAGGTTCGCGTGACGACGAATTTTTGATCGAATATACTGCAGCCCTGGGTATGGCTGAGCAATTCGAAAAAATACCACAGGTCTTATGGCGTCTGGAAAACATGGAGAAAAAGACCCTCCACTGGAAGCTTTTCGCCCATGGCGCCCAGGCATTCCTAGCGATGAACCAGCAAGAGCAAGCGCAGGACCTGATCACGAAGGCCTCGCGTTCGCCACATATACCAGCAGCAATCGTTGCCGATCTTCAACGCGTCTATGATGCAGAACACACTCATTAAGCCTGGGGAATGAACATGAGTCTTATACCTATCGCTAGCCCTGATGCCCCTGCAGCCATCGGTCCCTACTCGCAGGCGATCGTTTACAACGGCATCGTTTACTGCTCGGGCCAGATCCCTCTCGATCCGGAAACAGGCGAAATGAAGGCCGTGACGATCGAAGAGCAGACCCATCGCGTCATGAAAAACTTGCAGGCCGTACTCGAAACGGCCGGCTCAGGACTCGGCGGAATTATTCGTACGACTATTTATTTGCAGAATCTCGAAAACTTCGCCAAAGTGAATGAAGTTTACGCCAGTTACCTTAGCAAGCCCTATCCAGCGCGAGCGACCGTGGAAGTTTCCAAACTGCCACGCGGATCTCAAGTTGAGATAGATGCGATCGCACGCCTTCTTTGATTTCTGTCTCTCCTTCCCTACGAAAGTTGGAGTCGATTTTTTCAGAAGAAAAAAGTGCGAATGCGTCTATCCCAAGGGTTTGTGGCTTTCTACTTCTGAAAACCGCTTGGCGCGAAAAAAAAAGTTTCCAAAAAGGGTTATAATTCGCATATGTTCTCTCCTATCGGTGAGGCACCTGCGATATTACAAAATGGTAGGTGACTGCCGGTTGAGAAAAAGCACCTTTTTTCTCGGAAACTCGCGCCAGATAGGTATTCAATTAGTGACACCTATGCTAAGCTCTAACTGAATCGATCATCTTTTACGTTATGGGAATTGGGAGACCAATGAGCCGCACGCTCATGAGAAAAGCTGCCTATGCATTAGGCGTTATAGGTCTGACTGGAATGCTTGGACAAAGCATTAAAGCGGCCCTGAAACCGTCTGTGCTTACAACCTACGTGGAAATCGATGGAGTCGACTTCGGACCGTTTGATGCTATCGAAGGTCTAGACAAATTTGCGCGTGACGGCTTTCCGTTAGCCGAAGGTTCAAGTTTTGAAGCCATCCATCTCAGCCGCGAATTTGTCACACACCCTTCGCTCTATCTTTGGGCTAAAAACCAGACCAGTCGTAAGTATGGTCCTAAAGATATTCATCTGATTACGGAAAACGAAGAGGGCAACGTCGTTTCGCGCAAAGTGTTGCAATTGTGCCAGCCTCTCTCTTGGTCTGTAGAATCCTCTAACCCGTCCTTGGGTGGTTTTAATGAATCAGTGGATTTGGCCGTTCAAAAAATTTCCGTTTTTTAATGCTCGGAAGACATTTAGGAAGCGCATAGCCTTTGGCGGTATCCTTTCGGGTATCGTGATTTTAGGCTGTCAGAACCTAATGCGCCCAACTCCATCAGGAGCCGCGCCAGCCATGGCGTTGGAAGACAAATCGCACATCGTCGCGAGCATCAAAGTCTATCTTCAGGATGCAAACCAAAAAGAAGTTTACTTTGGGGATTTTGACCGTACGACCTGCGTCGATGGTCTCCCCACAGTGTGGGCTTCATCTTTTAGCAGTGTGTTTGGTGACCATCGTTTTGACATCGACTTCACCTCACTTGCTGATCACAAAGCCAACGTAATCGGTGTGAAAACAGGTCAGGAACGCTTCCAGGTCCAGACTGATGCTTACCCTAAAGCTATAGCGACTCAGGGCCTTTGTGACCTGCCTTTCCGTACTGATAGTACCCATCTGCCAGCGGGAAGCGAGGCAGGCAAAGAGCTTATGTCCATTCTCAAAACCGTTGCCCCTGATTGTAGTTTTGGGACGGATAAGGACGGTCACCTCGAGTGCGGGATTCAACACGGGTCTGCACCAGAACTCAGAGGCCGACTCGAAACACTCACGAAAAACATGTCCACCAAGTGGAATCACCAGCCCTATCTCTTAATTCGCCGTTTGACACTGACACGCCAACTCCTTGAAGCGTCTCAACAAAACGACGATCTCAAAGCAATCCACAAATTTTGCCGTATCACAGAATTTTCGTTACCGCATGAGTTGCCGCTGAGCTTTCGCTCACTCAACTGGCAATCCAAAGTCTGCCGCGACAAAAACCCGAACAAAGATCTCATGATGATAGGCCTCGATCAATCGGTTCGCGAAATCGAAGCCCTGGCTCGCCGCATCGAAGATACGAGCTTGATAGGAACCTTTACTCTCGCTGTTCCCTTTGACAAGAGTCCGGTGAAAGAATACTGGATCACTCTTCAACCCATGGATCTGCCAGTCCTCGCGAAATCGGATTCCCCCAACACAAGCACTTGCGTATGGCACCCGATCTTCGCCGATCAAATGGACAAAACCATCATTGCCGTAGAACTTGGCCAGCTCGCCTCGCCTAGCAAAAAAAGCTTCTGTACACCGGTTCCCGATCTTGCGAAAAACGTAAAAGCCGCCGATCACTACATCAGGGCCAGTATTGCCAGTGAAATGGAATTTCCGATCGTCAACGGTCAGTCCCGTCAGCTCCGGCTCCCGACCGGCGACTATAAATTCAGTATCACGCAGCTGAATGGACCTTTCTCCGAAGAGATGTTTACGACGGAGGAGATCATCCCCATTTCCATCGGTCAGATCAGCTGGAAAACCAAACCGCACCTAGTGATCAAAAGCTGGTAAGCCTCACTCAAGTACCAAAGAAACCTAAATCCCCTCGAACTTATCGAGGGGATTTTTTGTAAAAATCATTTAGCTATGGGCAATCGTCCATGCCTTTCAGTGACTCGAGAAAATGAGACGTAACGAAAAACCACGCAGGTATCATCGCGAGACCACAAATATCCTTCAAAAAACAA
The DNA here is from genome assembly GCA_014378195.1 of Oligoflexus sp. Lineage (GTDB taxonomy): Bacteria > Bdellovibrionota_B > Oligoflexia > Oligoflexales > Oligoflexaceae > Oligoflexus. Next base: position 29,666 of record JACMOC010000031.1, on the reverse strand, counting down.
AAAGCCCCTCGGTTATCCGAAAAGGCCTTCGCTCATTTTAAACCAAGTTCTTCATACGTATAACTAACAATTTTCTTCTTATAGAACTGATGCACACCATCATTAAAGCTATAACAACCCGTATAACTATGACCATCGACCACACCATGTCCACTAGGATGGCCGTGATCTGGAAATTGCCAAGCTCGCTTCACGGGTGTCGGTAGAACATTCACAGCCTTATCAATCGAATTCTGTTTGAATACCCAGATCGGATCTCCAGCGAAGCTCACAAAAAGATCATCACCGTCGCCCACAATCGAAGTCACACCCGGATCAAATCCTTTCAACTCCGAAACCTTCTTTGCACTCTTTGCATCATAGACGACGATCCCGGCAAACGGCTGAGGTTTGCCTTGAGCGGCGAGACTAAAACTATCAATCGCAACATAGACTCGATCACCTTGCACGGTTACGCCACGTGCTGACGATTCTAATCCACCAGCTGACGAAGGATTTGCAAACTTCGCAACCACGGCACCACCTGCCGTATCAAACACAAGAACGCCGCCGCGACCATGCGCAATAAATATCTTTCCATGAGCTAAAGCCGCCGCATACACCTGATTTCCTTGAGCTAAAGACTGGCCCAGTTCCCATGATTGCTCCAGGACTCGGTTCTGCAGCGACCATTTTTCGATCGTGGACTTAGTAAGGATATAAGCACTATCCCCATCAATAACCGCATCAAATGCAGGCGCAGGGGGTATCAGATCAAAACTTCCCGCCGCACTTGTTACACGAACAGCGCTCTTGCCCAGTTCGTTTTTCATATCGTTTATTTGATACAGCTGACTCTGATGCAGAAAATGCAAGCAAGGAACAGCGGGAGTCTCCTCAGCAAAAACCAACGGACTCAAAGTGAAAGAGCTCAACAACAGAGGCAATGCAGCGCGAAACATACGGCAACTCCTTATGAATAGGTGAACAGAGCTTAGACTTTTCGCACTGTCCAAAGCAATGCAGCGGAAGGTTGCAGAGTTGATGTCGAGCCCCTATATCCATGTCAAAACGATACGTGTTTCGAAATGACGATGTTTGATCATTTTCCTCAAAAAAATCAAAGCTGTGCTTTCTTCATTATTCCTCACAATTTCAACATCTTATGGATCACTCAAAAAGCCCCAAAAGCAGGCTCTTTTAACGCAAATTCTCTTTTGACGATTCCGGCTAAAATAGGCTATAAGCCATAGCTTGCTCTCAAGGGCATACCGTACCCATTTTGTTCCTTTACCGAGGTCTAAAACACCATGTTTGATGTTCTGAGCGATGGTTTTCGCGACGCCAAATTAAAGCTGAAGGGTAAAGCAGTCCTCAACGAATCCAACGTCAAGGAAGCACTCGAGACTGTCCGCAAGAGTCTTCTTGATGCTGACGTCGAATATAGCGTGACCAAAACATTCTTAAAAAATGTTTCCGACAAAGCACTTGGTCAAGAAGTTGCGACCCGCGCAGGTGCAGGCGCAAGCCGCATGAGCGTGAGCCCTGCGGATCACTTCATCCAAATCTGTCATCAAGAGCTCGAAGCTCTCATGGGGCCGGTTAACACCGACCTTACATACGCCACCAATCGCCCGACTGTGATCATGATGGTTGGTTTGCAGGGTAGCGGTAAAACAACCAGTACCGGCAAACTCGCTCGTTATCTGATCGATAAACACAAGAAAAAACCCCTGCTGGTTGCGGCTGATATTTATCGTCCGGCTGCGGTTCAACAGCTTAAAGTCCTCGGTGAGAGAGTCGGCGTGCCGGTCTTTCACAAAGAAAACGCTTCGCCCGTCGAGATCTGCCGCGAGGCCGTTCAGAAAGCTTACGATCTAGGCCGCGACGTTATCATCCTCGATACCGCAGGCCGCTTGACGATCGATGAAGCTCTGATGAAAGAACTCGTCGATATTAAGGCCCAAAACAAACCCGATAACATTCTCCTCGTCTGTGACGCGATGATGGGCCAGGACGCTGTAACGACCGCGAAAGCGTTTGATACAAGCCTGAATCTCTCCGGCGTAATCATGACTAAGCTCGATGGTGATGCACGCGGCGGCGCGGCTCTCAGCATCAAGGAAGTCACCGGCAAACCCATCAAATTCCTTGGTATGGGCGAAGACCTCGACCGTCTGGAAGAATTCCGTCCCGAGGGCCTCGCCAGTCGTATCCTCGGAATGGGTGACGTTGTTGGACTGATGGAAGATTTCCAAAAGGTCTCGACAGGCGATCAAGAAGAACAAGCCATGAAGATGCTTCAGGGCCAGTTCAGTTACATCGACTTTTATAAACAGATCGAGATGATCCAAAAGATGGGCTCTCTCAAAGACCTCATCGCCAAACTCCCGATGCAGGACATGATCCCCAAGGGCGCGAACATCGATGACCGCGAATTGACGAAGATCAAAGCTGTAATCGATTCGATGACCAAACGCGAACGCATCGGGATGGACGATCTCAACAAAAGCCGTATGACCCGTATTTCCAAAGGTTCGGGCCGCGGCCTCAAAGAGATCGAAGAACTTCATAAACGTTTCATGTCCATGAGACAGATGATGGGCATGTTCGGCAAAAACATGGGCGGCATGCTCGGCAAGATCCCCGGCATGGGTACTTTGAATAACCTTAATAACCTCCGAAAAATGGGTCAATCCATGGGCGGAGGTATGCCCGGTATGGGCGGCGGGATGCCCGATATGGCTTCCATGTTCGGCGGTATGGGTGCAGGCATGGGCGCTGGTGCAGCACCCAAACAAACGCTCGATCGTGATAAGCAGAAAAAAATGCGTAAAGACGCGAAAAAAGCCCGCAAGAAAAACCGTAAGTAGAAGAAAGACAGAACGTGGAAACGATTCAGAGCGATTCGCCGAAAAAGGTTTTTATTGAAACCTGGGGTTGTCAGATGAACGTCGCGGATAGCGAGCAGATGCTCGGTCTCCTGCGGGCGCAAAACTATACCCAAACGGATAAGCCGGAAGACGCGGACCTCGTTCTTCTCAACACGTGCCACATTCGCGAAAAAGCTACACACAAGGTCTTGAGCCGCCTCGGGCGCATGCGCGAGATTTCACTCGAGTTCAATCCCAAGATGAAAATCGCGGTCGCCGGCTGTGTTGCGCAGGCCGAAGGCAAAAAGCTGATGGAGAAGGCCTCCAACATCGATATCCTGCTCGGGCCGGGCAAGATCCAGGAGTTGCCAGGCTTGCTTGCCGCTCATGCGGCAGACGGCAAACGCGCGATGGCGATCGGTTTCGAAAAACACGTGGTTGACTCCCATCGCCATGACCCCGCGCCTGAGCTCGCTGTTAAAACCGAAGTGGAAACACCTTACGTTACCAATCCAACCGTTACGATGAAGGAAGAAATCACGCGTTTTGTGAACATCGCTCAAGGCTGCGATAACTTCTGCACCTTCTGTGTGGTTCCCTTTACAAGGGGCCGCGAGATTTCGCGTCCGCTTGAAAGCATCGTTTCGGAAGTCAAAACTTTGCTCACTGAAGGGGCAAAGGAAATCACGCTTCTGGGTCAGAACGTCAACAGCTACGGCGATGATTTGGTTCGGGATGGCAAACACGTGGCGCCCGCGGATGGACCCTTTGTCGAACTCCTGGATCGTGTAGCCCAGATCCCTGGCGTTGAGCGTCTCAGGTTCACCACATCGAATCCACATGACTTCACTAAGCCCGTGGCGGAGATGTTCCGAAAACACAAAAATCTCGGCCGTTACATCCACTTACCAGTGCAAGCGGGCCATGACGATGTCCTTGAACGCATGAAACGCAAAGTGACTGTCGCTCAATATATGGAACGTATCCAGTGGCTGCGCGACATCGATCCGGAGATGGCGCTTTCCACTGATTTGATCGTGGGATTTCCCGGCGAAACCGAAGACGAATTTCAGGGCACTCTCGATCTCGTCGAGAAGGTCCGTTACTCGTTTATCTATGCCTTCAAATATTCTTCAAGGAAGGGAACAGCGGCAGCGCGTTTCAAGGATCAGGTCCCTGAAGCTGTTATGCATGAGCGCCTCTTACGCCTGCAGGCATTGCAAAATCGCATCACAACCGAACTCAACGTCGCGGAAATCGGCAACCGACGCGAAGTGCTTTGTCATTATGCGAGCCGTAAGGAACCCGATGTTTATTACGGACGCACCGAGCAGTTTCGTCTTGTCAAAATCACCAGCACCCGCAATCTCGTCGGCAAAACACTGACAGTGGATATCGTCGAAGCAAACAAAACTGCTTTGGTAGGCGTCATCGTCTAGGCGTTTTGGAGGCGGGAGTTTAGATCGAGAGGTCAGTTGCCTCTCGATCCGTGAAAAAATAGATAAATAAACACATGCTAAAACTAAGACTTTCGAACAAGGATCGCACCGGTACGCAGATCCTGGCTTAATTTCGCGCTAAAAACGATATAGAGTCCCGTGCCCAAGGTAAAAAACGAAAAGCCGAGTATGTAGAAGGTTGAAAGCATAGAGTCCCCTTATCCTAGAGTTTAGCGTTGACGTGTCCTAATACGGGAATCTGAAGATTGCCGTAGGGTGATCCAGCAGTGATGCGAATCATCTCTTGAAAAGGCTGTACCGGAACCCCGCCCTTCCAATGGATACGAATCTGCCAACTGTCCGCGGCAGGCTGCACATCCACATCAAGATTATCTCGATTAAATTCGAGTTTCTCAATCTTTAAAGATTGCTGGGCAAGTCGACGCACAGTCACGACAGTGTCTTGCGGGGAATTACCTTTCGTCCAGTCAAACCTCACAAGAGGCGGAGTGACTATTACCATCCGGCGGATTTTAGCGCGAATTCTGAGGCGGTGCATCCGATCGCCTTTTGATTCGTCGGTCATAATCAGTATCGTTTTATCGATAGGGCCTGCGAAGGCCATGGTGTCCAAAGTTACCTTAACTTCGCCGGCTGCGTTTTGTTCGAGGGTCTGACCTGGCCGCAGCGAGCTTGTTAAACAGCCGCAATCCTCATGGACGCCAAGGATTCTAATACCGCCCACGCCTTCCACCTTAAACGGAAACCGCACTTCGACTGACGAACCTTGAGACAGCTCGCCCAGCTCAACCGTCGAATTAATGACCGAAAAACGACCGACGGGCTGTGTAACCGCCTCAATAAGTTCGGCCTCGTTATCGTTGTCTTCCGCAAAAACACGCGTTTCGGCTAAGACCATGATAATTGCAAACAAAAGACCTGATTTCCAAATTTTGTCCATAAAACCCAACGCAGCACGAGGTTTTCTCATTCTCCTTTCAGTTTAACGGGTCGTGTGTTGAGGAAAGAGAGACCTGCTCTGCCGAGCAATCTTTGCCGATTCAGGAAAAATGTCAAAAGCCGATAGTGCTATGGACAAGGGAAGAGGACACCAAACATGCGTAAAAATGATTTTGACACCAGGCTCATTATTTATCGTTCTCGACAGCTTACGATTATCTGCGTGGCGCTGATCCTAACCGGTGTTTTTGGGGTCATGCTCGTAAAAAATGCTGAGGCTGGATTCCCCTGGTACACTTTGATTATGCCTATTTCCGGCCTTGGACTTTTGACACTTCTTGTTCCTCGGACCGAAGCCTGGGAATACAAAGCATGGCAAAGCCGTGCACGACGCATAGAGCAGCAGGAACGTTAAGAGGCCAGTTCACTCTTTACGAAATTTCAATGCCCTTTTCTTCGACCAAACGCACCATCGCCTGCCCGACGATCAATCGAAAGCGCCGAAGGTGTGAGAGCACGGTATTCTGATTCATGCCAAGCGTTTCCGTGATTTCCTTTACGGATTTTTCGTCGATGTAAAAGAGTTTGGCGACTGTCGCACGCGGCTCACCTTCATGAAGTTCGATAAGCTGCCTCAAAAGCACCATTGAGTGCTCAAAGTGGAGCGAAGCATGCTCATCATCAGCGACGAGTATGATCTCAGCGCCCCCGCCGTCTTCATGATCACCAATGACGTCAGTCATCGCTATCGAAACGTTTCGTTTGGTTTTCCGGACTTCATTGAGGCAGCGGTTGCGCGCGATCATCATGAGCCAACCGCTAAAGGCAGCCGGTTCCTTGAGGCTTCCGATGTTTTGCCAGGCCTGGATAAAAATATCCTGGATCAGATCATCCTGAGCCGCATCGGCAAAACGAAAACGCGAAACCAGCGCTCGTACAGCATGAAAATGTCGACGATAAAGCGTCTGAAAATCGAGGGGAGCAGGATTTTGAGGAGCGGCTGAAGTCATCGCGTTCTCCCCCTGATATCGACACTATCCGACCAAAGAACTTTGCTGCTACCCAGCGTCCTGGCTGGGATTTCCGCCTCAAAAAGGTTGACGTCCTGGTCGATTTTATTTTCCGTCAGGGCTACTCCGAGATGCATGTCCTTGGCGCCTCGAAGACTAAAGTTTACCGCGCCGCGCTCATCAGTGATCGCTGTTCGCACATTACGAGTTACAGGAATATCGCGATATTCCGCAGCCGGTCCGCCCGTGCTCCAGAGCTGAATAAATCCGGATTGATCACAGAGAAGGTTGATATGGAGCTGATCATGCGAACGTGCATTATAGGCTTTGCCGTCCCCAGTCTTCTCCACCGAGTCAGCAGTCGGGCCTTCGACTTCCACATCACAAAAAGTCGCGTAATGGAAAGTCTCAGCGGCGCCTTTGGTCTGCATGTTTGCTGGATCGATCGCGACGTCTGAATCCGAATGCTGGATCTTCGGGTAAACGACGAGTAGCGCCAGGGCTGCAATCGCCAACATGCCTAGTGTTGCCCAAGGGAAAGATTTTTTCTTGGCGCGTGAGGCGAGTGTTACCAGGTTCTCATTATTCTTTCCGTCGAGGCCATCTGCGCGGCCCACAGGATTGAGCTGTTTTTGGATCTTTTGCCAGCTGGCATCGATGGCTTCGATTTCCCGAGCATCAAGTATTTTAGCAGAATCCTGAGCCGTATCGGACGTAAGCTTTCGTACGGCTCTGCTTAAAGCCTCTTCCGCCTGGGCGAGTTCGGCGTCGGAGAGTTCGTCAACTTTGTCTTCCTCAGCTTTGAGCAGAGCCCTCAACTTTTTTATATCCTCGGGATCGAGATCAATTTTTTTGTGGTCCACGATCTTTTCCTGCCAAAAGTTCCTGCAATCTTTAAAGATTATGCCTTAATGGACAAAGATTTCAATTGCCGATCTCAGTTTTACCAGAAACTCCCAACATAGAGGCTCGCCGATGGCAGCGTGAGAATGCGCGTAGAATCAGCCGTGAAATTTTTCAGAAAATCGGCCCGAATATCAAAACCCGCACGGACCAAATGATAAGCCCACGTCACTTCAGCTCCGCCGCCGATCGTGAGACCACCTGTTGCCACAGATTTATCGAGCTGTTCAAAAGCGGGCTCGCTCAAGGTCCTCTTCAACTCCAGAACTTTAAGCCCCACCAACCAATGGGCATCCGTGTGAATACTACGGTCGCTTCGGCTTAAGGAATCAAGGGGGACACGACGGGACCCACCGGCCATGAGACCCACCATCGAACGTTTTTGTTCGAACTCACGTCGTCCACTCAACTGCGTGTCGACTTCGATCTTTTCTTTTTGCTCAGGAAAATAACTGCCCTCGAGCACCAAATCATAAAGGGAAAAGGCTTCTTCATACGTATAACGAAGGTTGAAACCTTGCGACACTGTCGGCGCATAACCTTTTTGAGTCGTTTGATCGAGAAATTGGATAACCGAAACGCCCAGCATCAAGCTGTGCGGCAGACGAGGCAAGAGGTAGTTGGCGATCGAATATTCGCGCCCACTCTGAAAATTGACAACACGATCGGCGAGGACCTTGTGGTTCTCAGGATCCTTGATCGTCAACCGCACCTCACCTTCCGGAACGGTGAGGCCTTTTTCAACGGAGCCATAATCCTTGCCATCAACGGAAACAACGAGTTTCGAAAAACGATCCATCAAGGAGAAAAGGCTGGCTGTTGACGATTTGCTTTTTTCCTTTAACGAGCCCGATACGATTATAGGATCCGATCCGAGCAGTTCCATGATAGCTGAGGGCCTCTGACGACCTTGGGTATAATCATAGGTCTTCTGGGCCGCATAGGCATGCGCTTCGGTAATGGAAACAGCGCCATCGCCGTTACGATCCTGCGTAAAACCTTCGATGAGATAATGCGTATAAACATCATTTTGCAAACGTTCGTCTTCAAGAGCTGGCTCACGCCATCCACTGGCCGTCAGGATAATCGAACCTTCGGAACGCTCTTGAATCGGTTCTTCAAAATAAGGCCCTTTAAGTTGGGCCAAGGCTCTTTTCATCTCGGGCGTCAACACAGATTTACCAACCCCAGAGTGACAGAAGGCCAGGATCAAGACTTTCTTACGAGATTTTAACGCCTGAAAGGAAGATACCAGCTGATCATAATCGAGAGCCGTATCCTTCATGTGTTTGGGATCGGTTTTGCTCGTTACGATATAACGCCCGACCTTGCCATCATCTTTATAGGCGACGGTTCCATGGGTCGAAACATAAACCACCACGGTGTCTTCTTCGTTGCGATTATCCTGCTCCAGTCGAGCGAAGGCCTTTCGTATATCGTCCGGCCCCAGAGGATGATCGATATCGCTGAGCAGTTCGCCGCCATCGAAGTTTTTCTCGTCCTTTCGAAAAAACCCGTAGACGTCCCGGGCATCCTTTCTCGAAAAACGAAGCTCTCGCCACACTGGATCTTGAAATTTTCCCATACCGATTGACAGGACGAATTTTTTAGGCCGCAAGCCCTCAAGAACCGCATCCCGTGCCGAGTCCGCCCTGAGGTGTCCGAAAGTTGAAAACCCAAGACCTATGACCACGAGACAACGCAGAAAGATGTGCACTGAAGAACTCCGGAAAAGCAGAGATAAACGATGCTCTTTGAACTCAAGCTAGTTTCGGCCGGGATTTCCCTTGTTCCTGCAGGAGGGCCGAGTGCCGGAAAACCTCCTCCGGGAAATTGCCGATCGCATGCGATCCAAGCATTTTCCGAATATCGGTATAAGCGTCGGAAACTATCCAGTTTTCCAGGTCCCAGCGGAGGCGGAGAGGCGCGCGCATGCGTTCTAAATTTTGCAAAGCGCTCCCATGATCTTGATGGAGCGAAGTCGTAAGAATGGCGAGGAATCGTCCCAAAACCTCCTGCGCCTTGAGGTCATCAAATCGTTTCGCCATTTGGGCCAGCTCATACCAGGCTTTGCGTTGATGCGGATTGAGGCTGCGAAGCCAGCGCCCGATCTTCCCGCCACCTGCCGATTCCGCCGTCGTTCGTGACATTTTGGGAATGAGTGTTTCGATCTGTTGATTGAGCAGACTCAACTGCCAGTCCCAAGCGGTAATGCCAAGGCGCTGGGCGATGCCCACAAAAAGGGTCGACCACTTTGAATCCGTGAGATTTGAGAAAAATACGGGTTTTGTCTGCCATAGTCCACTGGGATTGGCCGAAAACTGTTTGCGCGCCGGCACCAGCCAGGGCAAGGCATCGAGGGCTTCCTGCACTTCGATTTCGCCCTTGGTGAGAGCTTTGCCTTTTTTGATAGGGATAAGGTGTTCGTTGAGGCTCGCAAGCAATTCGGGCACCAAGGGCCCGACGGCAACGAGAGATTCAATCAAACGTCTTTCATAGCCTTCAAAGGTCTGGATGATTCGTTTCACATGGACATCAGTGAGCGCCACGATAGGGAATTCTCGACGTTTTTCGCCGCAGATCACCCAGTGACGTTCAATTTCCGGGGAGAGGGCTTGACGCGTATGGAGGAGGGTGGCGGCACGCCAGCACAAATCGTTGCGTTTCAGCATTCCGCCCAGTTCCCAGACTCGATTAAGTGTTCGGTTCGTGTGATGAAGAAGGGCGGCGTTACGTCCATGCACAAAGAGTTCAAGACCCCATTGGCCACGATCGCGTGCCAGGTCTTCGAGAGTCTGGAGAACTTCGCTGCTTGGTTGCTGAACGACGGTTAGATATGTGGTGACATCCTCTTCGCTGACTTCACGCGTCTCGCCGCAGAGCTTGGCCATGAGCAGCAAACGTATGCGTCCCGGCTCGTCCAGACGATCGGATTTACTGATCCACTGCGTAAGACCGCGATGGAGTTGTTGCCATGAGAGCGGCAGAGGTTTGCCTTCGTGGCTCAAGGCCTCGTAATACAAATGACGAGCTTCCCAAAGCTTTTTCTCGTCCTGACCGATTCCCAAAGCAAAATCGTGGAGCAGAGCAATCGAGCGCCAATACCAGGTTTTAACAGGGGAACGGAAATCATGATCCAGGACGCCCGACCACAGGGCGTGCTCCAGGGGCGGTTTTGCATACGTGAGAGAGCGGTCACTAAACGTGCGAAGAACGTTAGGAAGGAGTTTTTCAAGACCTGCATATTGTAAAAGCATCTCAGCCATGAGTTGCCACGCATCAGCGGTCTCAGGTACCCAGCGTAAAGGATCCGCTAAGAGTGAATTGAGCGCAGCCCGCTCTTTCGGAGCTGTGTGTTCCACCCTTTGAATACGCAGCAAAAACGAATCCAGAAGGCCGATACGCGCCCGCCAATCCAATTCTCTATTCAATTTCTGGCCGTAAACACAAAAGCCTTTTTCATCTCTCTCAACACGCAGCTCGAGAAGTATATCGATAGCTTTGGCAAACTCCGACGCATTTTGCGGAATCGATTCCAAGAAACGCAAAGCGAGTTTTTCGTCTTCCGCGTACATAGCGCTTTGACCTAAAACAAGCGCCAGATGACTTTCGGTACGGTTCATCACCGAACCGTATTGTTTCTGCATTGCCCAAATTTCGCTATCGCTGCGTTTGAACCAACGGTAGGCTTGATCGTTTTGGCCGCGATCGATCATCGACCAGCAGCAATACCATCGTTCTATCGGTATGAGTTTGAGGATGAGGTCCTTGCGAAACAAAAACTGATCCATGAAATCGGTTCGTTTCGCCTGCCACAGTTTGATAACGATCTGGATCCGTGATTGCGCCGGAATCGTATTGTAAAAATCGATCGAAGTCCGCCCAAGATTGAGAAGGACATCTTCGAGTTCTAACGCATTTCCATACATCAAAGCGAGTTCAACCATCCGGGCCGCAGTATCCGGCCTCGGATAATGTTCGTAGAGTTTCCACGCTTCCGCTTTGAATCCGGACCAATTCTGGAACCGTTCGATCTTCTGCCGGAGGACCATTTCAGCTTCGACGGCTTGATCCACAGGAGATTTTCTCTCAACAGGGGGACGATGAACGGCATTGAAAGTCGCTGCTGCAAGCGCAGCTTCATTCGTCTGCTTCTGAGGTTGCTTCTGCGGCGGCGATGCAGGTCGAGCAGACGCCGCCAGGGGATTATTTGTCTCTTTTTCCTTTTCTTTTTCCGAAGGCTTACGCTGAACCGTAGGCTCCGGCGCATGGAAAGGATCAGCTTCGTGGTCCTTCGGTCCAAAAACTTCGATTAAACGATCCGCTTCCGCATCATCGATGCGTTCGACTTTGGGATAATAGGACGGATATTCTGTTCGGGTTTCAATCGTCGGTATGCGAGGCTCCGCACGCGCCGCTTGCCCTTTGGATTCCGTCCGGCTGATAAGAAGGCCGGCCTCCCCGAAGATGCTGGCTTTGATTTTTTCGAGGGTACTCGCTGATAGCTTGAGCGCTTCGGCAAGCCTTAGAATGCGGACGCCTTCGCCGAGTTTTGGCAAACGAGTGTTAGGAGAACCTTCGCTCCGTTTCCGCTCTTCTTCCATGCCAGCATACCCCCTTTTAGAGTTTTAACTATTTTAGCACAGTCAGACGATCGCGGTAGGGATCAAGTCGAGAACAAATTTGTGGGTAGACCCTCGTAATCGCGTCAAAAAGGACAGGTTGTCCTTGACCTTTTCACCCCAATTCGCTATGCCTCCACCGTACGGTGAATAGAGCTGGCAACCACCCTAGGTAGGTATGTGCATGATCCATCTGCTCGCACTCGATCTCGATGGTAGCATCGTGGACTTTCTCGAAAGAGAATCCCGAAATAGTGAGTGCGTAATTCACACGGCAAGTAGCCACTACGAGCTGGTTGTGAAATGTCAGGAAAATCGTTATGACGCGATTTTTATCGACCTTGATCATCCTCGTGCTGGTTGTCTGGACGAGTTGGACCAACTCAAGGTTCTTACCCCGTCAGTCAAATGTTATGTTCTCAGTTCCTTCCCGCAATGGGAGCAGGCCGTACTCGCGCTGAAAAGCGGCGCCGAAGATTATTTTGCTAAACCCATGCAATGTGATCGTTTTCACACTCTTTTTCAGCAATTGCAAAAACGCCCGGTGCCTGCAAAACGACCCGAAGAGTCAAAACTCGACTTCCAAAAATCGAAACGCATCATCGGTCGCTCGCTCGCGATCCATCGCGTTTACGACCTCATCCTACGCCTCGCCCGTGTCGATACCTCGGTCTTAATTCGGGGCGAAAGCGGTACGGGTAAAGAACTGGTCGCGCAGGCTTTGCATTACAACTCCGCGCGACGCGCTGGTCCTTTCGTGGCTGTTAACTGCGGTGCGATCCCAGAGAATCTCATCGAAAGCGAACTTTTCGGTTATGAAAAAGGCACGTTTACCGGTGCCGACCGGAAAAAGCTTGGTAAGTTCCAGTTTGCGCACGGCGGGTCTATTTTTCTCGATGAGTTAGGCGACATCTCGCCCCAGACGCAGGTAAAGCTCCTGCGCGTGCTTCAGGAACGCAAAATCACGGCTGTCGGGAGCAACCAGGATACGCCGATCGATGTCCGCATCATTTCTGCAACCAACAAACCGCTCGAAAAAATGATGCAGGAAGGCAAGTTTCGCTCCGATCTATATTATCGGCTGAATGTAATGCCGATCACGCTTCCGCCTCTGCGGGAACGCCGTGAGGACATCGAAGATATATCGGCTTTCATGATCGAGAAATTCAATCGCCTTCATGATCGCAAAATCAAATCGATCCATCGCGAGGCCCTGGATACTCTCCGGGCCTACGATTGGCCGGGCAACATTCGCGAACTGGAAAACGTAATTGAGCATGCCTTTATCATCGAAGGCAGTGACGAGATCCACGCCGAGTCGCTACCTCTGCACTTGAAGGATCAAGAATCCGGCCCTCACGTTGATCGCAATCATGAGGACGAAACCAAAGCCTCGCCCCCGAGCCTTCGGGACGAGCTGCGCAACTTCGAAGCTGTGATGGCCGAGACAAATTCGCTTAAATACCCCGAACTGAAAGAGCAGTTTGAGAAAGAATTTATCCGCCGCGCGCTCAAGACCTACAACGGCCGCATCAATCAAACGGCGGAACAGACCCAGATGACCAAAGTCACGCTGCTTCGCAAACTCGAAAAATACAATATCAATCCCAAAGAATACCAACATTAATTAATCGGTCGCACAGCCTTTAAAAGCTCTTCGGCCGCTCGTCCCCAACTCCTTGATAGCAATGGATGATCCCGCTTCACGCGGACGTTTTTATCAAGCCCCGCATAACGCTGCAAAAATGCGAGGCCAAGCGGCACGCTCTGCACACTCAAGGGAGCCGGTACAAGCAAAGCCTCCCGATCATCGTCGAACAATTCTTCAGCTATTCCGACTTTCGTCGTCAAGACCGGCAACCCAAGCTGGGCGGCTTCAAGCAGCGTGTGCCCAAAGGTTTCTTCGCGACTTGGGAAAAATGCCACGTCCATATTTAAATAAAGTCTTATCTGCTGTTCCATCGTCATCGGTCCGACAAAACTCACTTCGTCCTCCCAACCATACTCGCTCAGAATGCCCGTCAACTCATCAAAGTACGTCTCATCTATTTCCGAAAGGCCATTAAAACCCCGATCTGCCGAGGGCTCCCCCACAATGTACCAATGCCAGAGCAAACCCTTTGCCTCGATCGCTTCCAGAAAATCCACCGCCTCGCGAAATCCTTTGCGGGGCATGATGTTGGCAACAGTGATGAGACGTAGGAGGTCGTGTTCACGCGGCTGAGGCAACAAAGAGCGCAGGCGTGTGTCGACTCCCGGTTCACAGAGCGTGATCCTTTGGTCGGGAAGTGCCGTCTCGAGCCGGTTCATAATCGGTTTTGAAGTAGCCACGAGGTGGTCACACACTTGGAAGAGCGCAAGCCAATCCTTTTTTGCGTCCGGTAGGGAGTGAACCAGAAATCCATGTGAAGCCGATTTTTCGAGGTGCCGCGCTTCCGGTGCATAAAGCCAGGCGCTATCGAGCAGGACAATCTCGGCCCCCGCGTAGCCTTCGAGTTCGTCTGCGTCCACTTCCAAAACTTCGATTTTGCCGTGGCTTGCCGCGGCGAGGGCCTGATTGAAAAGAATTGTTCCGCTCAAAGCTTGATCAGACTTTGGTTCCAGGATACAGATCATAGGCACTCCATTTTTTCCTGCTGCGTCAACTCGCGTTCTGTTATGATTCGAGTAAAAGAGGGCCAGTCCGTGAGTCAGATCCTAACAAGCTATCGCATCATCGGCATAGACCCTGGGTCGCAGATCACGGGCTTTGGTATTCTCGAAATACCAAGCGGTATAGTGAATATCAAAAAAATCCGCCTCATCGCGGCTGGCGTCCTGAAATCACAAACCAAACTTCCCCACTACGACCGTTCCGGATATTTACATGATGCGATGTTTCAACTCACCGAAAAATATCAGCCTGAATGGTGCGCGATAGAAAAAGCCTTCGCCGGCGTCAACATCAACTCGGCCTTGAGACTGGGCGAGACCCGAGGCGCGCTCATTGCAGCGGTTCGCCGGCACAAGATTCAAGTGGCCGAACTTACCCCGACCCATGTGAAAAAAACCGTCACAGGCCAAGGCCATGCAAGCAAGGACCAGGTTGCGGCAGCCCTCAAATACCTGATCGGATTTGATCGCGGCGATCTTCCCCATGATGCAAGCGATGCGATTGCCATTGCCCTCTCGCATGCATTATCCTTAGGAGCTTATACGGCTTTGCCCAAACCTGTTGGAATGCCTGCAACTTTATCCCCAACTGCTTCGGCCGGCTGACCCTTCTCTTTTCAGGGCGCTGACCGAAAGCAGGTCACGTAAGGAGCGCCCATGTCTATCGAACGTCAATACCCTAATACGCGAATGAGACGCATAAGAGCGCACAGTTTTAGCCGAAATTTGGTGCGGGAACATAGTCTTAGCGCCCACGATTTCATCCTTCCCGTGTTTATAATGGAGGGTCAGAACAAGACCTATGACATCCCCTCGATGCCAGGCGTCCAACGCGTGACGATCGATCTTCTTGTGCAAAAGGCCGCGCGCTGCGTCGAGCTTGGGATACCGGCCATTGTTCTATTTCCCGTAATCGATCCCGCGCAAAAAACTTTGCTTGCCGAAGAAGCCTACAATCCAAACGGCCTCGTACCGCGAGCCATCAAGGCTATCAAAACAGCGTTTCCAACTTTTGGTGTGATCACTGATGTTGCCCTCGATCCCTACACCACCCATGGTCAGGACGGAATTATAGATGCCGCTGGCTACATCATGAATGATGAGACTATCGAAGTTTTGAGTTGTCAGTCGCTCTGCCATGCTCAGGCTGGTGCCGATATCGTGTCTCCATCGGACATGATGGACGGCCGAATCGGAGCGATCCGCAAATGCCTCGATGACGCGAACCTACCCCTCGTCCAAATTCTGGCTTATTCCGCCAAATATGCGTCAAACTTCTATGGCCCGTTTCGCGATGCCGTCGGATCAGCTGGGAATCTCGGCAAAAGCTCGAAGGAAACCTATCAAATGGATCCCGGCAATAGCAACGAGGCCTTGCATGAGGTCGCGATGGATATAGCCGAAGGCGCCGACATAGTTATGGTGAAACCGGGGATGCCTTATCTCGATATCGTCTATCGGGTAAAACAAGAGTTTGGAATGCCCACGTTCGTGTACCAAGTCAGTGGTGAATATGCGATGCTCAAGGGAGCTGCCCTCAATGGTTGGATAAACTACAAAGCCTGCGTCTTGGAATCGCTCCTTGCGTTCAAAAGAGCCGGTGCGGACGGCATACTCACTTACTTTGCAATTGAAGCAGCCGAGTGGCTCAAGGGTTAACTATGAGATTCTCCCGCATCATCGCTTTCCGCTACCTTCACGCCAGCCGCGAGAATCGGTATTTCTCGTGGATTACCGCACTTTCGCTGCTCGGTCTTGCGATCGGCGTGGCGGCGTTGATCGTGGTTTTATCGGTGATCAACGGGTTTGAATACGAACTCCGCAATCGCTTCCTCCAGGCCAATGCCCACATCATGGCTTATCGTTATCCGGCCGGTATGGTGGCTCCTGAGAAGTGGGAGCAGCGCATTATGAATGACAAGGATTTGAAGGACGATGTCCAAGGCGTTTCGCCTTTCATTCATTATGAAACGCTGGCCAAAAATGAAGCGGTTATGCAGGGCGTTCTCGTCCGGGGCATCGCGCCGAGACAACGCGAAAAGGTGCAAAGCATCGCGAATCTCATCAACCCGCCCGGGGCTCTCGATGTTTTACAAAAGGAAGTGGATGATAAAAAAGCGGGCAAACCCGAACCAGAGCTGCCCTCGGTTATCATCGGCTCTGGCTTGATGGAAACGTTGAAGACCAAAATCGGCGGCACTATTCATCTGGTTGCGCCGAGTGAGAATCGCTTTTCCGAAATGAAACGTTTCAAAGTCGCGGGCACTTATAATTCGGGCCTGAAACACTATGATAATCGGCTCGTCATACTGTCTCTCACGACCGCACAAACCTTTTTCGGTATGGGCGATACTGTTACGGGCCTTGAAATAGGCCTCAAAGATGCCGATAGAAGTCCCGAAGTTGCCCGCAAAATGGAGCCGAAATACGATCTTTCTTTTCGGGAATGGCAGTCTTACAACAGGCCTTTGTTTGAAGCGATGGAGCGTGAGCGTTTTGTGATCGCGATCATCGTCGCCATGGTTGTGCTTGTGGCTGGCTTCAATATTTTGACGACGGTCTTTGTTTCGGTGAGTCAAAGACAACGCGATATTTCCATACTCAAAGCGCTTGGCGCCACCAATAGTCAAATCATGCGTCTTTTTCTGATCCAAAGCTCCTGCATCGGTGTGGGAGGAAGCCTGGTCGGCATCGTGCTGGCGGGTGCGATTTCATTTATTCTCGAGAAATATCCCTTTATTGATTTGCCTGAGCCTTACTTTTTAAAGAGCCTTCCCGTGCATTACAGCTTTGCCGTCTACTCCATCGTGAGTCTGTCCGCCATTGGCATCTGCCTCGCGGCGGGTCTTTATCCAGCGTTTATCGCCTCCCGTGTGAGCCCCACTGAGGGTATAGCCGGGACCGGGCAAGCCATAGTTTGATTTGAAATAGCCCCCTGTTTATGCCAAGAATAGCGCTCAGGTCACGGGTCCTAGACATAGGGCCGGGGTCGGCTCACAGGGGGATCCTTCATGAACTTTTCCTTTTCGGCTTTCTTGGCCTTGCGGTATCTCCATGCCAGTCGAGAAAACCGTCATTTTTCTTTTATCACCGTCCTGTCAGTCCTCGGGCTCACCATTGGCGTTGCAGCGCTCATCGTCGTTATCAACGTTTTTGATGGATTCGAAGAGGAGATGCGCAATCGCATGCTTCAATCCAACTCCCATATCGTATTATCTCATGCGCCGGCCGGTCTTGAGAAACCCGACAAGTGGGAACGTGTCTTCCGAAATGACAAAACCTTTGGTTCTGAGATCAAAGAACTCTCGCCTTTTATGCAAGGCGAAACCCTGGCGCGTAATGGATCGCTTATGCAAGGTGTCGCGTTTCGTGGGGTAGACCCGCGACGCCAGGAGCGCGTTCTCAACTTCAAAAGCCTTGTCACCCCTCCTGGAGCTCTCGCCCTCGTCCAAGCCGATGTCGATCGCGACAGAGCGCATCCCGAACATGCTAAGGATGGCGAGCCGCCCCGCGCCCTGCCGTCGGTTATTCTAGGCGTCAATCTCATGGCCAATCTCAATCTCCATGTTGGCAACACTCTGACGATGGTGAGCCCAGGGGAAGAAAGCGTGACTACGTCCAAAAACTTCAAGGTTGTAGGCCAGTTTAAAACAGGTCTTAAGGCGCTCGACAGCCGTGTAGTCGTGATGGGTATCACTAGCGCTCAGGATTTTATGGGAATGGGCTCCAAGATATCGGGGTTTAACATTTCCATCAAAAACCCCAATGACAGCACGATAGTCGCTCAAAAGATGGAGTTTGCGTTTGATCGGTTCTCCATCAAAAGTTGGCAGACCCTAAACAGTTCGTTTTTTCGACTTGTCGAGAACGAACGGTCCCGTGTGGGGCTGATCGTTATGCTTGTTGCCCTCGTTGCGGGCTTTAATATCCTGACAGCGGTTTTAACGTCAGTGACACAAAGACAAAAAGATATCTCCATTTTGAAAGCCCTCGGTGCCAGCAACAGTCAGATTATCCGCATATTTTTGTTTCAGAGTATGACGATAGGATTTATAGGCAGTGGCATCGGAGTCATCTTGGCTGGAATTTTGACTTATATCCTGCGCAACTATCCTTTTATTCAGCTTCCCGATCCCTATGCATTGACGACTTTACCCATTAGCCTGAACGCTCGCGTTTATGGATCGGTGAGTCTTTTTGCGATTGGAATTTGTCTCGTATCGGGACTCTATCCTGCATTTTTAGCTTCGCGTGTGAGTCCAACGGAGGGCATGACGGGAACCGGTAATGCGCTTTGACCTTGATTTAGAAAAATTGCCACGTGCCGTTCATGCATCAAAATACCAGCTCTTTTTATACTATCACTTCGCCTAGAGCTAAATGGTCTAGGAAAACAAGTTGTAAATGAGGCACGGTAAGTTAAGATAAGCGGTGTTTTTCTTGTAAGCACAGTGGGGTCCAGCTTGAACAGCATCGAAGAGGCAACAACTAAGAAGAAGAAGATTCCTGCTGGGTCTATTCCCCTCATGATGGCTGGCGACCTCATACTCGCGCGGAGTTCTAACCGCGAGTTTAGTCAGGTATTTCGACGGTATGAAGCCCTTCTGGAAGCTTTTGCCAATATGGAGCGAGACGAGCGCATCATGAACTACAAGTTCCTGGTTGCCCTCATGCTCACCAGCCATGCAAAAAAGATACAGAGTCTCGAAGAACGCAAAGCGCTTTTTGACCTCAAAAATCAGCTTTACCTCAGTATTGCCAACACGAAGACGCATCGCCGTAAGTTGGCGTTTAAGTATCTCGTGTCCAAAAACTTTCGTGTGATCGAGTTCTGCGGCAATTGCAAACGACGCAATACGGCCGAAGGTCTCGATCGCCATAAATGGAAGTTCTGTAAGGACTGTACTGTCGATCGCAAGTTCTACAACGTACTGGCGATGACTCATCAATTCGAAAAAGGCAATGTCGTGCTTTTCCTCTCCAACGATTTGGTTCCCCAAGTCGAAGGTCTGACAGTGACGCCTAAAGGTGAGCTGGATAATGCTACGGAAGAGGGACGTTATGACAAGTTCCACTATAACGTCAAGAACCTCGATATATTCACTCTCGATTCCATCAAAAAAGTCCATGCGCGCCTGATGACGCAATAAGGGGAAAGGGACATGATCATGTCCCTCTCATCTCTAATTCCTACCCCTCACAAAGCTCAATAGATATCCGCTGCCGTTAAATGGAAGCATCGATTTGCGGCTTGGTCTTTATTAAGGCCGCACACATCGTCCCGACGAGTACCGGAAACGATAGTGGTTTGGTGACATGATCGGCGAATCCAGCCTCTTTCGTTTTAAGCCGGTCTTCCGTCATAGCATGAGCAGTCAAGGCAATGACTGGCGCGCGCAACCCGAGATCCAGGATTTCTCGCAAGACCTGGTAGCCATCCATTTCGGGCATCTGTATATCCATCAAAATGGGTGCAAACATGCCCGCCTTAGCCTTGGCAAGGCCTTCCCTGCCGCCCGCAGCAAGTTCGACTATAGCCCCGCTCTTCGTTAGCATCTTTTTGATAAGCAGAAGATTGTCGGGGGAATCGTCAACAACAAGAACACTGACCCCTTCCAAGGCCTGTTTGAGATGCTCCGTTGTGTGTTGCTTAAGGTCAATGGGATTGTCATGGCTAAAAATCTTCGCTTGAAACTGTAGCGAAAACTTGGACCCTATGCCCGGGGCTGAGTGTTGGATGGAAATCATCCCTCCCAGGGCTTCTGACAAGCGTTGCGATAGAACAAGCCCCAATCCTCTACCCCCAAATCGCCGGGATGTACTGCTATCAGCCTGGGCAAACGGCTGAAAGAGTTTGGCGCGCTGTTCATCGGTCAGGCCTATACCGGTATCAAGAACAACGAGCTCTGTCTCTTCAATCTCAATCTTGCCTGCTTCGACTTTTGCGAGATCCAGAATATCGTCGATGATCCGTGACAGGGCTTCACCGTTTCGATTAATGGCTTCCAGAAATTGCGTTCTTTCCGCTTCGCCTAAGTAAAAAAATCGTATCTAATAAATAAGGCTGCCAACCCGCTCCGGATTGACAGCCTTACATATCGCTAAAAATCAGTCTTTAAAGATCTTACTGAAAAATCCATTGCCGCCCGAACCAACTTTTTCGCCGGAAATCTCAGCAAATTGCTGCAGAAGTTCTTTTTGTTCTTTCGACATTTTAGTTGGGACTTCGACTTTGAGCTCAACCCAAAGATCGCCGCGACCAATGCCACGAAGCTTAGGAATGCCTTCGCCCGCAATGGTCAATCGATGACCGAATTGAACGCCTGCCGGCACCTCTAGATCCACCGTATTGTTACCTAAAGTCGGAACTGCTATTTTTGTTCCGAGGGCAGCTTGAACCATAGAAATGCTCGCGGTATGAACCAGGTCGGATCCATCGCGTTCGAAGTGAGGACTATCTTTCACCTGCAGGAACACATAGAGGTCGCCATTGGGCGCTCCACCGGCTCCGCCTTGACCCTCTTCACTCACACGCAGACGCACACCCTGATCGACGCCAGGAGGAATTTTTACGCTGACTTTTTTCTGGTCGCGTACGCGGCCTTTGCCCTTGCATGGTTTGCACGGATTGGTGACGATTTCACCTTCGCCGTGACATGTAGGACACGCTGTGGCGACCGAGAAGAACCCTTGCGAACGCGCAACCTGTCCGCGACCACCGCACGTTCCACAGGTCTTTTTCCCACCGGCTTCGGCCCGTTCGCCCTTGCAAACGGTACAGGCGATATCACGCTCATATTCGATTTCTTTTTCCACACCAAAAGCTGCTTCTTCGAACTCAAGAACGAGATCAAAGCGAAGGTCGGCACCTTTGCGCCCGCGACGTTTTCCGCCGCCACCGCCGCCCTGTTGAAAACCAAAAAAGTCTTCAAAAATAGAGCCGAATGACGAGAACACATCGTTCACATCGCTGAAGCCTGAGAAGCCTTGACCGGAGAGTCCGGCATGACCGTAGGTATCATAAACTTTACGTTTATCGTTATCCGATAGGACTTCGTAGGCTTCCGCACATTCTTTGAATTTGTCTTCCGCCTCTTTATTCCCCGGATTACGGTCAGGGTGATACTTCATCGCCATCTGACGATAAGATCGTTTGATGTCGCCTTCAGAGGCTCCGCGGGAGATGTCTAAGATTTCGTAATAATCTCGTTTTTCCATAGATCGGTAATCCGTCCTTATCTAAACAGAAAACTAAAGTTCAAGGCATGCCTCTAATGAGCTTTAGGAGTGTCTACCTATTGAAACGTATGTTCGGGTGCTGGGAAGCTGCCCTGTTTCACTTCAAGGTCATACTGTGCCACAGCTGCGGCAATAGTTTCCCCCAGAGTAGCATATCTTTTTAGGAATTTGGGACTGAACTCACTTGGAAATCCAAGCATATCGTGAAGCACAAGAACCTGGCCGTCTGTGTCAGGACCGGCGCCTATGCCTATAGTCGGTACCTTCACTGCAGCCGTGATTTCTTTGGCAAGTCCTTGGGGTACAAGTTCCAGAACAATTGCGCATACCCCTGCATCAGCGAGCTCTTTGGCTTCACGAAGCATCTTTGCCGCTTCATCGCCACGCCCTTGAACTTTATACCCGCCGAGAGTGTGTATGCTTTGCGGAGTAAGCCCGAGATGGCCCACCACGGGAATCCCTGCGGTCACCATCGCCCGGATCTGAGGCACAATAGCCGAACCCCCTTCGACTTTGACAGCCTGGGCGCCACCCTCTTGAATCAATCGGGCCGCATTAGTCAATGCCTGTTCGACGCTGATATTATAAGACATGAAAGGCATATCAGCCACCAACATGGCGCGCTTCACAGTGCGAGCCACCGCGGCTGTGTGATGAACCATGATGTCCATCGTCACACTGATTGTATCTTTCATTCCTAAAACGACATTCCCAAGACTATCGCCAACGAGAACCATATCCAGCGCAGTTTTATCGACGATTCCGCCGAAAGCTGCATCGTAGCAAGTAAGCATGGTAATCTTCTGACCATCCTGCTTTCGTTTCAGCAAGGTTTTCACTGTCACGAGAGTCGCTTGATCGGCATGCTTACTCACTTGTCACCTCATAATCACATCAGTAAAAAAGGCGCTGTTCTCGAATCTTTTGCCTTCATGATTCCCGCTGGCGGTCCTTGAAACACGATAGTTCCGCCGGCAGAAGCAGCTTCAGGACCAACTTCAATAAGCCAATCGGCAGCCTTAATGAGACCCAGATGATGTTCAACGACGACGACTGTATGTCCTGCATCCCGTAAGCGCAAGAGTTGGAGCAAAAGTTGCTGAACATCTTTGTCGCTTAACCCGGTCGAAGGTTCGTCAAAGATAAGACAGCAAGGCTTGCGGTCAACTGCGTCTAAAAGTAAACGAAGCAGTTTAAGGCGCTGCGCTTCTCCCCCCGAAAAGCTCGACGTGTTTTGCCCAAGCCTTACATACCCGAGGCCCATCCCGATAATCTGGTCGAGAGCTCGTGCGAGTTTGTTGTGTTCATAGAAAAATTCGCGCGCCTCTTCAATCGTCAACTGCAGGATATCGTGCAGATTTCGTGATCGATACATGATAGACAGAGCTTCATCCGTGAACTGCATTCCACGGCAGCTGCTGCAGGTTACTGGCATCTCACCGAGGAAAGACAGATCTTCAACGACATAACCAAGGCCCTTGCACGTTTCACAGCGTCCTCCGGGAACGTTGAAGCTGAAAAATCCTGGCGTTAGACCCAGGGCCTTAGCGGCTGGAGTTGTTGCTAAAATCTTCCTTATATCGTCATAAAATCCCAGATAAGTTGCAATCGTGGAACGGGTCGAACGACCAATACTTTCCTGACTTACAAAATGTACCGAAGATAGGCTTTTTACTGCATCGGCTGGTCCGAGTGTGCCCACTTCCTCGGTTGAATCCTCATCATCGATGTCTTGCCCCAGGGCTTTGGCGAGCAGAGGATAAAGAGTGTGACGAATCAAACTCGTTTTGCCGCTGCCCGACACTCCGCAAACCACGTTGAGTCCGCTCAGCAGTATCTGAGCTTCCACTTTTTTAAGGTTATGCGTGCTGACATTTTTCAAAACCAGATATTTTTCGCGTGCACTGAGAGGCCGACCGATGGGCCACACTTTTTCTTCAAATTGATATGCGGCTGGATTTCCCGAAAAAACGAGATTGCCCCCGCGATGGCCCGCCCCGGGACCGATTTCAACAAGGTATTCGGCGCCTTTGATAATAGTATTTTCGTGCTCGACGATTACGATCGTATTGCCTTGATCGCGTAGCTCGAGAATCACTTCCAGAAGATTATGACTGTCCCTGACGTGAAGACCCACGCTCGGTTCGTCCAAACAAAACAGCGTTCCAGTCAACGCACTGCCGAGGCTTCGCGCCATGTTTATACGCTGCACTTCACCCCCCGACAAAGTTCGGGCGCTTCGACTCAAACTCAGGTAACCGAGTCCCATCTTCATCAGGTACGTGAGGCGGAGCAATCCTTCTTGCGAAGCTTCCTCAACGGCCACGACGCGCGCTGCAAGTTTGTCTTCGAGAGAATTCAATCCACCAAACCAATTCTGCAATTCGGCAACCGACTGTTTTATGACATCAACAAAATTATGGTTTCCGATCTGGCAAGCCCGCGCAAATTTATTCAAACGGAAACCCAGGCATTCATCACAAAGAACATAAGTCGTGAACCTGGCAGCATGAATGCGGTAATGCGCCTTGTAGCGTTTGGTATCAAGATATGCGAAGTAGCCATTGATCCCGTCAAAATCAGTTTGGCCATTATCCCCTTCGTAAAGCCACTTCCATTCCGTAGCCGTATAATTCTTGAAAGGTTTGGTGACATCGTACCCTTTCATTTTCGCACTACGTCTGGCCATCTTGTAATAAACTTTGTGCTCTCCAAAGTTCCAGGGCGGCACGTTATCCGTCGCAATCGATCCTTCCAGATCGGGCGTGATTTTTGCGCGATCCTTGATCGGCATGCGACCGAATCCCTGGCATCGTTCGCAGGCACCCTGCGGATGGTTGTGATTAAATAGCGTTGGGGAAGGGTCGACGTATACCGTATCGCATTCCGGGCAGACCAGCTGTTTGTTATAGGCTTTCTCGTTGCCTTTTTCACCGCGCACTACACCGCGTCCACGGCCAAGTCTCAATGTGAGTTCGGACGCTTCAATCATGCGTGACAGACTGTCAGGCGTGGCTGTGATCCTATCCACAACGATCATGCTGCGTTTCAAATCGTTGGCTTTGATATCGCCTATCTTATGGACTTCGCCATCCACAAAACAGCGCGTGAAGCCTTGGGCTTCCAATTGAACTTTCAGCTCGGCGGCTTTCAATTTGCCCCAAGCGTCCAGCGGCGCGAGAAACAAAAGCTTCTGTCCCGGGAAAAGTGCCATAGAATCCTGAGCCATATAAGGACCCGTGGCTTTGATCAATTCTTTGCCATGGCAATACACGCGGGAAAGGTGACCGAAAATGATGCGGAGAACATCTGTCATCTCAGTCATCGTTCCGACGGTCGAACGCTGATTGAGGCCGGAGCGAGCCTGTTTTACCGCAATAGCCGGCGGCAGATTTTCCACCGTATCAAGATCAGGTTTGGCGAGTTGCTTCAGATACTGACGCGCATAACTCGAAAGGCTCTCGACATAACGCCGATAGGCTTCGCCATAAAGTGTATCAAAGACGAGGGAACTCTTGCCGGAGCCCGAAACTCCGGTCACGACCGATATTTTTCCCAAGGGAAATTTGATAGAGAAGTTTTTGAGATTATGAGTGCGGACGCCATTCAATTCGATATTTTGGTCTTCTACACGTTCCATCAAGTCTCTCCCCCTAAGAGCCTATAGAGTCAGGGCTCAATCGGGAGAATCATCTCACACCATTCCTGCATCGCAAATAGCGAGTTCTTAGTGCGACGGAACCAAAGAGTCTTTATCTCCGTTGAATTTGAACACTGTCCGCGTTACTGCACCTTTATCGTCGAGATACTCAATCATGTCGATGAGGCCGTCATGATCGGCGTCGTACCCGCGATAAGCGAGGTGTCGACTGAGGAGTTGATCGCCCGCGTATATTTTGACGTAAATTGGATGCTGATTTGGGAAGGGTAAACTTGCTACACTGATGGGGCCCTGTTCCAAAACATAATGCGTCGGTTTAGGGGCTTCAGCCGTTTTTTCGGTTGTCGCGCACGAGGCCGCTAAGATAGATATATGGAACCATAGAGCATAGGGTGATACGAGCTTCTTTAGCCAGAAGTTGCGGTCCGATTTATCACACATAAAACTCCTCCGATTCTTACCTGTCCTTCGGCATTTTCGGACTGAGAGTTAAAAGAAACCCTTCGCGAGAGATTCAGGAAACCGATGCAAGATCCTAATATGATACGGAACTTTTGTATTATTGCCCATATTGACCACGGCAAGTCCACGATCGCTGATCGGCTTATTGAATTCACGGGGTCCCTGAGCCTTCGTGAAATGAGCGCCCAGGTCCTCGATAATATGGACATAGAAAAAGAACGCGGAATCACGATCAAGGCCCAAACGGCCGCGATGACTTACAAGGCGAAGGATGGCAAAACCTACCTTCTCAACCTTATCGACACCCCTGGCCATGTCGACTTCAGTTATGAAGTGGCACGCAGTCTTCAGGCTTGTGAAGGCGCGCTTTTGGTCGTTGATGCCGCACAGGGCGTCGAAGCTCAGACTGTGGCCAACGTTTATCTCGCGATTGAAGCCAATCTCGAAATCATCCCTGTCCTCAACAAAATCGACCTACCAAGCGCCGATATCGATGGCGTCATGCTGCAGATTGAAGAAGAACTGGGCATCGACACAACCAACGTCGTCAAAGCCAGCGCGAAAGCCGGCATTGGTATCGAAGAGATTCTGGAATCCATCGTTCGCCTTATTCCGCCGCCCAAATCAAAACAGGAAGAACCACTTCAGGCTTTGATTTTTGACAGCTGGTTTGATGCTTACCTTGGTGCTGTTTCACTCGTCCGTGTCATGGCTGGTGAAATCAAAAAAGGCATGCGCATGCAGATGATGGCGACCGGCAACGATTTTGAAGTCCTCAAAGTTGCTGTGCTGACGCCCAAACTCGTCGAAGTCAAAACCCTCTCCTGCGGTATGGTAGGCGTCGTTTCCGGCTCTATCAAAACCGTTCGTGATACCAAGGTGGGTGACACCATCACCAACGCTGCCCGCCCTGCATCCGAGCCGCTCGTCGGTTTCCAAGATGCCAAACAAATGGTTTTCGGGGGCATTTTCCCTGTTGAATCAAGCGAATACACGAATCTGAAGGATTCGCTCGAAAAGCTCATTATGAATGACGCCTCGCTTACTCTCGAGCCCGAGACGTCGCAAGCGCTCGGTTTTGGATTCCGCGTGGGTTTCCTCGGTCTTTTGCATATGGATATCATTCAAGAGCGTCTGGAACGCGAATATAATCTTGATCTGATCTTTACAGCACCGACCGTTGTTTATAACGTTCGTACGCATAACGGCGAAGACCTCCGCATTGAGAACCCTTCGAAGTTGCCGGATACGACTCAGATCGCTTATATCGAAGAACCGTATGTGGTGATGACGATTCACACCCCCGAGGAATACATTGGTGCCGTCCTGAAGATCCTTCAGGAGAAACGCGGTATTCAGCGGGACATCGAATACAACAACACCAAAAAGATCAAAATCATCTACGAATTGCCGATGAACGAAATGATCTTTGATTTCCACGACAAGCTCAAATCGCTCTCACGCGGCTATGCGTCGATGGATTATGAAGTCATGGACTATCGTCAGGGTGATCTTGTAAAGGTTGACATCCTCGTCAACAATGAAAAAGTCGACGCCCTCTCGATGATCACCCACCGTGTGCAGTCCGAGCATCGCGGTCGTCAGATCTGCAAAAAACTGAAAGACATCCTGCCTCGCCAGATGTTCCTCATTGCGATTCAAGCTGCGATTGGCGGCAAAATCATCGCACGTGAATCGGTAGCGGCTCTCCGTAAGGATGTGACCGCGAAGTGTTACGGCGGGGATATTTCCCGTAAACGCAAACTTCTTGAGAAGCAAAAAGAAGGTAAAAAACGGATGAAATCGATCGGCTCGGTCGATATCCCTCAGGATGCCTTCCTCTCGATACTATCTTTGGATGATGATTAGAATAATTGGAGGCGACCGGAAACGGTCGCTTTTTTAATAGCTCATGTTTCTAACTAGATTACCCTAGAGGATAAGCCAAATGTCAAAACCCTCTCGTTTTTTTGCCATTTACGGCCTCGTTTCGGCCCTAGGGATAGCCGTATTTATTGCCCTCTTGCAGTTTGGATCCAAGACTTTCCCGAGTGCTACACTAGCGCTCCCTGAGTCAGGCGTTCCGCACTCTCTACTGCCGCGACTTCTCTTTGCCTTGACGATCATCCTAGTCGTCACCAAATCCTGTGCGTATCTGATGAAACGTTTCCATCAACCTCCTGTCATCGGCGAAGTCCTTGGAGGAATCGCCCTTGGCCCTACAATCTTCGGTGCTTTATTCCCAGAGGTTCAGGCTTTTATCTTTCCGAAGCTTTTGAATCCAAGCATCGATGCACTCGCTCAGGTGGGCATCATTCTCTTCATGTTTATAGTCGGTTTGGAATTCGACACCCGCAAACTCAAAAACAAAGTCGCATCTTCAATTATCATTTCGCATGCCAGCATTTTTGTACCCTTGCTCTTGGGCCTTGGGATGTCTTTTTATATCTATCCCCGCTTTGCATCACCGAATTTGCCCTTTCCACTTTTCGCTCTTTTCGTAGGCGTTTCTATCTCTGTCACAGCCTTCCCCGTACTGGCTCGCATCATCAAAGATCTCGGTATTCAAAACTCCCCCATGGCTGTTGTCACGATGGGCTGCGCGGCTGTTGATGATGTGTCCGCATGGTGCTTACTTGCGCTTATCACCTGTGTTGCGGGGAAAGACCTCTCGCTAGCCTGGCAAATGGTGGCGATGACCTTTGCTTTTGCGGCATTGATGATCGTGATCGTAAGGCCGATTGCTGCGAAACTTTGTGATCATGTGGAGCAACATGGTTTCAAGGTCGAAACCTTCACAGCCATCATCTTCATGCTCCTATTGGCTGCTTTAGCAACCGAAGCTATCGGTATCCATGCTTTATTTGGGGCGTTTTTCCTGGGCGTCTTGATTCCGACCGAAAGCGCTTTTGCACGAAAGCTAACTATGCGGCTTGAGACCCTTACAACAACGCTGTTTTTGCCGCTCTTTTTCGTCTATTCAGGACTAAAGACCGATCTCAGTCTTCTGGCGCATGGCGAAGGTCTCTCCCTTGCGGCTCTCATTACGGGAGTAGCGATTATTGGCAAAGTCGGGGCGAGTGGACTCAGTGCTTATTGCACGGGTATTGATAAAAGGGATTCCCTAGCGTTGGGTCTTTTGATGAATACGAGGGGGTTGGTCGAACTTGTGGTTTTGAATCTGGGGCTCGAACTTGGCCTACTTACACCGTTACTTTTCAGCGCCTTCATCGTTATGACCCTGGTCACCACTCTTATGACGACACCGCTATTTATCTTGGTAACGAAAAAGAGGCCCTGGCTTGAGGCAGAAAAGAACTGACTCGAGACCTTAGGCACAAGCCGTGAGGATAGAAAAGAAGACTGTAAAGATGATCGTTGCAGTTACCGGATGCATAGTTTGTTTCAACATCACGAGGTCTCCAGCATTTGGCCGTTAATAACACGTTCGGCTGGGACCTGCAGTCAACAGAATTAATCTCCTAACACCCTGAAATCTAAGAGATATTACCCGCTCTAATTCTAGTAAGCCGCCAATGCTTGAGACAAATTTCAAGGAGCGGCGGAAATCCTTACAGCAGGAATGAAAAAAGCCCTCAAAACATTTCTGTCTCAGGGGCTTTTCCATATTTTATAAGGGTGCGCCGACCTACTTTCCCACAGTTAAAACTGCAGTATCATTGGCGCTGAAGAGCTTAGCTTCCGTGTTCGAGATGGGAACGGGCGTTTCCTCTTCGCTAAAGGCACACCCAGGTTGAGTCTTTTTCCTTCAGCGAGGCCTTTATAGCCAAGGCTCCTTAGAACTGCAACAGAAATCTACACACTAAAAAAATCCCCCAACCAGCGGGTCCCAGGGCGGCAGCCCT
>JACMOC010000001.1 GCA_014378195.1 Oligoflexus sp. | reverse complement strand
CGCCCATAACATCGTATCCATTACATTCTCAAGGACACGTGGTTGTTCTGGTTCGGCAAAAACCGACCGATAATAACACTTGATATCGTGAGTCTTACAGAAGTTCACAAAACTCTGATGATACCAGCGGCTTTTTACCGCAATTTCAAAATTTCGGTCCGACTCGGCAAAACTGATGCGGTTTTTCTCCTCGATCTTATCCTCATCAGCCTTGATGGAAAAATGACTCCCTATCGCTTCATTGAGCTCCAGTTTGTCCTCACCTGATTCCTCGGCCTCCACCTCCATAGCTAATCTCAATTCCCGTCTTCTTAGGACCTCTTTTGCATGGCTTGCTAAAAGAGTCGTGACGATGCGGATGGCATTGGGCGTTTCCCTTAGCCACCCAAGAAGACTGAGTGTGCCATTTGAGACGCCATCGTCAGTCGCGGAAAGAGCGATACGAAAACGCACGCCTCCCGAGGCATGAATGATGGTTTCCTTGCCCTTTTTATAAAAAATGAGGTCGCAATTTTGCTGACCCTTATACCAGTAACGTCCGCTTTTAATTGAATGAAAACAAAGGACTGCGTCTGCACTGATGATGATTTTGTTACCGATGACTGTTTTTAAAGCGAGTGTGGTCATAACAATCCTTCGCTGGTGAGCAAGCTCGTTAGGCACCCCCCATATGTAACAAATCCGACTCAAATTCTCAAGCAAAAACCATACAAATATATGGTAAAACAGGTCCAAAAAAGAGCCGTAATGACAGGTTTATAAAGTCAAAATAAGCGGTGGACGTTCGCGCTATGTTGCGTACACTGGGGCCTTCTTACATTCTCGGTTGAAGGGATATAACATGACTAAATTGACTTGGGACAATCTCAATAGATTCCAAAGAAATCACGTAACAAAAGACGCAAAAGTTTTTGCTGAAGTTGAAAACAATCCGAACCTCAGCGATGAGCAAAAAGATGTTCTCTTCCTCGACAGCTTCAATGCTCTGGTCAAACAAGACTACACGAACTACAAGTTCCCAACTTCAGTTCCATCCAAAAAATAAGCCAAAAAAAAAGCATCGACACATAATGCCGATGCTTTTTCTTCGAACACTCCGCCCGGTTCTTCATCAGCCCTTTACAAGCTTCAAACCTGGTTTCAACGGCACAGCGCCGACGGCTTGCCTTACGTACGATGGCTTGTCATTGACAAAACCGACCGAACACAGGCGTTCTTTCTCTTCATTACCATGCGCATCGCGATGCGTCTGATCGATTACGAATACCCCGTAATCAAAGGCGTGCATAAGTTCTTCAGGATGGCCTTTTCCAAGCGCCCAACCCGGCAACGTGATAGCCAGTCGCAAATCACCGTTTTGTTCTTTAACTTTCTGCAAGTAAGTAAGAGCTTCGGAAATTTTCATTCGTAACCTCTTTCAGCTTGTATGTCGTCATAGATTTCGCCAAACAGTGGCAAGTTTCGCTTCAGTAGAACAGCAGGTTTGAATAGAACGGATCGAGAGCGACTGCGAAGGAGAGAACGATGACCGAGGCCGGCCAAAAAACTTGTGAAGTTGCGAATAAGTACAGAATAACTCAATGATCTCGGTCGACTACCTCATTTCCACCGGTGAATTTCGTCAATGAACACAGCATATTAGATCAAAGGCTTCCCGTTACAATTCTAGCATTTTGCCATAAGGCTTTGTGCAGTCCTACTCAGAAAATTGAATTTTGTTAAAAAGACGGCCAACTTCCGGATACGGACTTCGCCTTCCAGTCTCACGCAACGGCGAAGTTAAGCTTTAAAATCCTCGAGCCAATACTCATAACATTCGCCAGACGGTCGGCGGCGCACATAGGGAGTTCACCTTGTTGTCTCGTATAATATTGAGCGTAACTTCCGGCTGAAAACGCGCATATTCGTGCACGAGGACCGTAGCGCCAGCATTCCAAGGCGCGAACATACTGCTCCACGCATGTTTTGCCCAGCCGGGCGAACTCACGTTCTGATGTATGGAACCTTCCGTAATGCCGATCCAATACATGGTGGAAAGGTGGCCTACGGGATAACTTTCGTGCGTATGAAGGACGAGTTTAGGTTTGGCCGTAGTGCCCGACGTGAAATAGAGAAGAAACGGGTCCTTAGCATGTGTTTCGCCTGGGATAGAGCCGTGGTCCGCCGATCTCAGCTCGTCAAACGAAACCCAAGGCTTGGGAGGATTGGGATGATCAACAAACGTCACGAGACTACGAAACGACAAAAGGGACTCAAATTTAGCGGTATTCGCGCGATCCGTCACAACTCCTTTCACTTGCCCGCGGACTATGCGATCGTCTAAGTCAGTGGTGGTGGCTTGAGTCGCAGTCGGTATGACAACAAGCCCAAGCTTTTGGCAGGCTAGCATCGATTCCCATAGAGCGAGAGTGTTCCCCATCATCAGTAGGACACGATCGCCGCGTATAAGGCCTGCTTTGAGAAATCCCTGGGCGACGCGAGACGAGCGATCCGACAATTCTTCAAAAGTGAGTTTTGCCTCGCCTTCGTCGCTTAGGATATGAAGGGCCGTGCGTTTATTCAAAACGGAGTAGGGGTCAAACCAATCCGTCGCCCAATTGAATGTGGTAAGCCTTGGCCATTTAAAACCATTCACGGCGGTTTCATAGTCATCGCGATGTTTGAGCAAAAAGTCACGGGCACGCTTAAATTCTCGGATTGATTCACTATGGTTAGTCATGATGACCTCACGAGGCGGAGCGCTTTGCTAACGCTACTCTAGGCCTCTCGCGATGTGAGTGTCCATGAGTTGTTTGACCCAGACCTTACGGGAGACTTATGAATCTCGAGTTTGACCAAAAACTGGGAGTTGATTTTCTCTCGACCGTCCCCACGGTGAGCGGCATCTACGTTTTCCGTGATGACAAAAGTCAGGCTATCTACGTTGGCAAAGCGAAAAACCTTAAACGCCGCTTATCCCAATATCGTTTGGCGTCACGCAAAAAAGCGGCGCGAAAGATGCGGACGATCGTCCGCCTGGCGGTGACTTTGGAGTTTCGTATCTGCGCTTCCGAAACGGAGGCCCTGCTGCTTGAAAACGAACTCATCCTTTTGCATAAACCGAAACTGAACATCTCGGGTGCGTTTTCCTTCCTTTATCCCTATCTCGGATTTAAGTGGGAGGCCCAACGTCCCAAGGAGCTCGCGCTTTGTTACACGACATCCCCTGATATCCTTACCTCATTCCAGTTCCATCTTTTTGGGGCTTATCGATCCCGTCTGGTCGTCCGTGAGGCCTTTGAGGCTTTATCCTATATCATGGCTTTCATCGGGCACCATACCCCTGCCGAGCGCAAGCAATACGGTGATATTCCCTACACACGCATTATATGTTTTCGTCAGGTGGACAGTGTATGGAAAGATGACCTGCAGGCTTTTTTCAGAGGCGAATCGCTGGCGTGCCTCGAACGCTTGTTCGTCGAACTTCTGGAAAAACCCGACGCTCGGCAATTGGCCAGCGAGATCCAGGAGCATTTGAAAAACCTCAAATCTTTTTTTCGTTATGAAGCCAGTACGCTGCGGTCCGTGTTGCAAAAAAAGGGGATCGATTCATCGATGATTCGACAGGAAGACCGGGATCGTTTATTTATATCGCTAGCGTGAGACGAAAACGCAAAGATTTGGTAGCATCTAAGGGTCCACGGTAATGAATTTGCAGGAGGCATCTGTGTCCACACCAACCACGCCATCGTCCGCCGAGTCGATCATCACCGCGCTTGAGCGGGCCAAAATCTGTGAAGGCCTTGATCCGGCCCAAATCAAAAAGCTTGCGGAGGCTTTTAAATTGCTTCCCGTGCCGGTCGGGACGCATTTCATCAAACACGATGCGCAGAGCAAGGATTTTTACATCATCGTAAGCGGTATCGTCGAAGTTGAGATACCTGTGGTCGGCAAACAGGCGAATTCATCTTTGGCCCGTCTGAAGCCCGGCGATTCGGTCGGTGAATTCGTGCTCTTGCGCGAAGCAAGGCGTTCAGCGACGGCCCGTGCGGTGAACGACGTGGTTTTAGTCTCAGCCAACAGCGTGGATGTGCTCAAACTTTTCGATGAACATCCGTCCCTCGGCTATGGGGTTTGCAGAAATCTTGCTCGCATTCTGGCCGATCGATTGACTGATACAAATATGCAGCTACGCAGCGAGTTGAGCCGTAGCTGATAGGTTTATAAGATCTGTTGGAGCCTGATTATGAGCGCGAGTCGTGACGAAAATCTCAAAACGTTCCGGCTGGCGATTATCGGCAGTGGATTCGGCGGAATCGGGATGGCCATTCGTCTCAAGCAATCTGGCATTGATGATTTCGTAGTCCTCGAAAAATCGTCTGATGTGGGCGGCGTGTGGCGCGATAATACTTATCCGGGCTGCGCATGCGATGTCGAATCCCACCTTTATTCCTTCTCTTTCGCGCCCAATCCCCAGTGGACGCATCAATATGCCGATCAGGGCGAAATCTGGGCTTACCTGAAACAAACAGCCGAAACCTTTGGGGTGATGCCTCATGTATGGTTTGGGGCCGAACTTCTCCAGGCCGTATGGAGCGAGACCGAAAAGGTATGGACGATCTTTTGTTCGGGAGGGCCGATCAAGGTCCAGATGATCATCAACGCCAGCGGGGCTTTTTCAAAAGCTCTCATTCCGGACATTCCTCATTTTGATCAGTTCAAGGGCCGTTCGTTTCATTCGTCGGTGTGGGATCATTCGATCGATCTCTCGGGGAAACGCGTTGCGGTTTTAGGAACAGGAGCTTCGGCGGTTCAATTTATTCCGAAGGTGCAAAAACAAGCGGCGACGCTTACGGTCTTTCAAAAAACTCCAGCTTGGGTTCTGCCGCGCGGAGATAAGGTCTTGAGCGACGCACTCAAGCGTAATCTGACCTTGTTCCCGCGCCTGCTGAAAATGCGGCTGTCTCAGTTGGTATCTCGATGCCAAAGGCCGCAACTTTACGCTCTGGCCTTATTCTGTTGGCTCTTTCAAGAGAGGTCTTTCGACTTCCCTGTCGACCGATTATACCTTTGACACTGCAGTCGCAGAAAGTAGCTCCGTGACACAAACACGAAAAAGAATTTTTATTACCGGGGGCGCATCGGGTCTTGGCCGGGCCTTAGCCTTTACGTATGCCAAAGCCGGATGGGATGTCTATATTGGTGATGTGAACGAGAAACGAGGCGTGGCTACAGCGCGCGATCTTAAAACGCTTCATCCTAACCAGAGAGTGGAGTTTCGGCGTTGCGACGTTACCTTGCTTGAAGATCTGCAGGCAGTTTCTGAATGGCTTAAGTCGAATTGGGGTGGCGTAGACACCGTTGTAAATAACGCTGGCGTGGTGGCCGCAGGTGCTCTTGCTGAGCAGCCTTTAGTGGATTGGGAATGGATACTTAATATCAACCTGCTCGGCGTGGTGCGCGGCTGTAAAGTTTTTACGCCGCTTTTTCGGGCTCAGGGTCATGGTCAGTTCATAAATATTGCTTCGGCGGCTGGGTTTGCTCATCTGCCCCGTATGGCCGCCTACAATGCAACTAAGGCAGCTGTTATTGCCGTCTCGGAAACCCTGGTTCTTGAACTCAAGGCAGATCATATTCATGTCTCTGTCGTCTGTCCTACCTTCTTTCGCACCCATTTAATCGAAAGCCTCCGAACCCAGGACGCAGTTGCCAGAAGCCAGGCTTTAAAACTTGTTACCGAGGCAAAATTATCCGCAGAAATGATTGCTGTCGTTATTCACCGTCAGGCCGAAAAAAAGAGGTTTATGATAATGCCTGATCCGGAGGCTTACAGCGTCCGTCTCCTGAAAGGTCTTTTACCTCTTTCGCTCTTTTTTCGTCTTCTCGAGCGTGCGGAAAAAATAAAATTGGAAAGGTGATATAAAACGTCGCCCTAGAAAAGGGCTCCATTTCATGCATTTGTTGCTCTCTGGCCGAAGGCGACGGATATTCCAGGTTGTAATTAGGCTCGAGAAGACGACAATCGTCATAGGAGGTAGCCTATGCGTAAAGAGTTTCTGGTGATTGCGAATCTAGGTCTGGCCGTGTTGATAGTGTTTGCCATCTATTTTCCAAGAGCCGAATGGTTTTTGGCGATTTATAGCCTCTTTTACGCGATGGGATTTTACGACTACTTTCAGAAGCGCCATACCATTCGCCGGAACTTCCCTTTATTTGGCCGACTTCGTTACCTTTTGGAAAGCCTAAGACCCGAACTCAACCAATATTTCATCGAATCCGATACGGATGGACGCCCTTTCAACCGTGAGGAGCGCTCGATTGTATATGCACGGTCCAAAAACGAACTTGATACCACCCCCTTCGGCACTATCATCGATGTCTATGCGCCCGGATATGAATGGGTTAGTCATTCGATCCTTCCAAAACACGTGAAGCCACAAGTCCTGCGTAGCGCGATAGGCAGTGTTCAGTGTTTGAAGCCCTACAGCGCAAGCATACTCAACGTGAGTGCCATGAGTTATGGTTCGCTTGGCAAAAATGCAGTGCAAGCGATCAACGAGGGCGCGCGTCTCGGCAATTTCGCCCAAAACACCGGCGAAGGTGGACTTAGTCCGTATCATCTCGAAAGAGGTGGCGACATCATCTGGCAACTGGGAACGGCTTATTTCGGAGCGCGCGACAAAGAAGGCCGTTTTAACGCCAAGATGTTTGAGCCAAAGGCTCGCCTCGACGTTGTTAAAATGATCGAAATCAAGATATCGCAGGGCGCAAAGCCAGGTCATGGCGGCATTCTGCCTGCCGAAAAAGTAAATCAGGAAATTGCCGATATTCGTGGTGTAGAAGTTGGGAAAGACGTGATCTCACCTCCTGGCCACAACGCATTTTCCACGCCTTATGAACTGCTTTTATTTGTGCAGGAGCTGAGGGAGCTGTCGGGTGGAAAACCGATCGGCATCAAACTCTGCATAGGCAAACGCCATGAGTTTTTAGCGATCTGCAAAGCGATCGAAAAGTATGCAATCCTTCCTGACTATTTTGTGATTGATGGCGGTGAAGGTGGAACTGGTGCTGCGCCGCTTGAGTTTTCTAACCATGTGGGGGCGCCGGGTACAGAATCGCTTATTTTTGCGCACAATGCGCTGGTCGGTTTTGGCATTCGGCAAGAATTAAGTCTGATCTCAGGCGGGCGTATCGTCACGGCCTTCGATGCGATCAAACGCCTCGCACTTGGCGCCGATCACGTGAACATGGCGCGCGCTATGATGTTTGCCTTAGGTTGTATTCAAGCCCGCCGCTGTAATTCTAACCGCTGCCCCACAGGTGTCACAACCAACGATCGTTATCTCGAGGCCGGCCTTGATCCCGCCGACAAATCGGTAAGGGTTCACAACTTCCATCGCGCCACTCTCGAAGCGATGGCTGCAATTTTGGGCGCAATGGCGCTTGAACATCCCGAAGAGCTGAGGCCCTGGCATGTGGCGCGACGCATCAGCCCTTCGGAGACCAAAAATTACTCGGAAATCTTCGAATATATTGAGGACGGTTGCCTTCTTTCGCACAAGCCTACCCCCAAGAGTTTCGTCAAAGCGCTCGAGCGAGCAAGTGCCGATAGTTTTCTGGCGCAAAGCTTGGGTGAATGATATGAAAGTGTCCCCGCTCAATCGGTATTTCGCGAGGACATAATGATGCAGAAGTTTCTTGATATTCATCCCGAAGTGGCCGCTGCCCTGGCCTCCGGAAGACCAGTGGTTGCCCTTGAATCTACTATTATTTCGCACGGCATGCCCTACCCGCAGAACCTTGCCATGGCCCGCGAAGTGGAAGATATCATTCGGGCAGAGGGAGCCGTACCGGCGACGATAGGCATCATCAAAGGCCGCATCAAAATCGGTTTGAGTGCCAGTGATCTTGAGAATTTTGCTCAAAACCGAAATGTCGAGAAAGTTTCGCGTCGTGACTTCCCTCTCATTGTAGCGGAAGGCAAAGACGGGGCAACGACGGTTGCCGGGACGATGATAGCCGCAGAATGGGCTGGAATTAAGGTGTTTGTTACCGGGGGGCTAGGGGGCGTGCATCGTGGCGTCGCTGAGAGTTGGGATATCTCCGCAGACCTCACGGAGCTGATGCAGACCAACGTTGCCGTTGTGTGTGCTGGGGTGAAATCGATACTTGATATACCCAAAACGCTCGAAGTCCTTGAGACCGCAGGTGTGCCTGTTATTGGTTATAAAACAGCAGAATTTCCCTCATTTTTCACGCGATCCAGCGGTTGTCAGGTCTTGCGCGCATATGACGATCTCGAAAGCGTTGCCCGTCTTATCAAAATAAAACATGAGATGAATCTCAAAGGTGGAGTGGTTCTGGCGAATCCGATTCCAGAAGAGGATGCTCTTGACGCGGACATGATAAATTCTGTCATCAAAGATGCCCTCGCAGCGGCCGATAGTGCGGGAATTTCGGGCAAAAATATCACGCCTTTTCTCCTCAAAAACATCGTGGAACGCACGGGTGGCAAAAGCCTCGTCGCCAACATAGCGCTGGTGAAAAATAATGCACGAATCGGAGCTCAACTAGCCAAGTCTTTGGCCGAACTCGACCAAGGGCTTTGACGACAAAAAATAAAGCAGCGGCGCTCGAAGGAGTGCCGCCGCAATAGGTCTGAATCAAAAGAGAGATTATGGTTTAGCTTCGTCTACTTTTTTCGCAGCATCAAATTTAGCTTTTTCTACATCCTGTTCCGCTTTTTGCACGTCTTTCTGAGCATCAATGACATCTTTTTTCTCATCAACAACGTCTTTTTGTGCTTCATGGACTTCAGCAGCCCCTTCTTTGCGGGCTTCTTGTTTCGTTTTTGTGCAACCAACAGCTGCAAAGGCCAAAGTGCTTACTAGGACTGGTGTCAAAATAGTTCTTAGCATAGTCATATCCTCTAAATGTGAAAGCCGACGATCGCGTATCTACGGACCTTAAATCCCTTGTGAACGTATGCATTTTTCATGCCTTATTCATAACACGAAAAATTATGCTTCTCTTCCATTAAATGCCAAAAAGACACGTTGGCAAGTGAGTCTGTTCGCGTAAAATCATCTTTTATGATTCAGGAGACGACCCATGAGTCTAGTTCTCGCCCAGTCGAACGCAGCTCGGCTTGCTTATGATCTTGTTAAAGGACTACAGGCTTATTTCGTCTCTCGCCTTGATGAGTTGCAGCATCCTGCTGCTGCCCATTCTTCGCAATTTTATAGCGTCGATTGGTTAAGGGCTCAAGGAGATTTTGGGGGAGGCAATCGATTCACCGCGAAGGAAGACACACTCTTCAATCGCGCGTCAGTGAATATTTCTCAAGTGCAGTACGAAAGTGATCCTAGCAAAAAGCTCGGGTCGGCCACCGCTCTCTCAACAATCGTACACCCTAAAAACCCGTTTGCGCCTTCCATGCATATGCATATCAGCTGGACGGAAATGAAGAACGGGAGCGGTTACTGGCGGATCATGGCGGACCTTAATCCCAGCATGCCGGATGAAGCGCAAACCGCTTTGTTTGAAAAAACAATGCGAGAAACGGTCGATGCTCTTTGGGAAGAAGGCAAGGCCCAAGGGGAGCGCTATTTTTATATCCCCGCGCTTGGTCGTCATCGCGGGACCGCGCACTTTTATTTGGAAGAATACGGCAGCCAGGATCCCGTGCATGACCGTGAGTTAGCCAAGCGATTCGGTCATGCGATCATTGATGTCTATATTCAGATCGTCGCGGATTCGCTTACGAAACATCCTCTCTTTGAAGGTCGCTATCGTGACGATCAGCTGGCCTATCACAGCCTTTATTTCTTGCAAGTACTGACTCTTGATCGGGGTACGACATCGGGGCTTTTGGTTCATAACGAAAACGATACGGGTATACTTGCATCCTTGCCAGCGGAAGTAGATAAAGTACTTCTGCAGAGTTGGGTCACGCGGCTTCCTTCGGTGCAAGCCAAGCTTCTGCAAGAACTCATCAACGTCTTGAACGGCGATCGTATTGCGCTTGTGGATGACGAGGCGAAGGTGAAAATAGCGGATGTTTCGAGGCTGTTTTATAAAAACCATCCGGAGGCTTTGGAACTCCTGGCTCGAGGCGATCGCATTCCACCGACCCAGGACAATCATAAGTCGGTCTAATTAAAAATCATCCTCGTCATCACCGTCAGGACCTTCATTGGCTTCCATCCAGGCAAAGGCGGCATTCAAGCGATCGTAGTTGGGTTCGAGGTAACGCACACCGAGCCCAAGATCGTAAAGCTGGATAAGACGACCGATTTCGGGTATTTCCACGCCCTTCGATTCCTCATTCAAACGCCTCACCATTTCTTTCAGGCTTACGAATTCCTCCGGCGTAATCGTGCCGCCGCCTCGCTTTTTGAACATGAGATTTTTGTTGAGCGTATCGATTTCCAAAATTGTGTCTTCAAATTTACTCATGAATCTCTCACAGGGAAATAGTCGGTTGTTTGACAGGTGCAGCATGATACAGATTCAGAGCTTCACCCATCAGAGCACTCAAAGCTTTCGCGCGATTGGATGGGTCAGGGTGATCCGATAGGATCTCGGGTGGACGCGAGCTACTCAGGGCTCCCATACGCTCCCAGAGATGAATCGCTTCCTGCGGATCATAGCCAGCCTTCGCCATATACATCAGCCCAACCTTATCCGCTTCAGATTCCTGAAGACGACTGAAAGGGAGTTGTACTCCGTAGGTCGAGCCTACCCCCATAGCGGCTGCGATGATGCCTTTATACGGCGAATCGGAGAAGCTCAACGTCGCAAGCGATAGACCCGCTTGCAGAAGCATTTGTTGACTCATTCTCTCGCTTGAGTGCCGAAGAACAGCATGTCCGACCTCATGGCCTAAAACGGCAGCTAAAGCAGCATTGTTCGCCGCGACCGGTATAATGCCGGTATATACGGCAACTTTTCCGCCTGGAAGGCAAAAAGCATTGACGGTATCTTCGCTGATGACCGTAAATTTCCAATCAAAATTGGCGCCACTCGCCACGGCGATGTTTTGCCCGATCTGGTAAATCTCGTTGTTGAGACCGGCACTATTGGAAAGCTGCGCCGTATTCAAGATCTCTTGATAGGCTTGGTCACCCATCGTGTCCATCTCACTGTCCGAAACAAGATTGAGCTCGTTACGTCCCGCCGAATTCCGGGCGCAGGCAATAATCAGGAGAGTCAAAGCGAAAACTGAACCAAATACGTATTTCATGGCACTTACTCGCTAATGAAGGCGTCTAATACCGTACAGTTTGAGTTTTACCAGACTTCAAAGCCGGGTGAAATGCCTTAGAGCCGCGCCTTCGGTTTATAATCGGTAAGTGTTTGTTTTGATGACGAATTCAGCGACCTTTATTCCATTCGTTCCAAGTCGTTTCGCCAAGTAGAACCAGCTTTTCGCCCTGGAGGCGTGCTTTAAAATACGCTTTAAATCGTGTTCCAAGCATCATGCGAGTCGGTTCGTCGAGGGGTTTTTCTATATCGACAGAGCGATCCTGACTATGAATCGTCACGGTTTCGACTTTGCGTTTTGAGCCTTTAACTGTTTCAAACTTCACTATAAATTCTTGCACCATCGGATAGAGGCCCTCCCTTTCCTCCATTTAAATGCATATGAAGACCTTTGGAAATGAAAAAAAGGAGCCCGTCTAAACGAGCTCCCCCTAATCTATGTGGAAGGCATTGGGGCCTTAGTACGAAGAATTAATGATTCACGTAGTTTTCCTCGGCATTATGAACCTCTGAGAAAGTCTCCACGTCCCGACAATGAATATGGGCGAGCTCTTCCACTTTAAGCAGGAGAGCGGCCATAGTCGCGAGCGGCGGATAATAAAAATAGCCTTTTTGATGGCCGCTACCGTAGTAAATGTGGCGAATACCATCGGCATAACCGTATCCGTACGCAAAAACTTTGAGATCGACGCCGTTGGAATCGCCTTCCGATTCCCCGCTGATATTCTCGAGTGCGAGAAACTTAAGGCCGCCGCCCTCGATGGTTTTAGGTTGATTGGTCGCTTCATAAAAGAGGTAGATATCGTTGGCGCCTCGGAAGACCTCAAGGTTCCAACCCATTTGCTTGAGATCACTCAAACGATAGTCGCCGTCTTCGAACTCAATATAATCCGTTTCATAACGATCTCTTGGAATGCCTTCGTTACTGCCTTTGATATAGGGTGCACGAAAGGGAGCTGTTGTAAATTTCATGGCTGAAGTTCCTCTGTAATATAAAAGCGGGCTTAATCGTTGTGTGATCTTCGGTGGTCTTCTGCATTTAAGATATTCTTAGATTCGTTTCGTTTCGCTTCGATCTATAAAAACCGAGTTGAAACTTCGACTCTCCACAAACGTATTTTATCCCACTTAGGATAACGCGCGCTAGAGGGGGCCTATTATTTCCCGAAGCTTTCCCTAGCAAGTGGGCTCCGGCGCGGTCTTGCAAAAAGATATGAAAAGAGTGCTTGCTTTGCCTGTCAGAATAGGAAACGGCTTCCTTAAGAAACTCTCATCGTTCTATTAGAAAGATGGGATTAGCCTTCAACATGAGCTCGATTTCGCCTAAGGAGTCCTTCGATGAAAGTCTTTCAAAATGCAGCTGATAACGAAATGAATATCATACGGGATGCTGATCCCTATCCCGATGGCCCTATGAGACAAAGGGACCCCGAACCGGATCGGATCCCTCGGCAAGACACGAACCCAACACCGAATGCGGTACCTCAGAATCCTGTTTATCCAAAACCGCTTCCGGCTACCAGTACGCCCTCGTCTTAATGAGAATTTAAAAAGGGAAAGCACACGCTTTCCCTTTTTACTCTTGTGATCCATTCGTGTATCAGCGACCCGTTACCGAGCTAGTCGGCTGAGTCTGCGAAGGCTGTGCTCCACTCGGCGTAATAGGATTGAGGTCGCGTGGCAGCGCCCCTTGGTAGAGGTTGTTTGCCGGGCTTGGGTTGCCCGAGGCATCATAGACCGTTGGGCCTGCGCCTTGACCTGGCGACCGTACACCGCGATTCAGGGTGCCTTGCGATTTCGGTGTCGGTTGGTTCGGCTGGATT
This sequence comes from Oligoflexus sp., assembly GCA_014378195.1. Classification (GTDB taxonomy): domain Bacteria; phylum Bdellovibrionota_B; class Oligoflexia; order Oligoflexales; family Oligoflexaceae; genus Oligoflexus. The sequence continues at coordinate 75,367 of JACMOC010000001.1, read as the reverse complement.
GCTGATCCCGACGCCGGTTGTTGACTCCCAAAGGAGTCATTTGTTACTGAGCCAGCAGCGGGACCAAATATTCCAGGACCGGAGGAGGGACCAAACACACCGCCGCCAGTCGCTTGCTGCTGGGTCTGTCCGGGGTTCGCCTGGACTGCATTCCCTTGCGCTGCCTGTGCATTGTTTACACTGGTTCCCATAGCCGCGCTATCGGATTGCATTGTCGTCACACCTGTTCCATCTGTGGCGCCTTGCGACGGTATTACACCTGAATTGACTGTTGCACCGGTCGAGGGTGATGCAGAGGCGCTGCCTGAGACCTGCGCATAAAGATCAGCACTCAAAGGCGCAATGAGGGTCGTGAATAACGCTAAGGTTTTAAATTTCATGACAATCACCTTTCTCGCTTTCGCTCTTCAGATTGAAGCCTCAGCTTAGGAGCGAGCCGATTTGCAAGTCAATGTTGGTCAGGCCCTACGTGCTGTAGGGTTTTCGCTGCAGACAAGTTGGTAAACACTTGATACATGGCGGATTTTATTCGGATTGATTGATCGATTCCGACAGACTTGGGGCTTTAGAACCATATTTTAAATTATAAAGCTGAGTTTTGCCTTCAAGGTTCGGATCTTTAATGAGCTCCAAACGGTACCCATTTACAGCGACCACTTCTTGAATCCCATCGATGTGCATATGCTTCTTCTTAAAGGACGTGAGGGCCTTGACCTGCCGTTTCGCATCTTCAAAATCGTCTGCGACAATATAATGATTGGCGTGATTTTCGTAGATAGCAGCGGCATCGGAGGCGTCATAAAATCCGCAGTGAACAATATAAAGTTTCATGAAGGTCCTCTCACTCGATGAATGACTGCGCGTTCGGAATAAATTCACCTTGCGAAAGGAACCTACACCCGCGACAACTGTTCTTATACCAAAAACATATCGGGGTACCTGACTATGAGTTCTAAAATTCAGCTTTATTCTCTCGCCACTCCCAACGGACAAAAGGCCTCTGTAGCCCTTGAAGAGATGGGAATTCCCTACGATGCCCACCTGATCGACTTCGGCAAAGATGAGCAACACTCGCCTGAGTTTCTGAAAGTCAATCCGAATGGTAAAATCCCAGCTATCGTCGACCCGGAAAGTGCCGACGGCAAACCCCTAGCGATCATGGAGTCGGGAGCAATTCTCATCTACCTGGCCGAAAAATCGGGTAAGTTTTTGTCAACAAATCCAAGGCTGCGCAGCGAGACTCTGCAGTGGCTATTTTTTCAGGTCGGTGGTGTCGGTCCCATGTTTGGGCAGTTTGGGCATTTCTTCAAATTCGCCAAAGACAAATGCAAAGATCCCTATCCCATCAAACGTTATACAGACGAATCGAGGCGCATCCTGGGTGTGCTTGATCAACGATTGAACGGCCGCACGTATTTAGTTGGTGATGAGTATTCCATTGCAGATATGGCGAACGTTACCTGGGTCCATGCTTTAACCACTGCCTATGACGCGGCCGAAACTCTCGGACTCAAAGATTTTTCGCATGTCGCGGCATGGGTGGATAGGATCATAAAACGACCGAAAACGGCGGCTGGTCTGAAAGTCTGCGGGATGCCGAAATCCTGAGGAAGAGTGAGGGGCAGTTTACGGAATGGCAAAGATTGTACGTTAAGGTTGAAGTATGATACTGCTTTGCCGGCTTCAGCTTACGAGTTTGAGGAGAATTTTGTCCTACTTAAGCTGGAGCCGAATCCCATAGGTCGTCACCTCGTGACTCATCGTATATTCAAAGTCAGGCCGCTCGTGAACATTCAGATTTCCATACCCGGATCCCACCCGTAGGCTTCGCAAAGACCGTAAAATTCAAAGATTTTAAGCGCAGTGCAACCACGAGCAGCTCAAGATACGCAGCTGGTTTGATGGAATAGAAGGTTTACGTTGATTGGCATTGTCGATACGCATTGCCCCATAGGTGACTTGTGGTCCCGCACCGACACGGAGCATGATCCAAGTCGGGAGCATGCAGGGACGCTCGTCGCTTCCACTTGTCTTATCCGGCATTTGAAGTCGACGCCAACCGAAAGGCAAGTGTCATGGCAACTGCAGTAAAGTCGAAAAAGCAGTACTGATTTCAGCAAAAGGAACAGATACTTAGAGATCACTTAGATCATAGATTGAGTATTTCCGAAGTTTCTCGTAAACATCTGGTAAATGCAGTCAATCTGCTTAAAAACCATTGAATTATTTTAGAATGGCGGCTACGACACATGTGAAAGCTTGGGAATTACCGGATCGATATACCTGTCCGCCTTAGTCGCGCAGTTGGTTCTGCTGAATTCATCATCGCACATGTTGAAGGTAAAATAGAGAGTGGTATTTATCACAAGTCAGCCTTCAAAGTGGAAAGCTCACTTGTTGAATCAAGCGGCATTCTCCTGCAGATTCTTCTTTCAATGAAAAGTCGAAGATTCTCGGAGCGGCCTCAGGTCGATTTTCGTACGTCCTAAGCTCATTCCATGCAGGAGCATGGGAAACCGTCTAGCGAGAATATTATAGCCTCAAGTGAATTGAGGGAAGAGATTACATTGAGTACGCAAGAACGTAAAAAAGAGGCTGTCTATCTCATCATAGAGCCTTACCATGACTATGGATTGGAACTGATGCGTGCGGCCTTTGAAGACTTCGGTCTACGCTGCATTATTCTCGTCGAAGATTTCTACGATGCTCTGCACAAGAAAGACTATTGCGCGCCGATACCGACGGAGTGGTTGGCCGAACAATACCATTGTCCTAAGGACCGTGCCTTATGGGTTGCGCAGCATATTCAAAAGCGTTTCGACATCGTAGCCATCATTCCCTGGTCCGAACAGAGCCTTGAGCTGGCTATGATTTTCCTCAAGGTGCTGCCAATCGATTGGGTTAAGCCGGAAACGCTTGCTCGCTTTCGAAATAAGTATGATCTTAAATCCTATCTGCGACTCCACCACCCGCATATACCTATGAATGCATCCTGGTTCGTCCAACACGCGGAAGACGTGGAAAAGTTGCGTGCATCACTACCGCCCAAATTCGTCATCAAACCGATCGACGGCGTCGGCAATCAGCAAGTCGGGTTCTTTTCGCGCGATCAACCTGAGGTGAGTGTTGTCAACTATTTCCTCGCTTCAGGATTGGGGCGCTACGTCCTCGAAGAATTCATTGAGGGAACCGAATACGCGGTCAACGGTCAGACGAATGAAAAGGGCGACGTCATCGTCTACTCGGTGCTGCGCTACTACCATCGCCATGCCAACGGCCGACCTAACGTCTATACACGTAGCATGCACGTGCCCCGGAGCGATCCCGACTTTAGGGTGCTAACTGCTTATTCGGAATCGGTGGTGAAGGCGCTGGGTTTGCACCGCTGTCCTTTTCATGCTGAGATTCGTCTTGACCCGGAGAAAGGGCCCTGCCTTGTAGAAATCGCGGCGAGGCCTGTCGGGAATCAGCTCGTGATTCTCATGCGCGACGCCCATGGCTTCGCCTTCGATCCCTTGCGTATCGCTGTTCACTACTATCTGAGCGAAAAACCTCTCGACAACTGTTCACTCGATTGGCCTCGATACGATCGGACTCAAGCTCTAAATGTCGATGGCATTACCGACCAATCCGGGCTGATAACGGCCATTTCTGGTATCGAAGGTATCGATCATCACGCCTCTTTCAGACGATGGGTCAGCAAACCCAAGGTCGGTCGATTGATTAAGGCCACGCAGGACCTGCCGTCCCAACCTTATTCCTTTCATTTAGCGAGTCAAGAAGCTGATGTCGATCTTCTGCAGGATGCAGACCGGCTCGAAAGCCAATTGATTATCAAGACGCATGGCGTTGACAACTCCTTGCGCGTCAAAGCTCTGATTCTCAATATAACGCGGCGGATCGTCTTTAAGTTTAAATGGCTGAACTTCAGGCTTTCGATGCGCTGACGATAGCCTCCTAGCTGTTGGTAGTGCATCAGAAACCGGAAAATAGCTGTAAGCTTTTTTGTGATCTTGATCGTTGTCTCAAAAACTACTCCAAACGAAAAAGAGAGAACGAGGATGCCTCACTCTCTCCACGAAGCTTAGCTAGTACTCTAATCCTCGAGTGCTCTCAGTCACCGTAACCGATGACTGTAGGAGGTGGAGTCGAACCGTTGACGATTTTGCCGCTACCTAATTGTCCGTAGGCATTCGATCCCCAGCATTTGAGTGTGGAATCGTCGAGGACAGCGCAGGTATGAAGGCGTCCCGCGGCGATGGATTTCACCAGACGGCCTTGCCCAAATGAAATGGGCGAGTGAGTTGCAGCGATGTGCGGAACGTTATCGCCCGTTCCAAGCTGGCCTTCCGAGTTACCGCCCCAGCATTGCACCGTGCCGTCGTCAAACAGCGAGCAGGTATGCTCAAGGCCGGCTGAGACTGTGAGTGGTACATGACCAGCACCCAGGTCTGTCGCAGCATCAGGGAGCAGGCGGTCGACGCTGTCGCCAAGCCCGAGTTGACCCTGTTTGTTACGGCCCCAGCATTTTACAGTCCCATTTTGGAGAACAACGCAGGTATGGTAAGCACCGCTGGCGACGGTTTTGACTTTGACCCCAGCGAAATCAATTGCGAGCGCCTCGGGAGAGGGGCGAAGGTTTTTGTCACCGTAACCGAGCTGTCCGTTCGAGTTATTGCCCCAGCATTTCAGCGAGCTGTCATCTAAAATCGCACAGGTATGATAAGCGCCAAGGCTTAGAGATTTTGCAGTTCGGCCAGCACCGAGGTCGATGGGCAGGGTCAGTGGAACAAGGCGGTTTTGATAATCACCGTAACCCAGTTGGCCCGCTGAGTTCGCGCCCCAGCATTTCACAGCGTTATTATCGAGGATCACACAGGTATGGGCAAGGCCGGTTGAAATCGATTTTGCGGTATGCCCAGGACCGAGGTTGATCGGTGTGGCATCCGGGATTCCGCGTTTGACAGCATCCCCATAACCCAGTTGACCTGATGCGTTTTGTCCCCAGCATTTCACACTATCGTCATTGAGGATAGCGCAGCTGTGGGCATAGTTCACCGAGATTGATTTGGCCGTTTTATTGGGGCCGAGGTTGATTGGGAAGGAAGGCGGCATATAACGATCAATGCCTTCGCCAAATTTATTCGCGTCGCCATAACCGAGCTCTTGAGCATAGTTATAACCCCAGCATGCAACCGAATCATCGTCGAGCACGGCGCATGAGTGCGAGCCACCGGCACTGACTTGTTTCGCAAAAACACGGATATCGTAGTCAAAGGTGATGACGATCGTATCCATCGCTGTGTTGCCGGCTTGGTCTGTTACGGAAAGCCCGATCGTGTAGTCGCCGGCATGATCCACTATGAGTGCCGTGTCTTCACTATCAGCCGAGGAGAAAATTACGTTACCGGGACCCGCGATTTTTTTCCAAACGTACTTGGACCCGCCGCTCGTCTGAGCGTCGATCGTTGCACGGTATTTCCGCGCCATGTCCTGGCCTAAGTTGACTGTTGGTGGTGTTGCATCCCAAACAAATTTCACTTCGTCAAATGCGACGAGGCCGCTCGATGTCGTGATAGTTAGGCGGAGGAGATATTCACCATCCATATTAGCGCTTGCTTTGGTGTCTTCGCTGCTTGGGCTTGAAAATGTAACCGTACCGGGTCCTGAGACCTGAGTCCATGAGTAGGTCGAGGCATCGATGGTTGCGGCATTGATGAAGACTTCTTTGTTGGTGAAAATATCCTGGCCGATGCTGACGGTTGGCACTGTGGTTTCCCATATAAATGTCATATCAGCAGAACATGTATTGCCGACTTTGTCGGAGGCTGTCAGACGAATCTGATAACTGCCGTCGAGATCAGCGCCAATTGTTGTAGCGCCTGCTTTGGGTGATCCAAAGGCTATGCGGCCCGGGCCCGAAAGCTGTGTCCATTCCATAATACTGGCATCGGATGCGACCCGACCATCAACTGTTATGGCCTGAAATGTTTTGACGTCTTTACTTAGAGTTGGGCAAGGGGCTGCGGTATCCCAAAGGAGTTGAACGTCGTCAAAGGCCTCTTGTCCGTTGGCGCTCGTTACTGTCAAACGAAGCCAGTAGAAACCATCGCGATCGGCTACAACTGCTGTATCCTCGGTATCAGGGCTTTGGAAACTAATGATGCCTGGTCCTGCAAGCTGTTCCCATGACCATGACACGGCATTGGTAGAAACAGCATCAAGAAAAATTTCGCGGTTAGCGAGGCGAAGGGGGCCCGCTTCAACTGTTGGCGGTAGATCAAGGCGCGGCGCTGTGGATGTCGAGTCCCCTGAACCGCCAGCAGCGAGAGTCGCATTTGCATTATGAGACTTCTTTTTGCCGCCACACGATATCTGAAGAATAAAGAGTGGAAGTAACAGCAACACGACTTGCCTAATATGTAACATGGATGCGTTCCTCTAATCGTGACAAAACACTAGCACTGGCTGCACGTGTTATCGGCGGGATTTTGGAACTTCATCATTTGCTTACAAAGAAGGCTGTCGTATCAGGTAGATATCGTTTTGGTAAAGAGTGCAAAAGCTAGGCCGTTGCCTGACCACCGATCGATTTCCAGGTGAAAAAAATAGCTATCATGTTGATATCATTTAGTCTTTTGAGAAAAATCCAGCGAAGGCCACTGATCTTCCGGTTTTTGCTGGGTCAGGATCCTGGCTCTGCACCATAGACCACGCAAGAGCGCGCGCGCCCTCATTCTCGGTACACGCGGTTTTTACCGCATCATACTCAGGAGGTGAAAGCTCTTTCAGCGCATACCATTTGTCCTGCCATTCTTTTTGGGAAACAGCATCACGAAAGCGCCCCATGTTTTCCAGATCCTGAATCAATGCCTGAACTTGGAAATTCATAAGCAACTCCTCTATTTTCCCCAGAGTCGCGACTTATGGAAAAAATGTCAAGTCGCGGAAGCCGCTGCCAACCGATGCTTGCTCATATGCACAAACTTTGGCATCTTTCCGTTTAGCTTTTCGTGAATCGGAGATAAAATGACAGGCATTTCTCAGTGGGCTCCGCGTCGCCTTTCTCTCGCTGCAACAGTCTCGCTTTCCCTGACGTTTTCTCTTGCGACTGCGCGATTTACAGCTTTTGCCGCTGAGTCTTCGCCGAAAGCTCCTTGGCAGGAACTGAGGGAGCAGCTGCGTACGACCCGAAACTTTCGTCTGGGTGCTCCGTTCAATTTCCAAATCCTAAAAAACGGCCAAACACTTCTTTACCAAAAAGCCATCCCACCCTCTACGGCAGCTGCGGTTTATTCCTTCGACATTAAATCGGGCACGGAAGAAAAAATTCTTGATGAAGGCATGCTGTCAGCGGGAGACGGACCTGTTTCGGCCGAAGAAAAAGCCCTGCGCGAAAGACTCCGCCTCATGACCAGCGGCATCAATTTTTATGAAGCCGATGAAACGGGGGATTTTCTCCTCACACCTCTGAAGGGCAAATTGTTTGTCTATGATAGGAAAGCCCAAAAAGGGCGTGAGATCGGATCGGGGAAGGGTTCGATTTATAGTCCCAAATTTTCGGTCGATGGCCGACGTGTGGCGTTCGTGCGAGGCAGCAATCTTTTCACTATAGATAGAGACGGGACTCATCTGAAAGCCGTGACCAAGGGCGGCACCGAAGCCAGAAGTTTTGGGGTGGCCGAATTTATCGCGCAGGAAGAACTTGGTCGAATGGATGGATATTGGTGGTCTCCCGATAGCCGTACACTGCTCTACGAAGCTGTCGACCAAACACAGGTCGAGCGCCTTTCCATCGCCGATCCTTTCCGCGCTGATGCTGAGCCGCAAAGACCCTATTATCCGCGCCCTGGGAAAACGAACGCCAAAGTGCGGTTCGGTTTCACATCGGCCGATGGCGGTGACACCACTTGGGTTGATTTCGGGAAAGAAGCCTATGAATATGTTTCGACTGTGCGTTGGACCAAAAATGGTCCTCCAACATTTTTTCTGCTGAACCGCTTGCAGAACACAGCGCGACTTGTGGCGGCAGATCCTAAGACAGGCAAAACTACGGTTCTTTTGCAAGAATCAGATCCTGCCTGGGTGGAGATCGTGAATAACGTTCCCGTTTGGCTGCCGGATCAAAAAGGGTTTTTGTGGATGACGGATCGATCCGGATCAAGGCAAATCGAACTTCATGATGTCTTGGGAAAGGAGGTGCGTTCACTTACGGTCCCGCATGTTGAAGTGAAAAACCTGCTTGGTATCGATGATAAAGGACTGAAGGCTTTTGTTGAGGTTGCCACGGATGGGTCCCATAGTGCGCTCATGTCGATCGACATCGCCACGGGAGCGTCTCATCTTCTGCTTCCTGTTCCCGACCATGGATCCGTTACTGCGAGTTCAAAGTTTCAGCATGGGATATTTGTAGCTCACACAGTCGACAGGTTGGGACTCGATGAAACATCGCTCCAAAACATCGACGGGACGGAGAAAAAGCTCCTGCCGAGTTCTGCAGCAAAACCTGTGATGAGTGCTCATGTCACATTGCAAACTATTGGGCCGGACGCAGTGCAAACATCCATAGTGCGTCCGAGCACCTTTAAGCCGGGCGAGAAATATCCCGTCATCGACCATGCCTATGGCGGTCCTACTTCCCTTATGGTGAGAGCAGGTAACAGGGCTTATCTTGAAGACCAAGTGATGGCTGACGCGCTTGGGGCCATTATCGTGCGGATGGATACACGCGGTACCCCTGATCGGGGACGCAGCTGGGAAAAAGCCATACTTCATAAGTTTGGTACGTTGCCGGTCAATGATCATGCCGACAACCTGAAACGCCTTTGCAAGGAATTTCCGGAGATGGACGAAACACGCATCGGTGTGTTTGGTTGGTCTTACGGTGGATATTTCTCTGCTTACGCGGTCCTTGCAAGGCCTGACGTCTATAAAGCGGGTGTAGCTGGTGCTCCGCCTGTGGATTGGCTCGACTACGATACCGCCTATACCGAACGGTATCTGGGGATACCTGGGCCCGACAATAAAGCCTACGAAGTGGGTTCGCTCCTTCCGCTTGTCAAAAGCGAAACGGTCCAGAAAACGCCCCGTCCGCTTTTGATCATTCACGGAACGGGTGATGATAATGTTTTCTTCTTCAACTCACTCAAACTTGTCGATGCCTTGGAGAGACGAGCCTTGCCCTATGAATTTCTTCCACTCATGGGTATGACGCATATCGTTTCCGACGAAATCCTCGACACAAGGCGATTTGAACGGACACTCGATTTTTTCAAACGGACTTTGATCCAATAGGAGCAAGCGGTTAGCGTACGCTGTCTTTATTGTGCATGATATTCGAGAGCATTTTTTTGCTTACGTTGACCGCGAGTTCCTGAATTACAGTGTGTTTGACGATTTCGGCCCAGAGTTGTTCAAAATCAAAGCTCGGTTGGGCTTTGTAGTGATCAAACAGCTGTTCGAAAACCGTAAAAAGCTCTTTGCGCCTTGCATCTGAAAGTTCAGCAAACGCATCATGGAGCATGTTGAGGAGCGGATGCTGGGCCGCTGCTGTTTTGCCTTCGAATTTTTCGAGGATAGCGTTCTGTGCCAACTGCTTTGCAGAATCCATCAGCGAACCTAACAAATCCATAATCACACTCCCCACAACGTGTTTACTCAGTTATTCTTATAAAGCCACCTGTCGCCTTATAAACTTAAGTTTACCAGGAGACAGTTTCCACCGTCTTTTGAGGAAATTTCATGAATCGCTAAGATTTCAGGGGCTTGAAAAAAATATCGCGTCTGTGGCTCAAGCTTTCAAGACCCAGTTAATGTACTAAAATAATTGATGATTATAAATAAAAACTCAAGCATTTGTCAGTATATTCCGACAAGTGCGGGTAGATAAGCGGCCCCTCATGACGAAGAAGGCTCTATGAAAGTTTCGACCATACCAATCGTTCTCACGCTTACTTTGGGTCTCATACTTACGTCCTCATGTAAAAAATATGCGAGTTCCAGACTAACATTCGGCTCGTCCGACGGTCTTAATGCCGATCCGGGGGCTGCGCCTGCTGTCAGTGATCCAGCTGCAACTGATACCTCCACCTCCACCGATTCATCTACCCCCACCACAGATCCTGCAGCCGCTGGTGGTGGTGGTGGCTCTTCAACGACTTCGACCACCGGAGCCTCTGGAAGTGGAACGACGGTTATGTTTTGGTCGGGGACGACCTTTATCGGTAAAGCCTCTGGCGAAGGCTACGTTCTTGATACGGGCCTCAAAAAAACGCAACCCATGGAGAAGCCACTGGCGAGTTCTTTGAAGCCTGTTGGCAAACCGCAGCCAGCCGAAGACAGCCAGGCGACCGAAGTTCTGGCGCTTGTTGCGGCAGGGAAACAGGGCAACCCGACTCACACCATTGCCGATTGCTCAGATGACAAGTTTCTTGGCGAAAACTACATAGCTATCACCAAAAATGGCAACAAGGAAATGGTTGGAATCATCGAAAATTCCTCGTGCAAATGTAATTACTACATTCCGAACGCCACCTATTTGAAGGTAGCCCAATGGTTCAAAACAACTTTTCCCGCCACGACCACGACCACGACCACGACCACTGCCTCGCCCTCGACCGGAGCCGTTCACTAAAACATCTCTCGACTGGATTGCTGTCCCCCTGTGTTAGAGTGAACGCACTTGAACTCAAGAGGATATTATTTTCATGCGTTCTTATTCCGCTTTTTTCACGTTTCTTTTCGGTCTTGTAACCTTCTTGAACACTCAAGGCATGGCGGCCTCTCGCAAGCCTTGGGCTTATTCCGTGCGTTACGAAGCGAAATCTGGCGATTTGCATATCACGGCTCAACTCCCTGAGGGCCGACTCATCCTCAATAACGATGGTGCTGTTTATGTTTCTGCCGTTCAGGCCCTGGACGGCAAGGCTCGCGAGGGTACGAATAGTTGGACGCTCCCGCATTGCTCACAGGCTCTTTGCACAATCACATATATCTTTCACCTCAGGAATGCTGCCAAAAATGCCGGAAAACGTGATGATATAATCGCGTTCGCTGATGCAATCATGAGCATCCCTTCCCTCTGGCTCCTCCGCCCCTCGGCGCTTCCCGACTCACAGCCGGTCACCTTTCGTTTTGAAGCGAGTGATGGCGCGCATGTGACGACAGGTCTTTTTCCGTCTCCCCACAACCCCAAGACTTTTGTAAGCACCGCCGACCATCTCATGGATTTACCCTATACGCTGTTCGGGGCTTATCACGCGAAGTCATGGACTGTGCAGGGAGCAGCGATTGAGCTTGCCATCATTCCTGCCGCCTATGGTGTCACCGACGTGGCTATCGAAGCCTGGAGCAAACGCGCAGTTGATGCTCTAATTCGTTATTACGGTGTATTTCCGGTGCCTCACGCAATGATCGTTGTTGTCTCGCGCGCGTTTTACGACGGTCCCGGCAAAAGCTTTGGTGATGGCGGCGGGGTTACCGTGAATCCGCTTTCTCCAAAGGCTGGCGAAGCGGAGCTCGAACGTGATTGGGTGATGACGCATGAAATAGTGCATCTCGCGCTCCCAAGCGTACCTTATCAACATCATTGGCTCGAAGAGGGTCTTGCCACTTATATCGAACCCATCGCACGCGTTCGCAGCGGAGAGTTGACCGCAGAATCCGTGTTTGCCGATATGATGGACGGAATGCCTAAAGGACAGCCGCAGAGCGGTGATAAAGGCCTCGATGGACCTTCAAGTTGGGGACGGACGTACTGGGGTGGTGCGCTCTTCAGTTTGCTGGCTGATAAAGAATTTCGTGAACGTTCACATGGGAAGGTTGGGCTTGAGCATGCGTTGCGCGGAATTTTAGCAAACGGCGGATCCATGGCCGTTAACTGGGACATCGATCGCGTTTTTGCAACGGGAGATAAGGCGGCCGGTTATCCGGTTCTCAGCGAATTATATGCGCGAATGAAAGACCAGGCAGTCACCATAAATCTAGACGAACTCTGGAAAAATCTTGGTGTCGTGCGCGCTCTCGATGGAAAAGTTTATTTTGACGATAAAGCCCCTCTTGCCTCGGTAAGACGGGCGATTATTACAGGTCTGTAGTGTCTGACATACAAAGTCAGGCCGCAAACGCATTGGCCCAAATTCGATATATGCTGTTGCAACATTCTGTAACAATTAAGTTAAATTGAATCATTCCCAATCTATGGTCGACTTTTGCTAGCGCTCTCATCCAAGTTTGGAAACTATAAGAGGACACGTGCTTGTTAAATCTTTAGAGAGAGGACGAAGCCATGGATGAGAAAGTACCAGCAGCAGAAATCGCGAAGAGATCATGGTCCGAAGGAATCTGGATGTATCTCTTCCAGGATTCGGCTTTACAACGGGGCAAAAAAAGCGTCCTTACGGTTCTTGCGCCCGACCGTACTAATCCCTCCTTCGACACGATGTCAAAAGCCTTTAAGGCCGTGGAAGAGGAACTCGATAAAGTGCACGACCTTCGCGTCTTTTTCGAGGATCACCCGGGTGGCTTCCTGCACGAAAAATTTGGCCTTCCTGCTCAGAAGTTCGCGTGGTATTTGATCGATATCCACGGTGATCGGATCGCCGAATCCAGTGAGCCTATTACTGTAGCAGACGTTTTAGGCAAGCTTAAAAATGTGAGTAACGAACCACGGCCCGAGCAACTCTCTTGAGTTCAGGTGGCCATTTCGTCGGCAAAGCCAGGGAGGGGATTCCTCCCTCACTCTGATTGACGTGCAAAAAATATGGTAAAAACCGCTTCGTTTCGATAGGCTGATCTTAAATAAATTTTTTGATTTTATTCGGAGATCGGTCCATGCGAAGCGATAAGCCTTTGATCAATGCGGGAATCGTGCTCTCACTGGCCCTAACTGTAGGCGCCCCCTTGGTTTTCACAGGGTGCCGTACCAACGCTGAAGAGTCGTCCATATCCGCAAATGCTCAAGGAGCTGAGTTAACGCCTGCTGCAGCAGATGTGACTCCGGCAACGCCAGGCGACACTAGGCAGAAACCAACTCCTGAGGCGATGATTCCGCCTCTGCCTCATACCCAGGAAAATCCGATACAATTGATGCGTTTTACGATCTGGCTTGATGTGCTGGACAAAAGTATCGATGGCCTCTCGCCCGAGGCTGCAGTGGAAAAGCTTACGGATGGGTCGGCCCGCAACGGAGTCTTCAACCTGCAGGCACTTGGCCGCATCTATGAGGACGAAAATCCCGAATTTAAAAAGGCCCGTAAGAGATTCAAAGCCCTTGAAGATGGGATAGGCTCGTATGCGAAGTGGAACGATCTGCTCACAAAGGCCGAAGGTAACGGAGCCAAAGACGAAGTCAAAAGCAAACTTCAAACCAAAAAATCCAAAGCAAAAACTGACCTCGTCGAGCTATTAGGCAAGGAAGACTATATCCCTAAAAAAGTGGATAAAGTTCCTTATCTAAAGGCTTTGCGAGCATTTCTTATAGGCTATGCGTGGAAAGCTCCGGCCGAAGACAGAAAGTTTGTGCTTAAGGCCCTATCCGATCAGCTCGAACATATCAAATCCTCCCACTATGATTTTTCCCATCTCGAAGATGGCAACGGCGTCCATGAGTTTCGCCGCAAACTGCGTTGGTTCGCTATGGAGACGCGTTCCCTGAATGGTCTCGTTGTTCTGAAAGACGCGAGTGCGGGCTGCCCTGTTCCCGAATATGCGGCCCTCCTTTCCAGTCCTATAGCGAAAAGCAAATATGCAGTCCTTCCTCCGGCCGCTATCGAACCAAATCCCGTTAAAGTCACGCCCTGCCTCTACGTAAAAATCGCCCAGGAGATTGATGAAATAGGGACCTTGAAAGGAGATGTTGAAGAAGCCGACAACAATACCGTCGGAGAAGCATCGGACGTGGTTGGAAAAGACGATCAAGCAAAAGTGCAGGCTATACTGGATGGGATGCTGAAAAACGATGTATGTAGCAAACTTCAGTCTGAAATCGCCGGCTAGGAATTTTTGACAATAAGGTTTATGCCTTTGATTACTGGTATTTAATTTCATTTCATCATAAATTTGGTATTTGAATCCTTTCTAGTCTGGCAGTTTCAGAGCGAACCCTTCTGAGTTCGCCTATTGAGAATGGAATTGATTGAATTGAGCGCGACTATGAATCCCAGCAATTTGGTCACAACTGTGGGAGGGTCGACTGCGGCCCTTTATCATACAATCGACTGGGATAAAACGTCCGTCGGACGTTTTGAGTCGTGGCCTGAATCTCTTAAATGCCTTGTTAGCTCCATGCTCAGCTGCCCCATCCCCATGTATTTACGTTTGGGCAAAGACCGGACCTTTCTTTAAAATGATGCTTATAGCGTTCTCCTTTCCAAGCGACATCCCGCTGCGCTTGGAAAGCCCTTTGAATCGGTCTGGCCTGAGTTATGGGACAGCTTCAAGCCACTCTTCGAGAGAGTCGCCAACGGACAGAATTTCTATGCTGAAGATATGGCGATATCACCGTTGAGCGTTATGGCTATAGCGAGGAGACCTATTTTACTTTTTCCTTCAACCCCATTTTTGAAGGGGAAGGACAGACTGCTGGACTCCAATGTATCTGCTATGAAACAACTCAAAAAATATTAAATGACCGCTCAATTCTCAGGCTTAAGGATGAATCCGAAAAAGCTCGTTTACGAGCGGAAGAGGCGACAGTTGAACTCAATAATTTCTTTAAAACCGCGCCGGTGGCTGTAGCCCTTTTGGAAGGGCCCGATCACGTTTTCAAACATACAAATATTCTTTATGACCGCCTCGTCGGACGTTCCCCGCGGGACGGCGCCACGGTGCGCGAGGAATTTCCTGACCTCGAAGGTCAGCCTTTTTTTGACCTTTTGGATAATGTGTTCAGAACCGGCGTACCTTATATTGCTAAAGAGGCTCCTATACAGCTCGAGCTCGATGGCAAGAAGGAAGAACATTTTCTTGATTTCAACTACTCGCTCCGTGTAGGTCTCGATGGAGCGGTCGTCGGTATCAGCGCAACTGTCATAGACGTCACCTACCAAGTCACCGGCCTCAAACTCATTGAAGCCAGCACTCGGAAACTGCAAGCGGCACAGGTCGAGATCGATGAGAAAAAACGCAAACTCGAAATTATTTTTGAAAATGCGACCCCGGCGATGGCGATGGTTGAAGAACGAGATAAGTGCCTTGAGGCAGGCTATACGGATTTTCTGAGCAAAGCTATCGATCGGACCAAACTGATCGAAGTCCTCAAAAACCAGTTGAACCTGGATTAATAAAGCCCGTAACCATGGAGCGTTTGCTGCATGATCTGCCGGGCAACGGCGCTTCCGAATTGACCTGGATTCTGGTCACTCTTGTCGATGATCAGAACAACAGCAACATATTCTTCGCCGTGTCCCTCACCATGCACGACATACCAACCAAGACGTCTTTTAAAGGCGCTATCGGTGAATCCCGAACCGGTTTTGCCCGAGATCGTAAAGCCCTCCGGACTGTCTTCGATGAAGATTATATTTTTCGTCTTCTCAAGGGCGGAAGGTTTGACAGGAAGATCAGAAGGGTCGGACCACAGTCGGATCATAAAACGGGCTTGGACAAAGGGCGATATCTGAAGTTTATTGGCGTTACTTTTGACTTCGGGCACAAAGGGAGCTTTAGTCAGCCAGGCGTCCTTGATTCCGCCCGACATATTGTGGTTACCGTACTGAAAACTCTCGAGGTAAGCCGTCACACGCTCAGGGCCCAGGGCCTGCGTAATGTCCTGCGAAAACCATACGACCGAGTCCTTCATCCAGGACACAGCGGTCTGGTCCTGATTCCAGCTCGCAATAACATGAGGCTTTCTGTCCCAGACAAGCTTGCTTTTTTCGTCGCCAAGTATTTCGTTATCAAAAGCCATAAGAGCAAGCGGAACCTTAAAGGTTGAGCACGCCGTCTGAGAAAGGCGGCACATAGGGCCGCCGTAAGTCTGTTGCCAAACTTTGGTTTTCATATTGTAGAGAAGAAAACAGCCATGATAGGCCGCAAACTCCTCTGTAAGCAAGACGGGCTTGATAGGGCGCGCGGTAACACAGCCCTGAATCAGCCAGAGCAAAATTCCTAAAACAGAAACGCACAGGTTCACAGAATTTCCTTCAGTGTACAGGGCTCTTGTCCAAACGACCCCACATGTACTCCTCTACATTTTTGTTGAGGAACACACCTTTGTCCGTCACCTTCTCGATCCAGCTGAGAGGAATCCAGTGATGATGTGCATCTTCCGTACTATGACGTTTCAGTTTGAGATATTCGCCTTCGACAATGGCGACTTTTCCGACATGAACATCTTCCGGAACGTGCATCGACTCCAGGGACCGAGCGTGAACAATAAGATCGGGTTTTATAGCTGAAAGATCCATTTTCGTCTCCTTTTCATGAGCTCTGGTAAGGCGACTCTAGAAATATTTTGCACACCCGTCAATGTTTGAGCCGCAGAAGGAGGCGACTAAGGCCGTGCTTTCAGGACCTTAGGGGAATCATTGATTCAGATTGCATTGACTGGGAAGACTTAGGGCCGGCAAGCCGAGGGGGCGAAATCGCCTGGGTGTTCCGAACCAAAACGCTCGGTTTTGGCCTCAAATTGCTCTGCGGGACCTGAGCCGGCACTCGCCGATCAGAGGCTGCAGAGTATAAGGAGTGATTCATCCAAATAATCGAGGAGCTTTTCGGTAAGCTCCTTCGCGTTTTTTTCGCCTTTGAGACCCGAGCGTACGACCGTCGTCATTGCATTGCTGAGGTTCACCATTTCTTCAAGAGACAACGCCTCAGCGCAGGTTCGAAGCGTCTCCAGTTCAAGGCGTGCGTCGGTTAGACTTTGAGTTGATCCATTGCTTTTGATAGGGAGGCGATTGCGAATCGAGCTGACGATTTCCCAGAGGTCACGTTGGAATTCATGCTCCTGCGATGTTACTGTACGCATCCTGCAGCCCCCCTCTCGATTGTGTTAAAAGCTTTTCGACCCAATGAGGACGGCAGTTTATGGGACGAAACTGATTATGGTCTCAGGAAGTCCATTTGTTCTTGATTTCAGCAGCTTAACAGGCCGAACGCACAAACATTTCGAGGTTCCTCGCGCCTTTTGTGGCCTCTATTGTCACCTATTCACTTAACTGATACGCTGCTCCACTCTATCCCGAGGAGGTGGTATGCGGCGTTTGATGATGAATCTATCATGGTTTGCGATGTTTCTTTATCTCGGCGTGTTGAGTGCCCACGAAGCGGCCGCTGCAAACCACCCTGACATCAGCGCCCTCATAGCTGCTCCTTTGGCTCCAGCTCTTATTTCCAACCCGCAGGGCACGCAATTTCTAGCACTCGAAAGAAGTTCGACCGTACCGCTCTCGCTTTTAGCCAACGAAACAATAGGCCTTGCCGGAGTCGAAATCGATGTAAGGCTTCACGCTTTGAAGCGTACCGCGCAGCTTCGCAGTCCGGCCCTTATTGATGTTGCGACAGGCGCAAAAATGCCTATTGCTCTTCCCGGGGATAGACCAGTGAGTGGACATCGCTTCAGTCCCAACGGGCGTTTTCTGGCTTTAGCTGTTGATGGCGCTCTTGGTGTTGAGCTGTGGATAGTCGAGACGGCTAACGGCCAAGCACGACAGGCCCGGGGCCTGCTTCTAACCGATCTTTTTGTCCCGGGCCCGGTCTGGTCGCGTGATAGCAAAACGCTTTATGTCAGTGCTCGTCCTTCGCTTTCACCTCTCGTTTACAAGGCCACCGATGCGCCAACGATAGAGGAGGCAACCGGAGTGAAGGTGACGGCGCGGACCTACGCGTATCTGCTAAAAAGCAAAACCGACGAAGCTCTCTTTGAGAGTTATGCGCTCACTCAGATTCTGAGAGTTGACGCCCAATCCCTTAAAACCGAAAAGATCGGAAAACCTGGGCTTTATACTGATTTTAGGTCATCTCCGGATGATGAGCATCTGCTTGTTCAACGCATGAGCCCTCCTTACTCCTACGCGGTCCCGGCCGATTTTTTTGCCCGACATATAGAGGTCTGGAGCACAAGGCGAAAGGGCGAGATAGAGAAACAGGTTCTTTTTATGCCGCTTGCCGACAATGTTCCGCCCGAAGGGGAGAGGACGGGCCCGCGCGACATAAGATGGCAACCCGATCATCCAGCCCGTCTTTTGTGGGTGGAAGCTCTTGATGGAGGCGATCCTCGGGCCAAGGCCGAATTTCGCGACCGTCTCCTGCGCTGGGATTTTCCGTTCAAGGGGCAAGGCGGCGAAGAGCTTGCGCGTTTCACAGAACGTTTTGCAGGCCTAAGTTTTTTTGAAGCGCCCGATCGAGTGCTAATACGAGACAATAACCCCGATACGGATATGACGAGAATCCAGCGTTACAATCTTAAGACAGCGCCAGCCCACGGCTCAACCTTGCTGGAATATAGTGTTAAAGATGCCTACAGGTTTCCGGGACGCATCATAACCGATGAGGACCGGCAAGGCATAACGCGTATAGTACAAGACGGAGACACTATTTTTCTTGCCGGCAACGGCCGCAATCCTAAAGGCGAAAAACCTTTCCTTCGCAGTTTAAACGTCGAGACACTCGAAACGAAGACCTTATTTGAGGCCGACGAGGCTAAACCCTACCTGGATGATTTTGTGTTTTTTGAAGGGCGTGATACGCGGCATCTCATACTCTCTCGCGAATCCAAAGCAAGCCCCCCCAACCTCTGGGCCCTCGATCTAAAAAACGGAGCGCATCGTGATATCACGCATATCATCGATAATGTTCCTTTGATGACTCAGGCCGAAAAAAAGCCTCTCGTTTATAAGCGAAAGGATGGTTTGAGCCTTTCGGGAACCCTCTTTGTTCCTAAGGACCGCGTTGCAGGCGAGAAACTACCGGCAGTAGTCTGGGCCTATCCGGAAGAATACCGAAGTTCTGATCTCGCAGGGCAGGTGCGTGTCTCGGACAAGCGCTACAGTCGCCCCGGAGCGCTTGGAATCGCTTGGCTTGTCACGCAAGGGTACGTGGTGCTTGATAATGCATCCATGCCTGTAGTGGGCGGTAAGGAGACAGCGAACAATACTTTTATCGAACAGATCGTGGCCAATGCCGAGGCCGCAGTCAACGCGCTTGATGAACTCGGCTTTGTCGATAAAAAACGAATTGCGATCGGCGGACATAGCTACGGTGCGTTCATGACTGCAAACGTGCTTGCTCACACGAACATCTTTTGCGCGGGCATCGCTCGCAGTGGCGCTTATAACCGCAGCCTCACGCCTTTTGGATTTCAAGCTGAGAGGCGAATGTTTTGGGAGGCGAAAGAATTCTATATGAATGTTTCACCCTTTTATTACGCCGAAAACCTAAAAACACCCATCCTTTTCATTCACGGTAAAAAAGACACTAATCCCGGGACTGTCACGATACAGACGGAGCGCATGTTCAATGCGGTGCGGGGTGTTGGTGGGAGAGCTCGCATGGTGCTGCTCCCTTACGAGTCTCACGCCTATAAAAGCCGCGAAAACATCACGCTCATGCATGAAGAAACGCTTTATTGGCTAGGACGATTTTGCGGATAAACCTGTCGGTAAGAGGCAGCGATCACTCACTTTTTTTCGTTATCAATTGTTACATCTTTCTCTTCAAGATTTTCGTGCTAAAGGCCGATAAGGAGGCTAAGAGTAGGGAGACAGCTATGAAAATCATCAAGAGTATCGCATATTTATCTACGGCAATGTCGCTGTCTATGCTTGCAGTTTCCTGCAATTCCAAGCAACAAGGGTTCGCGGGCAGTACGACGGTGGCCAAAACCCCGGACAAGTCAGCAACGATAAGTGCAGATTCGACCGGAGTTTCTCGAAATAAGGTTTATGTATCGAACGATATGGAGAAGAACGCATCGAACCCATTTCCACTCCACCCTGGCACGCTCACCCTCGCCTTCGATTATTTTACGGTGCATGCAGCCACGATCTCCGTTACGGATAAAAAGCCTCTCAGCATCTATTTCGTACTGGACCGTACGCAAAGCATGGATCCCTATATTGCAGCCGTGAAAAACGGTATCAAACAATTTGCCTCTAATCTGCTTAGCAATGGATACGACGCAAAACTCGGCCTGGTCGCTTTCGGCGACGCTGTTGAGCAAGCGGGGCCATTGACTGATGTGGATACATTCATAGCGAACGTCGCCAAAGTTCGGGCTGCCGGTGGCGACGATGCCCCGGAAGGGAGTCTTGCGGCTTTGGCATCTGCAGCCACGGCCCTAGCGGTTCCGGCTATCTCGGATAAAACCACTCCCATCATGGTGCTGGTAACCGATCAGATTGGCCACAACGGAGGCGGCCCTACAGATGTCCGCGACTTCTCTCCCTTGCCTCTCGAAGCAGCCCTTAAAACATCGGGCGGACAGAAAATTAAGTTCTTCTATTCGGCTCCGACCGATCGCTATAGAAACTTAAGCAACTTTTGTCCCAGTTGCACTTTCACTTCAGCAGCTGGACAGTATGGCGAAATCCTCGCCAACGCATCGACCGTCACAGGCAGTGATTTCCGCGGCTCCGTATTGAATTGGCCATTCGACGACACAGTTCTCAATACCCAGCTCGCGCAGTTGATCAACACCAAACTTATTGCAACGGTAAAGTCCTGCAAAGCCACAGACGTCACGCTGAAAATGGGCGCCCAGATCGTTGGAACCTGGACCGCGGCCGACTGGACGCTCGGAGAGGGGAGCATCATCACTCTGAACAAACCACTTGGGCAGGATGCAGTGGCGAGTTTGGCTAATCAAGATGCGATAGTTCAAATCAATCGTTGCTGCACCGATGGCCCAGCGGCAGCCTGTGTCAGTACGCAATCGATGACGATTCCAGTAAATTTTGCAGAATAGATCGAATTTTATATTCTGTTTAAGGCATGTTCTTTTGCGGTAATCCAGACTATATTCAGAGCACAAAAACTCTGAGGACCTGAGTGAGATTATTTGTTATCGCTCTGATGTTGATCGTCACTCCGAAACAACTTCGGGGCAGTGAACGATTCACGGAGGTTGCTTGGCATACGCCGAACGACTGGCCGGGTTATATTGACGAACAGGGTAACGGCCTCTACGCTGACCTTGTGAACCGCGTTTTTAAAAGCGGCGGAATCACAGTTAAACGCGAAACCTATCCTTGGAAACGATCCCTGAAAAACGTGTTAGTCGGAAAGGCCGACTTTACTGGGGGACTGAGTCCTGTGAATTCGTATTACCTTTCCAAGCAGCCTCTTGTGCAAGGATTCGAAATGATTTTTACTCGCCATGGCCTCGTGAAGGCGCCTTTGCTAAAAAACTTGGCGCATTTCAAAGGTGTATGGGTCATGGGTTATACCGAAGGGTTTCCTCGCGCCATTCGCTTGAATTTGCACGGAAGTGAGGTTGCCAGTCGTGAGCAGGCACTTCTTATGGTTCTGAGCGGCCGAGCTGACTACTATCTCGATAACAAATCCCAGATGGCCAGGACACTTGGTGGAGCGGCCCAGCGTCTGCGAGGCTATGATTGGTGCGAACTCTACGCCTCGAAGATTTACATGGTGTTCACTAAAAACGAGAGGGGACGAGCTATTCGCGATTTTTACGATCGAGCGATCGGTGTATTGATGTCATCAGGCGCGTTAAAAAATATTTATGAAAAATGGACTATTGCACTGCCAGATGTCGCTTGGGATTCATCTCCCTCGACAATGACGCTATCGCCCTGTCAGGCGAAGTAGGTGAGCCATCACCTGCAAAAATCCGTAGGAAGATTTAAATCAACGGCCGATGCCTTTTGTATCCAACATATGTTTTTGTGAAGCAGGCTCCACGTTCCGCCGGTTCCGCAGTCACCCCCTCGTGAAACAACTCCGTACATGCGCCACGCACCCGATTTGAGCATACCAAAAGCTGGGCCACCGCTATCGCCTTGACAGGCATCTCTGCCTTCGCCGCCTATCTCCACTTCATTTGCGCTTACTTTTCTCACAGGTGCGGTGACTTCGTATTTCATGCCAAAGCCGTTTTTGTTACGCGCACCAAATCCCACCAGAGTGCTCGGGGTGCCTGGAACGAGAAGTTCTTTGATTTCTGATTCATCCGTAAGAATTTTCACATAGGCCGTGGCTGGCAGTTCGAGTGGCTTGGCAAGCAAAACGTAAGCAACATCAAAGGCACTTCCGCTGTTATAGGAATGATAACGAGGCGAAGCTTCCAAGCGAAGTATGGGATATTGTCCTTCAACTATGCCACCTTCCTGTCCAGTCCCCGCGTATATTTTTATCGCACTTTGATCCTCTTCATCGAGGATACAATGGGCTGCCGTTACGACAAGTGTTGGCGTCAATGCTGTCCCGGTGCAGTAAATACCGTCGGTGTCCGTGAGCGCCACGACGTTTAAATGTTGGGCGGCAGGGACCGATTGTCCGCCGTAAATACTTAACTCACTGAGGGATTTTGCTTTTCCGCAGGAAAGGACAAGGAGGCTTACGGCGACTAAAAAACCTGTTTGTGAAGACTTTAAAGCCATAGTATGCAGCACATGTTCTCCCTTCTTCACCTCTTTGATTGCAAAAGGTGATTAGACTACGAATAGCGAAATTACCAGCTTTACCTCACTTGCGTTATTACTAAACATCGCCTCGATACGTGAACGCAGTTGACTGATCCGCCCAGCTTAAACGGTTCGAAAGAAGCAATGCCGAGTTCCAAGAGCGCAACCGCTTTTCTCTGAAGCTTGGCATTCCGTTTCCTGACGATGGCCTAAAGGATGTATATATCGTGGTTAGAAATTTAATCATGATGATAAGCTAAGATTATCGACTGGCTGGCCAAGTCTGGCTACTCCACATTGGTCTTGATAGAAGAAGATACCAACAGGAGATCAGCCATGAAACATTTTATACATACCGTTTTGCCACTCGTCGGCCTGCTTTTTTCGGCATCAGTTCATGCTGCGCCACGACCTGTTCCCTATCAAGCGGTAATTCGCGCCGAGCTTAAAGCACAATTCTCCGAATTCTACACGGACGGATCGCTCTTTATGGACGGCCGTAAAGCAAGCATCAAACTCGGACTTCAGCCGAAAATGCCGGCATGTGCCGAAGATTCCCTGTGTATTCAAGAAATGCCGGAACCGCTGGTTTATCAATTCGAGAATGCTAGGACCGAAGTTGATTCCTGCGGTATTATTCGCACCCGAGCGCTTATCGATCAAAGACCTGTAGACGGCAACGCGATCTCTATCGTGGTAAATAACAATCGTCACAATAGATGTCCGACCTTTGTCGCGCTTGCCCCTCTGGACGTGATCTTGGGAACTGAATACTACGATCGTATTAAAGGTGAGGAAGTCACCATTGTTGAGACATTCGTTGCCAAAGACTTTGTCGCGATCAAACCATGCAATTAAGGCGCTCCTAACCAGGATGCTCAGAAAAGGATGAGGACCCGTCAATACCAGTCAAATAAGGCTGCTTTTGGCGTCCGAAGACATTGTTGTTTGAGCCGAAATTCACTATGATGCGACGCGTGCATCCCGGTCTATTTCACTTGGAGAACAAGTCCATGGCTTCCATCCGTTTTCGACTCCTGGTTATCTGTATGATGTTCGGTTTCGGTGGCGTTCTCCCCCTTCGTGCGGCTCCCAAGCTCAAGGTTGGCCTTGTCCTCGACAAGGGTGGCAAAGATGATAAGTCGTTCAATACCGCAGCTTTCGTCGGTATGGAAAAAGCTGGCAAAGACCTCTCGGTAGAAACAAAATATGTCGAGAGTACAGATGACAATGCGTTCGAGCCTCTCCTTCGGTCTTTCGCCAAAAAAGACTACGATTTGATCGTTGCTATCGGATTCTCTCAGGCCGAAGCCATTAGAAAAATCGCTGCCCAATTTCCCCAGAAAAAATTCGCGATCGTCGATGCCGAGGTCAAACTGCCGAACGTACGGTCGCTTATGTTTGAAGAACATCAAGGCTCTTACCTTGCCGGCGCACTCGCGGCCCTCAAATCAAAAAACGGCAAGGTCGGATTTATCGGGGGAATGGATATCCCTTTGATTCGCCGATTCCTGCTTGGTTATGAAGCCGGCGCTAAAGCAATCACTCCCAATATCAAAATCGTTACCAATTTTGTCGGCATCACAGGCGACGCCTGGAACAATCCCCCCAAGGCCAAAGAGCTTGCATTAGCTCAATATCAGGCGGGCACGGACGTTATTTACCTCGCAGCTGGCGCTTCGAACATGGGGGCTTTTGATGCCGCCGAAGAAAAAAAGGCCCTTGCAATAGGCTGCGATTCCAACCAGAACCGCATCAAACCTGGATTTGTTTTGACCAGCATGGTGAAACGGGTCGACGTTGCCGTTTATCAAACGATCAAGGATACGACCGAAAACAAATTCACGGCCGGCACTGTTCGATTTGGGCTACAAAATGATGGGGTTGATCTTGCCTATGATGACAATAATGCAAAATTGGTCGATCCCAAACAAAAAGCCAAGATCGCTCAGCTGAAAAAAGACATCATCGACGGCAAAATCAAGGTTCCGGATTATTATGAAACCAAACGCTAATACCGACGCAATCGGTTCGCCACAGATTGCTATTGAAGCCGTAGGTTTGGCCAAGGCATACGGCACGTGCATTTCCAATGCCGACGTCAGTTTTAAGGTCCTGAAAGGCACGATCCACGGAATACTTGGGGAGAACGGCGCGGGCAAATCCACGGCGATGAAGATCCTCTATGGTCTCGTCAAACCCGACCTGGGCGAAATCTGGATCGATGGTATCAAACGATCGATCCATTCTCCGCAGGATGCAAAAGCTATCGGTATCGGTATGGTTCATCAGCATTTTATGCTGAGCGAAGCACAGACAGTCCTCGAAAATATTGTCCTTGGAAATGAGACGACTTATATATGGGCTCGCACCATCCCGGAGCCTTTAAAACCCCTGAATCTCGACGCCTCACGCGCCGCTGTGCTTAAGATCATGGCCGAGCACAACCTGACTGTTCCTCTCGAAGCAAAGATCGATGATCTCTCAGTTGGCGTTCGTCAGCGCGTTGAGATAATCAAACTGCTCTATGCCGATGCAAAGATCCTTATTCTCGACGAGCCGACTGCTGTCCTCACACCCCAAGAAATCCAAGATTTTTTCAAGCAGCTTCGAATACTTGCTAAAGCCGGCAAAACAATCCTTATCGTGACTCACAAACTTCGTGAGCTGCTCGACGTTACCGATACGATATCGATATTTCGCGCGGGACGGGTAATTGAGACCGTCTCAACTTCGGTCATAGACTCGGACGGATTGGCGACGCTCATGATAGGGCGGCGTCTCGAGACGATTCGAAACGATCACAAAGGCCCGACGAGTTCTAAGCCTGTTCTGACGATCGAGGATCTCCACCTTTCACCCGCTCCAACCGCGCAGCAGAGCTGCTCCCTTACTCTTTTTCCTGGGGAAATTCTCGGTATTGCGGGTATAGAAGGTAACGGTCAGGCGGAACTCGTCGAGGCCCTTCGACATCCGCGGGAATTTCTTCGCGGACATGCGGTGAAACGATTCGAGTTCTTGGGCAAGGATGTCAGGCACTGGAAGACGCCCGAGATGGTCGCAAGCGGTCTCGGCTGTATCCCTGCCGATCGTCACCACGAAGGTCTCTTGCTCGATCGCTCGGCCGTGCAAAACTTCGCGCTTGGTCATGAGAACAACCCAAAATTTCGGTCGGGACCGTTTTTACGTTGGAAACAGATCAGGGCAGCGACGGCTACTGGGATGGATATCTGCCAGGTCAATCCTCGTCTCCCCGATCTACTCTTAAAAGACTTCTCGGGAGGCAATCAGCAAAAGCTAATCATTGCCCGGGAAATTCACGACAAGCCACGGCTTCTCATAGCTTTTCATCCAACGCGTGGCATCGATGTGGGTGCGATCGAGCTCCTCCATAAAAAGCTTCTGGAATTGAGGGCCGAGGGAATGGCTATCATCCTTATCTCTTCGGAACTCGAAGAAATTCTAGCCCTGTCGGATCGTATTGCGGTCATGGAAAACTACCGCATCAGTCGCACCTTTTTGGGAGGCCGCTGTGACGAGACCGAATTAGGGCTTGCCATGAGTGGATCTCATTCCGATCGAGAGGTTCCGTTTGAAAGCTAAGCTCCTTGCCTTTCGGCGCTCACTCACAGCGCTTATCATAGGCTTTCTCGCAAGTGCGGTGCTCATCCTGTGTGTGGGTGAATCCCCGCGGCACATATTGCAGATCTTTTTGAATGGCGCGGGAGGAAGCGCATATGATTTCGGGCTTACGCTTTATTATGCCGTTCCCCTCGTCCTCACAGGACTGGCCGTCAGTATCGGTCTGAAAACACGGCTCTTCAACATTGGTGTCGAGGGCCAGCTCACCGTCGGCGCTTTAGCAGCAGCTTTGGCTGGGATCGTTGGTCCCGATTCCGCACCCTGGAACCGACTTCTGGGGTTTGGCGCCGCTCTTCTTGCCGGAGGCCTTTGGGGGGCTTTGCTTGGTTATTTGCGGGCTCGTCGCCGGGCTCATGAAGTCGTGGCCGGCATCATGCTGAACTTCATCGCCTATGGTCTTACAAGTTGGATTGCTCTGAATTTTTTCAAAAATCCCGAGAGCCAAAACCCTGAAACCATGTCGATCCCCACGGGAGCGCGCATACCATCTTTCACATTTTTTCAAAGCGCACCGGTGAGCTGGGTGCTTATTATCGCGCCTTTTGCAGCCCTTTGTGTATGGGCCTATTACCGTTGGACGCGTGCTGGTTTTGCAATGGAGGCCGTTGGCTCTAATCCGGAGGCAGCTCGGTACGCAGGCATTTCAATCGCAACGCAGCAGTTTTGGGCTTTGACTTTAGGCGGCATGCTGTCCGGTTTGGTTGGTTTTATTGAGGTTTACGGCAATACCGGCAAATTTGTAGTGGGTTTTTCGCCAGGATATGGCTTTATGGGTGTTGCTGTCGCCCTTGTGGGCCGGTTGAATCCTCTTGGAATATTAGGCGCCGCATTGCTTTTTGCTGGGCTTCACAAAGGGTCCCTTGACCTCGACTTTGAAACAGAATGGTTGACCCGTGATTTTGCGCAGATTCTGCAGGCGATCCTTATCCTCTTCATGAGTTGCTCAAACCTTATTCCAGCCAGCTGGCAGCTCCGAATCGAAGTCCTAAAAAGGAGACTCCATGGAAACCGCGATTGATATCCTTTTGTCGAGCATTCGAATGGCAACGCCCCTTTGGTTTGCTGCCATGGGGGGGCTGATTTCAGAACGCTCAGGCGTCATCAATCTCGGGCTCGAAGGTCTTATGCTCATGGGGGCCTTTACGGGTGCAGCCGTTGCTTATACAACAGGCTCACCGCTCCTGGGCTTTGTCTGTGCCGGCTTAAGCGGAGCGCTTCTGGCCCTTATCTTTGGGTTTTTCACGCTCACCCTGCGTGGCGACCAGGTGGTGATTGGAATGGGGATTAACGTGTTGAGTGCAGGTCTCACCCCATTTTTAAACAAGTATTTTTTCCACGTAACAAGTTCGACGCCGAGCCTCTCACTTGAACAACGTTTTACTTTCGCGCCTACGTTGTTCGCCCTTTTCCTCATCGTGGTCATGGGCCTATGGCTTAAGCGCAGTTATTCCGGGCTCTGGGTGCGGTTTGCAGGCGAGCATCCGACGGCCCTCGCGAGTGCTGGTGTCGGTGTGATGCGGACGCGGTGGGTCTGTGTGATTTTATCGGGTGTTTTTGCAGGTTTCGGGGGCGCGACCATGTCGACGATGTTGGCCTCTGCATTTTCGCGACAGATGACGGCGGGTGCCGGCTTTATGGCGATTGCCGCCCTTATTTTGGGGCGATGGATACCGTGGGCCACGGCGTTAGGCTGTTTGCTTTTTGGTCTGACGGACTCGATACAGATTCGTTTGCAGGGCTTATTCACAGGCTCGGATACGGCATGGCTTCTGCAGCTTGTACAACTCTCCCCCTACATTGTCACACTCTGCGTGCTGGCGGGAGCGATTCGTTCGTCCAAAGCACCAAAAGCTCTGGGCGAAATTTGAATGGCCTTATCAGTCTTCGTCCGATTCATCATCCATGATTTTCCGAAAGCCCTCAGCCAGGGAATCGACAAATTGTGGACTATCCCAATCCATTGAAATCATTTCTTTCTCAGCCAAAGCCTGCAAGCCTGGCGAGGCGTCCTCGACATTAACTTTATCAAGCCATATCTGGGCTTTTTTGAAATGACCGTCCGAGGTTTCGAGGGACTCGGTCAACCATTTCCGCGCCAATTTTCGGTCACCGCTTCTCAGGTAGGCAAGACCTAAATTAAATTGCACACGAGCCGTAGTATGCGAGTCGTGGATGAACGCGAGCGCGCAATGGTATTGTTCAATGCCGTTTTCTATTTCATTGTTTTTCACGAGTGTGATACCGATGAGATTGAGCGTCGAGGCAAACTTCTCACTGAGATTACCCTCAGAATGTTGAGCGAGGAAACGTTCGATATTACCCGTGAGGATAACGCCGCGTTTGGAAACCGTATGATCGGGATCGATCGCCAATGCATTTTTAAAATACTCGCGGGCCTTCTGCGTTTGAAAGAGGTCGAGTCCCACCTCTCCCATAAGGCACAGACGTTCGATGTTTCCCGGCGAAAAATGATTGGCTTCTGTCAAGAGGCGAAGCGATTCCATTGGTTGGTCAAGACGCAGATGGACCTTGGCCATCTCGGTCATGAGCGTGACATTGTGAGAATCAATTTTAGCGGCACTTTCCAGTACTTTTTGTGCCAGGCGAAATTCTCCGATAAAGACCAGATATTGGCCGGCCGCCAGGAGGAAATCGAATTTTGAGGGTACCTTCGCCAGCGTGGTTTTGAGGTTTTCGTAAATCTTTTTGCGATCGCCATACGCTTGGTCAATCACGCCACAGGCCAGTTCAACAACCTGCATATCGGAATTGTGTAATGACCGTACCGACTCAACCGCCTCTTCAAAGATGTGGAGAGGGAAGGGTTTTTCCAGAATAAGCGTGCTTTTTTTATCTTCGAGAATCCGGAAATTCATTTTGTTCATGGAGCCGGTTAAGATGATGACAGGCGTTTTTCGTGTCTCGGGTCGGGATCGGATGCGGTTGTAGAGACAGAGCCCGCTCATGCCTTTCGCGCGCCAGTCCATAACGATCAACTGGTAATCAAATTTTTGCAACATCGACCAGGCGTCCATCGCATTGGGCGAGACGTCTACAAAATCTGTTTTGACGTGAACCAGGTGATTTTGGACAAGCGATGTCAGGGCTTCGTCCTCGTCCACCACAAGCACGCTAATAGATGTGTCGCCTTCAGCCCGAACCTTGGCGGGCCGCGATTTGTGGAAATTCCTGTAGTCGATCGAACTCGCGGCACTCAGGCCTTTGTTTTTATAGGTCAGGCCCTGAGAATCCACCTCATTTTCATCGTTAGCATCTTCGGCATCGCTCATGTCTATGTCGTTGTAAATGTTACGAGACGAAGAGGCTGACGAACCTTTGGATTGGGACTCTTCATTTCTTGCCGGCGGGCCGAAAGGTTTTTTCGCGCCCATAATTCCAAACTCATTGACCTTTTTCTTTTGTGCTTCGTCAGTGACGCCCTTTTCAACGCCAGCTTCACTGACTTCGTCGGCAACGCCTTCGGCGATGCCCTTGCCTTTCGTGAGGCCTCGTGTGCCTTTTTCCTGGCCTTTTTCGGATTTTGCCTCGGGATTTCCGTTTTCACGACCAATTTCGCCCGCAGTCGCCGCCTTGCCGTTTTCGCTACCGCGGCCAGGGTCACCGGCACCGGGCTCGCCGGTTTCGCTACCGCGACCACGATCGCCCGCAGCCGCTTCGCCTTGTTCTGCAGCGCTTGCCTTAGATGCTTTGGTTAGGCCTGTTTCCTGGCCTTGATTTTTGTTTTCACTTTGCGGTCCGGATTCGCGACCGATGCTACCGGTAGGATTTGCAATGCCTCTTTCCTCGCCAGCTCTACCCATGAGACTAGGAGTGCCAGTCTCTTGCCCGGGACGCCGGATAAGATCCGAGGTGCCTTCAGCCTCGCTTTGTGGACGCTCAAAAGTACGACTCCCCTCCTCGGCATCGGCGCGAGCATCGCGATTCATCACAATATCGTCAGCGGCAGGGGCCTCCTCCCGGGACCTCTTGTGAATCGATAGATCTAGGCCTTTGTCATGACCGCTCCCGCGATGAATCTGGATTCCGCGTCCGCTGCTGTCGGCCGACTGCGTTGTTATTCCTTTCGTGAAGTCCCGTATCGATTTGAAGAGGACTTCTTCAGTGAAAGGTTTGACTATGAACTTGGCATGAGGATCTTTGATGGTCTGAAGTATATCCGCCTTGGTCACCTGTCCTGCGATGAAGATGATGAATATGTCTTTGTTTGGTCCTTCACGGCGCAGAAGTGCATAAAGTTCGGGACCCGAGGGACCTTTCGTTTTCCAGTCGACAATGGCGAGATCAAAGGCCTGGGATTCGATCGCATGAATCGCTTCGGGACTCGATTGCATAGTAACGATGTTCGGAGCTCCGAAATTTTTCAAATAGTTTCCGATGAGCTTTTGCATGCCCTGGTCTGATTCAATGATCAGTACCGATTCCACTTTTTTACTTATGGTCATGATCTGTTCCCATTCCGATACCTGAGTTGATCGGTAGGTTTTAGCGCGCACCCAAGCTTTAAATTTGAGTCGTCCTGAAATCGTGCCAAAGAGTATATATTTCAATGTGGCGTGAGCATAAACCCCGGTAACATTTCAGTGTTTTAAATGGCCTTAAAAAAAATTGTGCCTGTCCATAAAGTATGTACTGAGGAAATTTTGATCAACAAGTTCAAGGTGCTCAATGATTTGGCATGATCGAGGCCGTTTCTGCGCCACTTTTCCTATTAGACACACCTAAATGCCTTTGATATAGGCGTTTTTTAGCTTCTTCGTTTGCATCTCTACGTCGACGCGGCTAGCAAGCTTCCTCAGTATCCCTCGATGGCTGTGAAGGGTCATTTATGTTTGGCACGATTCCCCGATTTCCGCTGTCTCTATCTCTAGTCACTTTTTTTGCGTTTGGCCTGTCTGTGACGGGGCCAAATGCTTTTGCTGAATCACGGCACGAAAAAAATCTCCGGCTGAGATTAAGCCGACTGGTTGAAGCCTCCCAGCAGATCCCCGAGGAAGAAACGAAGCCCGCCCAGGATCGAGTGAAGCGCGATGCATCGCCTCCGGACGTTCCTAAATCTGGCCTGCAGCTCGAACTCAAGGTCGATGATGGGGAAGCCCCCCATGGTCTTACTTATAGCTTCACGCCATCGCCTGCTGCGGCAGTGAAGCCCAAAGATACCGACGCTGGCCTTCGTCCTGGCGTTTATAATCTGAATGTCCAGGTTGCCGGCAAGGAAGTGTTCCGCCGCCAGGTCATCGCCATGGACAACTTCCTTACGAAAGTTGAGTTGCATTACAGTCACCAGGCCTTCTCGCTTCGTCAGACTGTGGATTTTCCGCAGATAAAATTTATGCCAGGCCAGAAAAAGGTAGCAAAAACATCCCTTGCCACCGTCAAAGACCTCGCGGGGTTTCTTAAGACTCATGAGTCAGTCGAAGTGTTTGGCTTTGAAGTTCACACGGACGCCAACGGCGATGCTGAAAAGAACCAGGAGTTGACCGATGACCGTGCAGTAGCAGTTCGTAATCTCCTCGTGAAAAAAGGCATTGATCCACAACGTATCAAGGCGACCGGCATGGGCGCGACGAAACCCGTTGCGCCGAACGACACGAAAGAAAATCGTTTGCTGAATCGTCGTGTTGAGTATGTAATCCTACAGACCTCATCAAAGCCTCTTCTGCTTGGTGACAGATAACTGGGGGAATTTATGAAAACAGTTCGTTTGGGTTCACAGGGTCTCATAGTTTCGCGTCTCGGTCTCGGTTGTATGGGAATGTCGGATTTTTACGGCGCTAGCGACGATAAAGATTCGATTGCGACGATCCATCTGGCACTCGACAAGGGTCTCAATTTCCTTGATACAGCAGACATGTACGGACCTTTCAAAAACGAAGAATTGGTGGGAAAAGCCATCAAAGGCCGGCGCGAGCAGGTTGTGCTTGCTACGAAGTTCGGCAATATGCGCAGTACGGATGGCAAATTTCTCGGTGTGAACGGCAAGCCCGAATATGTTCGGAAGTGCTGCGAAGATTCTTTGAAGCGATTAGGCGTCGAGACCATCGATCTCTATTACCAACATCGTGTCGACCCAACTGTTCCGATTGAGGACACGATCGGTGCAATGGCCGAATTGGTTAAAGAAGGTAAGGTGAAATATCTTGGGATGTCAGAGGCCGCCGTTGGCACTATCCGTCGCGCCCACAAGGTATTTCCCATCTCTGTCCTCCAAACCGAATATTCTTTGTGGAGTCGCGAACCTGAAAACGAAATTCTGGCGACTGTTCGCGAACTCGGCATTGGATTTGTTGCGTATAGTCCCTTGGGTCGTGGGTTTCTCACGGGTGCCTTCCAAAAGCCCGAGGATCTTCCGGCTGGTGATTATCGACGTGCAAGTCCACGCTTCCAGGGGGATAATTTCTACAAAAACCTCGAGCTCGTCAGCGAGATAGAACGCCTTGCGAAAGACCGCGGTGCGACGCCAGCACAGATGGCTTTAGCCTGGGTCATGGCGCATGGCGAGGACATAGTTCCTATACCAGGGACGCGCAAACAAAGTCGTCTTCTGGAAAATCTCGGTGCCCTCGCTATCAAGCTGTCGGCCGCAGACCTCAAACAGCTGGACGAAAAGCTTCCGGCAGGGATAGCAGCCGGCCTGCGTTACGCTGATATGAATACGGTAAACCGCTAATCCTTACGAGAAATACTGGATACCGCAAAACAAAAACGGCCAACCTATCCAAGGTTGGCCGTTTTGCGTCTAGGCGTCATAAGCATCTTGTATCGTTTTGTTAGACAATTATTAGTCCATCGATCCAACGCCCGTGGTGAAGGTCAGAGGCCCGAAATGAGTGGCATCCGCAGCCGTTCCATCAAACATGACGTTCGGTGTTGCAGGATAAAGAGAAGCCGCGTGAACCGAAGTCATG
This sequence comes from Oligoflexus sp., assembly GCA_014378195.1. Lineage (GTDB taxonomy): Bacteria > Bdellovibrionota_B > Oligoflexia > Oligoflexales > Oligoflexaceae > Oligoflexus. The sequence goes on along the minus strand of JACMOC010000001.1, from coordinate 42,219 downwards.
CCAGTCGAAGACAAGCGGCCGATGGGGGTCAGGTCGAAAGCTTTAACGGCATCGCTGCAATCTGTAGCGCCGGTGATATCGGCTGCATTCACGCAGACATTTGCTTGGGCGCTGCAGCTTGTGTTCATGTCAGACGATGTCGAGGCATAGATATGTGTGGCGTCGGATTTGAGCTGGGCGCCGCAGTAACCCAGACCTAGGCCGGCAGCTGTGAACTCAAACGTTTTGGTATCTGAATTTGCTGAGAGATTCATGAGGCCATAGCTTCCGGAATCCCATTGCGCGCCGCTCGGAGGCACCGTAAACCAAGCCTTCACAGTATATTTATCCGTTGTTCCTGTGATCGGAGCCACAATTGCTGCAAATTGATTCCCGGCATTATTAGAGTAGATGTATGTAACGCCATCCTTCACACCGTATTGATTAAACCCTGCAACAGGAGAAACGGCTCCTGCTGCGAGAATCTGGTAACACTGGGCAAACATCGGGACCTCGATACCGGCTGGATGAATCGTGTAAGCAACGGGGGCTTGCGTTACGCAGGCTTTTTCGCTCTTACCCGTGAAGTTGTTGATGCTATCGATCGATCCATCGATATTTTTGAGCAGTTGATAGATATTGGAGGGGCCACCGTCAGCATTGAAAAAGCGATCGGCAATACCTTGGACATCGGAACCAGACAGTGCTGTTTGGAACTTCGCCGGGATAGCGGCTTTCACAGGCGGTGTTACGTGAGGCAAGTTCGCGGAATGGCCTTTGGTCGCGCTGTCTTTGCCGCAAGATACGAAAACAACGGCACTTGCGAGCGTTAAACTGATCAGTGACTGACGAAACATAATGTCTCCTATTCGCCTTGCTTGGCTTTGGTATAAGTGCAGTCTCAGTCTTGAGACGGAACATTGAGCTCTTCGTCGTATTCGACGGCTTCTTCATCGCTCGTGGATTCCGCCGTCAAACCGAGTTTGAGATCGGTGAGAGGGATAACACGAGCCTGGGTCAGAGGTGGATAGTTGTTTCTTACCCCTGTCAGGACGCGGGAAATGTTTTTCTTAGGTCCTGATGTGATTTTTTTGAAAGTCGGATCAATGACATGTTCGAGGTGCATTATCACCTTTATGCCAATCGTCTGGACCTGAGACACGGTGAAGTCCGATCCGGGCGGGAAAAGAATTTCGTTTTCCGAGGGATACATCGAAAGTTTTTTGATGAGATGACATTTTTTGGAATGGATCACCAAGGTAACAGGTCGGTTTCTAAAGGCTACGGGTAGGGTGCGGCCGAGCGTCGTCGACATAAATCCCAGTTCTTCCATACGACCGGTCTTTTGAATATCAGCAAGCGTGGTCGATGTCATTGCCAGGCCCCGAACCGACGTGCAGTCCGCAGTTTCGCTTTTACTGAGGGCAGAGGCCAGCGTATAGACCATACCGAGTGCGCCACCCGCTTTGATCGCTTCGTGTGAGCGGAGCCTTTGGTTACCCTCGGTATAGGCATCACTCGTGAACATACGAATTGCCGCCCTTTCCTCTATCGTAGCGTTACCGCTCATTTCGCCAGCAGCGGCCTTTGCCTTGAGGTCTTCCCAATCCAGCATCCCAACTTTTTTGTAGTAAAGTGCAGGGTTGGTTTTGGCAAGGGAACCGAATTTCGCTTCCTGCTCTAATTGGAGGGCTGCGACTTCGGCCTTAAAACGATTCCGGTCCTGAATGGTCGAACCTTTAAACGCTTCAAGGTCGCTTCGTGAGATGCCGTAGGTTGTTGTCACTGTAATAAGTGCGGACACGTCCGACTCGGCCTGTTTCTTACAACCGGGAGCTAGACTCAGAGCCAGGGTGGCAACGAGCAAAGGGCTGAAAGTGGCAAGTTTCATACAGGCCTCATCTTTAACGGATTGTTCACCTGGACTCTATCGGCTGTTTTTGGGTATTCCTCGTCGTAAACATTGCAACAGAGCTTGGCTGTTATTGTAAAATTAATAACATTATGGAGACAACACAGAGTGTTATCACATCTATTATATTTATTTTCAAAGGCGCTCAAGGCTTCTGTGTATGGACCGCCCCCCCTCCCTAGAGCACCTTCGTCGCGATTTTCGCCGATACGAAATCGAGGTAAAGTGTGCACTCGCTCCTTCATTCGAGGTATCATAGAGAACCTTCATCCCTCTCATCAGTAAAGGAGCGTCGAGATGCTTTTTAGATCTAGAGGCACTCTTTCCGGCTTGGTTTCTTTAGTTTTGGTCGCCGCGACACTCAATGGTTGCAAAACAACGAGTTTCAATGGTCAGGCAGATACGCGCACGCTCGCTCCGCGCAAAACGTCGCCGGCTTCGCCTGCCATGGTAACGCCTGATACTTTGCCCAAACCGGCAGTTATAGTATCAACCGTCGAAACCAAAAAGGACTCTCTCGCTGTCCCGACGCCGCCGACACCTCTGACGCCCGAAGCTCCCCCTGAGCCGGCCGTCGATTATCAGGTGAAGACTGAGTCGTTTGTCCAGACCAGCGTTTCCGGTCGCCTCGATATCCTGATCGTTATGGACAACTCAGGCTCTATGGCTAACGATCAGAAAAATCTCTCGACAAAAATCGGCGCTCTGCTCAAAGACCTCAATAATGTTGATTGGCAGATCGGAGTTGTCACTACGACTGTTAAAAATGACACCTGTCAGCTGAGCCTTATAAAATCGACAGACAGCGATGTCGAAACAAAGTTCGCCAAAGCCATTCAGGTCGGTACGAGTGGGAGTGATAATGAAGAAGGCATCAGACAGGCTTACAATGGTCTGCGCTGCACAGAGACGCCTTGGGTGCGTGACAACTCAACTGTGGCCGTCCTTATCGTCAGTGACGAAGATAACTGCAGTAATGGATACGGCTGCAAAACGGGTGCGCATGCGAATTCTTTTAATGAGCACTATGTTATCGATTATGTAGAAAAAACCATGAACCGGACAGTCGGCGTAAACGCTGGATTCTACGGCATATTCTGGCCTGCAGCTCAGGTCTGCCGTCAGGCTTCAAACAGGGCCGTGATTTACCAGAGACTAACGGATTACAAAGCGAATGGTCAGATCAATTACGGTAGCATTTGTGATGGAAGCTACCAGTACACCCTTGAAAAGATGTCGACAAGCATGGCGAAGCTTTTGACCAATCGATTCAAACTCGGATCTGTGCCCAATGCAAATAGTGTGATTGTCACGGGCCAAAAAGCAGGTGCGGCTCCTATTGAGGCGACCGACTATACCATCGAAGGTGACACGATCATCTTTAAGTTTGGAAGTGAGCCTATTATCGATTCCAAAGTTGAAATCACTTATCACATCCCGCTGAAATAATTTGGGTTACGACTTTTGCCACGAGCGTGCGACTCCCTCTAAGAGAGCGCGCGCTTTTTTATAAGCCTAGAGTTCGGTGTATCGTATCAACGAGACGGTTCATGTTCTCCGGGGCATGGACATAGAAGTGCCCACCCTCAAACATTTCCAAGGCGACCTTTCGATCACATTCCATTTGCCATTGCCTCAGTTGCTTTTCGCTGATTTCAGCGTCTGAAATGCCGCCCAGTAGAGTTACTGCTACCTTGAGTTTGGGCTGGGAAACATGACTATAGGCGTCAAGTAGGGTGTAATCGGCGCGATAGATGGGAAGGAATATTTCCATCATCGCCTTGTTCTCCAGTATCGCTGCCGGCGTTCCCTCATGACCGCGAAGGCGATCGTGAAGCCATTCATCCGTTAAGAGTCCGGCAGGTGCGGTTCCTCGATAATAGCTGGGGTGTCTCACAGCTGAAAGAAAAAGGTGTGGAAGGTGCTGACCCTCTGCACTCAATATGCGGCTAAGTTCGTAGACTATAATCCCGCCCATACTATGGCCGAAAAGGGCTGTTGGTTTGGGAGGTAAAGTTGATAAAGCGTTTGAGATGGCTGCGACAGCAACTCCTAGGTCTTGAAAAAAAGGCAAATTATGACGAGCCGCGCGACCTGGCAATTCGATAAGAACCGGTTCAATGCGTGGCGAGAGGGCCTTGGCGAGCTTAAAATAGGGCCCCGCTGAGCCTCCGGCGTGATGAGCAATGAGGAGCCTGATATCAGCTTGAGGCCGGTTTAAGGGTATCCATATCGGCTCTAGCGGTTTGGCTTTCTCTTTATTACCGGTCTCCGTCATCACGTTTGTCCTTTTTAAGCGGGCCTGCAACGCATACCCTGCGATTTTCTCACTAAGATGTCTGATTCCCCACGGAGTCAATCCAACATTAAGGACGTGGAAATTTTCCGTCGCTCTCTGGATTTCCTTTAGATAAATCTCAAATAAATCCATTAAACGTAATCCCATCGGAAACTTAAGCCGCTACTTTTTCTTTAAAGGGGCCTTTCGTGTCGTGGCGAGTTTGAGTGAAAGGGCCCGTTTCAAGGCCTCCTTCATGTCATTGACCAAAACATCGGCTACGTTCTGCGGATCGAGACTTGAGTAGAGAAAGGGAATGCGCTCGAGAGGTAGAGTCGTCTTTGCCTTGCAGAGAGTGCCGACCGTCAAGGGGCCTCCCAGACTCCGAATGAGTTCGTCTTTTTCCGTTTCACTGAGCCCGGGCCGTCCTTTGACGATTTCTCCCGTCAGCGCACGAAGATTTTTCTCTAAGTCATCGGTCATTAACAAGTCCCCGCTCTGGTGATTGCGTGTGATCTATGATCACCCATATTGACTTGTAGAGTGTAGAGATTTCATGTCGCGCGTGCCAGAAAGCTGGTTTCGTGAGGGCGGCCGTAGTACCATGGTTGGGCAGATACAATCAAGGAGGCATTATGCATAAACGATCGATACTGCTCGCTGTTGGTCTTATTGGACTTTCGGCCTCTTGTAAAACGACCGGTTCCAAGAAAAGCGCAACACCCGTAATTACTCCAACGACAACAACCGCTACTGTCTTAAAGCCGGCGACGACTGCTACAGCTTCGGACGGTTCAACATCAACGACCACGACGGCCGCTGACGGAACAATCACGGTTGTAAAACGAGCGATTGATGGAACTGTAACGACGGTTTCGACTCGAAAAGATGGCGTCGTAACGACAAGCATCGCAAAAAACGATGGTACGACGACGACCACTACTCGATCTACTGACGGAACATCGACTGTCGTCGTTACAGCTATCAACGGAGCGACAACGACCACCGTTACGAAAGCTGATGGTACGGTTTCGAAATCTTCGACTGTCGTCACGAAAAATGCTAACGGTACCACCACCACCGTTACAACGAATCCAAACGGCACTACGAGTACCGTCATTACAAACGCTGACGGAACACACGTGAATACGGCTGGTACCTACCAGGCTAACCAGGTTGCCTACCCGGTCGCTACTGTTCAAACAGACGGTTCGTACAGTTACGATACATCGGCGTATGCTCCTTACTCAGCTCCCGTTGCTTACGGATATACGGCGCCTGCAGCACCCCTCTACGCTCCACCGACTTATGGGGCTCCAACTTACACTCCAGCGCCAGGCCCAGTTTTTGTAGACTGTGGGGCTTACTCAGATCGTAAGCTCGTCGCGAGTGTTTACAAAATTCCATCGCAGTCACGAAGTATCCCCAACTTCAGCACTCTCTATAAAGAGCGCGATGTCTGTTTAAATCAGCTCGATGTTACCAACCGTAACTTTAAAGAAGGTTTTCCAGGCGTTTCCAACCTTTTGGAATGGTTTGGACTCGATATTCGCTGGTCGGTCAATATTCCAGCCGATGGAACATATAAGTTTTTCCTTAATTCCGACGACGGCAGCATACTGTGGATCGACAATAATCTCGTAGTCAATAATGATGGTATCCACAGTCACCAAGAGCGAAGCGGCAGCGTTTCCCTCACTGCTGGTTACCATTCCTTCCACGTTAGTTACATCCAAGGACCAAAGTATCAAATAGCTTTGGAACTCGCTTGGCAGAAGCCTTACACGAATTATTCAGAATACATTCCGACCTCGCTCTTCGCACGTCCTCAAGGTTACTGATTCCTTGTTTTCCAGTTGCAAGAAAAATGGCGTTTGGTCTTCCAAACGCCATTTTTTTGAAGATGTCCCAAAGAAATCCGCACTCAAGAAACCTGCTACATGCTCCATTCCGACTCATTTCTTAATTCTAAACTTTCACACCCTTTATTTATCGTTAAGACCTTAGGGAGCCGGCTATGAGCTGGTTACAACCTATCCGCACTTTTAAGACGTTTTCTGGGAGCCATTCATGCTTAGAACAAGATTATTCGCCTTGATTACGGGGGTTATCTTAGGGTTAACCGGCCTAGCTCCTCATCTCCATGCTGAGGGTGTGCGGTCGATTTTCAGCTGGAATTATCGAACGAAAAACGTTGATATTCGAACCAGCGATGATTTGCTTCTCAAGGCCCGTCTCTATTTTCCGACAGGCGATGCGCCGGGGAAAGTGCATCCTGTCGTTATTTTCGGAAACTCCTGGATAGTCACGCAATGGGAGTATGAAATTCCCGCCCGTATCCTGGCATCGAAGGGCTATATCGTTCTAAGCTATCAAACCCGTGGTTTTTTCCTGTCGCAGGGCAATATTGGAATTGGTGGACCGAATGAGATCGGTGATATTAAAATATTGATAGACTGGGTCCAGTCGAATACTCCCGCCGACATGCAGAATATCGCACTGGCGGGAATTTCCTACGGTGGAGGTATCTCCCTACTCGCCGCGGCTCAAGACCCTCGGGTGAAAACAGCGGTCGCCATGAATTGCTGGGGCGATGTTATGAAGTCGCTGTACTCCGAAGAAACTCTCCATAACGCTTGGCTGAAAGTTTTGGTTAAATCGGGCGAGATCACTGGACGTCTTGACCCCGAACTTTACCAAATAACAAACGACCTCCGAACCAATACAAACATGGACAGTATGAAAGAATGGGCTTACGTCCGTTCGCCTGTGAATTATACCGATCAACTGAACGCGCGTCAGGTCCCCATTTTCGTTGCTAACAGTCATCAGGATGAACTATTTCCACCGCTCCAGATGGAAGAGTTTTACACAAAACTTACTGGACCAAAATATTTTTATATCGACGATGGCGTTCACGCCGGTTCCGCAATTCCCGGTTTGTTTGGACGCAAAGCAGAAGTGTGGACGAAGGTTTATGCGTGGCTGGATCATTATCTGGTCGACTCGAATTCGCCTGTACCGTACGGGGTCAACTATCATACCCGGACACGCGATGTTCGTTTTTCTGAATTCGCTGATGTGAAACGCCAGGACCTCACTTTTAAACCCCTTAATACGACTCTAAATAAGGACGTTGGTGGTTATCTCGCTCCCGTTATTAGCCTGGCGGGCAATGTCGATTCAAACGCGACTACGGGAAAGATACTGCTCAATGACCTCACCACTGTTTATGGCGAAGCGCCACCTCGCGTTTATGTACCGGCGTTAAATAAAATGGTTGCAGCAGTTTTTCAGACTGATGTCCTTACCCACAAAATCTCGATCATTGGCGCCCCTCGGCTTACAATCGCTTTACCGGGCCACGAAACGCCTGTGCAAATCGTAGCCTATCTCTATGATGTTGATTCGTCTCAGTTTGCCTCTTTGATGACTTACGGGGCGATCACGGTTCATGAGGCCAAAACCTCAATGCAGTCCTATACGTTCGAGCTTGGCACAAACGGGTATCAGGTTCCTGCCGGTCACAAGATGATGCTTGTGCTCGACACGAAGGATCCGCTTTATCTCGCACCTCTGATAAAGCCGTATGAGGTAGATATTCTAGCTGAAGCAAGTGGGCTTACTATGGAATTTCCATACGCCGAGGACTGAATCAAGCGGCAATTTCTTGTTACCGTCCATCCGTCTTATGTTATCCTTATTGGTACAAATAAGGGATTTACGATCGATAAAGGTGACTTATGAAAACGATGATTCCCAGCTCATTGCTTGCACTTGCACTTGCGCTTGCACTTGGCGTTTCAGCTTGTCGAACAGCTGCTAATTCTTCGGAAATTAAAACTGACGGCACGCCGGATTCCAGTGCGCAGACAACGGCCATACCTACTGAAGCATCTGGACCGTACATTATTAAGGATTCAGACTACAATAAAGTTCTCGACAGCGAAATTCTCCCTTTTATGGCTAATGGCCGGAAAGGCTACTTCGAAGGCGTTGGCAAACGAAAACTTGAATATGCCCTCTACGAGCATGATAACGCCAAAGCCTCGATCGTAATCGTTCATGGCTACACCCAGAGCGATCGATCGTTCGGCGAACTCGTTTATACCCTCTGGAAAAACGGTTATACGGTGAACACATATTCCCAAATCGGTCACGGGTGTTCCGAAAATCTCCTCCTTTCGGATAAAGAGAACCTTGATGCCATGGCCACGGAATGTAAGCAGTTCCAAACCCGAAAAATCGGCGGCAAGACATTCTATAAGAATTCGAAGTATGGCCGTGTTCACGTCGATGTTTATGAACGATATATCGACGACATGAAGACCTTCATGACGATGGTGAAAAATCCGGCACTCAAGACCTATCTTTACTGCCATTCCATGGGCGGCGGAGTTTGTGCTAGAGCTCTTGAGATGGTCCCAAATCTCGCAGATGCTGTGTTTCTAAGTTCGCCAATGCTCAGAAACAAAACGCTTGGTCTCCCGTACTGGGCTGCGAACTTCGTGAGTAAGGCTATGGTTCTTGCCGGTCCTGAGAAATATGGTCTCAATCAAAAAGACTTCGCGGCCGAAGATTTTATATTCGGCAAAAATACCGATCATTCGTCTAAGCTCCGTTTTGATTCCACACCAAAGTTCTGGTCCATGCAAAATGGAGCCTTTCGATCGGGATCAACGACCGAACATGTTCATGCGCTTATCAGACTCACGACGGATGTCGTAAAGCCAGCGAATGCCACGCGCGTTACGGTTCCGGTCTTTCTTAATGCTGCTGACCCTAGCCTGGATCGCTGGGTCGAACTTCGGGGCGATGAGTCCTTTTGTGGAGTAATCAAGACCTGCAAACTCAAGATAAGGACCGGTGCCCGGCATGAGATCTATAATGAGGTCGACTCGATCCGATTGCCTTATATAATTGATATGTTAGAATTTTTTGCTGACCCGTCAAGTTTCGTGAGCAAGGCGAATTAAAAGTTACGAGTCAATTAGACATAGCTGTTGACAGCGCAGGGCAGACGGTTTAGAACCGCGCTAGCCAATCTGCTTTGGCGCTCAAAACAAGGACGCTGCTATGAATAAACTCATCTCTCTTCCTGCCCTGTTTACCTTGGTTTTTGGTTCGACTCATCTCCACGCGGCTGGAGCGATTTCAAAGCGATTTGATTTTGCCGGCAAGCCTGAAAATTCCTTCCAAAAAGTCGGCATCGATTTTTCCTTTGCCGATCTCCCTGCTAACCAAAACATCAATGGCATCGATCTGTCCAAGGTCCCTGGTGCAACTCTACCCGAACGAATGGTCAATGAACTGAGCTCGCCTCTTAAGGAGAGTGACCTTTATCAATTGACTCAAATATACGATCGTCTCGATGCTAAAACGAGTGGTGAAGTCATCGCTTATCACAATCGCTCCGACGATACTGATGTGAACATGCACATCGTGGTGGGTAACTCAGCCGCCGATAAACTTAAGCCCAATACAACGTATCTTATCACCGCAAAAATTGATTTTGTCACGAATGTTTCGGCTGATCAATTCGGAACGGGCGGCAGCGCGAACTCCAATAGCTTTGGTCTTCTAGCTTCGCAAAATCCATGGACTGTCAGTGTCCCGGGCGCAGCAGGCAAACCCAATGCTCCGGCTCAGCCGTCCAAAGGTTATGACGGTATTCCTGCGAAGTTTCTCATCAGCGAAGATGAATTGACCAAAATCGAAGCAAAAGAATATGACACTCTTACTGCTGATGAAACCGCTTTGCTTAGCAAAGGGGTAACAGTTTCGCCCAGCAATACCAAAGCTTACAAAGATGCATTACTCAAGGCGCTGCAAGCCCGTTACACAAACGTTCTTGCTAGTTTGGATAAAGGTGCCCCTACAGGTGATGCTCTTAATATCCGTATTGCCGCCGAACTTGATGTCTTCCTTCGCGATCGTTTAACAGCTATGAGTGATGAAGACAAAGAGGCTTTAAAAAGCATGTTCTCCGACGGCGGAAGTCCAGCAGTCGCGCTGACGCTTGCTGCGGTTGATGAGAATTCAAACGCAATGCTTCGGACTTCGACACTTGATTCCCAAGGACGCCGCATCGAGCTGCGCAATCCAAGTGGCTACTGCGGTACGAAAGCTCCCAGCGATTCTACAGCTGATGAGCGTTGGGTCTGTGATCATTACAGTTATATGGGCCGTATCGATAACGGTCTGGAAACTGCAAATGACGGAGCCTTTGTCGCTAACAGCATAAGCACAAAGGTGCCTTTGACTTTCAAAACCGACGCGAGCGGCAAGCCTTTGTATCTCAACCTCAATTCGCATTCAGGTTTTGAAGGCCTCACCGTTTATTACGTAACCGGTATTGAATACCGAATAGTTGAGAAAAAATAGGACCTTCTTCCTGATGATGGAATCAGGAGGATGATTTTAAAGCTTTAATAACATTACTAATTAAAAATTTGTTAATCTTCTTCACCAAACCACCGAGCAGTCGGTTAAGTGATAAGGAGATTAACAAATGTTTCGTTCGGGGAAAAATCATTGGGGTTCGGATGCTGTGCTCACAGCATTGCTATTCCTCGTCGTTTCTCTCTCCCTCTCCATTTCCACTGCATGCAGTCAACTCCAAGTCTTCACGGCTCAGGTCGTTAAGTTCCCGGATTCGAGGATATTACTCTAACCACAGACGGTTCTTTCCTTATTTCTCTCACGAATGCCACGAAGTTTGCGGGCGTCACCTACGATCTGGTGCTTCATAAGTCCTCGCAATTGCCCCAGTCGCTCCTACAAGCATTGGATTTTCTGGGGTAGCTACCCTTTCTCATTGATTCATCTCGCCTGGGCAGCAAGTTCGGAGCCCCGTCTTGCATCCTATAACGCAAAGCTTTGTTCAAACAGCGATTGCTCGACAGCATGCCTTGGCGTCTCCGGGGGTGCGAACGTATTCGCCGACCTCCTCGCTCGCAAGCATTCGGTTCGATAGTGTTGCGCCCGTAGTCAATGTGGGACCAGATTTGGTCACGCGCGTAGCGGTGCCGACAACAGCTACAGTATCCGAAAATGCGTCCTTGGCCTGGAGTACAGTCTTCGGTCCAGGCATCCATCTATACGTGGAGCAAAGTTTCCGGTCCTGGGACATTGGCCTTCGGCTCTTCAAATGCAGAGGACACGACGATCTCTGCGAATCTTGATGGCTCTTACATCGTTCGTTTGACTGTCTTTGATGCGGCCGGTAATTCCGCGAGTGATGATTTGACTTTTATTTGGGATACGACAGCCCCGACCTTTGATGGTATCAGTCTGATGCTGGTTTTGACGAGTCAAATAAAAGCGCAGCTGTTTTGGTCTGCAGCGACCGACGTGAATACCCTCTCCGCTGATATCATTTATGAAATTTGTCAGAGTTCGACAGTCAATGATTGTGTCACGAATTTCCATGTCACCTACACAACGGCACCGGGACGTCTCGACTATGGTGTCTCAGGACTTGGCGTGGCGACCTATTATGAGTTTGTCGTCAGAGCCAAAGACAGTCTAGGTAACCGTGATATCAATACGATCATTAAACATAAAAACACCTTGGGATCGGTTGCTGCTATAGCGACCTCAAATGCGAATGCTTGCGCTGTTCTATCAGACGGCACAGTTGCCTGTTGGGGGTCAAATACTTATGGTCAGCTGGGTGATGGAACGAATATCACAAAATCAACACCAGTGTTAGTATCAGGGATCTCGACTGCGATTTCAGTGGTACTCGGGGGCTATCATGTCTGCGCCCTGCTTGTTGGTGGCACTATCAAATGCTGGGGCCGAAATGATATTGGATCCTAAGCGATGGATCAGTGAACTGTTGGGGTTCAAACAGTTACGGCCAGCTTGGGAATGGAACCTTTGTCAATCGCCCGTCCGCGATTGTTACGACTCTCAGCAATGTTTCGAAGATGAACGCGGGCTTGAACACCGTTTGCAGTTTGCATACGGATCAGACAGTCCGTTGCTCAGGTCAGAACAACTACAATACACTGGGGCTTTTCAGCTCCAAAGTCCCCTACGATGTTCGGGGACTTTAATGAAAAAAAGCTTGCCCCATCCGGGACAAGCTTTTTTAAAATTAGAAACCATTACTCCGTATATATTTTAACAGATCTTATAGCCTTTGTTGTTTTAAGCAGGATATTCCCGACCAAAAAATCATCATATTCGTCTTTGGATGGGTCAGGCGCAACGCCTGGGACCTTGGCGTGGCCATAGATGTTCTTAGACATAATCACGACCGAATAGAGGCCTTTAGCCAGCTTAAAAGTAGGATAGGGCGCCCAAGGGGTTGCTTGTTGTGCATCCGTGAGTTTGGGCAGGGCGCGTTCCGCTAGAGTGATTTTTGAGGTCGTATCATTCATAAGGGCGAAAGTATCCTTATCGATCTGATCAACGCCACAGATGCGGCCAATTGTGAGGTCGATTAAGGTGTCATCTTCAAGAACTTCAAATTGAAAATGATAAGTCGTTCCGCTGAGTTTATAGGTCTTGACCTGGCCCACGCATGAGCTGGTATCCGATGCATAACCATCGCCTATGCGAAATACTTCGGTCGCCCCAAATTCAACGACTTTACTCGGAACATCTGGTTTGTTTTCGGGAAGCGTTGAAGGAGTGACAACCACCGCCGGTGTCACACGTACTGCCGGTGCAGCGGGTATAGCTGGCAACGCAGAGGGTGGAGTCTGGGGTTGTTGAATAGGGACCGGAACATCTTTAGCGCCGGAACTCCCGGCAAAACTACTTTTGTTACAAGCGGCCAATATCGAAACACAGACCAAAAAACCCGCGACCGGCGTCACATTCATAATAACCTCTAAGATGGAGCATCAGCAGTAGTTGCACGCTTATCGGATAATCCGCCTCCTTTCTTGAGGGCTTTTTTAAAGTATTCATTTATGCCAAATATATTACGATGATAATGATCGGGTGCTCAAAATCAATTTCGTGCGAATCGATTGCGTGAGGCTGAAAAATGGATAAAGTTTGGGATTTGTATTTCGACGGAAGCTCTTTTGACAAAGGTCGCCGTGGAGGCCCCGGACCATCGGCCGGGGCGGCAGTGCTCGTGGACAGCGACGGACTGCATGCTCCCACCATCATGACCGTATTTTTACCTCGATCTGATTCTGACTCTGCGGAGTATCAAGGACTCATCTGCGGCCTCGAGGGAGCGCTCGCCGCGGGAATATCTCGTATCGCTATTCGGGGCGATAGCCGTAATGTGATTGATCATCTGACAGGCCGAAAAGCAGTGCGGAAGGCAAGTCTCGTCCTGCTGAACGAAATAGCAAAAACGCGGCTTGCTGAATTTGATGAATGGGCGATAGAGTGGATTCCCCGGGCCCAAAATGGTCGAGCTGATAAAGCAGCCCGAATGTGTATAGAAAGGGCTTCTTGATCAAGATGAGGTGTGATTTGTCACATAGACCCAAGATCCTGGCCATCTCCGGAAGTACGCGAAGCCAATCGTCCAATCTGCAGCTGATTCAAGCGATCGCTCTGTTGGGACGTGATCGCTTTGATCTAACGGTCGCCGAAAACGTAAAAAACATTCCCCAGTTTGATCCTGATTTGCTGCCCGAACGTTTGCCTCCTGAGGTCCTGACTTTTCGCAAGGCACTGGCGGCAGCGGATGGCGTATTAATATGCACGCCGGAGTATGCAGCTGGTGTGCCGGGTACGTTAAAGAATGCGATCGACTGGACCGTGTCTTCGATGGATTTCTCGCAAAAACCCGTGGCTCTCATTACAGCGTCTACTTCAGGACAACTTGCTCACCAATCGCTCTTGGGTACGCTTCTTATTCTTGAGTCCAAAATTGCTCCGGAGTGTCAGCTCGTCATTTCTTTTATCAAATCCAAAGTCAATCAGAACAGCGAAATTACGGATGCAATTGCCCTGACCAAAGTTCAGGTTTTGATTCGTACTTTGACCATTGCCGTTTTGAATCCTGAGCAACTTTCGTATCTGCCACTCCCGCTCCTTGACTTCGAACGGTAGAGGAATCTTTCTGCCTTTCGGTAAGAATTGAGAGGCAACAAAGTTGCTGTTTTTGATCCAAAGGTTTTGTGCAAGAAAAAACAACCTATTTTTTGCGGTATAACAACCGGGATTTCATAGACTTATTATGCCCTATTAATATCTTGGGTAAGCTGCCGATAGCAAAAGCTGAAGTCTGACTTGTCTTTCAGCAGAGGTGGTTGCCATGTTTAGAAGTCTGTTAGCTCTGGCGATATTCGCCAACCTTACGGCTTGTTTTAATACCCCGATCGGGTCAACTGGTAGTACCTCTCGGGATTCCACCGGCTCAACGGATGTGTCAACGACTAAGAGTATCACTCAGGTCGATGCCGGTTCAACCACCGCTCTCCGTGTGGGAGTATCCGATACAAATGCACTGAAAGGAACAAGCGTTACGCTCCCGCCTGGTTCCCTGAATATATCGACGAGCATCGTTATCGAACAGGGCGCTGACTTCGCGAATTCCAATATTGCCAGCGAAGTCCAGCTAGTCGGGAATGTCTCCGTTACAGGCGCTGGTAACGGCGTAATTGTTCGGCCATCCGAAAATGCTGTGCTTAACAAACCCTTGACGATCAGCCTACCCTTGCCAACAAGCGCAGGTTTGCGCCTGGGGGCAGCTGCACCTGCTTATGCCGTCTATTACAAATATCTTGATCCTGCGACCAACCAGCTGGTTGCAGGCCTGAAAATCGTCGACGGTGTGTCGACTAAATTTGCTTATGATACAACTGCAAAACAGGACACTATCCAGCTTGATGGCTATTTCGGGATCTATTGGGTCGTGACTTTGAGCCGGGAAGTTTTGGCAGCGGAGGTTGCGCCTCCGGTCGTGTCCGAAGTCGCTATTGTCAACAAAGCTAACACGCAGGTAATGACGACTGCGGGTGTTGTGAAAGAATCAACGATTATCGCCACACAAAGTATCCCCGAGTTGGTTTGGCCCAAACCTGTCTTAACCTACGATAGCACAACTCGCTCGGTTCAACTTTCTGCAAAACCAACGTTTGCCGTTACTGGATGCAGCGCAACCTTGTTTGAATCTCTAACCGACCTAACAGGCATATCCCTTGCTACGGGCGTCGTAACTCAAGCGACGGTCAAGCTGCAAAAACTCACGGCATTTACCCTAGTCGGGCGTTTTCGCTGTTTCGATTCCCAATCACGCCTTTCCATTTCGGGCTGGTCTGACCCCGTCTCAATCGAAGCCGTTCCCACAGGAGTTGCGGCCCTCGCACCGACACTCGCCCCTCTTCCTGATCGTGGGGTTATCAACACCTCCTTCACCGTCGCTGCGAACTCAACCAATGCCTCGAGTTTTCTATGGTCGCAAGTGGAAGGCCCCTCAAGCCTTTTTTTTACGGCATCGGCTGCCTCCACGACAAATATTTCGGCGACTGTCGATGGTCATTATAAAGTGCAGGTCACGGCTACGAGCCCGGACGGTCAAACAACTACGCAGAGTTTCGGTTTTATCTGGGATCATACAGGTCCGGATTTCACAGGTATCAACGCCCTTGTAAGTCAGCCCAACGAAACCGAAGCCTGGATCTACTGGACACCGGCTCACGATAATGTTTTTGCCCCAAGCGATGTTTTTTACGAGATTTGTCAATCGGCTATCGTTGGGACATGTTTGACCAATTTTACCGTGACCTTTACGGTCGGGCCTATGATCTGGGACAAAAAAATAACGGGAATGACGGCGGGTACTGTTTACGAATATGCCGTTCGTGCTTACGATAAACTCGGCAACAAAAGTCCTATTGTGAAAGTCCTGACAACCAACAAATTGGGCAACGTTCAGTACGTACGCTCGGGTCTTCATCATTCCTGTGCTGTCATGAACGATGGCACACTGAAATGCTGGGGCGAAAACGCTTATGGTCAACTCGGCGATGGAACGCGTTTGGCCCGAAGCAGCCCTGTAACTGTCGCGATAGCCCCTGTTGCCGACGTCGCTCTTGGCGATCGTCATACCTGTGCGCGTTTGCTGAGCGGTAGCGTAAATTGCTGGGGTTCTGGTACCCATGGAGCCTTGGGTGATGGGACAGCAGTCGATCGTTTAAGTCCGACTACTATTACTACAGCGGATATTGTCGTCGACCTTGCTGCCGGTAATGAATTTACCTGTGCGGTTGTTGGAACTGCAGCTCGACAAGTTTACTGCTGGGGCCTTAACGATAAAGGCCAACTGGGTGTAACTGCTGCAGCCTCAGTATTGAGTCCACAAATATTGAGCGGCGTCTCGAGCGTCCAAAAGATTGCAGCCGGTGCTGGCCATGCGTGTGCGATAGGTTCAAGCTCCACGCGCTGCTGGGGTGCGAATACGCAAGGCGAACTGGGTTTGGGTACGTTTACCTCGTATACCGGACCTCAAATCATAACGTCGACTCTATTCACAGATATCGCAATAGGTGGCGCGCACACGTGTGGCGTCTCGTCAGGGGCTGTAAAATGCTGGGGATTTAACTCTGAAGGCCAGATTGGTGATGGAACTTTGGGAATTCGAGCCGTGCCAACTGTCATTACGGGGCTTACTGGTGTTACTTCGATCGCGGCTGGTCCGACCCATACTTGTGTTATAACATCGATCAATGAAGTAAAATGCTGGGGTCAGAACGTCAACGGTACGATCGGTAATCTTTCGACCTTAAGGAATTTGTCACCGACCGTAATACCAGGGTTTTTTGGAGCAACTCCGTCTCAGGTCTCGGCCGGCGAACAGGCGAGCTGTGTTGTGGTCGGCCCGGGCGTAAAATGCTGGGGAACAAACTCGATTGGTCAACTCGGAATTGGCGCTGCAAACCGCCGTCCCACACCGGTGGCTATCAATCCGGTTGATACAACAGCTAAAGGATTCAAATACATAAAGAGCGGAGCGTTCCACGCCTGCGGCCTTATGATGAATGGCACTGTCGAGTGCTGGGGCCGTTCTGAGTATGGCCAGTTAGGAAATAATAGTTTGGTTGCGTCGCCGACTCCACAAATTGTAACTGGTCTCACTCAAGTGAAACAGCTGGCATCAGGCCAATATCACGCTTGTGCATTGAGTGACCTCGATGGAAGCGTGAGGTGCTGGGGCCGCGATGAAGGTGGACAAGCCGGTGTTGACCCCGTTATCCAATCGCAAATGGTTCCAATTCAAGTCGGAGCGAACCTCGGGCCGGCAGCGTTTGTTGCGACAGGATTCAACCATAGCTGTGCGATCTTCGGCGGCGCTGTCTGGTGCTGGGGTGTTAACGACTACGGTCAACTCGGTAATGGCACGACGTCAACAACTGCAATACCAGTTCAAGTTATAGGTATCTCGAATGCGACCGCGCTTTCTCTTGGAACATTGTTTGGCTGTGCGATTTACGATGCGGACGGCAAGGTTAAATGTTGGGGGAACAACACCAGCGGGCAATTGGGTGACGGAACAACGATCAGTCGCTTCACGGCGAGCGTGGCATCGCCAGTATTGGTAGGAGCGGTTTCAATCTCGTCTGGCTATGATCATACCTGTGCTGTTCTGCTTGACTCAAGTGTAAGTTGCTGGGGGCTTGGAAACGAAATGCGACTTGGCAATGGCCAGACCAGCAACCAGACTGCGCCCGTCAAAGTCTCGGGTATCACAAATGCACGAAATATTGCTCTGGGTAGTTCGTTCAGCTGCGCGACACTCGCTGATGGAATAGTGTCCTGCTGGGGAAATAATGCCAGCGAGCAGCTCGGAACACTTGAACAACCGGGTCCGCTTACCGCTTTGAATTTGGGTTGGATGGGACTTACTCCAAGCGACCGATTTGTATCCGCAGGCAACGAAGTCACCTGCATCCCGCTTGCTGACGGAACAGCTCGCTGTTTAGGGAGTCCGGTCGGCGGTGTTTTATCGCCTGCATACCCTGGCTATGTTTCCTACCCTGTGAGTGTTCTCGCAGGTTCCAATTAAATCAAAGAGTAACAAGCCCCGAGGACGATTATCGCCCTGATAAACTTCCCGGGGCTTTACCTTGATTAGAAGGCGGGCAATTTTTGGACGCCACGACTGTATCTGTGCTGCCAGGCGCTATGGCGACCGTAGGGATACAGTGATTTATTTTGCCTTTAGACGGCTTAGGGGCCGTTTTGGAATCATTTCCGAACCAGGCCCTTACTTTGGGCTCAGTTGGGGTTTGGGCTGATTGAGCGGCTGTTGAGGAGCTCAGAACGAGCAGGACGAGTAGGGGGATAGTGTGTTTCATTTTGTTTGTCCTCTATGAACCTTCACTGGCTCACAAATACCTAAGCAAGAATCATGCTCTTTTTCGGCCGCAGCAAACCAGTCGTGCGATCTTGACTTGGGTCGGAGCTACTGCGTATTTTGCCTAGCGTAATGAATTATTATAGGGGAAACGGACCGATGCCTAAATTGGGAAAACGATCGAATGATTAAAATTCCTTTTCTTTATGCTCTCGCTTTCTCCATTCCTCTCCTTGCTACATCATGCAAAAGTACTTCAGGGCGCCTCGCTGATTCGACAGTCAGCAGTGCCGAAAGTGATGCCGACGAAAGACTCACGGCGCTGGCAAAGCGGTTTGCTCCGCAGATTCAGTTCCATAGAGACGAAAAATTCTTCCCGATCAGTATCGAAGAATTTGCGATACATACACACATTATCCTTGATGGCAGAGAAGTCCTGGATAGTGTTTTACGCGGCGGGTCGTTACCCTGGAATCCGGATAATTATTACGTCGCCACCCGAGAGCCCTTGGTAGGGCCCAATATCCCCCAAGATTGGATGGCTGGATCGGACCCACGCAAGGGCACGGCCCCTATGCTTTACTCCATCCATGATGCTGGCAACAATACCTATAACATTCAATACATGCCGTTCTTCGCTTGGAACGAAGGCAAAAATGTTTGTTACAGTCTCGCGCCCTTTGATATGTGCCTGATCAAACGCGTGATGATGGGCAACCATGTAGGGGACTGGGAGTCCTTCACGATTCGCGTTAAGGACGACAAGGTCGTCGCCATTCGCTTAGGTGCCCACGAGGATCGCTACACAATCTCAGACATGAGCAAAATCAAGTTTGAAGGTGAGCATGCGGTCATGTATTCCGCGCGTGGGTCCCACGGGTTTTATGAAAAACCCGCAAATGTTACCTATCAGAAAATACCGACGGGCGACAAACTCATCGATGAAGCGACCGGCGGAATTCCTTGGTTCACATGGGATAATTTGGTGCGCGTGAATGAAAACGAAGGTTGGGCGCAATACCGGGGTCACTGGGGTAACAGCGTAATGGGAAAAGCCGCGTGTGACTTAACGCCTATTCATATTATCGATACGCTCCGTAAAGGCTGGAATCCATTCGGCAGGCTGTTCGGCTCAAAAATGGAAACGTCCGCGGAAGTCTGCAAACGACTCGGACTCGATAAGGAATTTGAATTAGGTCCTGGGCCCTGGTGGCAAAACTGGGAAAAAGACAAAGACGGCTTTTGATCGAGTCAATTCAAAGCAAAAAAGTGCAGCGAAACCGGAAAGGATCGCTGCACTTTTCACGTACGGGGCTATTTTAGAAAACCGCGCCTCGAATCAATTTTCGTTGGTCACAGTCGCGTTGTCGATGCGGTAGTATTGGCCGTTAACCAGAACAACTTTGTCCCAGACTTTGATTTCAACGTGCTCTTGTTTGCACTCAAGAAAGGGTGCTTCAATGGGGGCCATCAAAAGATCTATAGGGGATTTTTCGTAAACTGTTTCGATCGCGTGGTGATCGGAAGAGGGTTGTTTGATCGAAAATGTATCGTCTGTGCTGGTTAAGATCAGCTGAGCGTCGACGTTGTCTGCCATACCGAGGAGGCAGGTGATTGCGCCAGGAGCAGCAGCTTCGGCAGCAAAGGAAGTGGCAGTCGTAGACACAGCGAGGGAAAGAAGGACAGCAGCGACGAGGTTTTTCATGTTTGATTTCCTTAAAAGCCTCGGTGGGTTTGCAGTCCGAGGGCCGTTGGTAAGCGAACTTCTAACAGCCTTGACTGCTGAGATCTAGTGTCGGCCGGCCAGTTATAGGGGATTTAAGCCTCTAGATGCGCAGGAATAGAATCATTATGAGCAAAACTTTGAGCACGATGAGCAGGCCTTGCCGTAAATAGGTCAAATTGACCGTTTTTTCCCGGGATTTCGGATCTGAATGCCTAGCTATCAAGTTAAGCTATTGGAATTATGAGAAAAGGTGTCTTTTTCAGGGCCGAAGGAGCCGGGCATCGGCATCAATCGGAGAATTTAGCGTTTTGAGAAAGGCGATAAGGGCTTTGATGTGAGTCGGGGACAAGTCCGCGACAGGTCGAAAGTCCAGCATTTGCTCCTTCGTTTGGCCTGGATCGCGATAATGCTGTATGACCTGAGCTAAGTTGCGGAATCGTCCATCATGCATATAGGGTGCCGTTTTCAAAACGTTCCTCAAGCTTGGCACTTTATAGGCTCCCACCCAACGGCCCTCTTCCTCATGCCGGTTTAAATAAACCAAGTCGGGACAGGACTTCGCGGGATCTCCGTTATAGGGGCCCAAACAATTAAATTCCGTCGCAAATAAAGCTTTCACTCCGATGGCCCGACCAAAGTCGGCCCGTGCGCCGTTCAACTCCGATGTGCCGACGTTCTGAAAGGACCCGTTGGTAAACATAGGCCCGTTATGACAACGAGTACACTGGGCTTCACTGGAAATGAAGATTTTCATGCCCGCTATTGCTTCGCGGCTCACAGTCGCTGGCAGACCCTTCCCTGCATCTAAGTCTTCCACAAATTTATCAAAAGAACTCTGCCCAGGATTGAGTCGACGCTCATAAGCCTCGAAGACTTTTCCGATGTTTGTGAAGGCGTCGTTGATTATATTTTGTGTCTCTTGCGAAAGTGATTCCCACGATTTTTGGACAACTTTATTCCCTATTGGGCTGGCATTGGCTGGCACCAGCGGTAGGGCAGGGAGAGCCCCAAAGAGGGTTTTGTAAGCTTGGCTGTATCGCGCATGTGTGGTCACATAGCGGACCAAAGCAAGCCGGTTGCCACCCATCTCCGCTGCCGATTCGAGAGGAACCAGAGCTTGAGACCAAAGAGAGTCGCGCCGACCATCCCAGAAGAACCAATGGGAATACGCTGATCCTACGATCGTGGGCGTGTTCCGAAGAAGAGTCGTTTGGTGATAACCCGAAGCGGTCGTTTTCTGGTCGGTGAAGTAGAACTTTGGATCGTGGCAGTTGCTGCAGGCCAGGTGATTTGGACTGAGGTTAGAATCAAAAAAAAGCTTGTGTCCGAGCTCTATAGCCTCAGCGTTATCGGCGACTTCATTCCCCGTGCTCTTTGGAAGCATCGGTTTTTCAACTAAAACTAGGCCTTTCAAGACCATTTTCTCCTCAGGCGTAAGCACTTCATCAGGGCGAGTCGATAAACGAGGCGTAGCTTCACCCGCTGCTATTGAAAAAGTAGCCAGATCGGTGCCTTCACTGTCTACCAAAAGAAACTGAAGATCCCAGTTTCCCGGCATACTAAACAAGAGCCCGTTAATGCCATATCGTCCCGGATGATCCTGCCAAACGATTTTGGGCGTGCTCGGTAGATCGTGGCCATGCGCCGGCATTCCCCCATCCATCAGGAGATCGCGAAGCACCACGCGTTTGTGATCGCTTCGCTCAACTTGAAGAGTCCAGCTTTGGTATTCGTTAAGAGGTATTGGTGTTTGGCTGACAAGCTTCACCTTATAGCGCCCGCTTTTGCTTTGCGCTTCCTTTGTTGATACATCCGCATGAATGAGGCCGTCTGGAACGAGTAACGCCAGCAAGACAAACACTAAAAAGCTATGTCGATGAATCTTCATTTCACTTTCACAATTTTGGCGACACTTGGAACACCGTCACCGGTCAATGCAAAAAGCATATAAAAGCCTGGTATCGCAACACCGGAGTTGGCCGGCGAACGAAGGTTATACGACGTCCCCTTTTGCGTTGAGATCAGGAGAGGAATGCGGCGCTGATCATTGTTTACCGTGTGGGTCGTTGAAGACAGGCGAACCAGGGAAAACGCTGTTACCGCTCGATCGGTATCCACAGAGATATCGGTGTTGTAGGTGATCTCAGCAGGAGCGTCGTTGATCGTCGGTCTTGCAGCCGCTTGTCCGTTTGGTTGAGTCAGATAATCAGGTGAGTAAATTTGTACATTCGGGTGGTTGTTTTCGCAGTCTTTTCCGCATAAGCCTCCGCCTGCGACTATCACGCGGGCATCAGGCAGAAGGAGCGCGATACTATGATAGGTACGCGGGACATCCATGGGGGTGAGCAGAGAAAAGGTATTAGATTTCGGGTCGAAGAGTTCGGGCGTGAGGACAGCCGTCGCATCAGAAAATGGGACGGGATACGATTGACCACCCAGGATCATTACGCGTCCATCGGGCAGAATCACGCTGTTTGAAAAGGCTCGGGCGAAAGCCATGGGTGAAATGCTTTGAACATCGAGCCCCTGATTGATATCGATGATGTAGGCTGTCGCCTTGGCATTTTGATGCTGATAAGCTGCGGCACCACCCACTTTTAGAATGCGTCCTATATCGAACATCGCTGCATTGCCGTTTATGCTATATCCATCGTCTAATCGATTACCTGCCGTTGTGAAGTCTCCACTTTCCTTGGTTCCAAACCAATTCATCTGAGGACTCGGTCCTGCGTGAAAAACACGGCCTGCTCCTACTCCGAATAGCCACGCATGATTATCGCCACGATAAACGCCCTGCGGGTCAAGCCCAACGATGCGGTCAGCAGGAATGCCTGTGAGTTTGGTCCAGGTGTTGGTGGCAGGATCCCAAACTTCCCCGTCCTTGCCTCCCGCGTGCCCACTCCAGGAACCGCCCATCGTAAAAGCCTTCCCGTCATCCAAAGTAGTGGTTGCATTATAGCCGCGGGCCGAATTCATTTCTCCTGATTTGGACCAAGAATTGTCGCTATAGTTGTAGACCGTTGTTTTGGAAGCGCTCACGCCACCGTTAACTAAAAGGCGCCCGTCGGCCAGCATCGTAGAGCCAGGACAAAACATATCGTGACCGGTGTTAGCAACTTTGTAGCGGAGGGTGGAATTGGTCGCGGGATCAAAGGTCGCTGTCTCTGTGCTTCCGTGATCGCCTCCAAAAGAAGACGAATCGTAGGAGGCCCAGAGCATTATTTTGGAATTGGGTAAGGTAGCCGCTGCAACGGGAACGAGCGGTACTCCTATCAGGGGCGACCACGTTCCTCGATTTCTGTATAGGATCGCAAACGATTGCCGCGCCTCCTTCACACACGGTCTCTGCACGAGGCCCACACCCTCGGCATCCGGGCTTCCATCGCTATCCAAACAGAGTGTGCTTTTTTTATTCGCAAGCTGAAACCCATCGGTAAGACGGAGGATTTTCCACTGTTGTCCGGAATTGCCGTCACATCGCGCCTGGATTATCTTGGCATTAAGAACCGACGAGCTTTTTTCGACAGTCAGACATTGGCTGGAGTGGCTTGCGATAAGTGCATAAGTATCGTCAATCGAACGGACTATTTTAAAAACCTGACTCGCACTGTCGATAGCATCAGGATGTTTGCATGTTAATTGGATTCCGCGTGTTCCCGGGCTTGTAGAGCTGTCGGCGACCGCCAGGCACTTCTGACTTTGATGGGATACCAAACGTATGCCCTGATCGGCCGGGACAAATCCGGATCCAAAGCTAAACAGTTCATTTTCATCATCGGAGCAGTCCCACTGAATGAACTGTCGATTGTTATCGTGTTTGTCGCCTGGGACATTGAGGCAAAGACCACTGTGTTTGGCCCGAAGGCGATAAAAATCCCCTCGCTTCTCAAGGGCCCAGATCTCGTTTGTTTTTCCGTTGCAGGGCCACTGTATGACTTTAGCCCCTCGTTTCGCATTGGCGCCGGAAACATTCAAACATTTGTCACTGTGAGCTGCTCGGATCATAAAACCGTCGCCGACCGGGTCCAAAGTAAAATGTGAGTTGGAGGCTCCTTCGCATGTGTACTGTATAACTGCAGTATTGTCGGAGTTGAACGCACCCCGAATGTTGATGCATTTGCCACTCCCCTTCCCCATGATGATGATGGGTTGGGTTGTAAATTGCGCGTGGGCCTGGTGTGGCCATAGGGCAAATGCTATAAAGAACAGGAGTATTAAGGTTGGGTTAGACAGGGTGTGCAGTCGCAGCGATCTTATAAGCCGGGTCACTGGTAATACCTCGCTGATTGTTGTCATTTACTGATCGTAGGATTATTAATATAACCTTTCCTGCTTTTTATAGCTTAGAATATTATGGAATGACGGCCCTATGCTGCCTAAAAAGCCAATTGGACGATGGAGACGGATATGACATTAAAGAGGCGTTATAGTTGGGTCGTTTTAATGCTGGGACTTTGGCTAGCCATAACAGGATGCAAAGCGGTTAGCAGCAGCTCGTCACGAGAAGCGAGTGATTCCCTATCGGTGGATGCAAGCGAACCTGTTACAGATCCGAATCGCGCAGCACAGATGGCAATCCTGGAGGGATCCACCAAAACCTCGCCTCTCACCGCTCCTGACATGCGTGTCGCCACTAACGCGCGTTTAAGCGACGAGAACCACGACGCGTTCATCCGCAGTTGCGTGATTAGGATAAGTAGCGGCGTCTTATGTTTGCAAAACACAACAAAAAAAACCCTATTTTTCTGTTCAGGAATCGCAGATAAAGACGAATGCAAAGCATCTCAATATGTATATACGTGCACACACGAAGCCAAACCAGATGGCGTTTTAGTTTATTTCCTGAACTCGTCTGAAGCTGGCAATAAAATTTGTGACAAGGCTACCCTCAAATCCATTTAACGCAAAGAAGCCCTGGAGCACTCTCATGAAAGTTTTAAAAATCTCTGGATTGGAGTATTTTTGTCATGTCTTGTCCCTTATGGACCTCTCTTCTTCAAGCTGGACTATGATCACAATGGTAAAGACCTCCAGCGTCTTGTTTTAGATTAGCCTGACGAATGCGGACAGGCGTGCACATCCAGCAGCGACTGTGCGGCTTTTACTTTTCTTGAGGGTTACAGAGTGTGCTGGCTGAAAAAAGCGGGCGGGCACCTTGCGAACAAAGTTTTTTCTTGTTCGCTAAAAAAAAGGATAAATTAAGGCTTGCAGTAAGTGTCAACCGCAAAGCGGACGGAATCGGGGAAATCGCTGAAAATTCCGTCAGAGCCCAGCTCAATAAGTTGGTGAAGTTCGTCTAAAACAGTGTGATAACCAAGTGCCAAATATCGTTCTTCGTTACGCATTGTGTAAGGGTGCACAAGTAGATGGGCTGCGTGCGCATCGGCTATTAACGGCAGCACCTTTCCAGTCAATTTCTCAGGGGCATCCGCGATCCCGTCTCCATTGAGATCAGCCTTTGGGTTGATGGCTTCCTTTTCAATGAAGCTGTCCTTCCAGACGCCAATGCCAGCGGCGTAGGTCGCCACGAAATTTTTCAAAATATTTTTTTGCGCAAGATCTCCAAAGGTCCTCGGATCTTTGGATAGGACAAAATCATAAGGCTGCAAACGAAATTCGTCATAGAGTTGAATGAGCGGGAGCTTGATACCTTTACGCTTCATGGCGCCTGCGACGACTCTTTTTAAGCTATCGACCTCAAAGGATTGAATAAATACCCGCTTTGGATCCGTGAATTTGTGCGCGACAAGTGTATCGATAAGTTTGTCTTCCAAAGGCAGACCCAAGGATCGAAAATAGGTGGGGTGTTTGGTTTCGGGGTATATCCCGACTTTCCGGCCGGATTTCTTTTCGTAGGCCTCAACAGCCATTATGATTTCGTCAAAAGTCGGAATGGGGAACTGATCGTTGTAGGTGAAATCACGGTACGCATGACTTTGGACAGCGCGGAGTGTTTTAATCTCAGCGAGCGTAAAGTCCTCTGTGAAAAATCCTGACATCGGTGCGCCATCAACTATCTTTGTTCTGCGTCGATTGGCAAATTCAGGGTGGCTTTTGACATTAGTTGTATCGATGATGTTGGGTTCATGCCGCGCAATCAGTGTACCGTCCTTCGTGCTTACAAGGTCGGGTTCAATAAAATCAGCACCGATGTACATAGCCATTTGGTAAGACGCGATTGTGTGTTCGGGGCGATAACCGGCGGCCCCACGGTGCCCTATTACGAGTGGTTTTTCGCCCGAGAGAGTCTTGAATTTACAGGATGAAGCTGAGAGGATACCCGAAGGCAAAAGCGCTATAAAAAGTAGAAACACAAATTTATTCATCTTATTCCCACTAAGTCTTATTATCTATTCACTTGAGTGAACTCGTCACAAAAGCACCAACTTTTAATTAACCAAACAGAAAATAGACAAAAGCTACAAGGGTTCGGCAAATACTTTGCCGCCCGTCGAAAGGAAAACCTCCTGAGCTCGGGGCCGAAACGTATTCTTAGGCAAAGCTTTTGCTTTTATAATTCGATCGAGCCGGAAGGTCCGGTTGCTTTGTCTTAAATGATCAAAGCTCAGAAGGTACCAGGCGGGCCAGCTTACGCTGATTGCGTGTGGTTCGATAACCCGCTGGCTCAAGCGATTGGATTCGTCGCAGTAGGTGATATCAAGGCAACAACACGCAATGAAGGCCTGTTCTATTTCGTCGATGATAGGTTTGCGAGGTTCGTGATAGGCCAAGGCTATGGCTGGGGGCGCGATTGCGCCTACAAAAACTCTGGTCTTCAACTGACTTAAGGTCTTGAGAGGCGGGCCGGCAAGACCACTCAACAGCCGCGTCGGGATCATGGTTTTCTGTTTGGAGAACAGAGGCAGCCCTAGCTTGTCGAGCACCGCTGAGGCAATGAGTAGGCGCATAGCCTGTATTTCGCTCAGCTCTATACTTCGTGAACCAACGGTCGGATTCATGCGGATCCCTCCGCCTCGTCCCCGGTCAGCCTCGACGTCGATTCCCTTTTGTCTTAATTCGCCAATATATCTGAATATACTTCGTACACTTACACCGAGTCTCCCGCTCAATTCTTCGGCGGTCCAATACTCTTTTTGCCGTAAAAGCAGCCGAAGGTCTTCCAAGCGATCGCTTTGACTCAAGCTCTAATCCCTCATGAAATATGACAGATTTTGGCATGTTTAAATCTATGATGCAAGTCGTGGAGAGAATAACCCCGGTTGCTCTTTTCAACTTCACCCGATTCACGTCTCAATCCCCGATCCCTAATGACTTCCGCCAAGCGCCTTTCTCCTCGGTCTGCCCTGCGATGAAAATCGCCCTCCCAAAAGCAATCAGGTGAAGTTGAAAAGAGCAAACAAAAATAGCGCCGAAGTGACGCTATATTTATTCCGTTTATCAGGGAAGAAGGCCTCAAGGCGTCATGACAACTTTCACGCAATTGTCTTCTTTTTTATTGAAAATATCGTAGGCTTTAGGGGCGTCACGCATAGGAATTCTGTGGCTTATGATGTCATCCGCTTGGATTTTGCCGCTGCGGATAAACGATAGGAGCTCGTCATTGAAGTTTTGTACCCATGCTTGGCCCATTTTGATCGTAATGTTTTTATCGAAGAATTGAGCCAGGTTAAAGCTGTCATATTTTGTGCCATAGACGCCGACCACTGAGACGCGCCCGCTCCGACGGACAGCGCTCATTGCCGTCTCAAGGACTTTGGATGTTCCGCCCTGCCCATGAAGAACGTTTGAAGCTTTTTCCAAAATCGTTCGTTTGGCTTCCATACCAACAGCATCGATACAAACATCAGCGCCACGACCCTGTGTGAACTCACGAATCATATCGACGGGATTTGTTTTGTCCGGATTGATAACGTGGGTTGCATGGCCGGCTGCAGTCGCGACAGCGAGGCGATAGTCTTGCGGATCGATAGCGATGACTTTGCTTGCGCCCATGAGGTGAGCTAATTTCTGTGTCATGAGACCGACGGGCCCGGAGCCGAAGATCGCTACGGATTCGCCTTCTTTGACCTGCGCCCATTGTAAAGCGGTATACGCAGTGGGAAGGATGTCGCTTAAGAACAGGACCTGTTCGTCGCTGAGATCATCGGGTACGAGCTGTGCGCCCACATCAGCAAAAGGAACCCTTACATACTCAGCCTGGCCTCCCGAATATCCACCATAGAGGTTGGTGAACCCAAATAGCCCGCCGCCCTTGCTTGATAGAATTCCGCCTTCGGGGCCGTAGTTCGAAGGATTGGTTGTTTCGCAGCCCGTAGGAAAATCGTGGTTGCAGAACCAGCACGAACCGCAGGAAATAACAAAAGGAATGACAACACGATCGCCTTTTTTTAGGTTCTTAACATCTGACCCAACCTCTTCCACAATACCCATGAATTCATGCCCCATGACCATGTTTTCAACCTGAGGAAAATATCCGTTGTAGATGTGAAGGTCAGAGCCACATATTGCTGTTGCTGTCACTTTTAGGATCACGTCAGTCGGCGCCTTGAGTATAGGATCTGGGACTGTCTCGTAGCGCATATCACCGGGTTTATGGAACACTATCGCTTTCATGTGGGTCTCCTTCGTATTTGCATTTGTACCGCGGTCTGGTTGCCTCATCACGGATCTTAAGTTTGCTCACGGTTGGTTGTCAGTCGTGGAAACAGCGAAGGTTTGTCATGAGGTTCGTAAGTAATTGGGATCGTAGCCAAAAATCTTTATCACAACTTATTGACCGTTATTTGAAAGGCGTGTATCTGGTCATTTTTACGACCAAAAAAAGTCGCCTATTTTTGTGCGGCAGGGCTATAATTTTGAAAAAAAGAATCAGAAGTTAATGTTTGGTCTTTTATCCTGCATTGCTGTTGGCAATGTTGTATTTCTTAAGTAAAAAATACGCCGATTTTTCAAATTGGAGAGGGCGAAGTTTGCGCTGTTTTTTTCCATAAAGAGTTTGTTGAATGATCCGTCTCGAAGTGCGATTTTGAATCCTTCATCTAAACGATGGGCCAGTTCTGTATTTTTTTTGTTAACGAAGATAAATGCTGGAGAATAATAAACCAGAGCCAGATTGGGTTCGACGACCAGATCGTCGCCAGAATGGAGTTTGACCTCGTCCCAAATCTCCGTAATCGCTCGTGGAAAATAGTCAAAACGCTCCGTCGTTAGCATCTTGAAAAGCCCGGCATAAGCTTGAGTCGTGACGACATTAAAACCGTTATCTCTAAGGACTGTGACATCCGGCCAGTCGGCTCCCTGTCCGGCTAAGAGCTTTTTTAATTCTTCGACAGCCGTAATTTTTGAAAAAAGCGGAAGTTTTGAGCGTTTGACAAGGAGAAGGCGTATACCCATCAACGACCGATGGATATCATGCTTTACAGCGAGCAGTTGTCTGTCTCGCTCTAAATTGTAAGTGCTGGGCATCACATCGATTTCGCCACTTTTGATGCTCGCGATCGCACGCACCTGTTGCATACGCACGGAGTCCACTAGTTCGAACGCCCCATACTTTCCAACCGTTTTCTCCAAGAGGAGTGTCAGGATACTCCTGTCATAATTTGAGCGCGGATCGTCATCTGTTAATCCCGAAGGATATCGCACAATTGTGAGTTTGCACGGTTGAGCTATAATCGTGTTCAGGGAGACGCACATAAGGAATACACCGAGAATAGATGAAGTCTTCATGGATACTGCCTCACCTTTCGCCTCGTTTTTCAACGGTGATGTGTTGACTCCTTACCGCTTTAATCTCCTAAGATTTATCATTACTGGGGGGAGATATAAAGAGTCGTTTAGGTCACGAAGTTTGGTTGAGGTTTGCTAAACTCACGATGGATATAAGGCGTTCTTAAGCGCCTTTTGTTTTGACATGAGGAATCGATGATATCAAACTTGTTGCGGCTCGAAGCCCACTCTCAACGGCTCCGTTCATGAAGCCAGACGAAACCTCGCTCGTATGCTCGCCAGCGAACAGCAACTGGCCCTCACATTCCGGCTCGCCGAGGCAGCCCAGGAGGCTCGTGTATTGACCCGGCTTAGGACAAATATAACTCCCTTTTGCTGTGGGGACTGACGCCCAGACCTGGACCACTTTATTCGTATCGTAGAGGGCCGCGATTCCAGGGTAGGCCTTGTTCAAATCATCCAAATTCTTTTGCAGGCCTTTAGGCGTGAATGTTTCGGCGATTTTCCCACCCATGAAATTTGTGAAGATACCGCTGACTCCGTCTTGTTTACGGGACGTATCCCAACCGCCCTGAAACGGAAGATCGGAAAGTAAAGCACCGTCATTGGCAGGAAAAGACTTGTCTGACTCGTGCCAGTAGCGCGATTTAAATCCAAGCATGAGTTTGCTATTGGTTCCGTACCCCAGTTCACGAATTGCTTTAAGCTTCTGTCTGCTTAGACCCAAAGCGTCAATGCCCTTGATGCCTCGTAGGACCGTGAATGGAATGCAGATTATGCAGGTTCGTGTTTTGACTTCGACTATTTTATTACCGGCTTTGAACAGAAGCTGGAACATTCCATCCAGACTGCGGGATATCGATTGGAGTTCGTGGCTGGTTGAGTATTGCCCTGTGAGGCTCTCCGTTAGGCCTTTGATCAACATGGAGTTTCCGCCTTTGATCCGAAATAGCTCGTCACTCTCTCCAAATACTTTGAATTCACCAGAGAGCGCAGTGTCTATTAAACTCACGAGGTTGATAGCTGACTGTTCTTCGGCCTCCAAACCGTATTCACCGACGTAGGCGACTCGGATGAATTCGAGTATCCACTTCGGGCAAATGTCGCTGGCTGAATCCAGGTACGTTTTCAATGTCATCATGTCTAAAGCTTTTACACGATCGGATAGGGGATCCTTGTAGGTCGGCATGCGAAAAACACCGTCTACGACAAATTCTGACGAATCGTCGGCAATGCGTTTGGCCAAAGGCCGAAAGGCCTCGATAAGCTCGCTATTCTTGTGCCATTGGCCATCGAAAAAATGAGCTTCGCGAATTCGTACTGGATCAGGGAGCAGTTGCAGTTCGAGGCCAAGTTCGCCCATAAGGCTTTGGATCTCTTTGTGACCGGTATCGACCAGCTCTCCACCGCGTTCACAGAACATATTTTCACTGTTAAATTCATACTGTGTATAAATTCGACCACCGAGACGTTCGGTTGCTTCATAGACGTGGGATCCAATCCCCGATTTTTTGAGGTAATAAGCTGCGGACAGGCCGGCGGCTCCCCCTCCAACAATCGTAATATCCTGACTGGAATCGAATGTGTGCTGTTGTGTTAAAGCTGACTTTGAATACGTTGATGCACACGCGTGCAGGTAAGCAGCCATTGCGGAAACAGTCCCGATTTGAAGGCCTTTTCGCCGACTGATTTGTATATCAGAAAGCGAGATTTCCATCTCAATGGCTTTGGTCAGAGAAGTCATCAAAGAACGAAAAAGGGGCGTTCGGGGCATCACATACCTTTCGGAGTACTTGGGGGGAGGCAAGCTTGGTCGACCAGCTCAACTTATTTGGTAAGCTCGAGTATACCAAGATTGCTAAAAATTATGGGAGCTCTTGATTCGTAAAGTCACGATAGTGTTCAGCATAAGCTAAGGGCAAGAATCCCTAATTATAAGCGCATACGATCACTGGGATGAAGAATAATCAAGGACTAAATGACGGGCTTTTTTTGTAACCATGATTCAATTACACAGCGGCAATGCGGATCCGGAATGGAGCCCAATCGTCTGGCAGAAGGGCCTTTCTTTGGCTTTTGCATGGAAGGATAAGGGGACGAGGACATTGGCAACAAACTTGCAAACCTTAAAGCGAACCGAGTTGGTTTTGAAAATGCTCCATTCTTAATCGAGGAATTGATATGCAAAACAAACCTTCTGCCACTGTTATTGCTGTGTTCGAAGATTTTACAAATGCTAAAAATGTTGTTCAGGAGTTAAAAAGATTGAACCTGGGTGATTCGATCCGCCTTGTGGAAAATGATCTGAGTGCTTCTGATTCGTTCAATGGGTCACAGCGTCCCCCTGTAATTCACGAAAAACAAGGGGGAGTTGCAGGATTTTTCGCACGACTTTTCGGAACCGATGATCAGGACGAAGTTCAGCTTAATAATGAATCCGAGGAGTACTTTAGGGAAAGCTATCAAAACCGGCATCACCTTGTTGTGGTCGATGGTTGTACGGATCTGCTGCGGTGCCGTGAGATCATGCTGGCACAAGGTGGAAAAATCGAGGAACGAGGCGGCCATCTCTATGAGTCTGAGCGCCTCAAAATGGGTGGTGAAGATCAAGCCAGTTCAGTGATGCAGCTCAGTGATGAACAGCTCAAAATTCAAAAAGAAAAAGTGCAGACGGGCGAAGTTCGGATGCGAAAGGAAACTGTCGTCGAGTCACAGACATTCACCGTTCCTGTGACGCGGGAAGAGCTGGTTATCGAAACTCGGACTCTCAACGGTGCTGCCAGACCGGGTAGCCTGGACGAGTCCGAATTTGGTGAGACACGGGAAATCCGTATTCCTGTGAGCGAAGAACAAGTCCACATCGAAAAACAAGTGGTGGCGCGTGAAGAAGTTCGGGTTTCGCGCGAAGAGAGAGTTGAAGACAAAAAAATCACGGAGAACCTGAAACACGAAGAACTCCGCCTCGAGGAAGAAGGCCGTGTTTCGCTGAAAGGCAAGGACGCAGGCAAATTCAAACCAAGCCCCAAAGCCAAAACACCGGATCAATTTCAACCGGGTGTTTGATGAAGGGTAGTGAAGACTCTTTGTTTGGAGAGGTCGATGGCAAAGTTTTGTCATCGACTTTTTTGTTAAAACTGCTGTTCATTTACGATTTTACTGTGCTGTTTGGCCTCGATTAATCATCAGCCCTACACAACTCATTTTCAGCAACGATCTGGCATGTCATTGCAAAAGGCCCGAAATCCCTCTTTTTCAATTCCTGAAAAATTTGTTAAGATCCAGTGCGAATTTTGAAGAAGGATACCCCGTGGGAAGAAAGTCATCAAAGATAGCCTTGCGAAAGGGCGCCGCCGACAAGGCCAGAGGTCAGCTCTACACAAGAATGCTAAAAGACGTATTTAAGGCGTCCAAAGGCGGAAGTCCCGAACTTTCCGCTAACTTTTTGCTTAAAGTCGCCATCGAAAAGGCCAAAAAATTCAACGTTCCCCGTGATCATATCGAGAAAGCGATCAAAAAAGGACAAGGGGAAGAGGGCGGCGGTTATGAGGACATCACCTATGAAGGATATGGCCCAAACGGCGTTGCTTTTTTTGTCGAGGCCTCGACCGACAACCCAACTCGTACGGTTGCCAACATTCGCACTCACTTTAAAAAATGCAATGGCGTGCTGGGAACCCCAGGTTCGCTGGAGTTCGTGTTTTCGCATAAAGCTCAGTTTGAGATCCCTGCGGATGGCATTGATGAGGAAGACTTTACTTTGCATATGATCGAGGCGGGCGCCGACGATGTTGAGCTCGACGAAGGTTATTATGTAGTAACAGGTCCCAAGGAAGCGTTTGGTTGCATTCAGGTCAAGCTTCAGGAAATCGAAGTCACGCCGGAAGAAGCTTCACTCATTCGCATTCCAAATAGCAAAAAAGAAGTGGATACAGAGACGCTCGTGCAGATCGAGAAGCTCATCGATTTCCTGGAAAACGATGACGATGTAGTGACGGTCTATCATAACCTCGAGAATGAGGTCTGATTCGAGCGAAACGTCTCAATTTTTACCCCGAAAAATCCGGCTGCGATTGCAACCGGATTTTTTTAAATTTTGGCGCGCATTCAGGTTCCGCCTCACTATAGAAAGGGAGGTGAAGTGTCGAACACATCCAGGAGGTGGGCAAGGCGAAAACGTCAAAATCTATTTGGGTTGGCCGTATCGTTTCAGGATTAGTCTGCGTGTTTTTCGATTATAACGCACTGGTAAAAATGTTTCCCGAAGTTTTCTATCCTCAAATCGTCGAGCAGATGGCAGGCATTGGTCTACCTGGAACGATTTTGCTTATCTTAGCTGCGCTCGAAATTCTTTGTGTTGTCACTTACTCAATACCCGCCACATCAGTTCTTGGTGTGGTGCTTTTCACGGGCTACATGGGCGGAACTATCCTTGCCCATCTTCGTGTTGAGCAGAATGTCATGATGCAAGTTGCACTTGGTTTGTTGATATGGCTAGGATTGTATCTTCGCGAGCCTCGGTTACACAGTCTTTTACCGATTCGCAAATAGTAGACGGCGTGGCCTTACGCAGCTTCCAAGGCTTTAGGCGGCTCCTCTTTGAACATACGATAAAATCCCCATATTTTTTGGTTTCATTTTCGCGTTTTTCTCGCAGATGTAGGTATAGCTTGCACGCAATCCGCTCCCATTGCCAAAACCGGTAAAATATGCGAGTCGCTCGTCCAAGGTGTAAAAGTAAAATTTGTTCCTCTGCCTGATGGTGTAAAGCCAACTCGTCTTGCTTTTTACCTTCATGGAGACACAGCAGCTGACTGGAAGGACCCGTTTGTCGTGAGTCCATTCGTGGCCTGGGCCGCAGCCCATAAGGTTTTGCTCGTACTTCCTCTGTCGACAGCTAAATATGCTGATGATGGCCCTGACGAACAATCCTACGGAGCCGCACAACCTGAAGACGCTGAGAAGCTGGCTAAACTCGTTGGCGAGTTTATTAAAGCGTATGCGACACCATCCGACAACCTTCTGTATTTTGGTACCTCCGGTGGGCCTTGGTTTATGGCTAGCTCCTACATACCGATTGTAGCGGGACGGTTTCCCGGGCTCTTCGCATTGAGTTGCGGCGCTTCCACATTCTGGAGAGATGAGAACAAAGTCTGGGATTATAAAGATGCGATCGTCCGTAACAAGATAAAGATCTTCTTCAACTATGGAGACCAAGATTTTCTTTTAAGTGGGGAAGAAAAGTCCTGCAATTATTATGCTAAAAACGGCTTTGACGTCAGCAAGAAGGTCTATCCGGGTGCCTCACATTGTGCTCACGAAATCACAGCACCTACAATT
This sequence comes from Oligoflexus sp., assembly GCA_014378195.1. Classification (GTDB taxonomy): domain Bacteria; phylum Bdellovibrionota_B; class Oligoflexia; order Oligoflexales; family Oligoflexaceae; genus Oligoflexus. The sequence goes on along the minus strand of JACMOC010000001.1, from coordinate 7,022 downwards.
GCTTTTTGGGAGGCCAATATGAAATAAGGAATCCAGTGCTCTTGGAATTTCGTGTGCAGCAACCATCGCAGTCCGTATCCACGCACATATCGTAGACTTTGGCATCCAGGGTTTTTGCGCCTTTGCCTTTGTTCTTGCTTATCAATTTTGGCTTCATACCGAAGTTGTACAGAGACTACCGCCTTGGATTGAGTTCATCATAAACACCCCATCCTCGCATCGGGTCCATCATGGAACTAATCATCAATACTTGGACATGAATTATGGTGCTATTTTCATTATTTGGGACCGGATGTTCGGAACCTTTACGCCGGAAGTTGAAAAGGCGTGTTTTGGTGTAATCGATGCCTTTCGAAGCTGGAATCTGATTGCAGCGAATTTCAATGTGTTTGGTTCTCTTCTGCGTCAGGCGAAGGCCCTGCCGAAAGCCACAGATCGGCTGAAACTTTGGTTTATGCCTCCCGGCTGGGATCCCTCCGGACCCAAGCCGATCCCTCGTACCGAAGGACGGCCCAAGTTTGATCCGCCTATCCTGGATGGCCGAAAAAACACTATCCTCCTATACTTTATAATGGCGATTTTACTAGGATTCGCGGGTGTTTCCCTAGCCCCAGAGGTCAGGCTGTGGCCGCTTGTTGCTACCACCGCCGTGATCGAACTTTTTTTACTTTGGCGCCTCGGGCAGATCATGGATGCTTCTGATAAGCCCTAAACGGCTATTACGCGAAGTGAATAAATGTCTCCATGAACACGAAAGATGTCGGCATCCCGTCCTTGACCAAAGGCTTCGATCAGCTGCGAGAGTGCTGCATCGTCTGGTCCTAGCTTTGGCCATTTAATCGCCACCGTGTTAAGCCCCCGGCTTATACTCTTCAAAACCAAAGTACGCTCCTCCCACCGCGTGCTGAGATCAACGAAACCCTCGGACGTTCCGTTCACTTCAATTTCCACTCGATCCGTACCTATCGGAATCCGTGCCTGGATTTCCAGGCGAAGCGCGGTCGTCCCATCCGCAAAAAAACTGAAGGTCGATGCAGGCCAAAAAGCCTTGTAAAACGGCGAACCCTGCCTTTGCTGAGAATCGTTAAAAGCGATCGCGCTGAATTCCCAATACCAATCCCTGAAAAAAGCCTGGCTGATGTCCACGCCTTCCAATAGACGAGCTTGATAGCTCTCTATGAGATCGTTCAGGATAATATCGGCATCGCCATCTCCAACTTCATTTAAGACGGTGAAGATTGAGTGGCATAACGCCCGATTGAGCCGTTTACCGCCTAAAACCGTTGATATTCCCGGTATTTTGGATGCTTGCACCATGGCCGGGTGAAGCGCGGGCGAGCAGTCCAACGTTCGCGTTTTTAGAAAATCCTTGAGAACCAGGAGCATATTTTTATCCTGGGTCAAGGGCCGCAGTTGTTCGCAAAGGAGTGATTCAAGATCGTCTTTCAGGAGAGGAGGGCAGAATTGGCTAATCCAGAAGGCGCCTTGAAATAGGGCGCTAGCCTTGAGAAGCGAGGGAGGGCTTGGCAAAACAAAGGGTTTTTCATTCCATCCTACCGCGGGACTTTTAGGAAGTTTCACGATCGTATTGGCGACTGCCGTGAGAGCGACCTGAGCTCCTTCCACCGTAAAATGCACATGATCGTAGTACATGCGGTAGTCGAGGAAAGGCGTTTGCCAATGATCAGCGAATACTTTGCGCAGATCAACGACAGGAGTGTTGTGACGCGGAGCCGCTTTATACATAGCGTCGCAGACCCAGCTATGGTGCTGAGGCATCGACCAGGAGTGACTGTGCCAGCAGGATGCGTCTGTGGCCGCCGTAGCAGCGGCAGTTGCTTTCGACCAAAGGCCCCGGGCCTGAAAAACTTTCGCTTCTATCCTCTCGGGAGTCGAGCTCAGCGGGATACCCTCAAGCGCCTTCATGGCTGCCGCGATTTGTAGTGCTTTTTGATCATCACCCGCCATCAAAGCGCTTTGCGATTGCTCAAAGAGTTCAAACCACGTGTTCGTTTGCTCTCCGCCGAGTATCGGAGGCGGTGTGCGTCGCTCCCATTGATGGTTATAGCCGGAAATAACAAATACGGACTGAGCACCCATGGAGTGGCTGAGGTCAGCCAGGGTCTCAGCCATGACCTTCGCCTGCGAGGCAAGCTCGCGAAGATAACGTTCACGCGAACCGCGCAATCCACCCGTTCGTAAAACTGCGCTTTCACGAACGCGATCAGGAGCGGGGAAAGTCGCCTCGAGGGCAAGCCCGAGATACCAGGCGAGGCCTTGCATGAAAACGCAGACATCCGGCTGAAGCTGGGCCGCAGCTTCACAGACTCGTAGTTGATCTGAAGGAGCCATGGCAGGCGCCGAAAGGTCGATGACTTCGATCAAAGTCGGTTCATCGACCCTTGATCTGAGCATATCCTCAAGTATCGTCGTCGGCGTAAAGGCCGGGGCTAACGGGAATCCAGCGGCCACCGATTCACCGAAGAGAAGAACCCGAAAGACGCCCTCGCCTTTTTTGGCTTTGATAATTTTGGGTTTGCCTCGAAAAAAATCTCGGCGTTCGAAGATGAGTTCTCCGTCCTTGAGGTTCGGCTTCCAGTCCAATATCGAATCAGCCTTTAGAGTCATATGTTGTCCCAATGTTATTGAAAGAGATTGATACCGCGAGGCAACATGCTTTCCGCCGGCCTTAGCCGTTCCGGCCTTTGAACGACGAGTGGATGATTGGCTCTTGTATCGCCTCGTTCCATAGGATCAGCTGTTGGTGGTTTGCGGAGCGATAGTGGGATGTTGGTTTTGTCGAGAACGTAGTCCTCAAAAGCCAGCGTGTCCAACTGGGATTTGACCATAGACCTCAATGCATCCTCAGTCGCTGCGACCTTCGGCTCTGATCCAACGGCGAAAGGCGTCGCTAAAAGGAAGGCGCAGGATGTCTTCTGGAAAAAGGCCACAAGCAAATCATGGAGGAACGACTGGTGCCGGTCCGCGATGATTTTGACCTCGAGATAGGAACAATGTTTCAGCCCTGAATTCTGAATCGCCTTGGGAAAATCAGCCTGAAGCCAGAGTTGATCAGCGTCGATCCCCCAGTCGTTTTTCGCGAAGGCGGCGAGGACGAAGATCGTCGCCCCAAACTGCTCAGACAGCTTAACGCCTTGAGTGCTCAGGTTTGCGAGAGCGTCAGGATTTAAGGGATTTACAAGTATGGAACGAGCACCAGGCGAGGCCGAAGCGATTTGGTCAGGACCTTGAAACAGAGCAAGCGACTTAAAGGCGGAAAGCCGCTCAACCAGGGCCGTTACCTGACGGTCTCTATCACCTGGAAAGTGGCTCAGAACCAATCCGCTAGCTTTCATCGTCCGTTCGATAGAGAGCTTGGTCGGGCTTGGGGAAAGGACTAATGATGTCGGTATGACGATATCAGTGCTGGGGTCAAGTTTCCGAGAGGCTAGGACAGCGGCGCCGATAGCGGCTCGGCTTTCGTCCGCCGGCGACGAAAAATCGAAGCCTGCAAAAGGCAGATTTGTATGCCTTGCGAGGATGAGCTCGCCTATGCTTGATGAGATCTTGAGACGACGCCTGTTTTTTGATGCGAGAGAAAGAAGCGTGAGATAGCTGAGCAGGACCTTTTCGTACAGTGCAATGGCGCTGGCCGCGATATCGCGATGAACCGCTTCAAAAGGGTCCTGAGGCGAACGGGGTGGGCAGCCCATGAGGTCCACAAAAGCTTGGCTATAGAGAATTTCGGACTGAGTAAATTGACCGAAACGCACATCGATTTCGTAGTGAGTCGGCGACACATCTTTGTGTATTTGATTCATTTGAGTTTGGAACCTTGGGTGGCCCGTGAGGCTCAAAGCGAAGACCTTTTTTTCGTCGCGAAGAGGATCGAAACCGAGGAATTGACAGACAAGGCTTAGGAACATATCTGGTGAATGGGGAAAAGGCCGGAATCCAGACCATGTAATCTTATGGTCAGACCATGCTCCCCAGGCCACACTCTCGTTATCTCCAATTGAACAAAGGCTGAGGACGGCGCACTCAGATCCGACTGACCCTGCTGCAAAAGATTCCAGATAATCAAAATAATAGATAGGCCCGTCATAACCTAAAAATCTTTTGATTTCATCTTCGGCGCGCAAGGGGTCGAGCCATCCGAGAGAAATATCAAGTGCGGGGTCAAGGCCTGAACGTATCTGTCTTTCGCGCTTTTTATAAGGGTCCCGGTAGAACGCCAGTGCATCGACTTGGGAGGGATTTGCGATTTTTCCAAGTTCGAGGCAGGCCCGAAAGGCATTGATGGGGATGCGTCTGTCCCAAGGCACGCGGGTGAGGCGTTCTTCCTGAATTGCGGCGACCATTGCCCCATTTTGAAGAAGAGCCGCAGAGGAAGCCCCGTGAAAGGCGGTGAGTCCAATGATGTTCAAGTATGTTCTCCCCAGACACGATTTGCGTTATTATACTGTAGCCCTTCGCATGAGCTTTGCTCAAGAAGACTTCACTCTCTGTTCAATGCGACTTAAGAGAAGCGCCATATGCAGTAAACTTAGGAGAAGGCCCGTGGATCGATCGGAAGCCGTGAAGAAAATTATTGGTCTCCTCGAAGAGGAGTTTCCCACCCTGAGCGATATGGATCTCAAGGCGGATACCGCGCTCCTTTCGTCTGGCCTGCTCGATTCTTTTGCAATGGTCACGGTCCTGTCGCTGGTCGAGTCCGCATTTGGGGTGTCGGTTGACGTCAATACGCTCGAATTGAGCCTGTTCGAAAGTCCCGCGACGATTTCCGAGGTCGCGATCGATAAGAAATACCACAAAGCCTAGGGTGCCGAATCATGACGGAAACGTATCGGAGACGGTTGTCCTTTTCGGAACGGCTTTATCTCGCAAGTCTGAGACGAGATGGACAAGGAATTGTGGTTCAGTACCTTCTAGAGGGTGAAGGCCGTCTGGAAAAAAACGTTTTGGAGGATGCCATCCGCACGGCTTCCCGCGCGAATCCTGGTTCGCGCCTTATTCTGAAAGGGCATCTTGGTCGTTCGTATTGGGAAGCAAAGGGGGCCGTTCCGCCGGTCCGCACGATTCAGTGGGATCGCAATGCGCCGCTGCCCATAGAGTGCCAACGATATCTCGATCCTCGCCAAGGCCCAACGGTCGAGATTCTCTGGACTGATGAACCAAACACCCGGATCGTTTTTCGCGCTTTGCATAGTGTGATGGACGGCGGAGGTCTGTTCCTTTTTATCGAAGATATTTTCCGTGCCCTCCGCAAAGAACCCCTTAAAGGCGCGGCGAGCGAATTGAATGACTCTGAATTTTTGGAAAAGGTGGTCGGGGAACGTTATCGAAAGCCACTTGCCTTTGATTTTCCTCCTCTTTTTGCGGAAATGCCAAGCGGTGGTCCGGACGTGCATGAAGCCCGATACCAAAGGACCTTGGCTCAGAAGCCGCAGGCCGTTGCGGCGAAGATAGCTGTCGGCATCACCAACGCGCTGGGTCAAGGGCGAACCCTCCGTTTTATGATCCCCACGGACGTGCGCAATTACAAGCGAGACGTGCGCTCGACAGGCAACTTAAGTTATCCGCTTTTCCTCGACGTGCGGCCAGGCGAGACGGTTGAGGAGGTTCAAAAGATGATGTTCAAGAGCCTCGTCGGCAAAGATATGCTCTTTATGGATCCAGCAGAAAAAAAGGGCCTATGGATCCCCATGATCATCTTACGCCGCCTTGTAGACCTCCTTTATTTTTATCAGAGGTATTTTCGCAAGGGTTTCTGTTCGGTGTTTATAAGTCATGCCTCATTGCCTGGCGGGGAAGTCCTTTCGTGTCCCGGTTTCCGTCATCGATCTCTTGGGTATCTGCCTGCCCGATTTAAAATGGCAGCTCTGGCAATATCCTCGATCAACGTCGGCTTTAACCATGACCTCGTGGTTTTTGGCAATCAGAACTTTTTGAGTGAGGCTCAACTCGCTCAGGTGGTAAGTCTCGTTAGCAAGACGCTTGACGAAATACCAGCCTGAAGCTCCCAACCCATAACCGTGTTTCTGATAAGGAAATGTCCCGTGACCTCAATCAGCGTAAGCACCAATCCCTTGCTCCAGGTATTGTCACAAAACGTCCAGACTCGAGGCGCCTCCACGTTCCTCACCCATATGGAGTCGGGCAAAGTCTTAACGTATGCCGACGTTCTGGCCGTTGCCGAGAAGCTTACGCTGATTCTTGACGCTCATAAAGTCGCCAAGAAGGCTCGTGTGGCCTTTGTCATAAGGAATCACTGGCTCGTTTATCCCCTGCTTATCGCATGCAGCGCGCGTCGAGCAACTCTTGTGCCGCTCGATCCGGATCTCCATCGCGATGAGCTGGCATTTATACTCGAAGACTGCAGCCCCTCCCTGACGATTATTCTCGATCGTGTTGAGCTTCCGAAGTACTCGGGTCAAAAGCCCTCGGTCGTCCTTAGTGAGGTTTTAAAAAGCCTTGATGCAAGTCCCCAGGCCCAGGCCCTCGATGGCGGTGAAGCCGACGACGTCAACCTCATGATCTACACGTCGGGGACGACTGGCACCAACAAATGCGTGACGCTCACGAGCGGCAACCTTACGTCCAATGCTCAAGCACTCGCGGCTCGTTATGAAGTGCTATCCAGTGACCGTTTCTGGTGCATGCTTCCTACGCACCATATGAATGCCTTGATGATCACCGGCTTGGTTCCGTTCGTCGCCGGCGCGAGTGTTTATCTCTCTGATATCTTGAGTTTCAAGAATGCGAAGCTTTTTTGGCAAAACATGGAGGATCACCAGGTTACGATCTGTAGTCTGGTGCCCTCGATCATGGCTTTGCTTTTGAAGATTTTCCCCAAAGGTCAGGATGTAAAGGGCGCAAAAGTTCGTTTTGGTTTCTGTGGAGCTGCCCCTCTTTCCGCCCCGACATGGAAGGATTTTGAAGAGGTTTTCGGTTTCCCTATTTATCAAGGTTATGGTCTGACCGAGACCACATGCTGGGCCGTGAGTATACCCATCACGGGG
>JACMOC010000030.1 GCA_014378195.1 Oligoflexus sp. | reverse complement strand
TCCTTCTTAAAAGCTTCCGTTTGCATGGCTTCCCTGCGCGTTTTAAGAGTTTTGCTTACCTTGCGTAGGGTAATCTGTTTTCCTCTTTTTTCTGGAGCACAGACATCTCTTCTTTCGCATTTCATGCATGTTTTCGCAGCAAACCTTCCGTGTTGTTAACGGCCGTAAGTGAAAAGCAGGTGGATCAGCTTGCGGAAGCCGAATGACAACTCAAAAGTCTTATTTACGACGGATTTCAGAGGGATTTGGCTACTAAAACAGGGCAAACCTCTGATATCCCCTCTTTCATCATTGATGACTAGGGGTTTCATACAGATACCAAAAAACCGACAGTTATTCCGGCTAAAGCCGAAGGTTTTAGACCTTTAAGATGGAAAATAGAGTGGCCGTAAGCAAGGTCTAACTGGTGGCCCGACCGGCGAGACTTGCGAAGGCGGAGAAACGAACAAGTGGGTGTAATCGGACTTTAAAAAATGATACAATTCAGCGCATTTATAAATTAATTTAAAGAGCTGTGTGGTTCGATTTGAAATAGGCAGAGTATTTTCGCCGCACTCTCAAAAACCGTCGCGTCGCGGTCTAATGGAGGCTTCCTGGCCATAGCATGATCAAGATTCTCGTTGGTGGACGAGTACGGTTTGTTCGGCGAAGAGCTATAAGCGCGCATCAGTAAGCAAGTTATTTCGATCTGTCTTGTCGCATCGATCATCAGGCTAGCGGCGCTCGGAGAGCTGGCCGATATCCCGGGCAAATTTCAGTGAAAGTCAAGCTATGAATGAATTCGAGAAGAAGAAACAGGCATCGATCGGCGAAAAGCTTTCCGGCGGCGGCAAGACAGGGAGGCTCGTTCGCGACTTCGATTGGTCGAAAACGCCCCTCGGACCGTGGGAGGCATGGCCGCAGAGTCTACGTACGACCGTCGATCTTTGCCTTGCCTCTAACTTTCCAATCGCGATCGCCTGGGGCCCTGGTGACGTCCAAATTTACAATGACGGCTATGTTCCCGTCTGTGGTGGCAAACATCCGCGCGCGATGGGCCAGAGCTTTCGCGAGTGCTGGACCGAGGCTTGGGGTGTCATCGGCGACGCTTATGAGCGCGCGCTGCTTGGTGAGACATCTTTCCTGGAAAATCAGCGCATCTTTCTCGATCGTAACGGCTACCTCGAGGAGACCTTCTTTTCCTTTTCATTCAGCCCTATCCGTGACGAAAGTGGTGGAATTGGGGGTCTCTTTCATCCCGTAGTTGAGATGACGGGCAAGATGCTGAGCGAGCGCCGTACTCGCGTCCTTAAGGACGTGGCCGGGCGGACCGCGAAGGCCAAGACCATCGATGAGGCCTGCACGCTTACAGCTCTTACACTAGCCGATCATGGAACGGACGTTCCCTTCGCTCTTCTTTACCTGTTTGACGATGGGGGAAAGTCGGCTCGGCTCGTTGGCGTCACAGGAATCGAAGAGCATGCCAAGGCTTTCGCGACCTCTATGGATAAAGGATCGTCGGTTTCTGCGAGTTGGCCTCTGGGCGAAGTTTTCGTGTCGGGACGCCCGCAAGAACTGAACGATCTGGAAAGACGGTTTGGTCTCTTCAGGTCAGGTCCCTACCCTGATTCGCCGAAGGGTGCCCTCCTGCTCCCCATTACACCGCCAGGGACTGAACGCCCGGTCGGAGTTCTCGTCACTGGGGTCAGTGCACGACTCGCTCTGGACGAGGTCTACCGTGGCTTTTATGACCTTCTTGCCGCAGCCGTGACAACCGCCGTCGCCAATGGGCGAGCCTTTGAAGAAGAGCGACGACGCGCCGAGTCCTTGGCGGAGATTGACCGGGCAAAGACTGCATTCTTCGATAACGTCAGCCACGAGTTTCGCACGCCACTGACGCTAATGCTGGGGCCAATGGAAGACATTCTTGGTAGGCAGGACAGTACTCTTGGTGAAGAAGATCGGACTGAGCTGGAGATTGTTCAACGAAACGGCCAACGTCTTTTAAAGCTCGTCAACTCACTCCTCGATTTCTCGCGCATCGAGGCCGGCAGGGTGCAGGCGACTTTCCTGGAGACCGATCTATCAACCTTGACGGCAGACCTCGCAAGCGGTTTCCGCTCGCTAATCGAACGTGCAGGAATGGAACTCGAGGTAGACTGCTCAGTCTTGTCAGCACCGGCTTATGTCGATCGCGACATGTGGGAAAAAATCGTATTAAATCTTCTTTCCAACGCTTTCAAATATACGCTCGAAGGCAAAATAACCGTCACGCTCCACCAAGACGGAGAACACATCGTGTTCGCGGTCAAGGATACTGGAACCGGCATCCCGGAAAGTGAGCTGGTCCACCTGTTTGAGCGTTTTCATCGCGTCGAGGGCGCACGCGGGCGTACCCATGAAGGCACCGGCATTGGTCTCGCCCTTGTTCAAGAACTCGCGAAGCTCCACGGCGGCACAGTTAAGGTCAAAAGCGTCTACAACCAAGGAAGCACTTTCACTCTGCGAATGCCGCTTGGGAAAGCCCACCTTCCTGAGGGCCGAGTCGGAACCAGCCGAAATCTACCGTCTACTTCTTTGAGCGCGGCGCCTTTCGTAGAGGAGGCGCTCCGATGGGTCGCAGGAGGTGAAGATACTGACTTATTGAAAAGCTCCCAACTTTTTACAATTCCCGATTTGATACCGGCGAGCAGCCGGGTCAGTCCTGGAGCCCGCATCTTGCTTGCCGACGACAACGCCGACATGAGGCATTATGTCTGCAAACTCCTCGAAGCCCAGGGCTGGAAGGTTATGGCAGTCGGTGATGGTGAAACGGCACTCGCGTGCGCGCTTTCTGATCCACCCGACCTTTTACTCACCGATGTCATGATGCCTCGTCTCGATGGCTTTGGGCTGCTCTCAGCACTGAAAGAAAACGAGATGACGAGAGGCATACCCGTCATCATGCTTTCCGCGAGGGCTGGCTCTGAGTCAAGGGTCGAAGGGATGACTGCCGGAGCGGACGACTATTTGGTGAAGCCTTTTTCCGCAAAAGAGTTGGTGGCGCGGGTGAATACGCATCTTCAAATCGGAAAACTTAGGACTGAAGCCATGATGGAGCGTGAGAAGCTCTTTTCCGTCTTTATGCAGGCACCGGTACCGGTTTGCGTTTTGGAAGGTCCAGAGCATGTTATCGCCTTGGCAAATCCCGCCTATGTAAGCTTACTTTTCGGCAGTCGCGATCTGATCGGCAAAACGGTCCGCGAGGCGCTGCCAGAAATTGGATATCAAGGCTTTCCCGAACTCCTTGATGAGGTCTATAGAACCGGCCTCCCCTTTCAAGGGATAGAAACTCTAGTCCACCTTCTTCAGGACGATGGTCAGACGAAGAGTTTTTTTCTAAATTTTGTCTATCAACCCATGGTAAACGTGAAAGGCGAAACAGAAGGGATAGTGGCCGTCATCCATGATGTGACGCTTCATGTGAAGGCCAGGACCAGGATTCGCGAAAGTGAGAAAAAATTCAAAAATCTGGCTGATTCAATGCCGCAATTAATTTGGACTGCTGACGAATCGGGAAGAATCGATTACACGAATCGAGGTTTCTCTGAATTTTCAGGCATGGACGCGCCTGAGATTTTCAATGGCCCTGACTCTCCTCTCGTTCATCCCGAAGATTATCGAGGGCTCATTGAGAAATGGGAGGCGGCGCTTGCAGGTGGCCTACTTTTTGAATGGGAAGCCAGATTTCGCCGGCATGATGGCGTTTACTGTTGGTTTTTGCTGAGGGCGGTGCCCTCGAAAAGCGAGGATAGCGTCACAGAAAAGTGGTTTGGCTCGTGTACCGACATCGAGGAGCAAAAGCAGCTCGCTATGGAACTCGCACTTTCGAAGAGCCTGGCTGAAAGCGCGAGCGCCTCCAAAAGCCGCTTTCTTGCCAATATGAGCCACGAGATCAGAACTCCGTTGGGTATCATCCTTGGCTTCTCTGAGTTTTTACTCGAACCGATGCAAAGTGCCTCCGATCGTCACGAATGCACGATCACCATCCGGCGCAACGCGGCTCAACTTTCTAGCCTTATCAACGAACTGCTTGATATCTCAAAAATCGAAGCCGACCACCTCGAAATAGAAAAAACTCGCTTTGAACTCGGGGGTCTCATTCAAGATGTCGAGCAGCTTATGTCATTTCATGCTAAAGAAAAAGGAGTCGGACTTAAATTCTATTCCGATGACCTCGTTCAGAAAAATGTGACGACAGATGCGGTGCGTCTGCGGCAAATTCTCATCAATATCGTGGGTAATGCCCTTAAATTCACGGAAAAAGGTGGCGTCGAAATATACATAAGCATGAAATCTTCGGAGGAGCCAGATCCAACCCTTCGTTTAAGATTCGACGTTTTCGATACAGGTATAGGTCTCAGCCCCGAACAATTCGATCGCATCTGGGAGCCCTTTGTCCAGGCGGACAACTCCACGACAAGACGATTTGGTGGAACCGGTCTCGGCCTTTCCTTGTCGCGCCGACTAGCGAGTGCCTTAGGTGGCGACTTGGTTCTTAGCAAAAGTGAAATTGGGCGCGGCAGTCACTTCACTTTCACAATCGATGCGGGGCCTTTGGAAACCTTGGCTTTTGTTGCAGCGAAGGACAAGGCGGATTCACAAAAATTAAAGAAGGCGGTTCCTAACTTAGTCATTGAACGTCTAAAAGGAGCTGCCATTCTTCTAGTTGAAGATTCCCCCGATAATCAGATCCTGATCAAACGAATTCTTATGCGGGAAGGCGCTTCGGTTGATCTGGCTGAGAACGGAGAAGAAGGTGTCACCAAGGCTCTGAGCGGAAGCTACCACATTATTCTCATGGACGTTCAAATGCCCGTTCTTGATGGCTATGAGGCGGTTGCAAAGCTGCGCGAGGGCGGCTACGAAAGACCCGTGATCGCTCTTACGGCTCATGCCATGAAGGGCGAGCGTGAAAAAGCAATTTCCCACGGTTTTACCGATCATCTGAGCAAGCCTATAGATCGCAAATTGATCGTTGAGAGGCTAATTTATTACTTTCAGCCTTAGATATCTTGGATGTGCGTCAGGATCTGGTTAGAGGAAGCAGGCGAACGTGGCACAAGTTCCGGCCACTACGCACGCACAGTGAAGCTTAGCGTACGATTTTTTCCCTTTCATGCTCCCCTAGAACCGTAGACGGTATCACTACCTTCAGGTTGACAGAGCCGATGGCATCCGTGCAAAGCCCGAAATCTGTGCAAACAAGAAGAGCGTTTGAATCAAGAACGGCAATGATTTCTGTGCTTTGTTTGTTGAGAGCATGCAGAAGTTTAAGAGTTGCTCTTGACGTCTTGTTAAATTGCTTTGCTGCTTTATCCACAGTCTCTGGCATCGTACCCCAATCGTGATTTCTATGGATAGCAACGGTTCATGAGGACTCTAGTTTTGCTAGGTCATTCACGAGGGTCTTGCCGCCATTTTCAAAAAGGAGCGATAATTTTCCCAGAATTTTTTGAATAACTTTGAAAGAGCAATTTCAAGAATTTGGTCTTGTGGGTCATTTCTAGCCCAACCCGTCGAAGGGCGATAGATGTAGACGTATTCGTCATATAATGGTTCCAACGCTTGAATCTCACATTCCAAGAGATGGTTCTCTACTTTTTCAGTGAAAGCGAACAGTTCCTCGGTCAAGCTTTCGACTATGGATTTATAAGGCAGCGGGATGCGAGATACCATGACACTACCCTCGGTATGAGAGGCAATGGTTGGCTTAGCAGATGTAATAGAACTAGGGGAAATTGATTATAACGAAAAAAAGATCCACCCCTGTCACCAGCCTCCGAGGGTTCGGGCCGAGAGTCGAATGGGGTGGGTGATGGGTATCGAACCCACGAATGCCGGAATCACAATCCGGTGCGTTAACCACTTCGCCACACCCACCATACGATGCGAACACGGATAGTACCTCAATCGACTTCTTTGTCAACAAACTATGAGTTTTTTTGTTCTCAAAGTTCTTTGAGCAGGCCATTCTGGATATCGAAACTGATTTTTTGCTCCTGACCCCAGTTATCCTCATGATTCGAAACGCTGAAATATAAGTTAAACGCGCCTTTCTCTTTGAACGCCTTGTCAAAAAAGTCACTTTTTGACAGGCCGTTCGGGCCACTGAGATCGAGTTCGTAGATGAGGCTGCCCTCGCCTTTTTCAGAGCTTCGGCCGATATAGCGCATATCTCTGACTTCTTCGTTCAGAACAAAACGTCCAAGCTGCAGCGGGCCGTTCTCTTCAACCCTCACATAACCTTGCATCGTGCCTTGACGATCTTCGTCAGTTCCTGTGACCTCAACACGCGCCAAAAGCCGTGGAGTCGGATCGGGGGGAACGGTACGAACAGAAAGGGTCATAACCCGCAAGTCAGGACTGTCCGATTCATCGTGATACCCGCCTGGTGTAAATGCCGCGAGTTTTTCTTCTGCGCTCTGGTTGCGTTTCAGGACCGGAATCCTTGCCTGCGTCTGAATTTTGCGATTATTAAGCCTTCCAAAGGCCTTTTTTACGATCGTCGTATCAGGCGTATCATTTTTATTATTATCCGGTGAGGTCGTGAAACCAACAACAGCGGGAATCTCTACAGGAGCCAGTATATTCAATGCGTGAAGAAGTTCCGCTGGGTGATTGGTGTCCATTAACGCCCTGTACCCTTTAAGGATCTCTTCGGGCTTAGTCTCGTTAGCAATCACCTCGAGAGCTTGTTTTATGCCCTGGCCTTCGTAGACATAGTCTGAAAACCCGCTATCCATATTTACTAACCGAAGGGGCATGACGGCATACGATCCAAGCCAGTTGAAATAGTAAGGCATGGTTTTATCTTCAGCGGCTTTCGACCAGTAGTCATGATCATAACCAAATGCCTGCGCATAGGCTCGCCAGAAGGCTGCGGGATCGAGGCGGCCTATATTCTTTAGTGTGTTTTGATTAATGTAAACATGGGCATACGCCTCAAAGCGCCCCAGGTGAGTCGGTGGAACGTCTTTTTGGAAGGTGTTATCCATCGGGTTCAAAAACGCTTGTTCCCGAAGGAATTTTTCCTCCCGATCCTTTGCGTAAATCGGCAGAGTAGGTGCTTGTTCAAGCTTCAAACTCGAAAATTCTCGAAGCATTTTTATCGACTTCGCATAATCTCGAGTATCTTGAAATCGGTCGATGATACGAAGGTTTGCGACTAGATAATTTGGTTCGGGCGTTTCGATGATTTTATAAAAGCTTTTTCCGTCCTGAACTTTTTTTAGAACAGGCAAACCGAAACGAAAGTTCACATCGACTGTTTCCACGCCTGTTAAAACGTTCCAGTCCCGATTTTGAATCGCATGTTCGGCCTCGAGCGTCACTGTATCGCCATCGTTTTCTGTGACTATGCTTTCGCCGTCGTTTACCCGAGCCCTCTTTTGACTTTGTGCTACGAAAAAACTCCGTGCGTGGCGCGAACTGTCCTCGCCCCGCACACTGTTGCGTCGAAACTGAAAATGAACGCCACTTTCTTGAGCCTGAACTTCGTGGGAGCTCATGCTTTTTGCCATCGATACATCACCATTTAATGCTTTGTTCAAAGCATCTCGCGCATCTTTTTTGCTCAGATCGAAGGTAAAAAGATCGTCCTTTTGCATAATTTTGGATCGCTCGATTTCATAATCGATAGGCGCAATAGTTGCGATTGAGCCAGTCCACCAGCCAACGAGAGTTTTGAAAATTGGATAACGCTTGCCAAGCTGGACATCAAATACAGCGCCTAACTGACGAATCTCAGAGACGGCAAGCCACACTTCGTCATCACGCGTGTGCAAAATGCTGATCTGATGCTCACTTTCCAAAATTGGTCCGAAGGGGATGCTGAACTGCAAATCGCCTAAATTCAGTGATTCCTGAATATCTTTCGCCGTCCGACCTATGGCGTCAATGCCAGCGCCGGCAGAGCCTGCCAAGCCGTAGCTTCGCACTGTCCCAAGGGGCATTTGCAGGGCTTGCTCCGCATTTTTAGGAAAGAGAAAGGGAGTGCCTAAATACGATATGGGATCGTAGAGTTCTTCAGGGTTGAATGAGGGCGGCAAAATCCGAGTCAAGAATGGCAGCGCCCCGAACCAGTTATTTGCCCATTCCCGC
The DNA here is from genome assembly GCA_014378195.1 of Oligoflexus sp. Taxonomy (GTDB): domain Bacteria; phylum Bdellovibrionota_B; class Oligoflexia; order Oligoflexales; family Oligoflexaceae; genus Oligoflexus. Next base: position 2,305 of record JACMOC010000030.1, on the reverse strand, counting down.
CAGCCCGAACGTGTCTGAGCGTTGGCTTTCCGCTGCGCGTCGCTCCGATAACTTACGTTGGTTAAAAAGAGTTTGTTTTGATCTCGAAACGTTAGGGGCAAGCCCTTGATATTACCTAGGGGTTCGATGATTTCGGGACCGATCCGGAACTTATCGAATACAACGTAAGTGCCGATACCCGTCGCCTGCACAACGCGCTGATAGTCGACGCCTCCTTTTAAAGTATCACTGACAGTAAGAGTCGCCCGCTGGTCCATGATGGAATAAAAGAGACTCTGCATGAGGGACTCAACCGTGCGGTTAATCTCCCCTGCGTTGGCTGCAAGACTATTGGCAATCGCGTGGTTCTGGATACTTCGGTTTAGGATCTCAAAGCCGCTCGCCGAACTCGATTGTTCTTTTAAAAATTCTCTTGAAATTGTGGGCCTATACCCGCCTAAGTCGCCTTGTGCCTGTGAGGTTTGGCTGGTTAAAAGGAATAAGAGACTGGATAAAACGAATTTCGTATTCATAGAAGTCTCAAGAGATTGGTTTGAGCGGTCACTGCATAGGTGACATTGAAGAGTCCGACCCAATTTGAACCCTTATCGAAGCGTTGTCGTTCGTATTGAAGTGCACCACCCAATATCCAATCGGGTGTTACATTTTTCCCGACCGAAATGGCTAATCGCCAAGTATCGTGCCGCAAGTCCTCATATTCAAAGTTCCAAAGTTTGTCATTATCTCGGTTTTGATAAACAAAGCGAAAAAGCTGCTGGTACGTGGTCGTCTTCCAGTCTTCTGCCACCCTCACCCACTCAAGGCTCGACATGTCATCGTTATTGAAAACGATAGTCGCAAGCCCCATTTTACCGACTGTGCTACCGCCCTGATTCTGATAAGACCCAATCAACTTTGTCCCGCTTAATAGATCCAGATGCTCGGTGGCTCGAACTGTAAAGGACGAAAATTCCTTGTCTGCAAGGGTATTTGAGTTCTTATTGGTTCCGCCCACGTCTATGGTGAGATCGTTGCGGGCACGCCATGTGACAACTGCACCGTTAACACTCCGGTCCCAAAAGGCGTCGGTTCTTTGGGGTAGTTCCCATCTCAAATTCTCCTGACGTAAGCCGAAAGGCAAAGGCAGACGACCCACCGAAAGTTGAATCGGGTCTTCAAGAGAATGACCGAGATGGACGTACCCCTGGTCAGTCGTGCGATCTACGCCTTTTTCGACATCCTGGCCATGTGGTTTGTTCACAAAGGCTTCCACGTAGGCTTTGAAGTGAAAAGACAATTTCGGCAAAACAAAAACGGAGGTGTCCGTATCGATGACAGTTGCGCCTTTTCCGTCCTGTGTTTTACTTGCCTCGCCATAGCCAAATACATGGACGTTGTTAACACTACAAAAAGCGCCCTTAAGATCGGCTATCGTTTCGGTTTCCTGGAGGAGGCAGATACTAAAAGCCGAGCCACTCCATATAAGAGAGAGCGTGGCAAGCAGAGACCGGGTGCTAAACGCGTGCAAACCATGCCCCCTACCCATTAGCGGGTATAAAGTAGTAACGATGTTTGAGATATGGTGGGGAGACAAGCGTCTCGCGCATAGAAACTATTGCCTAAGTCATGCATGGCAGTGAAGAGCAATTAAACCCAAGTCGTGAAAAATGAACAAAACTCGCCATGGGGAGCTGAAAGATATTGACACTCAGTCGCCTCGGGTCTATAAGTTGGCCTCCACAAATGAGGTAAGCCTGCACCTTAGCAAGCCCATGCCACCGCAAAAGTCTTCCTAAGACCGACTTGCCTCGTTTAATCGTCATCCTAATCAAAATGACTAGGTTTGGAATGTATGAGCAGTCAAAATATCAGAATCCGTCTTAAAGGTTACGACCATCGTCTGTTAGATCAATCTGCAGTCGAGATCGTAGAGCGCGCTAAGCGAACCGGAGCAAGAGTAGCTGGGCCAATCCCATTGCCAACCTCTATCAATCGCTACACAGTATTGCGCAGTCCTCACGTAGACAAGAAGTCCCGAGAGCAGTTCGAAATCAGAACTCACAAGCGAGTACTCGACATCATGGATGCGAAGGCTCAGACTATCGACGCTTTAATGAAGCTCGATCTTGCTGCAGGCGTTGACGTAGAAATCAAGCTTTACTAGTAGCAAGATGCAGTTGTCGATGTATCTGAACAGTCGCCAATGGGAACCGAATCACTCAACGACAGGTTGAATATAAGTCATGACAATTCACGGACTAATCGCAAAAAAAGTGGGTATGACCCGAGTCTTGGATGCAGAAGGGCAAATGATCCCTGTAACCCT
>JACMOC010000029.1 GCA_014378195.1 Oligoflexus sp. | reverse complement strand
GATACAACCAAACCGTGATATGAATGCGGCCCATGGCGCCACTTCTCATCTCCGTACTAAACAGTCGAAAAACTACACTTGGACCAAGGGTATCGGCATGAAGAACTACGCGATTGCCGGAACCAAGGCGCTCGTCAAAAAACAAATCATGAAACTTGCTTACAAGATCTAAACCAACGGGATTATTAAATCGAACACTAGCACCCCACTAAACAGGGGTGCTTTTTGCTTTATACTGTTCACGGAGAAAACGGCGAACGACAGGAATTGCAATCAGCAACGCAACGAAACAAAGTCCACCTGCAGCGACATAAGCGGCTCCGGGAAAATAATAACTGGTATGAGGCTCAGTGAATTTCATAAAGATCTGAGTGAAAAAGAAGGGAGCAATGACGGCACATATACTTCCAAGGGAGACCAAGCTCCCTTGCAGCTCGCCCTGTTCACTTGGGGGCGTTTCTTTGCTGATGATCGATTGGAGTGCGGGGAAAGCCATGGCCGAGAGGGCATACATTGCGATAACAGGATAAACCATCCAAGGTCTGGTGACGAAACCAAACATCATGAACGTAATAGCGCAAATCACTAAACCGACCAAAAATGCCCTATATTCCCCAATTTTTGGTACTAGATAGCGTGGTAGTAATGTTTGGGATGCTGCATTCGTAATTCCGACAAAGGCAAGAGAAAGGCCAACTTGCCACGCCGTCCAGCCGAATTTGAGCTGAGTGTATAGAGTCCAGTTCACGGCATGAACTTGCCCTGCAAAATAAACGAGGAAATAAATCCAGATAAAGATGGAAACAGACGATGGTTTGAGGACCTTAATAAGCGAGAGAAATGGATTCATGGATCGAAATGAAAGAGGGCGCCTGTGATGTGCGGCGAGCGATTCGGGAAGTATAAAAAATCCAAAAGCAAAATTCAGCAAATTCATGACAGCAGCGGCAACGAAGGGCCCGCTGTGGCCAAAGGCTTCAAAAATACCGCCTAAGACCGGTCCGATGATAAAACCAAGGCCCCAAGCGGCTCCAATCAACCCAAAGTTCTTCGAACGATTCGAGTCATCGCTGATATCGGCCATGTACGAAGAGGCAACGGTCATGCTTGCGCCGGTCAAACCCGAAATTGCGCGCCCTATGAAAAGGATGCTCAGCGTTGGAGCCACCGCCATCAAAATATAGTCAATGCCAGCCCCAAGCAATGAGACAAGCAACACCGGTCGTCGACCGAAACGATCCGAAAGGGATCCAAGGACAGGCGAGGCTAAAAATTGAATGGCCGCGTAAGCACTTAGAAAATACCCGTAATAAAGCGAAACTTCGCCAGCATCGGTCGTAAACCTGCGTAAGATATCTGGAAGAACCGGCACGAGGAGTCCAATTCCGAGTGAGTCAAGAAAAATGGTGATGAATATGAACTGGATGCGCGGCATGGGGCTTTCCTAAAGTACATTTTTGAGACCTATCATTATATCCAACGCTCACATTTTGCACGCCCAATCCTCGCTTGAAGAACCGCTGAGGCCGCTCCAATCGAAGTCCGATCCGCAGCTTAAAAGCAGCAATTTGAAATAAGTAAGGCGTGTCCTCATGAAGCGCGGAGATGGATTGGAACGTTGACAGTTCCAGCAAACTCCCTTAAAGCAACACTGCATTACCGGCGCAGACACTACCCCCGTATCTTATCACAGACAGATCCGCTGAGTATTCAGCAAGAAAGCATCATATGGCTCTTTATCACGATCGAATCGGACGTTACTTCACATGCTTTAACAAGGTCATGGGCGAGTCAACAATAGTTGAGATCGTATCGATCGATCAAGACGGAGTGGCTGAACGTCACCACTTCAATCATTCCGAGTCTGATGCGCAAGGCGCCCTTCTCAGATTACAGCAGCTAAAGTTCGAATCGCCTCTTCAGCTCCCCAAACAGCGGGAGGAGAAACTACCACCGCTTTTTCGCCAGTTGATGTTTTTGAAAGACTACTTAAAGACTATGACTCAGGCTTCAAAGCCGACTCTAACCCGCCGTAGCTCCACAAAAGCAAAGCCCAATTCCTTTGCCCATTATAGTCTCACTGCCGAAGAAACACGCGTCTTTAAAGTCTGGACTAAACAGCAAAAGGTCACCCCCACGAGCTTTTTAACGTGGACTTTGCACAAAGCCATAGGCCTGCAATCGGGGATGGTAGATCACGCCTGTAACTGGAGCATCCCTGTGAGCTTACGGGGACCAATTGAGTTTCCGGATCCTACGGGCAATCATGCCGTTCCACTCTTTCTCGCTCTCGACAGTAAAAGCACATTGGAAGGAACACACGCAAAAATCCAGGACCAACTCGCAAAGGGGATGCACTGGGGCGCCTATCGTATGTTGATGACCTTAGGCCGACTTCCCAATCGCGTTTATGAACACATCATTCGTCGGGACGAAAACAAAATGGCTGCAAAAGGCCATTGGTTCGCTGTTTTCAGCAACGTCGGTGCTATAACCGGCGATGCGCGGATTGCTTCGAGAGCTGTTCTAGTACCGACAGACCCTACGGCACCTCTCAAAGGCACATCTCTCACCTGGAACGGGCGCATGGCTTTAGCTGTAAGCGTGCATGAATCATTCTCTGTCCATTCACTCAACGCTGACTCTTTGATAAAAACGTGGTTGGATGTTATCCGAAGCTCTCAAAAGTCCCCAGAGCACTCCTCATTATGAAGCGGTCCTTACGAAGATAAGTGGTTATACTCGAGAGGACTGTTATTCATGCTGACGTGGAAAGTCCTCTATGTTTGAGTCACTTAAATCAGAGCGTTCTCATACGAACCAGGACCTGTGGGACCTTATCTTACTGTTTCTGCGCCTCGGCACAACGGCTTTTGGTGGTCCTGCCGCACACATTGCAATGATGCAAGACGAAGTCGTACGACGCAAACAATGGCTCACGCGCGACGAATTCTTGGACCTCCTCGGGGCAACCAATCTCATGCCTGGACCAAACTCAACGGAAATGGCCATTCACATTGGACACAAGAGGGCTGGGTGGATGGGGCTTGTCCTCGCGGGCGTCGCTTTCATTCTGCCAGCAACTCTCATTGTCACTGCCTGTGCATGGGCCTACGTGAAGTATGGATCCACCGCTGAGGCTCGCTCGTTAGCTTACGGCATTAAACCAGTCATAATTGCTGTCGTACTCCAGGCCTTATGGAGCTTAAGTAAGACGGCTGTCAAAACTTGGACTCTCCTCCTCATAGGTTCAGCCAGTTTTGCTTTAAACTGTGTAGGTGTGAGCGAGCTCACGGTTTTATTTGCATCAGGGCTAACGATGTTAGTGTTGCACTCAGCTTCACAACCTAAGTTGTGGGATGGGGCCAGTCCCCTTATCGGAACAAGTATTTTAGGCAATTTTTGGGCACAATCGGCGGCATTGACTGCAAGTGCTGCCGGATCCGCAATGTCGTTCTCACTCGGCGCACTTTTTCTCGCCTTTGCTAAAATCGGCGCTGTTCTGTTTGGGAGCGGTTACGTCCTGATTGCATTTATTCGGGCGGATTTAGTCGAAAAATTGCATTGGCTCACCGAAAGCCAACTCCTTGATGCCGTAGCCGTGGGCCAGGTCACTCCAGGTCCGGTGTTTACAACGGCGACTTTTATTGGGTACTTGCTTGCTGGAAATGCGGGTGCGTTTATTGCGACTGTCGGCATATTCCTTCCTGCGTTCCTTTTCGTGGCTGCAAGCGTAATCATTCTTCCCAAACTCCGAAAGTCCTCGCGTGTGGGCGCGTTCCTGGACGGTCTTAATGTTGCGTCTTTAGCACTCATGGCTGTTGTTACTCTTCAACTCCTTAAGACCGCGGTCATCGATCCCTTTACGGCAGTGCTTGCCATCACAAGTGCGTTCCTCCTCATAAGATATAAATTAAATTCAGTGTGGCTGGTGATTGGGGGAGCGATATCAGGTTTTCTATTTGGACATTACACATGACCGAAGACTAGGATACTAGGTGAGACAAAAATGAGGTTTATAGATGCAAAGCAGACACCTTCATTTCTCAAAGAAATTATTCGAAATCAACAGTAACTGGACTTCCATTCAAAACATGGAAGGCTGGGCTCATTATCGGATCGTGAGCCGAAGAAGATCGCCTAAAGGAAAGCTAGAACTCGAGATGATGGCCGTCTGTGACCGGGCGATTCGAGTGTGGGTGCCGAGAGCTGTACTCCGAGATTCTGCCCACTGGCGGCCTGGTTGGATTGAGCCGAGCTTAGATCGGATTCTTCTCTGCGATTAAGTTCAGTAAAAAATAAGAATCATAATATCTAAATATTCTCAATACATACGGGGACATTCAAAATATATATTGGCCCGATTTGTCGGTAGTATATATTGGATACAAATACTAAGCCTTAGCGCCTAAATAAAATTTCTAATCGTTAGCAATGCCATTGCTAGGGGGTACGTGTGCACTCAAGGCAAAACCTTTTGGGTCAATCTGTATTGTTTGAAGGCACGGGCGATGTAGGCCGTGTCGTTCGACAGAATGCCGATATTTGCCTTGTCTATTTCGAAAGCCATTTTTTGGTGTCTCTGGCCGAACTCCCACTCCACCTGTTAACGCCATTGGACCCTCTCGTAGAACAACCGAATAGCCCACTCCAGGATATTGGATAGCCAGCTCCTTCCACTCTAATCAAACTCGGCAATCGGACGACGAAGTATGAAAACTGATTTTGGCTCGATCGCAGCCATCTTTAAGGACACACTTCCTATCAATAGCCGATCGGCGAACCCGTGACCTTGAGCTCCTAAGACCAACATATCGGCTTTCTCTTCAAGCATGACCCGGCTAAGGACCTCACAGACGTCCCCCTCCTCAACTCTCGAAAAACAGCTGCCGCACAAATCTTTCATTTTGCCAATAAGAGCGCCGTTCGCTTCGTACAAACCTCTTTTATATGACGCCGCAGCATCCTCTTTCGTAAACGTTGAAGACGCCATGGCTGAAACCTGGGCGGGTAAAACAGTTGTTACGACTAACTGATCAAAGCCTCGTGGCGAGAATTTACGAAGCAGTTCAAGACAATCATTGGCATAAGCGGAATGATCTGTAGCCAGAACAACTTTTAAAGTGTGAAGCGGCTTATCGGAAGTCCTCGCGAGGAGCACGCTGATAGGAGAATGTATAATTGTTTTGCGACCTACGCTTCCTGTCACAAAGCCGTCGAGAGGACTCTTGTGTTCCGAGCCTAAAACGAGTAATTCACTTAACGTTTTAGTCACGTGATGCAGAATACTGCGTGCGGCATTGCCGTAAAGAACGTGAGAAACGGGAGTAAAATGTCCTCGTGTCAATTCCTGACTCGCCCATTCCAAAGCTTCATCTGCTAATTTTTTCTGTAACGAAACAAAAGGCGAACCTACCGCGTTATCAAGAAATGCACCCACACCAATCGCAACATCAGCTCTTCCTATCATCTCTATAACCGAGACAACGTCTGTCAGAATTGGACCCTCGAAATCGAGCGCTTTCAATAGGCTAATCGCTGCACTCGACTGTTCACGATTGTCATCAACCGCTAAGGTAATCTGCATATTATTCTCCGGGTTTCATTTCTTGACAACTTCGACCCTGCAAGATAGGAACCAATGGATACACGCAACCGAGTTGTCTACGATTTGCTTATTGACTTAGCAATAGCAGGCGAATCTTCCTGAACAGATAGTGGCAAGTTATTCTGCAAAATGTTGAACGCAGAATCAACGTCATCAACAATGGTAAAAAGGTTCAAATCTTCAGGATCGATAAATCCATGCTGCGCCAAAGCCTCGAAATTTATGATTTCGTTCCAATAACGTGACCCATAAAGAATGATGATAACCTTGCGTCCCAGTTTTCCGGTTTGGGCAAGCGTTAATGTATCCATGAGTTCATCCAGAGTGCCGAATCCTCCAGGAAAGACCACTAAAGCACGCGCCAGATGAGAAAACCAAAGTTTCCGCATAAAAAAATAGTGAAACTCAAACAAGAGCTCAGGGGTGACGAACTCGTTGGGACGCTGCTCATGAGGCAGACCAATATTCAAACCTATAGATACACCTCCGGCCTCCGCCGCACCCTTATTTGCAGCTTCCATAATGCCTCCGCCACCGCCAGTACATATGACGAACCGTCTGGGACCATCAAGGCCCAGAGCCCAGGTCGTAATCATGGAGGCCAGTCGTCGCGCATCGTCATAGTAGCTTTGAAGCGGCCCCGTGCTTGAGATCCGCGCTGACCCAAAAAAGACGACTGTTTCGTGAATATTTTCTTTCCGAAGGCGTTCGTAGGGTTCGAGATATTCGGACAGTATGCGAAGTGTCCGTCCGCCATCGCTCTCAAGAAAGTCTAGATTTTTATAAGCAAGCCCTGGTGATCGAAGGCTATCGGATTGGTTCATAGTCACTACCCATTGGCATTATTCGGTAAATAGCGTGATTTGCTACAGTTACTCACTCTAGATGAGCACCATTTCACACAAGAGGAACGACGAGATTCTGCAAGGGGCGGCCCTTTTCAAAATCAGAGGCATTTTCAAGTGTTGTTTTCGCGATGTTATGGAGCGCTTCCTTGGTAAGAAAACCCTGATGGGAGGATAGAAAAACATTCGGAAAGGTGAGGAGCCTCGCCAGGATATCATCTTGAATGAGATCAAGAGAATGATCCTCGAAAAAAACACCCTCTTCCTCTTCATAAACATCGAGACCGGCTGATCCCAGATGCCCGGATTTCAAGGCCTCTATTAAAGCATGCGCATCTATCAATCCGCCTCGCCCCGTATTGATGAGCATCACGCCTTTTTTCATCGATAAAAGGGCGCCTTCATCAATAAGGTGACGGGTTTTCGGGCTCAGAGGCACATGCAGAGAGATAATATCCGAACTCTTAAAAACCTCGGCTTGAGGCACGTAGCTCACTTTCAAGCGCTTCACAAGATCAGTGCTGGGAACGGGGTCATAGGCAATCACCTTACAGCCGAAACCACTCAAGATCTCAGCGAGGACTGACCCGATTCGACCCGTCCCGATGACACCAACAGTTTTTCCGTGCATATCAAAACCCACTAGGCCCTCGAGCGAAAAATTGAGCTCTTTCACGCGATTGTAGGATTTATGAAGCTTTCGATTGAGAGTGAGCATCAAGCCGACGGCATATTCCGCTACGGAATACGGGGAATACTGGGGGACACGCACAACCTGCAACTTGAGGCGATGGGCCGCCTCGAGGTCAACATGGTTAAATCCAGCCGACCGAAGTGCAATGAGTTTGACACCATAGCCTGCTAGGAGGGCAAGACATTCCGCATCAAGCTTATCCGTAGTAAAAGCCGCAACGCAATCATGTCCTTCGGCTAGCTTCGCAGTATCCTTATTCAAAGAAACATCAAGAAATTGCAAATCGTGCCCATAAGCTTTATTGGATTCGATAAATGGATCTCTTTCAAAATGATGACCACTGAACAGTATAAGTTTCACGATTTGCCCCCGCCGGTAATGTTCTTCAATAATTCTCGCCTTGCATTAACAATGCCAAGAGAAAGAAGGCACGGTTAATGCACACTTCAGCCTGCACCAAAAAGGAGTTCATCCATGACAGCGAAAAAAATAATACTCACACTTACTCTTAATCCGGCCATGGATCGATCGAGGAGCGTTGCTGTTCTCACTCCAAATGATAAATTAAACTGTGGTGATGAGTTTCTCCAGGCGGGAGGCGGTGGGCTTAATGTTTCGCGCGTCATTCATGAACTGGGTGGCTCGAGTTCCGCATTTTACACGTCGGGTGGACCAACAGGACAGATGCTTGAAAGGCTGCTTAATCAGATAGGCATTGATCACCAGCCCCTCCCAGTCAAAGGGTGGACACGCGAATGTTTCGTGGTTTTAGAGAAATTCACCCAGCAGGAATATCGTTTTGATTGCCCTGGTCCTAGTCTCGAAGAAAAAGAATGGCTTTCTATTCTCGATCGTTGTCTCGACCGAATCTCACCCACTGCTATCGTCGTCGCGAGTGGTAGCCTTCCTCCTGAGGTTCCCTCTACCTTTTATAGTGACCTTAACAAACTCGTAATCAAAAAGGGTGCAGAGCTCATCCTCGATTGTTCCGGACTTGCTCTTAAAGAGGCATTAAAATCCAAAGTGTTTTTAATAAAACCAAATCTGCACGAACTTCGCGAGCTTATGGGTGATCCCCTTGAAACGGACGAGCAGCAGGAAAATGCGGTGAAATCGCTCATCAAGGACAATCGCTGCGGCGCCGTTGTTTTATCGCGCGGCGCGGCGGGTGCATTTGTTTCGACGAAAAACGAATCCTATAGCTTGAATTCTCCTAATGTTCCCTTTGTCAGTGCTGTGGGTGCGGGCGATAGCATGGTGGCTGGAATCGCTTATAAACTCCAAAAAGGAGCGGGGTTTTTAGAAGCGGCTACTTTTGGGGTCGCCACCGGTGCCCGTGCTGTCGCTAAACAGCATCGCGATATTTTAGATCTTTCTGTCGTTGAATCACTTGCCTCTCGCTGCAAGGTCACAAGAGTCCCTTAAATAAAGTCCACATCAGGACAAGTTGTCAAGATGTGAGTACACCATTTACAGGCGGGTCAGCTTTTCTTAAGAAGACTCAGGAGAGTGGCAGCCTGGGCCTGCGACTCAGCTGCAGGACGCCTGAGGTTTTGTTCGATGCTCAGACCGGCAGCAAATATGGTCAAGAGTTCGGCGGCGATAAGGGGGTTCATAGCCGTGTGTTCAGCAGCGACATTAGCCGCCAGCAGTGCTTTCAGTTCGGCTCTGTTTTCGGCAATCAAAACCGCTGCTTCATCAGGGAGAATAGATATTTCGCGCATGGAATTAACGCCGAAACATCCAGATTGATCGGCAGAACAACCCTCTCCGATAGCGTTTAAAAAAGCCTCTATATTGCCCCAGCCCTTGGGTTCTGCAGTGAGCAGGCCCTTGATTTTGAGGCCTTTGTAATAGTGCTGGAGGCTCGACAGAAAGATATCGCCCTTGTCTTTGAATTCGGCATAAAGACCAGACTTATTCACGCCTGTGGCTTTTTCCAAATCCTGAAGGCCTGTATTGGTAAAGCCGCGTTTCCAAAACAAAGGCAACGCTTTGGAAAGGACATCTTCGCGACTGAATTTTTTCGGCCTACCCATAAAACACCCCCGTAAACCGCTTTATATCATTATGAACTGGCCAGTTCAAATAGATTATTTATCCAAACGTAAAGGCAAAAGCTTCAGCCTCGGTGTCCAAAAATTCAATTTCAAAGACATGTTCGGTTTTGCCATCATTGAGATGAATTAACTGGTAGAGCCTCTGCGAACGAACCGTTCCGGTCCCTGCTGCATCAATATCATCTCCATGCATTCCACCCGGCTCATTCCCATCTAGCCGGACCCGAAATCTCACTGGTTTTCCACCTGGATTGCCCAAAACCAGGTGCAAATCACGGGCTTTGAATCGAATTGAGAGGCGAGCGCCAGCGTTCTGATTTTTCACCATTTCCGCCGATGTAAACCAAGTACCGTTTAGTCCCCACTGATTGATGAGAAGATCAGATTTAATAGCGTAGGTTTGGACAGCATCTTTTTTAAGTTCTGCCGCCGACACAAAATTTGCCTGGCGCCAATACCCAAGGTAAGTCTCCGGTGTAACTATCTCAGCGAAAACCCCCGCTGGTCTTTCGATACCATCGGCTTTGATTTGCCCTGCGACGGGCTCGCCCAGTGCGCTGCTGTCCGGATGGGCCTCACTCAGGAGCCTTTGGATCAGACGTTCCGACTCTTCGTAATTGCCTTCCCCGAAATGATGAAACCTCACCTCACCTTTGGCGTCGATGAAGTAATGAGCTGGCCAATACTCGTTTTTGAAGGCCGACCATATCGTTCGATTGCTGTCGATGGCGATAGGGTAAGTGAGACCGAGGTCTTTGACCGCAGCTTCAACGTTGTGGTTATCTTTTTCAAAAGCAAATTCGGGTGTATGAATACCAATCACCACCAGACCTTGACTTTTATATCTTTCGGACCAGGCTTTGAGATAAGGAAGCGAACGAAGACAATTGATGCAGGAATAGGTCCAGAAATCGACAACCACCACTTTGCCCTTCAATTCCTCCGCGGACAGAGGCGGTGAATTGAGCCAACTCACCGCACCAGCCAGCGAAGGCATAGGGCCATCGTGCGTGAGCTGATTGGCTTCTGCCTTATTGCCCCCGATGTGAGTCTGATCAATCAATGATTGTTCGAAGGCATTGGTATTGAGAAATGAAAACCGCGCGAGCAATTGGGTATCGAGTCCTAAGGCAATTCCAAGGACCGATAGAAGGACGAGCACACCCAGTGCCTTTTTAATCCACTCTTCAATCCCAAGACCACGCTTGATTTTGCTGAGGACCTTCCCACTTGCGAATATCGCAACGCCGAGAGACGTCGCTGCTCCAAAGCCGAAGGCTGCAAGCAGACCAAAGGTACCTGTATTCAGGCCTCCGATCGCCGCACCCGCCAGAACCAATCCTAATATGGGCCCTGCGCACGGGGCCCATAAGAGTCCAACCGAGGCCCCGATGAGCAGAGAAGAACCTACGTTGTCCGAATGGCCTGCGCTTTGTTGCAGGCGACCACCAAGATTGACGATTGGTTGCATCACTTTCTGGGCAAAATGAGGGAAAACAAGGGTCAACCCCAAGACAGAGAAGATAAACATCGCAAAATAGCGCCCATAGGCATTCGCGTGAATCACCCAGTTCCCACCTGCCGCCGAAAGCAAACCGAAAGCAGTAAAACTAAGCGCCATCCCTATCAGTGTCGGCACACCTGTTTTAACAAACGAAAGATGCGATCTTGAGAAGAGGAAAGGCACGACGGGCAAAACACAAGGACTGAATATGGTGAGGACACCACCGAGATAGGACAGGATGAAGAGTACCATAGTAAATCCTTGGCTTGCTCAGCGTGAGTGTGGGGTTATTTTTTTGCGTCGAAGTTATAATTTCTTAGAAAATGATTGTCATATCCACCCGGATGTTTGACCAAATATTTTTGATGATAGTCTTCGGCAGGATAAAACGCCCCCGCCGCTTCGATTTTGGTCACTATGGGAGCTTTCCATGTGCCTGATTTTTCTACTTTTTCTTTGAATGCCAAAGCAGCCTTCTTTTGCGCCTCACTGTGAACAAATATCTCAGAGCGATACTGCGATCCCTGATCGTTTCCCTGGCGGTTGGGAGTGGTTGGATCATGCATCTTGAAAAAAGTATTTAACAGCTGTTCATATGTGACTTTGCTGGGATCAAATTTTACCTCCACCGATTCCGCATGGCCTGTTCCACCGTTCGATACTTCTTCATAACTGGCTTTTTTCGCCCCCCCTGTGTACCCAACCTGAGTTTCGATCACACCGGGAATCTTGCGAAACATCTCTTCGCTCCCCCAAAAACAGCCCGCAGCAAAGGTAGCTGCCTGGGTACCTGCAGCGCGGGCATTGAGCGAAAATCCTAAAAGAAAAAGAAGAGATAAAGAGTGTTTAAGTGTGCGTAACATAGAATGTGCTCCCTGTTTGTTGCAACACAGAGATATTCGCACAGCTGGAGAGGAAAAGTTACAGGTGCCGGGCATGAAAATGCAGGCACCTGATAAGACTAGACTTTTTTTCGTTTAATCCAGGCATCAACGTTACGCTCCACCAAAGACAGGGGCAGCGCCCCACCGCCGAGGATAATGCTGTGGAATTCTTTCAGGTTGAAACGATCCCCCAGACTGTCCCGAGCTCTTTGTCTTAAAGCGAGAATTTTCAGCATCCCTACTTTATAGGCGCAAGCCTGTCCGGGGTTGACGATATACCGTTCTATCTCCGACACAACATCGGATTCGGCCATGCCTGTGTGATCGATCATATATCGAATCGCCTGGATCCTCGTCCAATGCTTTCGGTGAATACCTGTATCAACCACCAAACGCACAGAACGAAACAGCTCCGATTGCAAACGCCCCAGATTATTAAACGGATCGCTGTCAAGCCCCGCCTCAAAGCCTAGCTGTTCCGCATAAAGGGCCCAACCTTCAACATAAGCTGTGAAGGGTATAATTTTTCTGAAAAAAACGAGATTGGGATTTTCCTGAGCCAAAGAAATTTGAAAATGATGGCCCGGGATGCCTTCATGGTGAGCGAGCGAACGCATCCCAAACTTCGGGGTTGCCTTGATATCATAGAGATTCGCATAAAACGTTCCTGGCCGCGTACCGTCCATAGCTGGCTCCTCGTAATAACCGCCAGGCGAAGTCTTTTCCTTAAATTCCGGAATACGCTTCACTTGGATTTTCGCTTTGGGTTTTTGGTCAAAAAGATCACTCATTTTTGCTTCGGACTCGTCCAGAATCGTTTTATAATCGAGGAGTATCTGCGCTCGTCCAGCGTCCGTATCCGGATAAAGAACCTTCTGGTCACGACCGAGATCTTCCATCATCTGCCCGACCGTCTTTGTTGAGATGAGGCCCTGCTGCACAAAGATCTTTTTCATTTCGGCCTCGATGCGTTCCACCTCGCGCAAACCGATTTGATGTATAGCTTCCGGCGACAGATCAGTCGTTGTCTCAGACTTCAAGGCATAGGCGTAGTATGCATCGCCCTCTGGGAGTTTCCAAACCCCATCGTCATCGGTGGCCTTACCCTTGAGGATTTCAAAATAATCGATAAACATCTGATAGGAGGGATAAACGGTTTTGATAATTTCGTCTTTGGCACGGGCGAGGACTTTGTGTTGATCAGCCTCAACAATTGCGCTTTCCTTAAGTTTTTTCTCGAAGGAACGATAGAGTATGTTTTGTTCCGGCGGTGTTTTCACAAAAGCATTCATTTCCGCAAGAACTTTTAGAATAACGAAACGAGGGGGTATGATGCCTTTGCTCTCACGGATGACCAATCCTTCCATGATTTGCCGAAACTGGGCTTTCACCGCGGTCAGTCGAGTCACGTAATCGTCCGCGTCGCCTTCGGTTTTCACTTGATGAGACGAATCCATAAACGAAGGAAATTCACTCTGAAGTCCAAAGAGTTGATTCAAGGGATAATTATGATAACGCCATTTATCGTGGCCTTCGATTTGGTCGGCTAAAAAATGCTCAAAGGTATCGTAGTTATTTTTCTCGTCTTCATTGAAATGGCTCGTGTCATATTCTTTGAGCTGCTTCATCATTCGTTTCAAGGCAGCGAGAGTTTCGTCTTGAGCGGCTTCTGATAGATCATCGAGCTTCGATTGATGAAACTTGATTCCGTACTGCTCGATAAAGTGAAGAGTGGAGAGCAATTGGGGCTTTTCGAGCGCGATTTGAACGAAACAGCGCGTGTAAAACTCATTGATCGTGAAAGGTCGGAAAAACCAGAAGTTCCCTGCAACAACTATCACAGCGGCAAACATTATAAAGAAAAGCCATTCAACGATTTTTTTCATGCAGTCTCCTTCTCTCGGAGGACTATCGCACTTCTACCGCGGCCATTCCACCGAAAAGCCTAAGCCTCGAAGATGGCCAGAGAGGCTTAGATGCTAATGATCATGCATCTGAGACATATCCATATTCATAGCCTTTGGTCTTAGGCTTGCGTATAGCGTGTACTCCAGAGGTCTACGGTCGCCGTAAGTCTCACTCAAAGCAGACGGCAGATACCCCTGTCCAACACTTGCGCCTAGACCTGGCGTCCAATCATGCAAAGGATAGAATTGATAAAGGTAACCAATCGTGAGTTTTGTGAGCGTAAAAGTCTGTTCTTCGAGAACGGGATTCGTGAACGGGATTCATGAACGCAAGGTCGTGCCCTGATTTTTTTACAGTTTCAAATCGAGCGGAATAAACATGCTTTTCATCTCGATTTAGACTGGTTTCGAGCAAGCTTGCCGGTGCCTGGCTGCCATGCTCAACATTCGCGCCATAAGCAGCAGTGCTTGCCCAAATCCCTCCGTCCTCCAGCCGATGATGGTAGATGGCTGACGCCGTATAACGTTCAACATCAAAATAACGGCCGTTATCAGATTTTTCAGCATCGGTTAAACGACCACCCGAGATCTGAAGGGCCCACTCCGCTGTCGGCAGATAACTGATGCGACCCGAATAGGAATCCATAGTCCCAAGGTCAAAATCCGTACGATTGTCATCCGGCTCACGACCATTGAAAGCTGAGACCTCACTCCTCCACTGCGTCGTGTAAAGACCAACCGTAGCCACTCCAAAGCTTATGTGTGTGGAATCGAGCCAGTGATGGGAAACTGGGCCCTTCGGCCCTGGAAACGCAGAGAGGCGATGCGGAAAGGCAGTCGGGCCGAGCGCAGGTTCGCCCACAAGTCCCCCGTAGATCTCGAGTCCAAGATCGTGACTGAGGGGCAGCTTATAGGTGGCCGCCATTTCCATAAAAAGGTCATGAGGATGCTGTTGATCATGTAGGGCTTTGCCGTTACTAACTTCGCCCGTCTGCAAAAGGTCGAGATACCCACATTTCCCTACGGTCCAATTCTCCGCCGACATCATTAGCCTGAGACTTGAGTTGCCTGAACCGACGGAGGTATCAGCCATGACCATCACCCAGTTGATGCTCCCTATTTGATCATCGGCCCGAGGACTCGATTCATGAATCGACTGCAGAAAAAGATTGGCATGATACATGAGCCGCCAATCACCAAGCATTTGATGAAAGCCATACATAGGCGTCGCGTCCGGCATCCAACTCGTTCCCGACCCGTCTCGCGATTCATTTAGAGTAGCGACTCCAGTCGTGTCCATTTCGGCGGAGCTTTCTTCAGCGAATGCTGAAGAAGTTTCAAAAGAACAAAGAGTAACCACCAAAAGGGGAAAACCAAGGATTTTAAACGGGTGCACTAATAAGTAATTCATCGCAAGCAATCCTAATTAAGATCTGTGGATTTGGGCCTCATATGCCTACGAATCGGCTTATGAAAGTGTAACAAGCTTATTTACTTTGACTAAGGTGAGTAGAACCTAGCCTGAACTTTACGCTTCCTATATCCTTAACCCCTTAAACCCCATTACGATCCGCCGGATTGCGCGCCCCATACATAGGACAAAGACCTGATGAAACTCCATCATTTTTCGACTTCTGCCTTTTTATTGGCAGGTCTTTGTCTTTCAGCTTGCCGAAACCTCGACGCTGATCCAAGCCGTACCAAAAGCCTGAATGGTCCTGAGGCTCGTCGTTCGCTGTCGGACAAAAACCCTCCCGACGCATCCATTGAGGGCATTGAGGCTGCTAAAAACTGGACAGCGGCCCGTTTGCCTGCTGCCGAGGCGGACTTCGCAGCGACGGGGCTTAAACGCTATGAAAGCCCTACTTTTTGGGGCAAAGAAATCGTTTACAGTATTCAGGTCGACCGCTTTAACAATGGCGATCTGAACAACGACGCCGCGTCCTTACCCGAGACCGACCTCAGTCAAATGCCGGGCTCTCGCCACGGCGGCGATTTACGGGGCATCCTCGATCGCCTCGATTATCTGAGTGACCTGGGAATTACGACACTTTGGTTAACCCCGGTTTTCAAGCATACAGGCGCCTATCACGGCTACTGCGCGACCGATCCTACCCAGGTCGATCCAGGGTTTGGTACCAAGGAAGAGTTGCGTAGCTTAGTAACCGAGGCTCACAAACGTAATATCAAAGTCGTTTTGGATATAGTCGTCAACCATCTCTGTGATTTAAATTCGTCTTATTCTACTCAGCCTCAGCATAATCGCTGCGCCAATGACCTCAATCTGACGAACTGGAACGGTGGCGATGCGAGCAGCAGTGCGCAAGGCATGCTTAAAATGAGCGACACCTTTTTCCCACTTTTTCGACGTCAGGAATTTTTCAATCGCTGCGGAACCAATAGCGGCGGCGACACCAGTGGCGAAGGGCCCGAGACAATGTTCGGCGACTTTGCCAATGGAATGTACGACTACAACACCAAAAATAGGGATTTTCAAGCTCTGTTTACTGACCTGCACAAGTGGTGGATTGCCTACGCTGACGTCGATGGTTTTCGTCTCGATGCGGCCAAACATGTAACGGAAGATTACCTAGCCTATTTCTCAACACATGTTCGCGATTATGCGCAAAAAATCGGTAAGAAGAATTTCTATATCGTCGGCGAGGTTGCTGCGAGCCCGGATTGGTCCGCGCGCCGCATCGGCAATATGATGAGCGATATCCGCAACCCCAACACTCATGGCAACATACCCGCATCGCTCACCTACGAAATCAACGATCTGAAACCCGTCTATACAGCCAACACCACAGCAGCTTTTCCTGGTATGAACGCTGTTTATGACTTCATTTATAGCGGTGATTCACGCGGCTATCTTCTCGGCCAAACCAATGGGGGCGCGGTGGAATGGGACCTCACATCCCCCAATCATTCGGTGATGGCAGCACAATCGGATCCGAGACTGAACTGGATAGTGCTGGAAATTCATGACTGGCCTCGCTTTACACGCGAGGTTCCAACCGATCGCTGGAAATCTAAGCTAGGCTTGAGTTATCTCGCTACGGCGCAGGGAATTCCCGTTATTTATTATGGAATGGAACAAGGCTTCACGGGCTTGTGCGAAGCGAGCAGCTTCAAGGCTGGGAAGGCAAATTCATCCATTCAAAACCTCTGTCGCGGCTCTGACGACGCCATGAAACGACAGGACATGTTTATCAACGGCCCGTGGCGCCTCGGAAGTACAGTTCCCTCGATTCAACAACTCGCCTCTATCGGGCCCTCCTCCGCCGTGCTTTCACCTGATTGGAAACAGGACCCCCTCCTCGCACGCGATCACGACGTCTACAAAACATCGCGTCGCTTCAATCACTTACGGACGTCGTGCGCGCCTCTCTATCAAGGCCAGACACTCTTCCGCTGGCACGCAAACACCAACCTTGGGCTTCTGATCTATTCGCGTATCGATGATGGCAAAGAGCTAGTGGTTGTTGTCAACAATACTTCAGCCCCGCTCCCATTACCCGATGTCATCATCAGCGACGCAAGTACTCAGACATATCGAAATGCAGTCAATGAGGTTCAAACGGCGAAGGCATCCGGTTCTAGCCTGAAGTTGAATGGCCTGACGATAGAAGGGAACACCGTGGGAGTTTTTGCACCGGAGTCGATGCTTGGCGCATGGGATGACGATCTCGGTGCAAGACTTTGCAAAAAAACTCTTAAACATCGTGATGAATTCAGCGGCGATATTTGACAACTTTGGTATCGCTGAGTAGATCGTGAAGCGCTCTTTTATCGGCACGCCAGAGCGGGAAGAGAAATCCCACGCCGAGGATCATCATCGAAACGAATTTTCCACCAACCTCACGCGTTATCACGTTAAGAGGACTGAGCCTTGCTCCTCCTGTCATCGTGATCACGCGAATTCCGAAAAGATATTTGCCGAGCGTCTGGCCCCACAAACAGAGGGGCGCCAGTTGACAGATGGTGACCGCTAACAAAAACAAAAAGGTAGTGATTGCCGAGCTTTTGGCCTCCTGCCCATTCATTTTCGCATGTTCTATCAATTTCAAAAAAGGCAGGCGCAGTAGTGCGATCGTCACACCCAGCAGAAAATAATCACTTAGGTGACCGAGCATACGCTCCCGAAACTGTGCAGGCTCATAGACAGAAAAATCTTCATTTAAGCTGTGATAAAGACTGATGCCATTTACCACGCGAACATTCTCTCCTTGAGCGTCAGACATGGGTCACCCCCGCTTTTGTTCCTTGGAATTCCATCATCCGCGCAATCTTCATGCGAATCTCCGAAAGGATCGAGCTATGCGGCGTGACATTCTGAAAAGTCTGCAGCAAGAGCAGATTTTGAGCCGTATGCGGTATCTTTTCAGTAATATCCCGAACGCTTTTGCGTAGATCAGAATTTTTCACCGATGTGCTGTAACGAAGCAAAAATGCATCGTAGAGACGTAGAGCTGTTATAGGGCTATTCTGCTCAATCGCCAATTCACCCAGCATAAGTGTTTGGCTCTGGTCCAAAGTCCCTAAGATCTGATCAAAGGCGAAATGAAGCGGTAAAACGGAGAGGAGACGGAGAACACGGAGAGCTTCCCCCCTGGCAATGCTGTCGCGGCAATACGTATCGAGTTGCTCCATGAGAAACGACAAAGCCGCAATGTCGGAAGGTGATGGGCCCTCGAGACGAGGCATAGATCCAATATTAAACAGAGTCGCCGAACGCACGCGATGATTCCCCTGATTGATTGCTAACATCGCGCGCGCCACGCTGATCTCTTGATGAAGATCATGGATCTGGCTCAGATTCTTGAATGATTTGATCTCAGAATCATAGATAAAATCAGCAGGAAGCGGGTAAATCTTGGTGATGACAAAGGCGATCGCTATGCCTGTAAGCAAACCACCGAGATGAGCGAAATGAGCAACACTGCCCGCATCTGTGCCTGGAAAAAGAGATTCCACTGCTCCTGTGATGTCAGAAATGATAAACACCACAGGGAGCGCAAACCGAACCGGTGCCCAAATCAGCTTGCCGACAAAAAACCACAGGCCAAACCGCATGCGGGTTGAGAAAAAAAACACGTAGAACATGCCCATGACACCTGCGATATTCGCTGATGCACCGAGCAGGGGCATGTCCCTCGGCAAAAGGAATATGTTTAGACCGATACCGATTGTTCCGCAGGCTAAATAAGCTAATATATATTTGACCCCGCCCAGTCTCTGCTCCACGTAAATACCAAGAGCAATAAAAGCAATTAGGTTGCCTATGAGGTGCATCCATCCCCCGTGCCGAAACTGAGCGATCATCAGGGTATCAAAATGAAAATTGCTGCGACTCAAGACCTTTTCCTTCTGAAACGACTTCAGAATCTTTTTATGAATCTCGCTCTGCATCGCTTCAAAACCTGGATAGGACTTAAGGCCTTTAATCTGCGCCGAAACAGGATCGGATTCCATGGCGACTTGAAACTGCTTAAATAGCGCCACGTTTTTAGGTTGCGATAAGAGTTTCAATGTTTCTGCGGAAACGTCCTTCACCGGCGATTTTGCAGGGGATGAGGCTGATTTAGAGGCTTTGACTTTGTCGTTGCTAATATTTTTACCATAGTCAGGATCCAGAAAGTTCTTGAGGCCCTGACAGGTTTCGGGCGGGGCTTTGTTTGCGTGACAATAGTCAAGAAAAAGGGCCTGACGGATCATAACGGACTTGGGAGCGTACTGAAGCCGACCCATTTCGTCCGAAGCACGGGTGTGGCCGTTATCCACGAAAAACAACGCGATGAGGACTAAAGTCAAACCGAAGGTGACCACGGGCACTTTTGGCCATTTTGAACCGAGACCCAGTGGAAGAATGAACATAGTTTCTCCTCTAGCTTGAGGTATCGGCAAAAAATGCCGTGACTTAAGGAGATTTGCACAAATTCCAAGTTTAATTGGGGGCACATTCATCCTAATTATCAGAGCCTTAGATCATCACCCACAATTCTTACCAAAACAAAGAAAAGCCCTATCGATAGGATTTCGATAAGGCGTGGACACGGATTCATTCATTGAGTCGGACAGAATCAGATACACCGGTTCGAAAGGTTAGCAAACTTTTGGCTCGCGACAGGTGTCGTGAAGTTATCGAGAGCGTAAGCCTTAAGACCGAAGCCTGAGAGAGTCAACAGTCGACCGTCGATTTGATAAAGACGGTTGATATCCGCGGACGCTCCGCCTTGTGACCACCACCCAACTGAGTTCTGACGACTCGCGCACTTGGCTGGCATGAAGTCCGCGTGTGAAATGCGGCCTTTGTCAATCAACTTGTCCGTTTCAAAAAAGAGTATCTGCGCGCCGCTGAAGTTGAGCTGAGTGCTTTCGCTATTCAATACATTGCCGGAAAGTTCGATGAGTGGCAGACCGATGAGATGCGATGTCTCGTTGTAGAAAAACGCGTGGTGGTTGCTGGTGACCCCCGAACTTGACCCGCGGGTTCCGTAGATATGGTTGTCCATGCGATTCATTTCAAGCGGATTAGAAGTATCAAAAAGTGATACCTGAACGCCGCGATACCAGGCGAAATCCCCTTCATCCTGGGCATCAAAACCTACGCCCAGCAGTCGGCCATCAGCCAAAGGATGCATGTAGGTCGAAAACCCTGGGATTTTCAAGCCACTCAAGAGTTTGGGTTGATGAATATCGCTTAAGTCAAAAGCATAAAGTGGATCTGTCTTTTTGAAGGTGACGACATAGACCTTATCGCCAACATACCGAACCGCACGAATGTCTTCTGTGGTACCGAAGTTTTCTATACCGGCCACCACCTGAAGGCTTTTTGTGGCGTCGTCTTTTTCGAGGACGCTTAGCTGATTTTGGGCAACATTGGGGCCGCTATGTTCGAACAACGATCCTGTGCTTGTTGTCACAACTAGATTTTTGCCGGCGTTTACGGAGTGGAGCGCCCAGCAATCCTTGATATGACCTTTGACTTCGCCTTCGGCAGCTGCTGCCAATTCGCCAGTTGCACTTATAGAAACTTGGCGAATGAAAACACGCTCGTCGGGAGTCGCTGCCCAATTATAGGACCTGAATCCACTCATGGAAAACCAATCGAGCTTCGATTTCAAAAGATAAACCGAATCAGACGTGACGTAAATCTCTTCGCCTTGACCGATCATACCGATAGCTTTCGGCTCTGAGGCCTCGTCGATATTCAAAGAAACCATTTTAGCTAAGCTCCAATCGAAGTCAGTGACTTTTCGTTGAGCGATAGCCGTACAAGCTATGCCGCTTACTGTCTTAGCTTTGATAACGATGCTTGCATCACGTTTGGAGCCCCTATACATCATGTCAAACAGCACTTTCGCGTGGGAATTTGCGTACCATACCTCTTTAGAGAAATCAGACCATTGGACTGGCTCGGAAACGAATTCCATTGTATCGTTGGCGACGAGGATGAGTTGATTCGCGATCAAACGACTATCCACATACTGGCCCGCAATCTCCTGAGTTCTTACGAGGACAGGCATTTTACCAGCCGCGGTCGTATAGATGCGAACGTTCATTTTGCCCGCGACCTGCATAGGCCCTCCTTCAACGCTATCGACAACCGGTGTAGCGCGACTCAATGGGGTGTCGACAGGATTTGCCAGGGCTTCAATGACGACCAGCTTGTGGCCACTCGTATAGAGCTGAGCGCCTTTCGCTACTGGCATTGCACCCTGAACCGTCAGGGTCGCCCGATCGATAACCTGAAGGTTATCAAAACTGATGGCAAAAATCTGGTCCACACCCACGCGAAACGAATCGGCTTCATCTACGCCTTTTTCCTGAACGTTTGTCTGCGAGTCTTCCTTGGTATCGGACGTCGCTGTGGCAACAGGACTTGATGCCGAAGTCGAGGTAGGAGCAGAATCCTCAACAGCTGAGCTGGCAATATTTCCTTCGAATTGTGAGTAGGCGTCGCGCTGAGGCGTTTCGTCCGAGATGAGTTGATTTTGGATGTTCGTAGCCATTTCCGCTTTATCCTGCAGCCATTTAGCAGAGAGAGAGGCGTCCAAGTCTGCTTTGAGCTCATCGCAACTGCCGTAGGACTTCAGCCCGGAATTAACATTTGGCGCTGTCATCGCCATTTTCTGAGCATCGAGGAGTGCGAACGGAGTTCCATATTTGCCTCCACTGTTCGATGCTCCTCCCATCACCGGTGCGTTTGACTTAAAGATAGACTTAGCCACCCCACACCCTTCCAATTGAGAAAAACAAAGGCTCATGAGCAGTGTCGTGGTGACGAGGTTATGACGTTTCATGCTGTATTCCCTATTTCCGATGCTTGGCATTGCTAACAAAACACCTATCGGGAAAATAGGCTGAGAGAGCGAGGGATTAGGACGTGATTCCGTATTCCCGCGTATACAGGGACCTTGATTCTTACCGCACGTAGGATTAGAAGCGGGATGGACAGAGGTTCATATAAGTGCCATGATCGCGCTGAGACGGTGCGTTTTCAAAGGATTTTTTGAGGATAAAGATGATACGGATCAAAGGTGTTGCCCATCATGTAATGAAACATTCGATCGTGCGACTCATGCTCTCCGTCCTTGTGGGGATAGCTGTCACGATCATTGCCGACAAATTTTATGGCTGGGCGGTATCGATCGTTGCAGGGTTTGATGCGGGGGCACTCTTATTGCTCTTGGTAAGCTGGACTATCATATTGCGATCAACGGCAGCTGAAACCAAAGCACGCGCTGCTTCAGAAGATCCGGGCCGCAATTTGGTGTTCCTTCTGGTCTCACTCGCAAGCGCGGTGAGTCTGTTTGCTTCGGCCTATGTATTACGCCAGGCAAAGTCGATCGCTCCAAACGAGACCTTCCTCTTGGCTGCCGTGTGTCTGGCGGCCGTGACGTTGTGCTGGTTTTTGACCCACACGGCCTTTACGTTTCGTTATGCTCGCATGTATTACGACGATAGGGATGAAGGCAGTGGGCTCATATTTCCGGGAAGCGATGCACCGGCGGATTTTGATTTCGCATACTTTTCATTTACGCTTGGCATGGCTTTCCAGACTTCAGACGTCTGCGTCAGCAGTCGTGATATTCGACAGACCGTGTTGTTCCATTCCTTATTATCGTTTGCTTACAACACGACGCTTGTAGCGCTTACTCTCAACATATTTTTTGGAATACTCGGCTGATTATTTTTTGTCGTCAACATAGCGGCTGTCATTGGAGGGCACCATAACCTCGATCGAACCTGTTCATGAATCGATCGATAACGATGTCTGGAATCTGGAACTCCAAGGTCAGGGGTCCGACCTCGACTCACCGTATACAGTCACAAACGGCCTCATAACCGGCGAGCTGTTCATCCAAGAAAATCTGCCGATTAAATAAATATTGCTCAAAATTTCTCTTTTTTCTTTCTTCTCCTCATTATTCCCGCTAGTTATCTTCTCTTGATGCCACTTGTGATGGAAAATACCATTGCAATGTGGCCTATCACAGCATATTCACGCTCTCCAAGCGCCCCTTGCGTGTGATCACAAACCTTTTTTTCTGCGGGTCGAACTTATGAAAAGAACCAATCGGTTGATTCTCCCTACACTCGTTCTTGGCCTCACCGTTGCTTGTGGTGATGATCATTCTAAAAAAGACCTTCAGAAAAAAAACAATGATCTTGCTTCCCAAAATGCAGCACTTCAGCAAAGCCTGGCAGCTGCAAAAGCCGACCTTGTCAAAGCTCTGGCAGACGAAACAGCCTTGAGTTCGGGCGCCGGTGGCAACTCAACAACGGGCGCCGGTGGCAACTCAACAACGGCCGCGACTGAACTCCCCTTGACCGATGCGGAGCTGAAAGCACAACTTAGAGAACTTCTCAATTCGTCTCTGGCACCATACAGCGGCATTTGGGTTATGGACACAACGCCCGCGAACGATTGCCAAGTCCTTATCCGATTTGATGCCAACGAAGGTTCGATTTACCGAACAGTTGTTTGCGGTATGAACGTTCAAGCCGAACTGCAATCCCTCAAGACCTTCGCGGCAAACAATGGCGGCGGCTGGTCGGGTTCGGTTGGTGTGACTATGACGGGCGAAAGTTTGAAAAACAGCTGCGGAACAAAGAAAAGCTTTCTAGCTTCTGGCGTTAGCTATTCGTTTGACCATAGTGTCGGCACTGCGACTGCATCCACAGAAGCGTCCCTATTCATGACGAGCAACGTTGGCACCGACGTGAAAAACTTCAAGAGTGGATCGACTGATCCGGATTTCGGCAAAAACAAAAGCTGTGATCAAATCGTAACACGCGCCGCCCAGGCTGCGCAAAAAGACAACCTCCCTCTCCAGCAGGCTGCCTTGGTGTGCAAACTCACGCCAGCCATGATCGGCGCTGGTTGTTTCACCGCTCCTGATCAATTTGTTAACGCACAGTAACAGGGTTATAAATCGCATGAAAAATATTTGGATACCTGCGGTTTTAATGCCGCTTGCATTCGGCTTGCCGCTGAGTTGCAGTCAAGTGAAATCAGATAGTTTTACCAAAGAAGCACCGGACTCGCCTAATGTGGTCGAAACCTTCGGTCTCTCCGCTATGCCCACTTACGACCAGATCGTCGGTGTAAAAAAAGCCTTCACGAAAAACATGCCGTGGAGCGATACCTATTGGCCATATACGGCGCAGGGTCTGGCAAGGCGTTGGGCTTATTTCACGAGACCATCAGGTCTCGTGAACCTCTCCCAGTTCTGGCAGGATCAGCTCGACAACACCCAAGGCCGATCGGTGAGTCCGTATCTGTCTCCGGCCGAGAAATATGATCTTATGTTCCGTTTGCGATACGGAAAAGATGTCGATACCCATAAACTCAAAAGTGAAATCAAGGATCTCGCCTCCAAAGAACGTGCTATTAAGCACGCCGGCGACCGGGATGCTAAACGCCAAGCTATCGGCGATCTACAGACCGCGTTTGATTCCTCGAACACTATCCAGAATTGGTCGCCTATGGCGAGCGCAGGCTGGGATACCTTTCTCGATTACACGAAAAACCCAAGCTTTAAGTTTTTTAACGAAGCCGATAGCGGAGCCGACTGGAGTTGGATGGGAATCTGTCACGGCTGGTCACCTGCAGCTCTGATGCACGAAACGCCAAAACACTCCGTTATGGTCAAGCTGGATGGCAAAGAGATTCTGGTCACCGAAGGTGACGTTCGCGGCCTGCTTTCCAAATCATGGGCGGACCATTCTCCGGATGACAACCAGTATTTCCTAGGTCGTCGCTGCAACGAAAACGTCGATAAGCCCGATGGCGATATACCTCACGGCTTGGATGGCCGCGGTGTCACGGGCATGTTCATTTTGAATGGAAATTCTCAGACCTTTACTATGGTCGATGAATTTCTCCCAGGCGCTGCGTTTTCTGGCCGGCGAATCTATGAAATTTCTCTTGGTGACGATACCGCTACGATATACTTGATCGAAAAAGCCGAAGGATCAAAGTCCTCATACTTCCTTTCAAGTGACCTCGGCCAGGTTCGTAGTTACGTCGAATCGGGCGACACCTCAGCATTCACACCACTTTCAGGAACCAAATTCTACGGCTGCTGGGATGTGAATCCAGCAAGTTTCCATACCATCCTAACGGAACACCTTGGCAAAACAGGCCAAAGTTTTGTGATGGACCGAACCCGTACGGGCCAAGTATGGAATCAGCCGGTCTACGGCGCGAATATGGATGTTGGACCTTTGTTAGATGCAGCCACAGTTAACGATCATCAGTTCCGCCACCGCGCAGCTGGTACGACTTACCTTGCGCAGGTTAAAACAAGCGTTTTCTGGTCATCCGAACCATCGGAGCCAGCAATGTCTTACGGAAATGACTTTGATCGTTCTCAGCTCGCACGCTCGGACTATCAGTATACTCTTGAGTTTGACGCAGATAAGCGATTGATCGGCGGCGAATGGGGAACCTTCGAGCCGAACCGTGCGGATATGGTTATTCCTGACTTTTTATATAGTTTCAAAGCTGGCTCGCGGCCGGTTGACGATATTAAAGGGGGGTTTGACTACTCGGGGATCATCGATCCTATTTACAAGTGTTCAATCGCTGCTGGCCCTACAAAATCGACACGCGTTGGGGGCTCTGTCCTTGATTACGTCGATTGTGATCTAACGAAAGCGAATCCCTAAGATTCGTGTCGAATTTGAAGTTTGAAAAAGGCTGCGATGATCATTCGCAGCCTTTTTTGCATTCGCATAACTCAACTTGATTATTATAAGTTAAGGAAAATCAATTTCATAAATAAGCCGAAGGCCTGATTAGACTTTTTTCGCTGCAAATTGCCTGTGGGATAATCCAGAAATCCCGAGACCAAGGACTGCAACTAGGCCGAAGGACACTCTGAGGCTGCTGATGCCCGCAATCCAACCGATGAGAGGTGGACCAAGCAAAAATCCGAAAAACCCTATTGTTGATACGGCGGCAATCGCCACGCCTGGCGAATAACTGGATGCTTTCCCCGCTTGACTCATCACCAAGGGAACAACCGACGACGTGCCTGCTCCTACCAATAAAAAACCAATAATGCCGCTAGAGATTGAAGGAGATATAATAGAGAGAGTCAGTCCGAGAGCAATAAACAAACCACTCACCTTTAACAAGCTATCGATCCCGAAGCGATCCGCCAGCCGGTCTGCTAAAAAGCGCACGGATGCCATTGCCGACATGAAAGCTGCGTATCCTGCCCCGACCCAGGCCGGTTCGGCTTTGATGACATTTTGGAAATAAACACCGCTCCAATCAAACATCGCACCTTCGGCTATCATCGATAAAAAAGCTATACCGCCTAAGCCGATAAGAGCGCGATTCGGCAAAACAAAAAATGGCTGTTTTTCCATCGAACGCCGACCGTCAGGCAACAAATATTTCTGGGCATTGATAAGGATGACAACGACAAAGAGAAATACGAGGGAAAAATGCAGGGCAGGATCGATTTTAAAGGCGATCATCAACGTTCCCAAAGCCGCACCGGCAAATCCTGCCAGACTCCATAGTCCATGCAATGAAGCCATCACCGAGCGGTTCATCACCCGTTCCAGGTCCAACGCCTGGGTGTTGACGGAGACGTTGACGAGGTTGCTCGACAGTCCGAAGATGAAGAGAGCAAACACGAGCGACGGTAGAGTTTCTGCCATTCCAACCGCGATCAGCAAAGCGCTATAAAGCAGGATTCCAAGGGTGAGCACACGACGGCTTCCAAAACGCTCGACGAACCAAGGCGCAGCAAACGAAGAAAGTATCGATCCCAGGGGTATCGCAAAAAGAACGGTACCCAGCACAAATTCGGACATCCCTAATTTTTCCTTGATAGCCGGGATGCGTGCACCCCAACTGGAAAAACTGAGCCCATGAAGAAAAAACATCGCGCCCACGGCAAGGCGCGAAGGGGGAAAAGACGATTTCATAAACAGCGGTTAACCTAAGATTTTGCAGGCTTCATCAAAGCTCAGACGAGGGCTACGAGGGAACAATTGAGCTGTGTCGCCATAACCGATATTACAGACCATAGCGGAACGCCAGCTCGTTCCTTTGAAAAAGAGCTCATCCATCTTCTTTTTATCGAAACCGGCCATCGGCCCGCAATCAAGGCCAAATGATCGAGCAGCAATGATGAAATAGCCGTGCTGCAGCGCACTGTTATATTCAGCAGTGTCCTTGATCGCCTGATCGTTACCGGCGAACCAGGACCGTGCATCGGCATGAGGGAAGGTCTTCGGAAGTTTTTCGTAGAACTCAAGATCGTAAGCAAGGACGGCCGTCACAGGAGCTGCTTTTGTTTTGTCGACGTTGCCAGGTGCCATGGCTTCAAGGAGTTTATCCTTCTGAGGACCCTTTTTCACGAAAAGGATACGAGCAGGCAAACTGTTGGCCGCCGTAGGGCCCCATTCCATCGCTTCATACACCTGATGCAAAGTCTCGTCCGACACTGGTTTATCAAGCCAGGCGTTGTGCGAACGCGCGTTATGGAATATTTGTTGAAGAGTGATAGAGGGTGACGACGAAGACGTTGTTGCCATGAGCTGAATCCTTTAAGGGAAGTCAAAATACAAGTAGCGATCATAGAGGCGAACGCCCTTTCGCTAATAGTCCCCATAATATAGACGTATTGTCCCAAAATCGGAAACAATCTATTGGGATGAAATCGGGAGCTCTTAAAATGCTCAATTTTGAAGATTTTTTTGGTGCTGAAGTGACGCCTGAGATCATCCGTCCCGGCGCTGTTTTACTGCGGGAATTCGCGCGTAAGGATGCCCCGCGTTTGACCGAAGACGTTCGGTCCATCACCCGCATCGTGCCTTTTCGCGCGATGCAGACACAAGGCGGAGCTAAGATGTCTCTGATGGCGAGTGGATGCGGTGATTTGACATGGCTTAGAGACGAACCCAGCTCCGAGGCGGCTGTTTACTCCTCTGCGATTCCCGAGGGGGAGGACAACTGGCCAGATATGCCGCCTCTCTTCCTCGATCTCGCCCGCCGAGCGGCTAACGCGGGGGGGTTTCCCGGATTTGAGCCCAACGCGTGTCTTATCAATCGTTATCGCCCCGGAGCCAAGCTAGGACTCCACCAGGACAGAGACGAACGTGATGACGATGCGCCTATCGTTTCCGTTTCGTTAGGTTTGCCCATTATTTTTCTTTTTGGTGGTCTAGAGCGAAGCGGACCGATAGCCCGCATACCCCTAGATCATGGTGATGTGGTGGTATGGGGCGGCCCGGCACGCCTTGCTTATCACGGAGTTTTACCGTTAAAGGAAGGGTTTCATCCGGCAGTGGGACGGGAACGAATAAACCTCACGTTCCGCAAAATCAGAACCTAGAGGTCTTCATAACGCTTCACGACCAGTTGGGATGTCCCGTCCATGAAGTGGATGGCTTCACACTGGAAATTCAGAACGAATTTTCGATCCTCGGATAGCGTACCGAAAAGCCCAAGTTCCTTGGGAATTAAAAACACCTTTTTCTCGCCGGGCTTGATTTGAAGTTCGTCCTTCTGAAACGGTTCAGTTATCACACCCCCTTTACTATCTGTAACGCTCAATGTTCCCGCTAACTGCTTCAGTGCACTGGTATGTTTATTGTGAAACAAAAACTCTAAATGAATCTGTTTTTGTAGGGCAAAATTGATGTCTTCAATTCGAACCTGCCCAAAAAATGGGGCCAGCTCCGAACAGTGCCTTTGGGCCTCGCGGTTATGCTCGAGGACTTTTGCCATTCGATCGGCAGAGTAGCGGGATAGCGTTGTAGCCAAGCCTTCGAAACCTGAAATCCGCCATTGATTCTCATTCGCCATTTTTAAAGTCAAAGGATAATGGCCATTTATTTTCCCTAGCTCTAAGTCGACATTTACAAAAGCTCCGTCGTCGCTCCTCACAACGGATCCAAATGTGACCGATTTAAGCTCCAAGAAAAATTCTTTTATGAGTGAAGTGGGTTCAGGCGCTGCTGGCAACTCGATTTTACCAGTAATAAACTTGAGTTCAATATCGCGTTTGAGTTGATTAATTACCTGAGATTTAATCAACTTCGTCACGCCCCCACTCACATTCGCCTGCATGGTTTCGAAGGCACTGGGCGCGCCCTTCGAGGCGAGCTCATGAGCGGTCATCGCATCAATAGAGGAATCGTAGATACGATCGAGATCGATCCGGCTGTAAAACGTCGCCAGATCCTTGTCCCGCAGTGACCGTCCGAGTTCGACGATCGCATAGGTCGGCGTATGAATCCAGTAGATGAAAGCGCATGCACCGCCAGCAACTAATCCAATGAAGAGTTTAAGTAAGGCCGGGTAACGCATCATCACGTCCTATCAGGATCGAACGGGTATCTCGATGGAGATAAGGGTTCCTTTGGTCCGAAAGCCAAGCACTTTGGTCACTTTTTTCCCTTGGCTGTAACGACATCTCAGCCCATCGCTGTAGATTTCCATGACACCTTTATGAGCATCAATCACTTCACAAACGCGCGTAAGTCCGTGGCCCTTAAGAGAGGTTTCGAGCACTTCCAGAGGACCTCTTCCATTGAGGGAGTGACTGCGTTGATAGGTCTTATAATGACCAACACCGAAATCACAGAAGGCTATGCGAAATCGTGAACCTGTGGCCTGTGCCTGGACAAAACCCCAGCCCTCGTCTTCAGTCCGGCCCGAGTGCTGGACTATGTTATCCGCGAGTTCGGAAAGGGCGCTTGCCAGGGGCCGCGCGAACTCCGGCACTCTTTTCAGCAGTACCTGCAAACGATCGACTATGAAGGGATCGTGGGTTTTGTCGATCGAGTAGAGCGCGCAGTAGTTTTCGGCGTTGAAATATGGGTCTGCTTCTATGGTCTCGGGTTTATCAAACAAACCGACCTGGGCTGCATAGGCTGCGATTTCGTTTTGAGAGGCTCTTGCCTTATTCCAACTAAATGTGAGGTCGATGCGCCCCTCACACAGACGTTTAAGGCACGCGGATAGCGTCAACTGCCACGGGAACAAAAACCGAATACCGGTAAGATCCGCTTCAATTCCGCTGAGATCAGGGTCGCGGAAAGCCCGACTGAAGCCTTCGTAGAAAGCCTGTGAACTCGCTAAACAAATTTGATGTTTGGTCAATGTCGCCTCACCCATCAAAAATAGTGCTGATTTAAGGAGATTATAGGGTGTTCGCATCACCAGGGCAACCACGGTTCTTGGCCTAAATTTCCGAGTGCAGCGCGGCATAAAGTGTCCACGTGTATGCAGAACGGCATTTCCATTATAATCTTTTAACAACAGACATTTCAGGGCTAAGGAGAAACACTTGAAAAATGTAGTTAAAGGTCGCTTGATATTTACTTCGGTGATGGGAATAGCTTTGTCAGCATCGTTTACCGCTTGCAAAACGGTCGGTAGCGGTACTTCGGGTGTGGCTGGCGCATATTCTATCCAGACTGATGATGCTCCTCAGATCGCTCGTTTCACAGTGTTGCTTGATCAACTTGACAAAGATATGAAAGGTCTCACCTGCGCAACCTCCGCTACGCAGCTCGCTGCCAGCGATTCGGTTAACATCGTAGGATCACTCGAGGCTTTGGGCAGAATTTATGAAAAAGACGACGCGAAGTTTGTCGAAATCACGAAAGTCTACGGTGACCTCGGCGCTCTGATCCAAGACTATAAAGACTGGATCGCAAAAGAAGCCAAAGCCAAAGCTGATTACGCATCTGCCGACATCATCACCAAAGTGTCCGCAAAACGCGCCGAAGCTTGTGCAAAACTCGAAGCGTACCTCAAAAGCTCCAAACTCATCCCAGGCGATCAATACACAAAGCCCTACAACGACAGCTTGCGTGACTGGGCTTCTGACCATAAGTGGAAAGACGTTGAAACGGATCGTCGCCAAGTCCTTGCCTATATGCGAGGCCTCCTCAACGTGATCCGCAACAAACACTATGACTTCAACCGTATGGAATCCGGCAACGGCCTGCACCAATTCGGTCGCGACATGCGTTGGATCTCCTGGAAAATGCGTTCTTTGAACGGTATGGTCACACTGGGCGGATCAGCCTGTCGCTGGAATGGCTACATTGATACCCAGGATGCGATCACCTCGAGTTACCTCGCGACGCTCAATGGATCCTCCGCTGAAGCATCACCTGTGAAAATCACCGATTGCTACTATCACGACATCGCGCGCAAAGCTGTGACTCTTTTGAATATGAAGAGCCCCAATGCCTACGATCCTTATGAACTGAACGGCAAGCCCGACACTGTCAGCGACACCGACAAAATCGGCGCGCAAAGTCTTGTTACAGGCATCAAAGAAACACGCCTGTTCGATTTGCTTGAATCCGAACTCGTTTTGCCTATGGGTGCGATGGAACGGACCGGCATCAAATTCGTTAACGTTGCAGAACCTAAATATTGCCTTAACTCTAACCACGTAAATGGCAAAGGCGCCGCAAACATTTACCTTTGCAAAGAAGGCGAAGGCGATCAGAATTTCAACGTCATCTACACGGGCGGCGGTCACTACTACCGTTGGTACAACGAAGCTCAGGGTCAATGTATGAACCTCAGCACCAATGCCTATGGCTCGTCCGTTGATTCCAGACCTTGTGACAATTCGGAAACACAATCGTGGAACATCTCTTCGATGTCCAATGCCTGGGATTCCAACCTGGTCTATATCATCAATGCAAAAAGCAATGCCGATATGTGCGTATCGCTTGATAAAGCATCGGACGCAGCTAACGTCGTTACGAAAAAATGCAATTTAAATGATAAATCTCAGCTCTGGTCTATCTCCTACTACTGAGACGCTGTGTTTTAAAAAAGGCCCCGGACTACTCATTTCTGTGAGTTGTCCGGGGTTCTTTTTTTTGACTTTTGCAGGCAGGGGGACTATTGATGCTATATAGAATTCGCAGTATCTATCGAAAGGAAAGCCTTATGGCCCTCGATCCGCTCGCTCCCGTTCGTGTTTACCGCAGTTTGAAAGGTCATTCCGAACAAGTCTTCGACGCGTGGCTCGACCCCAAAAAAATAGCACTGTGGATGACAGCGCCCGCAGGCGATAAAAGCCTCAGAGTGAAAACCGACGCTTATCCAGGAACGGCGTTTTCGTTCGTTAACCTTCGGAATGGCACGGAAATCAACCATATCGGCGAATACGTTGAAATTCGGCGTCCACATCGCCTCGTTTTCACGTGGGGCATCGATGGCCAGCCGATGGGCGCCAGCCGCGTGGCGATTGATTTTGAACCCAACGGCAACGAAACATTTCTGACTTTGACCCATCGCGGTGTCGACCAGGAATACAAAGAAAGAACACAGCAGGGATGGGAAAGCATTATTGCCGCAGTGGAAACTACACTGACACCCAAAAAGAAATAACACCAGCCGCAACTCAAATAAGAATTATCAGAGACAAATCAATGCGTTAAGAGACCTGAAAAGCTTTTCACCCATTGCGACCTGTGGAATGAAATGGGATGTTTTCCAAGCCCAAAGGAGGACATCTTTATGAAAGCTTTGTTGTACAGTCTCGTAACCAGCACGTTCTTTCTCTTTATCTTCACCTGCGCTGCAAGCGCCCAGGACAAAGCAGTGTGGCCTACCTGGGGTGGCGATCTGGAGAATACTCACCAGGGTATCGACAGCCCTCTGATCACACCCGATACTGTCAAAAATCTCAAAGTAAAATGGGTTTACGAAACGCACGGGGATGTGTCCGCGATACCAGTCGTTAGCGAACAAAACGTATATTTCCCAGACTGGGGCACGCCTTTTGTCGGTGGTCTGACGGGCGGTAGCTACCTCCATGCTCTCGACCGCGAGACTGGCCGTTCGGTCTGGTCGAAATCCATACTTCGCTACAGCAAAAACCTCCTGAATTCTGTCGCGCGAAGCAGTTTTGCAATTTCCGGTGATCTCCTCATTTTTGGCGACAACCGAGGCTTCATTGATTCGATCCTAAGCGTCCATGGCTCAAAAGGAGCATCCGTGTATGCGCTCAATCGAACTACGGGTGAGCTCGTCTGGAAAACACGCCTGGACTCCAATCAATTATCCATCATCACGCAATCACCGGTTATTTATAACGGGAAAGTGTACGTCGGCACAGCGTCAAACGAAGAGGCATCGGCACGATTTACCAAAGACTGCTGCACCTTCCGAGGATCGATGGCTGCGCTTGATCTACAAACTGGCCGCATCCTTTGGCAAACCTACATGGTTCCTGAGGGCAAAGGTTTTACTGGCAATGCAGTGTGGGGCAGCCAACCCTCTATCGATGTCAAACGCCACGCTGTTTATATCGCTACAGGAAACAATTACACTTTTCCTCAGAGCCTCAAGACTTGCCTGCCAATCTTCAAAGGCAAACCCGAACAACAGCAGACCGAATGTTATGACAAATTCGATCGTCCTGACAATTATGCGAGTTCTGTCCTAGCTCTCGATCTCGATACAGGCGCTATAAAGTGGGCCAGGAAGCTCGAGAACTACGGAGCCTGGACTTACGCCTGCGATCCAAAACTAGCGCCAGGCATTCCGATCAAACCTTCCAACTGTGATGATCTTACCTCACTCGATTTCGATTTTGGGCAAGCGCCTATGCTCGTGCATACGCACAAAGATGGAGTGGAGAAGGATATAGTCGCCGTGGGACAAAAAAATGGCGTCTTCTGGGCGTTTGACCCTGATCACGAAGGTTCCACTCTTTGGACCACCCCTGTCGGTCCAGGCGGAACCCTGGGCGGCATGGAATTCGGATCCGCAACGGACAACGAAAAGGTCTATGTTCAGATCACAAACTTCGATCATACCGAATATCTTATTACCGCAGGGCCTCAGGCTGGAAAAAAAGTCCACGGAGGATCTTGGGCTGCACTCGACGCCGTGAGCGGCAAAATTCTATGGCAGACGCCTGACCCACGCAGCAGCGAACCTCTGAAAGGCATCCTTGCCCACCCGAGCTTTGGAGCCTTCCGGGGAGAAGGTTTTTTTGCGACGGATAAGGGGCCGATGGCCGTAAACAACGGCGTTGTTTTTGCGGGATCGATGGACAGAAAGGGTCACATGTACGGACTCGATAGTCGGGATGGACGAGTAATCTGGTCGTTTGCGAGCGGCGGCTCCGTAATGTCAGCGCCTGCGATCGTGGATAACGTCCTTTACTGGGGCTCAGGTTATTCCAAAACTGGTTTTGCAGGGAACAAGTTTTACGCATTTGGCCTAAGATAGGCGATTTCGCGAAAAAAAGGTAATTCTCTGAATCTATTGGCACTATCGAAGGATGCAGAAAGAGGCGATTTGCAACGCAGGGGATTTTCGTCTTTAGTGTGTTTTGAGCTTAAGTGCTCTAAATCGAGATAACTTTGAATTCCCAGAGGCGCTGGCAAGAGGCTTTTTGTTAGTGCCGTAAGGAATCCCAAGGCCAGCCAAGCTATTTTTAGGTTTGCTGGCCTTTCCGGCGTCAACTCTTCGTTATCTGTTCACAGGATAGATGCCAATACCCCACAAAATACGCACTGCTTTCGATGCGGAACGAATCAGGATGGTCGATCATAAGCCAGTCGGGTGTAAACGGCTTTTTAGGAGCCGAACTCGTCAAACCACTGCAAACCACACGATCCTTTGGTGCAAGACTGTTACACTTCTCTTTCATGGTTTTTAAGTTTTCACAGTTGCCGGCGACAGCCTTAATCGCTTTGTTATGAGCCATTTTTTGCAGTCTATCGACGTCTATGATCGGCTTATTCGATTTTTTAAATATGCGTCCGCGATAGACCTGGGCGTCGTTTTCCGTATCGGGCAGCGCTTCATCAGAGCCGAAGAGAAACGGATAAGAAAACGTCGAGGGTTGATTCGGAAGAGGCGCAGGGAAAACCCAATCATGAACGCGATTTTCAACACAGCCACTGAAATTAATATCATTGAAAGTGTTTTCGACCGTCTTCTGACTTTCGACGAGACCATTCCTTTTGACTTTTATCTCTAAGCGAAGTTTGCCAGGCGCATCAGGAGTTTTTTTGGCGAGGGCTTCGTAGCAGGATCTGACCTGCTCTTTGTGCGACTGAACAACCTTCTGGACTTCAGCCTTGCTTAACCCTTGCGCAAGCACCGAGGCTGTATCGAGAAACAGCAGAGCCGTGAAAAGTAGAATACGCGGCATTATCATTCTCCGACGTCGCGGCCTTCTGGGCCCATGGGGTTGATATCATGTTGAATTTGAATATTCTATGATACCTCCGAATCGGATTCCATCGCAATAAAAGCTCGCAAAAAAAGCGACTTATCCCCCTAGGAATAGATCGCTTTACTTTGCTGATCTCACATTCTGAACGTCGGCTCTTAGCAAACGGAAGAGTGATAACCAACGACATCGTCTACGACGATATTATTGTTCAGAGCTCTTAAACAGAGGTCCTCTGAATTTTCGCAGCCCATGAAATGGAGAACGGCTGATGCATCCCGGTTGCTCTCGATGATACGTTTATTACGTTCGATCGTAGCTTCAACACCCTGCATTTTGCGATTCGTAGGAACGATCGACAAACGCACGTTGTTTTGCATAGCCCACTCAGCTGCCATCGTTTCAGCTCCAAGCTCCTGGCCTAGGACTATAGTCGACACTTTATGACGTCTAGTGTATTCGCGGAGGGTCTTGGTAAGTAGCTGAGTATCTTGGTAGTCATGTGAACCACATACAATAATCTTCATTCGGCTCCAGTTTTACGGTAATGAATCCTCGGAAGGAATGAACAGAAGCTACCAGTGTTAAGCTAAAATGGCAAGCCAAAAGCTAAGCCCTTGAATAGATAGCAATTAACGTGGATCCTATTTGATGGGACGTTTGCGCGCTAATACAGAGCCTGCCGCGTCTTTCCCACTTTTGATATATAAAAAGCGATAGGTCAGTCCTATCCCTACAGAAGAAGGTTTTATCGCGTAAACAGCATGAGGAAGATTAACGAAAAGAGACTCGTTTGCTTTCTTTCTATCACCAAGCGAATAGCTCCCGATCGGCACTTCAAAGGTCCGGCCGCGTGTTTGCTGATCGAGCTGCTTCGACGAGTCGGTTACAACGAGCTTGAGAAGGCTGGGCCCTACGATCATCTCCCCTTTGAAACAAGCGTCGAGCGTAAACGTTGCTGTATCGACTGTGAAGGTATTGGACTTTCGCAACCCATCATACAGATTGCAATTATTAGCGCTCAGCGAAGCAGGGCGGGGTTTTTTATCTGCATCCGGCGCATCAAATACTCCAAACACTATGGGATCGCGCGGCGCTTTCAGAACAACGCCGGCACTCGTCTTCTGTAAAAACGTAAAATACGCTCCCTTGTAATTCGCTGCTCCCCGTAGAATCAAAAATTCCGCAGGTTTACCTATCAACGGGATCTCCAGATTGAGGCCGGAATAGTCGTGGTCGAAAAATGTTCGCTCGAGCCCCTCTTTATGCCCTGTCGATCCATCGCCGATTATAACGACATCAGGCCCATTCATGAGCACAACTTTGTGCAGATCAACGACGTCATCCGTCACGCACAGATCAAGGCGAATCGTATGATCAGGGTTTGCGGCCACCACACCCGGAATCTGGGTCGGATCTCGAAACTGCGGTACACGCAGCTCCGTATATCCTGGCAAATCAGTGCCTTGAGCAACAAGCGTGAGGTAGTAAGGTCGCCCGGAGGCGCAGGAATTGACATCGGAAAGGTGCGATTCCGAGTGAGTCCGACAGGCAATCGGGAGGAGACTGAGCGCGCACAAGATACTGATCGGTAAGAAGGTGTGCTTCATAACGTGACTCCAGTTCAACGGGTTGCTGTTGTCTTGGATGAGAAAATTGGACGGATGAGGGAAGGTCTTTGTATTCTGACGTAACGAATAGACGCTGTCAACAAAGGCAAATGTTTCGTATTTAAACGCGAAAACTTCGGCGAATCTGTGGCATAAACAAATCCTGTTTCGAAAGCATTTGGTTTTGGGGGCACGATGGTTGAGAGCGAATACATTCAAGCCGGCAACGAGGCTTTTCGATCGATCGCTTTAGCCTTGCGAAACGGCTTTGCAGTGTCGGATGAACGGTTTGATCGCATCTTCAATAAAGCCACACGGAGCCTCTCCTCGCGTCACTGGACACCTCTTGCTGTCGCGATTTGGGCGGCTCGTTTATTGAGCGCCGATGCAGGAGCTGGAAAAGTTCATAGAATCCTTGATGTAGGATGCGGCCCCGGGAAGTTTTGTTTTGCAGGAGCGCTGACCACAGATTCCGAATATTATGGGATCGAGCAGCGCACGCACTTTATCGACGAGGCTAATCGTATCCGCCTCCGGCATGATATTCCCAACAGCCATTTTATTTTGGGGAACATGACCGATCTGGATTGGAATTTATTCCATGCCTTTTACCTCTACAATCCATT
Source organism: Oligoflexus sp. (assembly GCA_014378195.1). GTDB lineage: Bacteria > Bdellovibrionota_B > Oligoflexia > Oligoflexales > Oligoflexaceae > Oligoflexus. Next base: position 78,266 of record JACMOC010000029.1, on the reverse strand, counting down.
TCTTGAAAACGTCACGCGTTTTGCCCGGATCGATAAGAGCGTTCCCCTTAGTCTTGAGCACTTCAATACTTATGTGGAGACCGTTGAATCAAAGCTGGCGCTTTTGCCCGTAGGCGTGCGCGTCGTGACCTATCACGGGTATGGAGGAACCTTCCCAGAGGGCTATCGCCTCACAGAGAAAAAATCGATCGGCACGCACTATCTTGATTTGTGGGTCAAAGAATCACGGGCTTAGCGTTTTTTCATTCTTTGCATGAGATATTCCACGGTTTCAAAAAGAAGGATATCCTCACGCCGAAGTTTTTTGAGGGCCAAAGCCTGCTCTTCGGGCGACGATTTCAGCAGACTTTTCGCTAAGGACTCGGCTTGACTATGCTGCTCTTCTTTGGACAACTCCCGGCCCACTTCCACGAGCTCGTCGCCATTCATTCCCATGAGATCTTCAATGTCTTCAGCACTTTCGAAGCCGAAAGTACCCTGCGGCTTTTTCTTCTTTTTCATGACAGGTCCTTCGCAGCTCTAGCCTTTGGTTCGTGAAATAGAGTAACAAATATCTAGAGACATCGTACGAAGATCATCTACGCCTAAATGACTGTCATAAGCTGGGACGTGAACCATGAGTATTTTGATGACCGCTGGCTTGCTTGTCTTAGCAGTGCTGCTGCTTATCCTCCTTAGCCTCGGGCTCATTGTTGCGTTTGGGATTCTGCTCATCGGGGGACTTGTTTTGGGCGTTGGATATCTTCTCTTCGGTCACGGGTCGATCGCAACGGTTTTTACCGGTCACAACCAGGCAAGCAAGGTTCCTCAGGAATTCAACCAGTGTCTACTCGGTGACGACCTCGATAAATGCCGGACAGAGTTTACCACGTGGACACCGGCTCAAATGGAGCTTGTTCGCCAACTTGCCAAACAGGTTCTCAACGATCTTGGGGAACGAGTCGACGAAACAACGCAATCGGCAAGTTACGAACAAAGTTCGGTCAACGGTGAGACGACGATCTCAATTGACCAGGAAACGGATTTCGCCAAAAAGAAAACGGTTCACGAGCACTATTTGCTCATCAATGACTCCAAGACCTCTAAAATGAAAATCAAGGATTTGAAATGGGATTATGGAACGGGCGTAAAACCCTGACGCAACCTACATTTAACCCCAACTCTCATCTTCGTCATCGGGCGTTTTGATCGACACCATATCCTGCACAAAAAGTCGATCAAGTGCGGCCCGAGCCTCACGGGTTTGGGATATCAACTCTTTTTCATTCGCACCGGCCAGCAGATAGCCAATCACCGAGCCAAGCCCCAGGCGTGCCGTAAACGGGACAATGAGGACGGAAGCACCAAGCAGAGTAACGAGAAAAATCAAAATATTATTCATGGATCATTTGACCTAATTTAAGAATGAGTCGAGGTATCGAGTCTCTCAAGCACACGCGCGCCTTCCGTGATATACCGCTCGATCAGCTGACGATAGCGTTCGCCAAATGCATGGAGTTGATTGGCATCGATAGAATTCACGCCTTGGACAACAAAAGGCTGATGATAATTCCAACCGCAAAGCACCGCTGTCGCCTCAAATGGCCTGAGGAGCTCATTAAGGGTAAAACGATTGTAACCGCTTCTTATATAGGCGGAATCCGGCCCTCCTGTTGAAAGCACTTGAAGAAAATCCTTGCCCTTCATCTCGTCCCCGCCTTCGCCATAGACAACCCTTTTCCAGGACGGAATCCATCCACTCCTTGAGTAAAGGTGGACAGCTGTACCAAAAGATAGGGTGCTGAAAAACGATCATCTGATGCTGTGCAATCCGAGCCTGCTCGCGTTCAACATCAATGAGAAAATCTGGGTATTCTTGGTACAAGTCGACAATTGTAACAGCCGGCAAATCGCAAATAGCCCGCAATAGCGATCGATGAACGCGCGAGTGATCGCTATTGGGATGGGCGAAAATCACGAGAACTTTGGATGACGAGGATTCCAGTCGGTATTCACTCATGAGAACGTTGGGCCTCATTCGGGACGATACAATGGGAATGCTGGCTTCCGCATCTTATGCGATTCGGCCTTGAGTGTCGACTCCGCCCAAAGGCGCGACTCGAGACCATTCTATGATATGATGCCGAATCATTTAACTCTCCAGCCATGAGTCGCGACATGACGAACTTCATCTCGGCCTTAAAAGGTTTGATCAAAAAACCTGCTGCTCCCCTTGAAGGAAAAAGAGAAAGCCGCGTTTATCAACGGTTCAATCTCAATCAGTCCAAACTCTTTTTCGTCCAACTTCCAAACGGGGAGCTGACCCCCATCATAAACCTTTCTTTCGGTGGTATGGGCATTCGGAAAGCGCCCGAGGACACGGACACTTTCCCTATAGTTATCAGGTTTTTAAGCCGAAGCATCAGCGCGCGACTGACCGTGACTCACCGCGGCAAGGATTATGTGGGGACACGTTTTGAAGATCGCGATCAGGCCCTGATAAGTTTTCTTCAGCCTCTGTTGGAAGGCATAGGACACGGGCTGAGCATGCGCACTATTGATTCCTCCGCGCTGAAGGATCAGACGAAGAACAGTTATGAGTGGGTCCTGCGCGGTGAAGGCCCCTCGGATCTCTTAATCGCTTCAAGCGGTGATCCTTGCTCCGACACTCATATGACGTTCCGCTCTGGCAAAGACTACCTTGAGCTGAGTATCAAGGCGAACCAGCTTACGACCGGTAAATCCCTGGACGACAATGGGCGGGCGGCGCGGATGACTCGTGATTCGTCGCCTGATGGGAAGGTCCTTGACCAAGCCCTTCTTATACTGACTGGAACGATGGAGCAGGCATCGCTGCAAACAGCAGTCATACCTGTTATCGAAAGGATTTGCCAGGCCCGCGAAGGTTTGCCTTTGCTCTAAAGCCCATCTATGACCCTGCACGATTTGTCACAGAATTCCTAAAGATTGAAGAGATTTCAGGGCATCTGACCCGATTCTGTAATTCCGAAAACCTTGTTTGTAATAACAATGTATTCCTAGAATTTGATGAAACGAACCAAAGCGCGCGCACCTCTGCGACACCATTTAAAACTTGGTTGAATTGTTTCGTGTAACTCGCATTCCATCCTCTTGACGCTCATACAGACCAGCAAGAAAGCACTTGCCGGTCTGTTTTATTGGCATGATTAGTGATCTCAGCTAGTTGACATACCGAATCTAATTCTTCAATATCATGAGACTCTGCTTGGGTAATGGGAAAGACCGGTGCAACTCCGGCGCTGTGCCGCAACGGTAAGTAAGATATTACGAGCCCGAACACCACCAAGCATTCAACCTTCGAGCAAAGGACTTATTATGTTGCGCCATGCTTCTGTCGCTGCCCTTGTGTGCCTATCCCTGGTGTCTTGTAAAAAAGATGATGACAATGCGAGCGGCTCTGCAAACGGAGTTGTCGCCACCGCTTCCGCTGGCCTTTTATTTACGGGAAACAACAGTACGACTTTTCCGTGGGCTTCAAGTCTTTACCGCATGGATCCGGACACCTTTGAAATTGAGAAACTCCTTGATTTTCAATCGTCGGATGCCGTTGTTTACAAAGCCAATCCTGAGGTTTTGCTTTTCAATCGCGCGACTGGACAACAGAGCTTCCGCGTCTTTACGCCCAGCGCTGATAAAAAAACCCTCACCAAAGGTGATGAGCTCGCTTTTACCGCGGGTGGTGAAGGCGACCCACACGATGTTGTTGACCTCGGCAACAATGTTATTCTCCTTGCTAATTACAACGATCACAAACTCTCGCTTATGAATAAAACAACCGGAGCGAAAATTTCGGATGTAAGCGCAGATTGGGATCTCCCAGCTGGCAGCAGGTTCTCACCCGATTCTCTCTTCAAAAAAATAGTAGGCACAATTACTTATATTTATGTTGTGCACCAGGCGGGAGCCTTTGAAGGAAGTAATTATACGGTTGACGGATCGCAGACTGTCTTTGTTTTGACACAAATAGGACAGAGTGTTTTCCCTATCGATCTCGATCCCGTGACCCCGAAAGTGCAGGGAATCAAAGTCAAAGGCTCCTTTCCAACCCCTATTAAAACTGCCTCAGAAAGCAACGCCCTCTTGCTCATGAGCACATGCTCACGCTTTGTTGTCGCCTCGGCAACTCATGGCGAATGCCACGCTGGGATCGAGCAAATCAATACTCTCAATAATACCGCTATGGAACTCTGGAACCTTGATGGTAGGGGATATTATAACAACGGTGGCGCGATCTCGACCGGCGACGACACAAAAGTCCTGGCTCAAATCGACCAGAAAGTCGGCGATGTTTATACAAAACGCATCATGAAATTCGATGCGATTGCTAAAATTGCTACCTCTGTCTACGAATATGAGGCTGCTTCAGGTGGTTATTTCGGATTCTTTTATGATGCCTTCCGCGGCAACCTCCTGATTGGTGACGTAAACACAGACACGGTCGGTAAATTCACGATCGTCAAAGCCGACGGATCGAAAGTTGTGAAGGCTTTTGACGGAATACCTTACTCAGGAACATTTATTTACTAATGAATATAACAGGCTTCAAACTCAATTTGATGCCTCTTTCTGTTCTTTTCTCAATTACGGTTGCGGCTCCACGGCCTGGCTCCTGCCAGACTTTGGAGCCCTCTTTATCGGGTGCGAACCAGACCGAAGAAATGACTGTAACTGCGACTCGGATAAAAGAGGAACACGCGCGTGTCTCGCGCGACAGCCAATCGATACTGATTCAGCCGAACGAAAGCTCGCGCTTTGATACGATGACTCAGCTCAAAAAGGAAAGCTCCCTCATCTTTACGGAAACCGGCCGTATAGCTCCCTCCGGTTTTACGATACCCAAAATTCGCGCTGAAGACAGCAAACTCATCGACGTTTATCTCGAAGACACCCTTTTGCAAGATCCCTATTCCGCTTATCCCTTGGTTGAGGACCTTGACTTACGCGCGTTTGGATCCATGGAACTTCACCAGGGTATCTCGCCTCTGGACGTACCGAACATCAATTCGATAGGCACGATTCGCTATCGCTTCAAAAACACGGCAAAATCAACCGCCAGTGCCGGTCTTTCGACAGGCTCACCCTACGGACTCGCCGTATGGGGCTTAGGCATTCAAAAAAGCGAAGGTGAGGAATTTCGCCTTTACGCCCGAACTCATCAAACGAGCGGCCATTATCAATACTATTCAGATAACAGCACCCCCTCGAATCCAAGCGATGACACCGAAAAAACACGCGACAACAATGATCAACGCTCCCATCAGATCATCCCCGTGTTTCGGAAGACATTTGGGGCTTACACGTTACAAGCATTTGGTTGGTTTCATAGTTCAAGCGGAGGCATTCCTTCGAGCAGCGTCCTTGCGGATTCTAACGCCCGCGAAAATTCTAGGGGTTATCTCACCGATCTCAGTCTCAATAGAACTTGGAAAAATATTCTTGTATTTGATGGTCTCAACATCGGGGCTCACGTCGGCAAAACCGATGATAAACGGGATACTGACGATGAGGACCGCCGCGTCCTCCGCGTCGCAAAACAAGCAACAATGGCAGTGGATTCCAATCGCCAGGGTGTCCATTTAAAAACAGCGAATGATGAAATACGGAGTTCGCTCAGTTTTGAAGAATCCGAAAGTGCGATCAAACAAACCTTCGATGGTTATCTCGGCACGAATCTAAAACGAACAAACACAGTTGGCCTCGCCGGCCTGGCTTTATCACCCATCGATTACGTTCTTATCGAACTTAAACATTCCGAGCAGCATCAGTTTGATAAAAACGATTTGATAGCCCCTTCTATTGGGGGCGAAAGTAATCGGCCGCGTACCCACAAAAAAAGCGTCGCCAACGCTCTAAGTCTGGCTCTTGGTGATTTCGATGACGGTGTCTATGCGCAGGTCGCGAAAACCGAGCGCCTTCCTTCGCTCTATGAAGAGTATGGAAACGGAAGTACGGCGAGACCAAACGATACGTTAAATGCCGAAAAGATCACTCATCATGAACTCGGATTTTTCACAAGGCAGTTTGGTTTGGACCTTGGTGCATCGATGTATAGTGATGATACGGATGACAAAATCATCTTTGTCCAGGTGTTCGCAAGTGCAAGCAAAGCCCTCAATATAGCAAAAACCAAAATAAGAGGTTATGACGGAACTCTTGGCTGGCACGGGAAATCAACATCCCTATCCTTCAAAATATCAGATTTTGGCGCCTTTGATACAACGCGCAATCCAAAAAAGCGGTTGCCCGGTATTCCGGATCGGATTTTTGTCACGGAATGGCGCGAACAGTGGCTTGGAAGCGTGTCGTCCTATTTCACGGCCCGTTATCGAAGCCTGATCTATCGGGACACATCCAATTCCGTAAAGCTCCCAGGCGCTTTTATCTATGACCTCAATACGGATTACAAATTCGCATCCTACGAAATAGGCCTGGCCCTACGCAACCTTCTCAACACCCAAGACGTTGAGATCTCTTCTGGGACAATCAAGGGCCGCACGGCCTATAGTGATTTCGCAGGCGCACCTCTCCCGGGACGACAATGGGTCGTTTCTTTGGTGTATAATATGGAGTAATAAACACAATTGATCGGAACAGGCCTTATCGCGAGGAAAACATGAAGACCTGGGCGCTTTTTTTAATGTCTTTCGCGGCAATGACCGAAACTGCCTGCACCACAACTTACTCTGACATAAGTTCGGGCGTGGACTCCCTATACGACATTGATTGCTCCCACTCTTTCATGAACGAAATCGAAAATTGCAAAGCCATGGCTCGGACACTTTGCCCCAAAGGCTACCAGACCCTTGCGCACCATAGGTCCGAAGGCTTTGTTACTATACAAAAAACCATCACGGTGAAATGCAATTCAAAATAAACCACTGTAAAGTAGAGAGCCAAACAGGCGCCTATCGACCTCTCCTCCAAAATTTGCTAAGCCTACTCATGAGAACAGCGGCTTTTCATGGGTTCCCAATCGAGGTTTAGCTATGACATCTCTCCGGAACTGGCTTTTTTCAGTCCTCGTTCTCCCCTTGTTTATCCAAACGGCTTGGGCAAGCGCACCAAAGTGGCTCCAAATCAACATTGGAACAATAAGCTCCGCATCGGAGGCTATACTGGATAACGCCCTTACCCTTGCCGAAAAGGAACAAGACCAAGGCGTGATCATCGTCCTCGACAGCCCGGGTGGATCATTGGACTCAACTCGCCATATGGTGAAGGCCCTCTTCGCTTCGAGCCTTCCTATCGTTGTCTGGGTTGGTCCCTCAGGGGCTCATGCTGGGAGTGCCGGCGCTTTCATCACCTTAGCCGCGAACGTGGCAGCGATGGCACCTGCCAGCAACATAGGGGCGGCCCATCCGGTTGAATTTGATGGGTCAAATATCGATAAGGAATCCGATCTGGACGTAAAGATCGAAAACGATACGATGGCTTTTATGGAATCTATCGCCGCCTTCAGAAAACGGAACGTGGCGATCGCGGCCTCGCTTGTCGCGAATTCATTAGCTGTCACGGCCGATGATGCACTCAAAAACAATCTTATCGATCTTATTGCCACGTCACCGCGCGAAACCCTGGAATCGATTGACGGTAAAGTCATAAGCTTAAACGCCCAACAGACCGTCACAATACAAAGCAAAAATGCCACGATAGATCTTTATACGACCTCTTTTAAAGAAGATGCTCTGGCGATCCTAAGCAACCCCACTCTCTTCTACATCCTTTTTGTGGCTGGAATCCTCGGCATTATCCTGGAATTTATGCACCCGGCCTCGATACTTCCCGGAGTGCTTGGAGCGACCTCCCTTATTCTCTCTCTTATTGCCGGTTCTATACTTCCTATCAATGTCGGGGCTTCCCTTTTGATACTCGGTTCTATTCTCTGCATGGTTGCAGAAATCTTTGTCCCGAGTTTTGGGGTTTTGGGACTGGGTGGATTTGCAGGTTTTATCGTCGGCTCTCTGCTACTTATCGATGGGAAAAACTCCTGGGGCCTGTCGATTTCACTCTACACCATCCTACCAAGCTGTTTTCTCATCGCCGGTGTTTTCATCAGCCTCGGAATATTGCTTATCCGCAGTCGGCGCATGCGTCACAAAACAGGCGGAGAAGCTCTTGTTGGCGAAACAGGAATAGCAGTCGATGATTTCACGAGTGGCCAAGGTATGCTGCGCCTGAATGGTGAATTATGGTCGGCTCGCGTTCCGGACGGAACTTTTGTGCAGCGCGGAGATAGACTTGGAGTTGTGGCGCGCGATGGTCTAATGTTGAGCGTTCGTTTGCTTTGACTGGAAAGGACTGCATCATGGGTTTTGGTTTAATACTTGCGATTATTTTTATCGTCTTTATTGCTTTGTCGATCTTTCGCATTATACCCGAGTACGAGCGGGCTATTATTTTTCGCTTTGGACGCGTTTTGCCGGAACCTCGGGGCCCAGGCATCATATTTTTGCTTCCCCTGATCGATAAAGTGGAAGCCCGTGTCTCCACCCGAACTGTGACTATGGATATCCCCCCACAGGATGTCATCACGAAGGACAACATTTCTCTTAAGGTCAATGCTGTCCTTTATTTCCACGTGGTGGATCCGATGCGTGCCGTTCTTAAGGTCGAGAACTATCTCTACGCCACGACTCAGCTTGCGCAGACCCACCTTAGGTCAGCGCTTGGTGAGCATTCGATGGACGAACTCCTATCCGAACGTGATCAGATCAACAAAAAACTGCAGATCATTCTCGACCAAAACACCGATCCCTGGGGGATCAAAGTCACGGCTGTTGAAGTGAAACACGTCGATCTTCCGCCCGACATGCAACGGGCCATGGCTCGCCAAGCGGAAGCTGAGCGGGAACGCCGCGCGAAAGTAATTTCGGCTGAAGGCGAATTCCAAGCGGCTCAAATGCTCAAAAATGCAGCCGACTTGATTTCGGCGAATCCCACCGCACTCCAATTGCGCTATTTGCAGACTATGTCGGATATGTCGACTGAGCAGAATACAAAAACCATCTTTTTCCCGCTCCCAATCGATCTCCTGGAAACGATGAAGACCCTGGCTAACAAATAAGTTATAGTTTTTGGTCACCAAAAGCCGTGAGCTTCACGGTTCAGGGCTTTTTTTGATGGCCTCAGGCGTCACTTATGATACGAGACGATCTCACTGACAGGAGCGACCTCATGGCTCAATCGATTCCCGATTTTAACGACACCGCAGTTGCCTTCAAGCACTTGACTCATTACGAACTTCGCCGCGCCTACTGGCTTTTTAAAGTCATTGGCAAACCAATCGTGGTGGCCATGGGCCCGGTGATGACCGATATTGCGATCAAACTTCACCTGCCAATACAAAGCCTTATCAAGTCGACGGTTTTTGCCCACTTTTGCGGTGGTGAAACGATCAAAGAATCTCTGAAGCGCGTTGACGAACTCGCAGAGTTTCACGTTGGCACTATCCTTGACTTTGCTCGTGAGGGCGAAGGCAAAGAAAGCGATTTCGATGCCGTTGAGACCGAAATTATCCGCACCATTGAGGAAGCCGCCCAGCATGGATCGATTCCATTTGCTGTCTTCAAACCCTCTGGAATTGGCAGCATCGAGCTTTTGACCAAAGTGGAAACAGGCACGGGTCTGACACCTTTCGAAGAAGCCGCATTCCAAAGGGTTCACAAACGCTTTGAAAACATCTGTTCCTACGCGGCGAATAAAAACGTTCGTATCATGGTTGATGCCGAAGAATCATGGTTTCAAAATACCGTCGATGCTCTCGCCAAAGATATGATGCAGAAATACAATAAGCAGCGCGCTATCGTTTTTAACACGATTCAGATGTATCGGCACGATCGCCTGGCCTTCCTCAAAGAGGCCTTTGCAGCTGCCGAACAGGGTCACTATTTTCTCGGCGTAAAACTCGTCCGGGGCGCTTACATGGAAAAAGAGAATCGACGCGCCGTACAGCTCGGAACCCGCTCCCCTATCTATGCAAGCAAAGAACTCACCGACAACGCCTATGACGATGCTTTGACGTTTTGCATGGATCATGTTGATCGCATAGCTGTCTGCGCCGGAACTCATAACGAAAAATCAGTAAAGCACCTTGCCGGGCTGATGCAAAAGCAAAACTTCGAGCCTCATGATTCCCGAATTCATTTTGCCCAATTACTCGGTATGAGTGATAACCTGAGTTTCAACCTAGCCGCAAAAGACTATAATGTTGCCAAATACGTGCCCTACGGAACCGTAAACGAGCTCCTGCCCTACCTTACGCGTCGCGCACAAGAGAATAGCTCGGTCCTTGGCCAAACGAGTCGAGAGCTTAATCTGCTGTCCACGGAAGTAAGACGACGCGGATTAAAACGCTGAGCAGTTTTTACCAAGGTTCCTCATGCTAAAATTATTCTTGGAATAGTGTGCATGAGGAATTCTCTCTCCTTTGAATTCAAGCCATCACATCTTTTCATACACTCCAGACGAAACAAAGAAACCTCGGACCCTGGTTCAGGCTTTTCATTTGATCTGTGATATCAGATATTTGCGCGCAAATTCTGGTATTTATCACGATCAAATCAAGAACTGTCCCAAGGATTCCGAATGATTCCAAAATGAGAGGTTTTTCCCTGATGGAAAACCATTTTAGAGGTGGGTTATGTTCGGACGGTATTTAACGGGATTCCTACGTCTCACATTTGCGGCCCTTGTTAGCTTCCCCAGCTTCTTAGGAGCTATCGATCTCAAGCCCGAAGAAGTGCGTGGGAAGGGGACCCAGTCTCCGGTGACGATTCTCCAAAACCGCTACTTTCTCAAGACCTTCCGTCCTGAGCTGGGTATCGCTTACGGCACGATCACCAATGAGGCTTATACCAATACACACCTCATGACATTCCGCGGCGGCCTCTTTTTTACCGAGTGGCTCGGCGTAGAAGTGCAGTCCATCAGTGCGAAAGTTACAGATTCCGACGATTACAAATCGCTCAAGCGCCTCCGTTACCGCAAATACGACGATCCCAGTATCGAGGTCCACCCTGATCCCGAAGTGAATAAGATCAAAAAGATCTTGGACTTCACCGGAGTCGTCGCGCCGTTCTACGGCAAACTCAACTTCGCTGACTGGCTCATCATTTATTCCGACCTCTATCTGACCGCAGGGGTGTCGAAGGTCGACACCGACCAAGGCAACCTTACAGCGCTCACTTACGGCGCTGGCCAACGGTTCTACTGGCAAAAGAGTCTCTCGTTCCGCGTCGATTTCAAAAGCCGTATGTATACGGAGAAAACCAACGCGAATCAGGATCACAGAAAAGTCGCTTACTCAGTCGATTTTGGTTTGAGTTACTTCTTATTCTAAGGGCCACGCGATGAAGATAAGACTGACAACACTTTGTATTTCACTCGCCTTGGCTGGCGGCCCTTTGATGGCTGCCGGAAAGAAGTCGAAATCCAAATCGAATTCCGATAAAAACAAGGTGGCCGAGATTCAGCCCTCGCCGGCCCTTGATAAAAGCTTTGCGCTTGTGATGGATCGTTATCGCAAAGGCGAATTGCAGAAAAAAGCGATGTGGGATGCCCTCGAGCCCTATACGGCTACGCAGGCTCAACTCTCGCCTGACAATAGACAGGCCTATCTTCAGGTTCGCTCGCAGCTCCTCTACCTCTCGGGGTATCCGGTCCTCGCCAGTGAGTTTGCAGCACAGGCTCTGGTCCTATCGCCTGAGCCTTTTGCCGAGAATCACACTCCGCTCTGGCGCATACTTTGGACTGTGTCCAAGGTGAAATCGATTCAATACATCCTCGAAGAAATGGCGCCCAAACTTCAGTCCAAGATCCCTTTGCCGCCTGAATTCGGCAACAACTGGTCCTACATCCTTGGCAACGCTTACCAGGCGATGGGCAAAGATCAGTTGGCCAAAGTAAGTTACGAAAAACTTGTGATGCAGGATCGCTACTTCCTCTCGGGTCAATACCAACTCGCAATGATGGCGATACAGGCGAATAAGTCACAGGAAGCCGAGAGTTACCTCAACGCAATCCTGAACCCAACCTCGCAGGGTCTCTCCGACATTCGCCGCAGCGAACTCCTCGAGATGACAAACTACGCGCACATGGCTCTCGGCCGCCTGAATTATCAGGACCAGAAGTTCATTGAGTCGGCCCGTGAGTTTCGTCAGGTCCGTCGCAGCTCGAGTCTTTTTTACGAGGCCTTGTTTGAACAGTCCTGGTCGCTCTTTATGTCAGGCAGCTTAAAACACGCTCTCGGCACTCTCTACGCGGTTAACGCTCCTTATTTTAGAGATCATTTCAATCCCGAAGCCAAGGTCTTGGAATCGATGATCTACTACTGGATGTGCCGCTATGATGATTCACGCGCAGTCCTCGCTGAATTTGCGGACGGCAACCGCGAAGCGATTGACTCCCTAGGTGTGTGGCTCGATCGCCAGCGCCTGACGCCAGAGACGTCCTATCAGCTCTTTGAGAACTTGGTAACGGGCGTGTCGGCTGAGTCCATAGGTATACCGATCAAGGTCCTCAACACCGCTGCTGAGAGCGATGTAATGTTATTGGTCCGAGACCAGTATGCCTCCTTAATCGAGGAACTCACGCAGCTGGATACCTACGGAATCTATGGACAAAAAACTGGCTACGAACTTTATAAGGACCAACTCCTCAAACGAGCCGATACCAGACGTAATGAGATAGGACGGCTCTTTTTAGAGGAACTTCACGGTCTAAAAGAACACTTCGAAGAGCTCTACTCCCAATCGCAGTTCCTCTATCTCGAACTGCTTATGAGTCAGAAGGAACAGATTCTCGGTCGTGAACTTCATGCCGACACTAAAGTCACTCGAGTCACCGACAAGGATGCCTTCAGTGGATGGAGCAAAAAAACGCAGAGCTGGCAGGACACGAAAAACGAGTACTGGTGGGATGAAATAGGCTACCAAATCATCGATGTCGAACCGGAATGCAAGATGTGACAGTTGAGTGTCTGAATCCCAATCAAGTCTTAGATAAACGTAAGTGAGGATCATATGCTTTTTAGAGGAATCAAAAGATTAGCCATAAGTCTAGCGCTGCTTGGTATGCTCAGCCTCTCCGCTGAAGCCGCAGCCAAAAAAACGCCCAAATCCCAAGCTCCGAAAAAAGAGGACATGTCCGCTTATTTCTCCGAGAACCGTCAGGGTATTCCGCCTGAGCGTTTGCGCGAAGCGGACAACCTGCGTGTACAGACTATCGTCTCCATTCAAAAGCTCATGAACGAGCCGAACATGAATGAGAGCAGAAAGTTTGAGCTCTATCTCCGTCTGGGCGAAATCTACGCGGAGCGCAGCGAGTACCTACGTGACATCGAAATGAAAGAGTACGAAAGCAGTTTCGACAAATGGAAGGCCACCGGAAAAAAAGGCACTGAGCCCCAGCTTTCAACGAAAAACTCCAAAGCGGAACTCATGAAAAGCACGGAAGCCTTCCGTCGCCTGGTTCGTGAATTCCCAAAACATCCTCGTACGGATGCTGCTTTATACGCATTGGCCAAAACCCTCCTCCTCCTCGATAACGACAATGCCGTGCTCTATTTCAACCAAATCGTAGCGCAGCACAAAACTTCGCCCTTACTCCCTGACACCTACCTGGCTCTTGGCGAATTCTATTTCTACAAACACGATATGGAAAAAGCCAAAGACAACTATAAAGAAGCGATGAACTTCAAGGAATCGAAAGTTTACCCTTACTCAGTCTACAAACTGGGATGGGCATACTACAATTCCAAAGCCACAAATGACAAAGACACCAATGAAAATGTCAATAAATCGATTGCCGCATTCAAACTCGCGATCAAGATCTCAGAACGCGATAAAGAAAATCCAGGGAACTTCAACCTGAGACAAGAGGCCATCAACGATCTCATTATGGTCTTCGCGGAGACCGAGCGCATTGACGAAGCCATGGATTATTTCTCGCATCTTGGTGAGAAAGACGCCTTCTACGACATGCTAGAGAAACTCGGTAATATCTATGATGAAAACGGCGAAGTGGCGAAAGCCATTGACGTATTCGGCCGCCTCCTTCTTGAGTCACCAAATCGTCCCAGAAACCCGGAGATTCACTCCAAACTGGCGAAACTCTACGATACTGCGCTGCAGGTCCCAGCGGTTGTCGACACTCTTAAAAAGATGCGTACTCTCTATGTGGATCCAAGCAGCAAATGGGTAGTGGCGAATGCTGCCAAACCAGAGCTCCTTGCTGAGTCGTCGGAGAAAACCCAGAAGAACATCCATCGTTATGCAACGATGTATCACCAGCTTGGCCAAAAAACCAAGAAAAAAGCCAATCTCGAAGCGGCGGCCGAACTCTACCGCCTATATTTGGCAACCTTCCCCAAAGCCGACGAAGCTTACGAGCTCCGCTTCTACCTGGCGGATATCTACTTTAACTTCGAGCAGTTTGAAAACGCAGCAGACGAGTACTACAAAGTCACTCAGGAACGCCCAAAAGACGGCAAATATCTGAAACAAGCGGCCCTTGCGTCGGTTGTCTCCATCCGTAAAATCGATGAGGCAACGACCTACCAGAAATTGCCGCCTCCGGGTCAAGTGTCGCAGCCCATCGCTTTGCCTCGCGTGAAAACGAAGCTTGTGACGATGATCGACAACTATGCAAAACTCCTGCCCACAGAAAAAGATGGTTTCCCCATGCGCTTCACCGCGGCGATGACCTACTTTGAATACGGTCATTATCAAAACGCTTTAACTCGTTTTGATCAGATCGCGACAGAACTTCCGGAAACCGCGCAAGGTCAGTCATCAGTCAAAGCCGTGCTCGCCTATCACGCCGAACGCAAGGACTGGGAAACCCTGGTCAAAGTTGGCAGAAAGTACAACGAAAACGCTAAGATAATGGCGACACCCGTTAAGATCGAAGTTGTCAAAGCAATGAAGGTTGGTACATTCCAATTCGCAGTGCAACAAAACAAAGATGGGAAGTTCCTGGAAGCGGCCAAAACATTTGAGTCCTTTCAACAGCAATTCCCGAAAGATGAGTTGGCAGACAAAGCCCTCTACAATGCATCCTTGAACTACTACAAGGTCGCTAAAGTGGATGAAGCTCTGGCTGACGGCAACAAACTCCTTAGAGACTATCCAAAGTCTGAACTCGCGAAAGACGTGACACTCGATATGGCTCAAACCAACGAGTCCCTCGCCGACTTTTCCAATGCTGCGCGGCTCTACAAAGAGTTTGGCGTCAACTATCCTAAGGAAGCCAAAGCGAAAAACGCCCTGTTTAACGCTGCGACTCTCTACAAAGGACTCAACAACACTGTTGAAGCGCTATTGCTCTACAAAAAGTTCATTAGCCAGTATCCTAAAGACGAGTTAGCCAAAACCGCTCGCCTTGAGATCGCTCAGATTGCTGAGAAGGACAAAAACTACGGCGAGGCCCTCAGCTCGTATACGCAGTACGCTGCTCTCTGGCCGGACCGTTCGGAAGGCAACCTTGTAGCCCGCTCACGCATGGCTCGCGTCCTTCTCGTCCAGGGCAACCAGAAAGAAGCCTTGAAAGAGATCCACAAACTCCACAAGGATCTCACTGCGAAAAACGCTCCGGCCGCAGTGGAAGCCAGACGCGTAGCCGCAGGCGCTCTCTTTAACGACCTCGAACCCGCCTTTAGAAGCTTCCAGGGTTATAAAATCTCAGAAGCTGCTAAAATAGAGAAAGAAGCCGGCATCAAACAAGAGAAACTCGTCGACCTTGTCAAACGTTACCAGCAGATCATCGATCTCGGGAGTGGCGAGTTCACCGTGGCTTCGCTCTTCCGTATGGGCGAGATGCACGAAAACTTCTCAAAAATGCTCTTTGATGCCCCAGTGCCGACAGGTCAATCCCAAGCTCAAGTTGATGCTTACCGCAGTTCGATCGAGAAAGTAGCCTTCCCACTTCGCGAAGAAGGCAACAAGTTCTTTGAAGCGGCGTTTCAACGCTCACAAGAGGTTCAGACCTTTACCGAGTGGACTCGTAAGACCTACGAAAAAATGGTCGAGCTCCATGCCGACAAGTTTCCGGTTATCGTCGAGAAATCGACATCACCGACTTATATGTCTCACTTGATGGTCTGGGATAAATCGGTATCGGATCTGGCTAACTAAGAAAGGGAATCACATGATGAAGTCATCTTATAAAATAATATCAAGTCTCACCTGCCTCTGGCTGCTCGGTGCTTGCGCCACCAATAGTCAGGTGACCCGGGTCGATAAGGAAAAACATCGTTACGAGCTGCAAAGCCAGGACGACGGAAAATCGGCGATGATAGCCAATGAGGACTCGACGACCAAGACCCTCATTTCCAAACTGGAAGACCGGATCAAAGAGAACCCTCGCGACCTCGACGCGATGATCAACCTGGCTCAGGCTCAGCTCGCTTCAGCGCGTTACGATAAAGCGGAAAACGCCTGTCGCGATGCTCTCAGGGT
The DNA here is from genome assembly GCA_014378195.1 of Oligoflexus sp. Classification (GTDB taxonomy): domain Bacteria; phylum Bdellovibrionota_B; class Oligoflexia; order Oligoflexales; family Oligoflexaceae; genus Oligoflexus. The sequence goes on along the minus strand of JACMOC010000029.1, from coordinate 61,791 downwards.
CGACCTGAAAAATGAGCCGGCTCGCAAGATCCTCGCTCAGATTTACTATCGCCGCAATAACCTTGAGATGGCTCAGATCATCCTGAATGGTCTCGACGCGATCCATTCCAAAGACAGCCAGGTTTTGAACCTGCTCGGTATGATTGCGTTGCGTCAGGACAAACCGGAGTTTGCTCTTCAGGCTTTCCAGGAAGCTCTGAAACACAACCCCAGCGATATTGCTGTCCGTATGAACCTGGGTGTTCTTTATGTGCATTATCGTCAACTGGGGCTCGCTTCGATCGAATTTGAGCGCGTCCTGAAGATCATGCCCGAACACCCTGACGCTAACCTCAATATGGCGATCATCGAATCCAGTCGTGGGAATCTCGACAAAGCTGAAGTCTTGAATAAAAAAGTTCTCGATGTCTCGAAAAGCAACCCTATCGCAATTTACAACCTCGCGATTGTCGAAGAGAAACGCAAAAACTACGACAAGGCGTTGGATTATGTGAAATCCTACCTCGATCTCGATTATGCAAAAAAACGCAATAATCAAGAAGCCTTTGCTTTGATTGACAAAATTCGCACGGAAAAAGAAGCGGCCGGCGGCCGGGTATCCGACAAAGACATCATGAGCCTCGCGGCGAAAGCACAAAAAGGCAAAATCGATCGTTCGGGCGAAGACAAAGAATTTGTTGATGCCGAACCGCGTTTAAAGGAAGAGGCGGATGCCCAAAAACGCCCGGCTTCTGCGCCTGCAAAGTCAGAAACGGCAAAAGCTGAGGTCGCTCCCAAAACTGCGAATAAGGTAACACCTCCGAAAGAAGGAGGCGAAGTCAAAGCCGCGAAGAAAGCTGAGACCAAAAAGAAAGCTTACAAAAACGATGCTGATGAAATCGACGACCTTGAGAAACAACTCCAATAAGCCATAGAACGTTTAGAGATGAGCAACGCTATGAAAATACTGTTTTGTCTCGTTATGATGAACCTAGCCCTCGTTTCCTCGGCCGCCTGGGCCAAGGATGCCGAACCTCAGTATCATACAACGATAGACTTCGATTCGACGATGATCGACGGCAAGATGAAAGCGCCCTCCGGGTTCTTTCTTCAAGGCCGAAACAAACAAAGCCTCACCAACCTGGTGAAGCTTCGAGCCAACTTCAAGCCGCAATTGAAAGATTCAAAAGCGGCCGTGAAATCCTTGGTCAAGTAATGGAATCCAAGTCTTTAGAGTGTAGCCAGGGCCTGCATGAGTCGCTTCGTAGCGCGCATGTAGGCCTCTTGGTTTCCGCTTCGCCCGACATGCCTACCTCCGCTGACGCGCACGCTCCCCTTGCAATACACACCCTCAATCATATTTGTCTCAGGTGCATAAATCATGATCGAGAGAACGCTACTCAATGGCCGTTCCAGGAGTCTGTCATGGTAGGGATTGACACGCAGCCCTTCCAGGAGACTGCCTGCCGCAAAGGATGTTTTAGGGAGCCCTACAGCGAGCCGGCCGCCCTTAAGGGCCTGATCGTAGAGGATCGTTCCGGAATCAAGCTGGGTTTCATTGCAGAACACGTTTCGTTTGCGGTCGAGCAGGCGCTGCGTGAGCTCTGGCATCTGCATTTCGCGGAAGGGACTGAGATTAACCTGCGAATCGGACCCGATGCACCAGGATCCACCGTTTGCCTGATAATCGACGATAGGGAAGATCCCGTCCCCAAGATTGGCTTCCGTCGATGGGCATAGCACGACAGTCGCCCCGGATTTCACGAGTTTTTTGCTCTCCTGGGGCGTGAGATGCGTAGCGTGAACCAGATTGTGATGACTGCTCAATGGCACATTATCGGCAAGCCAATCAATCGGCCGCACTTTGTAAGCGGCCACGAAACTATCCACGTCTGCCGTTTGTTCGGACGCATGAAAATGCGCGGGCCCCTTGGTCCAGGGCGTGCTCAAAATCGTCTTGATGTCATCAAGAGGAGCAGCTCGAAGCGAGTGCACTCCATACCCCACGAGGACGTCTGTGTAGTTTGCGTTGGCGACGGCTACAGTCTGCTCTATGAAAGACAGGTAGTTATCAGGGGACGCAAAATAAAAACGTTTTTGCTGGGGTTTGATCGGCACCTTCGGGGCAGCCTGGTTGTAATAGACCGGAACCAAAGTCAAATGAAGACCTGCTTGCTGCGCGGCTTCCATGATGACCTCCGCAACCTGCGTCGCTCGCGCAAAGCCCTTGCCGGCGTGATCATGATGCAGATAATGGAATTCCGTAACCGACGTGTAACCTTGTTCCATCATGCCCATATAAAGCTGAGTCGTGACTGAAAGGAGTTCGTCGAGTTCTATGTGGTTCGCAAGTTTATACATCTGCTCACGCCAAAACCAAAAGTCATCGTTGGTTCGGCCGGGAAGGACGCGTTCTGACAATCCGCTCATCACATATTGAAACGAATGGGAATGCCCATTCGGAATCCCGGGAAGCAGATACACATCCTGCTCCTCGCATTTTCCCTGTGGACTTGTCGCTGACGTGGCGTTGATCATCCCTTCGTCATCAACCTGTATGAAAAAAGGACTAACCCAAGCTCCCTCGACATAAGCCGCTTTGAATTTCAGCCATTTCATAGCATTTTCATCCCTTCAGCCAGTGAGAGTAACGTTCTTTTCAAAACAGGTTTTAAGAGACCTGCTTTTTGCTGATCGAGAAATCCATCGGTCATATAGATATCCTGAGACATCTCAAGCTGCATGGCATAGAGACCCGGCACTGAATGGCCATGAAAACGCGTGATCTGTCCGCCTTTAAAGGGGGTGTTGTAAGCCACAGAGTAAGGTGACGCCTTGAGCTCGGCCAAGGCACGTTCAACGAGCTCAGGAGCCGCTGTATGCCCGTCACGATCCCCTAACATCAAATCAGGGAAGGGTTCAGCCTGTATCGACCGCACCAGACGTTTGATGGAATGAGCGTCCCAGAGTAGTATTTTGCCGAACTCTTCGAGCCCCCGCTCAATGTGCGCGTGAAGCTCGTCATAATAAGGCCGATAATAAAGCTCAATACGACGCATGCGTTCGGCTTCATCGACTTGATAGCCATCTTTATAGAGCGGCACACCCTCAAAACTTGTGCTCGGGATAGCCTCGGTCTGACGTCGATTATCCGTGTAAAGGGTCGGGCCGTCGACGGGGCGATTGAGATCTATCACATAACGACTGTAACGGGCCTTGACCAGCACGGCGCCCATTTCCGAAGCAAAATCATACAACTCGTCGACAAACCAATCCGTATCAGGGAGTTGATTCGCGAGCGTTTCGTCGAGCTTGTCTTTGATCGCAAAAGGCAGTTCGGTCCCGACATGAGGAGCGCTGATGATGACGGGAATTCGCCATTCTTTGGGCAGAAAAGTTTCGTAAGGAAGTCGTTCCATAAGGCCCCCAGCTAAGATAGTCACACTTTCGTGACTATCTTAGCTGGGAGGCCAAAACAAGGCGAAACAATAAGCAGCAATTTAAGACTGCAACTAGTAGGGAATCGTCATATTGTTTTCGAGTTCGACTTTGGAGAGCCGATACGCGGATTCGATGTCCGTCAAGAGCTTTGGCACCAGATCAAGCTTGCCGGCACGACTTTCGAGTTCGAGGCTTTCGGCTAATTTCATCACTCGGATTGCTCCGAGATTACCGGCAGTGCCTTTGAGTGTATGGGCACTCCTGGAAATGGCGGACGGATCACCTTTTTGGTTAGCGTCAACCATCTCTCCAATCAACATGGGAACTCGACTAAAAAAGAGCTCGACGAGGTCCTTGAAGAAGCCGTCGGCATCTCCAGGCTCAGCGAGCTCTTTAACAGCGTCTAATTTAGCATGATCGATCAATGGGACCGGGTCGGCCGAAATGTCGCCACCTCTCATGATCCCTCCTCAACACATTAAGATGCTACGTCCAACTCTTGGTAATCAGTACCAAGGTCTTTCAAATAGAATCCTACACCGTATTTAGTCTCAATCACAACACCACTTGATACATCACGAAGAAGCTGACGAACTGCATGGAGCTTTCGGTGAAGGGCATTGTCCGTCACTTTGATTTGGCCCCAGCAACGCATTTTCAGGCCGTCTTTCTCGACGATCGAACCTTCGGTGTTTGCTAAGCAGGCGAGGAGATTGATTTCTATGGGGGAAGCGAAACGTTTGCCAAGCGGGCCTTCAACCGTGCGATGAGCGGAGTCGATGGTGATGTCGCCAAAAACGACAACTTCTTTGGCAGCTTTTTGGGCAGCATCGTTAATTCTGAGCTTAAATCGGGCATTCACTTCATCGGGGATCAGAGGTTTACGAATAAAGTCATCAGCGCCGGAATTGAGCGCCCGAACTATCGTAATTTCAGTCGGCGTGTCCGTCACGACCATGATGGGGCAGAAGGGCCAAGCCTGACGGATACTTGGAATGATGTCGAGACCTGATTTATTGCCTGTGAAGTCGATATCGACAAAAACGGCGATGGGATGCAGTTCTTCTAATCGCGATAAAAGCTCTTCGGAGCTGCGAATGCCTACCGTACGGACTTTGGTAGAACGTTCTATTATCTGATGAACCAACTGATCGTCATCGAGTGTGACAGTATAGGCATCGCCTGGAAGACCTTTCATGATCGAATCCTTACTTAGACGTTTAAACGCGGAGCACATTCTAGATCGGTGAAAGCAGGGCAATTTTTAACCCACGTCAGAACTTTCTTGCCTAGTCTCTTGCGTTTAACACCCTAAGCACTCAGAACCATTTGACTTAATTAATTAGGAAAAAGTGGCTCGGTAATCTTTGCCGGGACATCTATACCGCCCTCAGCATGTTCATCGGGAACTCGATCAATATTACTCAACACTTTCAGATACTTAGTATAAGCCACTGGAAAGAATGATTAAAACTTAAACTCTTACTATCGACTCAAATTGGCATATCGATTGCAAGAGAGTAAGCAGTTCTCATTCTTTTCCTTGTTGGACTCATAGCTGTTGTTGAGGTTGTATACGATGCACAAGTTAGTTCGTTTGATGGCAGTGGTTTCTCTCTTTTCCCTCGTAGGCTGTAAGCAGTATAAAGTTCACCAGGTTAAGGATTTTCGTCTCTATGTTGATAACGGCGATCCAGAATTGAAAGCCGCTATCGTTGAACTTGCCGCTCAGTACAATAAAGATGTTGGTGGCAAAGCTTTGACAGTTGTCGACAATAAAGACGACGCAAATTCCAAGATCAGCTTTGTAGCGAACCTCAAGGATGATGGCGGTTCCAAGTTAGGTCTTGGTCAGTGGATCACGACTGAGCAGCAGAAAAACAAGATTGCCGCGACCGGCAGTCAACAAGACATTACTGTTTATCATTCGATGGCTCTTGAGTTCGATTCGGCGAACTTCGAAGGCAAACTTGCCGGCATGAAAAACAAGAAGTCAGATGCTTACAAACACCTCTACCACTTGTTCTGTCATGAAGTTGGTCACGGAATGGAATTGAATCATAGCGCTGACATGTCAAACGTCATGTACAAAAGCATCCCGGACCACTACACACGCACGATCGACTTTGCCAGTTACTTTGCATACGTTCGTAGCTACTTGGGTGTAACGCCAGCTCCACTGACTTAATCGATACCGAGCTTACAACTTAGAGAAACGTTTAGAGAAAATTTTTGATACAGTAAAGAAGCTGGAGGAATTTCCCCTCCGGCTTTTTTTGGAGGAGTACGAATGCCAAGATTCTTTGTTACTTCGCTTAGTCTGTTCCTCGTAAGTCCACTCTTTGGCTGCCGAACCACAGCCAGCTCCGACGTCGCTTATGCAAAGTCTTCGACCACCGTCAAAGCCATTCGAGCTCAGTCGTGTCATGACTTTAAAAAGGTAGAGAGTTGCATTCTGCGTTTGCACGGCTACATCGCTGATGCGAATGTCTTGGATTCCTTGACCGACAAAGGCGGTGTCCTGGATACGCAGGGTTATGATGTGAAAAAATCGGAGCTCGCTGCGCTGCGCTTGTATACAGGCAGCCTCTATAAAAACATAAATGCGGCCCTACGTGGCTCAAGCAGCGACTGGGACACGTATCAAAATGTTATTTACGCCTCTGCGTCGGCCCTGACGAAGCTTTCGACACTGACTGTAAAGGGGGCCGTTTACCGATCAGAGAACGCATCGGCTGATAAACTCCCGCTTTTCCTTGATACCTACAAGGTCAATAACATCATTTTAGAAACACCGTTTCTCAGTGCCACTTCCAATGCCACTCTCAATTTTGCGATACCCGACTCTAAACAAATGCTTTTGCGTTATGTGATTCAATCCAAAACGGCCGTCGACGTAAGCCGCTTCGCTGAGCTGCCTCAGGAGCAAGAAGTTATTTTTGCACCGGGTGCAGTGTTTCGCGTGACGTCACTGACACGATCGAAGATAGATTCTGTCGAACATTCCGACGAGGGGCCACCTGTCGCTTCCGTTGCAGCTGATGTACTCAATATAGGTCTGGAAGAGATTGATCCGCTCTAGATTGTCAGACTAATATGCGTTTTTCCCGCGCAGGACTTCGTCGATAGTCATGAACAGGATTTTAATATCGAGCCAGATAGACCAGTTCTGAATGTAATACAAATCACATTCGATTCGTTTTTCTATACTCGTGCTGCCCCGCCATCCATTGACCTGCGCCCAGCCCGTCATGCCTGTTTTCACTTTGTGTCTCAGCATGTAGCCCGAGATCTCTTTACGGAACTGCTTTACAAACACGGGCCGTTCCGGACGCGGCCCTACCAGACTCATATCTCCCATTAAAACATTGATGAATTGCGGAAGTTCGTCGAGACTCGTGCGCCGAAGGAAGTTACCGAGAGGAGTTGCGCGGTTATCACCTGCTTGGGCCCAGACCGCACCGGTGTGTTTTTCGACGTCAACCGGCATCGATCGGAATTTGAGACATTGAAAAGACGAACCATCCAGCCCCATTCGTTCCTGCTTATAAAAAACAGGCCCCGGTGAAGTCATGCGAACAAACACGGCGATTGCCAGCATCACAGGGCTGAAGATTATCAAAGCAACCGTTGCTCCGAGCATATCCATAAGTCGTTTCGCAAGTAGATTAGATCCCGCTAGAGGGCTTTCATGAACGCTGATGAGCGGCAAACCTTCGAGGAGTTCGATGCCAGGGTTCAATTTGGTGAAACGGGCAATGTCGGGAATGATTTTTATCTCCGACACCTGCATGGCAATCGATTCCAGGTGCGTATCGATAAACGACGCTTGCGCCGTTGGCAAGGCTATGAGCAGTGAATGAGTGGGTTGATCAAGAAAGAATTGCGTCCAATCGATTGGTTCTTTCACAAGATTGAGACCACGTTCCAACGCGATAGATTCGTCTGCACTCTTATCATCCGTGCCGGGGAGCAGCACTAGAGGTTTAACAAGCGGATGCATAGCGCGCAAAACAGTAAGCGCCTGAAGAAGTCCATAACCCCGAGCGATAATTAGGAGCTGCCGTGGCTCCTGATGATTTTGATACCAGCGATAGATGACACGCACGAGGTAGCGGCCGCCGAGTATGCAAACCGGTTGAAGCACACCAAAAAAGATAAGAGTAATACGTGAATAACGATATTCGGCGTAGAAATACGTGAATGCAATCAAAGCCAGCAAGGCGATCAAGGAAGTTGGGATAAGATCGAAGGCTTCAAGCAATGGGCTAGCATAACGCCCGGTTCGCTTAAAGAGGCCGGTAGCCAGAGCCGTGAAGATCCAGATGACAAGAACGAAGGGAATGATCTTGATATAGAGACCCACCGGCGGCACACCGAGAGGAATATCCATCGCCGTATGAAAGCGGAATAGGTAAGCGAGGCACCAGGCGACGGCTGCCATCAAGATATCGGATGTGATCATCAGGACGGACAGTGACTGGGAATGTCTAGGACTCATGACTTTCCTTCCAAGGCCGTTAACTCGCGGCGAATATTTTCTAAAAAAGATTTTTTCGAAAAACGCTCAGCGAAACTCTTGAGGACTTCGTCGTCAAAACGCAATGTTTCAAAACGACGAATCGCCTCTTTAAGAGAAGCCACAGTTGGTTGTTCAAAAAAAATCCCGGTCTGATTCGGCTCGACAAAGTCAAGAGCCCCTCCGGCTCTAAAAGCGATCAAAGGCGCCCCTGCAGCCAAGGCTTCAATGGCTGTGATACCGAAATCTTCGATACCGGGGAAGAGCAAAGCCTTAGCGCCTTGAAATAACTTCACCCATTCGTCAGCATTCGGTTTAATCACAAATTCGGTGTTGGAACCTGCGAGTTTCCGTAGCCTTTTTTCGTCTGGTCCCGAACCTATGACCTTGAGCTTCACCCCTAACTCTTCGCAGGCCGCGATAGCCAGATCAAATCGTTTGTAGGAGACGAAGGCGCCGGCGGCCAGATAATAATCACCCTTTCGGCCTTTGTTTTCGTGGGGAAAGAATCGATCAAGTTCGATCGGAGGATGAATGATCCGGGAGTCTCGCGCGTAGTAGCGCTTGATTCGCTTCGCTACAAAAGAGCTGTTGGCAATAAAGCTATCGACTTGATTATTCGACGAAACATCCCAGATTCTAAGGCGCTGACTTAGCACGTGAATCAAAAAGTCTTTCGGGGAAAAACTACGGTTTCTGTCGAGATAATGCTGCCGTTGGTCCCATATATAACGCATGGGCGAGTGCATGTAGCAAAGATGTTTTGCATGAGGGCCGACCATCACGCCCTTAGCCACGCACGAACTTGTGCTGATGATGAGATCGTAGTCCTCAAGAGGAAGCGATTCGATCGCCGCGGGCAGGAGTGGAAGCAGCGCTTTTCGCAATCGCTTCAAGCGATTAAGCCACTTTGGAACATACACCGTGCGATTACGAATGCTCTCCGGCATCGCTTCGGGCGAATAGAACAATGTATAAACAGGCGCTTCGGGATAAAGCTCGAGTAGGGCTTCCAGAACTTTTTCGCCACCGCGGTATGTCACTAGCCAATCATGAACGTAGGCCACGCGCATGAATGCCCTCCTTGTTTAACTTGAGAAGAACATAAAATTATGCGCTTCGACTCTAAAAAACTCAGCAAAAAACGTGGCGCCATCCGCTAGATACGTCTTTACGAGAGACTTTCTGAACCTTCCATAAAGGCGGGGTCCCTTGCGGACTCTCTTAAGCGTCTGTTAAGATAATTTATGAAGACCCCGAGCAATCAGTGTTTCAGGACCGGAAGGCAGCCATCGTAAAGAGGCTTTTGCCCCAGATCCTTCAGCATAGAGTTTCTCCAAGCATCCAGAAATCCGCTCTGAAGACACCCCGTCTAATAGAGAACTGAGGAGGCAACGACTTCTCCATGAATCAGCGCAATGTCTTTGACGGCAGCCTGACATCTGACCTTGATCCATCCGGAATGGAACGCACTTCATTGTTTGCGGGAGGTTCCTTGCGTCAGGTCTTTAGCGAAATCGTTGGTAAGAGCGAGGCTATGGAAGCCGTTCTCCAGACCGTTGGAAAAATCGCTCGATCCGATGCCCCAGTCCTTATCCGCGGTGAAAGCGGAACGGGCAAAGAGCTTATAGCCAAAGCTCTGCATCGAATGTCCAATCGCGCAGGTAAACATCTTGTTTCGCTCAACTGTTCGGCTATTCCGGAATCGCTTCTGGAAGCTGAACTCTTCGGGCACGTTAAAGGCGCATTCACCGGCGCGGACAAAGCTCGTCAGGGATACTTCGAGAAGGCTCATGGCGGTACGCTTTTCCTTGATGAAATCGGGGACATGCCGATCAATCTACAGGCCAAGCTCCTCCGTGTCCTCCAAGAAAAACAATATGTGCCTATCGGGTCAACAGAACCGCGCTTCGCTGATGTGCGTATAATCACAGCAACGAACGTCGATCTGGATGAAGCCGTAGGCAAACAGAAGTTTAGAAGCGACCTTTATTATCGCCTAAACGTTTTGCCTATCGTCTTGCCTCCCTTGAGGGAACGCAAAGGCGACGTCAGGCTCCTGCTTGACCATACATTGAATGTGTTTAACCAAACCCATTCCATCCTCAACCCTTGCTATTTTAACGGCGATGTCTACCAGACTCTCGATCGTTATAACTGGCCAGGGAACGTTCGCGAATTGATCAACCTGATCGAGCGTCTTGTGGTCATGAGCGGCGGCGGTGAGATCGATCTCTCGGCACTCCCGGTCGAAATCAAGAACTCAAAAGCCGGCGCAACCGCAAAACAAGTCGAAGCGCCCTATTTCTTCGCTGAAACACCGGGAATAGCGCCTGATGCCAGCGTCGTGGAACTCCTTCCATTGGAAGGCTTGAACCTTGAGTCTTACATCGAGCAGCTTGAGAACACTTTGATCATGCAAGCACTCGAGCGTACCGGAAATAATAAAAACCAAGCGGCTAAGCTGCTTGGTTTGAACCGAACGACTCTCGTAGAACGCATCAAGAAACGAAAACTCGTACCTCTCAACGCGCCCTCAAAAGAACTCTAAACGCCGGCATCATTATACAGTCATCACTTCTTTTTCTTTTTTCGCCATCTTGTCATCGAGGACTTTGATAAACGAATCGGTGAGTTTTTGAACCTCATCCTGCATACGTTTACTTTCGTCTTCGGTGACAACTTTGTCCTTTTCCTCCTTCTTCACTTCCTCATTGATATCACGGCGAATATGGCGAATGGAGACCTTTGCGTCTTCACCCATTTTTTTCAGCTGTTTTACGATATCCCGGCGGCGCTCTTCGTTGAGCTGAGGAATCGGAACCCGAACCACGACACCATCGGAGTTCGGCTGGAGGCCAAGGTCGGCCTTCATGATCGCACGCTCGATCTCCTGAATCAGTTTTTTCTCGAAAGGAGAGATCAGGATCGTACGAGCATCAGGGGTGGACAAAGTCGCAACCTGATTCAGAGGGCTTGGATTCCCGTAATAATCGACCTTAACGTTGTCGAGAATACTGATGGAGGCACGGCCCGTGCGGATCTTCGTGAGATCCTTGTCAAAGCCAGCGATCCGCGTGTTCATCTCATCTTTGCATTTATTGATTAGCGCAGTCATATATATCCCTCTTCTTCGACTCTTACTCTTGAGCAGCTCTTAATGGACCAAGGTGCCGACTGGGTCATTGGAAATAGCGCGCATCACGCTTCCTGATTCGTCCAGTTTAAAGACGCGTATAGGAATCGCTGATTCCATACACATCGTAATCGCCGTGGCATCCATGACATTCAATTTTTTAGAGATGACATCGAAATAGCTCAGCTCTTTGAATTGCACGGCATCCGGATGTTTTTCCGGATCGCGATCGTAAATACCATCGACTTTCGTAGCTTTCAAGATAACGTCCGCACTCACTTCTCGGGCGCGCAAGCTTGCCGCTGTATCCGTCGTGAAGTAAGGGTTGCCTGTCCCACCCGCGAAAATCACGACACGCCCTTTCGAAAGGTGCTTGATCGCTTTTCTACGGATGTAGGGCTCAGCCAGCTCTTGCATATGGATAGCTGTCATAACACGGCTGTAAACGTTATATTTGGCTTCGAGTATGCCTTGAAGCGCCAGGCTGTTGATGACCGTGGCCAGCATTCCCATGTAATCGGCATTGGCGCGATCCATATCCCAACCCGCAGCGCGCGCACCACGCCAAATATTGCCGCCGCCAATAACGATAGCAATCTCAACACCGGTTTTCTGAACTTCCGCTATTTCGCGCGCGACATTTTGGAGAGCTGTACCCTCAATACCAAACCCGCGCTCGCCGCCAAGCATCTCACCTGAGAGCTTGAGCATGATTCTTTTGTACTTCGGTTGATTCATAAAAATGCCTCGTCGCAAAGACTGCTGCCGTTGGTCGTGTCTTATCCACGAAAGTATACATAGGCTCTATCAAAAGACCGAGCCTAACCCGCTCAATTCTCTAAAAACTTGATTTTGGACAAAAAAAAGGCTCCGACTAAATCGGAGCCAATTTTTGAATTATCCAAGTACCGCGGCAACTTCGTCAGCGAAGTTTCCTGTTTTCTTCTCGATGCCTTCACCGAGTTTGAAAAGATGGAATGCAGTGAGTTGAGCGCCTTTGCCTTTTTCGGCAACGACTTGTTTGATCGACTGGCCTGGATCTTTAACAAATCCTTGCTCGATCAAAACGATCTCTTTGTAGAACTTGTTGATTTGGCCAACAAGGATCTTTTCCCACATATTTTCTGGTTTGCCTTGCTCGAGGAGAGCTTTGCGGCCCAGTTCTTTTTCCGTTTCGACTTCCGAAGCATTCACTTCTTCGCTTTTCAAATAGCGAGGACCAGCGGCCGCTGCGTGCATAGCGATGTCTTTACCGAGGTCTTGAACTTCCTGGCCTTCAGCGCCATCAAGAAGAATCAAAGAACCGATTTTACCACCCATGTGGGTGTAGCCAGCGACTGTGCCTTTAGTCGTGGAAAGAAGGCCAAGACGGCGAACTTTCATATTTTCGCCAAGTTTAGCGATCAAAGTCGTCATGCGGCCTTCGACGGTTTCGCCGTCAGCCAGTTTCAAGACTTTAAGGGCATCAACGTCGCTTACTTTTTGTTGCAACGCGAGGTTTGCAACGTCAGATGCGAATTTGATGAAGTCGGAGTTTTTGCTTACGAAGTCTGTTTCGCAGTTGAATTCAACTACGACACCAGTGTGTTGATCCGGGCTAATAGCAATTTGAACGATACCTTCGGCGGCAACGCGGTCAGCTTTTTTCGCTGCGCGTGAGAGGCCACGTTCACGCAACCAAAGGACGGCTTTTTCGAGATCGCCAGCGTTCTCTTCAAGTGCTTTTTTGCACTCCATCATGCCAACGCCGGTTTTTTCGCGGAGCTCTTTAACCATGCCTGCTGTAATTGTCACGAGAATCCTCCTGAATCAGAAAAGGATGGAATTTATAAAGGTCGTCTTGAGCGATAAATAAAGAAAGAGGCCCCAGAAACAGACACATTGGTCGATTAAATTCTTAGGGCCTCTCGATCAGTTAATTAACGTTTTTCTACAGCAACCTGGTTGCCTTTGTCGTCGCGGAAGCTGCCTTCTTTGACTGCGATGATACGATCGACTGGTTTTTCGTCTGACTCGCTGCGTGAACCTTTCGAGCGCATTTTGCCTTCCGCACAAGCCTGAGCTGATGTCTGGATGAACAATTCAAGCGAACGAAGGCTGTCGTCGTTACCTGGGATTGGGTAATCGATCATTGTCGGGTCAGCGTTGGTATCAGCGATAGCAACGATCGGAATCCCAAGGCGTTTGGCTTCGAGGATAGCGATGGTTTCTTTGTGCGCATCAACGATGAAAATCGCTGAAGGTAGACCTGGCATATCTTTGATTCCGCCAAGGACGAGATCAAGTTTTTCGCGTTCGCGCGTTAGGTTCAGAACTTCTTTTTTCGTGAGTTTCAAGAAAGTTCCGTCATTGGCCATTTTTTCGATTTTACGCAAACGGTGAATCGATTGACGAATGGTTTGGAAGTTGGTGAGAGTTCCACCCAACCAACGGTGGTTGATAAAAAACTGACCCGTGCGGCGCGCTTCGTCTTGAACGAGGTCGCGAGCGAGGCGTTTTGTGCCAACGAAAAGAACGTGGCCGCCTTTAGCTGTAGTTGCTTCGAGGAAGTCAGTCGCTCTCTGGAACATCTTAACGGTCTTTTGGAGATCGATGATGTGGATACCGTTACGTTGACCGAAAATGTAGGGACCCATTTTTGGGTTCCAACGGCGTGTTTGGTGACCGTAGTGGACACCGGCTTCGAGTAACTGCTTCATGTTGACGGTAACAGACATTAAAAACCCCTTGAAGGTTGGACGTCGAGAGCGGGTGCAAATGGCATCGTGAGACTTCATTTGACTGACAGCCAAGGGCTGACCTTCGTTCCCTGCTCTCTGTTTAATAGATAAAGCTTCCGAAAAAGCCACAGGACTTTATCGCCGAAAGACTTTGAGAACAAGTAAATTAGATCAAGCGTCAGGCAATTTCAAATTTTTAAGAGCCGCAAATGGATTCATGTCAGCGTCAGCCGAGTCCTTATAGACGATAGGCGTGTCAATGTTTTCGTGACAGACAAGACAAGACTTGCCGTTTTTGTCCGTGAGGATCAAGCGTGTCGGCAGTGCTGTCTGAACGATGTCGTTTATGACCATTTCAACGTCAAGCTCACCACTTGGTTCAAGATAGTATGTATCGAGGTCTTCGGAAACGAGATCACGCTCGATCATTTCGTCGCCTACCTCGCCTTCGATTTCGAAACTGGATTCGGCCGCGACACGGTCGATAAATCGGACGCTGATAGCCCGGTTGATCGGCCACGGTATTTCACGATCGCAGCGGCTACAGCCGACCAGCGGAACGTATTCTATTTTGCCTTCGACCGTGTAAAGACCGTAATCTTCGGGGGTCACTGTCACCTGGCCTTTAAGTCCAAAACCTTCGCTGCCGAGAAAACTCGCATATATTTCGTTGAGCCAGGGTTCGGTACCCTGAATGTTTATGACTTTAGGTTCGCGCATGTCTTTTACTAGGACTTTCATCGTCACTCCGATACTCATTACGACAGACCCCATCCTTCTACTCCTGGTCGTAATGTCTTGCAAGTCTTACTGAATACTGGCCTCTTTGCCCCTAACTGCCAAAAATATCCATCCAAAACAATAGCTTGCAATAAATCGTTACACTTTTTAGCAAGCGCTCCGAAAACAGGAGCGAGCCAAAGCGATCATTTTAAGGACGGGGACCAATAGTCTCATGGCCAAGCGCTGGAATGTACATCATGGCAACGAAAATCTCGGCCTCAAAACGGCCAAGGAGATTCGGGAAGCGTTGCGTAAAGGGACTCTGGATCCCTTTGACAAGGTGTCAGCCGAAGGCTCGAACATTCGGGAAGATCTGATTGAAGTCGACGAGATATTCAAAGAAACATCCGAAGAAGACCAAGAGTTTACGGCGATCCAGCAGTTGCCCCCGATGGCAAATCAGGCTTATGGCGCGGGAGCAGCTCAGAAAGCGCGTCAGCAGGGCCAATATCAGCCCTCAGCTCAGGCCATGCCGCCTCAGCAGCAGGCGATCAAACTCGTCGACCCTATTTCCCGACAGCGTGATCCTTCGCAACCGCGGACCAATGCTCAGCCGACTCAAGCGGCCCCCGTTGCCTCAGCCTCATGGCGCAGCGAACACTCGATGCTCAATCTCAAGGGCCCGGCGGATGACACTGATTTTAAAGATGGGAAAGCGACGCAAAAACGCTACTATTTGATCGATAAAAGCAAAATCCTTGGGCCTTTGAGTGCAATTGAAATTCAATCACTCTTCAACCGCAATATGTTGAACCAAAAGGTGAAAGTGCAGCGCATCGGCGGCACTCGTTCCATTCCTGTGGCGCAATTCATCTCGAGTTACTCGGAAGATCGCCTCAAAGAACTCACCGACGACGGCAAGCTGAATCAAAAAGTCAGCAGCCCTTCTTCCAAAGTCCTGAACGAACTGGCCCGGGCAGCGAGTGCACAGAAAATCGCGCAGGATCGTAAAAACAAGACTTATATGGTTATCGGCTCAATCGGCCTGGTACTCGGCGCCCTGATATTTATCATCTTTGAAGCGACACGCTCTTCCAGGAAAAACGATGCGCGCGACAAGGAAGATGTTGCCGCTGAACGTTCCGAATCAGGACGCCGCGGCAATAATCATCCCAAACTTCTTCAGAAAACGCAGTCTCATGAAGCCTCTGACGATGGGGATGACGGTGATCCCCAGGGCTCTCGTTCATCCAGGAAATCTCACGCTCAACCAGCCCCTGCGTCGGCTCCGAAAAAACTGGCTCCTCCCCTTGCAGAAGCGCCGCGCGAAAAGCTCAAAACACCTCTAAAACAAGGCAAAAAAGCCAATAATCAACAGGCGCAGAATACGCCTCAGCCGCAGCCATTACCGCCTGCAACCGCACCTGCGTCAGCTCCCATGCCAACCGCTAAATCGGTGGCGAAAACAGCTCCGATCAAAACTCAGCCTCAGGCTCCTGCTGCGCCTTCGAAAAAGGCCGAAAAGGATAGTCCTATAGGACGTGCCCTCTCATCAGGTACCCGGGGCATTCAGACTATCGGTCCTTTGAGTTATTCCCCTGCGGCTCTCGAAAGCTGCCCCACCAAGTGCACCCTCACGCTTCGCGATGCCTCCGGCGCGACGATTAAAGCGGTATTCTTCAAAACGGCCTACTACGATGCTCTCAAAAAATCGAGTAACGGTGTCTTTTTGACAGGAAATACCCGTA
This sequence comes from Oligoflexus sp., assembly GCA_014378195.1. Classification (GTDB taxonomy): domain Bacteria; phylum Bdellovibrionota_B; class Oligoflexia; order Oligoflexales; family Oligoflexaceae; genus Oligoflexus. The sequence goes on along the minus strand of JACMOC010000029.1, from coordinate 45,525 downwards.
AAGAATCAGGCGAACTCACCATCTTTATTCAAGACGTTCGATAACTAAACTAGCCATTCTCTTCGTTCTTGACCCCGGGAATCCGAAACTGTAATAGGGTAGGTTCTTAAAGGGAACGTAACATCGCCGCGCGATGATAAGGAGTATTCATATGCCAGTACCAAAGAGACGCACGTCAGCCTCCAAACGTGACAAACGCCGTTCTCACCATGCTATCAAGTTGGGCGGACTTTCGGTTTGTTCAAACTGCAGCACAGTTAAACACCCTCATGCAATTTGTGATGCTTGCGGCCACTACCGCGGCAAACAATGGCTTGAACCAAAAAACATGAATAAATCAGAAGCAGGATTCGCGACAGGCGGAGAATAATTCGATGCAAACGCTAGCCATGTTCCCTGGGCAAGGAAGCCAGTATGTGGGCATGGGGCAGAAGCTTCTCAAAGCTTTCCCCAAGGCGAATGCAATATTTGAAGAAGCAGAGGATGCTTCTGGAGTTGCCATTCGCCGGTTATGCCTTGAAGGTCCTGAGGACGAACTCAAGCTTACCGCTAATACACAACCCTGTTTGCTCACTGTAAGCGTCGCCTACTGGCACATCCTTCGTGATGAGCTTGGGCTGAATATTACTCACTTTGCAGGCCATAGCCTCGGTGAATATTCGGCACTTGTTGCTGCCGGTAAGCTCGACCTTGCACGCGCTGCCTTCCTCGTAAAACAACGTGGCGAAGCCATGCAAAGAGCCGTCCCTCCGGGCCTAGGCTCTATGGCTGCGATTATGAAAATGTCGACAGAACAGTTGGAAGCGCTTTGCCTGAAACACTCAGAAGGCGTTTTGAGTGTCGAGCTCGCCAACTATAACAGCGAAGGCCAGCTCGTCATTGCCGGCCACAAAGAAGCTGTAAAAGCTCTCTGTGCCGAAGCCTCGACTCTGGGTGCCCGCTGCATCGAACTACCAGTGAGCGCTCCGTTTCACTCGAGTCTCATGCATGCTGCGCGTAATTATATGGAACCTCTCCTTACGCAGACGTCCTTTCATGCTAACGACAATCACATCATCCCGAACATCACCGCGTTTGATGTAACAACTTATAGTGCGCGTTATCTCGTCGAGCAAATCGATGGTCCTGTCCGCTGGATCCAATCCATTCAGCAGGCGCAAGAGCTCGGCTTAACGCGTTTTGTTGAGTTTGGTCCTGGCAAAGTGTTGCAAGGACTTGTGAAGCGGATACTGCCGAAAGAGGGTTTTGAAGTGATTTCTACCGATGATATCGGGGAAGCTTTGAAGGCTCTAAAAAGTTGAGTTTAGGTTTAACGCGATTCTTTCCGGGTCTCATTCTTGGACTTCGACATTGCCCTAACGCTTCGTACTTTTTCAGACAAAACTTGGAATACATGGAACCTGAGCTGCCAATGCTGAGGTTAAATACCCAATGGCTATGGCAACGTCATGACCATGAATGGACAGAGTAAGCCAATTTTTTGCGCACAGTAATTAGTAACATATTGTTTCTATTATATAATTTATTATTACTTGTGATTCATGCAATCAAAGTCACAACCGATAAGCTACCAACGAGTAACTTACGGGGACTCCTCCAATGCCACTCATCAAGACCCTCTTTTCAATATCAGTTCCTTTCTTGCTTTCATTGATTATTGTCGCCTGCAAACCCGCTGAAACCACGTCCGTAAGTTAAGGGAACTGGAGACCTAGGTGGGGAGCACCGCATAAGTGTTAGCGATAGCAAAGGCGGTACATTCTGCCTTGATGCTGCGGGCTGGAGTCGAGATCGCGGCGCTAAAGTTATCCTGTGGAACTAATCAAGACAATCAAGTTTGGATTTTTCGTGAGGTCGAGCATGGAGCTTATGAAATCAAAAGTAGATTAGGAACATGCCTGGATGCTCCAAAAGGAAAATCTGTAAATGAAGGGATCTACCAGACGGAGGATTGCAACAACAGTTGGACCCAACAATTCTGGGTTTATCGGAATTTAAATGGCACGATTCAAATTGCAAACCGATCGGGAGCAGCCCAAATGCTGACTTCATTTGAAAATGAATTTAATAGTCCACCACAGGGCGATGTTCACCAAGGGCTTTCCGATAGCAGCGCCAGGTTCAATTTAATGCTGCGATAAATGCATGACCTGCAGACATTCAACATTTTTAACGAAATAAAACAAAGCCGCTTCAGGTTTCCCCGAAGCGGCTTATTTTTTTCGCAAAGATCTTAAGCCAGACTATCCGCAACAATCTCAGCAATGTCTTTGACCTGTACCGAGGCTTCTTTGCCTTGCGCCTTAATACCGTCATTCATCATCGTCATGCAGAACGGACAAGCCGTTGCCACAGTGCTTGCGCCTGTTGCAATGGCTTCTTTTGCCCTGTTTTCGTTGACGCGTTCACCGATCGTTTCTTCGAGCCACATACGACCGCCGCCAGCACCGCAACAGAAGCCTTTTTCCTTGTTACGAGGCATTTCCGTCAACTTCACGCCTGGCACTTGCAGGATCGAAGTTCGGGGCGCTTCGTATACTTCGTTATGGCGACCGAGATAACACGAGTCGTGATAGGTCACAGCTTTGGCTGCGTCTGGCACTTCGGTTGATTTGACTTTGCCGGTTTTGATCAGATCGGTGATCAGTTCACTATGGTGAATGACTTCCGCCTGGAATCCAAAGTCCGGGTACTCGTTTTTGATTGTGTTGAAACAGTGAGGACAACCCGTGACAATTTTCTTCACGTTATATTTCTTCATCGTACCAATGTTATCTTGGATCTGCTGATTCGCGAGATATTCGTTACCAAGGCGACGCGCAGTATCACCGTTACAGCGTTCTTCGGTACCGAGGATAGAGAAGCTCACGTTGGCTTTATCAAGGATCTTCACGATCGATTTGGAGACATTCGTATAACGATCGTCATAACTCCCGGCGCAGCCAACCCAGAAGAGATATTCAACATCACTCTTCTCGGCCATCGTCGTGACTTTGGTCGGAAGGTCTTTGGTCCAGTCAGCGCGGCTTGAGGGACTGAATGCCCATGGGCTGCCGTTGTTCTCGAGGTTACGGAATGTAGCCTGGGCTTCTTCCGGGAACGCGCCTTCCGTCATAGTCAGATAGCGACGCATATCAACAATAGCCGGAATATGCTCGATGTAGAGCGGGCACGCTTCCATACAAGCGCCGCACGTCGTACACGACCACAATTCATCGGGCGTCACAAAGCTGCCGCCGATAAGAGGGCGATGCTCAGCCTCAGGTGTCGTCACATGATTGATAAGGGAGTATTTGAGATCGTGCATGATTTTGCGAGGATCAAGAGGCTTGCCCGTGATGTTTGCAGGACAAACTTCCGTACAGCGGCCGCACTCAACACAGGTATAAGAATCAAGGAGTTGTTTCCACGTGAATTCTGCGGGTTTGTGCACACCGAATGATTCTGCGTTTTCGTCGAAAATCATAGGACGCAAACGACCGCGCGCATGGTGGTTACGGAAAAAGATGTTAGGCCATACCCAAATCAAATGCTGGTGTTTGGAGTAAGGGAGGAAGGTCATGAATCCGAAAAGCACAAGGCTGTGGGCCCAGAACATCCCTTTATCGAAACTATGCCAGTCATTGACAACGCCTGAGAAAATCGAGGCAAAAGCATGACCGACAGGAACGGCAGTCGCAGGAATCAAACCGGCTTGCGCGCGTGACCCAACGAGAATAAGCGAAGTCGTGACGAGAGCCAAAATGAAAAGCAAGACGTACATCGCATCGACTCGTGAGGACTTCTCAAGGCCTTGAAAACGTTTGGGGGGGAAAGCGAGACGGCGGACAATAGCAAAGACCATCGCCAGGAAAACGATAGTGTTACCAAAGTCTTGGGACCACAAAAACGCTCTATGCGCACTCGAACCTTCGCCAAGTATGGCGCCGAAATCGAAATTCGGGACAAAACCCGAAATCAAAACTTCGGTCGTACCAAGCGACACGACGATGAAACCCCAGAAAATGAACGCATGCATAATACCGGCGACAGGATCCCGAAACATCTTGTGCTGAATCAATCCGAAGTTGAGGACTTCCGTGATGCGGCGCGGCAGATTACCGGTACGGTTTTCCTCTTTACCTTTGCCAAACTCAAATCGTCGCCAGATTTTGAGAAGGTTTTTCCCAAAAAAGGCGAACGTGGCAATCGCTAGTATGGCGAATAGAATGTTCGGTAAGTAGCTCACCTGCGTGCTCCCTTGACGTGTGCTGTTTCTCGCTCGTTAGGCATAGGACTGACGTTGTCCAATGGTCCAAAATATAGTGTGATTCGGGGCTTGTCGAGGATGAAGCGTAATAAGTCGAAGAGAATTTGCTTCAAAATTGCATGGTAAGGGGATGTTTCCCTCGCCTTATCGCCCTTGAGACTCCATGATTTTGCGTTTGTCCTGAATCTTCAGACGATCAAACGCGCGATGGAAGGCATTTTGACTTTGCCAGGCCTGAAGCATCATACGGTGCGTTTCATACTGGACACGTGCTTCAAGGCCCTCTCCAAGCACGGCTATATATTGATCAAGCTTAGCTGCGTAATCGGGATGGGTCAAGGCCACCCGGTCAGCCTGCGCACCTTTGCAGTTGGCACTTTTCTTAATGCTTTTTAGAACTTGGGGGAATAGCTCAGCGAGGCGGGCGGCAACCTGCAGACTTTGACGACTTTGCTGGGCGTGACGCCTTGCACGCTCGGCGAGTTCGTCGGGTTGAAAAGTGCGTTTTCCCTCTTGCTGCATCGAGCCTCCTGTACAGCCTCATTCTAGTTCAAACCGCAGGAAAGACCTTAAAAATAAAATGTTGATAGATTTAGTCAACATTTTATCTTAGAGTTGCCAAATGTATAGCTTTCCGCTAAACATTCCCTTCTTTGGGAGCCATATAAGAGAGGGAGGCCGCTCAGTGAATCTTACATCGCGCAGCCGCTACGCCCTGAAAATAATGCTCGATTTGGCTCATAGACGGAACGATCCCCTGGTCCGTCGCCAGGAAATAGTCGCAAGACAAGGTATTCCTTCAAAGTATCTAGACCAGATCCTGATACGCCTCAGACGGGCGGGGCTCGTGGAGAGTGTCCGAGGCCGCACAGGCGGGTATCGGATTGCTCGAGAAATCGATCAAATCAGTGTCTGGGAAGTGTTTCGTTCCGTCGAAGACGGCATCTATCCCGTGGAATGCGTCGATGAACATCATGGCTGCGAATTCATGCAAAGCTGTGCCGCCGTCGAACCCTGGCAGATCATTTTTGATGCCATGAGGGGGTGCCTCGAGGGCATGAATCTTTTGGACTTCGAAACCCGCTTTGGCGGTGGTCAACAGTCAGGGTCCGAAAGCGGTGTTCGGGAGTGTCGACAGGGCCGCGAGCCCTTCCGCACGACACCCGAGATGAGTTCGGAACTCTTATGACGCTTTTAGGCAAAAGGACAACAAACGTATGACTGACAATACTAACGCACAAGCCCTCGCATCCCGCGAATACAAATTCGGATTCGTCAGTGATGTCGAAACCGAAGAGTTTCCCCGCGGATTGGATGAGGATATCGTCAGACGCATATCGGCTATTAAAAACGAACCCGAATTTGTACTCGAATTTCGCCTGAAAGCTTATCGTCACTGGTTGACTATGAAAGAGCCGACCTGGGCGCTCGTCGATTATCCCCAGATTGATTTTCAGGCGATACAATATTATTCTGCACCCAAAAACAAGGGTGACGGACCGAAAAGCCTTCAGGACATCGATCCCGAACTCTTGGCGACTTTCAACCGTCTTGGTATTCCTCTCGGCGAACAGCAACGCATCACCGGTGTCGCTGTCGATATTGTGTTTGATTCGGTTTCCCTAGGTACGACTCATCAAGCCGAACTTGAGAAGTACGGCATCATCTTCTGCAGTCTGTCGGAAGCGATCCAAAATCACCCCGAACTTGTCAAAAAATATCTGGGCAAGGTCGTCCCTTATAAAGACAATTATTATGCGACGCTTAACTCGGCTGTCTTTACCGATGGCTCGTTCTGTTACATCCCCAAAGGCGTCCGCTGCCCACTCGACCTCAGCACCTATTTCCGTATTAATGCAGCGGGGACGGGGCAATTTGAACGCACTTTGCTTGTGGCTGACGAAGGCTCCTATGTGAGCTACCTCGAAGGCTGCACGGCACCGCAACGCGACGAAAATCAGTTGCATGCTGCCGTCGTCGAATTGATCGCTATGGACGATGCCCAGATCAAATATTCTACCGTCCAAAACTGGTACGCTGGCAACAGCGAAGGCAAGGGCGGGATTTACAACTTCGTGACCAAACGCGGTCTGTGCCAAGGCAAAAACTCCCGCATTTCGTGGACTCAGGTGGAAGCCGGTTCGGCGATCACGTGGAAATACCCCAGCTGTATTCTGCAGGGAGACGGCTCGCGCGGCGAGTTTTATTCCGTCGCTCTGACCAACAATAAAATGCAGGCCGACACTGGCACCAAGATGATCCATATCGGCAAAAACACGCGCAGCCGCATCATTTCCAAGGGCATCTCGGCCGAACAGTCGAGCAATACCTACCGTGGCCAGGTGAAAATCATGGCCTCGGCCGAAGGCGCACGCAACCACTCGCAGTGCGACTCTCTCCTGGTCGGGGATCAGTGCAGCGCCAATACTTTTCCTTATATCGAAGTCAAAAATAATTCGGCCGTCATCGAGCACGAAGCCACGACATCGAAAATCAGCACCGAGCAGATCTTCTACCTCAAATCGCGAGGATTGGAGGAAGAGCAGGCTATCGGGCTGCTCCTGAACGGCTTCTGCAAAGAAGTCTTCAAAGAGCTTCCGCTGGAATTTTCGGTCGAAGCTGTGAAGCTTCTGGAAATGAAACTCGAAGGTAGCGTCGGTTAATCGTTTTAGTCTGGAGCCTTAGGTACGTATGCTAAACATCGAAAATCTACATGTACGCGTCGAAGAAAAAGAAGTCCTCAAGGGACTGAACCTCCATATTAAAGCCGGAGAGGTCCATGCGATCATGGGCCCGAATGGAAGCGGCAAAAGCACGCTTTCCAAAGTCATTGCGGGCCATCCCGAGTACACTGTGACTTCGGGCTCGATTACCTATGACGTCAACTTCCGCCCCAAGAATATCCTGGACATGCAGCCGGACGAAAGAGCGCGCAACGGCCTTTTTCTGGCTTTCCAATACCCAATCGAGATTCCGGGCATTCCGAATCTGGAATTTCTAAGAGCAGCCTTCAACGCTGTGTGTAAACACCAAGGCGTCGATCCGATGGAACACAAAGCTTTCGACGCGTTTGTCCGCGAGAAGGCCAAGCTGCTCGAGATTGACTCCAGCTTTTTGGACCGTGAACTCAACGTCGATCTTTCGGGCGGCGAAAAGAAACGCAACGAAATCCTTCAGATGGCTGTCTTGAATCCAAGACTTGCGCTCTTGGACGAAACCGATTCCGGTCTCGATGTGGATTCTTTGCGCATCGTTTCCGAAGGCGTAAACAAGCTGAAAACGGATGATAACGCAATCGTCATGATCACGCATTATCACCGCATTCTCAATTATATCAAACCTGACTTTGTTCATGTTTTGGCTGACGGCCGCATCGTTCGTTCGGGCGATGTGTCGCTTGCACTTGAAATCGAAGAACGCGGTTACGACTGGCTGTTGAATTAAGGGGCGCTCATGTCTGAGACTACTAGACAATTTGAATCGGCCTTTCAAAGCCTCGTAAACGACGCTCAGTGGACACCTGCGTGGTTAAAAGACCTGCGCCAGACATCGTTTGAGCAATTTGCTCAAGCCGGCCTTCCCAGTCGTCAGATCGAAGCCTGGAAATATACCAGTACGCGCTCGCTGAACGAATCGCCGTTTGCGCTGGGCCATGCTTCGGCCATTGATGCTGAGACCCTCGCGGCCCGCAGTGTGGCTGGGGCAAGCCGTGTGGTTTTCATCAACGGTATATTCAACGCGGCCCTCTCTGAGTTGCCGACTGACGTTAGCATTACAGACATTCGTGAAGCCCTTGATACGGATCGCGAAATGGTGATGCCTTGCATGAGTGCCGAGGATGACAGCCTCGTGAGCCTGAACCAGGCGTTTTTCTCAAGCGGCGTGCTCATCAAAGTCAACAAAAACGTAACGGTAGCAAAGCCGATACAGCTTCTGTTCTTACAGGATGCCCAAAGCGAAACCGTTTTGATCAGCCCGCGCAATATTATTTTTGTGGAAGCGGGTGCCCAGGCGCAGATCATCGAAAGCCACTTCGGCGACACCAAAAACTTCACCAATGCTGTGACTGATGTGTTTGTCAAAGACAACGCCGTTTGTCAGTACGTATTGGAGCGCGTTTTAGGCTCCGAAACGAAATATGTCAGCAGACACAGCTTTCATCTTGCGCGCGACGCTCGTATCGAAACATTCAATCTGGCCTTGGGTGGTCGTCTCAACCGAAGTCAGCTTGAGTTTCGCTTGAACGCTCCAGGTGCTTCGGCCAAACTTGATGGCCTCTACATTGCGCGTGGCGATAACCATATCGATAACGTGACAGAGGTTCTGCACCTTGCTCCGCACACAAGCAGTGCGCAGCTTTACAAAGGCATCCTGGAAGACAAGAGCCGCGGTGTTTTTAACGGCAAAATCACCATCGTTAAGGATGCTCAGCACGTTGATGCTCAGCAGCTCAACAAAAATCTCCTGATGAGCCGGGAAGCTGAAGTCGACAGTCGCCCTCAACTGATCATCGATGCGAACGACGTCAAGTGCTCACACGGAGCCACCATCGGTCAGCTGGATGAACAGGAACTTTTTTATCTCCAGAGCCGTGCCATATCGCTTGAAGATGCCAAACGCATGCTTGCGAAAGCTTTTATCGGCGATGTTGTCGGACGTGTCTCTGGCAACCATTTTACAAAGCATTTGCAGGATGTTCTGCAAAGTTTTGGAGGCGGTGCCCAGTGAGTTTGAATAGCGGAACAGATACTTTAGCAAGGGAGTCCGAAATGGACGTCAAGATGATGGTGCAGCCTACACCCAATCCTTATGCGAAGAAGATCATCGTTAATTACGATGTGAAAGCGGCTGGTAAAATCACCTTTTCATCGGCCGAAGACTGCGCTCATATCCCTCTGGCTAAAGCGCTTTACGAAATCAAGAGTGTGACTCAGGTCCACTTCTTCGAAAATGCGATCACGCTCACAATCGATGGGTCAATGTCTTGGGACGAAGTTCTCGAAGAAGCGCGGCGCCTCATCAAGGCTCTGCTTCCGTCGCACGAAGCTGACTTTCTGTCGCCGGACGAAAAGCGCCGCACAGAGATGAGCCCCGAGCTTCAGCAAATCGAAGCTATCTTGGATCGTACCATTCGCCCCGCCTTACAAGGCGACGGTGGCGACTTACAAATCCTTGGTCTAGAAGGCAATTTTCTGACGATTCGGTACGAGGGCGCCTGCGGCACCTGCCCGAGCAGCGTGACGGGCACACTCTCGGCCATGCAGAATATTTTGCGCCAGGAGTTCCATCCTGATATCGAAATCATCCCGCTCCAGGAAGACGAAGAGACCGCTCATTCGCACTAACTCGTCATTCAAAGAGTCGACGATAGAAAAAATAGAGTATAGACTGCGTGATCGATAGGACGATGGATCCGACGATGGCTGAAAGCCAGCCATCGATTTTGAATCCATTCACGAGCTTGGCTGTGAGCTTCAACATCGCGCCGTTCAACACCAAGAGAAACAAACCTAACGTCAGGATCGTAAAGGGCAAGGTCAAAAACCACAGCACCCGAAAGATCGTTGCGTTCAAAGCCCCTAAAACAAAGGTTGAAAGCAGTGCTGCCCCAAATCCGTTGAGCTTGATGCCGTTCAAAACTTTGGACGTCAGAATCAACGCACAGGCGCTGAGTATCCACGTGATAATAAGCTGGATAACATAATGCTGCAGGAGCATGCGTCGCCTTTCTACTTCTTTGTCAAAGGCACAAAACGGGCTCTTTGATCGTCGTTTAATTCGAGAAACAAAATCTGTCCGCGGGCGAGTATCGTACCCGCTACGTCCTGTATCGTTCCGATGGTATAAATTTTTCGCCCTTCGGTCCTCAGGATTTCGCCGCGCAGGACAAGTTCGGTTTGGAGTGGGACAAACCCCATAAAATCAGTCTGAAGATTCAACGCGACCACAACATGGCCATATATAAATGCGGTTCCACCTAGGAGTTCGTCAAGGACTGCGGCTTGGGCGCCGCCATGCGCATGACCAGGAGGGCCTTCCGCTGCGGGGCCGAACCAAACGCGTCCCCACAGGACTTTGTCCTCAGGGCCTTTGTAGAAACGAAGGCGAATGCGCTCGCCCTCGGGATCACCCGACACAAACGAGCGAATCCATTTAACATAAGGAAGGTCGACCGGTTGCCAGTCCACATGCAGTGGGGCAAGCTTGGTTTCGCGGATCATCTGTTATCTCACTCCCTGGGCTTGCATAAATGAGAAATAGAATACAGCATTCGGATCTTTCGCGACCTGCTTCAGCTCTTCCTGAGCCATAGTTAAGGTCTCCTGATCGATGTAGTTTGCTTTAAGGAGCTGATCTTTGGCACTCAGAAGTATCTGTGTCCAGAACTCGATGTAGCGCTTACGCTGCTCCGGTTGCCGGTTATCGAAATGCCAGGTTTTGACCTGCGTATGAATATCTTGGTAACCTTGGGCAAGAAGAAGGTTGCCCAATTTTGCGCCCACGAATGGGTCGCCTGTTTGTTCGTGCTGGTAATCGTTCATCGCCATCCAGTATTTCCACAGGTTAGGCGAATACGGTTCGAGAAAAAAACTGTGGTTCATAACTTCGGTGATGTAGACTTTCGCGCCTTTTTTCAAGACGCGCCGCACTTCGCTCAAGACGCGTTCAGGCGAAGGGACATGCTCGAGGACCCAGCAGATGAACGCCCCATCAAACATCAATGACTCAAAATCCATATTGGTCGCATCCATCTGCTTAAGGTCAAAACGATCTTTTGCATAGGACTTCGACTCGAGAAACTTGCGGGCAGCACCGAGCTGGGTATCGCTCTGGTCGATACCAGTGATTTTGATATGAGGAAAACGGCGAAGGATAATTTCGGACTGGGCTCCGACGCCCACACCCACTTCCAAAAGCTCGTTAATGCCCGAGAGGTCGAGGTTGCCGTAGATAGTCTGCTCGGTGAATTGAGCCTGGTATTTGAGGCGATCCTGCTCGATCGTCGAGTACCCGTGAAGGTAGCCTTCTTCGCTCATTTTGTTGCTGCTGGGAGTCAGGGAGGATGCGGTGGAATCAGGAGCGGGTGATTTTTTAGACATATGTTTCCCCTTGTTGCGGCACTCATCGCTACTCTACAGAAGCGATGATGCCGAGACCAGAGGAGACCGTCAATTAGTGGTGAAATAGCAGCTGAATAAAGCCCTGAGTCGCAACCGGGAGAAAAATGGTCATAGACGCTAGAAAGACGAAGCCGGTTGCATAAGCTGCAAACGTGAATGTCTGGATCTGAACATTGCGTTTGTGCATCGCTGTGAATTGCTCAATAAGCGTTGCTTCGTAAACAGCCAGGCTTCTTTGAGATAGGTATCGAACATTAGCTGACATGGCTTGTGCCCCGCTTTGCAAACTGTGTAGCCCATGACTAGCAAGGGCTTGGCATATTGTCAATTCGGGTTTGGTCATTCTCAAAACGATTGCAATAAAATGCGAATAATACCCAATAGATCGAATATATCGCGACGATTTTTCGTCAATCTTTGGCCGAAAGCGCCGATACACGAGAGTAAGCTAGAGGAAATCCGAACCATGACGTCCGAGCTGCCGAAACAACGAGCGCAAGTTCGTAAAATCTTTAAAAAAGGCGACACTTATCAGTGTGGGCTTTGCAGCAAGACCTATGGGAATCTCGAAGAAGCGCAAGACTGTTTAAGATCCGATTCCAAAGCGATGCTGAATGAAGGTGGGGCCGTAGAAACCGCTCCGAAACGCTATCGCTGCAGTTTTTGCAAGCGAATTCACAGTTCAATGGATGCGGCGCGTGCCTGTTCCTCCGATTGCAAAACGAAGCTTGAACAGCGCATGGCAAACGAGCGCAAGGCGGGCGCAGCGATCACGCCGGAGGAAAAGCTTCAGGCCATGGCTCAGTTCGCCCGCGATCCTGCGACAGCAGCGGCCCTTCAAAAGGCTAAGGAACAGCTTAATGTTTCGGGCCTCTCAATTGAACCGCCGCTAAAAGTCTACAAACCTAAAAAAATCGAGATCCTCTCGGGAGAGAACGTTAAGTTCACCCGGGAGAAAAACCGCTTTCGTTGCGTCAAATGCCGTCAGGTCTATAGTTCAGCCGATGACGCGCGCCTTTGTTTTGATGGTCACGGCGATGCTCCTATCACCCAAGGCAAACCGAAGTCAACAGACCCTCGGTATACGCTCGATGGCCAAAAATTCCGCTGTACGAAATGTGAACGACTCTATGGTGCCCTTACCGACGTCATCAGCTGTTATGATTCCCATGCCGTAAAACCGATCGGTAAAACAGCGAAGGAAGACGATAGTCCCGCTTTTTATCGCGATGGCGCCAAGTATGTCTGTCGCAAGTGTGGGAAAAAATACTTCAGCCGTGACGAAGTTATCGCGTGTTTTGAAAACCCTGCAGAACCGGTCGAAGTCAAATCTTTTGAACCGGCAATTGAGCCGGAGCCCGCTCCTGTCGTGCCCGCTAAGCCTCACATGAGCAAAAAAGATGAAGCTGAGATATTTTATCGTGACGGCGCTAAGTATGTCTGCCGTGGTTGCAATAAAAAATACTTCAGCAAAGACGAAACACTCGCCTGTTTCGCGACACATGCAGGCACAGCTGCGTAAAACTCATCGAAATCCCTTTGCAAATCATTGGCCGCACAGTAATTTAAAAACTTGCTCAAAGGTAATTCCACGCTTTGACAGCAAGGGGTTATGTCATGAAAGTTCCTCTAGCGCCTAAGCGTAACGAAAGCCCTGTTTCGCCCCTTCATCTTCAAGACGAATGGCATTGGCTTGAAAATATTGAAGATCCAGAAACGTCCGCTTACCTTAAAGCCGAAAATGCTTATTATAAACACGCCATGAAAAGCCAGGCTTCGCTACAAAAGACCGTCCTCGCCGAACTCAAAGAACGTTTGGCCGAGAATGACAGCAGTGTCCCTGAGCGAGATGGTGATTATTGGTACTATATTCGTTTTAAAAAGGGGCAGCAGTACCCTCTCTACTGCCGCAAGAAACTGACGCTTGAAGCCCCGGAAGAGATCTATTTCGACCACAATGCCATCGCGAAAAAGCATAGCTACTGTGATCTGGGATTTCTCGATGTGAGTCCCAACCACAATCTTCTGGCTTATTCTGTCGATCTTGAAGGGAATGAGCGGTACCGCATTGTGCTTCGTGACCTCAGTACCGGCAAAGAAACCGATCTCAAGATCGACGGGATTTCGACCTGTTTTGAGTGGAAAAACGATACGAGTTTTTTCTACATCAAACTCGATGACAACGATCGGCCTCTCGATGTGTATTTCCGCGAGCTCTCAAAAAAAGAGAGCCAACTCGTTTACACGGAAAAAGACACGAGTTATTTTCTAGCGCTCGATTCCTCGGAAAGCGAAGATTACATCTTCCTCGGATGCAATGGTTATGACGCCAACGAAGTGTGGTATCACAAAATCTCCGACCCGGAGCCCACGTTTCATTGCTTCCTCTCGCGGAAAGCGGAACATGAATACGAGCTTACTCATCACGACAAACATTTTTTGATCATCAGCAACTACCAGGCTGTGAATTACCAAATATTCAAAACACCGGTCGACAAGATAGATATTGCCAACTGGCAGCCTATCCAGCCGTATGACGAGACTGTGTTGATCGAGAATCTCTCCGTGTTCCGCGATTTCTGGATCATAAGCGAGCGCTATAAGGCCTTGCCGCGCCTCAAGATTATTCCTCTCATCGGCGAAACCGAACCCTTTTGGATCGATATTCCCGAAGAGGCTTATGAGCTGAGCGTGTCTGATGGAGGAGAATTCACGTCCGATACGTTTCGGTTTTGGTATTCGTCGCCTCGCATTCCACAGTCGCTTTATGAATTTCATGTGCCGACCCAAAACAAGACTTTTCTCAAGAGACGCTCAATAGGAGCAAAACCCTATCGAGAAGACGATTATATCGTAAAAAGAGTGTGGGCTCCGTCGCGCGATGGATTGCTCATCCCCGTGACTTTGCTTTATCACAAAGACACCAAAGCGCCGGCACCGGTGGTCCTTCATTCGTACGGTTCTTATGGGGAGACGCTCGACTGCGATTTCAGCAACTACCGAATGGCTTTGGTCGATCGGGGTTATATCTATGCCATGGCCCATATCCGGGGCGGAATGGAAATGGGACGCACGTGGTATCTTGATGGCAAGCTGGATCGCAAGTGGAATACGTTTCACGACTATATCGATTCTGCCGAATATTTGATTCGGGAAGGGTGGACGAAGACCGGGCAAATCGTTGCCGAAGGTTCGAGCGCAGGCGGCATGCTCATGGGCGTTGTTGCGAATGAACGACCCGAGTTATTTTTGGGTATCGTGGCCTCGGTGCCCTTTGTCGACGTTCTCAACACTATGCTGGATCCCGAACTCCCACTCACAACCCTGGAATATAAGGAGTGGGGGAATCCGAATAATCCCGAAGACTATGAACGCATCAAAAGCTATTCGCCGTATGACAACGTTAAAGCTCAGGCTTATCCCCACATGCTGGTCGTCGCGGGGCTTCACGATCAGCGGGTTTTATACTGGGAAGCTGCAAAGTGGGTGGCGCGTCTCCGCGACCGCAAAACGAACGACAAGATTTTGCTTTTGAAAATCGAGGACGAGTCGGGGCATAGCGGGGCATCAGGACGTTATGATTCGCTGCGCGAAACAGCTGAGGAGTTGACGTTTATAATTATGCTCAAGGATTTGATTCCGACTTGAGCCTCATGGCACACAGGTGGCTCTCATGATCCCGTAGTTGCCTTTGGAAAAGATCATTTTCTTTTCTGAGGTGTAGAGAAAAGACTTCTCGTCGGCGTCGTAGGTGATGCCTTCCTGCTGCTCAAGGTCTTTGAGTTTTATTTTTTTACGGTAAGGGTAAAAGGAATCGGCGGCTTTAGGGTCGCTCTTTTGCCCTTCTTTTGACAGTTCCGTTGCCCCTTGCCAGTTGATGAGCAAAAGACGTTTGCCATCTTTGGTGGAAGCGGCGCCGGTGATCATCGTGATCGGCAGATCCGTTATGAGCTTGGCTTCGCTGGCATTCTTCTCGCCCTTCCAAACAGCGGAATCAAGTGCAAAAACACGCGCATGTTTGCGTTCTTTCGCAAAAAAATAGAAGGTTTTGTCAACGAGGACCGCCGCTTCCACATCCAAGGCCTGATAACCCGGAAAATGAAATTCAAATTTTTGGGTATGAGGCGTCTTCGTAAGGAGAGTATTCTCCTCTACAGCCCATATATGCCGTTCACTTCGAATGTGAAAATTATCACCCGTATCAAATACAAAAATGCACGCGCCGCCCCACGGACAGGCGCCACGGGTTATTTCTTCGGGATCGGTAGCAGTGGGACCAAACGGATAACGCCCGATGATAGTGCCATCACGCTTTGTATAAACGAGCAGAGGATCGTTCCCGGAATCACGGATGTGGACCAGGGTATCGGGCTCGAGCCCACCAAGGACGAGCCCGCTCATTTCATCAAGGTCGGGATCGAGGATTGGCCGACTCAGCTTCTCAAAGGTATAAGCGGAGCACCCTAATGCATGGGGTGCATCGAAAATAAGAATAAGAATAAGAACTAGAACCACGGCGAGTAGGGATGAAATGAGGCCTTGGGTTCTCAACGTTTAACTTCGATTTCATTCACAAAGAGGATTTCGTCGAACGTGCGATTGAGGGTCTTCGAATAAAATTTATGCATCGACTGGCCATCGGCAAAAGATACCAAATCGCCTTTTTTTACCGGTGTTTTTGCGGTCGCAAGCCACATTTTGTCTTTGCCATGTGCAAACTGAACGTAGGTGTAGTTCTGAACATCGATCACTTCGACGACTTTACCGCTGAAACCTTCGTTTTTCTCGCCCATCGCTTCGCTAGTGAGTTGGCGAGCGGCTTGAAAACCCTGAGCGTTATCGCCGGCCGCTAAAGCAGAAGCCGAGACCAGGACGAAGGGAAGGACAACGGAGACAAGAGCAAATTTCGATTTCATAAGTCTTCCTTTATGAAAGTACGTCCGAATTATAGCCTATTTTTAAGGGAAATCCTAGGATGCGCCCTGACGCTTGTCCCATATTGCGAGCCCCTCAAAAGAACTGAATCCTACATAACTCTTTCTTTAACTCCGAGACAAGACTTTCCCGTGGCTGATTGAGTACAAGTGTACTTTCTCTTATTTGCTAATTTGGCTCATGTAAGTCAAAATATAATATATAAAAATGTGTACGTATTGCTGCCGGGTTGGTATTCGCCCAACTTTACCCTCCCAAAAGCTGCGACGCGGCCACACCGTTATTTAGCTATGTCATAAAAGGGATCAGTATGACAAGGCCACGTTCTTATGCCTTTTTTCTGGGTATTTTGCTTAGCTTTCCTTCGGCTCAACAGCTTTTTGCACAGTCTTCAAATGAAGTTACAACTGTAAACACTTCCTCCTCAATTCAATCGAACTCAAACCAACGGAGCATCTTTACAACCTACGACATCAGTAACGTAAAAATACGTACGTTTGACAACCTGCAACTGAATGCCCGCCTTTACGCACCGAAATCTCTGTTTTTTAAGGGTAAACGCCCCACAATCATCTTCGTAAATTCCTGGACCATGCCAGACTTCGAATATGAAGTTCAGGCTCGGAAGTTTGCGGCTGATGGTTACGTGGTTCTGTCCTATGCGACACGTGGTTTTGGTGGATCGGACGGGACGGTCACTGTCGGTGGAACGAATGATATTCAGGACATCTCGACGATCATCGACTGGATGGAAGCGAATACGCGTGTGGATGTTGCCAATATCGCAATGGCCGGCATTTCGTATGGCGGAGGTATATCGCTGCTTGGCCTCGCCCACGAACCGAGAATTAAAACCGCGGCGTCTATGAGTGGTTGGGGAAATCTGCAAAAATCCCTCTATCGTAACGACACCATTCAAAATACCTGGCTCCAGATTCTCCTCCACTCCGGACAGCTCACGGGTCACCTCGATCCGGATCTCGCGGTTCAGGTCAAACAAATGCAGGACCGAAGCGATGTCCAAGGGACGATAGACTGGGCGGCGGCTCGATCGGCAGAGACCTTCGTTGATAAAATCAACGAACGTAAAGCACCGGTATTTGTTGAAAACAGTTTTCTCGACGCGCTGTTCCCTCCTCTTCAGATGCGGGGGTTTTACGAAAAACTAGAAGGCCCGAAAAGCATGACTGTTGACGAAGGTATCCATGCCTCGGCTTCCGTGTCAGGGCTGGCTGGACTTCCAAACCCCGTATGGAGCGATCTCCATGCGTGGATGGACCATTGGCTTATCGATGAAAGCCGTCCTATTCACACTGGAATCACATACCGCACCCATTCGACAACAGAGTCATACAAAACATTCCCAGCCCTTAATTCCAACACTCCACGCTTCACTGCACTGAATACGTTGGAAAAAGACTCCAGTGGTAACAGTGTGATTCATTTCACCGGCGCTATCGATTCCGGCGCGACGTCCGGCATCCCCCTCTTAAGTGATGGACTGTCGGGCGTTATTGGAACGCCAGTTGTGAAAAACATAGCAGCGATTGACCGCCGTTATGCAGCAGTTCTGCGATCCGAACCGACAACGCGTGCGCTTACCGTGCGCGGTGCTCCGCGACTTCATTTCAGACTGATGCCGCATGACACGCCTGTGACTCTAGTTGGTTATCTCTATGATGTTGATGGCTTGGGGTCGGGAACGCTCGTGAGCTATAGCGTTATGAGTCTGCATGAGGCGGCGGATGCCCCACTCGGCATCGACTTTGATCTCAATATGACGGCATTTACCGTAGCAAAAGGCCATAGACTCGTCGTCGCCATCGATACGATCGACTCGTTATACGCACCTGCGGCGACACATCCTTATCAGCTCAGTATTTCAGCAACACCTGGCCTGACTCTGGATCTGCCTCTGGTGCCGTGATAGGAAAAATTTTTCCGCGAGAAGTACTTTGGCCTTCTCCTTGCAATAGTATCTGCAACAGGCGAGTTCCTCGGGGCCGCCTGGACTATGCAAGTCTGCTGTGCCATCGTATTTCTACAGTGCTACCTTTCCCCCAGCTTCCATTTATTTCCTCCTGCAGCATACAGAAAAAGCTTCTGATGCTCCCCAACAACACAGCAGACAAGCCCAAGTCCAGGGCTTTGCGGCTATCCGCTATTTTTTTGCAATATTCCCAAAGCCTTCTGCATTCCTACTAATACCCAACTTGACAGACTACAGGAGACTACACTGGAGGCTCAGGTGGCCATATGTCATTTAAGCCATTAGGGCAGGAATCGCAAATCGTCAGGCCATCACAAATGCAAGACCTGCGGTTATAACGAGAATAGACGGTACGGTCGGAAGATTTTCGAATTGTAAGGTGAGAGGCAGTCCGATCAAAACTCCGCTCGCGGCAGCGATCGAGGATTTCCAAAGATGGGCATGAAGAGTCGAAAACTTTTGCCGTAAAGATAGAAAGACCGTCGGAATAAACAAACAGCCGATGGTGAATAAAAATCCAAACAGCTGTATAGCGAAACACACAAAAAGAAACAGTCCCACTTCCAATGCCAGCGGCTTCCATTCCTTATCGGTGGAATTCCAGGGGGAATCGTCCTGGAAAACAAACCCTTCGAAGGAACGGCGACTCAGCTGCTTTTGAAACTTCAAAAGCAAAACGAAGACAACGGTCGCCACTCCACCACTGATCCAAGAATTGGTCGCCGTAACGGTTGCAAGGTCACCGAAGAAAATTTGGCTGACATGGCTCTCGAGCTGAGGAAAAAGACTTCCGAGTATGTGGTTAATGGCTAAAAGCATCAAAAAAAGGGCAATGAAATAGGTGCTGACAGAGGTTGAAACAGACCGCGTTATAAAGTGTGTGACAAGCCCTACACCCACAGCCGCTGTGATGCCTGTAAAATAAGGCAGAGCTGAATGTTCCGCACCAAATAACACGATACCTACAAAGCACCCCAAACATCACACCCTGAGAGACGCAGAGCGCGTGCATCGATCGATCACGGGCCGCAACCTGACAGCCGATGAGGGAAAGACAAACGGCTATGATGATGCCGGCGATCAGGTTGGGATAATAAATATGCAAAAGATCAATCATCGTTCTTCTCTAAAAGCGTCGAGAGAAAGCTGTTTCAAGGACAGCCCATCTAACAGTTGCAGATACTGATCGTCGTGACTCACAACGATGATGGCCCGCTCTGATCAGCCTTCGATGAAGCGTCGGAGGGTCATTGTAATCTTCACGCAACTTTCGCGAATATGCGCGGCAGGGAACTCTTACTCCCCCCGCCACCACAGGCAGCCACACTGAGTAAAATAGCCAAAAACCAGGTATTTTTTGCATAGATAGCCCCCGCTATGAGAGCCCATTCTAATGCATGAATTTGCGATACTCCAGAGCAATCTGGCATGCCATTCCCGGCCCAAATCTTTTTGATTTCTATGCTGTCCGTATAAGAATATTCTCAGAGGCAACGCCCCAGATCCATTCGCAAAAGCCGGAGTCAGACATTGGATACGACAAACCTGAAAGCCACCATCGAATCAGTTGAACTCGCCCTCAGCCAAGGCAAAATAGACGCCTTGAAAGACCATAGAGATTCTATTCATGCTTTATTAAAACATTTGGACGAAGGAACTCTCCGTGTTTGTACACAGGAGGGTGATGAGTGGGTGACACACGCCTGGATCAAACAAGGCATTTTACACTACTTCCGCATGATGGAAATGAAGGCCTTTGAAGTCGGACCCTTTCACTATTACGATAAAATCCCTCTCAAAACCAATTACGAAAAGCTGAAAGTTCGCGTCGTTCCTCCTGCTACCGCGCGCTACGGGAGTTTTATGGAACCCGGTGTAGTGTTGATGCCGTCTTACGTCAACATAGGAGCGTATGTCGGCAAAAACACGATGGTCGACACCTGGGCGACCGTTGGGAGCTGCGCTCAAATTGGAGCGAACGTTCACCTCTCAGGCGGCGTTGGTATCGGGGGCGTTCTGGAGCCTGCTCATGCCAAACCAGTGATCGTCGGAGACGGGGCTTTTATAGGATCTCGTGCTATTATAGTGGAAGGTGTGCAAATCGGAGCCGAGGCTGTCCTTGCTGCTAACGTGACCCTTACGGCATCGACACCCATCATCGATATTCGTGACGGAAAGTTCGTTGAGACGAGAGGTTTTATTCCGGAGCGGGCCGTGGTTCTGCCGGGAACGAAGGAGAAAAAAGTCCCGGGCGGTGTAATTCACACGGCCTGCGCCTATATCATAGGAGAACGCAAAGCTTCGACCGATCTCAAAACATCTTTGAACGATACTTTGCGCGAATTTGCTTTATCCGTTTAACAAAGAGAGTTTATGCCACGCATCGAGTTTCGACCTGATATTCGATCCGCTGAAGTCGACGAAAAAACCAAGGTTCTCTTAAGCGCGCGCAAGGCGGGTGTCACCATCCGTTTCGCGTGCGCATCGTGCCGCTGCGGAACGTGTGCGATACGAATCGTGGACGGCGTGATGAATCTCTCACCTATGAAAGTCGATGAAACCAAACTTCTCGGACAGCTAAAGCTCCCTCAGGACGGATCGATCCGACTTGCATGTCAGAGCCGAATTATGGGCGACTGCGTGGTGGATCTCGGGTTTCAGAATGAATATGATTCGGACATGGGGCTGGCCGACGAGGATGAGGACGTCTGAGTTTTAAAAATCGTCGATGTGTGTTTTCATCTTGATTTCGTCAAAGAGGGTTTTGATTCGCTGCATGTTAAAATCCTCAATGGCTTCAAGCAGGCTGAGAGCCGTGCCTTTCAGTGGCTCATGATTTTCATTTAAGGCCAGAGCATAAACCTCCTGCGAGACCTCTTCGATGTGATCAAGATCCATGGCGCCTTGCAACTGCCCCTCGGTTTCCCGAAGCAAACTGCGCAGGCGCTCCATGCTCTCTGCACTCAGCACAGTCCAATTTTTAGACGTATCTTCAAAATCCCGCTCGATCAATTCCATTTTGAAACGCAGGAACTTCCGTAACTCCCGGAAGAGTTCGCGGCTACGGAGAGGCTTGCGGATGATCGCGCTGGCCATAGCCTCCCAAACCGATCCTTCGAGATAGGGCGTGCTCGCGGTCAGCACTACGATGGAAAGCTCGCGAAAAGCATCGTCGGCCCTTAGGATGGTGAGCAATTCCTTACCGTCGATAACCGGCATCTGCAGGTCGAGCAGAAGCAAATCAGGATTGTGCTGCCGGACCAAATCGAGCACGGATTGCCCATCGCTCGCAGAATAAACGGTAAATGGATAGGGCTCTAAAAATGCCTTCAAGAGTTGAAGGTTGGATTCGACGTCTTCTCCAATCACGAGAACTGCTGGCTCAAACATCACGTGCTCAAGCGGTTCAAAAACTTCGTCAGGAGCCAGAGGCAAGCGCTCAACGGCGATATTAGGGAAATAAAGGCTGAAACAACTTCCTTTGCCCTTTTTACTCTCCACATCGATCTGTCCGCCCATCAGTTCGACGATGCGCCTCGAGATCGTCAAACCGAGACCCGTCCCCCCATACTTCCTGTTGCTCTGGCCTTCTGCTTGCGAAAACGCCTTAAATATGCGCTCAAATTCGCTACTATCGATCCCAATGCCTGTGTCCTGGACACGAATGACAAGATCTCTTTTGCTTTCATCGAGACTCGGCGTCAGGAGGAATTCAACATGCACAAACCCCTCATTGGTAAACTTCAGCGCGTTCCCGACCAGGTTGATGAGGACTTGACGAAGTCGCGATTCATCCAGTTGAATTTGGACTGCGGCGTCGGTTGTTTTGGAAAAGCTGAGTCGTACATTTTTCTGGCTGGCTTCAGCGGAAAACATCTGCATCAGATCGCGCTGCAAGACGGCAATTTGAAAAGGCTTCCTGGTAATTTCCAGATAGCCGGATTCGATTTTGGAAAGGTCGAGGATATCGTTGATGAGCTGCAAGAGGTTTTTGCTGCCAACGCGTATGCCTTCCGTGTAATTCCTCAGAACGGGATCTTTCACTTTGGAAACGAGCAGCTCCGAAAACCCCACGATCGCATTCATCGGAGTGCGGATTTCATGAGTCATATTTGCGAGGAATTCGGACTTTGCACGGTCGGCCGAAGCCGCCTGCTCGTGAGACGTTCTCAGATCGAGAGCCACTTCGGCAATCAGCATACCCGTCACCTTCATGTGATCGAGCATCCCGTTATGAATGCGCACGAGACGACCGATTTCATCCTGGCCTGAGAGAACAATCGCGGGGGATTTCGGCTCGAATTTGACGTCGAGATCCCCCTTAGCAAGCGTACGCGTCACTTGAACAAGCTGATCCAGATCTTTTTCCAAAGAATCGGTCTGTCGATTGACATAAGAAATAGGCAGAATCACGCGATTGATCAATGTTCGATACGCGACAAGGGCGTTAATACACAGGAGCGTGAGAACCGTGATCAAACCATAAAGCAAATAACTTGTGCGGCCTTCAACATCAGCTATTTCATCTGTTGCACGCTCGTGGACGGACCTTATTATGGTGGCAATCGTTGTTCTAAACTGAGCATAGGCTTTTCGGTAGGCATCGCCCGTGAGTAAACTGCTCGCTTCGCCGATCGGAATGGGTGTCGGAAGTTTTTCTCCGTATTGGAATTGGGCAAAGTCCTGGAACGCCTGCTGTTCCATCGATCTCATCTGCCTCATCAACCTTTCAGCATCCTCTATCAACACATGCTCGTGCGGGGTGAACGAGCCCTCATCGACAAGCTTTATAAATGAAACAGCTGGGCGCAGCCGCACTTTAGGTGGCGTCGCATTACGCTCGATATCGATGTAGCTTTCTTCCAGAAAAACCGGACGAGGTTTTTTCCCGTCCCACATGTCGGTGAAGTTGAGATAGAGGTCCTTGAAGTGTTGGTTGCCGGTGTTTAAATAGCCGAGGGCGAACTGAGTGAAATAATCGTTCGAATCACGCATTTCTCGAATTAGACGCAGGTTTTCGATGCGCTCGTAATGATCGACTCTAACCCGCTGCTGACTCTTTACAAGCGAAATGGCCAAAGCCGCAATAGCGATCAAAGACAGAAGCAAGGTTCCGAAGATAACACGAAATATTCCTTTGATGGACATACTAATTCTCAAATTCTCGAAGCTTTGCGGGCGATTTCAAAAACGTTTCGAGCTCCTTGAGAAAAGGCAAGGAGGAGGAGGATGTCGCCTCGTTCCTATCTTGATGAACGATCTCGTAGGCATGGGTCAGCAGTTTTTCTGCTCCAGCTAGCCGATCGCGCATCATCTTGATTTCCAGCTGCGTCTCCACACGGACCCGCAGTTCTTTAGCATGGAAAGGCTTGAGTACGTAATCGGCTCCTCCCGCCTCGTAAGCAAGAGAGATATCCTTGGGATTGCCATTCGCCGTCAGGAAGATAATGGGGATGATCGCAAATTCCGGCTTGGATTTGAGAAAACGGCAAATACTGATGCCGTCGATGTCAGGGACCATGACATCAAGCAAAAGCACGTCAGGCAAATTGCTCATGGCCAATTGAATGGCCTGTTGTCCCGTGTTTGCAAGGAGCAGGGAATACTTATCGCGACCGAGGAGTGAACCGAGCACTTTAACGTTCTCATTGACGTCATCAAGTATAAGAATTACAGGTTTACGCCGTTCCATTGCATTTGTCCCAATCGTCCTGGAGTACGTGCAGAACTTAAAGATGAAATCGCTCAGGAGCAAGTCTCATATAAATGACCGTTCGTCGCCCGTAAATTGAAGGTTAGCAGCCTCAGACTTTTGGGCGAGACTCTTTTCGATGCTGTCGACTTTCTCTGTCAACTCCCTTTTTAGTGCAATACCCATGCCGCTTATTTCAAGAGGCAAGGCTGAACATTCCAGCACCAGCGCACGCGCCTGTTCCTCAATCAATTTGAGTAGGTCGAGCAATTCAAGCCCGCCGTAAGGGGCAATCAAACCTCGAAGGGAATGAGCATTGCGTTCAATCGCCTTAAATTCGCCAAGAGAGATCGCATAGGCGAGCGCTTCGATCCTTTCATCGAGCGTGAGCAACAAGTCGTGAGCAAGCTCGAGTGCGAGCGCCTCATTTCGTTCTACACGTTCTAAAAACATATCCCAGTCGAGAAGGGCCATGAATTTACGTCCTCACCAAGGGGAGCGATTGTACACGATACATGACCTGCTTATAAGACTCTTTTGTACAGGGTTTGCCAATGATTCACTGGCGATATAAAGTAATTTTAATGACCAGCAGCTTGTTCGAGCAGAAAATCATGAGTTTATGAAAAATTATACCTGCTATCGCAAAATTGCATGCCAGTATAAACTTTTAAAGTGTAAAAATGAAAAAGGAGATGTCTGGCCATGACGACGTACAAACCCATGATTTTGGTAGTGGATGACGAAGCAATGGCGCGGACGATGGCAAGTAAACTGCTGGAAAAAGCTGGATTTTTGACTCATGCCGTGGAAACGGGAGAGGAATGCTTTCTGTTTCTGGCAATTCAGATACCCGATGCCATTCTTCTCGATATGCTGATGCCGGGAATGAGCGGTATGGAGGTCTTGGAAAAACTGCGGGCCAATGCCCTGTGGAAGTCTATTCCGGTCCTGGCCGTCACGGCCAAGGGTCAGGCGGATTTTGTGAAGCAGGCAGTCGCACTGGGAGTCGACGATTTTATAGTAAAACCGTTTCACTCGCTTGATTTAATCGCGCGCGTGAAAAAGAAAGTTTTAGCCTAGTATGGCGATCACGGTTGATCAAAAAGGACTTTACTACCGACGGATACCTTTGAACGCTCCGATTTTGTAAGCGAGACCTTAGCCAGTACGTAATCATCGGTTTCGTGCAAGACCCTCAATAGAGCGCCGACGTCTTTCTCCGCATCACCAACCAACGAACCAGCCGATTTCCGCAAAACCAGCCCTTGAGCCCCGCGTTTGAGTGGTCTCAACTTAGCGAGCACCAGATAGTCGCCTTCGTTTCCAACCACAACTGCGTCATAGGCCAACTGTTGAGAGAGCCACTTCGCAGGAAAGTCCAGACGCAGAGCATCGGGGCCTTTATCAAAACTCAACTGGGGCGCGTCGAGTCCCTTATTTACGACATAAACAGCCCATTTTGAAGGTGTTGCCGACGTTTTCAAAACGATGGCATCTGCCTGGGTGAGATCGGCATAACGTTTAAGACGAGCGGCCATCATTTCGGGCTTCAGCTCGTCTTTCTTTTGCGTCGGATTCAATTGAATAAAGAGACGAATCGCATCAGAGTCGGCCAGATGAAACCAACCGTAGGCGTCAAACATCGTCGCGTCAAGTCCAAGGGGCGAAGGGGCGCCATAAGCTCCACTTTGCTCCTGAAGAAACAGCCAATTGCGCGGAATCGCATGAACAGAATCGTCCGAGTTTTTGACCCAGGTGTTGAGAAGGGTTTCGTATTCGTTTTTAGTCGGCACTTTGGTGTCGACAACAGGTGGAACAACCGATTCCGTTTCACCCGGGTCCTCGCCACTCGATTTTTCTTTTGCAGAATCCTCAGCATGAGCTGGGGCACTTAGCAAAAATAGACTCACGATCAAAGACTTTACGAGGCGTTTCATGCGGCCTCCTCCAAAGAATCAGATGAAATGACGACCAGTGTCGCATCGTCAGGCAATGGGGTGTTATTACGAAACTCCTCCATATCAGCCATGATGCGGTCGCGGAACAGGACAGGGCTTAAATTAAGATTCTTCGTCAACGATTTCTCTAGGTTTCTGGATCCCCATTGTTTTTGTTCGGGGTTGAAACACTCGACGATACCATCTGTGTACATGATCATACGATCGCCTGGAAGAAATTCCTGCACTGAGTTCTGGTAAACCGAAGTCGGATCAAAGCCCAGGGGTTGCCCATTTTTCTTGATGTCGCTCAGGACAATATAAGGCTTAGCCTTGCGTTTCCCCGTCTTCAGACGTTCGTCGTTCGAGTCGCGCGGGATCACAAACGGAAACGGATGACCACCATTGCTGTAGGTGAGTGTGTTTGACTTTGTATTGATAATACAAGCAAAGAAAGTCATACACAGCTTGCCTTTCAAACTGTCGTAGAGGGCTTTATTGAGGAGCTCCAAAATCATGGCAGGACTGATAAATCCGGAAGCAGCGGTTTCGGGAAGCTGACTGCAAAGATGCCCCGTTGCATACGCTATCGCCGTTACTAGAGCGGCGGGCAACCCATGACCCGTTGCATCGCCGACCAATAGCATATGGGTATTGGGTGCAATTACGTAGTGACTCCAATAATCACCACCACACTCGGAAGCTGAGCGATAACTTGATGCCAGGACCATAGTGCCATCCTGCTTGAATTCGAGTGGAATAAAACTTCCTTGCACCTCGTTCGCGACGTTTAATTCGTTTTCAAGCCGTATCATGTCTTTTTCAGAATTTAAGTGATCCACAAGCTGCCCGGCCATGGCGTTTACGGAATCACTCAACTGTTTGATCTCGTCATTCCCTTTCACATTGATACGCGTGCTAAAGTGCCCTTTGGCAATCTCATTGGTGGCAAGGGTCACACTTTCGAGTCGATTGATAAGGGCTTCCGCACTGAAAAAGCTCACGAGGGCGGCAATGAGAAGAATGAGTAGGGCCCATTTTGCCGTCTGCATGAGTTGGTAACGAAGCGGGGCAAAGAGGATATCCTCGCGCTGCTGAAGGATCAAAGTGAGGCCGGAGAATGGCAGGCGATAATAGGAACCTTGCCAAGCGGCCCCTTTGTCATCGTTAAAACTTCCGAAAAAGCCAGAGCTCAGATCCAGCTTCATAAGCTGTTCGAGGCGACGGGCTTTGATGACTTTGCTGAGCTCAGGGGTCAAAGGTTTGCCGGCAAGAAAGTCCTGCATAGCCTCGGTGAGTATGACCGTTTTCATGCCTTCCTGCAGCGCAAGGAGCGAGCCGATGGGGGCTTTGGAGGCTTCAACGACGATCCAGAATAATTTGCCTTCGGCAACGTTAATGGGAATACCGCGTCCAATACGTAGGGCGGCGGGACGTGAACCGATATCAACGAAAAACAAACGATCAGGGTTTTTCAGACGATTTTTCTCAAGCCAGCTTTGGGCACTTTCCGTACGTTTCAGGCTTTCTTTGCTATCATCTTTCGCATAGCTATTGACAACTTTAAAGGTCTTGGCGTCCTCTAGAAAAACATCACCCGCTGTGAAGTCTTTTTCAACATCGATCAGACGTTGCAGCTCTTCTTTTTGTTGGGCTGCTGGCAGGGGATAAATCCCTTGCAAAAGATAAACGGTCGAAAGCGCCCAGCGTTGCAGGACACCGTCCACGTCACCACCGATTTTGGCACTCGTCTCAATAGACGAGCTGCGAAAGCCCGATTCGAGGAGCTGACTCAGCACTCGCGACTGCAAAAAGCTCATCGTGGCGATAGTTGCCAGCGCAAGCACGAACGTCATAAGAAAAAACTTGACCCGTAATGAGGCTGTTAACCACTTCATAAAGCCGTCCTAATTTACCAAGTAAGGGACAATCCGAGGCCCAGATATGTAACGTTGTAAGAGGCGCCGCTCGCAGTCGTGCTTGTAGTAAGCAGGGAAAGCTGCGGTGTCGCCTGTTTTTGCAAAGTAACCCAATCGATATAACCAAAGCCAATGAGGCCAAGGCGATAGCCGCTCTTGCTTTTCCACGCTTCGTAGGAGAAATCAGCACCCGCGCGCTGGTTACTGATCTTGGTCGGATTCGAAGGCGCCAGGAGATAACCGGAAAGGTGAGTGGTTGCCCAGACTTTCAGGCGATAACTGAGAGATTCAAGTTCCCAGGAGAATTCACCGCCCATATCGATCTGATGGGAGAGCTTAAACTCGGCAACTGTCGCAAACTCGAGGTTTTCCGAAGCGTTCAAGGGAAAGTACGCGTTGACGCTCAAAAGCCCGATCTTCGGCGTGAGGTGAAATCGCGTTGCAAAGCGATCGATCGTTTGCGGCGTTCCTAGTATGAACGACCAGCCGATCTCGGTTCGTGTCCATGAGTATGAGTATGTTTCGCCGGATTCATGGCTTTCCAGCCGTGGAGCGTTTTCGATTCCAAAGGTTAATCCGTCCAGCGCGCCTTTACCGAAGTTTGCAGTAAATTCAATTTTGGAAGCTCTACTCACGACGGTCGAGCCTTTGGGAAAAGGCGTTCCATATCGAAGGGTGAAAGTATTTGATTTGAGACCCTCCAGTGCATAACCTTCCAGAATACTGGAATTCGGCTTGCCTTCGCGCATCGTTAAAAACGAAGGATCGGCGTCTTTCTCGAGCGGGTTGGTAATCTCTTGAGCCCACAGCCGAAACTTGGGCTGGCGCGGCGTTTGAATCCAACGCAAGTCCATAGGTCCGCTACCATCACGATCGAAGTTCCGACTTGAATCGTCAGCAACAACCAGCTGAGCTACCGCATAGAGCACCGGCGTCCAGGTTTTAGATTCTGGATTATAAGACATAGAATAGAGACCAAGCTTACGAGGCGGGACAAGGACACTCAACATCTGCGGCTGAAGCGGGGCAAGCTGCCATTGGATATCAGTCGGCTTGAACGTCGCGCTCCATGCGAAAGGCAATTTTCGGTATACTCTGTTGATCACGTAATATTTGGATTCGGGGGTTCCAAAAAGAAAATCCGGGGTCAACTGTTTTGGAAACACCATCTGCGTTACGAGGAGGCGATCTTTCTTGCTGCCTTTAGCTTGATAGTAAACCGATAAACCAAAAGCATCATCTTTCCAAGTAAACACAAAACGCCAAGGATCATCCGTAACGGGGATCACGTCCGCGTCCCTAACGAACTGTATAGGATCGCAGTCTACTTTAGTATATATTCCTCGTCCCTGCGGCCCCTTGCCAACCAGGAAATTATTGCCGAAGTCTGCACAAAAGCCCTTCCAGTCTTCGCCCAGGCGTTCACGGAATGCTTTCGGTATAAATGTTTCTTCCGCTTGGAAGGACAGCTTCATGCGTCCACTTTTGACTGGAACCTCTTTTGCGGATACATTGAGCCCCCAAAGCGTGATGATAAATATCAACACCGCCTTGATGAGTAGCTCAATTGTCTTAATCAGTATGCTGAAGTTCAGCATTTCATCCTCCAATGGGTCCCAGAAATCTGGCTTCTACTCAGGCTGGAAGCCTCGCAAATCGCATGGCTTTCTTCGCTTCTTCATCAGAATCACCACCAGGTCGTGACACGTGACGTTGTTTTCATCTTTGTTTATCGGAGCCTTACGGATTCTCCTGAGGCGCGCGCTTAACTTTTTCGATTAGGTTCCGAGACAAACGGAAGACGAACCTGAAGTTCGAAACAAGGCGTATCCGATGTCAAAAAGATGGAAAATATTCTGGGTAATCTGGCTGGCATGCCTCGGGCCGGTTTTGTGGAGCCTTATTAATACCAGCGGCACTCGGTCCGCCGGTGGAAAGGCCATAGCTCGTATCGAGAAGGTCGAAGGCAACGTGACGGTTCGTTCGGATAGCCAAATGATTTGGCAAAAAGCGGTCGTCAATCAAGAGCTCTATAATAATGATTTGATCTCGACCGAAGAAAAAAGCCGCGTCAGCATCGATTTCGAAGGTGGGAAGAAACTCCAGCTCAATCCGGGTTCCGTGGTAAAACTAGGGCTCCCTTCACCCCTCTCTAAAGACCATGAGGTCTCCGTTCTTAAAGGCCGCTTGGTTGTAAAACAAGACGAGCCCAAACCTGAAGGCAAGTCGGCGAGCAAAGAGGACGGCCCCGATTCACGTTTGATCCTTAAGACATCGCACGAAAGTGTTGTGGCGAATACGGCCGCAAAACAACAAACCATCGACGTTGCCGTCAAAACCCAAGAGCCGATAGCGCCTCCCGCAGCATCCCTTAACAGCCTGAAAAACCTAAATATTTCTGATTCCATGAAACTCTCCGCTTTGGCTACGAAAGAGATATGTCCGCCGCCGCCCCCTCCACCGCCTCAAACACCTGTTAAAGAGGACGTGGAAACGGAAAAGCCCAAAATTCCTAGTTTTGAGGCCACACTTTTGCCACAAATCCTACCTTTGAGCGGTGAGTTCTGGACCGCTTCGCCATTAAAAACGGTAACCGATCAAGCCCTTCGTCTCGACGTCGACCTGCCTACCACCCTCCCTCGCGAGGTGAAGGAGAAATGGAAAGGTATAGTGAATATTTCCGGTCCCAACGGTCACATCCGTATCGACGGAAAAGCAGCCGGCGGCCGCAAAAAACTCAGTATTACACTTAAGGATTTGATGAAAGCTCAAGTCATCCAGGATATCAGTCAGGCCTCTTTTGCCGTCAATGCAGGCTATTCCCTGGAATCACCGGAGTTCGCCGATGCGATCGAACATAGTTCACCCAAGACCAGTGTATACAGCTTAAGAAGCCTTGCCGAAGGCGAAGGCATCATGATTGGTTTTGACAAAATTGCCGTTCAGAATGTGGATGCGCCTTGGTATTTCGTTAACCCCAAACCCAACAAACGGATCTGGATTGGCGTCACCGAACCAGAAGATCGAAAAAAGCTTTTTAGCATTGTTCAAGGTAACGGCGGGGATGTTTCACGAGCCGACTGGCCCGGCATTCCAGCGCGAGGCGCTTTCATCGTTCGTAATGATAAGATCGTGGGTATAGTCTCGGCTCGCGATCTCAAAGCCCCCGATTGGGAGAGAATCCGCAATCTCTTCAATGCCGATCTTATCTTTCGAGGTGCTTCGCAGTCGTACATCAGCCGCACTGGGTTTGACGTAAACAAAACCAACGAGAGAACCCTGTTTGCGCTCAATCGCGGTGAGTTTGTTGAGCTTGACGTTTCCTTGCTCCGAACACGTCCCAACACGATGCGTTTTGTGCAAGGCCTTTCAACCTTTCTTTTCCGCGAACAACCAGAGATTCTGAGTCAGGCTAAATAATTGAATCTTATAGCAAAAAGCGAGCATCCAGTTCGGATGCTCGCTTTTTTGGTTTGCTTAGGACGGCAATCTACTCACTTAGGCTATAGATAAAACGCGTGAGTTCCAAATACTCCTCAGGCCTTATTGCATCGGGACGCCGATTCAAATCGATCGGGCAGCTATCGAGGCGATCCTCAGGCACAAACTGCTTGATCGCATTTCGAAGCTTTTTGCGTCTTTGGGTAAAACATGCGCGACACACCTTTTCCACTTTGCGGAGTAGGTCATCGGAAAGGATCTGAGTTCTTGGTTTCAAAGTGATGATCGCACTGTCGACTTTGGGGACAGGTGTAAAGCACGTCCGGTCAACCTTACAGTCGATTGTCACTTGACTACGGAGCTGAGTATAAACAGAGAGACTCCCATAGTCTTTAGTACCGGCAACCCCGGCGAGCCTTTGCGCAAATTCAAGCTGCACAAGGAGCTTCACACCCTTGACCTGCTGAAGATAAGGGATGAGCCACAATACGATAGGGGATGAGATCGAGTAGGGAATGTTACCGACTATTGCCGTCGGTTCACCCGACTGTTTGAGCCAGCTCGCGAGATCAAACTGCAAAACATCCTGATTGACGATCTCAAAACTGCCCGGATATTCGGCTTTGCTCACCGTAAAGTAGTCGGTGAGCTTTTCCACAAAACGATCGTCTTTTTCAACGGCGGTCAGCTTCCAAGGCTTCGCCATCAAAGCGCGCGTAAGAATTCCGCCTCCCGGGCCAATTTCGAGAACTCGGGTGATGCCCCATTCTTCAACGCCTTCCGCGACTTTCAAGACCGGCCAGTCCGTACGGAGAAACACCTGGCTCAAAGATTTTTTCTGACGAGGATTACTATCCCTATCGTAGCTCATGGGTACTCTTTCGTGGTTTCAGTGGCTTTCGCGTGGATGGCCGTCTGTCTAAAGCATGAGTCAGCTGAACTGATAGCGTGAAAACGCATCCCAATCCAAACGGTGAAAAGCCGGATCCTTGGGATCTTTTGCAAAATGTTGATAACCGAGAGCCGCGATCATTGCCGCGTTATCCGAGCAGTAATCGAGTTGAGGAAAATACGCTGGAAGCCGCGGCAACCTCTCCTTCACCATAGCCCGGAATCTTTGGTTGGCAGCAACACCGCCCGCTACCAGAAGACATTGAGCCGAACGCAGATGGTGGGCTGTTTCGAGTTTTCGTACCAGCTGACCCAGTGCTTCCTCTTGAAAACCCGCAGCGGCGTTCTTTACGTCCTGTTCCGAAAGCTGCTGTTTGTTTTTCAGGTTCACCATAAAGGTCTTGAGACCGGAATAACTGAATTGCAGCTTGTCCTTCTGCTCCATCATGCGCGGCATCGGGATCGCTTTAGGATCCCCTTCGCGCGCGAGACGTTCGAGGACCGGCCCACCTGGATAACCAAGACCAAACAACTTTGCGACTTTATCGAAGGATTCACCGCACGCATCGTCGATGCTGTAGGCCATCAGTTCAAACTCGGTCGGGCTCTTCATAAAATAAATATTGGAGTGCCCCCCCGAAACGACGAGAGCCAGACAAGGAAACAGCTCTTCCGTGGTTTGAGTAAGCCCAAGCAAAGCCCCGTGAACGTGAGCTTCAACATGATTAACCGGTATTAATGGAATGCCTGAAGCGAGCGCCAAGCCTTTCGCATAGGCGATGCCGACCAACAGTGCTCCGATCAAACCCGGGCCTTGGGTGATGGCGATGCCGTCGATGGCACTCAAAGAAACACCAGCTTTTGCCAGAGCTTCGTCGACTATCGCATCGATCACTTGTAAATGAGCGCGTGCCGCAACTTCGGGAACCACGCCCCCAAACTTCTGGTGGATCGCTATCTGCGAAGCAACGATGGAGCTGTGAACGGTGCGGCCATTCTCCACAACTGCGGCGGCCGTCTCGTCACAACTCGTCTCTATGCCTAGTATCAGTGTCATGAAAGTCCCTTTAGAGCTTACTCAGCTTGTCTTTGGCTTGCTTCGCTTCTTCTGATTTGCCGTATTTTTGGATCAGCTCCTGATAATAAATCTTCGCTGTCTCGGTATCACCCAGTTGTTTGAAACAATCGCCCATGCGCAGGAGCGAAAAGGAGAGGTTCGCAGATGGTTTGCTTTCGAGGTAATCGTTGTAACGCAATGCAGCGTCGCGGATCTGACCGCTTTTGTAGAAACTTTCGGCCAGCATGAAGGTCGCTTCCTGCTTGGTTTTTTTCGTCTTGATGGACGCTACGACCTTGTCACCGTGATCGGCAATCGCTTTGTAGTTTTTGTTATCGAAAGCAGTTTTTAGGTCAGCAAAAGACTTCAACTTGGAATCAGCTGCCGTCTCTTTCTCTTTTTCGGTTTTGGTTGCGCTTTTTTTATCGGGCTTTTTGGTGTCGATCGCTTTGTCTATGGCTGCGATGATTTTGTTTTGATTTTCTTCTATTGCGTCAATTCGAGCAAGCAGATCACTCATCGATTTGGCCGCGCCGGTTTCTTGAGTCCCTTCAGCACCGGGCAATTGACCCGTAATCACGCCAACTCGTAGCGCATCGATATCACCCTTGATTCTTTGAATTTCGATCGAGATTTTGTCGATGCGGGTCGTCACCGATGCTTCCTGACGAGTCGATTGCGTGGTGATTTCCTTGCTTTGGTTATTAACCTGACCTTCCATCGCAACTAGGCGAGTCTGAAGCGAAAAGATATCATCTTTAAGCTGGCGCTCTTCAGCCGGGGTGATACATCCCGTCATAGCTAGACACATGAGCAAGCTTATTCCACGAACGGCTGAGGTTTGATTCATTTTAAGCCCTTTTCTGCTTCTTGATACTTTCGATGCGTTTCCTTAATATAACAAGACGCCGGAAAAACAAATTAGCCTCTTTAGTCCATAGATCAAAATATGGCCCGCCGATTTGTAAATCGACCGACGTAATCCGCAAATTTTCTTTCCAAGTCAAATAATCGTTCATCACATGGGCATACCTGCGCAACTCAATACTGACCGCCTCGTTTGTGCCGCATGCAGGCTCGGGCAGCCGTTTTTGTGCAGGCTTTAGAGGGCTTTGTGCGCCATTATTTTGAGGCGCGCGGGTTTCTTGTTCTTGGAGTGGAGCGCTTTCTCCTGTATCCTCCAGGCTTGTACGTGGGAGTCTGTTCTCAGACATGTTTTGAGAGTCTTCTGCAGCAGCTAAGGCATCGGACACTTCCTGATCATCTGTTGTTTCCTGCGTCAAAGTAGGTTTGTCTTGATGATTATCTGACACTTTGGTCACCTTTTATTTGGCCGTGAGCTACGGTACCGGTTAAAATCAAAAATATTAGCTGCTTGAAGCGGCGGAAGAAACGATGACTGACACGAAAGAAACCATGAATAACGACGAACCAGCACACGATGTTCTTCCCGCGAATGATTCTTCGGAAGGGACTGCGGCTGAGTTAACAGGCAATGATTTCCCAGTGGAAGATCAGGCCCCTTTGGCTCTCGAAGCCATTGTCGTAGAAGATGATGAAGACGAAGAAAAACCGTTAGTAGACGAAGTCCCCGTCGCAGTTGAGTCCTTTGAAGAACTGAATCTCGCAGCGCCCCTGATGGCTGCCATCCAACGTCTCGGCTGGGCGAAACCCACCTTGATTCAAGCACTTAGCTTGCCCTTGACGACCAAAGGTCAAGATCTGGCCGGGTTTTCGCAGACAGGTACGGGCAAAACCGGGGTCTTTTTGATCACGATTGCGCATCAGCTCCTCAAAATGCGGGAAGCGGGCGTAGATTACAGCAAAGATCCTAAAGCGATCATTCTCGCCCCGACGCGCGAGCTTGCCGTTCAGATCAGTAGCGATGCCGAGCTCTTGTTCAACCAACTCGAAATTTCGTGCATGGCTGTTTACGGCGGTGTTGACTACGAAAAACAAGCGTCGACGATTCGTGCCGGCATCGATGTTATCGTTGCGACTCCGGGACGTCTCAAAGATTATTACCAGAAGAAGATCTTCTCGACGAAAGACTGCTGCCTCTTCATCTGTGATGAAGCGGACCGCATGCTTGATATGGGATTCATCGACGACGTTGAATACTTCCTGTCAAAGCTGAGCCCTGACACACAGAAGATGCTCTTTTCGGCGACGACTAATGAAAAGGTGAAAGAACTCGCCTTTGAATATCTCGAAAGCCCTAAATACATCTCCGCCAACCCCGAAGTGATGACTCCGGAACGCATCAAACAATTTGCAGTGATCTGCGAATCCACGGAGAAACTCCGCGTCATGCTTGGCATGCTGCGCGAGCATCAGCCGGTGTGTGCTGTGATTTTCACGAATACCAAGATCGTGGCGGAATGGCTGCAATACAAACTGAATAACAACGGTATCGAAGTGGATTTGATAACTGGTGATTTACCTCAGACCAAACGTATTGCGCTCGTGCAACGCATCAAAAACAACGAAGTCAAAGCGCTGATAGCGACTGATGTGGCGAGCCGCGGTTTGCACATTTCGAGCATCACCCACGTTTATAACTTCGATCTTCCCGATGACGCGGCGAACTATGTCCACCGTATCGGCCGTACCGCACGTGCGGGCGCAGAAGGTTCGGCGTATTCTTTGGTTTGTGAAGATTATGGCCATAATCTCCTGGCGATCCAAAAGTACTTGGGCGAAAATATCCCTATCGAAACATTCTGGGTACCGGACGAGTATCTTCAGATCGAAGACAAAGCCGGCAACCCTTACAAAGATCCGAATTTCAGGGGCAATCGCATGAAAGATGATGATTCCCAACGCTCAGGAGGAGGCCGTTCACAAGGTGGCCGTCCTCAACCGGGCGGTCGCGGCAGTAGTCGCGGTGAAGCTGAAGGACGAAGTGGGCGCGATGCCGCTCGACCACAAGGTGGACGCGGACGTCCTGAAGAAAATAAACAAGGTCGGGGACCACGTGGTGATCGTCAAGGTCGTCCCGAAGGCGAACAACGTCCGGCTCAGCCAAAACGCGAACCGCAGGCTCAACAAGCCCAAGGTCAAGCGCAGCCGCAAAGCAGTCGCGGCGAACGTCGCCCCCACAAAAAAGCCCACACAGGCGCGCAGCATCTTGGTGATCGCGACACAAAACGCGACA
Source organism: Oligoflexus sp. (assembly GCA_014378195.1). GTDB lineage: Bacteria > Bdellovibrionota_B > Oligoflexia > Oligoflexales > Oligoflexaceae > Oligoflexus. The sequence continues at coordinate 9,133 of JACMOC010000029.1, read as the reverse complement.
TCATGCCGGTCTCGGCTGCTCCTAAAGGTGGCGACAGAAAACTTAAGATCATCGCTCCGGCGAGCCCGATCATTAAGCCTGTTCACCCCATCAAGAAAAATCAAGACGTGCCGAACTCACTGCTTGGTCTCTTCAAAAAAATCTTCTCAGTATTTTTCAAAAGCAAGAAATAAGTCCCGATTGCGTAAACTGCCAGAGCCCTTGGAAACGAGGGGTCTGGCGGCTTAACACGACCACCAGTGCGTTGTGGGAGACGAGCAGCTCGTCCCACTCTGCGCGACTGGCCGCGCCTAATTCCGCCAAACGCCAGGGCAGCTCTTCCGCCCGCGCGGCATGAACCGTTGTCCAAACCGAAGCGTGACCAGCAAGAAGCGCGCGTTTAAAGGCGAAAATTTCTTCGCGCCTCAATTCCCCTATGACCATGCGATCCGGCCGAAGCCTTAAAAGTTCGTCAATCAAATACTCCAAACCTACGGCACCTTCTCCCGAAAAATTGGCAGGTTGCGCGCAGAGTCGAATCCATCGTGGCGAGAGTTTGGGAACTTCCGGGAGTTGTTCGAGTATAGCCAGGCGTTCATCGGCTGCGCATTCTAGGAGGGCGCTGATCATAAAGCTCGTTTTGCCAGCTCCGGTGGGACCCATGACAAAGACCGGACGATGACTGCGGGCATGGCGTAAAAAAGTCTCTAAGTTCGACGGGGCCACAAAATCACTAAGAGCAAATTCGCCTAGGCGATGCCGTCTGACGCTCAAAAGTAGCCCATCGCGCGCAACCGGTGGAAGAAGGCCGTGCCATCGATAATGTCTCTCGCTTTCGCTCCCGACGCAAAACGAGCCTCCTGCGGCGGGCTGGAGTGGATCCCAACGCACGCCTTGCCCCAAGGCAAAGTCCTGAAGCTGATCGATGGAAAAAGTATGGAGAACTGAGCGGGTCTCTTGATAGGTTTTTTCGTCCCCGCGAACGACACATACCGAATCGAACCCATCAAAAAGGAGCTCGTCGGTTTGAGGAAAGCTAGAAAAGTAAGCATCGATATTGTGTTCAAAAGTCATGGCTCGGGCTCTGCTATTTAGGTCAATTGAATAGGACCTAGAATAAAACAAAACCAACGTCGGATGAGGATCTACAGATGAGTACGGAAAGAAAGGAGCAAGGAAGGACTGGAACAGGACAGCCGGCTTAACAGTAAAATTCAGGAACGCAGACTTTAAACATTTCTAAAAAGTCAGTTTCCGAAGTTCCCGGCAGCACAGATGTGAATATTTCAGCGAGTAGATTGGAGACTTCTTCGTCATCCCAATCGCGCGTATCGATGACCCGTGCGCCTTCGAGCATTCTTTCGATGATGTCATTCGAAAGAATCCCTTTGTGACGACACAGTTCCAATTTGGCCCAGATTTTTTTGGAGAAGCATACGCGTTCCATAGGGTGGGGAATCCGAACGCCACCCCCATGAGTTTGGAGCATCGCCAAGGATTCCACGACCGTGCCGGAGTTAACGGCTTTCTCAACCCAGTCACAGGCCTTTTCGATATCATGACTCGAAAATCCAGCATCCAAAAGCTCGTCTCGAACGTAACGCTCCGTCAGTTCTAGCTCGTCGTAGCCATAGATAACAAGTTCGGCCATGGCCTGAACCACTACCCACCAAGCTGCCTCTGAAGTGACACTCTGCATGCTCACTCCTCAAATGGTTCCGCTAGGTCCGCTTTTCGGACAGATCTAGGCTTTTTTAAGATGTATTCGGTATGCTCTTCATATTAGCCTAATTCTTCTCCTGTCAGAAAGCAAAATAAACTTGGACCTCGCTCTACCGCTTACACTGTAGGGAGTAGCGTGAGAAAGTCGCGCGCTGAGTCGAAGGCCTGCGCTCCATCTTCTATCAACTGCCGCGACCCATTTGCCCGTATATCATCCGCTTCATGCACGAGGGCGTAGACCTCTCGCCCTTGCTCTAAAGCATAGGACGCCGTCTTCAAAGCCCCTGATTTTTCGGCTGCCTGCATAACGACAATAGCCGAGGATAGTCCGGCAATAATTCGGTTTCTTATGGGGAAGTCCATCGGCCGCGCCGGGTATTCCCATAATCTCTCACTGACAAACAATGCACGTTCGGTCCGTAAACGCCCAAACAGACTCTCGAGACACTGGGGATAAAATTTGTGCAAGCCACCAGCAAAAACCACTATGGTCGGCGCCGGCCGCAGGCCGCTATCAAGCGCACCTAAATGCGCGGCTGCATCGCAGCCGACAGCCCCGCCACTCACGACCACAGCCCCTTTCTGAACGGTGCCCAAGGCCAAATTTCGCGCTTCCTTGAAAGCAAAATCAGAGGCTTTACGGGAACCTACAATGGCGAGTTTGGGCGCAGCAAGAAGACTCGTATCCCCGATACAAGTCAAACATGCAGGAGGATCCGGTATATGTGTGAGTAGGTAAGGGTAATCATCATGAAAATAATCAATGAGAACTCCACCCCTTACACTGAGTTGAGTCAGATTATTGAATATGACTGTGGCAAGACCAATGGCGCTTAACTGCAGTGTTTCGCACACGCGCACCCAGGCCGAGGCAAGAGGCGCACTACGCTGGCCTGCTATATATTCGTGCCAGTTTTTAAGACTAAGTTGTGTGGGATCGACTCGCACATCGGAAGCGGAAGCCATCGCGAGTGCTAAAGGTGTGGGGCGCGAATGAGGAAGCGGAAGCCATCGATAGGCCAGTTGAGAGACGGAGTGGGTAACGATAGCTTCAAGCTGGTTAGAAAGAGAATATTGCATGTCAGAACCTCCCTTGGCTCGCACCATAGCGAGGCCTCGGGAGCAAAGACAGGGACATCTTCTGAATCGCTATTTAGGGCGCGAGGCGATCCCCTAAACGCACTTCAAAAGAATCGTGAACGATATAACCGAGAGCGGCGGAGCCTGTCGTGTCGAGTATATAGACATGCGCAACACGGCTGTCCGTATCGGGTAAAGCGTCGCGAAGAAAACCAGGTGACGCCACCTTAACATTCTGCATGATCGTGTAAGTTTCTTTTTCCTTCAATTTGCCAGCGGCCTGCTCGATAAAGACAAAATCACCGCGCCCACCAATATTGGTGTCCGGATGCGTAAAGCCGACGATCGTCTGCTCAAGACCTTTGCCTTGAGGATCTGTCTTCACCGGCACTGCACGTTTCACCGATCGATAGGCGACGACGATGTCGCCAGGCTCTATGCCGAGCGAGTCGAGAACGACATTCCCTTTGAACACTTCGCTATCGGCTTTATCTTCGGTCATGATTTTGAGTTGGGCGATAAACTCGTAGCGCGTTCCAACTGCTTCGCGTTCGGCATTTTTTATAACATCGCCCTTTCGGACGATGGTATAGGTACTGCCGACTTTGATCCCGGATTTATCCTTGACGATGACCTGCTGACCCTTGTCCACCAGAAATGAACCGGCTGATCCTCCGACCACTTCCCCTATAGGCTCCATCTCTTCGTCAACTATAAAAGCTGGAATTATGATCCGTTTTTCTTCGAGTTTGAACGAACCGCCCGCGTTAAAGAACATGCCGTCGATATTAATGTTGTCAAGGTCGCTAGGATTGAGGATCTTCATGTTCTCCGGGATTTCCGACCGCATCAACATCCCGTTGATATCTTCGCGCACGAGCTCCGACTCCACGAGCTTGCCTTTGGCCACGGGTAGAATATCGTCTTCGGTAATCACCTGAAGAAACGGGGGACTCTCATTGTCGCCCGCATAGAACCTGAGGCGCATGCCGGGGTAAACAAAGTGGGGGTTGGTGATGGACGGGTTGAAGGCCCAGAGTTTCGGCCAATAATTCGGCTCATCAATGAGTTGATCACAGATATCGAAGAGCGTATCCCCTTCATGGACGGAATACTCTTCAGGCGCCTCGCCTGAAGCGAGGTTTCTTAGAGTCCCTGGATTGGGTGCAGCGCCTGAAAAGAGATTGGGCTCCGAAATTTTCTGGATACGGCTTCTTATATCGATGGCATCACCATGCCCCATATCGCTCGCGGGCCTTTGGACGTCGGAACGAACGGGGACCACGCCGACGAGCGGAGCTGCATCTTTGGATTTGCTTTGCGCATCGACTTCGAGGTTTTCGCCCAAGGCCTCAAGGTCTTCAAGGGAGGGTTCGCTCGCAAAAACTGCCGGGATCATAAGCAACTGGGCTAAGACATTGGGTAAAAGAACGAGGATTTTGAGCCTCATAGCTTCTCCTTCATGCGAGCGATTTCAGCACGCGCCATTTCCCCGAGATCGCGATCGGGATTTTCGTCCAGGATCTTTTGGAACTGATCGAGCGCGCGCTGGCTCAAACCCCGGCTCTGCTCTATTTTAGCGAGGTAGAAAGCCGCATAACTCGACCAAGGATTGCTTGGGTAACGGTCCTTTAACGACGTGAAGGTCTCTTCCGAAAGCTTGTATTCTTTCAGGTAGAACCAGCTCAACCCGATCCAATAAAGGTGGCTGCCTTCGGTGACAGAATCATCGAACTTCGCACCGATGTCGTTATATGCAATGATCGCCTGACCATAGTCAGCTTTATTAAACTTATTCTGAGCCGCTTCGAGCATTTTGCGATAAAGATCGCTGTCCTGACTTCCTTCCGACTTCGCAGCCGCTGCAGAGAGCGGAATTTCGAGAGGCGATTTTTTCTCGTTAACTCTTTCCGCGTCGCTGGATTTTTCTGCCGCATTTGATTTACTGGATTTGACCAGCTTTTTGCCCGCCGCTTTCGGCTTCTCGTCATCGGCTTTCAGCTCTTCGGGAACTATGCCTAACAAAAGGCCTTTTTCCAAAAGTTTACTGCGTTCCTTCTGCTTCAGAAGCTGCGTCTCGAGATCATCCACGCGTGACCAGAGTTGCGCGACGCGCAATTCCAGAGCGTCGGTCGCCGTGACTTTCGCAGCGGCTGCCGCGGCCGGCGTAGGTTTATCCTGAGCGTCGTGATCAGCAAAAAAAGTGCTGCACGAGCTTAGGAGCAGAGTCAGGATGAGTAAACGCACAGGCATATATGTCCTCTAGATCGCTTCTGCGATGGTCAATTGACGAATGAAGTGCCGAAGTTTCTGCTGGTGATCCGCCTCGACTTCGGCGAACTCAAAACCGATTCGATATTCCAATTGAAAACGCTCGCCGTTAATCTCGTCTTCGACTCGGTTTTTTATCTTGCGACGCCAGCGAATAACGCCTTTCAGAGGTATAGGGGGCATCATCGGCAGATGCAAAAAGCTTGAGACGGGTCCGGTGATCGTCTCAGACGCGTTTTGAAACGATGGAAATCGAGCCAGGAGACAAACCCCGCCCAAACTTATGTCGGCGATGGTAATCCAACTGGCAATGCCACCGTACGCGCTAAAAAACGGAGGACTCGCAGGATCGTTTTGTCCCGCTTTCCAAAGGTCGAAACTCATAAAGGCCATGATGTTTTCGGTGACTCGGAAACGGGCATTCGTCCGGCGTTCCGTACTCAAAAGAGCCCGTGGCATCGCGCAGATGATACCTGCGGCGGTTTTCTCGATTACAAGCGTTTGAAAGGTTAGCTGAGAGGGCATTCCCAGGACTTCGACCTTGATCGGCATGCCCGGCTCAAGTTTACTTAGACCGGCTTCCGAAAGTTTGAAGAGCTGTATCGCAGCTTCAGCTTTATATTTGCCTAATTTATGAAAGGCACCGCGAATAGTGACTTTTCCACTATCACGATGCCTTAGGAGGACTTGCAAATTTCCGGCGCACATTCGCGCCACCAGACGAGATATACTCTCAGGGTTCGAGATCTTGGAGCTGGCTCCCTGGTCTTGGCTCATTCTGATTCCTCTGAACTATCAACCAACTGAGACAGAGGCCGATACATGCCCAAAGCGCGTAAACATATTCCGAATCACGAAGATGGTTTTGCACGAGGCCACAACCAAGAGTCGCGATAAAGATAAGAGACAGAGCAAGATGGGCAAAATGCTTTTTTACCTCAAATGCCAAACGGCCTACAGCAGTCAGCAGGAAGGCGAGGCCTATCGCACTCACCAGACCGCCATCGGCTAAGGTCTGCAGGTAAATATTGTGAGCATTATACTTTCTCTCTAAACTAGTGTATCCGGCCTGCAAATAAGTGTCCAGTAGACCGGCGTCGTAGCGTTTGAGCCCTGTGCCGAACACGGGATTCTCCATGAATAAACGCCAATTTATCTTCCAGAAAATTAAGCGATCAAAACGCTGTTCTAAAGGTACGTTAGGATCAAAAAACTCACCCCAGCGCCCGAGAGCCTCGTGAGGGAGGGTGAGCACGAGCGCGACCGCCAGAAGGATTCCAAGCAATGATCCTGCAAATAAGAACTTCCGCATTTTCGGAAAGTCCCAAGCGCCGCCGAGGATCAGGATAAAACTTGTGAGGATGATCGGAAACCGTGAATCGGTGAGGAGCAGATTGACGAAGAGGAGACCGCCTTGAAACAGCCAGAGGCGCGCTTCAGGCCCTTTCCCGTTTCTTTTGAGAAAGAGCGAATGCGCAAACGAGAGTAGGGTGAAAAGCATGAGGTTATACGAAAACGTCAGGGGATGATCCATCCATCCTGAGACACGATAAACGCCGTAAGCTTCCCGCGAGCTGTCGAGATGAGCATGAAATCCGTGAACCCAATCCATTCCGTAATAACGCTGCATGATCGAATAAATAAGAATGAAAACAGTAAAAGCAATCAACGCGCGCACACTGAGCCAGGATCGAGTGCTGCGGTTTTGATAAGACAGGAATGCCGCGATCGTTATCGAACCAAACAAGCCCTGTTTGCCAATTAAGCGGAGATACGGCATAAAATGATTCCATTCGCCCGAGCTCACGGCTTCCGCCACGCCTGAGATTAGGAAAATAGCCCAAAGTATCGAGAGGGTTTTCACCATTTTTATAAAGAGCGCAGGTATCGGGTCTGACCAGCCGATTGCCTGCCAACCCCTTGGAATGAGGAAACTAAGTCCGAGGAGTCCGGCTGCTATCGATTGAGCTGCGACGGGTAGAAGGATAGTAAAGACAACGAGGTGTAGGAGAACGTGCTCCCATTTGCGCGGATTCTTGTCTATGATTTGGTTTTCTACTTTTACGGAAGGTGACACGCCTTTATGAACCGATTCGGTCATCCCATCTTCTCCCTACTTCTAGCCATCTTTCTGCTATGTCCAGCAGCGATGAGTTATGCCCAAGAGTTCGAAAGTCAGGAAACGATACCGAAAGCTTATCCAAAAGACCATGTGTTCTTAACGGTGCCGTACGAGCGTCCGGTTGGACAGAGTCGTAATCTTTATCGAAACGAAACGGTAGGTGCGGGCGTACGCTACGCGCACAGGCTGGATTCGCAGTGGATCGTCGGTTTGAAATTTGAGCGCAAACCTATCCTTGTTCAATCGGACGACCGCCCTCTTTCGCTTCTGGTTTTTTCGAATCAGACTCAGGCTATTTTTCGCCTTTATCATCCGCTCTATCTTTTAGCCGGTACGGAACTGTCGATGATTATGCCATCCAAAAAATCGGTACCGCCCTTCGTTAAAGACGTCGATTTCCAGACCGAGATTGCCATTGGTCTCAATGCATCCCTCTGGTGGCTCGTGTCGCAGAAGGGCATTTTGGAACTGCATGTTTCGCGCTGGAAAGGCACTAAAACCAATCAACTCCAAGGCCTGGAAACATCGTTAGGTTATGGCATGGGATTTTAGAGGAGCTTAATCGAGAGGACAACGCGCCAGACGGAGGCCCGCAATCCAGCCAAAGCTCGGACTTGCCCAGAGGCGATGAACGCCGTAGGCCGGTCCATTGACGGACGTGGAATGCATCTTGTTCATTGCAGTACCGCTTGAGAGGATGATCGTTTCCAGAGGTACCAGGATACGCTCCGAGTGCGAGGCACCCTGCCCGTTATTGATCGCTGCAAAAAGATCGTTTTGAGGACTCGTCGTCAAACAATCCGACGCCGCCTCGCAGAATCCGGTTGAGGTATCCTTGAGATTAAACTCAGAGACAAACTCCGAGTAACCTTTCCAGATCGAACTTCCCGGAATGTGTCCCGAGACTATCATGCGCTGCTGACAAACCCCGGTGCTTTTCAATAGACCACGAAGCTCACTCCGCACGAAGCCATACCAGGCGTCGGCTTTTTGCGTAGCTTCCGGCATCTGGAGATTGACGACGAGGATAGGAAACTGATCCAGTTCAAGCAGCGAATAACTCATCGCGCCGTCGACACCGATCGGCCAAACGGATTTGAGAGCCATATCACGCGCCACGAGCTTCACCGGCAGCCCAACTGCAGCTGCGCTGTACTGCATTTCCTGAGTATCGCGGTAGGATTGAACAAGTGAGGCATCCCACTCGTAGCCTTCGAGCGCACCGGCACTTAGAATGTTCATATCCGATTCGCTTGGGCTGTCGCGGCGGGTCAAGGCTTCTTGAAGAACGACGATATCGGGACGCGAGACGCGGAGCTGCTCATCAACCAGCTCAAGACGCTCGCGGCGATAAAGCCAATCGCCTTTCCAGTTTTTGGTGGATAAGGCGGACTGGGTACGTTGATTAAAAAGATTGAGGTTAAGTATAGAAAAGCTGCGCTCGTCAAACTCCCTCGGTCCCTGGCCTCCAAACAGAGCACATGAAGTCTGTGAAAACAAAAGGGCAATAGAGAAAAGAGACGTCGCAGCTCGCAGCATACTTAGCAGCCTAAATGACGAGAGATGACCAAACGTTGAATTTCGCTTGTTCCTTCGCCAATGCGGAGCAAGGCGGCATCACGATAAAAGCGTTCGATCGGATATTCTTTCATCAGTCCGTATCCACCGAAGGTTTGCTGACCTTCGCGCGCACAGTACTCGGCAACTTCCGAGCAATAGAGCTTCGCCATGGCGGCCTGCTTTTGGAACGCAAGACCGTTTTGTTTCATCCAGGCCGCTTTATAAAGCAGAGTTTCGGCTGCTTCGATGCGGGTCGCCATTTCCGCTAATTTAAAGGCAACAGCCTGGTGTTTGACGAGGGCTACACCAAATGTTTTACGCTCTTTCGCATATTTGAGCGTCATTTCCAATGCGCCTTTGGCCAGACCAAGGCCCATGGCACCGATACTGAGACGGCCG
>JACMOC010000028.1 GCA_014378195.1 Oligoflexus sp. | reverse complement strand
GTCACGCCTGCAATTGTTACCGTCGAACGAATTTTCGCTGCGTTTCCAGTGATATTTGTGACTTTATCGACAGCTGGGAAGTTCGTGACGGCGACGCAGCCGGTCGCGCCATCAGCCGCGCAGTTAGCGGGTGCTGGAGCCGCAGTACCGCTCACGCCGGCAAGCGTTTGCCCGGTCACGATTTTTGCAGCAGCTCCTGATGCAAGGGCGGCTGGGTAGGTAGATATAGCGAGGCAGCCTGTGCCACCATCCGCCGCACAATCACTCATTGTCCCGACGACACCACCAACAGTGACGGAGGAGTGAATTTTTGCGAGGTTTCCAGATGCAAGATTTACGACCTTGTTAACTGCTGGGAAGTTCGTGACTGCGACGCAGCCCGTTGCACCATCCGCCGCACAGTTAGCTGGGGCTGGAGCCGCAGTACCGCTGAGGCCAGCGAGGGTTTGACCCGTTATGATTTTAGCGGCAGCTCCAGCGAACGTAGCTGCTCGGAATGCTGGGACAGTTAGACAACCTTGAGCACCATCCACAGAACAATCCGAAAGAGTACCAGCCACCCCACCGACAGTAACTGACGAATGAATTTTCGCGAGGTTTCCTGCTGATAGATTCACGGCCTTGTTAACAGCTGGGAAAGTCGAATTTGCCACACAACCCGTTGCACCGTCGGCCGCACAGTTGGCAAGAGCGCTTGAAGCGGTCCCTGGGATACCAGCAAGGGTTTGCCCTGTAACAATTTTTGCAGCTGCGACCGATGCATCGGTCGCTGGGTAACTTGCAACAGCAATACAGTCTGTTCCACCATCGATTACACAGTCGGACGGACGAATAGCTCCCGTCCCCGAAATCCCTGCCAGCGTTTGACCAGTTATAATTTTTCCAGCCGCAAGGGAGGCATCGGCGGACGGAAAAGATGTGTCTGCCAAACAGCTAGTGGCGCCATCGGCAGAACAATTGCTCATCGTTCCCTTCACACCAGCGATGGTGATCGTTGAATGAATCAAGGCAGCGTTAGCTATCGAAAGTTTTGTGCGTTTATCAACCGCAGGAAAGTTTGCGACGGCTAAGCAATCGATCTGACCATCTTTCGAACACGTAGGCTTGTCTCCGCATGGGCGCTCTCCTCGCGTGAGCGTCCCTGTCTTATCTTTATAAATAATATCGCTGCATACAGAGCTGCTACTGACAGTCATGACAGGAATATTATCGGCCGAGGATCCGATCACTAAAGGTAGTAGACCCAGACTTTTTTTACTTTTAGTAAACTTTACATCAGTCAATCCTTCAGGAGCGTCGGCAGGTATGACGAAAGACCCCTTTGATTTCGACACTATTTGGAAATCGACTGGAACCCCATTCATCTCAATCTTGATGTCCTTGTCCAAATTCTTACCGGTAACAAGAACGGATTCGTTTTTGTCGGCGGCAATCCTATCGAAACTTAGTACTACGGCCGAGGTGTCCAAGACATTTTGATAGGCGACGAAATTGGAATCACAAGCGTTCATCCCCATAAGCAAGAACAGGCTAAGTAACAAATTCGCAGCATTCAGACGTGCTGTAAAAAATGTTAATTGAGCTTTAAGCTTATTCAATGTTGCGATAAACATGGCCAATTCCATACTTCGTCCACTCTCTTACTATTGATGATCTATTATTCGGATAAAATGGGGCATACTTAAGAAAAATAAGCCAAATCAAATAAAATTGATAAAATTCAATAGCTTAAGACGTATTCTAGAGAATTAATCCAAAAAATCACAAAGGTAAATCCCAATATTTACAGATTTGGGAGACGGGATGAGTCACCTCAGCAGATCGCTTCGGCAGGCGCCCAGAGCCCGAGCGTATGCCAATGCTCTGCGCTCAATTTCAGATTTTCGATTGCTTCGTGAAAACTTCACCAGTAGTCGATTGAAGTCATAACGGCGATGACCGCCGATCGTTCGATGGAAGGAAGGAAAGTTTCTTCCTTTTCCAATCGTTTTTGCTATTTTGCCGTAAATAACTATTTGATATTTATATAGATAATTTTTTGTGTAAAAATATTGTATTTTTGCGGAAATTGTCCATTAATAGCCGCAGAAGTAGGAGGTCGTATGCCTAAGTCCGAAAAAAATGAAAATACTGCGACTAAAGAAGAATTAGACGCTCTCGGAAAAGGTCTATGGCTATCGGCTGACGAATGCAAATTGAGTGTTAAAGAACTTATCTACCTTCTCGACGTCAGTGAGCGGACACATCTGTGATGCGAAAAAGAAATCTGAGTTTCCAAGTGTTACTAACGATAGGATTCTGCGTTTAGGCCATTTACCTGGCATCAAGAAAAATCTTGAAATTCTCTTTCCTTGTAACCCTGTAGTTCGCGCAAATTGGTTACGTATTAAGCGAGATGCTTTTAAAGGTAAATCAGCGCTTGAGCTGATAAAAGAAGGCTCTTTTGAATCTATGAATCGTTTGTTTACCGTACGCCGAATGTTGGATGTGTTACGTAGCGGGGCGATAAATGAGCTAAAATGCGAAGGAATTATATTCGCCTCTGTAAGGCAACCGGGTGGCATTAACTACGGACTTTTCGGGTGAAGCTGTATCAAATCTTCTAAAGCCACATGCTATTTCTCTGTAAGAATTTTCAAAAATGGACGCATTGAAGTTTGCAGCGAGCGATTTACTGAGGTGCCATGATCAATTGTTTGTCTCATAAATCTCGATATTTCGAGTCGGGCGATTATCTTATGATAGGGCTTCCACATGTCCAAACATACGAATTCAAGCTTCTGCGAGCGCTCGGCGGTGAACCAGGTGAAAAAGCCTTTAATCGTCACCTCGGAGCGGTGCTGAGCTATCCAGAGGAGCTGACATAAATTGGATTGATCGATGACCAGGTCTTTCTACGATCTGAATTTAATTAGAGCTACTGCCTTTTCTAGCAAGAAATCGCTGAATCACACTGAAATTGTTCGAACCGAACGATGTAAGACCGCAACTATTTGCTATCAAAAGAAAATCCCTCGGTTCGAATTATCGAACCGAGGGAAATCTGGTGGAGATTAGCGGAGTCGAACCGCTGACCTCTTGCATGCCATGCAAGCGCTCTACCAGCTGAGCTAAACCCCCACAGTGCCGCTCTTGATGAAAGAACGGTAAGGACGATTTATGCAGGATTGCCGAAAACCTGTCAACCAACTTTGACTTTTTCACCCAATAGCTTCAAAGTACGTCATTTTATCAGCAAACACCCTCTATCCATCTTGCCACTTTCCACCAGCTCTTCTACGATGGACCCCTGTCAAACGCCTAAAACAGAGAGGGCCTATGAATCAGCGCGATGATAAACTCAGAAACTTAGTGTTGCTCGGAAGTATTTTTGCTCTCGTTGGTCTGGGACTGAGCTTTTATTCGCTCTTTCATCATATCGAACTCAAAGCCGTCGGCCACACATCCTTCTCCTGTAACATCAATGAGGCATTGAGCTGTGATGACATCGCGAACAGCAAGTTTGCTGAGGATCCCTGGGGCAACCCGATGGGTGTCTACGGCATCGGTTATTTCCTCGGCCTTTTGATCCTCCTCATCACATCACGTGTCAAAGAAACCTTGCAACGCGACACACTTCAGGCCTACTCAGCCCTTGTTGTGATTGGCGCTTTGGTTTCGATTACCCTTTTCTGCATATCTGAGTTCATCATCGGGAAGATCTGTCCGACCTGTGTTGGCATTTACCTCATAACGTTCGCACAGCTTGCTGTCTGGTTCTTTAGTCGCGAGGCCATCCCGAGGCCCTGGAGCATCAGCGGCATCACTAACGGTGCCTGGTATAGCGTCGTCGCACTTCTGGCAGCCATCGCGGTCTATCAGGGCGTCAAACCCCGCGCGCCCTCAAACATGACTCTCGACAATCCTAAGGCCGGCGAAGAACTCGCAGACCTTCGCAAACAAATAGTGGACGCATCCAAGTCCGCGCCGGGACCGCTTGCTCTTCTTGATGCAGTGGTCTCACCCGCGGTAAAAATCGATCTCACGGCCTACAGTGGTCTCGGCGAAGATTTCCATCGCGGTTCTGCGGAGGCCAAAGTCAAGATCGTTGAATTTGCCGATTATCAATGCCCTGCGTGTGGTAACGCCGCAAAAACCATGCGGCAGATCCATCAGGAATTTGGCGATAAGGTCTTGATCGTATTCAAGAATTACCCACTTGATAACAGCTGTAATCCATCGATCAATACCAAAATGCACCAGTTTGCCTGTCAAGCCGCGCGCTACTCCCGCTGCGCGGGTGCAAATGGCAAATTCTGGGACATGAACGAACACATGTACGAAAACCAAAAGGCAATTGATGCAACGAGCCTCGTTGCCTGGGTTAAAACAGTCGGTGGCCTTAGTGATCAACAGGTCAAAGAATGTGATCAGTCCAAAGACGTTCTGGCAAAAATCCAAGACGACGTAAAACAAGCCAATGAAGCTGGCTTGCAAGGGACACCCACCCTGTTTTTCAACGGACAAAAATACAACGGCAACGTCGATGTCGAATCAATACGTTCGATTATTCAGGCTTTGCTGGCGAGCTAAGGACATTTTTATGAACATAAAATTTGAGCACGATTACCAGAATAAAATCATGACGCAGGCCTTTGTCGAGACGGTGGTTCTCAAAACTGACGCCGACGTACAAGCCTGGCGCCAGCTCTGGATGGACGCGCTCAAGAGTTGGCATTCCCCTTATAAAAGCGTTATCGATGGCCGCAACCTTACCGTCGATTCTAGTGCCGACAAAGACGCGATCAAAGCCGCCTTTGGTCGCCTCGAGAAATTGATGAGCGGTTTCTTTTTGAAAAAAGCCGTGATTTTCGGGGTCGATCCCGAGCTTGCAGCTGTGATTCCGTTTGATTCGTTTGCGGATGAAGACGCTGCCCTGGAGGCGGCTGGTGTGCGTACACGGGTTGCGCGCGAACCGGGGGACTTCCGTAGCAGTATTCAGTTCCAGAACCACTTTCGCCAACACGTGGTCGAGATGAGCTTTGCAGCTGACGCTGTTATCGACTCGAAAGAGAAAATGCAGATACTGCGCAGCAAACTCACCAATAATCTCATGCAGTGGCATTCGGCATGGAGTCTCCTCATCGACTGCTCGCAGCTTGAGATTAAGGACGAGTGTTTTGCCGAGTTTGAATCGATGGTGAAATTCCTGAGCGGCTTTTTCCTTAAAGAAGTCTATGGTTATCAACCGAAAGCGAAAGATCTCGCTTATCCGTTCAAAACGTACCGAGCAAGGCATAATGCCGCTGGTCGACTTGAGTCAGAAGGATTGTTTTCAGGAGAAGACGCCAACTGCAAAACACGGAAGGTCTGAGTAAAAAGCTTGGGTTTCCACGTGGATTCCGTATATAAAGGGGTTCTTAAGTCGGAATCCCCATTTCTCAGATTTCGCTTTTTTGGAGAGATAACGTGCAAGCAGTCGAACTCTATCCTATTCAGAATTCCCTTATTCTTCGGGCCCGTGGCGTTGAACTACTTGTCTTGCCCGTACATATCGAAGCTCTCAAAGAACTGAAAGATACCAAAGCGTTTGCCGACTATTTCCTGCAAACAGCAATGGTCAACCGCGCAGCGCGAAAACTCTACGAAGCCTGGCTCAAAAAAGACAATACTCTTTGGCGCCGCGTCTTTCATTCGGTTATGAATGATTTCAATGAGAACTCCGCTGAAGGTGACGCGGCAGTCGCTGCCAAGTAAGCTTGGTTGACTCCGTTAAATCGAGTTTTTCTCTAAGAACCTTCCCAGGATACCGATCGAGCCGATGAGCCGTTCTAATCCTTGGAGGGTTTTCTGCCGAATAAGACCTGAGGCGCGAAGCCGAAGGCCCCGGGTCGAGAGGAAAACCATGATACGGAAGTTTATGATTTGCGGTAAAAAGCAGATCTACATACAGAGCAAAAACAGCGATGGCTATACGGACATTGGCAAAGTTATCGAACTTCTTCTGCCAATCAACGATTTTTGGGAACTCGAAAAAGAAGTCAAAAAAATCAATTATCTCACAGCCTCAGATGCGCCAAGTGTGGATGTGGGCGGCCAGTACAAGAAGATACTGGGTATCAGCTCCGGTTTCGCTGTCGTAGAGGCAGATCGCTTATGGTTGTATGCACACAGAAAATAACCGCTTGAGACCCGCTGCATTTCTCGATCGGGACGGTGTCCTCATCAAAGATACGGGTTATGCTTTTCAGGTCGATGACCTTCATGTACTTCCTGGGGTGGCGGACACCCTTAAAGAACTTCAAAAACGTGGGTTCCTGCTCATTGTCATCAGCAATCAAGCTGGTGTCGCGCGGGGCTATTTTTCAGAAGATGACGTAAAAATCTTCCATCAAGAACTGTCCAAACAGATCGAAGCCTCAAGTGGCGCGAAAATCGACGCATTTTATTACTGTCCTCATCATCCTCAAGGCACTGTCAAATCCTATGCTATCGAATGCGATTGCCGCAAACCCGGCACGGCCCTTTTAAAAGAGGCCGCCCGCGCCTTTCATATCGACTGGGAAAAAAGCTTTTTTGTGGGCGATCGATCGTCTGATATCGAGTGTGCAATCAATGCCCGGATTCGCGGGTTTCAGATCTTTTCCGATCAGTATGTGATGCACGAAAATCCACATGCAAACATTAAAGCTCTGTCAGACGTCCTCGCCTATCTCCCATAAAAAAAGAGAGGGGCTGCCCCCTCTCTTTCATCTGTCATCTCTAACTCTTATGTTCTTTGTACTTTTTCAAAAGTATCTTGATCCGCGGACCGCAGCGTTCTCCCTTGCAACCACCTGATCCTGTTCCGACTTTTTTGTTGACGTCCTGAACAGTTTCGCAAGCGGATAATCCTTCAAGCACTTTTCCGAGCGAAATACCTTTGCATATACAAACGACCCGTAGGAGTTGTTTTGTTTTTTCAACGGCCAACTCCTCTTTCGTCTTGGGAATTAATTCATTATCATCCATGAAACAGTCCTATTCATAATCCTTGCTCTTTTACTATCGCATTGAAAACGCTCTGACGTCAAAGCTTCTGATACAGAAGGCTTAGGTGGTCCAACCAGCTGGGAGCATAAACAGCGAACATCACGGCGGATGCATTACAGGCGGCATGCAAAATAATAGGGGCTAAAGTGCGCCCTGTTGCGCGATAAACCCAGGTGCAGGCGCAACCTAAGAGAAAGGGGCCAAGAGGCGGCCAGGGATGTAGGGGCGGGCTGGTATGGGCTAAGGCAAAAGCGAGTCCTGAAACATAAATCGCCCACAGTCCCTGCACGCGCAATCCTATCCACTGACTCAAAAATCGACGAAAAACAATCTCCTCAACAACCGGAATCCAAAGACATAACGCCAGAAAATCATAAAGCGTATACCCGTGATCGTGGGTCTCTTTGGAGATGTAAGTCGAGAAATAAATGAGAAGACTGGATCCCAGTATGACCCATAATCCGAGCGACCAGGCGGCGATACGTTGGGGCACCGGCGAAAGGGGTTCGGCATCAATCTTCCATAGCCATAATACGAGCACGGCAAGAGCAGTATTGATGAAAGCCACTATGATCCAAGGATCAAGACCGGATGCTGGCAGGCATGACAATGCCCATGCGTAGGCATAGGCTGAGCACAGCACAATAGCTGTTATACTAAAGGTTTTAGGCAAGGAGCCGGGCGTGGTGTTCATAAGACCTTCGGCGCTTAGGCCAAGGCTCTTTCGGCGAGCAGTTGGCTCTTTAAAAATCTGAGGATAGCACCGATATCGTTTTTAACAAAAAATTCATTCGCACCCAAGAGTTTCGCTGTTTCGCGCGAACCTATATCGCTCAAAGAGGTGTGCAGATAGACAGGGATGTGTTTGAATTCCGGATGAGCGCGGATTTTCTTGAGCAGGCTGAGTCCGTCCATTTGCGGCATCTCGAGATCAGTGATGACCGCATCGATGGTATATCCCGAGGTCGCTGATTCTTCGAGCCGTTGCAGACCTTCCAGGCCGTTTCGGGCCAGGACGATTCCATACCCCTCCTGATTAAGTGAGCGGGCAACGCTATTCAGAATCAGACTTGAATCATCGACAAGCAAGATAGTCGGATAACCGAGTTTTCTTGGACCCATCATAGGCGGGAGGGGTACATTTTCCTGCACAAAAGCTGGTCTTCCTGAAGCCATGGATTCCAACTGCATAATGATACGCTCCAAATCGAGAATGAAAAGAAACTCGTTGCCCTCGATCAGCATCATGCCCGTCATGGACGATGCTTTATCCGCCGACGGAGGGAGAATCTTATCCCACGGAACGCGGCGAATACGGTTCGTTTGGTGAACGATGAAACCTGCTCGTTTATGAGCGAATTCGGTAACGATGATTTGATCTTCAGGCGAGATAGGCGCCCGCACATCACCCAGTATCGTGCACAGATTAATCACGGGAATGGGAACGCCGCGGAGTTCAAAAATCCCTTCGATCCCCGGAACGGTCGAGGCCAGGGGGTTGATGCGCGGCATATGTATGACTTCGCGAACCTTGACGACGTTAACGCCGTAAGTCCCCTTCACTTCGCGGCCATCAGGAAGATGACGAACGAGGTTGAAGTCGATGAGCTCGAAGTAGCCTTCACCTTGTTTCGGATGCCCTGATGAATGTGATTTCTGAACCAAAGTGAGCCTCTTTCATTCTCAAATAAAATCGCCTGATGATGGGCTGGTCAAGGATTTGCGCTCAAGGCTGCTTTAGCGGCTCCGCGGCCCTTGGGGGCAGGGGCTGAAGGAGGCGGTGTAGGGGCAGCAGGTGCGGTGTTCTGCTGACGGAAATAATTTTCGAGAACACGTTTTTGTACGTCGCTTAGTTTCGCAAACTGAAGTCCGATCTCGCCCCGCGTGTTGATCCAGGCGACGGTCGCTTTGATTTTGGCTTCGTTGACTGCGGACGCCGATGCTTTTTTCTTAGCGTCGCCTTTTTCCGATGGCAGTTCGATAGACATCGTCAGTTCTTGGGCCTTTTTCACTTTCAACGCGCCTTCGAGTTTGACACATGCACCGCCGATGCTGATATTGACGATCGTGCCGGAGACTTTTGGAGCGCGTTTGCCGCGGCCTGTGGCCTTGCCGACGAGCTGGGTATTGAATTCCGAACCAAAGCGTCTTTCAAGGCGGTATTTTCCGACAAGAAAACGATCGATTTTTTCGGAAAGATCGTCAAAGTTAACGGGTTTTTGAACCCAGGCGCTGGCATCGTTGCAAGTGAAGAGATTCTCTTCGACGGCTTGTTTGACGATATCGCTCGGGAAAGCCGTCATTAGGATTGGACCTGAATAGACTTTCCTCATGGCTTCAATCAGGGCCGGGCCGTCGACGTCGGGGAGGTCGAAATCCACAACGCAGAGGTCGGGGCGTTTCGCCGCGAGGTATTCCAGGGTGTCTTTGCCGGTAGTCGCAACATCGACGATGGTCCCGACGAGCTTGTCTTTGAAGACTTCTGAGGTCATTACGAGGCTTGGTTTGCACGCATCGGCGATCAATACAGTCGTCATCGGAGTCCCTTTCCTATCGAGGTCGCGAGAGAGAGTGGCAAGGTGGTTGCTCGCCTCACAATATGATTATAGTCGATTCCCCAGTTGAATTTTTTGCCTAGTAAACTTTGCTAGACTTGAAGCATGGGACTCCTTTCGCGCCCAAGAGGCGATCGGAAATGGCCCGTAAAGTCCTACGCAAACAGGAAAATGCTGAGGACTTCCTATCGTTTGCCTGACACTATTCGAAGGCTACTGGGGAGAGCGAACGTGAGTTTTCAAAAGATCGTGCTGGGACTTACATTCCTAATAGGCAGCATGCCGCTGATGGCCGTCACGGATTATCCGACTGCCGATATTCCTTTTACCAAGGATCTGTCGGAGTTTAAGGCAAGTCTAACGCCGTCGGTTCAAGATGAAATGGAAAAGATCACTATTCCCATCAAAAAGATTAAGCTTCGGATCAATAATCCCAAACACGACGAAACAATCGAAACCGTTTCGATCAATGTTCCGCGGTCGGAAACGGGCTTAGCTCAGTTTGTCGAAAAGCTGGCGAGTCCTGGCAAAGCCGAGGAGCTTGGCAACGTCTTGCTCACGCGCATCAAAAAAGCCGGACCTTCCAATAAAGATTCGGTCAAAATCGAATTGATGCCGAAGGATGTTCCCTTCATCAATTTCAAGGCCTTGGCGAAAGACCTCGCCAAAGAAAATCATGTGGTTACCGTCAACACCCACGAACTCACCACCAACGGAATGTGGGATAACCTCAAAGAACAACTCTCTTACCTGCTCTCCAAAGAGCAGATGGCCAAAATTAATAAAAAGGTGCGCAATGGTGCGGATCTGTCCCTGGACGAGGATCTCCTTCCACCATTTTCCAAACGCATGGCCGGTAAGTTCATCGTCTATCGGGGTCCCAATTGTTTTCATGCGTCGCTGGCCTTTTACGATCAGCAACTCCCGAAAAGCCCTGAAGTCAATATCAAGGAAGAAGAGGGTTATCATCGTTCGATGATTAATTATGACGAACTCTGGCGCGTTATAAACGGTCAGTTTTACGAAGTGAACCCCAAACATAACGCCCTGAAATATGGTGACCTTTTGGTCTTCTTCCAAGCTCCGGAAGGTGCCTCAAAGAACGTGAATTTCAAGTGGATACGGCACACCTCGGTTTATCTCCTCGGGCCCTATACCTATTCCAAAGGGTCCAAATCGCCAAGCACCCCTTACAGTGTGAAAACATTGGCAGAAGAGTGGAATACCTGGAAGGGGATGGTGCCGAATCTCTCTATGAAGGTGTATCGCCGGGATGCAAATGCAGAGGTCAAACTGCCTCAAGAACGCGATGACTGGATCTATTAATCGGAGCCAAAGAAAAAAAGTTTCTTTCGTAGATCAATGGTGTTATGAATGGCGACCTCAGGGTCCTTTGAAAACTGAAAAACACCTATCTCCCGAAAGCGAAGTTAAAGCCTATGGCCGCACTCATTTCGAACAAACCGAAGTCAAATATTTTCCGCAGCCCCCGTTGGCTCGAAGACCACAGCCGGTCGAAGGCGCAAACAGCCCCTCCCGCAGCCCCGGTCTTCGCAAAAATCCAAACAAATTGCTGCAGTTGCGCCGATATCGGGACGCCTTACGAGGCTTCCTTACAGGCCAAATATGATAAAGCCGTCGCAAAATTTCATGAAGCTGGTTTGATGAATGATACCGCGCTCATGGAACTCAAAGGATCCCCCCGTGTGTTGGGCTACCGCGCTCATGCAAAATTAGCCGTAAGGCCCGGCGAAGATTCCAAACTGGCTCGCGGCAAACGCTTTGCGATAGGTCTTTTTCAGCCCGAATCCCATACCCTCGTTCATCATATCGAATGCCCGCTCCATCGCGATTCCATCAACACATTTATGCCTGATCTGTCCGATGAGCTCGAAGCCTCTGCGCTTCAGCCGTATAGCGAAGTCAACCATACGGGCGACCTTCGTTACATCGCTGTGCGTGCCGCGCACATGACCGACGAAATCATGGTGACTTTCGTTGTCACGCACGAAAACGTCCGTATTCCTTTGAAAGCCATGATCCTGCGTCTTCGTCAGAAGGGACACATCATCACGTCAGCTCACATCAACGTGAATCCTGATCAGACCAATACGATCTTCGGCCCCGTCACCAAAAAATTGGTTGGCGCGAATGGACTCAGAGAATCGCTTTGCGGTTTCACATTCGAAATCGGCCCCACCAGCTTTTTCCAAATCAATCCATGGCAGGCAGAAGCCATCTACCGCCGTGTGCAAGACCTTGCCGGTGTTGCCTCCCTTGGAGCAGTGGCCTGGGACCTTTACTGTGGAACGGGGCAAATCTCGCTCCTCCTCGCGGCGCAAGGCTACCGGACTCTCGGTATCGAAGAGAACCCCCAAGCTATCGATGATGCCGAAGCCAATGCCGTACGCAATCGCATTGAAGACAAACCGGATTATATCGCGGCCCGTGTGGAAGACCTCGTTGGCCGCATGCCAACCTGGTCGGAACGTCCGTCTTTGATCGTAGCTAACCCATCCAGACGCGGATTGGCTGCTCCGGCCCGTGCCCTCATCACGGAAGGCCTCGAAAATAAAGCAGAAGCACGCCTGATTTATGTTTCGTGCGAAGCTGACACTATGATTCGCGACCTCAAAGAGCTGAGCTCCGGCGGCCGTCGCCTCCGTCAGCTTGAATGTTATGACATGTTCCCCTATACCGAAAAACTCGAGTGGATCGCCGTCCTCCAGTAACATTCAGCCTATACTCGCTCTCTGACTCGACCTCGCTAGAACTCTCCGGTATATGTAGAGATCAAGTCTGGTTAGATGTCAGAGAGGTTGAGTGCGGATGAGTGATTATCGAGAGTTTGTAAAGCCCGATCCCCAAAGCATGACCTATGGGAAATATCTCAAGGTCCATGATCTTCTCGCTCTCCAGGAAGAACTATCCTCGCCCAAAGAACATGATGAAACACTTTTCATCATCATCCATCAGACCTACGAACTCTGGTTCAAACAAATCCTGCACGAACTCGACAACGTGGAAACCATGCTGAGCGAAAATAAGCTCATGGGCATGATTCGCGGTTTGGGTCGGATCGCTGCGATACAACGCGTCTTGATCCAGCAGATCGAAATTCTTGAGACGATGACGCCCAACGAATTCAATCGATTCCGCTCCCATCTCAACCCGGCCTCGGGATTTCAATCCTATCAATTCCGAGTTCTTGAATTTCGGCTCGGCATGAAAAACATAGCCCATCTCAACTTCTTTGCGCATGATCCGCTCGCCTATCAGCAGATCGAAGCCGCTATGAATAAACCGACGATTTACGACCGTTTCTTTCAGTATCTGGCTCGTCAGGGTTTTGCGATTCCGGAAGCGGTGCTTAAGCGCGATGTCAAAACCGTTCATGAGGCGGATCCTGTCATCAGCCGTATTTTTACCGATATCTACGAAACTCCAGATTCTCACTATCAGCTCTATATTGCTCTCGAAGGTCTTTACGATCTCGATGAGTTTTTGATCCTTTGGCGTTTCCGTCACGTGCAAATGGTCCGCAGGATGATAGGTGATATGGGAGGGACCGGCGGGTCTCTCGGTGCGCGTTATCTCCAATCGACTTTGTCGAAGAGCGCTTTCCCGGAACTCTGGGAAGTGAGGAACCTGCTCGGCAAACCCAAAGCTTAACTGTTACAGGGAGTGACACATGAGTTTGAACGAAGTGACCTTGAATTTGCCTAATTATCCTATGGAAGAGTTGGCAAAAATTCGCCAGGGTCTGGTCGAAAACAAGCAAAAGGTCTATGACTTCGGAACGGGCGATCCCAAGATCCCCACCTGGGAACCGATACGAAAGGCCATGGTTGATGAAACCACATCAATCAGCCAGTATCCAGCCTCATCGGGTTGCCCGGACCTCATCAAAGCGATCTGGAACTACTGCGAAAAACACTTCAATGTTCAGCCGAAAAAAGGCCTCGATGTGCTTGCCACCAATGGCAGCAAGGAAGCCATATTCCATATCGCACTGAATCTTGTGGGTCGCGCCGGCGGCAAAAAAATCATCGCCTACCCTGATCCTGGTTATCCCGTTTACAGGAGTTCCACCCTGTTTGCATGCGGAACGCCTTACCCCATCGTATTAAATGAAGCCAACGCGTTTCAGATCGAACCGTGGAACATGCCGGCGGATGTCCAAAAACAATGCGCAGCCTTGTGGATCAACTATCCTCACAATCCCACGGGCGCATTGATGGAAGAGTCTCACCTCAAAAAAATCATCGCCTGGTGCAAAGAGCAGGACGTTGTCCTACTCGCCGATGATTGTTATATCGATATCTATGATCCGGAATGGGACAAATCAGGCAAACGTCCCGTGACACCGATCATGTACACACATGATAACGTCATCGCCTTCATGAGCCTTTCCAAACGCTCGGGCATGACCGGTTACCGAAGCGGTTTTATTATCGGCGATCAACGTTTGATGCCTGCGATCGCCAAAGCCCGTGCAAACATGGGTGTTGGCACTCCGACTGCTATCCAGAAAGCGGCGGCGGTCGCTTGGGTGGATGAGGCGCATGTGGCCGAACGCCGGAAGATATTCGCCAAACGCATCGATCTCGCTTATCCTTATCTGCATAAACTAGGGATGATCAAAGAGAAGCCTCAGGCGACGTTTTACCTTTGGTGCTCTGTCCCCAATGGCCAGGATGATGTCGAATTCTGCCTTGGCCTTGCGAAGCTGGGCGTAATCGCCAGTCCTTCGCAGTGGTTGAGCGAAGGTATCAAAGGGTATGTTCGGTTTGCACTTGTGCCGGATGACAAAGATACGATTGAAGCGATGGAAATTATCGCGAAGTACGTGAAAAAAGCGTGATGATTTTTTTTTGAAAAAGCCCCCGGATCAGCACCTGAACCGGGGGCTTTTTTTAAAGCGTTCGGGTAATATCGATAAAAACCTCACGCACATTAAACCCCTCGCCCAACTGCTCCAGATTCTCATAAAGTGAACTCAGAAACAGACCGAAGGCAAAAAAGTTGGGGTGCAGGGTCGACTTGTTTTTTTTGCAGGATAAAAATATTTGATGAAACGACTCCCGAAAGTCGGTCATCCGAAATTTCACATTGGTTTGCTGGCCATCACCAAACTGCTTTCGGAAGAGTTCGCTTGCGTGTTCGAGGTTCAGGGCCTTCAGACCCTGATCATAAAGGGCTTTATCATCGAGGTAATAACCCCGGTAGACCTTTCTCATGGCGTCCAGGAAATCATCATCCCAACGCATAATCCACGAGCCAGGTTTCCAATTGCATTCTTTCGAGGGGTATTCAAAGGTCGATGATCGGAGATCGATCCAGGCGATCGTCTCTTGCATGAGCTGGCCAAAAAAGAGGCTGAGCACGATGCGGCCTTTTTCCTGTTTGGAAAGCGAGGTCGGCATCTCAACCGAATCTTTGCTTGAGCGAAAATTCACAGGAAGCTGAAGAGACTTGATGAGGCTGCGTATGGTCGCCTCTTCATTGGGGTGTTTGAGTTTGGCAAATGTCTTGCCGAGATGAGTCGTTTGACGTGCAATATCGAGGCTGGGAATGATCTCAAAAAACACGGGCGATAGATAGTCCATGAATTTCGACCACTCGTTGTTTTGCATACCGCGGAGTAAATTCGCTAACATATTCACCTCGACAAAGAGTAGCGCCTCTTCCGATTGAACGCTTTTTCGTAGAAAAAGAATATCTCTTTTGCTTCAGGGGTGAATATGAAAGACTCCAAATCCACGACTGACGTATTCTCAGCCATTTGACATGCTTTCAAGGGAGTCTCGCCATGAGTCTTGATACAAAAGCCGATGCCTATGCCGTTCATTGGTTCCGGCGTGACCTAAGGGTCGCTGGCAATCCGGCGTTGAGTCGTCTCAGAGACGAGCACCAGGGCCGCGTGCTGGGTGTTTTTTGTTTTGATAAGGCGTTTCTTGCAAGGCCAGATTTTTCGCTTGCCCGTTTTCAGTTTTTTATAGATACCCTCAAAAGCCTCAAGAATGAGCTAACGGCTCTTGGGTCTGATCTAATGTTCTGCGACATAGGTCCCGACGAAGCCTTCAATACTCTCTTTCGCGAACTCAAAGGGGCAGGCAAGCCTCTTCCGGAATCCATCGCCTGGAACCGCGATTACGAGCCCTACGCCATCGACCGCGATCAACGCCTGCAAAAATGGTTTCATGAACAGGGTGTTCATACGATGTCGGAAAGGGATCACATCCTGATCGAGCCCCACGAGATCGTAAAAGGCACCAAACCCGCCGGGCCTTACCAAATCTTCACGCCTTACAGCAGAAAATGGCTTGAGCAGTTTCAGACGAGCGCGGTTCAGGCGCGCATTGATGAGCAGAAACGAGGACTTGCCTATGTGCGTAAGCTAAGGAAGGGACCGGTGGAACCGTCCTTTGCCCTCACCTGGGCCAAGATTTTCGGGCGCGAGGCGAACGGCTGGTCGGTGTTTGAAGAATATTCCGCACAAAATCTTAAGAATGTGACTATTCCTATCCCGCCCGCCGGATCCCTAGCGGCTCTTGCGCAGCTCGAGACTTTCAAAAAACACATCGATGATTTTGCCGATGCACGTGACATCCCAAGTCTTGAAGGCACATCGAGGTTCTCGCCGTTTTTCAAAAATGGTTCGCTCACAACGGGCCAGGCTCTAGCCTTTTTTGATCTGCATCGGAAGGAAAAACTAACCAAGGGCGAAGCGAAGTTTCTTACCGAACTCATCTGGCGTGAGTTTGGTTACTATATTCTGAGCAAGCATCCCCGTGTTGAACGCGAAGCCTTTGATGAGCGGTTCCGAAGCCTTGAGTGGGGGAATAGAGAGGACTGGTTTGAAGCTTGGAAAACCGGTAAAACGGGTTACCCCATCATTGACGCCGGCATGCGCCAGCTGAACGAAACCGGCTGGATGCACAATCGGGTTCGCATGATCGTGGCGTCTTTTCTCACAAAAGACCTTCATATCAACTGGCAGTGGGGGGAAAAGTATTTCATGGAGAAATTAATCGACGGAGATTTGGCGCTCAACAACATGGGCTGGCAATGGGCGGCGTCGACGGGCTGTGATGCGCAGCCCTATTTCCGTATTTTTAATCCGGCGCTGCAGAGCAAAAAGTTTGATCCCGAAGCGAAATATATCAAACAGTTTGTTCCTGAACTCGCTCAGGTTGCCCCTAAAAAAATTCACCTGCTTGACGCTCAGAGCCGTCCCCGGGGCTATCCAGCCCCTATTGTTGATCACGACGTCGAACGGCACGTGGCACTCAAACTCTATAAAGTAAAAGCCAAGCGTGAAGAGTAATCTGAGCTGCTATTAATAGCGTTTGCCCCATTTGAATAAGGCAACACCTTTGGCAACTTGCGTCGTTTCATCCGTCTCGGCGGTCGTTTCAAACGACCAGTTTTCGCTGATGCGTTTGCGGATACCGACCGACTGACGAGATCCGCCCAGGTCCGAACCCACGGCGAGCGTCAGGCCTTTTGCGAGTTTGACGCGCGCCCGGAAAACGCCGGTATAAGGGTTGTAGCCGACGCTATCGATAGGCGTGGAAGCGAGGTAATACATCGAGAGCAGACCAAGCGCTCCGTCGACCATAGCTGCGTGAGTTTCCTCAACCGATCTTTGGCCTTCAGTATCCAGGGCATCGGCGTCGCCACCGTACATGAGAATAGACAAGAGTTCCGTAGGTGTTCGAGGTGGTTCGCTTTCCAGGTAGTAAAACGGCTGATCCGAGGTTCCTTTCAAAATCAGGCTGATTTTGAAATCGGTTTCCTCAAAGAGAAAAAGGCCGTCAAGCGCAGGACTCTCCTGAGTTGGATCCAAGGTCACGACGATGTGATCGACGAGGGCTTTACGCTTCAAGAAGTCGACCGTATAATTTTTGACCGAAACCTGACCGGCGACCTGAGCTTTGTCACCGGTAACATGCACATCAACGTCGACCGGAACCGGTTCGCCCTTGAGGACATGCGTTTGGAGTAGGGCTGGCTTCGCCGTTTTTATCGTAATGTCGAGCTCAAGAGGCAGCACCTTATCAGAGATCTTTTGGGGTGGTTCCTCAGTGAGTTTGTCCTGGAGACGTGCGTCGGGCGTAAATTGGGGAATGGGATCCTCAATCCGCATCTTGGGGAGTTCAAACGCTACATCTTTAAAAAGGACATCGAGTTTAAGTTTAGGTTTGCGGTTGAGCCAAGTCTGAATCACTCCGTTGACGTCCATCGACAAGGCCTGCACCGATGATTTGAGGACAGTATTACATTGTAGAGGTATATCAAGCTGTTCACCCAAGTTCACAACGCGCCCCTGGGTTCCGCATGCCACTCGTCCTACAAGGGTGTGAAGAGGCGCCGGGATCGCGAAAGGCGTGGGTTCCAGACGCTCCACTAAACGTTTAAATTCGGGGATTTCGATTTCGGAATCGATTTTGATTTCGGATTTGATAGTTGAGGGACTCGCCGACAAATAGCCTTCAAAGTTGCCCACGAGCGATGCTCTGAGCTTATAAACGCCGTTCGCGATAGGATTGATCGAGGCTTTGACGTTGCCGGCTTCGAGATAGGTTTGGTTGTCCTTCAAAGTCAATTTCAGCGGGGCCTGAAGTTTCACCGTAAAGACAGTCGGGCTAAGGTCGGCAAAATCAAGTTCTTCCGCCATGGGTTTGCGTTCGATAAACACTTCGCAGCTGTTGACGGAATTGATGATTTCAGGACCATGAAGGTTGTAATGACCCTCCAAACGGCATTTTTTAAGAGCAAGCTGAGGCAACTGTTCCACAAGACCATCGGCGCGGCCTTCGATCTGGCTTAAAAACTTGCCGTGATCGAAAAATCCACTCAGCTTCGCTTGGATCTTATGAGGCGCAGCCCCGTAACTTCCGCTCAAACGGTAGTGGATATCGTCCAAATCCAGAATGGTCACCAAACCGTCCAAAGTCACCGGACCCTGGTCCTGAAGACTGACGTCGCCGCTGAGTTTTACGTCTGAGGGGAAACTGGCTGCGATATCGGTGGGTAGTTTGACGTCAGCTTTCACGTGGCTTTTTAAAACAGGCGTGCCGACCAAAGTTCCGCTGTCGAAGTTGAGTGTCCAGACGCGGGCATGATTAAAGACGTCAAGGCTAGCCGGGCCCTTCAAAAGGGTGGCGTGATCACGCTCGATGTTGATCTCTTTGAAATGCGCCGAAACCATCTCCCATTTGATGGCGCGGATTTTTTTGAGGATGGTGTCGTCCCATTGGAAAGGCTCTTCCTGGGCGTAAGGATCAATAGGCGGAAGGTTGAGGGCAAAAACACCCTCCTCGATGACGACCGGACCGACCATCGTCAATCCCATGTGATCAGGATGCAGGTTGAATCCCGCGGCAAAACCGAAGTTAGGCGCGATAAAAGTCATGGTATCGGTTTTTACGCGAAGCTTTTCAAACGTAAGGCCAATCCCGCGTTCGTAGATGTTGGTTTGGGGAAATTCGGCTTCGAACTTTTTGAAGTCGAGAGTCACACCGAAATGCGGCAGGACATATTTGGAAACGGTGCGGACGTTTTTATCGTTGATGATCCACTGAGGCCTGTAGAGCAGTATACCTGCTAAGAAAGCTGCAATGATGACGAGGAGGGTCATGAACTCGATGAGCATGATCACGCCATAGGCCGAAGCTTTAAACAGATGTTTGAACAGCATTAAAATTGCTCTCCCAAGCTGAAGTAATACTGCATTTTCGTTCGGTCGCCGTAAATGTTGAGTTTGTCGTTCTCAACATACCCGTGAGCGGCTGAAAGCCGAAGCGTACCGATGGGTGACTGCCACCGCAAACCAATCCCCGGTGAATAAAAGAGGGTGGGTTCGACCCGGAAGGCTTCGTTGCCGAGTTTGCCCGTATCGATAAAAGCCAGAGGCTGAAGATTCCAGGGAAGTTTGTTGTTGAGCCGGAGTTCGATCCCCAAATACTCCTTAGTCAACGAACCCGTTCCTTCGCTCGGTAGGTTTTTGCGAGCAAATCCTCGCATATCTGTGGAACCACCGAGAAACTGTTTGAAGGAGGCAGGCACTTCGTCCGGCCGGGTGCCCTTACCGGGCTGGGTTGTAGCAAAACTGCCGCGGAAACCCAGAACCCAGATTGTGGGATCAAAATTAAACACGTTCCAAAGATAGGTGAAATCGATTTTGTAGTGCGCAAGGGAAACGTCGGAAATGGTCGATTTGTTGCTGTAACTGCCAAAGAAGTTTGCCTGGTAGCCGGTCTGCGGATTGGCCAGGAAATACTCGTAAAGATGATCCTGAATATTGAGTCCAAGATCCAGAGTGAGGAGGCGGGTTGCGTTCGGCGCTTCACCGCGTTGGGTTGATTCAAATTGTAAAGATGGACCCGCATACATATCAGCTTTTACCGATCCGATATCCATTTGATAGGCCGGGGCCGTGACTGTTTTGATGGAGCGTGTTTCGTACGTGGGTTCGAAATCCCGTTCAGCTTTTATATAGTTCTTAAGGTAATGGCGACCGGGGTTCTTGAGGTAGTACCAGTCATAGGATGCAAGAAACGTCTGCTGACGATAGGACAGCGATCCCGAAATGTCGAGTATGGACGCGTTACGGGACAGGCGGCTATTGCGCCACGAGCCGCGGATGGTGGCGAGGTTTTCCGAGTCAAAACCGAAACCGAACGTGACAAGGCGGGGCTCGCCGGGCAGCGTTGTTTGTCTGAGGGTTCCGCTAGGTTTTTTTGCACATTCCGGACTGTATTGAGTGTTGATGACAGTCTGGGAATCTTTGAGTCGGTTCGTGGAAAGCTCAAGCAAAATAGGATCGTAGGCGTCACCTACGGCAAACGCACGATAACGATCCAGGACCCCATCCTCGACCTGTGGGATGGACGCACCTTCAATCTCTTCTATGGTCCAATGTTCGCCGGCTTCGTATTGAATGAGCACCTCACCCGTCTCCTTGTCAGCTGACATTGAGAGTTTGGGACAGGCATAACCGAGGCGGCCGAGTTTAAAGGTGAACCATTTTTCTATGTCGTTCAATTGATCAGGGGTCAGGGGGCGGCCGATGGGAAACCAGTATTTCTCAAGGTCCAGGTCTGCACGTTCCGGTAAAGGGCGGAGACGCGAGATCTCAGTGAGTTTTCCCGTTCGCACAATGAGCTTCTCGTCCTTTTTTTCGAAAGAGGGGTTATGGTAGCCCCGCGACTGTAAAAAGCTACGAAAGAAGAATTCGGCCTGGTTAAACGGAATGTTTTGCCAGGTGGGTGTATCGCCGGATCCACAGAGGGTGCGTTTCTCGGATGTTGTCCAGGTGATTTGATTCGGCGTGACGAAACGACCGCAAAGAGTTTCGGCTCTGAGGCTTAGCGTAACAAACAGCTGGAGAAACGAGATGATGGAGATAGATATGAATCGCAAGCTAACTCTCGGCATGGGTATGAGATTCCGAAAAACATTGTGTAATGTTTCCGATTTTCTAACAGGAAGTCTGAGAATGCGCAGCCGTAATGTAGTGGCAGTCCTACAGTCTCGCAATTAACTCAATGAAATCGTACGATTATTTAAGGTCTGAAAAGAATTGCATTAAAAAACAAACAGACTCGAACCCAAGGGTTCGAGGCTGTCAGTATTTTTTAAAAAATCTTAGTAACGGTCACGGCTGTAGCCGCCGCCGTTTCCACCGCGCTCACCGCCGCGTTGGCCGCCGCGATCGCCACCACGGTCTCCACCGCGTGATTGTCCGCCGCCGAATCCGCCGCGCTCTTCACGAGGAGCTTGTGGGCGAGCTTCGTTTACAGTCAAAGAACGGCCGCTGTAATCTGCGCCGTGGAATGCTTTGATTGCTTCTGCTGCTTCGTCATCTGTTGCCATTTCAACAAATCCGAAACCTTTGCTACGGCCTGTTTCGCGATCAACGATGATTTTCGCTGATTCAACAACGCCGCACTGAGAGAATGTGTCG
>JACMOC010000027.1 GCA_014378195.1 Oligoflexus sp. | reverse complement strand
GAGGTAGGAAGCAAAATAACCGCTGAGGCCTGGGTGGGGGGCCGTGTGATAAACAAGGTTATCGGTGGCCATATGAAATATATTCAACTTATCGCTGACGCAGAAATGGATTCGCCCACGAAAACAGCCGCAATTACCTCCTCGAGTATCCGCACGATTATGGGCGGTCTGGATCTAGCTGGCGGCGAAAGCTTTGACATTGGGAAAAGAGGATAGAGACCTCACGTTGGCGTCAGTGGCTAATCTGCTTGATATTCATGAGCACAATCAACATGTTGCACAAGATGCCCTAACCCTCCTTGCCAACAGGCTCGAATCAGACAAATTGAAAGAACACATCAAAAGCCGTATCAATCCCAAACCGGTCGAGATGCCCGAATAGTCACGCCTTATTCTTCGTTCGCACCGTTTGACCTCTGCTAAACAGAAGGTTATGCTCCCCTCGTTTTCCTGTTTCGAAACGAGTGAAAATAAACACTGTCTATGAGGTCACAGGTTCTTTGAAAACGACTCCCTATCAATCGGCATCTGGCGTTGAAATAAAGCTCTCCAAAGGCAAAGGCCGTGGTGTATTTGCTAAAAGGCGATATAGAAGCGCTGAAATCATTGAATCGGCGCCTGCCCTGCTTGTCCCGAAGACCGATGTGGATGCATTAGCTGCCACTTTTCTTGGGCATTATATGTTCACGACCGATAACAAAAAAAACCTGGTCTTGGGCTTGGGTGTGACGTCAATGCTCAATCATGATGACGATGCAAACGCCGAATTTTTTATCACAATTGATACCGTTACGATCAAAGCCAAACGCGCTATCCCATCCGGCACAGAAATCACAATTAACTATGGCTGGCGTGACAAGGAATGGGCGATCGTCGGGGTAGAACCCGTTAAATGAGCTTGGGAAAGCGGGAGTCTGTTCATCATGGCTTTTGTTGGAATCCGTCTTGATAAGCAGGTGATTTCGAGCTTCAATCTGAAGCCCCTTCGCGACTCGTTTCCTCGACTCGAATGGTCCCATACGGGCGATCTTCATCTCACACTTCGGTTTTTCCCGGAACGTAAACCTGAAGATCTCGCCCAACTTTTGTCGACCTTGCCGAGTTTTACCTCACCCGTGGAGCCTTTCGTTTTAGAAATAAAGGGTGCGGGAACATTTGATCGCGACCACAAAGGAGGCGTGTTGTGGTTAGGACTCAAAACTATTCCGGCCGCACTTTGTTCGCTTCAGCAGGAACTCGAACTGTTTGCACAAAAGCTCGGGTACCTTCCAGAACCCAGGTCTTTTAATCCCCATATTACAATCGCACGTTATAAAGCTGTGAATCGTGCCGACGCGACGGCGGTTATTGCCGAGATTGAGCGGAATCCTACGTTTCGTCAGAGTGTCGACGTCCGTGAGATCGCCCTTATGAAACGCGCAAATACGGACGAAGGTGTACGGTATAGCGATCTCCTAATCCACAGTTTATCACTGACATAGTTATAACAAGAGCTTCAGCATGGCCACATTTTCATCGCGCCCTCGCACGAGGTTGGACTGTTGTATTTTGATCCGACCCTTACCGTCAATAATTGTTATCACGTTGGAATGCACAAAATCCCCAGACTGCAATTTTTTATACTGGAACCCAAGAACGACGGCG
>JACMOC010000026.1 GCA_014378195.1 Oligoflexus sp. | reverse complement strand
TCTGAAAGTTGTCTTGCCAGTTCATCTCGCCCACCACGATAAACATTCCATCGCCCTTCTAAAGTAGCGACGGGTCCTGCCCTATCTTCATCCATGGTTTTTTCCGAGATAAAGCCTCCGCGCGCATAAAGAGTCGGTTTGAAGCGCGCTTCTATCAATTCACGTTCGACTTTCTTGCTCTCTTGCTCGGTCTGGATCGAATGAATCTCCAGATTGCTTTCTGAAAGCCTACTTTCTAACTCAGGCAACGTCCATGATCTACCTTCCGCAAAGAGTGGGAACGGTAAACTCAGAGCCAGAACACAAATAAAAATCATTCGATTCAAACGAAAGCTTTCCATCATTGATTTTCAACCTGAAACTTGAAAATATCTGTTTTTCCCTGATAAGTTGCCTTGACTTCAACAGTACTTCTGACTGCACCCGCGAGTTCAACTATTCCGATATAGGCGCTTCCGTTAGACTCCAATTTTAATGGGGCTGGTTTGCCTTTAGGAGATTGAGCCGTCGCAGAAATTTTTACGTCGGAAACAGCAATTTTTTCTCCAGTATGAGCTAATGGATAGAAACTAACTTTTGCCCCTTCTGTAACCATTTCTAAATTCATTTCCTTACCCGACTTTACGACGCCTCCGTTTTGAGACACGAGTTGGCCGGGGGCGTGATCGTGCCCTTCATGTGCGAAAAGTAAGGAAGGTGAAACCATTGCAATTGCGAAAATCGTCGATTTCAATAAGCTTTTCATCAGGACCTCTTGGTTCAGAATTGATCGTGGCTATTTTTAAGAGATGCCTCGGCCGACCTTCGGCCGAAGTTAAAGAATACTGTTGGCGTGACAAACATATCGAGACATGTGGAGCTAATCAGTCCACCGACAATTACGACGGCAACTGGATGGAGAATCTCTTTGCCCGGCTGACCGGCTGCAAAGACAAGAGGAAGTAGACCTAAGATAGCGGTGAGAGTGGTCATCAACACAGGAACAAGCCTCTCTAAGGAGCCGCGTATGATCATTTCGCGAGAAAACTCCTCCCCTTCTTCATGCATTAGATGAAGATAGTGCGATATCATCATGATCCCATTTCGCGATGCGATTCCACATAGTGTAACAAAAGCAACGAGGCTGGCTATCGAGATATTACCGTCCGTCAGGTAGATTCCTGCTATTCCGCCGATAAACGCTAGAGGAATGTTCAACATAACTTGCAGAGTTATAAAGAACGATCGAAAGTGCATATAGAGAGCTAAAAAAACACCGGCCAGAGCAAGTAAACCTAATAGGGCCATAAGCTTAGAGGCTTGCTCTTGACTCTCAAACTGCCCTCCATAAGTCACGAAATATCCTGTCGGCAAACTGACCTTTTCACTAACTTTCTTTTTAACGTCGTTAACAACGCTTGATAAATCGCGCCCTGAGGTATTTGCCTGTACAACGATACGTCTTTGACTGTTCTCTCTATTAATAAGATTGGGCCCCGTCGACTCAAAGACGTCCGCTACGTCTTCAACCAAAACTCGGTTTCCGTTCGGCATGACTTTTACGGGCATCTTTTTAATAGCCTCAAGATTGGAACGTGATTTTTCGTCGAACCGCATAAATATATCGACGGTCCTTTGTCCCTCGATAATTTGACCTACGACG
Organism: Oligoflexus sp.; assembly: GCA_014378195.1. Lineage (GTDB taxonomy): Bacteria > Bdellovibrionota_B > Oligoflexia > Oligoflexales > Oligoflexaceae > Oligoflexus. The sequence goes on along the minus strand of JACMOC010000026.1, from coordinate 5,594 downwards.
TCGCCCTGCAAGGCTTTTTCAAGGAGTTGAGCAATGTCTCCTAAAATCATTCCGTATTTTTTCGCTGATTCGCGCATGAGAGAGATTTTGATTTGAGGAATAAGGACTTGCTGCTCCACTTGTAAATCAACAAGACCAGGCGTCCCCTGGAGGGCCTGCGAAATTTCTGCTCCTTTTTTGCGAAGTGTCGCCAAATCTGTACCAAATATTTTGATCGCAATTTGGGCTTTCACACCGGACAACAAGTGATCGAGTCGATGAGATATAGGCTGCCCAACGTTTACAAACACCCCTTCCAGTCCACTTAACTTTTCTCGGATTTCCTTTAACACCACCGCCCTCGGCCTTCCAGCACCCTCTTTAAAGTCGACCTCGATTTCACTCGAGTGAACTCCCTCTGCATGCTCATCCAACTCAGCTCGCCCCGTCCGTCGGGAGACGGATTTAACTTCTGGACTTTGCATAATGAGTTTCTCAGCTGCGGTCCCAATTTCACCCGAGGCAAGAAGAGAAATTCCAGGAGTTGCCATTACACTGATAGTTGCTGTCCCCTCATTGAAGGCGGGGAGAAAATTATGACCAAAACGTAAAGCGCCAATTACAGAAATGGCAAGGAGAATTGAGACTGCCGCTATAATGAGTTTAGGAAAGTTGAGTGACATTTCAAGAATCTTGCGATCGATAAATTTGAGTCCCCGTACCAATCGTCCGTCTCGATGGTCTAAAAGCTTTGCATTTGAGAGGAGATAGGAGCAAAGCGCTGGCGTTACGGTCAGCGACACGACCATTGATGCAAGTAAGGACAGAATATAGGAAATTCCGAGAGGAATAAAAAGTCGTCCTTCTATTCCCCCCATATAAAATAAAGGAATAAAGACTAAACAGACAATAAAGGTAGCTATGACAATTGAGTTTCGGACTTCACTGGACGCGTGATAAATAACTTTTACCGGACTGAGTGGAGTTTCGCGTAGTCGGTTTTCTTTCAAACGTCGTAGAACATTTTCAACGTCTACGATAGCGTCGTCGACCAGCTCTCCTATTGCTATAGCCAACCCACCAAGCGTCATTGTATTTACAGTCAGGCCAAAGAGCTTGAATACAATGGCAGTGAGAACGAACGAAAGCGGGATAGCCGTTAGGGTGATTGCGGTAGTTCTGAAGTTGAGAAGAAACATAAATAATACAATGACCACTAAAACAACGCCGTCCTGCAGCGCTTCCTCAACGTTTGATACGGCTGCATAAATGAAGTTTGCCTGCCGAAATAGATTCGGGTTCATCTCAACTCCAGCCGGGAATGACTTCTTAGTTTCTTCGAGTGCCTGATCAATTGCTTTTGTCAATTCGATCGTACTTGCCCCCGGCTGCTTCTGGATGCTCAGGATAACCGCTGGTCTGGCATTGACGCTCGCATCACCTCTTTTCACCTGAGGCAGTTCTTGAACAACAGCGATATCATTCACGGTGATCGGAGTCCCAAAATGTAAGCCGACTACGGATTGAAGAATTTCCTCTTTAGTTTTTACCGACCCCAAATTTCGGATGAGAAATTCTTGCCCATCCCTATCGAAGAAACCGCCAGTCGTATTGCGGCTAATGTCAGATAAATTATGTTCTATCTCTTCAATCGACAGGTGAAAGTTCTGGATCTTAGCGGCCGAAAGTAGAATTTGAAATTGCCTAACACCCCCACCAATGCCTATCACTTGAGCGACACCAGGAATAGACAATAGGCGCGGCCTCAGAGTCCAGTCCGCGAGTGTCCTTAGCTCCATGGGCGAGATCTTTCCATCAGGAGATGACAGGCCTATAAGCTGTATTTCGCCCATGATCGACGCAATGGGACCCATTACGGGTCGAATGTTCGGCGGGAGCTTTTCAGCTGTTAGCGCTAATTTTTCTTGGACTAACTGCCGATTACGATAGATGTCGGTGCCCCAACCAAATTCGACATAAATAACACTCAGACCAACCCCAGAGCTTGATCGAACCCTTTCCACCCCAGGAAGACCATTGAGGCTAGACTCCAAAGGGAACGTAACAAGTGTCTCGACCTCTTCAGGCGCGAGCCCGGCTGCTTCAGTCATGATGTTTACGGTTGGCCGATTGAGGTCAGGAAACACATCAACTGGTAAGCTTTTTAAAGTTAGAAACCCGTAGACAAATATGAGAGCTGCTACGCAGACAACCAGGAGTCGATGGGTAAGTGAAAATCGTATTATTTTGTCTAACATCCAGGTCCCCGTATAAGCTCTTCTCAATCTATACCGGGCCGGGGACAAATCTGTGACAGATGAACCGCCAAAAAATAAAAAACAGGCCTGTCTGCCAGGTCGTCTTGATTAAGAATAGCTCAGTAGTTACAGATAGATGCTTAAAAAATGAACTAAATTTCAATAAAACGCCACCAGTCTGTCACAGTTTTCAAAAACCTCAAGTATATACAGTTGTGCTTGTAAGTTTGAGGAGCAGAATTCTTATGCGTTTCGAAACTCTATCCGTACGCACATCCAATAAAGTCAAAGACGCAATTATTCAGGATATGAATCCCAGTCAGCTGACTGTTCATACCAAGCTCAGTATTGCGGTTTTGATTGGCGGAGTTATGTCGGTAGCAATATGCGGGCAGTTCGGGTTTGGCGTAACCGAGTGGGCGGAAACCATGAGTCACTCACTTCACGAAAGTATGGCTCCAATCCCATGCGCTCTAATCTGCGGCGCACTTTATGCATTTTTTCCGACCCTTATTTTACGCCTGATTCTCTGTTCACCGATGCAATTCAAAATCATCGTGAAGCATAATTTTTGGTCAGTACTGTTTTGGTATTGCTTGGTCGGAATAACTCTTGCCTATACAGGCGATCATGGGCAAGGAATTTGGGAACTGAGTAGCTGGATCGGATCGGCTCTCCTTACCAGTCATCTCGTAGAATGGGCCACAAGGCGATTCCTTCGCGGATGGAGCTTGCCCGTATTGATAGGAACTCGCTAAGACGTTTATGAATGGGCTGACTCAAATAGCCAGCCCTACTAAGGATTTTACTTTAATTTGGATTGACGCAACCGAAGCGCATTACCAATCACCGAAACGGAACTCAAACTCATTGCTGCTGCAGCAATCATGGGGCTTAGAAGAATCCCAAACGTGGGGTAGAGCACTCCGGCTGCGACTGGTATCCCCAGAGCGTTATATCCAAACGCGAACCAGAGGTTCTGCTTAATATTGATCAACGTCGCCTCGCTCAAACTTCGGGCGCGTAGTATTCCCGTAAGATCTCCTTTTACAAGGGTGATGCCAGCGCTATGAATGGCAACGTCCGTTCCAGTCCCCATCGCAATCCCAATGTCTGCCTGCGCGAGAGCAGGTGCATCATTAATGCCGTCCCCTGCCATTCCAACAACCCGCCCTTTCTTTTGGAATTCCTTTACGATTTCGGCTTTTCCTTGTGGTAGGACGTCGGCTCTGTAGTTCGCTAGACCGACCTTTTTCGCGATGACGGCTGCAGTCTTGCTGTTGTCTCCTGTAACCATAACTATTTCAATTCCAAGGGCTTTGAGATCGCTTAAAGCTTGAGCGGTCGTCTCTTTGATCGGATCCATCACTCCAAGAAGCCCGGCAATTTCATTTCCGATGCCAACATACATCACCGTCTGGCCGTTTTCTCGCAACTTGTCCGACTCAGCTTCGGCGTTGCCAATATCTATGCCCAGTTCAGCGATTAGAGCCTTGTTGCCGATCGCGATTCTTTTTTGATCGACTTCCGCGTAAGCTCCCTTGCCAGTAACCGACTTAAACTCGGATGTTGCTTTCAGCGTCAATTTTTTATCCGCCGCCGCCGCGACTATTGCAGATGCGAGTGGATGTTCGCTAATCGTCTCCAGACTCGCAGAGAGTGTCAGAAGCTCCGTCTCGGTATAAGCTCCAAATGGTTTCACCGTGACTAAAACGGGTTTTCCAAGCGTTATAGTGCCCGTCTTATCGATAATGAGAGTATTTACTTTTCGCATCGTTTCGATAGCTTCAGCACTTTTGAAGAGGACTCCGGAGGATGCACCACGGCCAGTTGCTATCATAATCGACATTGGGGTCGCCAATCCTAGAGCGCACGGGCAGGCAATGATCAAAACGGTTACGGCACTCACAATGGCATGTGCGAGTTGAGGTGCGGGTCCAAAGATAGCCCATGCGATGGCGGTTACTATTGATATCAGAATAACGCTTGGCACAAAAAAGGCAGCAACTTTATCGACAAGTTTTTGAATCGGTGCCCTCGAACGCTGCGCGTCGGCGACCATCTGCACAATCTGCGAAAGCAAGGTGTCTTTCCCCACCTTTTCGGCCTTCATAACAAGCGAGCCCGTTCCATTAATTGTCGCTCCAACCAACTTCGAAGCCACGGTCTTCGTAACGGGAAGTGGCTCGCCTGTGACCATCGATTCGTCGACAGCTGAATCACCCGATAAAACGATCCCATCTACAGGAATTTTTTCTCCGGGTCGTACACGGAGGCTATCGCCGACTAGGACGTCTTCCAGCAGAACATCGTGCTCTGTTCCGTCAGCCTCGACACGTCGAGCCGATTTTGCCGCCAGACCAAGCAAGGCCTTTATTGCCAGACTTGTTTGACCACGTGCCTTGAGCTCCAATACCTGGCCTAGAAGAACGAGAGTAACTATCGCCGCGGCAGCCTCAAAATAAAGCCCAACCTCACCTGTCATAGGATCTTTGAATGACGCGGGGAACAGTTCAGGGAATAAAACAGCTACTAAGCTGTACAAATAAGCGACAGCTACACCTAAACCTATCAGGGTAAACATGTTGGGATTGCGGCTTTTAATGGACTGATAAAACCTTTGGAAGAACGGCCAGCCTCCCCACATCACAATTGGCGTGGAAATTCCAGTTTCAATCCAGGGCATCGTAGCCATAGCCGAAGGCGAAAATAGATGATTTCCGCCCATGGTCAGGAATAGGAGCGGCAATGTAAAGCCAGCACAGACCCAAAACCGTAACCTCATCATTTTATATTCGGAGTCGTCTTCTTCGTGCTCTAATGAGGCTGTCACGGGCTCTAACGCCATCCCACAGATGGGACAGGACCCAGGACCAATCTGGCGAATCTCAGGGTGCATAGGGCAGGTATATGGAACGCCTTCCTTTGGCGGAGTAACGGCTTTTGGTTTCGCAAGCAAAAACGACGAAGGAGCCAGGTCGAATTTCGTTTTGCATTTCGTACTGCAAAAATAATATGTTTTCGACTCGTATTCGCTCTTCCCTTTTGCTGTATCAGGATCGACCGTCATCCCACAGACAGGATCTATAGTTTTAGGCCCAACTTTGTGTAATTGAGAATGGTCTGTTGCATTTTGCAAAGGATGGTTCGACATGCTTTTTCTCCCGAATGGCGTCCTTGGTGATTTTCCATAGTTCTACCTTCGTATTTTTGAGGGAAACCGAAAACTGAAGGCCTAGCGCTTCCTTACTTATACTTCGGTTTCCACGAAACTGTGACATCCAAAAAGGCGAGACTGACTTGATTATTATCGCGCAGAATCTAAGCGTTGTTCGTTTTCCATAGTTTTGCGGATTT
>JACMOC010000025.1 GCA_014378195.1 Oligoflexus sp. | reverse complement strand
TTTAGAAAGCCATTCCCACTTATCGCCATCGACCGATTCAATGGAAAACACAGGCTCCCAAGCTGGGCAGGCTAGCATAAGCTCGATGCCTTGACCTTTGGTGTTGGAGGAGGCGAGAACGCGTGCGCAGGCCTCAGGATTGGAGTTCAGGGTCACGACCTTGCGGCCCTGGAGTTTTCCGCACAAACGCATAAACTGAGAACGCGCGCTGAGTCCATCTTGAGCGTAACGAAGTGAAAACATGGAATCTCCTAAGGACGTAATGAAGTGAATGTTGGAGTTAGGGTTTCAACTGGTCAGGACGCTGATCGCCTTCCAACAAAGGTCACGGTAGATAAGGCTGTTTTCCATGCTCCAATTCTGGCGATTGGCGCGCGTGTCTTTGAAGAACTGAACAAACGCACCAAAAAACAAAGCAACGATAAGCTGTGGGTCTGCATGGGCGATGACGCCCTGGCTTTGGCCGAATCTCACAAAGACCCGTCCTATTTCAAAAACCTCCTCCTGAAGCGCTATGCATTTATCACTGAGATAACTCGAATGAAGCTGGCCTTCGATAAATTGAAAAGCCTCCGGAAAGTCGAGTGCATACTGCTGGAGCCTGCCCCAGATAAATTTGAATTGCGCACTTGCGTCGGCTTCTATCGGATAGTCCGTGAGGTAATAGTTTTTGAGAGTCTGTTTCAAAGTCCAGAACAGCTCGTTGACCAGCTCCTCTTTACTCTCGAAGTAGTTATAAACCGAACCGGTCGCGACGCCGGCTTCTTTAGCAATCCTCGGAACAGCAACACCATGAAATCCGAATTCGGCAAACAGGTTGAGGGCGGCATCCATGAGGCGCTTTTTGCGAACTTCGGCTGGTGTCTGCGACAGCGCCACAGGCATACTCGTCGGTTCTGAAACATTCATGGATACCATTTCCATCGCAAAGGGTGGGTCACCGGAACCTATATCAAGATCTTAGACTATCAATGGGAGTTGATATCGTTTTTCCATTCTGGGTGGTGGAAATGCACGCGATGGTCACAACCTTCTGCAAGCGAATCTTCCGTGAGTTCGATATAGCCTATTTTTGACCAGTTTTTAGCTTTGCCAAGTGAGCCGTCGGCGGCTACGGAAATGTCGAAACGAATCACACCATTGTTGGCATCAAGTCTCAAATCATCGCGAAAGTCGCTATATTCGGTGCGTGGCCCAGCTTCGCCCTGCAGTTTGATGTATTGCGGCGTGACAATTTTTGCATCCGCACTCTCACCAAGATTCGAAATCTCATAAAGCTGACGAACGGTAAGAATGCGACCTGTGACCCGATCAGCGAAGCCAAAGGCTTTGACCGCAGCGGCTAGGATTCCGGTCTGGCCTATGTTCGCAGCTTTGAAGTCAATGTTGGTTATATCGTTAGTCAACTCTGTGTCGAGGAAGTTCGGGGTATAGGTACCGCCGAGATTGTCGATGACAAAGAAGTTCGCTGTTTTCATAGGTTCTTGGTGATCTGGATTCTCCGTGGGGAAAATCTTGCCAGCAATGCCGAAGGCACGTTTTTCGCCGCGGTGAATTTCGGAAAGAGCGGCGGAAGCTCTGAGGATGATCAGGCCCTTGGAGTTTTGTTTAAAGTATCCGCTGTAAGGCGTTTGTTCCGTTATGTTCCATGTGCCGGCGAAACAGATGGCATTCGGGTGAAGGAGTTTGTTGAAATAAGGCAGCACATCACTGTGGTCGCTCAGAGTTCGTTCTGAGGCTTGCTGCAGCTTGTCTGACAGGAAGTGGTAGAAGCTTCCAACGGTGACTTTTGTCTCAGGGAGTGCGCTATAGGGGTTCTCACGGGCTGCAGACCAGACATCGCGAAAGGTTGCTCCCTGATAATCAGAAGCTTTTGCCTGAGGTATCGCGCCAAACAAGAGTAGGGTGGCGAGGATTGACCGAATTTTCATAAAAGCTCCTTGAAGGTATTGTCTTAAAAATCATGCGCTTGGCTTCGCATCGACTATCCACTCGTGAATTGAATGAACGTTCATTCGGTTTCTAGACGGGTTCCGACTCTGATGCAAGAGGGAATTTTCAAAAAACGATTGAGATCGATATAAGTCCCTGAAAGTCAGGAGAATAAATTTATTTATCTCAATGGAAGGAAAGTAATTTTGGTGAGGAAGTTGAGAACGGGAACTAAGCTCGGCGCCGCATTCGGACTTTTATCAGGGCCGCTGCCGGTTCTCTAAAAAAGCACTCCTGGAGATCGCCAGGAGTGTTGATATGCAAAGGTGGTTTAATCAGTTTTCATTTTGCGGCATCAGAGGTTGCTGTCCTTGCTGGAGCAGCGTCATGTAAGTACAGCCGTACGAGTTGCTGATATGGGAAAAGAGCAGTTTCGTCAATTGCACAGCGATGTTGGGAAGATCATCGGAGTCGGTTATTTCTGGGCCGAGACGCTCGAAAAAATCGACGTCGCTTTGTTCGTCGACAGCTTGTCCTATCTTACGTGTAAATCCGTCGCGCGAAAGCAGAAGAACCCAGCCGGGAAGTGATGCATAATCGAAACGATCAATCAAGGCTTTCACTGTCAGATATGCGTGCGGACTCTCTGTAAACACATCAGCAAAAGTCTGCGAAGTCGCCTGCAAGGGGGAAATATGAGCAATGAGATCGTTGGTGTTTTCCATACGGACGATCATCGCAGGGTCCGCTGCCGAGACAGCTACCGTTGGACAGACGAAACTCGGTGCTGGTTTAGACATTCTGCCGGGTGTAATTGTCGATCAACACTTTTCTCAACGTGGTCGAACCAATCGTTTGTTATCAGCGATCGCCAGTAACCCTCATTTTCTCGCGATTGGTATCGATGAGAATACCTCTATAGTCGTTACGAAAAATGTTTGTTCCGTTATTGGGGACGGTTCCTTCACTGTTCTCGACATAGGGAAAGGTTTGAACGGCCTTCCTGATAGAGATGACGACGCAGACCAAGATCTGGCTTTATCAGGCGTTAACCTGCACCTGCTCGCCGAAGGGTCACAATTTGATCTGAGAAATTGTATGGTAATGAAAGTGAGTGGAAGTGATTCGAATTAGACCATTGCACACCCGGACGAAGGGGGTGCGGGCTGATCGCGAACAATTTTTCTCAGGCTTTGCCTCGCGATCCATTTTCCTATAGTCTCCTAAGCTCCTGGTGCCAGTGAGGTGGGAGCTTCCGTAATGACGACAAGTTTAATCGACCTTATAGGTAATACCCCTCTGGTGCGTCTACAGCACATTGGGCGAGGCTTGTCAGTACCCATCTTCGTAAAGTGCGAGCATTTGAATCCCGGAGGCTCGGTAAAGGACCGATTGGCCAAAGCCATTATTCTCGATGCGGAGGAGAGCGGTCGACTTAAGCCAGGGATGACTCTGGTTGAAGCGACCGCGGGAAATACGGGAATTGGTCTTGCACTCCTTGCGGCTGCGCGTGGCTACAACTTAGTCTGTGTCATGCCCGAGAAGATGTCGGTCGATAAACGATTGGCTTTGACCTCGATGGGCGCTCGCGTCGTTGTCACACCAAACGCTCCCCTATCCAGTGTCGATAATTTTAAAAATGTGGCTAAGCGGCTGGCGGAGGAGAATGGTTGGTATTTGACCGATCAATTTTGCAATCCTGTTAATGTCCGCACGCACGAGGTGACAACCGGACAGGAAATCCTCGATCAGACTCGATCAAACGTGGGAGTTTTTACGGCAGGTGCCGGAATAGGTGGGACGATTTCAGGTGTTGCGCGGCGATTGAAAGAGCAACTTGCCGATGTCAAAATTGTGTTGGCTGATCCGCTGGGTTCCAGCCTTGCCGGGTTGATTAACACAGGGGTTCTCGGAATGGATGGATCCTATGCGATAGAGGGGATTGGAGCGAGTGAGCCGCCCGCCAATCTCCACTGTGAACAAATTGATTGGGCTGAGACTGTTTCCGATGAAGAAAGCTTTGCCATGGTGAAGCGTTTGATTCGTGAGGAAGGGCTCTTGGTAGGCGGATCTTCGGGTACCAACGTCGCGGTCGCCCTGAGGATTGCCAGCAGCGGAAAAGTCAAAGGCCCTGTTGTAACAATTTTGCCAGACGCCTGGGATCGCTATCGAGCCAAGCCCTGGATGCAAAATCTGTAGGAAATCTGAGTAAAGGGGGATAGAAAGATTTGGTTTCATTAATCTCATCATCAGAAGCAGTCGACCTGATTCTCTCCGGAACTCATCCTTCGGTTGATGTTCGCTCCGAAGGTGAGTTTGGCAAAGCCTCAGTACCAGGCATGAAAAACGCCCCTATACTCAATGACCTTGAGCGACATGCTGTCGGAATTTGTTATAAAGTCGAAGGGCAGCAGAATGCAATTGCCCTTGGGCATAAACTTGTCGATCCCCAGCGTGATGCGAGGGTCGCCGAATGGGTCGATATCGGATCGTTACATCCTGATAGTCCCTTGCTGGTCTGCTGCTGGCGAGGTGGTATGCGTTCTCAATTTGCGACGGAATGGATAGAAGCTGCGGGCCGCGAGGCCGTGAGAATAGAGGGTGGTTACAAAGCGATACGAGCGGAGTTGATGAGCGAATTTCTAAAACCCCGCTCTTTTCTGATCCTCTCGGGGCGAACCGGTTCTGGCAAAACGGAGCTTCTTAAACACATACAAATTCGAGAAAAAATTGACATTGAAGATCTTGCGGCGCACCGAGGAAGCAGTTTCGGAAAAATGATAAGTCGGTGTCAGCCGTCTCAGGCCATGTTTGAAAATGCGATGAGCCTCGGCCTTCGACATCATAGCCGTCCAATTCTGCTCGAGGACGAGAGCAAGGTCATTGGCCGGCTCCATTTACCTGAGTCTCTCTTTCGATCGATGAGCTCCAGCCCCATAGTGCAGCTGGAGGCAAGTCTCGCGGATCGAAGCGAAACTATTTATAAAGACTATGTGGTGGAACCCCTTCAACACGGAATTAACCCTATAGGTCTTGCCGATCAGTTGGCAGAAAGCGTGCTGGCGCTAAGCCGAAAACTTGGAGGTGCATTGACGGATAAGATCATAAAACTTATTCGTAGTGGATTTTCTAGGGATGAGCAGACGTTTGTAAATCACAAAGCCTGGATCGAAATTTTGCTCTCTGACTATTACGATCGGGCTTATGACCATGCAAGTGCACGGAATCATCGAAAAGTCGCCTTTAAAGGCAATTATGAGGAATGTCGCGAATGGATAAGCAGCCAATACGTCTAACCGAGACAGTAAAAAAAGGTGGATGCGCAGCGAAGTTACCCGCTGGGCAACTGAGAAAAGTCCTGCAGAATCTTTCTATTCCCAAACCTGCTTCATTAGCAGTCGGCACGGAGACGATGGACGACGCCTGTCTTTGGGATCTTGGCGATGGCCGCTATATGATTCAGACCCTGGATTTTTTCACACCCATCGTTGATGATGCCCGAAGCTTTGGGGCGATAGCCGCAGCCAATGCTTTAAGCGACGTCTATGCTATGGGGGGGGAGCCCAAGGTTGCCCTGACCATACTTGCGTTTCCTACAGCTCATTTGCCTTTAGAGCTCCTTCAGCCGCTTATGGAAGGCGCGCTGGAGAGGATCACCGCGGCGGGAGCCTGTCTCGGCGGGGGACACTCCATTGATGACGAAACGTTGAAGCTTGGGTTCTCGGTTACTGGCTTTGTCGATAAATCCGAAGCCTGGACGAATGCGGGAGCGAAGGCGGGTGATGCCCTCATTCTTACCAAGGCACTTGGTACCGGGACCTTGATGAGTGCACTCAAATCGAAAAAAGCTTCTTCGGAATGGATAGATGAAGCGATTCAAAGCATGACGCAGTTAAATCAGGTCAGAGACCTTATAATGGGGGACAAGATCAACGCTGCGACTGACGTGACTGGCTTTGGATTAGCAGGACATTGTTTGCAAATGTGCCGTGCAAGCGGCGTTAAGGCCACCATCCGACTCAGCAGTCTGCCTGTTTTAGCGGGGGCGATGGAATGTTTAAATGAAGAAATTCTTAATAAAGCTCATTATTCCAACGCTGCTTATGTGGATGACAACGTCAGTTATAGTGAGGCGACCGCCTCTCAAAGGTGGCTCTGCGTTGATCCTCAAACGTCTGGTGGCCTGCTTCTCTCGGTTCCTCAATCGTCGGCTCAGGCAGTTCTCGAGAAAATTAAAGCTCGATTTGCCCATGCTGAGATTATCGGACGAATAGAAGCAGGCGAGGCGTCTATAGTGTTTGAAGGCTGATTAGATTGGATTCTTTTTTTTGATTTTTTTCAGTTGAGACATGATTACTTTGTAGTAGGCTTCCGGCGCCATCATCTTGAATCGAAAGATAAGTTCGGATTCCATATTACAATTAATGATAAATTTGCCTTTGCGCAGACCCTTCAAGAATATCGAGGCAACCTCTTCCGGCTCGAGGGCTTTTATGCCTTGAGACAGTAAGGTTGTTTCTTTCGGCTTCGTGAGGTTTTCAAGTTCGTAGCCAGGCGTAAGTGTATCCGGCGGGCAAAGCACAGAGACCTGAATCTTGTCGAATGCGAACTCCTGACGCAGAGTTTCCGCAAGCCCAAGGAGTGCATATTTCGAGGGACCGTAGGAGCTGTACCCAAAACATCCCATGTAACCCAAGACAGACGAAGTCACAGCTATAAAGCTGCCCGGTTTGAGGTAGGGTTTACAGGATTTTATGAGGTAAACAGCGCCTAAATAATTGGTCTGAATTTGTTTTTCAAATTCGACGATCGGTGTCTGGTCAAAGTACTGCGGGTAGGAATAGCCGGCGTTGCTGATACAGCCGTCAATTGAACCGAAGGTCTGCGCGATGGCTTCAACGGTGGCGGCCACCATTGCTGCATTCGTGATGTCGCAGGGGAATACCTCAACTTTGCAATCGGGTGATTCCTCTAGGATTTGAAGGCGTGCATCGGTCAATGCATCGACTCCGCGTGCGATAAGCGCAAGCTGAGCACCTTCGCGCGCCAACGCACGGCTCATCTCGCGACCTATACCTTTGGACGCTCCCGTAATAACGATGACTTTATTCTTAAACATCGGCATCCACTCTCATCTGGTTGGTTTAGATCTTGTAAGCAAGTTTCATGATTTGCTTTTTGACGAGCGCCTTGGTTCCGGCAATCGCGTAGTTCTTCATGCCGATACCCTTGGTCCAAGTGTAGTTTTTCGACTGTTTAGTACGGAGATGAGAAGTGGCGCCATGGGCCGCATTCATATCACGGTTTGGTTGTATC
>JACMOC010000024.1 GCA_014378195.1 Oligoflexus sp. | reverse complement strand
TCATAACAGTAAGCCTGAAACCCTCGATCCGCGAGTATTCGGGCGGCAGGCGCATAGAAGTCGGAGTTTTCGCCTAAGTCGTGAACCAAAATGACAGGCGGGAACTCACTGTGAATACCGGCCCACCCCTGCACATGAACCGCAGCTCCCGAATGGTCCACAGGACACGAAAAGCTAAGATGCTGTTCGGTTGCCCGAGTATCGTCTTCGTCAAAGCTAGAGATGGGGCTCGGTACAAAGATTTCGGACGAGCGCTGGCCTTCTTCGCCATGAGACAAGGGCGATTGGTCCGTGAAGAATTTGTTTTCGGCCTCACTCAAGGCTAGGCTCCATATCTCGCCAAAAAGACTCTTGTTGCTGTGAACTTTTCCTAGTGTAACATAAGATAACTGCCCACGAATCTGAAAATCCTCCCGAAAACTGTGGGGGGTAAATTGCGAACCCAGGCATGCTATGTCATTGAATACAGAGGCAATATTATTTGTGGGCTCGAGCCCACAAAAAAACACACGAAATTATGGGTATAAACATTTAAATAGCACTTGCCGCGACGGAGGCTATGCCCTATTCCTAGAGTCTCAAAGGCTAGTTTCATAGCACTGTTCTGCTATCCAGCGAACATGTGAGGCGGCTACTTCGTTTAAGTACCGTCTTTCCTGTCTGGTCCCACTCATGTTGAGAAAAAATTATGCATTCAGGGCCTGTTCTTACCGACCATGATTTCGCAAGCGTGGTCAAGATGAATAAACTGGATATAGAAAGAACTTGGATAGCAGCCGTCCAAAGACATGTTCCAGCGGCACGTGACGAATCGGTCTCATTCATTCGTGATCATATTCCGCAGATACTAAACCGTCTAATCGACGTTTTTGGTGATGGTGATACGCGGCAAGACTTCGTAAAAGGAATGACGATCGCGCGCAGCCACGGCTTTCAAAGGTCCTTGAGCCCGGACTACAACCTCTCTAACCTGGCTCAGGAATTTGCACTACTGCGCGAAACCATACTCGATTTCAGCGACAAGGTTGGGACCTTAAGCAGCGCGACCTTGCGCCTGTTCAGTCGGTTTATCGAAGGTGTTTTATTGAACGCTTCGGAACAATTTCTAGCGCCCATTTTAGAATCGTCTAGTCCTATGCTCCTTACTCAGGACTCTGTCTTGGCGGAGGCTTCGCGCATCGCGGGGGCTATGGCACCGGAGCAAATGAAATTCCTGGAAGGACATAAATACGCTCTCGATATCGCACTGAGCAACGCCCCCCTTAGCAAGCTTATAGGGATGGCGACCAACGAACTTGAAATGGTCCTCGGCAACGCCGCGGCCGTGAATTTGAGTTATATCGATCGAGGCACGGTAAAAAACTTCGCGCCCTCGTTACCTGAGGATTTTACAACAGCCTTAGGCGCCGCCGCGGCGAAGTTGAATGCTTCAGATCCCAGCTCAAAGGCGAGACAGCTGTCAGAGGCCGACACGCAGAAATTTGGCGATTTAGCGCGTAATCATGGATTTGCTTCCACCTTCGTTACTATTGTACCAACGTCTAAGGCGGATACTTTCGTTATTTCAACGATCTGTTATCCGGATGCTCATACCTTAACTGTCGATGAACAGACCTTTATCAACCTTATTCACGGCAGCCTTGGGGTCGTCATCGATCGCAACGTCGAACGTCTTGACCGCGATAGTGCTGAAGCTAAACTGAAGCGCAGTTCAGACGAACTTACGACTATGCTGAAAAGCATAGGGGATGGGGTCATCTCAGTCTCGGCGAAGCCAGGTAACCCTGTTCTTTTCATGAACAGAGTTGCCGAAGCTCTGACCGGATATTCCCTCGAGGAAGCACTCGGCAAACCGCTCCTCGACGTTTTCCACATCATTAACAAAACCACGCGTACGGCTGCCAAAAATCCGGTTGAAGCCGTTTTATCAACTCAGACAGTTCAATTGCTTGATAAAGATACGCTCCTCATCGCCAAAGACGGTACAGAACTTGAGATCGACGATAGCGCGGCCCCGATTCAAGACGATCGAGGCACTATAACCGGCGTTGTGCTTGTCTTCCGCGATGTGACGGAACACAAGATTCTCGAAGACATGACGTCGCGGGCTCAACGGGATGTGGCGCTTGAAAAACAAAAGCTTCTCTATCTTGTGGATAATGCCATTGCCGGAATGTGTATTTTTTCCGGGCCCGAACATATTTTTGAGTATGTAAACGATGAGTATGTGAAAGTCATAGGATCTCGGGATTATTTAGGCCAGAAAGTCCGCGGTGTCGTCCCAGAAGCGATCGATCAGGGCCTTATCGAAATTTTGGATACAGTCTATCAGACTGGACAGCCTTACGTCGGACGCGAATTCAAAGCATATTTCTCGCCTCCAAAGGGCGCAAAACGCGAAGGTTTTTTTGACTTTGTATTCCAGCCACTGAAGGAAGGCGATAAAATCGTCGGTACGACGGTCATGTTTATTGAAGTCACCGAAAAAGTCGGGGCACGCGTCGAATCGGAGAATCAAAAGAAATGGTTATACTCCGTTCTGGATGCTTTGCCTGTATCACTCATACTCACCGATCCCAAGGTCAATCGTATCAAGTTCGTGAACAAAACCGGCCTTGAGATGTTTCCTATTCATTTATCAAATACCCTACCAGGCGAACGCCATGGGGCCGGTAAAGTCAACTTCTATGACGCTCACGATGCCTTGGTGCCGCGCGATGAGATCCCGTCAGAGAGAGCTTGTCGAGGCGAGTCGTTGAACGGAGAGGAGTATCGGGTAGAAGTCGAGGACAAAGAATTTCATGTCGCAACTTATACACGCACGATACCCGCTGCCTACGGTCACGATGACGAAGCCCTTCTGCTTATGTTAGATATTTCGGAACGAAAAAAAGCCGAGATCGAAACCCGGGCGCGGGACGCTATTTTTCAGGCGACCTTCACTCATAG
This sequence comes from Oligoflexus sp., assembly GCA_014378195.1. Lineage (GTDB taxonomy): Bacteria > Bdellovibrionota_B > Oligoflexia > Oligoflexales > Oligoflexaceae > Oligoflexus. Next base: position 4,012 of record JACMOC010000024.1, on the reverse strand, counting down.
CTCCGTCGGGCTCGCTTTAACGGACCTGAATGGACGCTTTCAAGAGGTTAATCATTCTTTTGAGAAAGTTGCAGGTCGATTCGTCCAGGATCTCAAGGCGTTCAGTGTCCTCGATATCACGCATGTCGACGATGTCATGCAAAAGCGCATGGAACTTGATCGCTTGATCAATGGTGAGGTCTCGTCTTTTCAAATCGAGAAACGTTATGTTCAGCCGGACAAAAACGAAGTTTGGGTGAAAGATTCGGTATCCCTTAACCGCGATGCCAATGGCAAACCGACCAATATTATTTTGGTAACCGAAGACATATCGAATCAACGAAAGTACGAAGAAAACCTGCAAAGAAGCGAAAGACGTTTCCGAACTCTAGCCGATGCGATGCCGCAGATCGTTTGGACGGCAAGGCCTGATGGGGTGCTGGATTATTTCAACCTAAGAGCGAGCGGATACCTGGGCCACTCGCAGCCTGAGCGCTGGCTTGATGGTTTGCATACGGACGATGTTCCTCGCGTTTTGCCTGTATGGATGCATTGCCTCGAGACGGGGGATGACTATCAGGTGGAATTCCGTATACTCCGCGACGGGGATCAGACTTACCGGTGGCATCTGGTGCGCGCCCATGCTGTGTATAGTAATGCTGGCGCGATTGAGCGTTGGTACGGGACGTGCACGGATATTTCCGATTCAAAAGAACTCGCGCGCGAAAAAGAAGACGCCTACCGCGCGGCAGAGCTGGCGAACACAGCGAAGAGCGTGTTTCTCGCGAATATGTCTCACGAGATACGTACCCCTCTCGGTGCGATCATGGGATTTGTTGAACTCTTGAAAGATGAAGATCTCTCGCGTGACGACACCCACTCCTATCTAGGTGTGATCGAGCGAAATTCGACGCAACTCTTAAGAATTATTGATGATATATTAGATCTCTCAAAAGTCGAAGCGGGCAAGATGCTGATCGAGAATATAAATTTCTCGCTCCTCGAGGTCCTGGCTGAGTTCTCCTCACTTATGGGATTTAAGGCACGAGAAAGCGGCATCGATTTTAAAGTAATGACCGAAACAGAGATTCCTGATCCCGTGAATAGTGATCCGACTCGGATGAGGCAGATTCTCAATAACGTTGTGGGAAATGCCATCAAGTTCACGCGCAAGGGCAGCGTGGAATTGTGTGTTCGCTATGAGGCGGAGATCTTGACTTTCCGGGTGAAGGATTCGGGACGGGGCATCTCGCCCGAACAGGCGGCAGAGTTGTTTCAGCCTTTCAGCCAGGCGGATGTGTCGACGACTCGTAAGTTTGGTGGAACCGGGCTCGGCCTTGTTCTGACGAAAAAGCTCTGCGAGACCATGGGCGGCGACTTCTGGCTCGAGGAGAGCGAGCTCGGTAAGGGGAGTACGTTCATCGCTCATTTGAGAGTCGCCATCACGAAAGACTCGAAGATGATTCGTGGGTCCGAGTTCGGATTTACAACCGTGCCTGCTCGGTCACGCGCTGCGGCAAATCGTTTGCTTGAGGCGATGCGTGTTCTGGTAGTTGAGGATTCGCCGGATAATCAGTTGCTCCTGCGGGTTCTGTTGACCCGGGCGGGTGCAACTGTGGTGATGGCGTCGGATGGGGCCGAGGGCGTTAAGAAGGCGCTTTCGGAGGAATTTGATGTTGTGGTCATGGATGTTCAAATGCCACGCATGGATGGCTATGCAGCTGTGATGGATCTGCGTGCGAAAGGGTTTACCAAACCTGTCATTGCCCTCACGGCCCATGCGATGAAAGAAGAACGCGAGCGCTGTCTTGCGGCCGGTTACACGGACTTTTTGAGTAAGCCTATCGACCAGACGGCGTTGATAAATATGATCACAGAACTGCGCGTATGATGTCGATTTGTCATGTTAGAATTCAAGGCCACTGCCTTGTCAAAAGGGCTCTTGCATAATTGAGCGTTCCGTATCATAACTATAGACCGCAGTTCCTTTGGGTTTTGGCCTGATAGAAAAGCGGAATATCTGGGGGTGCACTGGTTTCGACGGGTTTGGAAGTCGATTTTAAGGAGCACGTCCGGGATGGAAACGTGACCCGGTTATAAACGCGTTTCAAATTGTATAATCGGCAACGATTCATACGCTCTCGCCGCTTAATATAAGCGACCGGTGATCGATCTGCTGCTACGGCCGTTCGAGAACTGTATTATCCTGTAGCTTACTGAAGAGCTTATCCACCTGTTGAGCTCCAAGGACATTCAATCAGGTTGCGACTCTTGATCAATGGCCGTGCGGGTCAGGAGTAAGAGGAACATAACGGTACTAAGCGTGTAGCAGCCTTTGTTTGCCCAGGTTCGGACGCGGGTTCGATTCCCGCCACCTCCACTTTTCTCCCAAACATACCAAATAGTTACAGTCAAAAACCTCGTCTGAATCGGACGAGGTAGACGACCATCGCTGGCGCAAGAAGAACTTCAAATTTTCTTATCAAATCTAACTCGCTAATTTTTCAATCGTTGCTCATGCGCTCTTCGCAAAATGGATGCGGGATTCGTCCCGCATCCAAATAAGCAAATTGATTGCATAGACATTCACGCCGATAAGCACTCCAGTATCATAAGGAGCATGGCTGTGGGGTACTATGTCAGAGCATTGCGTACGAAAAAATCGTGTCCAGCCTGGAAGGTCCAATTCATTTCACATCGAAAGGAAAACTGCGAAGAGTCCCAGGCAGTCAAACCGAAAAAAGAATGGGATATTCCAAAAGATAGGTGGAGAGGCCTGGGGTTTTCAAAGAAATTGACACTAGTGCTTCGGCATATAGATATTAAGGCAAATAGTTCTTGCTAATTATTAGCATTCTGCTTTAATAGCTAAATGAAAACAAGAAATAAAACTGCTCCCGTAGGTCGACCTCCACTGGAGCTTTCATTGTCAAAAGCGGACCGCCTATTTCTTAGGCGGATGTTGAGCAAAGGTCAGATTTCGGTTCGAGTATTCAAACGCGCTCGCACCCTGCTTCTTCTGGACGAAGGTAAAACGACGACAGAATGCGCAGAGGCACTTGGAATAGGAAGAGACACCGCGAGGCGCATTGCGAATAGATATCTTGAAAGTGATCTGGAAACTGCTCTTTACGAACTACCAAGGGCCGGCGTAGCAAAGTTGATAGATGAAAAGATGGAAGCTCGAATAGTAGCAATGATTTGCTCGAAGGCTCCAGAGGGATTTTCGAGATGGTCTTTACGAATTATTGTTGAGGAAGCTATAAATCGAGGCATTGTTGAGACAGTCAGCGAAGAAACAATCCGCCGTATTATGCATCGCCATGAGCTAAAGCCGTGGCGGGAAAAAAATGTGGTGCGTGGCGGAACTGAATGACGAATACATTGAGCGAATGGAAGATGTTCTTGAGACTTATGAACGCCCTCTCAGTTCAAAGGAGCCAGTGATTTGCTTGGATGAGAAACCCATCCAACTCCTTAAGAATATAAACTCAACATCGAAGATTCCCAAACCTGAAAAGATAGGTCGAAAAGATTACGAATACAAACGCAAAGGAACTGCTGTCGCCTTCTGTGCCATTGAACCGAAAAAAGGCCGGCATTTCGTGACTATTACGAAGCGTCGCCGGGCTATTGAGTTCGCGGCTTTCCTTCAAGAAATCGGCAGACGATATCCTAATGCTGAGAAGATTCATCTGATAATGGACAATTTGAATACTCACAGGGAAAAATCTCTTCTAAATCATCTCGGGCCTAAAAGAGGGGCAAATCTTTGGTCTCGCTTCGAAATTCATTATACGCCCAAGCACGCGAGCTGGCTCAACCAGGCAGAAACCCAAATCAGTATGTATTCGAAAGAATGCTTGGGCAAAGATCGGATCGCCTCTATTACTACTTTGAAAAAGAGAAGTTTGGCGTGGACGATCCGAGCAAATCTAAACTCCAGGAAAATCAATTGGAAGTTTACGAGGGAGAAAGCTCGAAGGACGTTCAAGTACATTATGCCTTAATATCTATATGCCGAAGCACTAGT
>JACMOC010000023.1 GCA_014378195.1 Oligoflexus sp. | reverse complement strand
GACGGTCGCGTTTGGAATCTGAACTAAATTGCCGTCGAGAGTCATCAATACAGTAGTTCGGACGTTTAACTGTTGGACGTAGCCAGTCACACCTGAGATAGCAACGAGATCGCCAGTCTCAAACGGCTTTTGCATACTTAAAAAAATACTGGCTAAAAAATTTTCCGTGATATCACGGAAGGCAATGCCGACCGCCAAGCCAAAAAGACCTGTTCCTCCCACGATAGTCAGCGCAAGTTGTGTGAGGCCTGAGACTCGAAGCACAACATAGACTCCCAATAAAAAAACCAGCACTCCTATTCCTCGGGAAAGGACATCTTGGAGCAATCGCGCCCTGATCCTAGTTAAAAAAGTCGCTTTCGCACCTCGCGTTGCTAGCAAACCTGCTCCAAGGGAAAGCGCCAGTACAAAGAATCCAAAAATGGCAAAATGAATTGACCCAGTAAAGTCTTGCCAAATTTCTTGAAGCCCTTTCAATGCAGGCTCAAAATCCCATGGGGAGCCTTCTAACACTTCGATCCGATTAGCGACGGCAACAACATCTTGAGTATTTTGTGCGAGGTCACCGGCCCATTTCTTCAATTCATTGGATGATGTCGTCCCGCTTAGAAATGCTACGCCCTCCTCTACCTCCACACGAGGGCTTTGAAACCAAGTAGTCGCTTCTAGTACATTTTGAAGACGTCTCTTGATCTCTACATCAGGCGCTGTAGGTCGGACATCCACTCTTTTTGCGGCAGGAGAAACCGCGATTTCACCGGCCTCGATTCCTGATACTTTATTAGGTTCAGCCTGTTCACCTTGCCCCAGGACTTGCGACCTTGGCCACAAGCACCATACTGCTAGTAAGCATCGAACGATGCAAAACAACATCCATCCATTTGATCGTCGTGACATCGACACCACCCTATACATTGTTTACTGCCATTTCCGGCCACTGCCGTGACAACACGCAATTAAGCGAACGGGAGTCATTCGCATAGCAACCCTGAGCCACAGATAGAAATTTCCTCTACCCATTTCAACGCGTTGACAACAGGTCAAAAGTTAGATTCATTTTTATTAACTCAGGCACATCGCATTTCAATACCGAGTGTCTCTTGTCACTTTTGATTCAATGCTATTCAATGTCAAGTCGGTGAATCAAAAGCTGAATTAACTGACCCCGGCTCCGAAATCATAGATAAATAAAGGCAATTTAGGAAGACTTCGAATGTATATCCTTATCGGATGATGTGCTTAAACAACTTCCCATCAACATGAATAAATGGTCGAAGACAGCCATTTGAGGGGTGATGAGACTTGCAAGTAGTAAGGGCAGATCGTTACGCACCTTTTATCGATACACGAGACCGCCATCGATAAGCGGTGCCTGGCCAGTCATATAATCGGAGTCGGGCCCTGCAAGGAAAGATACAAATGCTGCAACATCCTCAGGAGTTTGAGCGCGACCAAGGGCGATACCATTTACATATTTATCGTAGGTTTCACCAATTTTAGCGCCAGTAATCTCAGCCATGCGCTTATCTATCGCCACCCACATGTCAGTGCCGACGACTCCTGGACAGTAAGCATTGACGGTTATGCCGTGAACGGCAAATTCCTTCGCCGCGGCCTGAGTTAGCGCTCGCACTGCAAACTTACTTGCGGAATAAGCACCCAACAAAGGGTAACCTTCGTGCCCAGCAATGGAGGATGCACTTATTATCTTACCGTTCTGTTTACGGTTCTGGAATTTAATTGCAGCTGCTTGAATACCCCAAAGTACTCCATAAACGTTGACGCCAAAAATTTTTTCGACTTCTTCAGGAGTGATCTTAGCAAATTCCTGAACCTGGGCGATCCCGGCATTATTAATCATAATGTCAAAGCCTTTCAGTTCTTTCTCTGCATGGTTTATGGCAGCAAATATTTCCTCTCGATTCATGACGTTAGCGCGGAATACTGTTGCTCTGCGACCTAAGGACTTCACTTCCTCTGCAACCGTAAACATGCGATCTTCATTCAAATCCACTAGGGCGATGTCAGCTCCGTCGCTAGCCAAACGCAATGCAATGCTGCGACCAATTCCTTGTGCGGCTCCCGTTACTAAGGCGATCTTTCCTATGAGACTCATGTTTGCTCCGTTATTCTGTTTGCTGTCTATAATCGAAAATATCATGCGTACATTTTTGTTATATAGATAGGAAACTCCTCCTTAGCTAACACAGGATCGTGCCTGCCTAGCGAAGCTTACCCATTTATTCCCGAATTCAAGAGAATCGATTTTATGGTTGTAGCGCGTTACTCACTGAAGTTGATTGTGGTTTTATTATCGGAGGAGAACACGGGTTATTATGTAGGCCCCTATCGTCCACGAGTTAATACTCATGATTCTCTGAAACATGCATAATTGAATTACGGTCCAGTAATTGCTGCACATTCCTCGTTGAGTCCGTTATTTCACGGATTTTTCACCTTGTCTTAGTTCGAATTCCAATAGATTTCATGCGACGTTCCACGCGTGTAGGACTGCAAGCGAGGTTTTCAGTAATAAGGGCTTCATGCATTCGCGGGCTGCCGTATGTCTGTCGGCTACCCTGGTGAATCCTTGCTATTGCGCACATACTTCAAATCATATCTTTTGGACAAGACCAAATGAAGGCATGCTTGCTGTTCACGCATAATTCGTTTTATGTGATAGTGTGAATCACAATGCTTAGCAGAATTAAAAGTCGAGCATCGTGCAGCGGGCGAATTCTAATTCGACATTATAGGTGAGGAGAAATATGAAAATGAGAAGACGAAATCTTCCGTGGATGATTGGATTGGGAGGTTTAATATTTACAGTCTGTCTTCAGACGGGCTGCTCTACGAACGACGTTAAAATATTAGGTTCAGAAGAGGAACTTTACCCTGTCCAATCGCTTCCGTTTGCCGGTACGACGGGTTCAGTTAGCGATGAGAAGCAAAAGATAGAGTTCATAGATAGTCCCAAAATGCATGACGCTTCAGCCGATGGAACGACATTGAGTAAAAAACAGAATACCAAGAAAGGTGCGCAAAGGGATCTAAAAACTGCTGAAGTTTTAAATCAAGGATCTGAGACGATTGATGAATTAGATACAACACACTCCGAAGTTTCTCGGCTATCATCTCGCACAAAAGCGTTAAGCGTAGCAGCTGACAATTCGAGAATTAACCGTTTGCAAGACGGAGATCCCCGACTATCGGCTGACCAGCAAGGTAATAGTAGAAACGACATTGCTATAACGAGTAAAATTCGAAGGTCGATTATAGGGAGAAGTGATTTATCTGTTTATGTACAAAACGTTAAAATAATAACGCGAGATGGATATGTCGTCCTAAAGGGCCCTGTTCGCTCAGAGGCCGAACGCGAAATCGTCGAAAATACGGCTGCTGAGGTAGCTGGCATTGAGAATGTTGTGAGCGGCATCGGCGTCGTAACAGGAGAAAGGTAACCATATTTTCATAACTATGAACTCATCTAGGGATAAATTTATGAAGGAAGAGCTAGGTGACAATTTGGAAAAATCTGAAAGATATCAATCTAAGCTTTCGACGGAATCTGAAACTGATGCATTAGAGCGTTGGACGAACGAAGGAGGAGCGACTCCAAAAAGAATATTTTTGAGAAATGCATGTGATAACCGTGATTGAACATTTTCCTTTGAATTAGAGAATTAGCAATTCACTTAAGGCAATTTAATTGTTTCCACGAAAGAGGAATACTATGAGCCGCAATGAGATTCATATCACGAAGCGAAAGGATGGAAAGTGGCAAGCAAAGAATCCCGAGAACGATAGAGCTTCCGTGACATCGGAAGAAAAAGAGAAAGTAATGGATCGCGCCCGAGTAATTGCAAGGAATCAGGGGCTGGAACTCATACCTCATAAAGAAGATGGGAAGATCTCAAATCCAAACAGTTATGGAAATGATCCAAATCCATCAAAAGATGAGAAACAATAAGAGGGAAACCTTACGAATATTTCAGGGAATTTAGCACCCAGGCGAGTGAGGGATTTGGTGCACGATATGAAGCTGGATATGTGCTCAAGTCGATGCGTTTGCAATCGCGTTTGGGAAGCCTCTTGACTCCGTCCAACCTCTCGTCAGTTTGCCTTAAAAATTAGCGCGGGCGATATATCGGTAATGCGAAGTCTTCAAGCTGCGCTCGGATGTAACCCGTACTCATTTCTCCTGAATATATACCAATAAACTACTTTTCGATACCGAGATGGATAGCTTGATTGAAATCTTTTCGTGAGCATTCAGAAGAACTTCAGCAACTCTTATGCGTAATCAAGATTGATGTTTTCAGCTAAAAGTATTCTGCCTTGTCACGGACAAATGGTTTGATTTGAAACTAATCCCGGATAGATATTTTCAGTTCCCGTTCCGGCTCTGACTTTCGAGGACAATGACTATGAGCTCAGCCCAGAGACTTCCCAAGAAATTGGTCATTTACTTTAGGCACATAAGGAATTCCTACTGGTTCATTCCTAGTATTATGACCTGCTTTGCCGGATTGTTGGCGTTTTTGTCACTTTTGGTCGACTATTCGGATAGTTTGAAGGTTCTTCCCAACTGGACCTATCTCTTTTCCGGAGGTACCGACGGAGCCAGAGATGTCGTAGGAGTCGTGGCCGGATCGATCATAACTGTGGCTGGCGTTACGTTCTCCATATCCATCGTTATACTTTCGTTGGCTGCTCAGCAGTATGGTTCCCGATTGCTGCGCAACTTCACCCGCGATCGAGCCCTTCACTTCATTATCGGAACATTCATTTCGACGTTTGTGTATTGTCTCGTCATCCTACCTTCAGTTCATAGCGGAAATGATTCCGGACGGCCTGAATTCATACCTCGATTTTCTGTTATGATATGCATTCTTCTCGCGATTTTTTGCGTCTTTGCCCTCATCTACTTCATCCATCATGTCTCACTGACTATTCAAGCATCGTTTCTGTCGTTTTCAACTAACATCGAACTTGTGGGGACCCTGAAGGACCTCTATCCGGAAGAATCCCAGCCGGTAGATTCCAGGAGCAGGGACGTGCTGACTCTTTTCACTGACGCAGCTGCCTTGCCTACCCGAACAAGGCAAAAAATTTGCCTTCGCACCATGACCTCGGGTTATTTTCAAGCGATTGACCTGACTCGTCTTATAGACTTGGCAGAAGGACATGACATCATCATTTCAATCATAATGAAAATAGGTAAGTACGCTGTCGTAGGCGACGAAATGCTAGTTATTATCCATGCAACGGAATTGACGGAAAAGTTTAAAGCGAAGATTCAAGACTGCTTCACTTTGGGTCAACAAAGAACGATGGATCAGGACCCTGGATTCGGATTCGATATGCTTGTAGAGATGGCGATTCGAGCTCTTTCCCCTGGAATAAATGATCCATTCACGGCCATCCAATGTATCGATTACCTCCGAGACGGACTGCAGATTCTCACCCAGAGGCCCCGGGTCCGAGGGGAGTATTTAGACAGCAAAGGAACACTGCGAGTCGTTTTTCCTCAGCTCACTTTTCACGAAGCCTTAGAAAGGGCCATACCTGTCATTGGTTATTACGGACGTAAATCACCGGACGTTCTTCGCCACTTGATTGATATGCTGGGAAAACTTGCCCATAACACCCATAATGGGTCCGACAAGCTTACTGTAAAACTCGCAGAAAAATCGGTTAATCAGTTTCTGACTATCTTGGAAACGCATCCCGATTAAAACAATATCGAGAGCTAATAAGATTCCTAAAGTGGTGATGAGGTACTGAGCTAGCCACCCCCTCATGACTCGCACCGCGTGATACGACAATCTTGTAGGTGAAGTGCTCAGTCCATTTGCCTAGAAACAGAGAGAGATGTGGGGCGCAAAAAGGATTATTAGGGTCAGATGCGTAATGCATTATTATTTTTTCCATTTCAAGAAATAGAAACTGTAAATTTTAAATCGGAAGGCAAGCTTCCACGGAAGTCGTCTCCGCCCGGTAAATATCATATTCTGGAATTGCCTATGTCCCTTCTCGAGAGCATCGCGGCTCTGGTTACACTTACAGCGGCAGCGTCTTATTTGAACCACCGCTTTTTGAAACTGCCGACCACAATAGGACTCATGTTCGTTGCCATCATGGTATCACTTGTATTACTAGCCCTGGGGACGGTCGGTTTCGATATCCGTTCTCAGGTCGAAGGAATCTTGAAAGAAATCGATTTCAGTCAATCCCTTATGAATGGAATGCTGAGTTTTTTGCTGTTTGCAGGGGCTCTCCATGTAAAATTCGAAGACCTTAAGGAGAATTGGGCGCCCATCGCCCTTCTGGCGACGATAGGCGTCACGATTTCG
>JACMOC010000022.1 GCA_014378195.1 Oligoflexus sp. | reverse complement strand
TAGCTGTCCAAATAGCTGTCCAAATAGCTGTCCAAATAAAATGCATATTATATAACAAAAACAACGACTTATTTAATATTGCTTACAAATTAAATGAGAAGGCCTAAAATAGATTTGGACAGAAGTGAGGTAGCCATTGGTCAGCCAAGAAAAAGCACTAAAAGAAGAACGGCAAAAAGCAAAGATCGTCGCTTTACTTCGCAAAGGTCCTAGGTCCAAATCAGATCTATATAAGGATTTGCACAGGATCTTTAGCAGCGAGAAAGCACTCCAGCGGCTTCTAGTTGCTATGGCGAGCGACGGACAGATCGAGAAACGCGGGACGACGAAAGCGAGACTCTATACTCTCCCAGAGTTAACTCAGTTATCCTCCAGTTTTATGATGCCAGAGAAGGTACTTCCTAAAGACATTCCCACGCTTAATACCTTTGCAAGCTATAAACCCTACTTAGACCGGTACTTTTCAGTTCAACCTACGGATAGAGGCTGGTCTAGCTTTGAACCGGCCCGGATTTCGGACTACAAGCCAGGAAGCGAAAGCCTCCTCTCTAAGGTTTCCCTTGAATTGTTAAAAAACCAGCCCTCCTGGCAAAGTGAGCAGGACATAGGATCGACTTACGAGAACGGTGCCGCGCTCACATTCCTCCACCAGTTTGCCTTCAATAGCTCGCGCTTAGAGGGTGCTGTCGAGAGCTTGGCCGAAACCGTATCGATTATCGAGGACGAGGCTGGGTCAAGTGATGAGAATAAACTCATAGTGAAGAACCACAGTGCTGCGGCAAAGGCTTTGACTCGTTGGATCCTTGATGAAGAATACGATTTTGAAGGCGATTTATCGAAGGGGTCAGGTCCAATTAAAGAGATTCACAGGATCTTGATGGATGGGCTTTTAAAAGATGATTCTGAAGGTGAGGTTCGGCGAAGTGGAGTAAATGTTACTGGCTGCGCCTACACGCCTTCGGCTCGTTATGAAATCCTCGAGACAGCCCTGCACGAGATCGCCGTCATCTCCGGTAAGATTGAAGAAACATTTGAACGTGCCTTTTTCCTCTTTTCGCAAGTCGCATACCTTCAAGCTTTTCGCGATGGCAATAAACGGACTGCGCGCCTAATTTCAAATATTCCACTCATCTCAGGAAAAAAGGCCCCTCACGTTTTTTCTGAGGTAGTGGAGCAGGAACTCGACAGAGCCGTCGTTTATTTCTATGAAACAGCGGATGCAAGGCCTTTAGAACTCCTCTGGCTAGAATCTTACTTGAGAGGGCTTCCTCTCTTTAAAATGACCCGGGAAGAGATATCGCAGGCCAATCTTGCAAAAAGTCAGCTTTCAGGAATCCGTTTGCGCGCCGTTATTGACATTGTCCGCGGCTGCTTAACGTCGGCTGATGCCAAGAAGCTTATTCAACAGTTACTGTACAAAGAAGGCCTATCAGAAAAGTTCCCGCCGGAAACAGCTCTTGCCTTTGTAAAGAAGGATATACAAAAGCTCTATGATAATGGCACAGGACTTAGGAGCTATGCATTGACCCCGGAGGATCTAAAGAGCTGGCGCGACAGTATAAAAAATAGATGGTTTTAAGCTGAAAACATTCAAAACACGAAATAACAAAAAGCCCCTCGAACCAAAAGTTCGAAGGGCCATTTGAAGTGGTGCTCCCAGCCAGACTTGAACTGGCACGACCTTACGGTCGCAAGATTTTAAGTCTTGTGTGTCTACCGATAGCCCCGCAGTGGAACATTTATCGGTCGTTCGTTGTGAGTGGAGGGGATGAATCAGAATGAATGCGTAACGGGCTTCCATCCCATCGGTAGTGTGCGCAGTAAATAATGTCTACGTGTCCTATAGCAGGATCGATAATAGGCTCCCGAAATTTTAGTCAATATCCCTCTAGAGAGGGATTTCTTGCTTTTTGTCATCCCTTTGTCTTATAATCCCTCTTTGGAGGGATTATATCAGTATACCTAAGCAAAATATTAATTATCCCTCTATAAGGGGAAAAATGAGCCATGAAACCATGTCTTTGGTGAAATCACTCTTGAAGGGGATTATGTGGAATTAGTTAATATAAACAATCCAATAGAACTTGGTGAAGCTATCAAAAGACGTCGTAAACAATTGGGATTGAGTCAAAAAGACTTGGCTGCGTACTGTAAGATTGCCAAAAACGGCATGACAAAAATAGAGACCGCCCAATCCGATGTAAGGGTTTCTACTCTATTCAAACTCTCCGCTTTCTTAGGCTTTAAGCTTAGTTTGGAATTGGAAGATTGATGCAGACCCTAAACGTGTTTTACGACAACCTCCGGGTTGGAACATTGACGAGAAATGACGATCTGATCTATTCGTTCGCTTACGATGAAGACTGGATCGTCCATTCACGAGCCTTCCCCGTAAGTCTCGCATTGCCACTCTCAGCAGTAACATATAGCAACAAACCAACACTGGCGTTTTTCGAGAATCTCCTGCCGGAGGGTGAAGTTCGCAGAACTCTCGAGCGACATGAAAAAATTGCGAGCACATTCGATTTCCTAGAAAAATTCGGCAGAGATTGTGCCGGTGCACTGATCATCACTCCTGAAGCCGAAAACAATGCGGACTCGCGATCTCTTGGGATCGGTGAAGAGATCGATCTTGAAAAGATCGATGCAGCAATTGACCAACATCAGTCTGTTGCTGAAGTACTGGCTGGTATGGATCATGGTTATCTTTCGCTGGCAGGTGCCCAAGATAAGTTTCCTGCTATTTACAAGGATGGAAAGCTCTTCATCCCACTGGGCACAGCTCCTACGACTCATATTATCAAAGTTCCAATATGGAGATCTGGAGTAAAAGAATCCGTAGCCAACGAATATTACTGCATGGAACTCGCGCGTGCGGTGGGACTGACTGTGCCACACTGCGATATGATCGGACGTCGTCATCCACTCTTTATTATCGATCGCTACGACAGAGAGATAAGTTTGGAAGGCGTTGTGAAAAGGCTTCATCAGCAAGATTTCTGTCAAGCTCAAGGTGTTCCGAGCGAACAAAAATACGAGGATAAAGGTGGGCCAAGTTTAAAAGATAACTACCGACTCATCTTGACTCAAACCCCAGTAAGATCCCGGTTCAAAAATATAAATCTCTACCTCGATTGGATATGTTTTAATCTCATCATAGGCAACAATGATAGTCATTCTAAAAATATCTCGCTTCTCATGAGGGGCGCTACCAATGAGTTATCGCCCCTCTACGATCTCATTTGCACAGCAATCTATCCGAAGCTCACGAAACAATTTTCATTTCGTATCGGTGACAGAAGTGAATTTTCTAAAATTGGTAAGAATCAGATCGATTTGCTCGAAGATGAAATTGAAGTGAAGAGAGGGACCTTTCGGAAGCGCCTTCACAACATGAGCGAGGTCATCCTGGAGAATAAAGATAGAGTTGCAGAGGCGACTTTGGAAAAAGACTCCCAAATAAAGATAATTCATCGTATCAGCGATCTCATTGATGATCGGATAAAGAGTCTTCGGTTTCAGGGGGCATAGAGTGCCAAGCCGCCCCCTCGTTTTCATCCCTTATTTTTTATCGGTAACACTTGTGATGACTTGACTCGAATCTTGCTTTCATAAGTAATTGAAAGTTATGATACTCCTTCAAATTCCTTTAGAAAGTTTGCAACTTACCGATAAGGTTTCGTTCTTTGGCGAATCATGCAGTTCAGTTTTTGCGCAGACAAGCTTGCAGCCTTGGGAAACGCTCAATTCGCGACCAGCATCTTAAATCGCTTACCTTAATGAAAGTGTGAAAAAGAATGAATAATTTGATCGTTATATTGGTCTTTTTCGCACCTATTGCTTGCTCGGTGGCGCCAACCTCCCCGGCAAAAACGGCTACTTCCCGTTACCAGGCTGGAGCATCCGAATCAGCTAATGCTTCACCCAATACGAAGTC
>JACMOC010000021.1 GCA_014378195.1 Oligoflexus sp. | reverse complement strand
TCGAGAGGATCCGCCCTTAAAAAAGACTCAAACTACAGTCATTATCAGCCGAAGCAAAGGCCACGAAATAACGCTCCATGTGACGGGCACCGATCAGGCCGGTGCAAACGTTAGCTAAGTATTAGCTAATCGAAGTGATGGCCTCCTTCCGCCTATTCACATGTGCGACGGTCTCGCTGCGAATGAGGTCTCAACGGAAGTAGTCGTTGCCAATTGCCTGGACCATGGACGCCGTAAATTCTTCGATATAAAAGCTTCTTTTACTGAAGAATGTGATTACGCGCTCGATGAGATGCAAAAAGTATATCGCTTCGATAAAGAGACTAGGGCAATGACGCCTAGAGGCCGCCTTGAGTATCACGCGGAGCATAGCGCTCCGATAATGGAATCCCTAAGGCTCTGGATGAAGGATCAGATTGAGGTGAAAAAAGCAGAGCCAAATTCCCCGCTTGGGAAGGCGATTTCTTATAATTTGAAACGATGGAAAGAGTTGACAACTTTTCTCAGAGTTGAAGGAGCGCCCCTTTCCAATGCCGAAGACGAGCGATCAATAAAGTGGGCCATCTGTCACAGAAACAATTCGCTTTTCTCCAAGACAATGAATGACACAAAACAAGGCGACATCATTCAGTCGATGATCCGGACATGCAATCAGGCAGGAATCAATAGCTTTGATTATCTCGTAGCCCTGCAGGAGAATCGGTCGAAGGTATACGAGGTGCCCGAGCTGTGGCTGTCATGGAATTATCTTATCAATTTATAAAATTATATTGGTTCTGATAAGGACACACTTTTCTCTGCTCGTCGCGGTCATTCTCTGCAATAATATCGCCACCACCGAAGGCCATCCATTGGGCAAAGCCGTTGAAAGCCTCACTTTTGCTTGTGGCCGCCTGAACGGTTCGTCTCAGCTCAGCAGGACAGAAGAAAAATTGTACGGATGACACGGCTTAATTCACGTTTACTTCGTAAAGAATGAAGCTGAAATGGGCGTATAAATACGCAAGGAAGGTATCCAGAACCATTAGGCTCAGGAGTGGCAAGCGCAGGCTTTGACGTCACTTGGAGACCAGGCTAAGGCATTTATTCCAGATACGAAGGCGATGAACTGATAGCCAATCTCGAGATGGATAATTTACCAAAGGTCAAGGCGCTTGCCGAAGCTTCCGCTCTCCTTATTTTCCAAAAAATCGCATTGATCTGGGGCTATGGGGAACCAGAGTTAATCCCATCGATCGAAGTCATGTGTTGTCGCTAATATATGCCATGAAAAATCCAATCCAGAGAGACTTACGGCGCGGCTTCTTTGCGACCTGGCTTTTGAGTTGACAGCAGAAGAACGTGAGAGAATACTTGCAGACGAAAACTCGGCTGAATTTCAAGATAAAAGTCCGCATCAGAACGCTCCAACAAGGACAGACCGAGGCGAGCACATCGCATCGGAATCAAGCTTCTATCGGGTATTGAAAGCTAACAATTTGCTTTCAAATGCGCACTTATTTTCCCTGCAAAATAGTTGTCAAATTTTTCTTACTTTAACACTTCAACCCTTCATGCCATTGCCGATTCAATCAATTTCCCGTCTTTCATACGAATGATACGATTGACATGAGTCATCAGCTTTTCGTCGTGCGTAGAAAAAATAAATGTCGTTTTGTTTTTTTGATTGAGATCACGCATGAGTTCGATGATCTGAAAAGTCGTCTCCGAATCGAGATTGGCTGTCGGCTCGTCAGCAATCACGAGGAGTGGATTCGACACGAGCGCGCGGGCGATGGCAACCCTCTGTCTCTGCCCCCCCGAAAGCTTATCTGGCCTCTGGCGTGCAAAATCCTTGAGGCCGACGTCTTCCAAGAGCCGTTCTACCCTCTCCTTCCTTACCGCTGCGGTCAAATCCTTTTGGATCAGTAGCGGTAGCTCCACGTTTTTAAAAACGTCCAGCGTGGGCATGAGATTAAACGATTGGAAAACAAAACCTACGAGTCGGTTCCTCATTTCGCTGCGTTTATTGTCGGAAAGGCTCGCCCAGGATTGACCCGAGACTTCGATAAGACCCGAATCGGCTGTATCGATACCGCCGATGAGGTTGAGGAGGGTACTCTTGCCGGAACCTGAGGTGCCGACGACAGCCGTGAACTCCCCTACTTTCACCTGCAAATTGAGACCGCGCAAGGCGTGAACCTTTGTTTCCCCGAGTTGATAACTTTTAAAAACTTCACTAATATTTAGGATATGGTCCGGAAAACTTGATACGTCCTGGCTTCTCATATTAAACTATCCCCAAACGCGCACGGTCCAAAACTATACTGAAAATGCATTGCATCTTGGCATTATACAGATAGTTTTACTTTTTCATAAGGGTTGACTCGGCCATGTATTCCTTCCTTTTAGGTCTGGAAAGCCTGAGACAACATGCGAGGCGCAATGTCCTGGCGGGCGCCGCTATAGCTGTTGGGCTCCTCGCCATGATGAGCATCATAGGCTACGTGAACCGCACCAATTCCTATCTCGCTGCTATAGCCATATATATCCAACAGCCGGGACACGTCGCCATCATTAAAAAAGATAGTCTGCGCCGCCGGATGATAGAGCCCAAACTTTACTCACTCTCCGCTCCCGAATGGACAGCCCTTGACGCTTACCTCAGCCAGGACACGAAGGTCGCCTTTATCTCGCCCTACCTCTTCGGTTTTGGGTTGGTGGGCGACGGATGCAAGTCGTTTCCCTTTACTGTCACAGGCTTTGATCTAAAAAAACAAGCGGCCGTGATCGCCCATCCCGAATTGAAAGCCATCATCCCCGAATACAAGTCGCTGACCGGCGGTGAAAACCTCTGGGACAGTCACGAAAAGGCTCCGATTGCCCTCTCCGGCGGTCTCGCTAAAAAAATGAATAAGTCAGCGAATACTGATGGCTTAGCTTATCCAGGCACTTTTGAAAGTACGGAGTGTGACAAACCCGCCGTCAAAGCAAAACTCGCATTCGATCGCAATATTCAACTGCTGACGCAGGACTTTGACAATCGACTCAATGCAGTGGACGGTGACTTCGTCGGTGAGTTCTCTACGGGAGTCGATTTCACCGAAAAGAGTTCCATGCAAATGCCGATTCACCTTCTGCAGGAATTGCTTCGCACCGATAAAATTTCCTATATAGGCGTTTTTCTGAAAAACCGTCTGGAAGCACATGACTACGCGCAGTCTATAGTCAAGATCATGGCCGACAAAGGTATTCAGATCGATGCTTACCCTTGGGATGCTGAGGCCTGGAACCAAAACTACTTCGCAAGTGCAGGCGTGATGGTCGTCACCGAGCTCTTCGTTGGCCTCATCGTAGCGTTAGTCGTGCTCCTTTCGATCGTAAATACCCTGACGATCGGTCTTGCGGAAGCGAGGCGCGAGATCGGAATGCTAAGAGCTGTCGGCTATAACCCAAATCAAATTGCTTCTATTTTTGCGGTGGAATCCTTTGCCACTGCGGTCCTTGCGGTCGGAATCGGCTCACTTCTCGCTTTCATACTCTTTGAATTCATCGCGCAGTTGAAGATCGCGATGCATTTCCCAGGCTTTAGTCAGGAGTCGACTTTTCAGATTGATCCCCCAAGCTGGACTTATGCCTTCGTCTCCGTGCTTTTGGTTCTTCTCGTTGTAGGAACGAGCGCAGTGCTCGCGCGGCGCTATGCGTCCCAGCCTATCCTCAATCTGCTCGATAGAGGGGGCTGAACCATGGATATTGCACCACAATTAGCCCTTCAATCGGTCCTTGGCAACTGGCGACACAGTCTCGCGACCCTTGCGAGCGTCGCGCTTGGATTTATGGCTGTCGCATCCATTCATGGTTATAACGTGGATTCAGAAAGGCTTTTCAACGAGATCTACGTCTACCGATCTATGACGGGCCATGTAATCGTCGAAGCCGAGCAAGCTGGCGAGGATCAAATCGAGATTGAAGGACCGACGGCCGATCGCATTCTATCCGTGACAGCTGAAATGAAAAACGAAGTAAAAAATGTTGTTCGTTTTTTAGGCATAAGCGGAATCATCGCCGGTCCGAAATCCTCGTTTCGTTACGCAGGCCTGGGGTATGATGTCACCCAAGGCGAACTCACACGGGGTCCGAACTGGGCATGGAATACGCCCTACGGCCACCCCATGAAAGACAGTCCTTTCCCTCAAATCGTTGTTGGCAAAGGTCTCGCCGAACTTCTCGGATGTGCACTCACGAGTCGCGAACCGAAAATTCTGCCTGATGGACGTTACACCGACTACGGCGAGCCCCTTGCTTGTTTTGATCAAACAATGCAGTTAACAGCATTGACTGCAAAAAATAAGATGAACGCTTGGGACGCTCCGATTGTCGGCATTGTCGACGCCGGATTTCGTGATATAGATGATAGATGGGTGATGATGCCGCTTGCCGATGCGCAGGTTTTTGCGAATACCAAACACGTTTCGTCCCTTGGCATACTTCTCGAGGATCCGGATCATGCTCAAGCATTCATCCGGGACCTGAAGGTAAAACTCGGCGTACAGAACCCTCCTCTCCGAATCACTTTTTGGAAGGATCATGAGTCCGCTTCTGTCTACCGAAATATGATGGGCATTATGAACCTATTTGAAATCTTCATGCTCCTCATCATAGCTTTTGTGTGTGTCCTTTCGATGATCAACACCATGGCGCGCAATGTGACCCAACGTGTCCATGAAATTGGGACGTTGCGGGCGATAGGTTACCGACATTCGTTTGTCGTGCGGATGTTCGCCTGGGAAGGATTTTTCTTAGGCTTGACCGGTACGATATTCGGCATCGTTGGCATAATCATAGTGTCCACACTTCTCGATCGGGCAGGCATACTCTATTCTCCAGCGATTTTCTCCCAGAAGGTACCTTTACGAATAGCGTTGACACCGGGCGCTTACGCTTGGCTGGGACTTTTCCTTGCTTCCAGTGCTGCGACAACGGCCGCGTTAGTCACGCGTATAAAAATAGCGAAAAATATCTCCGAACTCTTACAACCCCCCTAAGGAATCGTCATGAAATCTAGATTCGAGAGTATCGGTGTCTACCTCCCTAAGACCATCACGTCAATGACAGACCGTATCGCATCCATGGTGAATCCCCCGCCGTTTGACCTTACGGCAATTACGGGTATCCAGGAAGTCCGTACGGCCGACAAGGACGACGATAGCTATACCATGGCTCTCGCTGCGGCGCGAGATTGCCTGAGTCGCTCTCAATATAAGCCGGAAGATATCGATGTTATCATCATCGGTTCCATCACGCGTTTCACCGGCGGTGGGGAGGTACGGAACTACACATTCGAACCGCCCTTGAGCCATTCGATAAAATTTGCTCTCGGCGCACCACAGGCCATGCACTTTGATGTGTCAAACGCATGTGCCGGCATGTTCACAGGCATCCTTCTCCTTGATCGCATGATTCGCGCCGGAACGGTCCGCAACGGTCTTGTCATCAGCGGGGATTTCATCACTCCAATCACAGAAACTGCGGTCAAAGAAATCGTCGGTGCCGCCGATCCTCAATTCGGATCGATGACGGTAGGCGACTCAGGAGCAGCTGTGATCATAGACCGCGCGATTGATGATGCGGACTGCATCAACTATTTTGAAATCATGAGTTGCGCCGAGTACTCCCACCTTTGTCTTGGGATGCCCAGCGAAAAAAGCGAAGGCATGGCCCTCTATACGATCAATGCGGAAATGCACAAAAAAGACCGGATTCAACTCTGGCCCCGTTTTCAGCTCGACTATTACAAAAAGAACGGTGGCGACATCGTGAGCGAGAAGTTCGATCACATCCTGCACCATCAGGTCGGATCACGCGCTATCAGTAACTTCAGCAAATATGGTTCGGAGATCTTTGAGGCCGAGTTGCCTAAGTCTTCATTGAGCGGCGTCGAGCTTTATGGAAACACGGCGACCACTGCACATATGGTTGTGCTCTACCATGCCCTCAAAGATAAAAAGATCAAAAAAGGCGAGAAAGTCCTGATCGTGCCGGCAGCCTCAGGCGTTATAACAGGATTTCTTTCGGCAACCTTTTCCAATTTGAAGGTGTGATATGGGCGCAATAATTCTCGCAACGGGCATCAGTACAGACAAAGCGGTGAAGAGTTCGGTTGAGCATGCGGTGATCGCCGCCAAGCAGTGCATCGCGGCCGCGCAAATTAAAGCGGAAGACATCGCGTTGATTATCAATAACGGGATATACCGGGAGCGCAATATTGTCGAGCCGGCTATTGCTCTTTTCATCCAGAAGGAACTGGGCATCAACCCCGATTTCGTCAAAGACAACAACGGCAAAGATGCCTTCGGACTCGATTTGATGAATGGAGGAATGGGGGCCCTCAACGCGATGAAGGTCGCTGATTCCTTCCTCCAAAGCGATTCCGTCCGCTACGTTCTGATCGTTGGGGGCGACTCGCATCCTTCCAACAATAACCCGAGTGATTTCCCATACACCACAGCTGGGTCCGCAATGTTGCTCGGCAAGAATGTGGATCCCAAATGTGGGTTTCAGGGCTTCGCTTTTAAATCAGAAAAATTTGAAGGCCAAGGCAGACTCTCGTACATAGAGTTCAAAAACGTAGGGTCCGATGGCCGCAACCGCATAACGATAAAAACGGCTCCAGGTTATGCCCCAGCCGCATTGAAGCTTGCGGGTGCTACCGCGCGGTCCTATATCGCCAATCATAAGCTGACACCGGCTAAACTCCACCTGATAAGCTCGCAGCTTGATTCCCATTTTGCGAAAGCTCTTGCCAAAGACATTGGTGTCTCCGAAGCGAGCACAGTGGATCTCTTTGGACAGTACGGCGATACCCATAGCGCGACCTTTGGCGTTGGTTATCATCAGCTCCAAAAAAAGGGCCTCACGAAACCAGGCACGGAAATTCTCTTTGTTGGAGCAGCGGCCGGTCTGGATTCAGGGGTCGTTCACTATGTCTGCTGACGCCAACGAGATCTGCAACCCAGCTCAGGCTCTCAGAGACTTTGCGTGCCAACATCCAAATAAAGTGGCGATAACAACGCCAAGCCGAACCTTGACCTATGGGCAATTTGAAGAGCAGACCGATACCTATGCCTACACAATGCAAAGAGCGGGCATAAGCCAGGGTCATAAAGTTGTGCTCATGATCAAACCCAGCGCAGATCTCTACACGATGGCGCTTGCTCTACTGAAGATCGGTGCTATTCCGGTGGTTGTTGATCCCGGAATGGGAATCGCCCGCATGCTCAAAAGCTACCATTCAGTTTCTCCCGAGGCTTTTGTCGGCATTACGCCCGCGCATATCGTGAGAATGTTCGCACGAAAATCTTTTGAAACTATCAAATCGAAAATCTGGGTCAAGGATGGCTCAATTTCTTTTGCCGGTGACAAAGGGCCAGTGCATGCTCCTGGGACAGCTTTTCCGATAGCCCCAACGAAACGTCATGATCTCGGCATCATTAACTTCACCACAGGAAGCACGGGGCCTGCAAAAGCAGTCGAAGCCACGTACGGCATGGTGATGGCGACCGTTGATCTTGTTCGAAAGGACTTTCATCAGACGCCTGATGATGTCGACATGGTGACCGTACCATTTTTCGGAATTATATCCCTAATTCTTGGCTCATCCGTAGTAATCCCTCCGATGAATCCGGCGAAGCCCGCCGAAGTTGATCCGCAGAAAATTATCGATACGATTCATAACTATAAAGTCACGTGCATGCTCGCCTCGCCCGCCCTTCTGAATCGGGTAGGGGCCTATGCGAAAGAAAACAACATCAAGCTGCTAAGCCTGAAGTTTGTGAATTCTGGTGGCGCATCGATCGACACGCACAATCTCGAAACATTCATGAGCCTCCTCGCGCCACACGCGGCTATGAATTCCAGCTGGGGCGCGACCGAAGGCTTACCGCTCGCAACTTTGCCGGGCAAAGACTTACTCGGCCGCTACCAACCGACGATACGCGAGGGCAAAGGCTCGCCTCTCGGCGCGATTTTGCCAAACATCGACATGCGAATCATCACGATCGACCCCAATCCGATTCCGAACTGGAGCGAAAGCCTCACGGCCCCAACGGGTTCAATCGGAGAGATCGTTGTGCACGGCGCTAACGTCAGTCGCTCCTACCACAAGAATGCCGTTGCTAATGCGGCCCATAAAATACTCGAGACAAATGAACACGAAACACGCATCTGGCACCGCACAGGCGATCTCGCCTGGCAAGACGCGAGAGGCGTGCTTCATTTCACCGGACGCATGGCGCATAGCTTTCGGAACACCCAAGGTCAACTCATGCATAGTGTGGCTGCAGAAGGTGTTACGAACAGTCATCCCAAAGTCAGACGCTCTGCTTTGGTCGGTGTTTCCACGCGCCCAATCATGTGCATCGAACTTAAAGAAGGCGTGCCGGCGTCAGAGCAAGAGCCGATCAGGAGCGAACTCTTAGCCCTGATGAAAAAAAGCCCTGCAACCGAGTCGGTCGAGACCGTGCTTTTCCATCGACGATTCCCTGTCGATCTACGGCACAACGCTAAGATCGAAAGACCAAAACTCTCTATCTGGGCAGCTCACGAACTCCTTCCAAAATCAAAAGCCGCCATCTTCACCAAACTCGTTCCGATCTGGGGATGGCTGTATCTTGCGTTGGGCCTGATCATTGATCTGCCTTCTGGCTTTTGGACAGTGATCTGGTGGATCGACCTCTTTTTAAGTGTTGTCGTCCATATCGCCCAAATTCCAGAGGGAATACGTGTTGGCGCTTTTCATGGCTACACAGCGCGGGAATCAGCTGTTCGCACTTTTGTTTTTGGGGCAACCTGGTGGAAACCTCTGAGACCCAAAGTTTGATAGGAGAAGGAGTATCATGAGAGTTCTCATCACGGGCGCAGCCGGATTTCTCGGAAGTCACATCGTCGATCGCTGCCTCAACCAGGGTGATAATGCTCGTGTGATCGTTCGAAAATCGAGTGATCTCTCCTACCTCAAAACCCTTGGCGATAAAATCGAGTATAGCTTCGGTGACCTTACGGATCGCCTTGCTGTAGCTAAAGCTGCGAGCGATATAGATGTCATTTACCATTCCGCAGGGCGCGTCACCGATTTTGGCAGTTACGACGACTTTTTTTCTGCCAATGTGCTGGCCACACGGAACCTTCTCGAAGCCGCACGCGAGAATGGTGTTGGCCGTTTTGTTTTTGTCAGCAGTCCGAGCATTTTCGCTGATCGCCAGGATCATTTGAACATGGATGAAACAGCGCCTTATCCCAAACGCTTCGCCAACTATTATGCGGAAACAAAAGCGATTTCCGAACAGGAAGTCCTAGCCGCAAACAGCCCCAGCCTTATCACCTGTTCGCTTCGTCCGCGCGGTGTTTGGGGACCTCGCGATAAGTCCGGATTTTTGCCGAAATTGTTGGCGTCGATGGCCAAAGGCAAGTTGAAGAACCTGGCTCCCGGAAAAAAAGTGCAGGCCAGCATCTGTCATGTCCAGAATATTGCAGACGCGTGCCTAGCCGCAGCAGCCTCAGCACATGTTGGAGGACAAGCGTATTTCATAACGGATCGCGAAACGATAGTGTTGTGGGAGTTTTTGGATGAACTCGCCGAATACTTTGGGATTCCCAAGGTAGAAGGCGCCATCAATCCAAAGGTCTTGAAAATACTGATCGAAGTGATTGAGGCTGTGTGGACTTTGCCGAACTTAAAAGCGAAACGATCACCCCCGATCTCTCGCTATGCCGCAGGACTGCTTATACAAGACGGGACTTTTTCAATAGACAAAGCGAAGCAGGACTTCGGGTACGATCCTTCGATCTCGCAGAAAAAAGGCCTCGCTGATCTCAAGGCTTGGATAGAAAGCACAGGAGGTCTGCAAGACTTCCTGCGCCACGTCTCGTAATCAAGATCCGACTTTGAGGAAATAGTGTTCCGTCATAGTGAGATCCGCGGCAGCCGAAGTCACCGACTCGCCTTTTGCATTCGTTACCAAACCCCTATCAATCAAAACCTTCGCGAAGTCTTTGAGACCCATCAAAGGCTTTTGGGTTTTGGCATGTTCGATGCCAAGATCGTTCACTGCCCAAACTGCGGGACTGATCTGATCCAGAACATTGGTAAAGGCATGAACTGTGACAGGATATTTTGGGAAAATGAGATTTATGTAGCTCGGAATATATACGGTTTCATAAGCCTCATCAATAAACTGACGACGAGCCTCCTCCCGACGAACCGTTACTTTTCGACGATCGATATCGAGCTTGGGGGATTCCTTTTCGCGACGGCCGGCTTTAGACTTAACCATGGAAAAATCTCCTCATAAATAACATAAAAATAAGTAGGGCCAGGGGCCCCACACAACATTCAATTTAGTCAATAAACCAAGGTTTAACAGCTGTACCATCTTTATAGGAGCTTAGATAGACCTTAGGTAAGACGGGGGAAACAATGTCAAAATCTGGATGGTTGTAAGATGTGAAAATCGAATGCGGATATTTTTTTGCAACGATTACGCCTTCATGTGCAGTCGTACAGTAATACCGCATCGCAGCGTCTTCGGGCTTTTGATTATCCTCGGCATGTTTAGCGGCCTGATCGATAAGTCGTTGTCGCAGGGAATCGTTTTCCCACTTTTCTTTGAATGCATCGGTAGCGACTTCATTCAGTATAGTCTCGCTCGTGAGCCCGTATTCTTTCCATATTTCGCTCAGCAGTATGGTTTTCATACCCAATTTTTCTGCATAATTTCGGATACCCGCAAAATAACTCGTCATTCGTTCGACAGGAATCTTGTTGTTGCGTGCATGCGTGTCGGTAAAGATAATTGTGAGTTCGGACGGAACTTGAGGAACGCGTTTTGCACCGTCCACATACTCTTTGAGACGATCGAGAGTTTGTTTATCAAACTCCGAAAAATTATCGCGCGTCCCGCAGCCCCAGTAGGCTAAAAAGGAAAGAGGCGTGCCGGTTTTTAGGGCTTTTTGCACAAGCTTGCTCATGCCTCCTGGATCAGAGGGTTGAGCTCTCTTGTAGCGCACCCGATTGAGCGATGTAATGATCTCTTCGCAAAGGGTTCCCGTGACTATCTTTTTCAGGATATTGGTCGAAATTTTGCCCGCTGCACCAGACGGTAGATATCCCATAGCAATGACAACGTCAGGCCACATCGGTTGCGAGAGTTGGGATTGAAGCCACATCTTAATCGCAAGTTCGGCATCGCTATGCCCCTCATTCAGCACACAAATGGAATAAATCCTCTCGCCGACCAACTCGTCGGGCACTCCGATCGTCTTGCATTCCCGAACAGCTTCGTGTTTGATCAGAACCCGATCGATGTCTTTCGAAAATACGTTCGCGCCGTTCTTGATAATGATTTCCTTCAATCGCCCGGTAATATGAAGAAAGCCCTCATTATCAAAAAAGCCAAGGTCGCCGGTCTTAAAATATTCGTCTTTAGTCATCGTCTCTTTGTTCAGCTTGGGATTTTTATAGTATCCGGGACTGACGATGGGCCCACGAATGAGGACCTCGCCCGATACGGGACCCTTTGCGACAAGAGCATTGCCATCTTCGTCAGTGAGACTTTTGCCAAAAAGGAAGGTCTCCATCTGACCGATGTCGCTGGTGTCGATCTTGATCGAAGCGCAGTCCAGAGGTATGCCGACGGTCTCGTAGTTGCGAGGCCCCGTGATGGGTATACTCACGGCCCAGCATGTGGTCTCGGTCAGACCATAACCTTGATAAATAGGGAAACCGAAAACCTCTTCAAAATCCTTCCATGTCGGGGCGGAAAGAGGGGCAGCTCCACAGAAACCAAAACGAAC
>JACMOC010000020.1 GCA_014378195.1 Oligoflexus sp. | reverse complement strand
TGAGATTCGTAAAAATAAATATTTAAATAACATCATTGAGCAAGACCATAGGCCTATCAAACAGCTGTGCAGAGCAACGTTGGGGCTGAAGACATTTCGAACAGCAAAAATCACAATCGGTGGCTTTGAGACGATGAGAATAATTAGAAAACGGCAAGTGAAAGCTAAGGGCAACACCTCGGCCGAAATCTTCTATTCTCTAGCGGCATGATTTCTGTTGAGTCCTAGTATTTTCTCCTTCTCAGTTTGCAGCCGCAATAGATCCGGCTGGAATCGTGAAGTTCGGATGCAGCCTTTTGCCTTGACACAGACGCACGATCCCAAATTCGGCCGACCAATTGTTGGCGCTATATCAAAAATTCCTGAACTCGAAAAAGCTGATATAGCGATATTGGAAACATTAGGGGCGTGATGGCACGTTTACCCATGACGATTGAATAAGAGTCGAAATGGTTTTCTAAAAGGTAGATTCCTGGCGTGCTTTGAGTAAGGACAGCGCTTTTTTTATAGAGGCCTCGTGTTGTGAGGCGTCATAAATTACTGCCTTTAGAAAAGGAATTCCCCTCGATTCCATTCTCATGTATTTTCGTTCCTGAAAGTCTCCCAGCAAAGGGGGGGTCATTATCATTCGTGCGCTGAGGTTGTTATGCATTTCCTTCGATCCGGTCTCTTGTTTTTTCTGAGTCTAGCTTCCGTTCATTCCTTCGCCGCAACCAAACTCGAACTGGGTCGCCCCTTGCCTGGTATGGTCATCTCTGGCGAACATGGAGGTATAGTAAAAGACGGCGAAAGTTGGGATAGTCAGTCCATGAAGGGCACACTTACGTTTATCGTTTACGTGGATCCCGATGACAGCGAATTAAACGAAGAACTTATCGAGCGTATGAAGGCGGAAAAATTCCCGGAACAAAACTTTCATTCTGTGGCGATAATTAATATGGCGGCAACTTGGAAACCCAATGTCATCATATTGAAAGTATTGAAAGGCAAACAGGAGAAGTTCCCTCGTACTACTTATGTATTTGACAAGGATCGATATGCAGCTCAAAATTGGGGCCTCGTCCCAAAGGGTTACCATGTCTTGCTTGTTGATCGTGACGGAAGCTTATTGTACGAAAAGAGCGGAAAACTAGAGAAAAAAGACATTGATTATTTTATCGGGTTGGTTGAATCGAAGATAAAAGAGGCTACCGGTTCTACTGGCAAAAGTCCGGAATCAGCTTCTGCCGCAAGTTCCGCAGTGCCTTCATCGGACAAGAAATAAATTCTCCCGTAAAACTTATATTTCCTCATTATTATACGAAGACGGTTTTGACGATAAGTGTCAAAGCCGTTTTAAGCTGGGCAAGAGCTTAGCCAGAAGGAGATCTAAGTATGCCAGGCAATGACCGACGTTGTTCGCATAGCATACGGTTGTAGCTTCTTACGTAGAGTTTCCAGACTAAGTTCTTTTCCAATTCAGTCTATCGAGAGCGTGCACGCTTTAAGGTTATGTTTTATCAGCGCGAGTCAGGGTCAGCTTAATCTGTCGAGTGAGGAGGGAGCCGCACTCATTAGGTCTGCGATACTGGCCATTGGTCTCTCATAACCTGCTTCTTGTGGAAAATGGTAAGGGACGCAGGCTATTAGCGCGTCGAAATGATTGCAGTGAGCGGATGGGTTTGCCATAATAAACAAAAAAGCATGAATGATTATGCATTCATATAAATATAGAATAAACAATGTGTTACATCTCTTACCTCTAAGGAGATGGCCAAATTAAGCTTGCGCGATCAGGTGTCCAGACCTATACCACTTTGTACAAGCTTGCAGTCGTGGCGGTTTCTGAACAATGTCACTTCCACCATCGTCGATAGCTGAGTTCAACCAAACGAGGTAGGTATAACATGGTCTCTTCTTTCAAAAAAATCGTAGTGTCTTTCATCTTAAGCACATCTGTTTTGTCTCAGTCTGGTATCGCGGCCGATCGTGACGAACTTGCTACCAAGTATCCCGATATCGAAGCGGGAAGCCTGAAGCCAGAAAACAAAAAAATTCTTTGCCCGTTCCATCGTCTTCTCGAAAGAGCTGGTCTCTATGATGCTGAGAAAGAGACGATGTCGAGCGGCCTTCTTGTCGGAATTTCAAAAATAATTTCTGCCACTCATGAGTTTGGCTGCGATGTAGGTGTGTGTGCAGGGGTTGCTACATTAACGTCCACAGGCCAAGTTGCCAAAGGCGCGACTACCATCGGCAAAGTCAACTTTGAAGCTTTGGATAAAGCCTTTGGCATCTCACATGATTGTGGCCTTACCTTTGCAAAAGGCGGCTCCACGGTCGATGACGCGGTCCGCGATCACACGCTTGCCGAACTCTTCAAACGTACGGATAGTACGGGGCACCTCAGCCTTCAGGATCTAAAAGACGTTAAACAAGGGATCTGCGATGCCCAAGGCGTGAAGAATTCTACAATTGGTCGCCTAGAAGTAGGTCTTATCTACTCCTTCCTCGGCGGTGTTCAGCATGGGTATATCGAGTACGATGACGTCGTTAGCTTCCTGCATGCGGAATTGCCAAAAACAATCGGTAAACCCGCTGCTGTTTTCGGCGTTTGAACTTGACGGCTTAGCATTAAAGCATGAATAGTAAGGAACGGTAAGCTTCTGTTCCAGTGGCATTCGCTTAAACGGCGGGTGCCTTTTTTGTTTCCGGTCCATTCGCATCGATTTCGATGAACTCAGGAAGAGGCGAACTATGCTCGGGCGTAAGATGGTTTTTTTTGATAGTGAATGCGCGACTTGTCACCGGATGGTCCAGTTTCTGATTCGACGGCCGAAGCGCGATCGTTTCGTTTTTATCCCGATTCGGGTTTTGCTTGAGAGCCCCGAGAGAGCAATCAAAGATACACACGGGCATCCGCTGACGGGAGACAGTCTCGTGGTCATACGGCACGGAGTGGCCCTACAAAGGTCGGCAGCGGTGTTTGCCATCTTCGAGACTTTGGGATGGCCCTGGCGTCTTGTGAGTATATTTCGCGTTGTTCCTCGCTTCCTTAGCGACTTTATTTACGACCTCTATGCTCGTAATCGCTACCAGATCATGGGTAGGGCGGATCCGGCGGCCGTTTGTGATCTCCCTGGTCCAGAGGTGCGTGAGTTATTCAAGGCGTCACTTCCCAAAGATGCAGTCTTTTTCCCAACGCGGCCCCGCATTTTTTTACAGGCCGAATGGGTCAATCTCCTCTTCCTCAATTATACGGTTCCTGAGGACGTGCTTAAGCCTTATCTGCCTCGCGGCACAGAGCTTGATCTGTGGGAGGGAAAAGCCATGGCTTCGATCGTTGCCTTTGAAATGCGCGATACATTGGTGGGCGGATTATCGGTGCCATGGCATGAAGATTTTGAAGAAGTAAATCTGAGGTTTTATGTGAAAAGACGAGTGATCATCGATGGCGTGGAGGTCGTCAGGCGTGGGGTCGTTTTCATCAAAGAGATCGTTCCTCGATTCGCCATCGCGGCGGTAGCGCGCGTATTTTACAACGAGAACTACGTCTCAGCCCAAATGGAGCACAACCATCGATTTGGAGTCGACCATTCGGACTTGAGTTATGCCTGGCAATCGAAGAGAGGCCAATGTCGTGTCACGGCTGCATTGAAAGGCCAACCCGAGCTCTGTAAGCCCGGAAGTCTTGAAGAGTTTATTACAGAGCATTATTGGGGTTATGCCGTTCAAAGGGACAGTCGCACAGTCGAATATGAGGTGGAACATCCAAGCTGGTTGCTTTGGAATGATGTAAAGGCGGAGTTGAGCGGTCCAATCGAGGCAGAATACGGAGCAGATATCAGTATTTACCTTCAGGCACCCGTCACGGTGTGCGTGGCTCGCGGCTCGTCGGTGCGGGTGTTAGGGGGATCTGTATTTTGACCTTTAAACGAGTCTATGCAAATGCCGTTCCTTTGCAATGTGGATATTAAGTGTAAGGCTATACGTGAATTATCATATTGGACAAATGAACATTCACTGGTCGTTATCGGGTGCATAACGTATCGAGAATGCGTGCGAAATTGGATTATTTCTCATTTTGCTAAGATTCTTGGAAATTACGCCGATAGCAGGGCATACACGGCCTCGTGCATTGTGAATACCATCACTTGCGGGTGCAAAGAATTTCTGGAGACACTTCATGACGAACTCCCACCTCATCAAGATCCTCAGTGTGAGCCTATCGCTTACTATCATTTCCTGTAAGAAAACTGAGGAAAGCGAAGTCCAGTCCGCGACGAAACTCGGAGGGCAGACGCTCGACTTAAGCAACTATAAGAGCGCTGGAAAAGCTGAGTCTGATCAGATGACTGCGGAGTATCTGAAAAAGAAAGGACAGTTCTATCTCAAGAATATGGGTACCGTTATGGAGACCTATAAAGCTAGGAGTACCCATCATACGAGAGACGAGTTGATTGCTCTGGAACTTTATACGAGTGCAGAAGGATTTGCGGTCAATACTGCACTTCGCAAAGCCTCAGTAGAAGAATTGAACCTTCGGTCCGGGACGATTAAGATGATCGCGACGGCACTTAATAAGGTCCCGGCGAAAGCCTGCAGAGCTTATCGTTCTATGAAATCAAATCCTGAGCTGGATGCTATTGTTGCAAACGCCACCAAAGTGAATAAATGGGTGGAGTCAGGATTTATGAGTACCACTCCTGACAAAAGCTTTGCTGAATATTTCCTGACAAAGTATGGAAAAAGTGTTGGTGGATCCGGATATCTTATGCAAATCACGTCGAGCCAGTGTCACGAGATTAGTTTTATCTTTGGCACTCGCATGGCGGAATACGGCAAGGTCAAGCCTTCAGAAATCCTCTTCGCCCCTGGCTCGGAATTTAGAATTGACAAGTATACAAAGCAGGCGAACGGCAAACCGGGCATCCTATACGTGACTCATCTGATCAAGGAAGAAAGTGGATTTAAACCTATATATTCTGGCTCTAAGCAAAATATTCGGCGTGCATCAATAAGCGTAATCAATAACTACCCCGTGCATGCAACTCCGACTCGCTCTAACACTGCCCTCCTGGATACGGGTCTGAACACCCCAGAAAGCACTGATGTCGAGCTCGGAAATGAGGCCGATGTTGATTAAAAGGTTCTATTATCCCTGAATTCGCACTGAGCAAGGACGTAACATGTTGCATCTTCCAAACGTATGATACCGAGGTATTTTGGCAAGATTACTCAGATTTCGTTTGCCTAAATTAAAGGTGAAAATGAGGCGAGACAAAGCCTATGCATGGCTGATTATTTCGGCACGTAAATTGTATCTCAGAGGATGTTACCCCAGCCTGCCAGGAGTTTAATAATGAGCAACTTCAAAAATAAACCCGAAAAACGTGATGGTGATCTCAACCAAAAATCTGTTCAGTCAGGGCGTAATAGCGATAAAATTGATCAAGAAGGTAAAGATAACCCTAGCACGCAAATCAATCGTAGCTATAAAAAACAAGGGCACACTAAAAAATCGAATCAGCAGCTGTGATGCCTTTTGAGCCCAAAAAAAGTCCCAGTTGAAAAATCCTGGGACTTTGATCAGCAATTATGCTGTTAATCAACAGCGATACTTTCAAGCCAATCCCGAACGCCATCAATGTTATCTTTAACAGCGAGTTCCTCGACGATCTCCCAACCTGGCCCTGACTTTTTAAGAGAGAAAAACAAAGCCAAGTATTCCCCTATTTCGAGAGAAAGGCAGCAGAATGAATGGCGGCCATCAATTTCGGGGCTTATGAATTTGGCGACCCACAGACCGGGTGAGTGAGCACTCCAAGCATCTTCAATGGCATGAAAATCCCAGCCATCGAGCTTTTTTTCAAGTACTTCCAATTCAATAAATCTGTTTTTCGAACTCATAATCGTCTCCCCTTTAAAACACTTTGTGTCTGCCTCCTCGGATCGCAGCGCTCTTTTTTATACGATAGATTTTGGATTAGATCATTAAAGCGTTTTGTTCGTAGTGTACTGTTTGGTCGGGGAAGGGGATGAGTCGCTGATTGATTCACTGTTCTTTTTTGTGTTATGCCTTAAAGATTGTGTCTAACTTACTATAATCAATGAGATGTTTTAATGAATGCATTATTAATGTTGGTCTTTGCGTCTGCTCTCGCTCTATCCACTTCGGGCTTTGCCAAAGAAGCCAAAAAGACAAGTGCCGCACCGGATCAAAAGACTCAGATAACAACGCCGGCCGTCCCTGTAGGATCAGCTTCTGCTGCGGCACCTGGCACGGCACCTACGGATGCATCCTCTGCTGATAAGATCGATCTCAATTCGGCGTGAGCGCCCCATAATCAGCGCTATTTTTTGGAGGAGGAATAAGGCCGGAGTTGATAATGTTGGGCTGCATTGTATGGCAAGAGTTTATCGAGATCTTTTGCTGACGGTAGCTCTTTGAAAATCAGGTTCAGATAATCAAACGGTTCGATACCGTTCACT
>JACMOC010000019.1 GCA_014378195.1 Oligoflexus sp. | reverse complement strand
GGAATCAGGTGAGGACAAACTGGAGCTCAATGAAGCGATAGGGAGTCATTTTTCCATCAAGGCTGATGAGGATAAGATCGAGGAGAAAAACCGCATCAGTTTTGCCGAGTCGGACCGAAATTTTGAAATGGCGGTAAAAAGTCGCTGGTATCATCAGAGTTTTGTGAACTTCTGTAAGACTCACGATATCAAGTGTTATTATCGGTCGGTTTTTGCCGAACCAGAACAACCACGTGTCCTTGAGAATGTAATGGATACGATGTTATGGGCGGGGACCTTACAATAATTGCTACTGTCAACTGCACAGAAGAAAGAGAAAAAGAAAAAGCCGAAGTTGAATGACTTCGGCTTTTGTTTTAATGAGCAAGGTGACCACTATCGGAGGGAACGTTCGAGCGTCCCGAGGCTTTAGATTGGGTATTTGCGCGTTCACGGCCGCGATGCGAACCTTGCCCAGAAGGTCCGATGTTACCCTTTTTGTGATCATGACCTTCGGCTACATCAATATTCGCCTGCTCATCAGCCTGCACGTCTGCATGTTGGGTAAGAGCGTGTTTGCTCGGCTCACCACCAGAATTTTCTTTGCCTTTATGATGTTTGCTGTCGTGATGATGATTCGTCGTATCTTTGGCTTTACGATCTGTCATGGCTTCAGTCTCCAGAAAGGTTTGTTAAGAGATCATAGGGCTGCAAGACTCACGCCTTAGCGATCTGCGAGCCTTGTAATCTTTCATAAAGTGGATAGTCGTCGTTCTCGGACAGAGTTCGAACCGATGGGTCGTCTATTTCTGACTTCATTTTCCCTGATAATTTAGCTCTGCTTTTTGATCTCGTGGCCAAAAATACGCCGAGACCGACAGCTGCTAAACCAGCGGCGCCAAGTATCATTGGTTTGGACACCAAAGGTTTGAGAGCTGGAAGATGGGCCACTGCGGATGGCGTTCCGGAGCTACGTCCAATTTCTCGTTTTGATTCAAAGATTGTTCCTTCTGTTTGTGGCGAAGGAACAGCGGTTTGAAAATACGCGCGAAGGAATTGACCCGTTAGACTGCGCGTAAGACCCGGGAACAGTGTATAGGCAACACGCGCTGCGTAGGTAGGCCAGCCCAAGGTGGTCTGGGCACGGGGCGATTGGGCAAGAGCAAAAACTGCCTGTGCTACAACTTCGGATTCGATCGTTAGCGGCAGGGGTTTAAGAGTGACCCCCATATAGTTGCCAGCATGACGAAATCCGGGAGTGTTCACAAAATAGGGATAGATGTCACAAACATGGATATTCGTGTCATGAATAAGTTCTCCACGCAGCGCCTCCATAAATCCGAGCAGCCCAAATTTACTTGCACTGTACCCCGAGGCAAACGGCATCGGCACAAACGCTCCCGATGAGTTCATGTTAATAATCACACCCGTGCGAGCTTTTTTAAAATAGGGCAGAACAGCAAAACAACCGTTCATATACCCAATGAGATTGGTTTTAACGACCTGCACGTGAGCTTCAAGCGGAGTTTCTGAAAATTCGCCAAACGTTCCTATACCTGCATTGTTAATCCAAACAGCTATTGGTCCCTCAAAGGCAGCTTCGGCCATAGCGGCGAGCTTTTCCATGGCGTCCAGTTCACTCACGTCCGTCGGCACGGAGACGGCATGTGCACCTTGACGAATACACTCTTGAACGATGTCACGAAGGTTGTCTTCGTTTCGGGCCGCCAAGACCAGGTTGGCTTTTGCCGCTGCAAATTCCATAGCAATGGCGCGGCCTATGCCGCTTGTCGCACCTGTGATAACAACGGTTGCGTGTTTCATACTTCGCTTATGCATACCCGTCCTCCTCATGTTCCAGTGGTATCGAAACATGGAAGGCGCCGGGAATCAAAAGATATTCCCACGGCTTCTGACACAAGCCCTTACCCACCAGAGCTTTCAGCGAATGGATCAGGTGTGGATTCATCGAACTCTCAGAGTCGCAAAAAAGCGCCAATCGTTTCGCATAAATAAATGTCATCAAACCGATAAGGATTGTTAACCTACGATTCTCAAGACGTTTTAAGAACGAAATTCAAGAGAAGGATCGGCCTATGTCCACGCTTGACACATTGAATCACGAATCAACTTTTGCCAAAGTAAAACGGTCTTTCTTCGCACTGCGCACTGCGCACGATGGGAACGTACGATGTTTCTGCCTCAAGACCAGATCGAAGATCATGATCTCAATAAAGGCCTCAAGCTTTTAATGGTCGACGGAGCCATGTCGACCATTATGGGTTCGCTTACAGGCGGGGCCTTCCTTGTTACCTTTGCTCTGCTTCTTGGTGCTAGCAATCTCGCGATCGGTGTGATTGCAGCCACCGCCCCTCTTTCGCAGATCATGCAGATACCCGCTATCCTTATTATCGAGAAGTTTCGCTCGCGCAAACGAGTCGTTGTTTATGCAGCCGGCCTGGGCCGCATTTTTTTACTGTCCTGTGCTTTTCTCCCGTGGTTCCCCTACCCCAATGCGCGAGTTCCGCTCTTTGTTGCGGCTTTGTTTTTCTATAATTCGATGGGATCGATATCCGGCTGTGCTTGGAACACGTGGATGCATGATCTCATTCCCGAGACGATCATGGGACGTTTTTTTGGCAAAAGGCTGGCCGTTTCAACCGCATTTGCAGCGTTGTTATCCCTGATAGCCGGAGTTTCGCTCGATAAATCCTTTGGTCCGGGCGGCGGAACCTTCACCTATTCCCTGCTTTTTTTTGTGGGATCTCTCGCTGGTTTATCCGGTATTTTTTTCCTCGCGCGCGTGCCGGAGCCACGCCTGACGACCCATCACACGGAACGCCTTTTGCCGATGCTTAAACAACCCTTTCGCGACAGAAATTATCGTCGTCTGATCATTTTTCTCGCAACGTGGAATTTCGCGGTCAATCTCGCTGCTCCTTTCTACACAGTCTACATGATTCAAGTCCTCGGTATGCCGCTTAGCTGGATAATCGGTCTTTCGGTATTAAGCCAGGGCATAAATGTGCTTTTTTTTCATATTTGGGGAGAACTTGCGGATCGCTTTAGCAATAAATCGTGCCTCACCGTTGCAGGTCCGCTCTTTATCATCGGTATAGGTCTCTGGCCTTTCCTCACTCTTCCTGACAAGCACATGTTTACTCTCCCTTTGCTTTTTCTCATTCATATACTCTCCGGTATCTCCACTGCAGGGGTCACGCTTTGCTCGAGTAATATAGCACTCAAAGCCGCACCCAAGGGCAAAGCAACGGTATTTTTAGCAACTAACGCCTTGGTCAATGGCGTGGCTGCGTGCATCGCTCCTATCCTCGCAGGGATACTAGGTGACTATCTCAGTAAAGAGCAGCTGAAGTTTGATATCGTCTGGCATTCGATGGGTCTTCAAAAAGACCGCTTCCGTTTTTCAGCGCTGGATTTTCAGGGGACCGACTTTCTCTTCGTTTTTGCTTTTTTTGTCGGCATCTACGCCATTCATAGGCTTTTAGCAGTCACCGAACAGGGCGACGTGGAAGAACGCATCGTGATCACCGAGCTCTATCAGAAAACACGGCATGCCTTGCGGTCGGTCGCTAACGTTGCAGGTATTCGGCACATGACATATTTTCCTTACGCAATTATCATCGGAGCATTGGATCAAAGTCGAAAGAGTATTGGTCATATTCGCCGACGTGTTCGTAGGCCCGCGCGAGCCGCGCGCCGCTAAAAAAAATTCTGCCTCAAAGATACAATTAGCATGATGAATTGCACTTGTGCAGTCTAGAGGGTCGGAGTATCTCCAAACACTACAATACTTTTTGCACCAAACTTTTGGAGTCACGGACTGATGAAACATCGTAAGTCTTTTTTAAGTGCGTTCGCGCTTTCTATTCCTCTCGTTATGGTCTTCTATTCGAGCAAGGTCTATGCTGCGCCTTACGAGCTAGGATTTGAAAACAACCCTTCGTATGTCCCGAACAACGTCATAGTTCTGACTTTTGATGATGGCCCGGACTACAGCAACACGGCAAAAGTCGTCGACGCATTGAAGAGCAAAAATGCCAAAGGCACTTTCTTCATCAATGCCGAAAACTGGTCCAGCATTAGTCAAGATGAGCCAATGAAAGTATTGATCCGGCGCATCGTGGGCGAAGGCCACGAACTTGCCAATCACACGGCTCGCCACCTTCATCTCTCAGCACTTTCCTCTGCCGATATCGAAAAAGAAATTTCTGAAGTGGAAGTAGACGTAAAGAATATTTTCAGCGGCCAGGGCCCCAGACTGACGATTTTGCGCGCGCCATACGGCGATCCTTATCAAGACAATGATCCTAACCACCCATCCGCTGCTTACAATCTCGTGTCACCTATCGTCGCTAAACATGCTGTGCATGTGGGATGGCAAATCGATGCGAGCGACTTTGATTGTCCAGATGGCAACGGCGACTGTGTGTACAACAATGTTACGAGCCAACTTGCAACGCCAGGTTATGGCAAAAACGGCATTATACTTATGCATGCCGTGTATTCTCAAACGGTGGCTGCAGTCCCCCGTATCATCGACTATGCACGCAACAACGGTTTTGTGATATGGAGCGTAAATGATCTGGTCAAAGCCCGTTACGGAAAAATCTCAGGCGATTTGATCGGCGCACCCAATACCCCTTTTCCACCGAACAATCCCGGTGGAAACGCCTCAGGTGCAGTCGCTCCCCAAATCGGTGGGACCTATAATCTGGTCTCTAAAAACAGTGGGAAATGCCTTGATATCGAGGGTCCGACGACAGCAGATAGCGCGCGTGCCCAACAATGGGCCTGCGGCAACCATCAGGCAAACCAAGAGTTTAAGGTCGCCGATGCAGGGAGTGGCAAACGTTATTTAGTGGCTGTAAATAGCGGAAAATGCATAGATCTCCGAGCTGCGAATACAGCTGACGGATCGCAAATTCAGCAATATTCATGCAACGGGACCGATGCACAAATACTTACTTTCTCAGTCCAATCGGATAGTTCTTACAAGGTTTCTGTAGTTGCTGGTGGCAAATGCCTCGATGTTGCAGGCGGCAGTATGATGAACGGCGGCAACGTTCAAACCTGGACCTGTAACGATAATGCCCAGCAACGCTGGTTTTTCAAGCCGTGATGAAATTAAGCTCCCGCACCTCTCAGATCCGGGCTGATTAATTAATATAATTTGTTGATATTATTGTCTATTTTAAATTTTTTGCTTTGATATTAATTTCTCCCTAGTTTATTCCGATTAAGAAGACCTAAGGAGGCTCTGTATGAAATTTTCATCAGAAAAAGGCAATATTTCAGTTACGGCGTTAACCGCCATTACTGTTTTGTCGTTGTCGAGTATGTACATAAAAAACTCCTCAGACTCATTGAATCAAAGGACCAAACAACTCGGCGTCAGCAATCGATCGATCCTCCTTCAAAACAATAATCTATCAAACCTCAGCGTTCTGCGAAGTGCGATGTCTTCCGCAAAGTTGGGCGGAAGTATTCATGAACCGGCAATTTTCCCGACGGACTATTTCGCCAGTTCCTGGAATCTGTTGCCCAACCCATTCTCTAATACAACACTTACGACTAACGGAACTAGCGTTACGATCAAAGGCTTCTCCGATAAAGAATTGAGTCCCAGTGAGCTGAACGAATTGTTTCTTGGGCACAAGACAATGGCTAGTGCGGCTCTGATGGCAAATACAGAGTCGCTCCAAGTGGTTGGCATGGTGCGAGATTCGCTTAACAAATATTATGTGAAAGCGGTCGACGTAAAAGCCACAACCAAAGCAACAGTCGATCATCCGACGACCGTAATGATCGGGCGTATCGACCTCCCCGCGCCTTTACCTGGAACATCAATACTGAAAATTAAGCCCGAAACTGGGGGATCATTTACCACCAACTTTGGGACTCAAAGCAATCCCCTTCCATCTGGTAAATATGTTCTCGAAGTCTGGGCTGACGGCGTTGTGCACCATGCGAAGGTTTGGAATGATAGTGGCTGGTCAAATATTGTGGGCATTAACACTGACAATCAAATTACTCATTTCGCAAACAATATCCATTCGACTCTAACTCCTTTGGGCGATACCGAGTTGATATTTCTAGGAACGAATGTTTTGGGCGCAGCAACCGTCATCAATACGACTAACACTATAGCAGCGGGTAATGCCCAAAAAGTTGAACAACCGACTTGTAGTGCTTTCATAGTAGAGCCTATCGTTTCCGTTGCAGGAGGAGGAGGAGGGAGTGGTACGACGACGACGACGACAGCAAGCCAGAGCTCGGCTGCCGCAAAAACTACCTATCATGTGGATCTGATTGGCGTCGATGGGCAACAGCATACCACTACTCTCGATCAACCCATGTGGATCACAGTCACCACAACAACCACTCTTGTCACAAATATTACCACTGTGGGTGGTAATAATAGTGTCGACTCGTCTAATAACTGTCGCAACAGCTGTACAGCGATGACAACAGATCAAGAATATCAAACAAACTATTGGGGCTTCCTTGACCATTCTTATTTTGGGGGGTTAGACCAAACTATTCCCAAAAACACCCTCGATACCTTTGAACCTGGCCAAACAGCTGAAGTGCAACGTCTAGGCGGGAAAGGGAGTTACTGCGCGAACAATGAGTTGGTAGCGCAGAAAATTGTCAGCTCGCTCGGGATTTCGAAGCCTTCCGACGTGGATGTCAACAATTTGTGGACTCAGTTTGCGGCCGTGGTTGGACCTGCTAAAGACCTCGAGCAGTATTACGTGTACATGGAACCCGCATGTCAACGCCAGTACGTTTCTCAGCGAAACGGTTGTGGTTGTTTCGAAGAGTCCACCCAAATCCTGATGGCGAATGGCTCGCTTCGCAAAGCATCGCAGATCCGCCGAGGTGACATTCTCTGGAATCCTATGACTCAACGTGGCGCTGTGGTTAGGGATGTTGTTGCTGGACCCGAGGTCTTGCCGTTGTATACTATCAAGTTAGGATCGACAGAGATCAAAGTCACCGAAGGACATCCCTTCCTGACAAGCAAAGGCTTAAAACAAGCGAAAGAATTGATGGCGGGAGACTCTGTACTTGATGGAGGGACCGCGACTCCAATTACGTCAATCACGCGGGACATACGCAGCGCTAACACTCCAGATCCTGAGGTATGGAATTTCGAGCTCGAAGGATCAAGTTCCGACGACGACCATTATGTTGTAGCGAACGGGATTATGACGGGCGATCTTTACCTTCAGAAAAAACTGGGGAAAGCTAAAATTGAAAAGGTTGAGACTACGCATGAAGATACCAAGCAATAGGTGGAAACGACAGAAAAATGAAGGTCAAGGGCGTTCGGGGAAAAAACCTCTCGTGTTCATAGCGGCTTTGCTTATTGGTCTTTTTTTCTACATGAAAAAAAGACTAGCCCAAAGTCCTACTTCGTCAGGATCAACTTTGACCGACACATCGAAACGATCCGTTTTGCCCGTAATACTAAGCACTAACTCACCAAAAGACAACCTAATAAACTTGCCTGAGCAGTCCGTTTCTGGAACGGCATTTGCGTCCTTAACGGAAGAATCCTACAATGCAATGATGGCTAACGGACTTCAGGAGATTCCCTCCACAAAAATCGGTCACAATCTAAAGTTCATCATGCGCTTGAATGTCAGAGCGCAGGGCTGTAGTGTCGGTGATTTTGATCTCTATAAAGGGCTAGCTGAAAACTTGTCAAAAAAAGATTTTTTGGTAAGCTTGGAACCACTTGGCGATAAAAACGCTGAAGCTTTCAAGACAAGATTAAGTCTAGATGAAGTGTCGGCAGGTCCTAATCAATCGGTTACTCTGCCGGACGGGGACCAGGATTATGGACTTTTCATCTGCTACGATAGCCAAAAGTCGGACCACTGCATAGATAAAGCGGTACTAAGTGCTAAAGACTGGAGCACGACTCTTAACGATAAAAAGAAGCGCGATAAGGCGCTTTATTTCGCCCTTATAACAGTAAAAGGCGAGCGTGCTTTTCTGATGCCAGGATCATCATGGGAGGAGTCAAAGGTGAACAGTTTGAAATCCGTTATGACTGCGGTTTTAAACTCGCCTAGCTCATTCGATGTTTTTCGCGGTTATGCACAGATTCTAGGCTCCGGTCCTGCAAACGTCACGATGGGAGTTCTTAATATACCTCTGCCCCATCGTGATAAAAACTGTCATTAAATCTCCTGTCTTTTAAGTACCCAACCTATCTACTAAGCGGCGACGAATTCGAGGATGAGGACGAAGGGACAATACGGGACAAAGCAAAACCAGCAACAACCGCACCGAACGCGAAGAGGTAGGGTTGCGTTTTGATTGCCTTGTCAACTTTGCTCGTACGTGCCTTAAGTTCCCTACTGAAGATTTCGTATTGTTTGCTTATTTCCTCATTATAGGGCTTGAGGAAATCCTGCGCCTTTTCTAGATACGGCTTCAAGGATTCTGTATTAAAGGGCAAGGATTTAAGAATTTCGCTCGTTTTGCTGAAAGTATTCTGAGGCGGTGTTTTACTCTGTCTAGGAGCACGAGGCAAGCGAGCACGTGGTGTTTTTGGAGCCACCTCGTCTTCAAGTCCTGTTTCAATCCCATAATCGTCGAGTTTGGAGCGATCGATTTCCGTCATCATGATAGTATCGGAATGATCCATGTTGCCGCGCGAATCGCTCACGGAAAGCATGGAATCCGCGCTTTCCTCGAGAAACTCCCCTTCAACTTCGGGATTATCAAAACTCATTTTTTGCCTATGATTCTTATTCTGACTCATAATTTATACTCCTAAAGGGTA
This sequence comes from Oligoflexus sp., assembly GCA_014378195.1. Lineage (GTDB taxonomy): Bacteria > Bdellovibrionota_B > Oligoflexia > Oligoflexales > Oligoflexaceae > Oligoflexus. Next base: position 73,360 of record JACMOC010000019.1, on the reverse strand, counting down.
AGCACAACTGCTTTACTTCCCAACGATGAGCGCGGTCATTTAAGAAGTAAAGTCCTTAGACAAGCACAATAGCCTCTAACTCCAGTCTGACTTCACTTTCCGCCGACTTTCGATTATACTCCACTTCCTCAACTCCTCTTAATTGCCCGAGGATCGATTCATGTCCGACCAACATCCCAGATATTTTCGCGATCCGTCTGACCCTATTTATACGCCAGCCGACGGACCGAGAGGGACCGTAGCCCCCTACCGCGGACTGTATGAAATAATGGGAGAAGATAATATAAAAACGATGTTGCGGGATTTCTACCGAAAATTAGGAACGTCGAAAATCGCTGGTATGTTTACCGGAGATTTGGACAAAGCATCGGAGCGATCGGCGTTGTTTTTCATTGGCCTGATGGGGGGACCGCCTCTTTATCATCAGACCTATGGGCCTCCGCGGATGAGGGCACGGCATATTCCATTTCGCATCACTGAGGACTTTCGGCAAGAATGGCTTCGCCTCTTCAACGAAGTCTTGGACGATAGCGATCGGTATCAGTTTCCGGACGCTCATCTTCCAGAATTTCGGGCTTTTCTGGAAGGATTTTCGTCGTGGATGGTCAACTCGGAAGGACCGTGACCTCGATTTTTGGCTCAAAGTCTTGCATCACGCACCGCACGGTCAATCTGTGAACTCTGGGTTCATTCCTCGAAGATGACTACCGAAAATTACGACGCTTTTCCGTCTCACTATTCTTTCGGTATCCATAGGTACTCAGGCGAGGCATTCTACTTTGGAACTTGGAATTAAGGTGCGTCATGATTAGCGTAAATACGGCTTGGGCTCTGATGATGAAAACGATTCGCCCCCTGGAGGCAGAACGTGTTCCCCTCGAACATTCGGCGGGACGAATCCTGCGTGAGTCCCTTAAAGCGGATCGTGATTATCCACCCTTTGATCGCGTGGCCATGGATGGTTACGCATTAGCGTTCGCGAAGTGGGAATCGGGTGGGCTGCGTTTTGCTGTGCAGGACATGCAGACCGCCGGGCAGAGTCCCAAAACGCTAACCGGCGAATCGACGTGTATCGAGATCATGACCGGCGCAAAACTCCCTGAAGGATGTGACCTTGTCATTCGTTATGAGGACACGGAACGCGATGGTGATACCGTTGTGATTCAACCTGGACTTGTTCTGAACCCTTATTCCAACATCCATCGCCAAGGCGTCGATTGTCTCTCAGGCCTCGTATTTCATGATGGGATCATGAAAGCACCCGTTGCCGCCCTCGCCGCTTCCTTTGGTTATCCAGAGGTGCTCGTCACCCGCCGAGCAAGGATTTCTATCATTGGAACCGGCGATGAATTGGTTGCGATCAATGCATCTCCGAAAGATTATCAAATCAGGGCTTCCAATATTCACGCCGTTCGCATGGCTCTCGACGCAGCAGGACACGACGTGATAAGCTGCGAAACTCTCGCCGACCAAAGAGCTCATATCCTGAACGAAGTTCGGTCGGCTTTGGAGCGTTCCGATATCGTTTTGCTGTCCGGCGGTGTTTCCGCAGGCAAAACAGACTTTATTCCCTCGGTTCTCGCCGATTGCGGCGTTTTAAAAGTGTTCCATAAAATCGCCCAGAAGCCTGGCAAACCTCTGTGGTTTGGCCAGACGGAGGCGGGCAAAACTGTTTTTGGTTTGCCGGGCAATCCCGTTTCGACTTTGATCTGTTTTTATCGCTATGTTTTGCCTTATCTCGAAGCCATGTCGGGCGCTCCTAAAAGAGAACGAGGACGGGTGGAACTCCTTGCGCGAACAGCCAGTTCGCCAAAACTCACGCATTTCATACCCGTACAATTAAGCTGGGGTTCGGACGCAAAAATGCGAGCGGAAGCTCCTCTTCATAACGGTTCCGGGGATTTTTCTTCGCTGACGGGTACGCACGGTTTCATCGAAGTCCCGGGAGAAAACGAACCCGACTTTAATCCGTCCCAGACCCTTTTCACTTACTACAGCTGGTGACCGATGCTTACCCATATTGATTCTGAAGGTAGACCGACCATGGTCGATGTCAGCGATAAACAGATCACAAAAAGAATGGCGATAGCACAGACCACTTTGATCTTGCCCCTTTCTGTATCGTCCCTGCTTAAAAATGGCGACATCATGACCAAAAAAGGTCCGGTTTTAAGCACCGCGGTGATAGCCGGAACTATGGCTGTGAAAAGAACGTTTGAACTTATTCCGTTCTGTCATCCGATCCCAATCGATTCCATTCAGTTCGAAAGTCGATTTGAAGGGACTGACGATCGCTACCTCGTGCTGACCTGCACCGTGAAAAATGTCGCGAAAACAGGCATCGAAATGGAAGCCCTTACCGGGGTCTCAGTCGCGGCCTTGACGGTTTATGATATGTGCAAAGCGCTGAGCCACGATATTGTCATTAGCGAAACCAGGCTTTTGACCAAGACGGGAGGGAAAAGCGATGTCCAAACCACCTAAACCTGCGCCCTATCATTTTCATCCCCTGGAAGTGAGTGTTCTGGGTTATTCGGGGAGTGGCAAAACCACTCTTATCGAGCGGCTCATCGATGATCTCAGGCCTTTTTGGAATCTGGCCTACGTAAAACACGACGCTCATAGTATCGAAGTCGATACAGTGGGCAAGGACACGTTCCGGGCGAAGCAGGCCGGCGCGCAAAGTGCCTTCATCTCAAACGAGCAGAAGTTCGCCTGGATGAGCAGCGGCAAGTTGTCGATGTTTCAGCAAAAATCGCTATTTCTCGAATCGGATGCGGTCATCGTCGAAGGATATAAAACTCTCGATATCGATAAAATCGTTGTGCTCGACAGCGCTGCCGCAGTGCTCGACGTCATTCCTGAAACGACCCTTCCACGCATCATCGCCTTCGTTGGCGCCGAAGTGTTGCCGCCTCGTTCCCTCCCCATCGCACGTCCTTATTTTCATCGCGACGATCACGAAGGTATCGCGGCTCTGCTGCAAACGCATTGGCACACAAAACTCAGGGAGCGTCCGTTGCATGGCCTTGTCCTCGCGGGCGGCTTAAGCAGCCGTATGGGTCGGGATAAAAGCCTTCTGCCATATGAAGGCAGACCTCAGGCGCTTCGAGCACTCGACCTCTTGCAGTCCTTGGAGATACCAGCATTTTTATCGCTTCGAGCCGAGCAGTGGAGTGAGGAGGCGCGAGCGAGCCTGCCGATCATTACCGACCAGTTCCTTGGCCTCGGCCCGTTCAGCGGCATTCTCTCGGCCATGCAGAGCGCACCTAATGCTGCGTGGCTCGTTCTAGCCTGCGATTTACCGCTGCTTCAAAGCCCCGTTGTAAAACATCTGATAGCCATGAGGCAGCCTCAGAAACTTGCTACGGCCTATCGCTCCGTCAGTGATGGATTGCCCGAACCACTCTGCGCAATCTACGAACCCGCGATGCGGATGCGCCTTCTGGAGGCGCTTGGGCTTGGCCTCTCATGCCCTCGCAAGGTGCTGTTGAATACGGCGAGTGTTATTCTTGATCCCATCGATTCATTAGCACTGACCAACGTCAACACACCGGACGATTATCGGACTCTTATCCAGACACACAACTTTACCGATGACCTAAGGGAGACCTTTTTATGAGTCGAAATCTGATTGTTCGTTATTTTGCAGGTCTCAAAGAAAAAGCCGGCGTTCCCAGTGAAACTGTCGAAACCAACGCGGTCACGCCGAGCGAACTTTACGCTGAACTCAAATCGCGTTACGACTTTCCTCTTGCCGAGGATCTTCTGAAAGTTTCAGTGAATCGGGAGTATCAGCCTTTTTCCTGGCGACTCTCGGATGGCGACGAAGTCGTATTTATTCCACCGGTATCAGGGGGTTGAATCATGTTTACAGTAAGCGGCACGGCTCTCGACATCGATGCACTGAGCGCAAAATTGAACAATCATGCGGCTGGCGCTTTGGTCGCGTTTGAAGGACGTGTTCGAAAAAGCAATGAAGGACGCGCTGTTGATCGATTGGAATACGAACTCTTTGAAGAGCTCTGTCTCGAAGAGGGGCAACGTATCCTCGACGAAGCGCGAGCTTTGTTTCCCATAGTCGACGTGCAGGCTGTGCACCGGTATGGGCTCTTAGAGCTGGGCGAAGCCGCAGTCTGGGTCGGGGTTTTAAGCTCTCACCGGGGCGCGGCCTTTCAAGCGTGTCGCTTTATAATTGATGCCATCAAAGCCCGCTGCCCAATCTGGAAGAAAGAGTATTATACCGACGGTCCAACAGAGTGGGTGGGCTGCGCGACTTGCGAGCACCACGCCGTGTCTCCAAACAAAACCTTCAGCCGCCAGGCACGCATGGTCGGTGTGGGAGGACAAAAGACCTTGGAGACGAGTCGTGTCCTCATCATAGGAATGGGCGGACTCGGATGCCCGGCTGCTCTCAACCTCGCAGCCGCGGGCGTTGGATCGCTCAAGCTCGTTGATGGCGACAAACTGGAAGCATCCAACCTTCATCGACAGACTCTATACAGCTATCACGACGTAGGAAGTTTCAAAGCGGTCCTTGCGAAGAGACGTCTCGAAGAGATCCACCCCTTTACCAAAATCGAGGCTGTCTCGACAGCACTGACCCCAGAAAATGCGGCTACTTTCATAAAAAATATTGATCTGGTTATGGACTGCACAGACAATTTCGCCGCCAAATATTTGATCAATGATCACTGTGTTCGGGAAGGCATCCCGTATGTGCAGGCCAGCATTTACCAGAACCAGGCTCAGTTATTTGCCTATAAGCCTGGCGAGAGCGCTTGTTTTCGGTGCACACGACCAGTCCAGCCCCCCGCTAACTGCGTGGGGTCTTGCTCGGATTCCGGTGTTTTGGGAGCCGCAACATCAATAGTGGGATCGTGGCAAGCGCTTGAAGGCCTACGCATTTTACTTGCGCAAGACAGCGTCGCCGTGCACAGCACGCTTCACTTTGATATGGAATCCGCCGAAAACTTCGCGGTTAAACGCACGATCGACGCCGAATGCTCCGCATGTTCGGGAGCTCCTCGAACCTTTGATTATACAGATCGTATCGTTCACATGGATGGGGAGATCAGCTATACCACGGCTCCTCGATCAACGGCCCTTTGGGTCGACATCCGCGAACTCTCGGAAGGACCTTCGCCGCATCACGCTCTGAGGTTGCCCCTGAGTTCGCTTGACCGTCAGTTTTTTGCGGATCGCGCGGATCAGCCTATCGTTATTTTTTGTGCCAAAGGGCAACGCAGTCGCGCACTCCTCAAAGAATTGCGATCGAAAGAAGGGTTTGAACATGTCGTTGCCCTGAAAGGCGGCGTGGAGGCAATCCCAAAGGATCAACCCCCAATGCTTGCCAACTGACGGGTTGTCCCAAAATCGTCATCGTGTAGGGCGTGCGAAGCTTTTTTGTGAGTAAGCCGTTGAAGTATCGTTTCCTGAAGTTCTTCTTTTTGCGAAGCTGCTTTAAGAAGATGCCGAATCGATTCTTGTCCGTCACCAAACAAACAGAGCTTGAGCTCGCCCCGACAGCTGATTCTCAAGCGGTTGCATTGATCACAAAAGTTTTTGGCGTAAGGCGTGATGAATCCAAGGCGTCCGGCAAAGTCCGGATGAGCATATTCTGTTGCCGGCCCGCCGAGAGCTGAGCGGGCAAGGGGCGACCATCCCGATTCCACCAGGCGATCGGCGAGGACTTCCGCACGAATGTGATGTTTGTCGAAAAACGCCTTGTTGTCCCCCGTGCGCATGAGTTCGATAAACCGCACGGCAACGGGTTTGTCCCGCACGTAGTCCAGGAAATTCGGCAACTCTATATCGTTCACGCCTTTCATCAGCACGGCGTTGATTTTTACTTTCATACCGGATTCGAGAGAAGCGTCTATGCCCCCGATGACAGCCTTGTTACTCGTCTGTCCTGTGACCTTGGCAAAGTGAGCGGGATTAAGAGAGTCGAGAGAAATATTTGCGGCCGTGCAACCGCTCGCCACAAGACGACTCGCTAGCTGCGACAGGCGATAACCATTCGTGGAAATAGCCAAATGCTCGATCCCATCGACCTGATGGATCGCTTCCATAATCTCGATCACGTCGCGTCTCAGGGTGGGCTCTCCACCTGTAATACGAACTTTCTCGACTCCGAGACCAGCAAACGCCGTTGTCAGGTGAATGATCTCGTCAAGATTGAGTGGACGTTCGGCTTCGGGATCGATGCACGACCCGTTCGGAAGACAGTAGGAACAGCGAAAATTGCAGCTATCGGTAATCGATAAACGAAGATATCGAAAACGCCTTTGGTAACTATCGATCAAGCGAGCCATCGCTAGCACCTCCGTTGACTGTCATAACCGATTGAGAACCGGAGACATACGAACCGGCTGCCCATTGAGTATCGCGTTCCCTGAGAAAGCGTCAATCTATGTGTCACTCATGATATCGTTGAGACTGACACCGGCGACCTGTCGAGCGAGATTGAGACGTATTCCAGGGTGATGGTGCCCCCAACCATGAGGAACACTGACCACTCCCGGCATTATGCGAGTTGAAAGCGAAACAGGCAATTCAATACTCCCGATATCCGTCGTCAAACATACGGTTGGGCCATCACGAATCCCTAGCTTTTCACGTCTCGATTGCCACGGATCGTATAAGCACCATCCGAACCAAACTCAAATGTGAGGCCGCACATAGCTTCACAGAGGCTGCAGACGCGTTTTATCGTTCGCTGGGACGCTGACGGCTTACTTTCCCCATCCATAATTCGCTCCGGCTGAGGGTTTCGGCGAGGTTGCCACAGAGCCTCGCGGAATTAGATGTGGCAAAAAGGCCCATCGCAATCAACGCGCCGCTCACGTATAAATTGCGGCTCAGCTCACTCATCGGAGATAATCATGCAGCGCTCGACCTCACTTCTAATGTTAGCATGCGCTCTTATGAGCATGTCCCCAATCCTCGTTCCCGCGCTGCAGGCGGAGACTCTCACTCTAGCCGCCGCTGCAAGCCTCCAGGATGCACTAGCAGCCATGAAACCTGAACTTAACCATGAATTTCCCGGCACCATTATCAACATTAGTGCAGCCGCCTCGGGAACGATTCAGCAACAGATTACGCAAGGCGCGCCGATCGATGTCTATATGTCAGCCGCCGCAAAATCAGTTCACGATCTCGACCGGCAAAAACTTCTAAGTCCCGGAACCTTAAAAGTCTTTCTATACGGGGACCTCGTGCTCATCGCGCCCGCAAAATCGCAATTAAAAACAATAGCTGGATTAGTGGACGTAGGAATCAAACGCATTGCGATCGGCGAACCGCGTGTCGTACCTGCAGGCGAATACGCAAAACAAACGCTGACTCAGCTGAAACTCTACGATCGTCTCGCCTCCAAATATGTTTTTGGCAAAGATGTAAGGCAGGTCCTGAGTTATGTCGCGCGCGGAGAAGTTGAGGCTGGATTCGTTTATAAAAGCGACCTTGAAAGCCCTGCTGCAAAAGGCGTGAAAATTGTGGAAGCCGTTTCGAAAACACGTCATGAGCCCATCGAATATTGTGTGGCGGTCGTTGCATCGAGCAAACAGCAGGAGAAAGCGAAGCAGCTTTTAGCGTTTTTAGCAGGTCCCAAAGCCGCTCTCACCTGGGAACATTTTGGATTTCGTGTTCCAACGTTCGCAGTCCTAAGCAAAGGCCAGACGAGTGCCCCTCACTGATTTATCGCCTCTATGGCTCTCACTCCAAATCGCAGGCTTTGCAACACTCTGGACGACCCTCCTCGGGACCTTAGCCGCTCGTCTGCTGCTTGGCATCAGCCCGCGTCGCCGTCTTTTAATTGAGACGTTTATTCTCTCGCCTTTGGTTCTACCCCCAACCGTTATTGGATACGGACTCATGCTGGCTTTAGGGCGTAACGGGCCTTTGAAATTTTTGGTTTCCGATGGGCTTTTATTTACCCGCACGGCGTCGGTCATCGCCGCTGTCACGGTGTCTTTTCCTTTGATGTATCTGAGTGCACGCGCGGCCTTTCGCAGTGTGGACCGCGCTCTTACCGATGCCGCTCGCAGTTTCGGGGCCCGAAATCTACGGACCTTTTTCTCGATCGAAGTTCCTTTGGCAATACTGGGATTGAGCGCTGGGGTTCTGCTCTGTTTCGGACGAGCGCTGGGCGAATTTGGAGCGACCTTGATGGTGGCCGGAAATATTCCGGGCTTGACGCAGACCCTGCCGATCGCCCTTTATTTTGACGTCGAAGCAGCCGATTATTCGCGCGCGGGTGTCTGGTGTGCGATTGCCCTCGTCACCTCAGGCTTGATCATTTGGATTATCAATACTCTTACCGAACACAGAAGTTCGCAAACGCATCACGGTTGAACGATTTTGATATCGATCAATCGTGTCGGAATGATGACTTTTTTCTCGACCTCACTGTCCTGCAACCAGTCGCAGTAGCGATAAAATCCGACATAATCAAAGGTTGACGTCTCACCGGGAGCCGGCTTGATATCCTGACACTCTACCAGGTCCTCAAGATCATTCGCTGTAATCACATGGGTGACTTTGGTGAGATCCTCGGCTTTGACTTGAGTGGGATGACCTTGATAACCGAGTATGACTTTGACCTTAGGATATTCGGCAAAAAACGGCTGCAAAGAACCATCGGTCAGAATAAAGTCGTCGTCCGTCAAACCCTTTTTGATTTTTTCCGTTTCTGCCCTCAGCCCAAGGTCGGCTCGTTCACTCGCTACCATAGCCTGATATATAAAGCCCGATCCATGCATAAAGGTCGTTGCGGTCGGAATAAGCAGCGTAAGAAGTATTCCATAGGAATAAGCCGTGGGATGGGCCGAGCGTGTCTTTAAAGAATCAAGACCGGAAACGCCGGCGACCGCGAGAAACGGCAGAGCCGCGATAAGATCATGATTTGTGAGACCATGCGCGTCCCCGGCCGCCAGCATAACGATAACAGCGGGAAGGGCGCCTGCAGCAACCCATATATCGCCAAGCAGAAAAATAGGCGTCAGCAAAAACAAACTGAGGAGTGATGTCAGGTTGGACTCGCTGAAGATTTTGCCCAAGGCCCCGGTCGGCTCGTGGGCAGACCAAGCGGGCATCCAGAAAAACCACAGGTACGTGAAACCGCCTATGAACACGAGCGCCAATGCCCCAAATAGCATGGCATGCGAACTCAGACTGAAGGCTAGATCCTTGCGAAATCGAAGGGCAAAAAGCAGCGCACACCAGGCGCTCGTTAACCACAGGGTTTCTTTGGTGCAACAGAGAAACAGGAGCGAAAGAACGATCGCGACTTTTTCCCACAAAAGCAGTTTGTGTTTGGCCAGCATGACGGCAAGGAAACACAGAGCGGGAAGTGCCATAACCTCAGGCACAAAACTGTAGAACATACGGCCTGTGACCACAGGGTGTAGAAAAAGGGCAAGGCCCATAGCGGCGGCAGAGTATGGAGAACCAAGACTCAGTCGCGGCATTCCGTAGATGACGATCCAAACTGCAATACAAATACAAACCCAACTCGCAAGCAGCAAGGCAAACGCAGTCGGCAGCATGAGATAAACAGGAATGAGAAGAGCCAAGATGGGTTGGAAATGATAAGCCAGGAAAAATGGTTGGTTCGCGACGCTGCTGGTCCAGCCGCGCCCGTGCACGAGGTTGTCCAAAAGCTGCAGATAAAGGCCAGTATCGAAGGCGTGGACTAATCCACTCTCACTTCGTACATAGCCCAAGGCAAGGAACGGTATACTCAAAACAATAAGGAGCAACCCCAACCATACCTTATTTTTTGCGATCGTACCCATTCAGACTCCTCAGGATGAGCCTGATCCTAGCATACTTTAGCTCATCACAGCCGCGATAAAACGAAAAAAAGCCGGCTTGCGAAAGCCGGCTTTTGCTGCGTCAAGTGCTTACCAGATCTTAACAATGTCTTTGGGGTCGAGAACCATCTTGTCGCCTTTTTTGCACGAGAACGCATCCGCGAAAGCGGGCTGGTTTTTCAGCTGCTCGTTCACACGGGCCAGACCAAGAGAATGGGGATCGGTTTTAAGCTTTTGTTCCTGGTATTTCGGACGTTCGACCGAACACCAGACACGTGCGTATTGCGTGAAGAAATCCTTCTTCTGCTCCATAGTGCCTTTGCCTTCAGGAAAGGCCGCACGATAAGCAAATGTCACACCCGTGAGATCGCCTATGTTTTCGCCTAAGGTAAGCTTGCCGTTGTGTCCTGCTTTATCAAACTGAGCGATAAACTTCTGGCCGCGTGACTGGAAATTTTTCACATCCGCGTCACTCATCCATTGACGAAGTTTGCCGTCGGCATCCATCTGTGCGCCTTGATCGTCGATACCATGACCCAGCTCATGACCAATGACGGCACCGACAGCGCCCAAATTGGTTTCGACAGGAAGATTCGGATCGTAGAACGGATACTGCAGGATACCAACCGGCATCACAAATTGATTGTCTTCAGGCGAATAGTAGGCATTGATCGTCAAGGGTCCCATGTACCAGCGACTGCGGTTGCGTTTGACTTTAAGTTCATCAAACATTCGCAGCTCAACAGCGCGTCCGAGTTTTTCTGCGTTTTCGATAGGGTGATCGATATTGTAAGCGATCTTTGGGTTGAAGTACCAATCATCTTCGGTCTGCGGTTTGACGAGGAGGAGTTTTGCCTTGGTGATTTTTTCGATCGCCCCTTTGCGGCCTTCCGGCGATAGCCAGTCGTTAGTTTTCACGCCGTCGATGATCGACGCGCGCACTTTTTCGGCCAAAGCCACAAACTTCTCTTCAGGAAAGTTCGGGAACACGAGCGGCAACACTTCGGCGTCGATTTCTTTTTCATAACGCCCCATGACCATCATCGTACAGCGTTCGTCGCGTGAGGGGCGAGTGTCCGGTCCACCGAGATGCTTTTTCTCAAAGTCGAAGGAGGTCTTGAAGAACTCCGGATAAGCGTCGTCCATCAAGTTGTTAAGACTTTCGAAAAGGTAAACGGCTTTCAGGTCGTCCAGCTTCGCCGCGCCCAGTTCCGAGTTTATATAGGCGTAGCTTTTGGGAACCGTATGACGAATCAAAGTGCTGTCGGGCACTTTGGCCAGTATGGTTTCGAGGCGTAGGTTAGGATACGTCTTGAGCAATTTGTCTTTGGTGATGCTGGTCCGCTTTGTAGCTAGATCCCGCATTTCGGCCGGAAGTGGATCGACTTTGGCAAAAGCTGCTTCCATTTTGAACACAGCATCCGCGCGTTGAGTCGCTTTTGGTTCGCCGATAGTTTTGAAAAAGAACTCAACTAGTTTTTTGAAATCTTTGGAAACTTCGGGATTCGTGTAGTAGGAGCGCTCGGGTAGGGACTTCATGTTCGCAAAGATTGAGAAATCGTTGATCTCGGGTTTATCGAGATCAACGATGCTGTCTACGCCAACAAAAGTTGCGCGACCTTTTTCATCCTGACGGATGAGGAACTGTTGAAACGCTTCGTGCGTTTTGATGGCCTTAAGTTCGGCAACCAAAGACTTCACGCGCTCCTGTTCCTCGGCTTTTCGTGCATCAGGATTCATACAGGCATTATAGACCGTCGCGAGGGTCTCAGAGCGTTCGGAAAGTCTGCCGCCAACTTTCTTTTTCTCACCGATTTCCTTAAGAAAAGCTTTTTTCTTTTCGAGGAGACGCTCATGCGAGTCCGAAAAGGAAAAGGTATGGGAGCTTCGGTCGTCGCGCAGTTTGAAGCTCGCGTTCACTTTGGAACAGGCATATTCATAAAAATTGTCGCAGGGATTGATCGTGGGATTTACAGGAAACTCACGACGTGCGGGGATTTCACTAGACGGCGCGCCATTAGTGGCGGGCTCAGCGGCAAGCAATGTCGCGCTGAAAAGGACGCCTGTTAGCAAGTAGGACCGAGAAAATCGCATCAAGGAAACTCCTCTAAAAAGTCCCCTCATTTTATTCATTTCTACAGCGAGGTCGACTAGATTCCGCAGTGCAATTGCGCCGCATCGGGCGTCTTGGAAAAAGTTTTTCACCTATTTGCGTGAGTCTGTTAAAACGTTTTCAGCATTCTAATATTACTTGAGGAGAACCACGCGTATGTTGACGCTGAATCAATACCAGCCTGACCCCAAGAAGCCAGACGTCAGCATTTTTTGTTCCAAGGTTGAGATGTTTCTCAAAACGCACGACCTGCCCTACGAAGGTCGCGCGGCGAATCCGACCAAAGCGCCCAAAGGCAAATTACCGACTCTAAGCGATGGCGAAAATCTCATCGCCGATTCTGATATCATTATTCGTTATCTCTGCGACAAGTTCAAAATCGACCCTGAACCGGGTTTGACTGCAGAACAAAAAGCGCTTTCCTTTTTCATACGCAAAACTCTCGAAGAGCATTATTACTTCATCATGCTTCACACCCGTTGGGTCGACCCGGCCGGCTGGTCGGTAGCAAACGCGCTGTTTTTCTCCGAATTGCCCATGCCGCTCCGCTTGGTCGTCCCAGGCATAGTCCGAAACCAGGTAAAAAAAGGACTTTACGCGCAAGGTATTGGCCGTCATGAAGCCGAAGAGATCGATCGCCGCGGCGTGGAGGTGTTGGATCATCTTGTGCCGCTTATGGGCAAAACACCCTTTATTTTCGGTGACGAACCAACGCTCGTTGATTGCGTGGTATTTCCCATCCTCTGGGGCGCATTCAATTTCCCGAGCGACAGCGCCTTGAAACGGGCCGTAAATAAGGTTCCGGAGTTCCGCGCTTATGTCGATCATATCCAAAAACGTTATTACCACTAAAACTATAAAGAGCCGTCGTCATGGGTAACAATTTTTCGCCTGAGACTCTGTGTAATCATCCCGAGTTCCATCCACTTCCAGCCGATAATCACCCCCTTACGCCTCCTATTTACCAAAGCGTTAAGTTCACTGTCGACGACTTCGGCGAACTAAAAAAAATCTTCCGGGGAGAGCGCGAAGGCTATTTCTACAGTCGCGCAAGCAATCCTACGCTCGTTGTTCTTGAACGTCTACTCGCGCAGCTCCAGGGCACTGAAGGGGGCCGCACCCTGGCGAGTGGAGTTGCCGCGATTACGCATACACTGCTTACTCTGCTCAAGTCGGGCGATCGGCTGATTTATTTTCTTGAATCCTACGGCCCGTCTCGTGCATTTGCGGAAGTCATGTTGGCGAAATTTGGGGTGGAGATCGTCAAACTTTCTCTCGATGATAGAGATGGCATCAAACGGGAATTGGCTATGCCCCGCACGAAAGCGGTGTTATTCGAATCCGTGACGAATCCTCAGCTCAAGGTCGCACCACTCGCCTTGATACACCAGGAAGCCAAAAAACACGGTGTACTAACGATACTGGACAATACATTTGCCGGCTTTCAGTCCTGGGATTCATGGCGATTCGATCTTTATATTCATAGCCTTACCAAGTATGCCAGCGGTCATGGCGATGTGATGGGCGGGGCGATATTAGGCAGCGAACAACTCCTTAAATCGATGGATCGGGATCTGCACAACCTTGGATCCACGCTTGATCCCCATGCAGCTTACCTCATTCAACGCGGGCTGAAGACCTACCATCTGAGGCGACGCGCTCAAGTCGAGAACTCTCAGATTTTAGCCGAGTGGCTCGAAAAGCACCCAGCGGTTGATCACGTAGTCTATCCGGGTCTTAAAAGCCATCCTGAGCACGAATGGTTCACAAAACATTTCGACGACACGGGTTCTATAATTTTTCTCAGTTTGAAAAACAAACAGCGTGACATCGAAAAAGTCGTGACGAGGGGCAAGCTTTTCATGATGACCGGCAGCCTCGGCTCAACCGAGTCTTTGATCACACCCGCGCTGTTTTTCTATGCCAGTGATCTGACTCCGGAAGAACGGACCAGGGCGGGCATCGATCCGAGTTCGATGCGTCTCTCGATCGGTATAGAAAACCCTAAGGATCTCCTTGCCGACCTCCAGCTTATACTGAGTGAGTGACACCTGCGGCTGGCGCAGAAGGCGGCTGCGGACTGCCGCCTGCACTGGCGCTTTTTGCAAATTTCACAGCTGCGTATTCATTAGTCGTCGCGAAAATTTCGCTGCCGATACCATCCGACCGAGCAATTCTATCGACCTGGAGCAAGCCAGGTGTAGTCTCGAGCAAGACGGTTATCCTTTTGAAATAACTCGCTAATTCATAGCGCAAATGCGCCATGGCGTTTTCAAATTCCGTATCGTTTCTCTGCGGGGCTTCCCTCATATCGACAACAATCCCGTAATGGGCGTGATGCTCGTCGAGCAAGGCGATGATGCGTTCGTTGCTGCCAACCAAATCGGCCAGCGAAGAAACCGGGACGGGTGTGCGCCGCAGTATGACAATCTTCTGCGCGTGACGCTCATCAAAAGTCCAATAATGATCCGCAAGGAGGACCTTCCCGTCTTCGATTGCAGGTGGAACGAGTGCGCAGGGTGTTTCATCAAGACGTCCGCCTATCATGGCAAACACATCGCGGGTTTCTTGATAATAAGCTTCAAAAGCCACGGGAATACGCTGCAGCTCAGCAATGAGATGCCACGCACCTTTCGCCAAAGACTCATCTTGATATTCCTCAAATATCGCAACGCCGCGCTTGAGACAAGATTTGACCATTAAAAGGAGGTGAATATCCATTGTTTCGATCTTGGTGCAAGCATGCACAAGAATATCGTGGGCATGCTCCTCGAGTCGGCCATGGATTGACTCGCTAAGGATCTGATTCATTTTGATGCCTAAAGCCAGAGGATATTTGGCGTTCGGAACATCATGGATCGCATTCATGACATCTTTCATCCAGTGCGATTTGCCTGTCGACATCGCCCGCGTCAGGTCCCAAAGATCTATAAAAGGTTTGCCGCCCAACTCATTCAGGTAGGAGATGATAAAACGCTGATGGGTCTCAATCGCCCTTTGTATTTTGTAATGAGTACGCTCCGTTGTGAGCTCACCCCGGGTTGTACTGCTAGTCTGCAGACTGTGGTCGAGCCGAAGTGCATTCTCCATTTCAACCACGAGGAACAATATGCCAACCCATTTTCTATAGAGCGCCGACAGGGCAACGATAGACGACATCGCGCCGGGCAAATCCACGGTACGGGCCTCCCCTTTAAAATCGAGCGGGCGTACGATCCCGATTTCGTACATATCGCGCATCGCCTCAATTTCGGAATGGCCATGATGCACTTTCGCGAATGCCTGCGTAGCATCAAGCCCACAGTAATGGAGGAGGATGGAGCGACCTCCAGGATGAAGATCAAGGAAATCACTCATATCATAGACGACCGAGTCGATGATCACCCAGTAGCCTTTTTCGTCGCGATTTCGATCGACGATATCGGAGATGTTGAACGCCTGCCTCTCCGTCTTCCAGGAGCGGGCCTGAGTAAATATCTCCTGCATCAAGCGGCCGTCTGCCGCGATCTTAGCGAGCGTTTTCTGCGACTGGGCAAGTTGTTCCTGAGGATCGCCTTTAAAAAACTGAGCAAAGGTACTTTTGAGTGTGTCGTAAATCGTTTTGGCGAAATGGGTCCGCCCACAGATATAAAGATAAGCACCCTGCCCACCCTCTTCTTTTTTTAGCAGAAGTTGCCAGATTTTTGCCGCCCGTTCCGGGTCGTTTAAAAGGTCTTGAATATGGGCCCGCGGACTCTCTTCATAGTCGAAAAAACCGTGGCTGCGCGAAGTTTTATGGAACATAGGTTTGACGTCTTCGCGCGAAAAAACGACATCAAGTGTAAGCGTACCTGCGGCAAGACTCGGTATGAGGTCATCCTGATAATAAAAATGATCCCGTGCCCCGAGGCTCAGAAGCAACCAGTTCTGTCCGCTCTCCGCGTGTTGCAGCCTGTTGGCTATAAAGCTTCGGAATGGCGCAAAGCCTGTCCCGCCGCCGATCATGATAATCGGGACCGACGGATCATGCGGAAGGCTGAACCGAGGAGGGTGTTCGATAATGAGTGACACTGGATGTTCGCGCCCGTGACTCGAGGTCAAAAAATTAGACGCTGTTCCTAACCGTTCATGTTCGCGATGATGAGAGTTTTCTTCGGAGTAGCGAAGCCGTCCCACGGTGAGATGGATTTCATTGGGGACCTCGTCGATTTCCGCACCGGAACTGATGGAGTACATTCGAAACTGCTCGGGAGGGAGGATTCTTGCAATATAAGATCGATCCGTATACGCGCTTTGCCACAGACTTTTCGGATCGGTTCCCTCTATCCGCAAAAGAAGAAGGAGATCACTCAGTTGCCAGCGCGCTGTGGTTTGCGATTTAATGGCCTCGGCCAGAGTTTGGTTCTGACTTAAGGCATGAAGCGCCTCAGCAACTCTCGGCACGACAGGCCGCAGTTTTGCAAACCTAAGGAACGTCCGCAGATTCAGACTCGTCGTGTTTTCAAAGCCATAACGAAGCTGCACGGCCTTGAGCCATTCCTCGGTGAGTTGAATCACCTCATCGCCGGTCGCACCGAGTGTCGAAAGTGTTTGGTCCACGAGAAGGTCGGAATTTTCAGGGAGAATTCCACAACGATCGCCAGGCTGGTAGAGGATTCCGCTGCCCGCAATATCGATGACGATATGTTTTACGCTTTCTGTCGAAGAAAGATGGGTTTGACCGACAGATTTAATGGTCCCGTAGTAACAGCGCGACGGAAATTTCTCGCTTCTCTCGAGACGCGCGTACTCAAGCTCCAGGTCCACCTGCTCCCAGGTGCGTTCTTTAAAGAGCCCTGAGAATCCGCCGATTGTCACCGAGCGCCCAACTTTGAATGCGGTTTCTAAAAAACCGTAGACCTTGGTTCGATGCCGCCCAAGAAAGCCATTGGGTCCGGCATACATGCCGAATGCCTCACGGAAGATGGCAGCAAGTGCCGGATCATCGCTGTCACTAACAAAATCAGGGATAGACACTGAACCGACGGCCTCGAGAAATTCCCGCCAAAAATGGGGATATGTCGCACGCAGGCCTTTGATTTCTTTACCTAAAAAGCTCTCGTGTCTGGTCCGACCGAAAAACACATCGAGTAGATTGAAAATGGGTGATGAGGTCCCGCTTGGACCCTGCAGCCCCGGCGTTAGAGGGACAGCAAAAGGCGCCACCGTTTTTGCCCAGACGACTGCATCGACATAAGTGGAACTTGCTTCGTTGGGATTAAGCTTGGGAAGAGCTTCGTACACGATCGATTCGAGGCTTCGAAATATAATGAGGAGCTCAGCTTCGAGCGCTCGTTTGTCGCCAGTAAGAACAGCCTCCTGGCTGCGGGCAATAGCGCCCAGTATGGGAGCGCTGCGTGCGAGAATTTCTGTTTGTATCAGATAAAAAACCCGCTCTTCCCTGTTACCAACGGTCGGTATGAGGAGATCCATATTTTCAAGGCGCACAGGTACGGACGCGAGAGGATCAAGCAAACGGTAGTTTGTGACGATCAGATCAATATAGGTGAGCACCTCTTGGTCGCGCCCCAAACGCCGCCGAACCTCTCGCCATGGTTTGGCTAAACACGAAGGTAAGCATGCAGGGGGCGTTGTTTCCACATAATGATAGGCATGCGCTAGCATTGCAAGTAGCGACGCGGCACGTAATAGGTAGCTGTCACTTAGAAACTCTTCGCTGGCATCCAGTATACGCATGTGATCGATGCGTTGACGCAGCTCGAGCGTCCGGTATAACCGCGGCAGGTCCGAGGCGACCTCGTCCCACTCCCGAAAGGCTTGTGGCATTTCCAGCTTCGGACTGTGTTTCGGCATAAAACCGTGCGAGTACGATAAAAACCCGAGGTTTTCGTGCCCAAGAAAATGGTTTGTGGTTTCGGCCGCTTCGATGACAGAGCGTGCTGTTGGTAGCTTACGGAGCGGAGTCGACGTTCCAACCGGAAGCCTTCTGTCTCGCGAAAGGTCAATGTCATAATCCATGCGGCCGAGGAATTGATATTCGCGGTCAAACTCTTGCAAATAATAATTAAGATAGCGTTTCTGCGCCGTATTCAATCGTCCGGATCGCACGTCGTCAAGAGTCTCCATTCCATCGCTGGAATCCATTCGACAAAGAAAAAAAAGCGTCATGTCTTTGCCCGATAAAAATGAGCGTAGATAGGCGTGATCAGCGCGCGCATGTTCCGTATCAAAAACGGCTCCAGCGATGGCCGTCCGATATCCCGTTAAATCTAGAGATCCAAAGGTCGCGACCGATTCCGGATAACGAAAAGGTCTATAAACAGGCTCATTTTTCACCTCCTGAACCCTTAAGAAACGAATATAGGAAGCTGCGAGGCCCACTTTTTCCGCGCCGCGAATTAAAATATTCAGATAACGACGAGACGGTTGAAACCCTTCCTTTAATCGCTCTGACATCCCCACATAAACATGCGCCTTGTGTTTTGCGCCTGAGTATGTTGTGACGGAAACCTCCCGGCGTTCGTAGTTGACTCCAACCGCTTCCAGCGAATCGAGAACACTCAGGTCACCATCCGCACAGGCAAAAAGCACGCCGTGGACTTCGGAGCCTTCGCTCGGGACTATATTCCCCGTCCCACCTTCGATTAAAAAAAAATCGGGAATATTGAAGGTGAGTTGCCATCCTGAAAGGACGGCCGGTTCTGCGGATACAGGTTGAACACCCTTGGCAGCCAAGGATGTAATATTCATGTTTGACCCGTAGCCGTAGTAATGAAACATACAGTTCCTCTGGTACAGACACGTGGAGCGCCGAAAAATTACGAATATCAGTTTCTTATACCGACACTCAAACCGAGTAGAGGCGTAAAGTCAAGCTCGTGCAAATTTCTCCTGAAAATTCAATGCCCCGTCTTCCCAACTGCATCCTTATGCCTACATGTTTCTAGGAAGATATTTTTTGGGTTTTTCTGTGAGATAAACGTTTCGCATGCCCTACAATCGTCAGCAGGTATTTGCATGAAGACATAGGCGTCATTTGAGATTACGATAGGGGCAGAAGATCAAAATATGTAGGACCTGACTTATTTTATTTGACATATTTTGCGGTCGGAAAATGTCATTTTTGATCGCGACGCGTGATGGATTGAGGGACAAACCGTTGCGTTAGCATATTGAGCTTGAACAAAAGGAGTTTGGCGTGAGGATTAGTCAAAGGATCTTTTTGCCGGCTTTTTATGCCTTTTCGGGGTCAGTATTGACCTACGGAACAGCACTGCTTGTTTCTCCTTCTGCTGCCTACGCCGCGCCCCTGTTGTTTGCACTCCTGGTCAGTATATTAGGCGGATTTTGGGCTGGCTTCACAGTCGCACTTTTTACTTTGGCACTGCCTCATTTTTTTCCGTTCACTTTGACGATTAACCCGACTCCTGGTGATGCAGCGTTCGTATGCCTTGCTACAATTATAGTGAGTGCCGTCGGTCATTGGTTGCAGACAAACCGATTGGAACTGAAGCGTTCGAAACTCAAAGACGTGAAAAGCCTGAGCAACTTCAAAGCGGCCGAAGAACGATTTCACAGTGCTCTCGCTGCCGCTCACGCCGGTATTTATCGCCTGGATTTGCGAGCCGGAACCGCTTACCGTAATGCGTCCCTCAATAAAATTTTTGGCCTTCAGGACAAAGAGGCCGTCTTTCCTATCAATGATTTTGTGATGCGCATCCATCTCGAAGATCAACAGCGCGTCAACGGCAGCATTCAGCGCATGATCGAAAATAAAAGCTCATTTAGCGAACAGTATCGTGTGTATAGGGCTGATGGCTCCATCTTATGGATCAAAGATCGAGGCGTTGCACTCCTCGACGAACACGGCGAAGTGGAAGCCGTGACTGGGACTATGGTCGACATTACTGATCTCGTCCAGACCGAAGAGTCGTTGCATCGCAGTCAGGAACAATTTCGGGTTCTCATTGAAAGCATTAAGGACTACGGGATATTTCTCCTCGATCTAAAGGGCAATATTATCAGTTGGAATATTGGAGCCGAGCGTATTACGGGGTTCACCGATACGGAAGCGATCGGTCAACACATTCGTACGATCTTCTCAAGTATGGCCCTTTCAACCAATAACACCAGCGAGGAGCTGGAAGAGGCCCGTGAACGTGGAATGTGGCAAGGCGAGCGCTGGCATGCGCGTAAGAACGGAGCTTTTTTTCTCGCCCAGGAAGTTGTGTATCCCCTCTTGAAAAACGGCCTGATCTACGGCTACGCGAAAGTTGTGGGCGATATCACTTTGCGCAAAAGAGCGGAAGAATCCCTGCAACACAGCGAAGCCCGATTTCGGCAGCTACTTGAGGCTATGCCGCAGATGGTATGGTCGGCGCGCGTCGATTATAGTTTTGATTATGCGAACCAGCGTTGGCTCGATTACACAGGCATGAGTAAGGCTGAGATTGCAGCGAACGGTTGGTCCCAACTCTTTGCTGAAGGCGATGCTAAAGCTACGATGGCCATATGGAAAGAAGCGGCAGCGGCATCCAGCGCCTTCTCTCACGAAGTTCGGATTCGTCGCGGTGATGGCAGCTACCGTTGGCACCTTTGCCGCGCTCTGCCGATACTCGACATGGACGGCAACATCTGTGAATGGTTTGGCACTCACACGGATATCGAAGAACAGAAACAGCTGCAATCAGAACTGATGGCCGCAAAACAAGAAGCCGAAGAGGCCAGTCAGTTAAAAAGCGCCTTCCTTGCGACTGTCTCTCACGAAATTCGCACGCCCCTGAGTGCGATCATCGGTTTTTCCAGGCTTTTAGCAGAAGAGAGTTGGCACGAGGATAAAATGAAGGAATTCGCACAAATAGCCCTTCGAAATGGCTATGCTCTTGCGCGCATCATCGATGACATCCTCGATCTCTCCAAGGTGGAGGCAGGCAAACTCGAAGTCGCACGTACCGAGATATCCGTTCATGATCTTTTATCTGAAGTTATGGAATCCTTAAGTGTAAAAGCGATGGAAAAAAGTATAGGGGTCAATTTTCATATTGAGCCGGATGTCCCTGAAACGATTTATTCCGATGCAACGCGAATCCGTCAGATCTTGATCAATATCATAGGGAACGCGATCAAATTCACAATCGAGGGGGAAGTGTCCGTTCGTGTGGCGATAGAATCCCAGCCGAAGGCAAGCCTCGTGATTTACGTCACCGATACAGGCTGCGGCATCAGCTCGCAGAACGCGAGTTTTCTCTTCCAACCCTTCGTTCAGGCCGATACCTCAACCAGTCGCAAATATGGTGGTACAGGCCTTGGGCTGGCCCTCTCTCGCAAATTGTCTCAGTTGCTCGGCGGCAACGTCACCCTGGTCAACAGCAAACCGACCGGAGGCAGCGTTTTCAAAATCGATCTGCCCCTCGAAACCTTCGTTGCTGCCGAAAAATGCGTGCGTGCGGCTGCAAAAAGAATCGACGTAACATCGAAACCAATCGTGGCTCGCCTCAAAGGTCTGAAGATTCTCGTGGCAGAAGACGCCGTCGACACCCAGCTCCTCATTCGCCAGATCCTACAAAAACAGGGAGCTGAGCTTGATTTTGCTGACAATGGTAAACAGGCTATCGAGTGTGCCGAATCAAAAGACTACGATATCATTTTGATGGATATACAGATGCCTATCTGCGACGGGTATCAGGCAACGCGCACTCTGAGGTCGCGTGCTTATACAAAACCG
Source organism: Oligoflexus sp. (assembly GCA_014378195.1). GTDB lineage: Bacteria > Bdellovibrionota_B > Oligoflexia > Oligoflexales > Oligoflexaceae > Oligoflexus. The sequence goes on along the minus strand of JACMOC010000019.1, from coordinate 51,726 downwards.
ATCATAGGCTTAAGCGCCCACGCTATGCGCGAAGAGCATGAAAAGATCATAGCTTCAGGATGCAATGAGCATTTGGCAAAACCCTTCGACCCAAAAAAACTCGTAGATCTGATCGAGACTCTGAGTTCGAGTATCCTCGCTATGGCCGATTGATTAAGGATTTACGATTTTCCAAGCTAATTTGTCGCTTAGTACTTTCGCAAGTTGCTGAGCCATTTTTTTGTGCGTGGCAGCGGATGGGTGGTAGGAACACGCTTGCCCCGTTCCGGCCTGTACACCAAAGTCGACCATGGGCAAAACCTTTGGATCGTTGACCGCAGCGATCGCTTTGTTTACAAAACTAATCCCTTTTGTTCTTTGGTTCGGTACGCTCCCCGCATCCGTAATCATGGTCCCAAAGGTCGCAACGATGAGAGCATTCGGGAGTTTTGCCCGGATGTTTTTCAAGAGAGTCACATAGGCATTCACAAAGGCTGTTTCGTCTGGAATCCCACTGGCAGCGGATTGTCCGTAACGGGGCGCAAAGTCATTCGTCCCAACATTGATCACGACTGCGTCCGGAACCCAATCTTTATAGTCGTAAACGGGTAATCCTTTCACGGAATTGCCTTTGGTTGCGAGCACGAGGGGCCACATGGCACCGACTGTGGGAGCAGCCGTTCCACTCGGATCCGAAGCGGTTGGATAGTTGCGCAGTATGCCGTGACCCTGAAAAGCAATAATTGTGGATTGCGCATCAAGCATGTGAGCCGCGACTGCTCCAAAACTTAGATCACTGTCTTCAGCCGATCCATCGTTCGGACACGAAGTTGTCTCAGGAATTCCTAGCTGATCACTGCGCGTACCGTAGCCGTTCGTCATAGAAGCGCCGATCATCTCAATGCGTCTGGGCGGAAGAGCGGGCACGGAAAGAATCTGCCCGCCGTTTGGAATTGTGATGCCCACAAACGTCACCGGTTCGTTCGCATACCCAGCTTCCGTCCGTTTGACCCAATCGATTTGATGTTCTTCTGTATCGGGGAGTTCGGTCACGTTATTCGATACATTACTCAATAAGGTAATAAACTTGGTTTGAAGTTTGTGGTCGATGTAGACATTGAAGTTGATCTTTTGCGAGCCGATATTGGGCGAAGTCAAACCGATCGTTACCGACTTTACGCCTTTGACTTTGGCTATGATACGCGATCCGGCCCAGTTGAAATGATAACCCATGTCATCCTTCAAAAACCGCCCGACCATCACAGGACCGGGTGGATTAGGAGCCACTGTCAGTGCCGTTGAAGACGAAGACGAAGCTGAGGGCGAAGACGAGATCGATGCTATAGAACTCGCCTGTCCTGCCGCAGGGAGCGTGGCCTGGGAAAAGGGAAGGGAGGAATCGGGCGTCTGCCCACTCCCAGTGACTGTCTGATGGTCACCTTCGGGCGCCGCAGATGCTGAATCAAGGGTCCCGGCTTTGATGTTTTTGTGAATCGCTGCCCCCTCATGACCTTTGCACGAGGACACGCTTAACATAAGGCTGATGCCGATCGATGAACGTGTCGTAAGACGGTAAACCATAAAAAGGACCTTCCCTTGAATTTTAGATGCGAACTTAACTCTTTTGATTATCCCCTAGCACCCGCAAAGAGGGAATCCCATTCTGCCTGATGCGTGATCGGAAGGGTCGGCTTTTCAAGCTCACGCCCTGCCTCGAGGAGCCTTTCAAAAAACTGGCCCAAGGATTTGGAACGGACGATCGATGCCTTCGCAAAAGACTCAGGAAGTCCCGAGCGAAGATAAGCCCAGAGGATTTTAAGTCGTCCAAATGCAACGGGCGAAACCGCATCCGACGGCAAACCAAAACCATGATTCAGAACAAAAGGCACACCGAATACGATCGCAGTCAATTCCACAGTAAGTTTCTCCCAAGCTCCGTAATCGGTTCCACATGGATTTCCTATCCGGCCGCTGCTGATGCGCGTTATCAATTTTTGCGGATGGGAATGCCAGAGCTCCTGGATCAACACATAACATAAAAGCGCATTTACAAAAGTCAGCAGACTCATCTCGGTCGGATGTCCGCGGCGAATTTCGGTAAATACCCAGGGATTTCGCAACACACCGCGTCCTATCATGGCTCCTTTGAGAGAAGGCGCCTCGCGAAAGAGAGTTTTTATGCTCTCGATTCCCAAAACATCACCTGATGCAATCACCGGTGCTTGAGCGTCTTCGGCACCGCGCTGGATCAAAGGCCAACGCGCATGGCCTCGATAACCATCAGCACGTGTGCGCCCATGTATCGTCAGGCGTGCCAGCGGCAAGGATGCAATCGCTGCAAGGAGGACAGGAAATTCCTCGGGCGAATCGATACCCAATCGCATCTTCACCGCAAGGCGCCCTGGCCCCAAATGAGCGGAGAGTCGTTCGATGGTACGGCCGTAAGATTCGGCATCGTGAAGCATTCCACTTCCCGCCAGACGTCCCAGTGAATTCGGGGAAGGACAACCACAATTGATCTCAAGAATCGGAGCGATAGACGGCGGCAGCATATCGGCCGCGCGAAGAAACTGTTCAGGGTCGCCGCTGATAAACTGCGGTGTGATCGTATAGGGTAAAACGTCGCGCAACTGATAAAGCTCAGGGGCAAACGTCGAGGGAATTTCGCGCTCGGGAAAAGCCCGTGTTACCCGAAGAAAAGGTGTCGTCATCGATTGCGGCTGCGAGACTATAGAAAGCCAGAGGCGCATGGGAAAAGTCGTGAGACCTTCCATGGGAGCCACGCTGATCACACTCTGCTCGATGATGGCTTCAACTGCTGGTTTCAAATGTTCACGTCCGTTTCAGGTCTTTTTTATACACCGCACGCTAGCAGGGTGCGGCTTTTTATCGGCAAATAAGACCAAAATCTTAGAAATTTTTTGGCGATAGGCCCATTTATTATCATAACCTATTGTATTCATTCCATACATTATATTTAGCTTCGCTGATTGCGGAGGCAGGGGCAGACCGTCTGACAAAGCCGGGTTCGCTCGCTTTCACTCTATTCCGCTTCGCAACGGACGAGCTCTAAGGACTGCAACACTAGGCGTTTGACAATTTGACTCTTGTTAATTAGAAGGTGTGAGCCTGCCTTGGGTGGTGTAACCTTAATGATATGGTTTGGCTTGAGCTTACTTTGGGAAAAGGACGTTGTGATGCGAGCAGCCCACACTATTTTTGTCGTTGATGACCAGGAATCCATATTATCCTCCGTAAAATCGGTTTTAGGCGACGAATCCTATCGTATCCTGATTTTTTCCAGCGCCGAGGCTTTAGAAGAGGGCTTACAGCTCGAAAAACCCGATCTTATCCTTCTTGATATCTGGCTACCCGGCATCGACGGTGTTGAAGCTTTGACTAAACTCAAAACACGATTTCCGGATATGCCGGTCATCCTTATGAGTGGGCACGCCGGCATCGATATCGCTGTCAAAGCGATGAAGGCTGGTGCTTCGGATTTTTTAGAGAAACCTCTGAATCTGGATATACTCCTCGAGAAGGTCGCAGTGCATCTGCCTCGTCGTGACAGCTCCCTGCTCCGTACGGCATCAACCGTGCCCGAACATTTAGCGACCCTGATGAAGGGCGATGCAGCGCGTCTCGCGCCTTCTACCCAACCTCAACGCACCGTTAAGAAAAACGCCGTGCTCAATGGCGTTGGCCTCCTCAGCGGCCGCCCTACCGGCGTAATTATCAGTCCAGCGCCTGTCGACACAGGCATTATCTTTCGCACTCTGGACGGAGTGGCGATCCCGGGCCATATTACAGCACTCGACAACTTTGATAGACTCGGCGAAGGCAAATCCTTCACGGCGAACTCAACGGTCCTTGCCAAAGGCGGACGCCGCATCCGCACGGTCGAGCATCTACTCGCCGCGCTCAACATGATGGGCATTACCAATGCATCCATCAAAGTTGATGAAGAGATCCCGAATATCGATGGATCCGCTGCCGATTTCTGTCGCATCATCGAAGCTGCCGGTATCGAAGACCAGGGCAAACCCCGCATGGATATCGTAATTCGCAAAAAGATCATGATTGGCAACGATGAATCCGTGGCTGAGAAGTATCTCTATGTCGAACCCTTTGATGGTTTTGAAGTCGACATGCGTGTCGATTATCCGGCTCCCATTTTAGAGCAGAAATTTCGTTTTTCACCCGACGAACATTCTTTTGAGTCTGAGATAGCGACAGCGCGTTCTTTCAATACATTCGAGAATATCGATATTGCCCAGCAGCGCGGGATGGCTGGTTCGGGTTACCTCAACTCGCACATCATCATCCACGATGGCAAAGTTATCAACACGAAGCTTAATTTTCCCGATGAATTTGTTCGTCACAAGATCCTCGATCTTTTGGGCGACCTCTACCTTCTCGGTTATGGACTTCGTGGGCGCGTTGTCGGAAACATGACATCGCATGGTTTGAATCAATCTCTTGCCCGGAAGATTCACGAAGCCCTTTCTCAGGACCTTGTTTCCTAATTCAGCCTCATCACGCACTGAGCTCATCCTCACCTGAGGATGGGCTGTTTTTTTAAGGTTGATCCATGCCGTTTTCCTCAGTCCTGATATTCACTTTAAGCACGCTTTTAAGCGTTGTGCTCGCAAGTGAAGCGCGTTCTGCACCACATGACAAATCGCGCTATAGCCTTTTTAATCCGACACCGACTGACCAGATGCGCGAGTTATCCTCGGACCGACCCGATTCAACAGAAGGGGCTATTACGATTGATGCCGGTCATTTTCAACTTGAATCTGACCTATACAATCGCACATTTCGGGCCTCCAAAAATGGCGATAGAGAGGCTACCACGCAGATTTTCTCTTCCAACATTCGCACAGGCCTGACGGACAATCTCGAGTTTGACCTGATTGTTGCCCCTTATTTTAAAGACGAAACACGCACCTCCGGCGTTACGGACGACATCCAGGGCTCAGGTGATACCACCCTGCGACTCAAACTCAATCTACTGGGAAATAACGGCGCTGCCCTATCTATAGGTCTGATTCCTTTCGTCAAAATGCCAACTGCTGCCGAAGGGCTGGGCAACAAAAAAGTCGAAGGCGGTCTCATCCTTCCTGTGGGGTATGATTTTCCAAATGATTGGGAGTTGGGTGCGATGCTGGAAGTAGACGCCTCAAAAAATGAGGATAGCGACGGTTTCCACATGGAATGGATCACCTCGATCACCTGTGCTCATCCCATCATTGGCGACTTCAGTGGTTACGTGGAGATATACAGCGGCTCCAGCTCCGAGGCGCATAGCACCTGGAAAGCAACGTTCGATACGGGCCTCACCTACGGCCTGGATCCTAACGTTCAGCTTGATATCGGAACCAAGCTTGGACTGACCCGTGCGGCGGACGACATGAGTCCCTTCCTTGGGTTTACAGCTCGGCTCTAGGATAGGTAGCAATCGAGTAGGAGGGGGGCGTGTGCGTAGAGGACTTTCACCTCCGAGTAGGTGCGCCCTGCCGGGCGCACAAGAGAAAAGAGGCTGATCCCGAAGGAATCGCCTCTTGTAGTAAGAGCCATATTCAATATTTATTTAGCGTCTTCGTAGATAGCGAAAGCTGAGCGCGGTACAACTACATACGGTTGGTTTGCCACAATCATGGCTGGAGTTTTCCAGCTTAATACGAGTCCAAGCCACACGCGAGGACCTTGATACCAATCCATCATGATTTTATGTTTGCCGGCTGTGAGTTTCACAATCTTGTTGGCTAACTGCATGCCGTGCTGACCGTCGTCGTTGACTTGTAAAACACCATCGACATAGAGGTTCGCGCCGTCATCTGCATTGAGTTGAAAGTCATAATTACCATCTTTTTCGATGATCAGATTGGCGACAGCACGGATACCGAAGTATTCAACTCGGGCTGGCGAACTAGGAAAACCCGCGCTCCAAGCTTGCTGTGGAATATTAAACTGATCGAGACACACCACATCTGCCTTCTTCAGGCTGGCAAAATCAGGGAGATGTTTCACGAGCGGATCGAGATTATCAAAAACATCAGCTGTGATAGGAAAGACAGAGTCACCCTTCACGCAGCCCGCGAAAAGCGCTTTGGCCGGGATGATCTTCAGGTCGGCTTTGCCAGAAACGCTTGGGTCTTTGGCGAGTGTCGCCACGATGGAGATTGCAAAGTCGGCAGCGCCATCGGCAGGGCTTGTATAAAGTCCGTTCGCATCGATGGACCCTAAGGTTGCGGGATCAACACCGGTCGGTCCGACGATTGACCAGACAATACCAGTTTCTTTTGTTCCACTGATCGTTGCCACAGCATGGCTGGTTTCTTTGCCAGCGCGGATATTGGGTGAAGGAATTTGGACGACTACACTGGCGATCGATTCTAGGATCGCGCCATCTGTCCCAAGGGGCGCTGTGTTATCAGGCTTGTTTTCAGTGATCGGCTCAGGTGTGGGCTCGGCATCACTATTGCTTGAATGGTTGGTTGCCTCCGCAGCTGTTTTCGCAATCGACTTGACCTTGGTTTGAGCATCAAAGCTCGCTGCATTACTACATCCATTCAGGATAAGTAGGGAAGTAAGTAGTGATGATAGTATGGAAGTGTTTTTCATGCTCATCCTCGGTGAAAGTTGCTCTTAGAAACCCTATCGGCCACTCTCATTCGGATTCAAATACATCGGCTTACGATGCTGATTTATATCACTTTTCCAAGTTTATTTAAATAAACCTCAAATAAATCGAGTCTTAAAAAATCCAAAAATCATCCCTTTGGGCCTTTTTCGGCCAAAGGACCTTTTTATTCAGCATCGCGGTAAGAAAGCTCTTCGGATCGGTAAGAGTTGGGATTGTGCAGAGGGGGAATCAGGTTCTGAAACTTCAAGGATTTTGAAATGAAACTTTTTTTCCAAAGTTTTTGTGAAGAAGGGGAGCGAGGCTTCTCATGCTGCGAGAATGCACTCTTTAACAGGAGGGAAGGGGGCGCGTGGAGGTGATAACGGAGGTCGAAATTCTAGAGCCTCCTTTACTCTGTCATGGGCGGTGGTTGGTCAATAAGCATTCATCATGTTTACGATCCCAATACGAAAACAGTATTTTTAGGTAACGGTCTAAGAATCACAAATAATATACTACCGCAATTATCTGATCTATTTTTGTTTGGAGCGTCGAAAATTAAGTTTAAAATTGTGTGCAAATTATACCAGCAATATGCTCGGTTCTATCCAGATTTGTATGCTTTGATTCTAGCTGCACAACGACTTTAAGGCTATTAGCCAAGAAAATCTTGAGCACTAAGGAGAGTTTCCATCGTCGAACCGTAGGCGAGTAAGTACGGGCAGAAAACAAGTGTTATATGATCGCCAACTTTTGGGGCGATCAGGCAGGATAGGATTGGGCGAGAAATGCTGCAATACGCGTGATTACAAATAGACAGGTTTTAATGTACAGATATAGAAATCAATTGAGATTAATATCTGACACTGTACAAGATCCGCCTAGAATTCCCGCTACCCGCTTTTTATCTTCAAATAGGTGAAAGGTAGTTTGACTCGATCCATAGCGACAATCGATCGAGTATCCGCTCTCTTTGTCCGATAATGGTACAGAGATGGTCGGCACCTGAATGATGATGAAGAGTTAAGATAGGCGTGAGATCTATACCCTTCAGCATATCCTGAAACTGTCCTGCGTAATTGAAAATGTGCTCGTAGCCATTCGTGAAGACGACAAGACAAGGCATCCTGCGCTTGGCAAATGCAGCATAATCGGTCTTCAAGATTTCAATATTCGGAAAAGGGACGAAGAACTGATCAATGGCCTGCTGTTGGTTTGATGTCTTAGGGCCTTGAAAACGCCTAAACAGGCGTGTCCACGCCTGTTTGGAACATATTCGTTTTTTGAGGTAATGCCAGTAATAGTTACCGACACGATATGAATACGTATCGATCATAGACAGGCCAACGACACGTTTGTCGGCGGCCGCGACGTAATGAGCTTCAATCGCGCCCGAGCAAAGACCGTGGAGAATGAATTCTTCGTAGCCGTATTGTGCTGACAGATAGTCCATTGCCTCTTGAACGTCGAGCACGGCCGATTGAATGGCGCCTTCGGTGGCACTGCTATCGCCGCGTCCCGAGAGGTCAAAACGAAAAACAGGCAATCCATGTGCCGTCAGCTGTTGAGCGATCTCGACGTTCATGCGTTGTGGCCCAATGCGATGAGAGATCCCGGTATTCCAGACCAAGAGCGCGCGTTTAACGACGAGGGTAGGGCCCGAGGGCAAGGCGAGCACCCCTATCATATCCGCGTGACGACCAAACCGGATGGCAACCTGCTTCATTATCCGAATCTCACTACATCCAAAGTTTCTTGAATCAACTCATTGGGAAAATCTTGGAACTGAAGAGACCAAAGATCATCCCATTTGAGCTTACCGCCCACCGTCTTAATGTGGACCTCATCAACGGAAGCTGTCAGGGCTTGCTGCAGAGCAGTTAGGTTCGCCGCGTTTTCACTTTGCAAAAGATAAACTGATTTGGCCTTGAGTTGTCCTACGGCACAGGAGAGACGGCGCATTTGGGCTGCAAGTGCTTCGCTGAAAGAGAATCCCAGCAGTTGACGATGGCAAGCGTCCGACGTTTGAAAGGGAGCAGTCTCCGGACTTTCAACCAGCATGTCCGCATGCATCGTCTGCATGCGTGAAAGGTAGGCACTACCATCGAGAACAGGATCGATCAAAACCAGGCGTTTGACTCGTTCCGATTCTAAAGTTTTCAATGCTAAAGGGCCACCCAAACGGGTGGCTATAACAGTCACACGGCGAACCAGCCCTGAAGCTTTTACGAAGGCTATCGCGTCTCGAATATTGTGTTGGCATATGTCCAGATTGAATTCCTCAGATCTTCCAGAGGAATCTCCGGTAGCAAAGTAGTCAAAGCGCAGAACAGTATATCCAAACAACTGCAGACGATTCGCCATTTGTCTTTGCGCCCAATGGTATTTCTTCAACTCTTGAGGAGCAGGTGGACAGATCACCACTGCTTCTCTTAAATTGTGTCCTGCAGAGGGTTCGTGCAGAATTCCGAAGATTGATTGCCCAACTGATTCGAAAAAAAGAGGCGTTGTGCTCATGATGGTTACCCCTGTACCGCATCTGTGCCCTGATCTATACGCAGAGCCAACTGCTCCAGCGTAGAAGCAAGGAGATCAGGAAGACCTATTTGCCGACCCGATCGTGCTGAAATCTCGGAGGCCACGATAATTGCCAGCAACGAGTAACCACCCGCTTCAAAGAAATTGCTACTTTTGGAAATCGCCTGCTGGTGCAGGTACTTTTTCCAAAGATCGATCAGCCACTCTTCAGTGCTTGCAGCCTGAAGGCTCGGACTTTCAATCCGATCTTGAGCATAGCTGTCCTTGAGCGCCTTTCGATCCAACTTGCCGTTATGAGTGAGCGGTATAGATTCAATGACTTCCATACGATTGGGTATAAAATAGGCTGGTAGTCTGCTCTGCATGAAGGCCTTGAGCTTTGTCATATCAACTTCCTCGCTGCCCTGGGGCTGGACAAACAGAACGATGCGTTGATCACCCGGCAAGGGCTCATGGACGATAGCTGCTGAAACCTTAATCGAGGCAAAACTGTTGGCAACAGCCTCGATCTCGCCGAGTTCGATGCGGAATCCTCTGATTTTTACCTGGTCATCTGCCCTGCCCATATATTCTATGCGCCCATCCGCCGTAAATCGGGCTCGGTCTCCGGTATTGTACATCAGAGCATCCCTAAAGAACGGGTCAGGAATAAAACGCTCAGCCGTCAGGTCTGGGCGATTTCTATAGCCTCGGGCCAGGGCCGTGCCACCGATATAGAGATCACCTGTTTCGACGCCGGAGTCTTGCAGATCGGCGTTCAGAATATGGACGCGATAGTTTTTCAACGGGCGGCCGATGATTTTATGATCTTCGGCCTGCTCCAGGCGATTAAACGTAGTCCATACGGTTGCCTCGGTTGGACCGTAAACGTTATAGACCGACCCGAGTAGGGGTAGAAGGCGCTCGGCGAGGTCTTTCGGAAAGGCTTCCCCACCGCAAAGCCCAGTGATGCGTTGCGACCCCCGGAATGGGCCATCCAGCAACACCCGCCAGCCGGAAGGAGTAGCCTGAAAGAAAGTGACCTGCTGCTGCTCTAGAGTCAGAGCGAGCTTCTTGCCGTCCAGTGCATCTTCAGAATCCATAAGAATGAGAGTGGCGCCTGCCGCGAGAGTCATAAATATTTCCAGGACCGAAATGTCGAAAGAAATTGTCGTAAGGGCCATGAGAACTTCGTCAGATGTGAAATGAACGGCCTCTTGCATGGAAATCAAAAATTCCGCGGCAGAGAAGTGGGGGATCTCCACGCCTTTGGGCTTACCGGTGGATCCAGAAGTATAAATCACATAGGCGAGACTATCGGCTTTTAAAGCAGGGACTGGAGCCGTATTCGGATGCTTTTCGATCGCTGATTTTTCTTCATCCATCGCCAGGAGGCGGATGGAGTTTGGCATATCTAAAGTCTCAGCATATTCTTCTTCCGTCACGATGAGCTTGATGCCTGAATTTTCAGCCATATATTGCAATCGATCGTTGGGGTAGGCCGGATCCATAGGAAGATAGGCCGCACCCGCTTTCAAAATGCCAAGCATAGAGACGATAAGATCTAAAGAACGGTCCATTGCGATGCCGACAATTGTTCCTACTTCGACACCGATCGACCGCAGAAAGTGTGCAACTTGATTGGATCGCTTTTCGAGCTCCGCATAACTTATGGTTTTATTCTTGTAGCGAATGGCGATCTTTTCAGGATTTTGTGCTGCCGATTGCGTAAAGAGATCATGAATTCCACATGCGGTACAAGGGCGCTCGGCTAGCAGAATTGATAGCTCGGATTGGACAAGTTCGAGCGGCTTCAGAGTGCAAAGTTTCCAAACATCGCGAAGCGATGCTGCTTTTAAGAAATCTTTGAGTTCAAGTTCAAGGCCAAAGTCTTCCTTAAGGCGATTTAGGAATTTGAGCGCGAGTAGTGAATGACCGCCATGATGCTGGAAGCTACGGTCCATTTCAATACGTTCGAGGTCCAAAATATCTCTGCAGATGGCCAAAAAATTCGCTGTATCCGCTTTGATGTCGATTTTGGGAGCGATGAATCGCTCGGCGATAACCCTGTCTTCAAGGATGGAGGTCATCGCGCCTAGAGTCAGACTCGGATTTTTGGCGATAGCCTGGAGCAAGCGTTCAAAGTTGGCGAAAAGCAATACTATAGACTCTGTTTTGAACAGCCTGGTACTAAACTCAACGTCGAGGCGAAGGTGTTCGGCATGCTCTTCGATCCAAAGATTCAAATCTGTGGCTGGTGCAGCGCGGGAGACGTCTCCCTTGAAGCTCATCCGACAATCACCTAAGGCGTAGTGCTCATGACTGACTTTTTCAAAGGAAAAGAAGCTTTGAAAAAGAGTGTGAATGGCTGGACTGCGATCGATTTCCAGCAGCCTGATGACTTCGTCAAGAGGCGCGTCCTGATGCTCAAATGCGCCCACAGTGATATCGCGGACATGTTTAAGAATTTCAAGGAACGGGGTAGCATCCGTCGCCTGTGTGCGAAGGGCGAGAGTATTGGCGAAAAAGCCGATCATGCCCTGGATCTCGGGGAGTGAACGGCTAGCAATAGGTGTGCCTATCACAAGGTCTCTCTGTCTGCTTACGAGCATCAGCAGACATTTATATGTGGCAAGAAATACCATGAATGGTGTCGTGCCATCGCTTTTCGCGAGATTTAAGAGACTTTCCATCGGCGCTTTAGAAAATTGGACTGTGTAAGTCTGATCGAATTCCGGCTGTGCTTGAGGACGGTTATGATCCAACGGAAGTCGAAGTACGGGCACGGGTGCAAAGCCAAGGTGGTCCTCCCAGTATTTAATCTGACGGGATTTCTCACCCTGTTCCATCCAGTTTCTTTGCCAGACACTAAAGTCGGAAAACTGGAACGCCGGGCGCTCTGTGATAAAACCACGGCCTTCGATCGCTGAGACATAGCTCAGGCTAAGTTCTTTGAGGAAGAGACGGATCGACAGAAGGTCGAAGGCAATATGATGTGCATTCAGCAAGAAGTAGTGTCGCGCGGCATCCATTTTGATCAGTGTGAAACGAACAATAGGTCCTTTATCGACAGGAAGGTGCTTGCGACCGTGGGTCTGAAGAAGCGCAGCAAGTTCCGTCTCACTCTGAGCCACATTCCGATCGGAAAGATCCACAAAGGTGAAAGCTGGCTCGTGCTCGGCACTGACTCTTTGCAGGACCCGGTGGCCTTCGAGATGAAAGGTCGATCTGAGAACGTCGTGACGTTTTAGGATCTGAGCCAATGCTTCTTCGAATACCTTGGCTTGCAAAGCTCCTGTGATTTCAAAATATATAGGAATATTATAGGTCGTTGCGCCTGGCTTGATATGGTCGTGCATCCACATTCGAACCTGACTGTAAGAGGCTTCGCTGGTGTTAAGGCTTAAAGCCTTTAGAGTCGGCATTTGCTTTGGGTCAGACCCACGCGAGGTTGATTGTGAGCTTTGTAAAACTGCTAAGAGTTTTTGGAGCGTGTTCCATTCTTTGACTATCCGAGTATAGGACGTATCCAAACCAAAATTGCGTTTCAGCATCACTATTATTTGCGTCAGGGTCAGGGAGTCAAAACCAAGTTCTAAAAAGCTCGTACGTTCGGCATGAGCGGTAATAGAAATACCTGAGATGTCTTCGAAGAGATCTTTCACGCGTCTTTTTAAGGCTTCATCGACGTTCACCACGTCTGGAGTTGCCGCAGGAATGGGCAATACTACAGCTTGAGCGACCGGGGCATTGATCTCAATCGATGTGGAAAGAATCTGGCGGTCCTCGATCATTTTCGAGCTGACGGCATCAGCTGGACGGGAATCGAGCCAGTGACTGACTTTTTCGAAGGAATAGGTTGGGAGCGGCTGACGCTGACGATTTTCGTTATGAAAATAGAGGTCCCAATTGATCTTAAGGCCAAGCGACCAAAGCTGCCCGAGCGCGTTTTGAAAACAAGCGTAGCTATCGACTCCAGCGAGAGTTGGTACGGCCTTGTAAGTGATATCCAGCGCCGCTTTTCGGGCTAATACACAGACTGTGTCGCGCGGTCCGAGTTCTAAAAGCAAATAATTCTGAGCTGCCCAGAGTCGTTGAATACCCGCAAAAAAACGCACCGGCGAACGCATGTGTTCGGCCCAATAAGAGGGGCTCATTGCCTGCTCAGGCTGAATCCAATCGCCAGTGAGTGTAGAGATATAAGCAATCTGCGGTGCGTGGACACTGACCTTTTGAAAGAGCTCTTCAAATTCCTTCATAATGGGTTCAACAGTGTGGGAATGAAATGCGTGAGAGGTCTTGAGCATGCGGCAGCTCACGGACGCTTTTTCCATCTCAGATTGAAAAGCTGCGATGGCTTCGGAACTACCAGCAACGACACACTGTTTCGGACCGTTTACAGCGGCGATCTGGAGCCTTGCACTGAGATAGGACGCGAGATCAGCTTCGCTGAGGTTAACTATCATCATCTGACCGGGACTCATGCTCTGCATCAAGCGCCCACGATGGGTGATAAGAAAGAGAGCGTCACTCAGGCTAAAAACGCCAGCTATTGTTGCACAAACGAGCTCGCCGAGACTGTGTCCAATCATAGCGGAGGGTTTTACGCCGAGACCGATAAACACCTGAGCTAGAGAGTATTCCATACTAAAGATTGCGGCCTGAGCATAACGAGTCTGGTCCAGAAGATCCGATGGAGCTGCCCCCGAAGTTGGGAACACGAGATGACGGATATCAAGACCAAGCATTGGTTCGAGAAGCTCGGCGCACTGATCGAATGGAGTGCGAAAAAGCACTTCGCTCGCATAGAGATCTCGTCCCATGTTAACGGACTGTATGCCCTGTCCTGGGAACATAAAGGCGACGTCGCGAACATCCTCGCCACTTTCAGCTTGATGGTGGGTATCGAGTGAAAGGAGGAGCTCGACTGCTTCGCTGGCAGTTGCGGCGCTTATGAAACGTCTAAAAGGAAAGGCTTTTCGGCCTTTGGTTAAGGTGTAGGCGGTGTCGGCCAAGTAGGCCTCGGGCTTGGCCTTAAAGTAGTCTATAAAATCTTTCGTACTTCTTTCTAAAGCCGCCGGAGTCTCCGCAGACAGGAGAATGAGTTGCCGGGGCCGAAGGGTGACGCCGGTCGCCATGGAAGGCGCTTCTTCGACGATGACATGAGAATTGGTTCCGCCAAATCCAAAAGCACTGACGCCAGCGCGAATAGGTCCCATGCTGCTGTCGAGCACAACCGCCTGCTGAGGAATATAGAAGGGAGAATCCTCAAAATTAATAGAAGGATTCGGTGACTTATAATTGATGTTAGGCGGTAGCTTTCTATGTTTGATTGCGAGTAGCGCCTTGATCAAACCGGTGACGCCAGCAGCGGCATCGGTATGGCCGATATTCGCTTTATACGCTCCTATAGCGCAAAAATTCTTGCGCTGAGTATCGTCAGCAAAAGCTCCTTTGAGTCCCTCAAACTCAACAGGATCACCGAGCATAGTTCCGGTGGCATGAGCTTCCACGAAGGAGAGAGTATCAGCCGACACGTCTGCATCCTTCAAAGCCTTTTTGATCACACGGGTCTGGCCGGACGAACTCGGTGCAAAGAAGCTCATCTTATCGATGCCATCGTTGTTCAGTGCAGTTCCAATAATTACGCCGTAGATATGATCGCCGTCACGAACGGCATCATCGAGCCGTTTCAACACGACAATACCGGCACCATCACTGAACATCACCCCAGTGGCGTCCGAACTGAAGGGACGGATATGCCCGTCACTTGAGAATGGAAGGCCGGGGCCATGCATAAAACCGGCTTTTTGTGGAACATAGATGGAAGCGGCTCCGGCAAGTGCGATGTCACAGGTGCCGTTCCGTAGACCCCAAACGGCCTGATCAACGGCGACTAAGGAAGTGGAGCATGCGGTATTTAGGCTAACACTCGGACCGGTGAGATTTAATTTGTAGGATACGCGCGTCGCAACGTAATCCTTCATATTGCCAACAGCAGTCGAAAGGCTGCCCACTTTTTTGATCAGCTCTTTTTTATCGAGGACGTTGTGGATGTGATAGTAATTATCGCCTACACCGCCGAAGACTCCAACTTCACCCGGAAACTGATCAGGATCGTATCCAGCATCCTGCAATGCCTCATAAGCGATTTCTAGAAAGATGCGCTGCTGGGGATCAATGACCTTTGCTTCGCGTGGACTGATACGAAAGAATTCGGCATCAAATTTATCGGCATCTTCCAAGACACCGCGCGAGCGTCCGTAATTGGGATGGTTGCGTTCTTCGGCAGGTACAGCGTGGTCGATCT
Source organism: Oligoflexus sp. (assembly GCA_014378195.1). Taxonomy (GTDB): domain Bacteria; phylum Bdellovibrionota_B; class Oligoflexia; order Oligoflexales; family Oligoflexaceae; genus Oligoflexus. Next base: position 36,292 of record JACMOC010000019.1, on the reverse strand, counting down.
CTTCAGGACGGAAATGCGTGATGCTTTCTCGACCTTCGTTGAGATTTCGCCAGAATTCTTGAAGATTTTTTGCGTCCGGATAGCGCCCGGCCATACCAATAACTGCGATTCTATTGTTTTGTTTCTCTAGACAGGGGGCTGAGATAGGAGCCGGCGTAGTTGCGAGCTGGGTCGCTAGGGGGACGGCGAGTGGGAGTTCGGTCCTGGTTGGTTCTGGCATATAATCAGGGTTGTGCAATCCCTTTAACAATTCCAGCTGTTTCAGAAGAATATCCATCTGCTTTTGGAACAATTGATCCAATTGTACTGGGCCGAGCTGGTTATGATCTGACAAGGTTGCATCCATTAGAAAAGAATTGACATGCTTGAATTATGAGATAAATTCTAAAACCGTCGAATATACGCCACTATCAACGGTCCTATCTAATCTACGGCCATGTCAAAATCAATAGTTATTTGGGGTGGGGGGAGGGCCTCTGCGAGGACCGAACGACTAAGATCCAAAATTTGCTGAGAAAAAAGGAAAGAAAGATTGAGATAAGTTGTTCACAAGCTGGATTCCATGATCTGCTCAAGGACATGTCTGAGCTCGATGAGCAGCTTTCGAAGTTGTCTAACTGCATCGATATCCGTGAACCAGCTCGCGGCACCGTAGGTTCGTTATGCGGAATGTTTTGTGATCGCGATGCCTAACGATGATCGAAGCCTACTGAGTCGATCGAGATTGCGACGAGCCAGCAGACGAAACGACGGAATGCGCTGCCATGCAAATTCCCGCTTGATTGTTTTTTAGGTCAAGCGGCAGGTATCCTGAAATAGGGGCCTTCGCAACGGAAGTTAATGATCAAAAATCGTTAACTTTGTGGTGTTCTGTCTAAACTCTTGACTCTAAATTCGCAATAAATTCAATTTTAAGACTCTATTTTGAAACAGCTCTCATCGCCCGACCAAACTTGCAAGTTATCAACAAATTTTTAATGTGTTGAGTTGCAATAACTCTCCACAACAAAGGTCTTTGGCCAAGGTAATTTCCAAGGGAACGTAATTACCTATTCAACGACTAAGACCAAAGCGGAAAGTGAAATTCCTGAAAAGCCTTCCCATGGCATTTTCAATTTTAGCTTGAAGGTCGCCGATCTCTGTCTGGTGTGTTTCTCCTTGGGCAACAGAACTGAAAACTCATCGCACCCACCCCTTAACTCCAACAAATAAATTTCAAAAAACTAAAGTACCTGCTCAGACCTTTTTCGGCCAAAGAACCTTTTTATTCAGCATCTCGGTAAGAAAGGTTTTCGGATCGGTAAGAGTCGTGATCCCGAAGAGGGAGGAGTCAAGACTTCGGGGTTTGCCTTCAAACGCCTTTAGTAATGCGTGTTCGAGAGGCGTAATACCAAGCCGCCATTCTAAGGGACGATCCGCCGCAAATCGATATTCGATAAAAACATCTTTATCGGAATAATACTTCTCTTCATCATCAACTCGAGGATTCGGTACGAACGTTACGTTCGGACTCAAGACAAACATCCCCTTTGGCCAAGCCCAGAGCCGATCGTGCGCTTCCAGACATTCGTCCCACGTATCGCTGGGAGACAAAGTGATTTCACCCTCTTCATCGAGTTCTTCGCCCTCGACTTCATCCTCAAGATGTTCGGGAACGATGGTGTCCATCGCCCGATCGAAGGCTTTCGATTCTCGTATGGCCTGGCTATTGGCGAGCGTCCAGAGGTTCTCGCGCTGTTCAACAACAAAGGCAGCGCATTCGCGCATAAGCTGTTTTTCACGCCCTGCCCAGGTTCCCCAAAGTGCTGAGAGGGCTTCCACTGTCCAGCCTTCTAGCGTTGAAACGGTATGGATGCGTTCGGCAAGGGCATCAAATGCCTTGAAATAGGCATCGAGATCAAAACCAGCTTCTTGCAGTGACCATTGCGCCAGGACGAGTTCGATCTGACTTCCGAGAGTTTGGACCTGCACCCAAAAGTTCTCGCCGGTTTTGCCGTGATCGGAATAACAAAAGAAAGTTGAACACACCGCGTTACGAAAAGCGTGAACATCACAATATCCGGTGGCCTGATCAAGCATTGGACACAAAACCTTTTCGCTCGAACCAAAACTGTCCTGCTGCTGATCATCAAGAAAATCGATCCACTGACCAGGCGTCGAATACATGCCTTCCGGCAGAAGCATCCCGCGTTTGATGAGCCGGTCGATCGCGCGATCACCGGCCTCGGTTTCGGATCCTAATCCCAGGAGAAAATTGCTGATCCGCGGATGGTAAGTGCAGCAGCGATAGTCGGCCCGAAACCCATCGTAGCAGGACTTGGGGCAGTTCATACACGTCGCCCGCCGTTCCTCGGGGAACCTCAGACTCAGGAGCTCTTTCGGCATCATTTGAGTCCAGATGCCTGGAAAACTGTTCCCCGCAAGCTTTATGGGCTTAAGGAAAGGATCGTCTTTTTGAAGGAGGGATCTTAAACGGTCCATAGAGCTATCCAGTGGCAAAAGTAACGTGGAAGCGGACGTTAGCCGAAAGTCGTCGCTCTGGCAACTGTACCTTATGGCACCCTGAGGCGCTCTCATTGAACATTACTCCTATATGAGTTATACACGGAACAGTTCGGGCCGAGCCCGTCCACCCCTAGGAAACCCACCCTTCGAAAACTACAGCGATAAGTTAGGTATCCCGGGGCACTAGTGCAGACATGACGTATAATGTCCCTAGGTCCATCGCCCCATTAAGGAAAATGAATGTCCCAATCCCAAGACAAATCTTCGAAAAAAAGCAAAATGAACCCAGCCGAAAGAGCTGCGAAAAAAGCGGACAACGCGCGTAAAACACGCGAAGAGTCAGCGCGTCTCGAGGCCAAGCGAAAGCTTGAAGACCGCGCCTTCATAGACAGTTACTCCGCATTGCTTGCTGCCGAAGATTCGTCCGCCCCAGTTCTCCGCCTCCCCGTTCTATTTGCGGAAGACGAGAGACTCTCCGCCCTTTACGGAGCGTATTATGCGCAGGTCGGTAGTTTGCCCGCCACTGTTCGCAGAGCCTTTGAAAACGTTCATGAACGCTTTTTTCTCAAAGTGAATAGTCTCTACGAGCTGCTTTCTGCCGGTCGCACGATCGAACAGGCAAGTGACCGCAGCAACGTTGTTGATACCTCCCTGATTGAATACTGGAAGAGTTATCCCCACATACGCAAAGCCCAGAGCCGGATCGCCAGTACCGCGAAGCTCTTAGCACGCTTTAAAGACGACCTGGCGGCTGCAGGTCCGGATCATCCGGAACGCAAAACGATGGAACTCAACATCGCCAACCAGGAACATCACCTCTCACAGGCGCACAAGGCCCTCGCCGGCGAACTGACCGGACTCGTGCGTTTGACGAAAAACACCGAAACACTCTTGACTTCAACATTGCGTGGGTTTTACATCTCGCGCGATCGACGTTTTTCATCTTATGAAAGCGTTTTTGAAGGCGCCCATGCGCTCGGCCGCGAGCATATCGCTGTCCTGGGGCCCACCAACTCGGGCAAAACCCACGAAGCCATGGAAGCCCTCAAGGCAGCTCGGACCGGTATTTACTTGGCTCCGCTGCGTCTCCTGGCTCTCGAGAACTACGAGCGACTCGCAAGCGCTGGCCTTGCCGCCCGTCTGGAAACAGGCGAAGAAAGCCTTGGAGCGTCTCGCGATAACGCGACCCATTACTCGATGACCGTTGAGAAATGCCCCTACGACAAGGTCTTTGACGTCGCTGTCATTGACGAAGTTCAGATGTTATCAGATCCGGATCGTGGCGCTAGCTGGACGGCTGCGATTCTCGGAATACGGGCCAAAAAGATCTTTCTTTTAGGATCCGCGGCCTCTTCCGAAGTCCTCAAACGTTTGACCTCGCTTTCGGGCGAATCCTTAAGCTTTGTTTACAAAGAACGACTCTCGCCCCTTCGGATCGAACCCAAACCGATTCGTTCGTCGAAAGAACTGATGCGTGGTGATGCTCTCATCACGTTCAGCCGCGATGGTGTTTTGCGGACCAAGGAGCTGCTCCACAAAAGCGGTCTGAAAGCCTCGGTGATTTACGGGGGTCTTTCGCCCGAAGTGCGACGTGCGGAAACCGAGAAATTCCGTCTCGGCGAAACCGATATCGTTATCGCGACCGATGCCATCGGTATGGGCCTCAATCTCCCCATCCGCCGTATCATATTCATGGAAACGCAGAAGTATAACGGCGAAAGCATCGTCGACCTGTCCCACTCGCAGTTTTTGCAGATTGCGGGACGAGCGGGCCGTTATGCCCTTTCCAACGGGATTGCGACTGGCGAAGAAGGCGTTGCCGCGGTTATTGGCCAAGGCGATCTCCCCTATCTTCAACGGGCTCTCGCGAAGGATATGAATCCGCTGAGCCTTAGCTCGCTCGTCGCCGAGCCTTTGATGCTGCACATCGAAGTTCTGGCTGAAGAACTCAAAACGGACAACCTTGTCGACATTCTGGGTGCATTTACCTATCGCTCAAATGACGACAGTATCCGCCGTTACGTATCGCCTTCCCTCTCGGAAGCTGCGCAATGCCTCGAGGATTATCTTGTCGAACTCAAGGAAGAAGGCGAATGCCGGTATCCGCCGAGTCTTCAGCACAAGTTTTTCCTCTCGCGATTGCCGCTGCGATTGAACGAAGATTCGCATTATTACTTTTTTCGGGCCTTGATTCGCTCCTTTGCGAAAACCAACATTCACTTGCGTCCTAAGGATGCGTTTGAATATCTCGATCGAGTTGATCGCGTTGATCTCAAGACCTGCGAACTCGAACGTGGCCTGGTCACGGCGTACCTTCACCTTTCTCTCAATGAGGAAGAACGCGCCCACACCATTTCCTTCCGTCAGGACCTTGACCGACGCTCGGAGATGCTGCTTTCACAGGGTAAAGGCGCCAAGGAATCAGACAAAATCGCCTGGCCTACGATTTGCGAAAAATGCGGCCGGAGTATGGGCAAACCGATCAACTTCAAAGTGTGCCGGGCCTGCTTTTCAAACGCCCGCGTTCGCGATGAAGACGGTGATTATTAAGAGCTAAAATCACGCCTTGAAACGACGCCCGGACAAATACCCTTTGTCCGGGCGTATTGCCTTGACCCTCGCGCCACCCTCCTGTAACAAAACGACGATCGCCCCCCAGGCGGCGCTGCCCATAAAGACTCGAGGAGACTCTCATGATTTCATATCTTGGCGTAACTGTTGACGAACTTGTTCAAATATTTGAATCCTCATTTTCGTTTTCAGATGATCGTGAAGGCCGAATTTATGAAGAGGCTTACCACCTCGAAGAAATCATTATCGACGACGAAGTCCTTGCCGCAGATTTGGCCGAAGCAGACGCTCTGGATCAGGCCGATATGGACGACGAAGACTTTGATTCTGAAGATTTTGAAGACGATGACGAAGATGATTTTGTTGATGTCTTTGTCGATGATGATGGCCGCCTTCACTCCCTGGGCGAATCCCTACCGTTTGCCGCAGAGGCCGTCGTTGGCTTTTTGACCGATTACATCATTGCCGACGACATAGACGAAGAATGGTTGACGCTTGATCAGGCGCGCGGCGCCCTCCTTGCGCTCCGTATTTCGCTCCCTACGCTCGAAGAAGTTCCTGACGTTGCCTGTGCCTACAGTTTCAAAATTGCTCGTGATAGCGACACAAGCCTTCCTCAGTTTGTGACGATGAAAGCCCTCAGCCCCGAAACACTACTTCTTGATTCTTTGACTCGGACTGAGACACACTATGAAGGTGTCGTGAGTGACGAGACATCACTCGACGATCTGTTTGCATCCGTAGGCGTTCCGGAAGCGGAACGTTTTGCACTGGGTGATGCGATCTCCGAGGGCGTGTTCCACTTGGCTGACGAACAATGCGGCATCGCATTTGACGTCAAGAAGTTCCGTCGCGATTTGCATAAACAAGCGACCAAACACAAAGTCCGCGTTGTGAAGGATGATGGTTTGGACGGTGGCTTAAAGCACTAATAGAATGAAGACACAGACCTGGATCACACTTTCGGTTTTTCTTGCTATCATCGCCGCGGGCTGTATCTATCTGCTGAACGTGGCGAAAAAAGCCGAACGTCTGGCGGCATCGCCTGCTGAGCGGGGCTGGATGTTGATCGAAGACAACGGCTGCACGAGTTGTCATCAGAGTGATTCCGGTTATCGTGCCCCCATCCTTGCCGGCCTTTACGGCAACAAAGTTACGCTGGCCGATGGTCGCGAGATCATCGCCGACGAAACCTACATACGCGAGTCTCTCCTCGAGCCCTCCGCAAAGATATCCGCTGGCTACCAGGCCGTGATGCCGAGCTACAAGGGTCTATTAACAGATGAAGAGCTGGTGTTGATTATCGAGGCCTTGAAGCTAAAACCCGAAGAGAAAAATTGAGTCACGCACGTCTTATAACTGAGATCAAGCGAACGACAAAATAAAAGGCAAAACAAAACCGCGGTTTTCACCGCGGCTTTTCTGGTTTTATTTCGTCTGCTTAAGGAACTTTTGAACCCCGAATTCAAGCTCGCTGCCGATAAAGGCCCTGAGCTGGCCAGCACCGATTATGGCATCGATAGATCCCACTTTCTGAGCACGTTCGACTGTATGGATCTTCTCAAATTCCGTCGCAACGCGAGCCTGATGCTCGAGGTGGACAGTTTGATAAAGGTCGTCATACTGAGCTTTGGTCATATGCCCGTTTTTCAGTCGTGCTTGAGCTTCGATGATCTGCGGATCCGCAAATGTATTTTTCAGTACTTGCCTTGGGAACACAACAGCGGCCGCTGGAGCCCCGCCGATGACCGATGCGTAGGTCGCCTCAAGCGCCACAGCCCGCATCGAGGGGTTCAGGGTTTTTGAGAACACGACATAAGCACCGCCGTGATAACGAGAGACGACGATGAAGATCAAAGGCCCTTTGAAATTGACTGCCGCCCGTCCAATCTCAGCGCCGTATTCAAGCTGAAGGCGTCGGAGCGATTCAGGCGAACCATCAAATCCCGACAGGTTGGCGAGCACGACGACCGGCATGGTGTTGCTGTATGAGTTGATCGCGCGGGCCACTTTTTTGGACGACAGGGGATACAAAGTCCCGCCTGTCCACGTATCGGGACCGTCGTTTGGAATATCACCGATACGTTTGACCGTGCGGCTTTCGATACCGATCAGACCGACCGGGAATCCACAGACCGAAGTTTCCCAAACGATAGCTGTTTCCGCATCACGCATCGCCTGCCATCGTTCCAAGCAATCCGCATCCTGGTCACGTACCGACTGCATCACCTGCCGCATATCGAAGGGCTTTTTGCGTTCGGCGTTTGATTTGCCGAGGATATCACCGATCGTTGTGAACCCTTGGTTGAGCTTGTCCGTGTAAGGGAACTTGGCGATATCGCGATCGTAGGGATCAAGCGTATGCAGCTTGGTTCCGTAAGGACGTTTGGACGAGGTCGTCGTGAATTTGTAGTGTCTGAAAAGTATGTGGTAGGCTTCCACGATATCCCGGGCCCGGAACTGAGCCTGGCCGTTCGGGGCCATGATACGTTCCACACCACCGATACCGATGTTGTCGTCTGCCGAAACGCTGCCCGAGAAATCGAGGGCACGTTTTCCGGTCAAAACCATTGCACCGATATCTGTCATGATCAGGATGCCTTTTGTATGCATCAGCATTGTGGCTTCGGCATTCCAGTAAGCCTGAGCGCCGACGTTGATACCCGAGACGATAATGTTGACCTCACCACCAGCCTGCGTGAACTCAATCAAACGACGCAGCACGCGGGCAGTCCAATCGAGATTTTCCGTGCCTGTATGCATATCGATGGCGGCACCGGAGGAGACCGGAACCCATTCCATCGGCAGCCCGTCCGCTTCGGCCATATCGATCGCCGCCATAACACGGCGACATTCACCCTCGGCCAAAGATCCCAAATCGCGGGTAGGATCGCCTAAAACCAGAATCCGCTCATAGACTTGCCCATCTTCCGTTTCGTTCGTCACACGCCCAAATACGGTGTTCGACGTGTTGAGTCCGGGCATACGGCCTTCGACCGAGATTGTTTTCTGCTGTCCGTCGGCACTGACCTCGATGTCGTATTCGACAAAACGTCCTTTCGGGAATCGTCGATTCTCCGACTTGGTCAGCATGCCGATGACTTCGTAAGGATAAGGACTTTGCAGGCGAAGTGCGTTCACCACTTTACTTGTGTAAGGGTCAAGCGGCGCGAGGAGTTGTTTGGACGGAACGCGCCCGCTCACGGAATAATGGGTACTAAGGCCTTCCACCATGACTTCCGTGTCGACGGCTTTATTGAGCTTGCCGACAACGCGCGTATAAAGAACGAGTTTCTCGAGGCCTAGGCCTTTTACCAAGGGGATCAGACGCTCGGGGTATTGTCCAACCTGCTCAATGCGCAAGGGATGCGCGTGGCCGAGGTGAGCGACGATACGGTTCCAGTAATAGCTTCGTTTGTGACGAGCCTGCTGTTCACGAAGGACTTTCGCCGCTTCCTGGATACTGAATTCGAACTGACTGATCGCTTCGATCTCACCGTTCGGTCCAAATTCAAATTTCGGTTCTGGAACTTCGATAAAGGCGAAAAGACGCTGATCTTTGGCGTTCGTTTTGGCCTCGAGCTTCATCACATGCACATAACGGCTGTTATAAAGGAGCTCAAGGTTGAAGTTGGCGAGGCGCTCAATATGAAGCTCGCGGAATCGCAAGGAACTAAAGCTTTGACGTCGCTTGTCCTCTTCCCACTTGCCCTCGTTATGAATGAAGGAGTTGTATCCATAAGAGTCGGCGTTTACGAGACCGAGACTGCAAAGGTCGACGTCCAGGGGATGTTTTGCCAAGTGTTCAACATACACCGATTCAGGGAGTTTTCCGCTCCGACGTACATAGATGAGACACTCAAGATATTCGCCTTCTTTTTTCTGCAGAAGTTTCTGCAACCAGGCCAGGGAATCGAAGTACTCCTCTTCTTCGACGATCGTGATGAAACTGTGGACCACGATGCCGTCTTTTTTCTTTGAGCGCAGATGATAAAGGAGGTGACCGTCTTGTTTGACGAGGCCGCCTTCCTTGATTTTACGGTCGCGATTGAAACGTCGTCCCATAATTTCAAGAATCGTCTCGGCTTGAGGAGCTTTGCGATCATAAAGCGAGACCAGGTAAGTCACGATCTGGTGACCGGATTCAATGACTTCGGCCATAGCGGCTTTATCACTTTCACCCGATTTGGAGGCAATAACAGGGGAAAGTACGAGTGCCAATTGTTTCTGGCGTTCTTTCTGTAACTCTTCCTGATGCAATCGATCAACCAGTTCGTAGCGAGCAAACACCGCGGCATCCACCAGGTTTGGACTTGGGTGAGCGACGTGAATAAGCTGATCGAGGAGCATCGAGAACTCAGCGGGTTCGCTGAAGTCCTGAGCAGATGGATAAAGCGTTTGCAGGAACAGAAGACCAAGGCGCAGAAGATCTGCGGACGCCTTGAACGAAGCATTTGCTTTGTAAAGGTGGAAGAGGGCTTTGGTTGTGAGTTCGTGGTTTTTGTCGTCGGCCCAGGGATAAAGCTTGAAGGCTTCTTTCAAATTCTCAAGAAAGCGTTCGGGCAGACCTTTTTCGCGATCTTCGCGACGCATCAGATAGTGCATCAGATATTCGTGCGCGTCGGTCCACTGCGCACTTTCTGAATCGCGGTCTTTGCCTTGGAATAAGGTCTGGACGGTAATAAAAGCCAGACAGGCGCGACCGATCAGCATCGCTGCCTTCATGCGAAAGCTAGGATGCTGTTTAACAAAAACATCGACAGATGAGAGGAGCTGGCTCGAAGGTTTTTGGTAATCAAATCCTATGAATGGCGCATAAAAGTCACGTTCGATAACAGCCCATTGCTTTGCGAGAGAATGGGGATCGGAAGCTTTCTGAGGCGAGGCGAGCGAGGCAAAATCGATTACGATGCCCTGCGTTTTATCGCCATCTTCTTTGCCTTGCGTCTGACTCAGGGTTTCGAAGTCAACGAGGGCCTGGCCGGCTGAGACTTGCTCACCGGCCTTGACGTTGATCTTCATGACCGTTCCGTCTTCGGGTGCTGTGACCGCCATCTCCATTTTCATGGCTTCAAGAGTCAGCAGCAGCTCGCCTTTTTTGACCTTTTGACCTTCATGGCTATCAACTGTCAACACCACGCTGGGGGAGGGGGCCGATATCATTCCACCGGTATCGAAAGGCAGAATGTAAGGGATGCCTTCCAGTTCGCACTGCAGCGCATTGGCCCGTGGAACGATCTGCATTTGATATTTGCGATCCCCGGATTGAACGATGATTTCGTTGCCCCAGTTCACATAATCGATGACAACCAGTTGTTCGTTCACACGGACATGATAAGTCGTACCGCCGACGGCCAGGACATCGAGTTTATAGTTGTGACCATGCAGTTTGAGCTTCATGCTCATCTCAAGATCAGGCATCTGTCTTGGAGAGCTGTAACGTCTGACTTTCTCGGTAAAGTTCTCAAATTCGTTTTTGTACTTCTGCTGATACTGATAGACGGCTGACGCTAAAACAGCCATATCCCAGTCGCGTTTGACCTTTTTGCGTTCGGAGCTTTCGAGGAACCCTTCAACAAAATCGGTGAGGACGCCGCCTTCGATTATGCTTTTTGAGGAAAGAAGCTCCAGGAGAAAGCCCTGGTTCGTCGTACCGTTTTCGATTTCGATCTGGAGTTCGCCCAAAGCCCGCTTGAGTTTGGCAATGGCACCAGCACGGGTGGATCCAATCGCGATGATTTTGGCGACCATCGAATCAAAATCACCGGGAATACGGCTACCCCATTCAAATCCAGAATCGATGCGGATACCAGGGAGGAGTGGCGGCAGGTATCGTTTGATGATGCCTGGTGTCGGCGCAAACTTCTGGTCAGGATCTTCGGCGTTCAACCGCACTTCGATAACGTGACCACGCGGTATCTTCGGGATGTTATCAAGCACTTCGCCCATAGCCGTGCGGAGCTGCAGATGGATAAAATCGACCTGAAAAAGCTCCTCGGTAATAGGATGCTCGACCTGAAGGCGCGTGTTAACTTCCATGAAATAAGCCTCTTTACGATCGATATCGTAAAGGTATTCGACTGTGCCCGCACTGTGGTAACCGGCGGCTTTGAGAAGTCGGGACGCGGGGGCTTCAACGTCCTTTAGCTTCTCCGGCGAGAGGTGAGCCGGAGGCGTTTCTTCAATGATCTTCTGGTTATTCCGTTGAACCGAACAATCGCGCACACCAAAGGTATGAATGTTGCCATGGTAATCCGCGAGACACTGCACTTCCAGGTGGCGGCCCCGAACGACAAGAGCTTCCATGAAAATCACGCGGTTTCCGAAAAAGCGAAAGATTTCGTCGGAGACAGAACGGAACTGCGATTCCAATTGATCCGGGGTGAATACTTTACGTATCCCACGCCCCCCTCCTCCGTTCGCAGATTTGAGGATGACAGGATAACCGATCTCCAGGGCAACCTTCTGCGCGTGCTCGAGGTTTTCTAAAAAGCATCCGCTCCAGGGACAGGTTGGAACCTTAGATTTATCAGCGATTTCTTTGGCTTTGATTTTGTCGCCGAGGCTGTCCATCGCCAAGGCCGTCGGCCCAAGTAGGACAAAACCTTGTTTTTCGAGCTCAGCCGCAAAGTCAGCATTTTCCGCGACGAATCCCCAGCCAACCCAGACCCCTGTACATCCTGTCTCAGTCAGAGCATTCAGGAGAAAAGGAATGTTGAGATAGGGACTACCGACGATTGAAGAGAAACCTGGGTATGATGAAAGTGCGAAAGCGTGATCCGCTTCCTTCACAAATAGCGCGTCTGATTCGACATCTGTATAAAAGGCAACGGTCGTGAATTCAGTGCTGTTCAAAGCGTTGAACTCTTTGGCTCCGCGAATAAAACGGACGGCCGCTTCCCCGCGATTGATGATCCCGATCTTGGCATTGGGCAAGAGTTGTTTTCGTTTCAAGCGATCACCTACGTTATAAATTGGTCCGATCGTACGCTGAACGGAGACAAGTAAGAGGAAGCAGCGACTTTGCACTTTCTATTTAGTGTACAAGTGTTCCAAAAATCCAGCTCAAAAAAGAGCCCAATTTAACTTATCAAAATCATGCTGTTGCGTATCTTAAGCTAACGGTTTGTAGGAAGGCTATTAAAAATCCACTAAACTAATGGCACAACGGGAATTCGTGAGAGTCATAGAGGCGGTTCCGCCCAGCAAAAGGAAATGGTTTGAAAACTGAACAGGTGAAAATATATTTCGATGGCGGGTCACGCGGTAATCCAGGCCCCGCTTCAGGTGCGGCTTACGCGGACTATGACGGCGGCCGCGAGCGGGCGTGTTTTCTGGAATCCGCAACCAACAATGAGGCAGAATACCGCGGTTTGCTGATGGGCATCGAACTCGCCCGAGAACTCAAACTGCCGTCCGTTCTGTTTCTCGGGGACAGTAAGCTGGTCGTGATGCAGGTGTCCGGTCAATGGAAAGCCAAGCATCCCATGATGAATCAGCTTCGCGCTGAAGTTCTGGAGCAGCTTAAAAGCCTCCCTAACTGGCAGATAGACTGGGTTCGGCGTGAGTTGAACGCGGAGGCCGACCGAGTCGCCAATCAGATGATGGATAGTCATCAAGGCCACACGCCCATCCCCACTCAACGCGAAAAACCGGCCGTGGATGCACACTCTATCGAAAAAAGTGTTCTCCCGGCAGACGGCTCGCGCGCGCCGGTCCGCGCTGATATCCAAAAGCTCAACGGTTTGGCAGCAAAGGCTTCCTTCAGTGATTTTCGTTCGCTGAAAGTTGGCGGTATGGATGATTTTTCGCGCGCGGCCCTTCCTCGCTTGGCGGAACTGATTCCTGAATTTGACTTTCTTAAGGAAGCCTTCATCAGCCGCATCGCAGTCGATCGCAACACCAAGGACCTGCCCGAAGCCGATCGCACCAAACTCCTAATCAATGCGCTCCGCTGGTCTGCACGCGGCCTCGAAGGCGATTTATCGCTGCGGAAAGTTCTGGTGGATCTGGAAGTCACGAACAATATTCGCGGCAAAAAATAGGGTGGGAAGAGTCTATGAATAAGGCCGAAATCGAGCCACGCTTTAAAGCCTTGGAAGTCTGGGCCAAAGCGTTCACCGCGGCCCTCGAATGCGACATTCGGGTCAGGACGGGAATCGCGGTTTTCCATTGTTTTGTCCTCGACCAGTTTGAGGCGTCGTTTCCCGCAGAACATGTCACCCGTGACGGGCACACGGTTTTCATAGCCCTTCGTCTGGCGCTCGACTTAAAGACACTTCCAAAGTCGGCCATATCCCAAGTGAAGGCACACATGGAGCCACTTCGCGGAAGGTTGACAATGTTACGCGATAATTTTCAGGACTCGCCTTTGTGTCTTGATTTCGATTGGCATATTTCGGAAAAAGAACGCGATGACGATCAAGGGAAAGCTTTTGCCGAGAAAGTTCTGAATGACAGCCTGCTCATTAAAGGCGAGTTGACGAGGCTTGAAACAGATGTTCCGACTTCGGCCCCATCTCTATAATCTTTTTGAGCCCAACGAAATAAAGAGCGATACCGGCGGGCATCGCTCTTTTCGCGGAGCGAGGAATTATTGTGATTTCATTGCAGCTTCGATATTCAATCGGTTGGTGCCTGTGAAATACGCAGCGAAACCAGCATGAACTACCTTTGCTTTGGCTTCATCCAGTCGTGAAGCATTGGCAGCGTTCAGCAGATTTCCCATCGCCGCCGCGGCAGGTGGCGCATGGCATCCACCGCAGGTACTTGACAATATCGCAAGGCCCGCTGTTTTATCCCCGGTAGCGGCAGGAGCGGCTGTTGGTGCAGCGGCAGGCGCAGGCGTAGCAGCTGGGGTTGCGGCAACCGTTGGAGCGGCAGCTGGTGCAGCTGCTGGTGTTGTTTCCGGGACAGTTCCCGAAGCATCACCAGTGCCAGTTTTTGTTTTCAGATAGTCGCCCGCGACGTTTGGTGGCGAACCACAGCTCGCGAGTAGAACGGTCACACTCAATGCAGACAAAGCGCTAAGAGTGGAAGCTTTTAGGTTGATAAGATCTGAGCGTAAAAGAAATTTCATGTGTTGTTTTCTCCCGAAGTAGCAGTGTCAGACCCCTATCGGCTTTAGAGAGGATAAACCTTAGGGGTCTCTGTAAGTCTTTGTTACAAGTCGACTCTTCCGGGATACAGTGGACGACCGGCCAGAGTTTCTTTGTTCTTCATAGGACATTTTCATCATTATTTTCGATAGGTTATGGCTTGACAGTAAGCTCAACCGACTTTGTTTTCCTGACAAAATCGACGAAAACTCGATACCTTACATTTTGCCAAACCCAAGAAAATTCGCTATCGATTTAAAACGAGAATACGTCTCAACGACACAAATAGGCCACCGCACATTCATTTTTCCCGCTGCAATGCTGGCAACTTCCCCTATAGAAAGCGAGGTTGAGGTACACTAAGGCTTTTGGTAGAATCTAAGACACTATTGACATCTCACGTTGCCCCCCGCGAGAAAGTTGCTTCATGCGAAAACGTTCGATGATAGGGATCGTGAGTCTGATCGCGATAGGCTTAAGTCTATCGGCTCCATCCGCTATGGGCGCGACGAAAAAGAAAAAGAAAAAAAAAACGACTTGGGATTACGAGCAGAACTATAAGGTTCTAGGGACCTACCAACAGGGCGAAGTCGCGAAGGAATTGACGAACCCTAAAAATCAGCTTTATCAACTTCCGACGACCAGCATACTCGCCGAGTTCCGCCCCGAACTGCAGGCGTCCTACAAAAAATACAAACTCGTGTTCCGCCCGCGTGCGACTTATCTTGATGACGTCAGAAACATTGATAAACTCAATCCAGCGCCGCCAGGTTATATTCAACCTAAGAATCAGACCCTCAAGGGCGATGTTTATATGAATGAAGCTTATTTTGCCGGGACTCCAACGGGCACTCTTCAATACGTTCTTGGCCTCCAGAACTTTCAATGGGGACCGGCGGAACTGGCGAGTCCATCAAACCCGCTCTTTCGTGATCTTGGATTGAGTAAGACATACTTTTTCGAAACGCGCGGCCGTGGTCTCGTTCGGGCCAACTATTCCCCGAGCGGGCAAACGACATTCATATTCATCTCAGAAGCATTCGACAACGGCGTAAAACGTGATGCATCGGATCCAATTTTTCGTCGAAAAGGCCTCATCAAAGCCGAATTCGCCGATTCCAGCCAAACGAATTATGTAGGCCTGGTCGCATCCGCCAGTGAAGCAGGAACACCGCAATTCGGAAGTTATTCGCACTACGAAGTCCTAACCGGACTCACTATCTATTACGATATGTCGGCCCGTAAGGGATCCAAACAGTGGAATCCCGTGATTTCAGCGACAGGCCTTAATTTTCAGCAAAATGATGTGAGCACCAACAAGCTGGAAGCGGCCACCCTCGCTGGCTTTCGCTATGTGACGGAAGGCAACCTCGACTTCCGCCTCGAAGGTTTTTATGAGGACAGTGCCTGGAGCGAAAAAACAAGAAATCTCGCTCGCTTTGTCCTTTCCAAAGCCCCAACTTTAGACAACGCACAGATCTACCTCACGCCTGGCAGCTTTTTCCCGGGCCAGAAATTTTTGTACGGCTCGGTTCGAATTCCAGACTGGGGCTATAAAAACAGCTTTACACTCTCGCTTCGCAATCTCCATTCGTTGACCGACAACACCGAAAAGCTTCAGGCTGCCTTTGATACCTTCATCGGCGATCATGTCCTCTTCAGCACGGGTGTGACAGCCGCAGTCGGCAAGGAAAACGGCGAACTCACGCAAGGTTATGCCTGGCAGGCCTTTGCGACCTTTGCCTGGACCCTATAGAAAAACCGCCCGAGGTTTATGACCTCGAGCGGCTGATTTTCGCGATTTTGCTGCAGTCTACTTCTTAATACAGAGCTTTATATTATCCAACGCGCCCGCACTTTTAAAATTGATCGTCAATCGATCTGTGTACGAGTGGTCGTTTGCAGTAAGGGTTTGCAAGGAACCGACATCGCGCGAAGGAATGGCCTGTATCATAGAACGCTCATACTGTTCGATTGCAACCCGATTTGCGTATTCAAGGGTCGAGCGATCATTGGATACATCCACCATGTCGACGCTTATGAGCGATGCGGGTCGTGCAAAATAAAGAGTGATGGTTCCACCGTCGGCATTCGCACCCGGAAACTTCGCGAAGTCTTCATCATGGCGGCGATTGAATTCAAAATTCTGTTCCCCAATGATCAGGGCATTCCGATTGTTCTCAGTCGTCAGTTCCCAATCAAACCCCTTGCGGTTGCCATTCGCCAGATCAAATTCATAATAAGCACTTTGTTCAAAGGCATTGGGACGTTCCGCAGTGTTAAAGATAACCGGCGGCACAGAGATCCAATGACCATTGGACGCAAGTTTCTGCGAGGCGATCTCTACACCCCAATCCGCATATTGATTGGTGATTTTTTCGCCTTTAAGGATGCGCGAACCATCAGGCTTGGTTTCAAAATCGAGCGTGACGGTTTCACAATCCTCAGGCCTATTCAGGTTTGTCGTCGGTGAGTAGTCGTTGACTACGGCCGCAGGAGCCAGTGGAATATCCGATTGATTCACGGCTGATTGATTGGGATTCACCATAGCGATAGGACTAACATTTGGATTGGCAGTAGGATTAACAAGTGCAGAATTCAGCATTTGGGTCGGGTTGACAACCGGATGGCTTGAATGATTGCTTTTGCCCTGACACGCGATGACAGTGAGCAAAGGAAGACAGACCAATAGGACATTTCTCGAGGAAGACAACAACATCAGGAGCTCCGTGGTAACAGCTTGGAATGGGGAAGTGCACACCGTCCTCTGACGATCGCTGCCCTAACCTATGCAATCGCAGGGCCCTTCTTTGAAGTCGGAATAAAGCCAGTGATTTAGGTACAATAAAAAAGGACCCCTGGATAGGGTCCGCCGTGAGCTTGCTGTTTTAAAACACAACTGTCTAAAGTTACGACGCGGGTGCCGCCTAAAGTGCGAAGCCAAGTCCTGCCTGAACCTGTACGTTCTGGGGATCAATCATATAGTTACCAGCGAGGTAGCCGTAAAATGAGGGCTTCCCGACGAAGAATCCGAGACCCACAAAGGGAGCGCCGAGGCTTACGGTAGCTCCGGAGTTGTCCCCGATCTGAGCCCCCGTATAAGCACCGTAACCACCCTGAAAGTATGGCGAAAATGTGCCATTCGAGAAGCGATATTTGATGTTGAGGTCGCCCGCAACGGCCGCCGCGATTTTGTTTTCTTTTTTGGTCGAAGTATCCGAGTTCGTAGTATCGCGTGTTTTGCCGTTGGCATCGATAACGCCATCGAGCCAACCTATGCCGACCTCAAAGTTCCACTGACTTCCCCAATAAAGAAAGTTCAATCCGAGTTTGGAATAAACCGGGTTGTGGTACCCAAGGTTGAGTGTCCACTCCGCAAAAGCGTTCGTCGATATCAGACTCGCTGTTGCGCTGAAAAAACTGAGGAAAAATAGTCGACGAGTTGAGGCTGAAATCACGGCGGCTCCTGGCTGGTAAGGAATGCCTTTATTATACTGTACCAGTTGAAAAAAAGAGAACCCGGCTTCATTTCCTGAACGCCGGGCTCTAGTGCTTTAACGAAATTTCCTATTTTTTCTCAGGAATATTCATTGTGTGATCAGAAATCAGCTGAAGCAGACTTCGCCTATCAACCGGCTTCGATAAATACGCTGTGAAGCCTGCCTTGAGGCAGCGATATGAGTACCCGGACGGTAACCGGGGGAGCCGGGCGTAAGAGGTGCGCTCCTGAGGCTCGCTTCGAATCATCTGCACAGGAGCCCCAATTTCCTCACCGATATCGATCGTTATGGCGAACGTACTCCCCTGATTCGGAACGCTGTCTTCGAGCATAAGATCACCGCCCAACACTTTAGCCAGCCGTTTAGAAAGGGCGAGGCCAAGACCAGTCCCTCCGAATCGCCTTGTCACCGAACTATCCGCCTGCATGAAAGGCTCAAAAATTCGGTCCTGCTGCTCGCGCGAAAGACCGATCCCGGTATCACGGACGCGGACTTCGAGGTTTCGTCCTACAACTTTTTTTGTAACACACAACGTGACGACTACCGATCCACAGTCCGTAAACTTGATCGCATTGCCGATGACATTGATAATAATTTGCCGCAACCGGGTATGGTCCGTGATCACGTATCCTGCGGGATTTGATGTCCAGCTATGTTCGAAATTCAGGCTTTTTTCTCTCGCAATCATCGCCATACCCGTGAAGACGTCATCGAGCAGCAACGGCAAATCGACAACATTTCGCTCGGCCTCGAGCCGGTCCGCTTCGATTTTGGAGAGATCGAGAATTTCGTCGATGAGGCTTCCGAGCTGCTGCGCATTGTTCGAAATACGCTCGATATAATCTCCAACATCTCTTTTGTCGTCAAGCTGCTCACGCAAAAGATCCGTGAAGCCGATGATGACTCCAAGGGGCGTGCGGAGTTCGTGACTCATATTGGCTAAAAAGCGGCTTTTAATCTGGTTTGCGCTCTCCGCACTCTGTTTCGCGAACAGAAGTTTCTCGGTCAGTATCTTCACATCATGACTATCCGTGTTGGTCCCAAACCATCGCATGATTCGGTCGGTGCTATGAGACACAGGGAATGCACGCCCCAGGTGCCATCGAAACTCGCCATCATGGCGTTTGATCCTATATTCAATTTCATAAATTATGCCGGATCGTAACGACTCTTTCCAACGCTCAACGGTCCGTTCGAGGTCGTCGGGATGGCCTTTTTCCAGTGCAAGAAACCAATCTCTTCGCTTTTTTCCTGAAGCCGTTCGACCTACGTCTCGACAAAATTCATCTGGAGAATTTGCATACGCCTCTGGATGCGGCGAACAAGAGTATTTGTTTTGTAGTGCTTAAAATCGTGCCCGGTTGCGCGAAACAGGATCTCGCAGATGCCGACGAGCGCAGCGCGGATCTGGTCACGGAGGAGTGTGATCTGAGTCTGGTCGAGAAGTCTCAGGATATATTTTTCGTAGCTGCTGATCTCGTGGGCCATACTACTGATCGGCAGGATATGATCCACGCCGCCACTGCGAATAGCCGCATCGGGCATGCTTGGAAATTCTGCGGTGTCCGGGGCCTGTGCGATTGTTATACCGCCGGCGTCGCCAATCGCCTTGAGGCCTTCCGTGCCGTCCGAACCTTCGCCTGACAAAATGATCCCGACGCATTTCTGTTTTTGATCTTCAGCAAGGGCACTGAAAAAATAATCTATAGTCGAACGCCGTTGATCCCTGCCCTCGGTAGGCTGGACCGAAAAAACGCCTTTTTCTAGTGAAACAAGGGTATGGGGCGGCACAAGATAAACCACACCTGCGCGGACGTCTATTCCATTTTCGATATCTATTACGGGAAGAGCCGTATGCGGACTCAGGACATCACGGGCTAAATGATTTGCTCCTACATCCAGATGCTGAATCACAACGAAGGTTAGACGATGGCTCTCGAGAGATGAGAAAAACTCTCGAAGCGCCGCAACTCCACCTGCCGAGGTTCCGATTCCGACGATACATCTGATAGGCATTTTATCTGACGGCGTCGGTGTCATAGACTTGGAATCCTTATGCGGCTCGATTGGCTCGATTGGCTCCATTGGCTCCATTGGCTGCGTCAAGGCTCGGACGCCGCAGTGGATAAGGTAAGGTGTTACTTTAGGGGGATTTATGGGTGTTTCAAGTCATTTGTAGGATTCTAGCGACTGTCAACAAGTGTCACACGAAGTTAAAAGCATGTAAAGCTTGGGGAATTGCCAGCCCATAACAAAAAAGCTCCGCAAATTGCGAAGCTTAGGGATAAGAAGTGGCAAGAAATTCAGTTGATTGCCTGATCGGAGGCCCAGTTACAAATGGCTTCTTTCGCCTCACCGGTTTTCGCTTTGAATGTGCATTTCGTCAGCGAAATTTTGAATTCTTTGTTGGTCGATACATTGACGTTTGAAAGTAACGTAGCAAACTGGAGGACACCTTTTTCATCAGAGACCTCGACGCGCATATGGCCGCTCGTGATGTTCTGTAGGCCTTCGACCAGGATCGTCATCGTAGCGTTTTTGATTTCGACTTTACGGGCTTTGCGATGGATACCGTTTAAGTTCGTATCCCCCGACCAGACTTTGCCCTGCATGCTGCTTTCTATCGAAGCAAGATAGCTTCCCGTTAGCGCCGTTGTGGTTGTGCCATCGGTTGTCCCGTCTGTCATCGTGCCATCGGCGGTAGTTGTATCCGTGCTTGTGTCGCTCGCCCCTGTATCGGTTGGATCGCTCGATCCACTGTCAACGGACGCCCCACTATCCTCGCCGACCGAATAAGTCTTTTTATATTTGATACATCCTGTCGTCATCAGGACTGTTAGCAATGAAACGACGGAAGTGCGCATAATCAAACTCCTGACCTAGCCTGTTTTGTCATCGGCACTATCAAACATAGACTTTAGCTCACGCTTTATATCGTCATTTTTACCAATGATTTTAGTGAGATCGCTGATGAATAGGATGCAAATTGGGAGCAATGGGGAACTCAGATCGCGGAATTGGGGATTTCCCGCCGCAGGATTGAGCTTTCAGCCGACATGATGTTAGGATGGGCCTCCATTCCACACAAGGAGCCTCATATGGCAAAGACTAGTACGCCTAAAACAGCGAAGAAAGCCAAAAAGCCTTATCGTTTGGTTAAGAAAAAATCCGGTAAATATGCTGTTATTCAAAAAGGCAAAAAAGTGAATGGCCCTGAGAAAGTGGCTATTCTTCTCGCGGAAGGCCTCATTAAGGCTCTTACTCCGAAAGCAAAACCTGCTGCTGAATAAGTGGTAAGGGAGAAGAATTCGGTAAGTAAGGAAGAGCACTCTGCAGCACGAAACATAGCTGCAGAGTGGATTAGTTGTTTTTAGTTCAGGTAAACAATGGGGCGCACCGCTCGCAATTTTACCCGTTTGACTTTGTCCTGGTCCGCGCCCGAGCTCTCTGATTGAAATTCAATCTCTTGGAGCTGCAACGAGGTTTCAGGGAAATCGTATCGACTGGATGACTCTGCCTGCCAGGTAAGGCGACCGTCGTGACCCGTGATACATTTGAACACTTTTCCCGAGTCCTGAACTAGGACTGAGAGCCCCTCTTCGAGTTCTACGTCTGCAAGATAGTCTTCGCAGGAAATGGTCGTTCTGTTAGACATAAAGACCTCCTTCAACACAATCACTGTTACAACTAGCTTATCGGCTATTCCGAGGGAAGAAACTGAGCATTAATGTACTAGCGCTAAAATGACGCTACTCAAAAAGCCCAAGATTCTCGACAGCAATCCCGCGGCCGTCAAAAAATTGGGAACGGCGGCGGGATGTTAGAGCTAGGCAAATTTTCACAAAATAATTTAAAATTATTGGTTATGGGTAGTTATTATTTTTGAGATTTTTTTTGAACTGGCGAGTCATATTACGCGCGTTTTGAAAGCGCTTCGCGGTGATCTCTGAAATGCTTGCCACAACATCGTGAGTGTTAAGGACAATATCGCTAAATCCCCTTTTAACACTCATTTTCGCCCATAAAGCGGCACGCTCCTCCCTTACATGCGAACTCCTTAACGCAAGACTTGCCCTTGTGTGCTTTACCGGGCCAAAGGCGATCGACCTGTGGGAGCACAGGTGCTCTTCTTAGGCGACGCCTTGCCGTTGTAGTCGTTGGCAATAGCATCGCGGCAATCCACGGCATTAACAGCCTCGTTCACCATCGGCTCTGTGCCTGCTATGTTATCGATTGAGGTAGGAGTCTGGGCATTTGCCGAGTAATCACGAGGATTCATGTTTGCGTTGCCAACCACCGCTGCCCCAGCCGATGTATTGATCGTGGAATCTGTAGTATTGCGTGATGAATTTGGATTCGTTGTAACAGACTTTTGCACGTCAGCCGAGTTCGCATTTGCATTGAGCGCTTTCGTTCCGTTACTGGCCTCGCCGACTGCCGATGGCTGCTGGGCAAGATCATGTCGAGCATCTGTCATATTCGAGTTTTTTTCGGGCTGTTGAGACATCTGCTTACTCTGCTCGCACCCCGTAGCGGCAATGCTTAAGCACAAGGCGATTGATGCGAGCGTCAGAATAGAAGTCTTCATGCTGGGCCTCTTCCGTGGGTAATGTTCCTAACCATAAGCAAGAGTCGTGCTTGAATTGGGGTAGTTATAAAGCATTGATTTATAGGACTTTTATTTAAGATGACAAATACCCATGTAGGGTACAGCCTTCAGTTGTACTCGGACTGTAGGGCGGAGGAGACGTGGCTATATAAAAGTTGGAGGCTTCGGTGCTTCGTTGTTTTTTGTCTGAAATAAGCACTTTTTTAACTTTGGTTTGCTTCGATCTTGCGAAACCTGTGGGATCACAATAGACAGCGGTGAAATACCAAACCACGACGCCATCGGTTCGGAATGTCAGCGCTGGCCTGGCCTTTGCAAAACAGCGTGTAGTCCTACTGAAGGTGAATGGGTATCAAGGTCCATGTATTCGAGCCAAACAGCTCAAGAAGGCTGCGACGATGGAAGCTTATTTAATCGCAATCGTGAGCACTTACATCCTATTGGGATCTACGGTCATGAAAAACAATACAAGGCACTCCTAATACCAAGCTTTCACCACACTGAAAGCTCCCATAAGTCCGCATCTGAAAGGCGCGAACGGGAGCGCTATATTCCAAGGTTTAGGGGGCGATTTTTCTATCTACAGCAATGGTGAGTGGGAAAATTCGACTCTGCAAACGCACAGGTCGATAAACAACCGCTATGTTGCTGGGAATGGTTGTAGTTTCAAAGGCTGAATTTGACGAATATAATCTTCAACACTGGATAAAGGGCGGCAAGGAATCGATCGAACATCAAGGCATTAGCGCATGCGTTCTCGCGCAATGGAGGAAACCTTATCCTATCATATGATAATGACCAAGTGGTTCGATTCAATCCAAACGAGTAGTTTTTGGATCATAAATTGAGTCAGTGTAAAGATCTTGGACACATGACACCTTGTTTAAGTAGTTAATTTCATTGATTAATGCTGCGCCTCATTAATTGCATAGCTCTCCGTAGGAACTTATGGAGGAACTTCTATGTTGAAATTGAGAAAATGGGTTGTTGTTGGTGCTGTGACCTTTCCACTCCTAACTGCTTGTGGAGCCCCGGGTGGCAAAGCAACCTCTTCTTTGAAAGACGATGCAAATAAGGATGCAGCAAAAAAGAATGAGCTTAAAAATGAGTCTCTATTTAACCTCGCTGACTACCTAAAAACCTCTGAGTATTCTCCAGAATTAAAACCGTACCTTAGAGACAATGACCTTATATTTGGAGATCAGGATAAAATCTCTATCCGGACCAACGTTAAAATAGAGAAAACCAATATTACATCTCTTCAACCCAACGGCCGAAACCTCAAGGCCGAATATTTTATGAATGCCTCAGTGTACCCTCATGGCGTTAAATTCCCTAACGGAGCCGTGATTACGCGGCAGAAAATCGTTTTGCCGAAAAGTAAGTTTTTTCCTGACGGGAAGACAGAAATAAACCGTTTCGTAGACCAGGACGATGTCGACGAAGTTAAAATCAAGAGCAATGCGGAAAGCGAAATTATCGATCTTTACGCACGGGCTGGATACGACATTAATGGGACTGAAGTCGGTCTACGACTTTTTTCTACAGATGTCTATAAAAACACACAAAAAGCAGAATTTTCCGATTCATTCACACGTTCAGTTACAATCAGCTATCCATTGATGTATGGGGTTGTCGCATCGGCTAACGTAGGCGGTGAAATAGGCTTTACAGCATCGGCTCAGGAACGCGCCGACAAGGCTATAACTCTTGTTTTTATTCCGAAATTTGCTATCAATTCTGGTGTTAAATTAGGTGCGCAAATTCTAATTTCAGAGCTTGGCACGGAAGGAACTGTTACCTTACTTGAGACATCACTCATTACAAGCGCAGCTGTGAAGTATATCCCTGAGTATGATTTTGCTTATGGCGACATTTCGATGGACTCCGCGCATCTTAAAGCGGTCGACGGTAAAGTCACAGTCTATGCAAAAGTAGGCATCGAACCGCTACTTCCCGAAATCTTTCAAGATGTATGGCATAAAATAAGCAACGGCACACTCGACAAAAAATGGGAACATACTGTTTGGGATCCAAAACCGGTTTACACAGGCAGCATCCCCGCGCGTGGCGTATTTTTTACAAGTAACATCAGCAAAAAAACGTCTGAAGAATGCACCGCGTTGCGGAATCGGGTCTACGAAGCGTTAGACATCATGGAGAAAGATAAAAACTCCAAAAAGGATAACGAAAAAGACATCGCGATGTCGGCCCAGGCTAACCTCTCAAAAACAGCTCTTTTCATCGGCTCAAACTGCGGCAAATAATCCGCACCCTACTTTCTCAATCCTAGGCCCCCTGCTCATCAGCAGGCGGCTTTTTTTTATGCCGCTTAAGGACTTAGCACGATCCTTGCTTACTTTCCGTTTACGTTTTCAGAAAGGAAACCACCATGAAACACTTCCACCGCACTCTTACTTTCAGCGCTTTCCTCATTCTCCCTCTGGCCGGGACTGCGACCGCACAGATTTCGTCGTCCGTCTCCATACCTACGGGTGGAGGTGCCGTACAAACAAATACTCCCGACTCTAAGGTGAAGATCGTACCTAAAAATGAAAGAAAGGCAAATCGCGCCGCCCGCAAGGCCGCTCAGGCTCGTAAGGATTCTAAAGTGGGGGCCCCCGACTCTCAGGAGACTCAGCCTCCAGTCAATCCGAGTCCAGAGGTCAGCGGATCACCAGGTCAATAGACTCATCCGTGTGGGCTGCCGCTCTGGAATTCCTCATGGAGTCTTTAAACCGATTAAACTCTTGAAACGGACTTTCAGAGAAGTCAAAAAGACATACTCATCACCTAGGAGCCGACCAACTTTATCGGCTTTCATACACAAACGTGTAATGCAAAGGTGATGCAACTGGAACAAATCCCAACTCCTGATAAATGTGGTTGCTCGTCGGGTTCTCCAAATCAGTATACAAAAAGCAGCGTTTTTTACCATTTGCCAGCTGTTCCTCGCACACGCGTGCAACGAGCTGTGAAGCGTAGCCCTTGCAACGATGCTCGGGGGGCGTATAGACCCAACTGATCCGAATTCCCTCCGGGGTATGACCTTGCACCCCTGCCATCGCCACGATTTTTCCGTCGACCTCCCACACATAGCGTGACTTGTCATGGACCGCCTGCCGCGCATAAGATTTGCCATTGACGTGGCCTTTATCTCGTCCTTTAGCCATCCCGCACTCAACCACAAAGCTCCAGCTCCAGCGGCTCAGAATCGCGACGTCGTGGGCGTTGGCAAGCCGAACGCGCCCAGGGGCAAAACGGGGTTCCTGTATCTCTGTGAGTTCGTAAATGCACTGCTCAAAGCGGTTATAGACGGAACAGGCCTCCCGCTGCATCCACGCGTGTTTAAAACCTTCGGCTAAAACATAAGGGGCGGCTATCCCGGAAGGCTTATGATTAAGCCCGGAGGCAAATTCCATCAGCGCGGGCAGACATGCAACGGGCATTTGACTGACACCTAAAGGCTGAGGGGAGGTAACCCAAGCGATTCCAAGAAGCTGAGCCGTGGCGTCATCAAAAAAAGCAGCCAACTGAAAGTCGTTATGAAGCTCGGGTTTATGGATAAGACTATGAATAACGCCGAGCCCAAGGCAATGCGCCGCCTCATTCTCTAACAAAAAGGGGAAGACCAGGTCGCGAAAATGTCGGGGATCATGATAGAGCTGGTAAGTCACACCCATGGGAAGACCTCACGCACCGTATGCGTATGAACTGCATTTTTTAAGTGTAGAAAAGTAGGAGCGGTCTAGCAATTCAACAAATCTGATCGCACCCCGACTCGACCTTTGCTATCTGGGTTGACAGGACGTCCTGTCCATGATGATCATGTAAGTTCAAATAAACGAGTGTTTTGCAAATTTTTTGGGCATGCTTAAGAAAGATGCTGAACAGTCACGGACGCGGAAAATTGAATATACGGAATAAAGATGATACCGAAGCGAATCCAAAAAGCATTTGACGAGAGTATTCTAGGATTTTTAAGTGAAGCGTGTAGCCTGCGAGCGGCCTTTGCTGATTCCCAGGCGGATTTTGAAAATGCTGATACAAGTCTTGTGTCTACGATCGGATTCATGTGTGATCAGTTTAAGGGTAGCCTTATCATTCATGCGCAGGCCAAAGACGTAAAATCCTCCCATCCAATGATCGCGATGGGTGCGGACGTTACCGATGAGGATGTTTTTGATTGGGCCGGGGAGATGGCGAACCAGATTTTAGGTCGCTTAAAAAATTCGATACTAAACCTGGGCGTCGAACTCAAGATGTCCATTCCATCTGTCGTCCAAGGCAGCGAAATACGCGTCATCGCACAGAATTCAGGTGAAAAAACAACACGATATGCCGCTACGGAAAATGACTCGTTTTTCAGTTTTACTTTGACGATGGCGTGCGCCCAGGGCTTCGATATCGAATCGATCGACAAACGCGAACTCGTCGAAGTTACTTTAGCCCCGACTGGCGATAGTTTTCTCTTTTAACCTAACCAAGAGACGATGCATAGCGTCGAAGCCCAAGGTTCCATAACGTAAGGTTGATACCTAGGAAAAAAAGCACCACGCCAATGACATGAAAAACTGACGACCATCCGACCTGTTCAAAAAGAGCTTGGGCAGGAACGGAAGCATAAACCGAGAACGGGATTATGGTCATGAGAATTCCGCGAACAAATCCTTTGAAAATATGATGAGGCCTTGACGCGAAATTAACACCTTCAAAATAGACGGCCATCATAGCATCCGAGTTCTCCCACCAAAAAACGCACATCAAAAGCGAAAAAATCACCAGGAAATAGAGGAACGCGCAACACATGAGAAGCATCAGGTAGACAGCTATAGACCACCAATGAAAAGTGCCGTGGTAATGCGCAATGGCCCACGTGAGTATCCCGCCGGAGATTAAAACATTGGCCAGAGAGGCAAAGTTGATATAACGGAAACCCACGAAGAACCAAGACGAAATGGGTTTGGTGAGATAGTGGTCGAGTGCTCCTTGCCGATACAGGAGCTGAAACGCATGATACATGTCTGCGAAAAAGGTCATCTGCAGAGCATCGACTACCATAAAACCACTGACGAAAATCATCGCCTGATCTTCCGTCCATCCGCCGAGGGAGGGGGTGTGACTAAAGATGATTTTGTAGAAGCCCAGAAATATCGCGTAAAAAGCTATATCCATCAGTATTCGAAATCCAAGCTCAGCCCGAAACTGCAGCGCGCGCGAAGCTGCAAAACGCATGAAATTCAAATAGATTCGAAGATAACGCATGAATGCCTCCTAAGCGCCGATGCCTGAGTAGTCACGGACACCTGCCCGAAACACAAAATTTGCGAGCCCATAAAAAATCAGGCTCCAGAAACAACCTATACCCATACCCACAGAAAATTGCAGCCACGAGAGCCTGCCCAAAAGAGCTTCCGCCGGAAGGGCTGCTAGGATAGGGAAAGGCGTGTACTGAAGTATCTCCTGCGCCCATACAGGATAAAGGCTCAAGGGTATGAGCTGCCCACCCAATAGTGCGATGAGAAAACTAAACAAAACGAGGAGAGCCCAAATTTGTTCAAACCAAAAGGCTGTCGCCTGGATCGCGGAGTTAATCACGAAACGAAGACCGATCGATACCATGACCATAGCTAAAAACTGGGTGATTGCTGAGACTGTTGGTAAAGGCTGTGCATGGCGAGCAGCGAAATACCAAAAAAAGCCAAGGGCCGCTCCGCTCTGCAGTAGGCTCATCAAAGAACTTCCCAGGTGCATTGCGAACCGGAATCCGAAATAGGGGACGGGATAAACCAGATATTTATTGAGCGAACCTGTATAAATATCCTCCGCAATCCCAATAAACTGTTCTGAGTTGACCTGGACTTTCCGTAGGGTAGTCGTGATCATGGTATAGAGCACGAGTCCCCAAGTCGTAAAACCGGGAAACCCAACGCCGCCGCGTGAATCGATAATCGCGTTCCACAAAAACCAGTTCATGGATCCGACTATGAACAGCTCCGCAATCAAACTCGTCCAAAAGCCCCAAGGGTAGGCGAGGCGCATATGGATCTGTCCCGCAAGGACCGAACGAAACCATTTCATCCCCTGACTCCCTTACGTGTCTGCAGTGCGTCGATGATATTGCCGAGATCCTCTTCTTCGACAGCAAGGTCCGTGACGGGCGCAAGCTTCAAGATACCGAGGACCGTCTCGCTGACTTCGTCTTTGCTTATGTGCAGCCGCATGAGTCCCGGCTGTTCAGAGTCCTCACGCATCAAGGGATAGGTCTCGATCAGAACGCGTTTTAGGCTTTCATCCTTCAACCGGAGGCGAATGTTGCGCCCCTGCGCATACCTCTCACTCACGTTGCTAAGGCTCCCGGCGTAAACCAGCTCACCTTCACGCAGTATCAACAGTCTTTCGCACAGCGCCTCGACATCTTCCATATAGTGACTTGTCAGGATCATCGCGGGTTTGAATGTTTTGCGATAGTCGTTTAAAAAGCTGCGTATCGCGCGCTGTGATCCGATATCGAGGCCGATTGTCGGTTCATCCAGAAAAATGACCTTAGGCTCGTGAATGAGCGCGGCCACGAGCTCAAACTTCATACGTTCCCCGAGACTCAATCTTCGGATCTGCGTTTTGAGGAGCTTTCTCAGATCGAGCGTATCGAGGAAAAAATCGAGACGTTTCTGGTATGCAGTCCATTCAAGTCCGTAGATCTCACGCAGCAATAGGAGGCTATCAGCTGCGGGAAGGTCCGGCCATAGCTGGCTTTTTTGTCCTAGTACGATTGCTATTTGCTGCTTAAATGCGTTTTTTCGTTCCCAGGGGATAAACCCCTGCACCTCGGCAGTCCCTGCCGTTGGGTGCATGATTCCAGCTAACATCTTGATCAGTGTGGTTTTGCCGGCTCCGTTGGCTCCGAGAAGGCCGATGATTTCGCCCGGCGCAACCTCGAAGGAGATAGGCGCCAAGGCATGGCGGTCTATCCATTTGCGATTAAATAGGGATCGAACAGACCCAATGAGGCCCGGGTCTTTTTCTGGGATACGGTAAGTTTTTTGGAGCTCGCGGACTTTTATCATCGTTTCCTCGAAAGTCTTAGGCTTCGTATGGGTCTAAATTTAACACGAAGAGGAACTGACTAGCCTACACAATAGCGCTCTACAGGCCCTGACCCCTGAGTCTTAGCTTGTTACAAGAGATAAGCATCGTGCACTCTACCCACGCGACCCATCTTACAGGAGACACACCATGATTAAAGCAAAAGGCTATGCCGCATTATCCAAAGACACGCCCGTCCAAGCTTTTACCTTTGAGCGCCGCTCGCCAGGTCCAAGCGACGTTGTTATAGAAATTCAGTACTGTGGTGTTTGTCACTCCGACCTTCACCAAGTCAAAGATGAATGGGGACACTCCATCTTCCCTATGGTTCCAGGCCATGAAATCGTCGGCAAGGTGGTGGACATAGGCTCTCATGTCAAACGGTTTAAAAAAGGTGACAGCGCAGGTGTTGGCTGTATGGTTGATTCGTGTGGCCATTGTCAAAGTTGTGAGTCAAATCTGGAACAGTTTTGTTTTAATGGTATGTCGGGAACCTACAACAGTCTGGAACAGGATAAAAAAACGCCGACTCAGGGTGGTTATTCAAATTTCATCGTTGTGACAGAGAAGTTCTGTCTTAATATTTCGCCCAAACTCGATCTCAAGTCAACAGCGCCTCTCCTTTGCGCAGGCATTACAACATATTCGCCTTTACGTCATTGGAACGTAACGAAAGGTCATCGCGTTGCTGTAGTAGGTCTCGGCGGACTCGGGCATATGGCCGTGAAGTTTGCCGCATCGTTTGGAGCTCACGTTGCGGTTATCACGACATCGGCAAACAAGAAGGAAGATGCCTTGCGCCTGGGTGCCAAAGACGTGATCATTTCCAAAGACCCGGCGGAAATGAAAAAACACGCAGGAAGTTTCGACTTTATTCTCGATACAGTCGCAGCTGATCACGACTTAAACGCCCTACTCGCTCTCCTCAAAGTCGACGGAAAAATGGTATTGGTCGGCGCTCCGGACAAACCGGCAGCAGTGTCTGCCTTTGCATTGATCGGCGGTCGTAAAACCTTAGCTGGCTCTCTGATTGGCGGAATCAAGGAAACCCAAGAGATGCTCGATTATTGTGCTGATCACAACATTACGTCGGACGTCGAGATGATTCCGATGAATGAGATAAATACCGCATATACACGCATGGTAAAAGGCGACGTCAAATACCGTTTTGTTATCGATATGAAAACACTCTAATTCCCTATGAGAGCTAGAAGCAACTCGTGCTGACTCGAAGCGAGCTTTATCGAATGAGGCTGGGTTTTCACTCAGCCTCATTCGACCTAGGATTTTGGACAGTAAACTAAAGCAGAGAGATTGCTCTTTTGAACACCGCCTGGATGCCAGGCAAGAACGGCTCGAAACCAGGTCGGTACAGCCAGATATCGCAATTCACAACGCCCTTCGACCGTCATCAGCACATCAGATTTTATACCGATTATGCCGTACCAACCTACCGCACGCGCACTTTTAAAATCGTCCAAAAATTCACTCAGCGCTATTTTCCGAGGAGAGCCCGCTGCCCGTTTATAGTAGAACTGCTGAACCGTGAGTTGAGAGTCCCTTACAATAGTGAAATTATCCTTGTTTTGACCCTCGACCTCTAAATCGTGAAGTTTAGAGTAGATGAAGGGACTTGAATTAAGCGGCAGCAGCACCGCTATGACTCCAACCATCGAGCTTAAACCTAAAAGCCAGCGTCCGGTTTTCCGCCAGGACTTTAGACGCATTAAAAACGGAAATTTTTTCGTGGCCAATTGATTCCAGCCATCAAAACCGGCGAGGAACAAAATCGGTACCATAGGCGAAAAATATCGCACCTCTTTATGAGCCAGGATCAAATGGATCATTAAAAAAGGAACAAACGTGAAAGCATAAACCGGTCGAGAGAACACTCCGATCGCGAGCGGAACGAGGAGAAAAGGAGAAAGAGGTGGAAACCAAGTTGTAAAATACTGGATGAAGTACCAGTACCAGGGAGAGGTTCCCCAAATCTGTCCATCGCCTTCATTGCTCAAGGCATATTGAAGATAATTCCACGCTGGCAGGAGGGGTTTTTTTACTGTCATGATATCGATGGCCATGAGAGGCAGCAACCCAATCATCACACCCAAAACAAGGGGCGGCAATGTTCTCCGCCAACCAAAACGCCTCAGCGCAACGAGCGAAAGTCCAACTGCGGTTACGCCTAACTGAAGCCGAAAACTCGTTCCAAGCGTCAAAAGCAGCGCAAAACACACGAGCATCCAAAAGCCTGGATTTGAGTCACTTTGAGATTTCTGTCTCCAGGCCGACCAGTTCCATAAGGCAGACGGCTTCACGGCATCTAAATCCCGTCCCTTCCGGTCTTGATCTATCAAGAGAAAGAGCGCCCACACTAAACACGTCGTGGCCCAATTCTCCTGACTCGTGCGAAGCAAAAGCAAAGGACCAAAAATGCCAAACGCCATGAGGACGAGATAAATTCTGCGCGTGGCTTCGGAGATATTCAATCGCTTTAATATGAGGGATAACGCAATGAATCGTGTGGAACAAACGACTGCCGTGAAGGCCCTCAGGGCAGCAGCCTGCACAAGCCCATCATCTGAGAAAAAAGAAACGATTTTTAGCGGCACCGCGTGAATCGCACCAAGCAGAAAGGAAACAATCGGATGGTCGACATCGAGCTCCCAAGGCAAGGTCGCATAACCAAAAACAAGTTTATGCGCGACTTCAAGCACGCGCGTGTGCTCATCGGGCTGTAGCCAGCCGACGCTCGTAACGGCTGTTGTAATGAGAAAAATCAGGTAGAGTCCGTAGGTAAAAAAGTTTTCACCGAACGTAAGTTTTTTAAGCTGCAAATTCCTTATCCCTTTAACCAATGATGAACAATTTTACAGCATTTTTTTAAACGGCACGACCAAATTGCCAGGTCTTAATGCTATCCTAGAGCTGTCTCAAATCTTATTTTTAAAAGAGGAGTTTTTATGAGTTCCCTTAAAAAACAGATCACAACCGGCATCCAGATCTCCGTGGCACTCTCCGCAATGCTTTTACAAGATGGCTGCGGCAAAGACAAAAGCAAAACGACCGATGCCACAACTCCTACCGCCACAAACTCCGCCGCTTCAGTAGCCGCTGACTCACAGACTTCGACCGCACTCGTGTCTACTCAGCTCGACGACGTTGTTTCGTCATTAAATTCAGGTGATTCCACGAATACTGCTACCGGAGCAGCCCTAACAAGTACGACGATCACCAGAGATCGCTCCTGTGCCATAGGCACGAATAAAGATGTCACAGTTACACTCACTTACAGCGGTGAGGCGTCTCAAACTGTCGGTAAAGCGACAATGACCGAAACAGCAGGTGGTACAGAGACTCGAATCTGGACCAACGCGGGATTCACCATGGCATGTACGACGGATGCAAAATTCGCCAAAGTTGCCTGGAATTCGCCAACAGCCGTTAATACCGCAGCGGGAATCAACGGTTTGACCTTAAATGATACAACGAAACGTTCCCGTGCTATCTCCACGTCTTATACCAACAAAAAAGGCACTACCCTCACGCGTAGCGCAACCGTCGCAGAGAACGGCACTCGATCGGTGGTCTGGGCAACACCGGCAGGCGCAACAACGACCGCAACCACAACAAAAACAATCACTTCGAATGTTGTAAAAACCAATCAAGTCACGAAATTTGATGGCTCTGTTGTCAACTTGGATGCAACTGTAGCAACAGGGACGGGAGCACCCCTTCAGGTCACAGTCAAACGCGATGTCAAGGGTATTCCGCAAAGTCACACGATTCATTCGGGAATGGTTACTGTTTCCAAGACGGGCGAGTTCTACGTTACAAACACCTTTGCCGACGTTATGTACGACCTCACAGCAACGGATCCGTGCACGCCCATCAGCGGCACGCTAACGACAAATATCTATACCAGCAATTCAGCCGCTGATCTCACAGTCCCTCTCAAAACTCTGACCATTACGTTCGCGAGTACCGGACCAACTGTGACCGGTGACGATACCGCAACCGACAACTTGATTGGCAGTATCAATCATTCTTGTGATTTCAAACAAGGTGATTGATTAACGAAGTGTTTAGGCTTTGCTCACACAAGGCCATCAAGCAAAACGCTTGATGGCTTTTTGCGTGTTAAAGGAGTGCCAAATGCTTGTAACATCAAGACCAATGCCTTACGATATGCAAGCTTCACCCTAACATATCAATTGATAGATCGAGCCCTATGTTGAATAAACGGTTAATGGCCTCTCTCCTTATACCAGTACTCCTTACAGTTTCCGGCTGCCGAACAACCGGTGGGAAAAGCGTGGAAGAACTCGTCACAACTCCACAATCTGAATTAGAAAATCGCTTTCCGGCCGCATGGGTTGAGTTAGGATCCGAGGGCGCGAGTATCGCTCGCGTTTTAACAGTCGACATGAGTTGCCCCGTCCTCAATGTTGATGGCCGTACATTGCCCATGAACATACGAGGCACGCGGACCGAGGCCTTTAACATTACGACTTGTGAGGCGACGCTCCCCGCTCACGCTCAACTCGTTCTGTTGAGTAAATATCGACTTCCAGTACCCTCATCCGATCCTAAGAGAATCGTAGTGATTGGGGATACGGGTTGTGAAATAAAAGAAGATGATGGGAAAGTTTCTGTCCAAAATTGTGCAGACTCCGAAAAGTGGCCTTTTGCGCACGTTGCACAATCGATAGCAAGCGTGAAACCCGATCTCATTATACACGTTGGTGATTACCACTACCGGGAAGTACCGTGTCCGAAAAAATACTCTGCAAAGTGTGCGGGAGCTTCCGTCGGTGATACGTGGGCATCGTGGAAAGAGGATTGGTTTACCCCTGCAGCAGCGATGTTTGCTTCAGCCCCTCTTATACTCGCGCGCGGCAACCACGAATTATGTGCAAGGGCTGGGAACGGTTGGTTCCAATTTCTGGATCCACGCCCCTTGCCAGCAGCTTGTACCGATAGCGTTGCTCCCTATTGGATGACTGTGGGTGATCATCATATCGCTGTTGTGGATGCGGCTGATGATAAAAATATGCAGTCAAGTTTTGACACTCTCAAACCCAATGTGTCTGGTTTCACATGGTGGGTCCTGCATCGGCCCTTTCTTACCGACGGAGCTGACGACGAACTCTCAAAAGACGCCTCCCCAGCGAAGCTCCCTGCGCCCTGGCAAGCGCCCGGGCTCCTTAGTGCTGTGATCACGGGCCATAAACATCTTCTTTCGCTCAATTCGTTTCCAAAAAATGCCAATCCACCGGAAATTATAAGTGGAAATGGCGGTACCACGTTGGAAAAACCCAAAACCGACAATCAAGTCATGGAAGCCGTACAGACCGCAGATTTAGTGTCGCTAAATTATTTTGATTATGGATTTCTGGTATTTGATCGCATGGATGTGGGAAAGTGGCAAATTCAGGCAATGGATAGGGATGCGAACGTAATCGCGACGTGTACATTGACCGAACAAGCCGGAGTAAGATCGACTTTGAACTGCAAACCAATCTGATCGCGGCGAGCCTAGTTTCCAAGGTCCAAATTTTTGGGTCTTCCGCTGAATATGTGGGTAGGGGAATCTATGAATAGGAAGAATTTAGGGATTTTACATTGTTAAAAGCGGACCGCCTGACACTTAGGCGGATGTTGAGCAAAGGTCAGATTTCAGTTCGGGTATTCAAACGCGCTCGTTAAGTCCAACAGCCTTGAGTTTGGATTTCATAGCATAAATCGCCTGATAACCATCGACCATATAAAGAGCGTCTTCAGTTTGCTCCTCAGCTAAGCCTTCGAAAGCCATTCGGGCATGAGCATTGCAGTAGGCTGTGGATATCTCGGGTTGGCCCTTCCCTCGGCGTTTTTCATTGGCCTCACGAATCGCTCGGCGATAGCCCGAGTAGACATCGCTCACAAGAACTCTACAATCGGAGTCATCGAGCACAGCCCTCGAAATCTCGCCGGAGCGCGTGGGATGGCATTCGTAAAAGCAGGAGCTAGGGCCTGAAAAGCCCCAGAGGCACCAACCCTTTTTCTCGTCTCGCTCACGCATTTTGTGAGGGATTTCATCGGCAAGGAGAACCTCCTCCTGAAGGGTTTCATCCCTCAGCTTCTCGTAGGCACCGCGAAAGGACTCTGCGAGTTTTTGTGAGAGTCCGATTAGACTTTGCGGAGGAATCCCGGCAAAGCCCTGCCTCTTAGCCATCTGCGCGTATCGTTCCATGGGAATTAGGTAGCAGTATTTCGAAAGACTCACATCGATCGCCATCTCATCGCTATAGCCGCCTCCCGGTATAATCCTGTGCAAAGCTGGGGTCGTCTGCATATCGCCGTGACAGCGACATCGATAGGTATAGCGATGCTGCCTCCGACTTTGGAGCTGACGAGCAGTGCTTGTCTTGGAATATTTGCGGTGGGATTTAGCTCTACTCGATCGGCGGGCAGCATTGGAACAAAGGCTGGAGCAGTATTTATTTCGACGCGAACAAGGTTCGCAGGTCGTAAATTTCCTTCGGCAAATGCTGCCCAATTTCCAGACTCTGACAAGCACTAGGCAGGCTCTACAGCTGTAGATCTGCCTCAACACAGCCGACAATTGACCATGGGGACGCGGCTCTCCAAGGCTTGGGAATTCGTTCGCTAAAACAAAAGACCCCGACCTTCTCTTTCCTACCTATCGAACTATCCCATGAAAAATTGAATGTCAGCCATTCACGGCAAATGGCTCATGGTTGCCGCTATTCAATGGCCTTCTACAAACATCCATCAAATTACTTTTTTTAATAGAAATATCTACTGATCTACGTTAGCCTCCAACTGTAACAACTATTTCATTTTTATTACGGATATTTTCCATGAAACATAAATTCGCTTGCATCACGTTCTAAGTTTCTAAGGGCCTTAGCGGCCCT
>JACMOC010000018.1 GCA_014378195.1 Oligoflexus sp. | reverse complement strand
TTTCTCTTTCATCAATCGCATGCAATATAGGTTTATAAAGGAAGCGCTTCATCAGCCACACGAGAATCAAAAAATTGATAAACTGCGCAGCTATGGTAAACCAATCGATGAGCATGGCTTTACTTTCCCGCTACATGGGCGATAGCGAGGTTCCAAAAAGGATTAGCAAAGATAAGAATCATCGAGATTACGAAGCAATAGATTGCGGTTGATTCTATCATCGCCAGGCCGACGAAAAGGGTGCGTGTAATAGTAGCCGATGCATCCGGCTGCTGAGCCAGTGAAGCTAATGCAGCTGAGAGGGCCCGGCCCTCGGCAAGAGCAGGGCCCATGGTGCCGAACCCAGTGGTAATTCCTGCTATAACGATTGAGGTGACTGCGATTGTGGTGAGACCGTCCATACATTTCTCCTGTTTATGCTTTAATTTCTTGATTGTCTTGCTTAGCCGACTTGGTTTTGCGGATTCGAGTGGCTGCGGCTATGTAAACAGCAGCTAGTATTGTGAAAATATACGCCTGCACCATGCCGGTCAAAAGTCCGAGCAGAGTCATGACTACGGGAAATATAAAAGGAGTTATGGTCAAAAGAATGGCGACTATCATTCCGCCACTCATCATATTGCCGAATAACCGAATCGCCAAGGCAAGGGTGCGCGAGACTTCGCTGATGAGATTAAAGGGAAGCATGATGATACTCGGCTGTATGTACGATTTTAAATACATACCGACACCCAGTTCTTTGATTCCGAAGTACGGCACAGCTATGAAAACGCTCAGGGCGAGAGCTGCCGTTGTGGAAAGGGAGCCTGTTGGGGGCTCGAATCCGGGAATTATGGTTAGAAGACTGGCTGATCCAACAAAGAGAAGTATCGTTCCGATAAAGCCTATATAGTTTTCGGGGTGAGGCATCCCAATATCTTCGATCTGCTTTTCGATTTGAGTCACGATAATTTCGAGGGTATTTTGCCATCTGGAGCGTTCTTTGGGCATGGCTAGCTTACGAGTAATCAAATGGGAACCGACTGCCAGGAGGAGGATCAGCCCCCAAGTGAATGCTATAGTGCCATTGATCTTGACGAATCCGTGCTGCCAATAAATGATTTCATCCGGACTGAGTCGCATCGCTATTCTCCCTTATCATGAAAAGAGAGGGCCAATAGTTAAAGACGAGCGACTTCATGGCAAAACGCGCCGCTAGAAATCCGACCATACTGCTGACGAGTTGCTGCCATTGGCCGCTGCCGATCAAATAGAAACCACCTAGAGCAAAAGTTGTTCGGAGTAAGTAGCTTCCTAAGAACCAAATGGCCGATCGACGGCCTCCCATCACTATTTGAATGGTCCACCAAAGACCACCAAAGAAAAAAATTCCCAGTAGAAACCCAAGGGCCATAGATAGGCTTAAGCCTAATGCTTCATTCATCGGGAGACTCTTTCTTCATGTGAATATCATTATCTTCTTGTCCAACCCAATGCCAAGCATTCAGGCAGCCCACAATAAGACCAATAAGGAGAAATGTGAGGGCCCAGGATATCCGTTCGGGATAATTGCGATCAAGCCATATTCCAAGGGCGGCACCGAGGAGTACGGGGACGGCTATGGACCACCCGATAATCCCCATAGTTCCCAAACCATACCAAATGCCAGGCGTTGCATTTTTTTTTGATGATAATTTCAGTTTAGTTTTCTGACCAATTTTTTGAACCAGCTTATCGCGTTCCTGATCAGGCGACCTTGATTTCTCAGTCATGATATAGTTCCGCTAAACGATAGGTGAGAGCACTTTCGACTTTAGAAAGGACTTGCTCAGCGGCTCTTTCATCGTCGTCCAGTTGTATAAACTCTTTTTCGAGCGAATCTCGAAGCTGCTCGAGGTTGGAACCGCTGATAGCCCGCCTCACCGAGACCGTTACGTTTAAGCCAACTTTGACTAATATTCCTTGATCAATAGCAATATAAACATCTTCGTTTGCTTCAAGTCTATAGGTGAGGATGCCAGGAACGAGAGCTGCGATGCAGTCGAGTCGATTGGGCAAGATTCCAAAGGAACCTTCAACGCTTTCAGCAACTATGCTCATGACTTTTTCTTTGCATGCGAAGACATTAAAGGGAACCAGAATCTTGAGATTCATAATAGATAGGCTTGCCATGATACATTTCCAATCTCAAGCGCTACTCAAGTCACATATCGCTAATACAGGGCGGTTACGCCGAACTTATACTTTTTGAATCAGAAGCGGGCCATCAGTTGGGAACAGCATGGACAGCGCTTTTAGTCTTTCCCTTTATTTCACTGATCGGGCCAATCATGTAGAGCGCGCTTTCAGGATAGTCCTTGAATTCGTCGTTAAGTATCCGCTCACATCCGTCGAGTGAATCCTCGAGGCTCACGAGTTTGCCCTTGATCCCGCTGAATTGTTCCGTAGTGAAGAACGGTTGCGTAAGAAATCTTTCGAGGCGGCGCGATCTCGCGACGACATTTCTATCATTGGGAGACAATTGCTCTAAGCCGAGCATTGCAATAACATCCTTAAGGTCTTCGTATTGCGCGAGGGTTCGCCTGATTTCTTGGGCAAGTTGATAATGCCGCTGACCCACAATCGATTCGGATGCCATCTTGGAGTTGGATTGTAAGATGTCGACAGCTGGGTATAGCCCTTCGCTGGCTCGCTTTCTCGAGAGTACAATGGAGGCGGACAGATGGGAAAAGGTATGGACAGCTGCCGGATCGGTTAAGTCGTCTGCGGGAACGTAGACGGCCTGAATGGAAGTAATCGCTCCATTCTCCGTATTGGCAATTCGCTCTTCAAGGCGTGACAGCTCAGTTCCGAGTGTGGGTTGATACCCAAGTCGAGAAGGCATTTGTCCCATCAAACCGGAAATTTCCATACCCGCCTGAATAAACCGAAAAATATTGTCGACGAGGAGTAGGACATCGCGATGTTCATCATCTCGAAAATACTCTGCCATGGTGAGAGCTGCATGTCCGACTCTGAAGCGACTCCCAGGCGGCTCATTCATCTGCGCAAAAATCATGACCATATTGGGTAAGACACCCGACTCTTTCATGGCACTATAAAGTTCTTCTCCTTCGCGACACCGCTCGCCAATGCCACAGAAGATACTTATGCCCTTCTGATGACTGATCATGTTGTGAATCATCTCGGTGAGCAGGACAGTTTTACCCACGCCGGCTCCACCTATGAGTCCTGCTTTCCCCCCTCGCTCCAGAGGTACAAGCACATCAATCAATTTGATACCAGTCTCGAATATCTCGGATTTAACAGTGCGGACTCCAAGAGGTGGGGGCGTGCTGTGGACTGTTCGCAGTTCAATATCTTTAGGTGGTTCGAGATGGTCGATAGCGTTGCCAAAGACATCAAACATGCGTGATAGGGTGCCTTTGCCTACAGGTATCATAAGAGGCGAACCGGAGTCCTCTACGACAGAGCCGCGGCTCAATCCCTGCGTCGCTGTAAGTGCTATGCCGCGGACGTGCTGCGCATCCAGTTGGGTTAACACTTCGATTGAAATCGTCTTTTTTTCCGCGTGCAGCAGGGAATATATGTTCGGGAGTAAAGTATCGAACTTGACGTCGACTACGCTTCCGCGAACGGAAACGACTACGCCAGTGTTCAAAGGTCGGATCATTTTCTTCATGTTTCAACTCTTAAAATGTTGAGAAGATGTTTGACCACAAATTATAGGAGCATGATCGGTTATATATTACGACCCCTAATCCTTTCGAGGCATGATGCATGTTGATACTTACGCTGAAGTTAGCGTTCGATACATCGCGCTAAATGTTTTTGGGCGTAATATTTGAAAGTTTCTGTTCGATATAGAAAAAAAAGGGGCGTACTGTAGGAAAGTTGGGAATACTTCATAACTAATTATACGTGAGTAAAAGTATGCTGTTTAACGCAGAAAAATTTTTGGGTATTGCTGTTCAGGCTAAAGATGGCGAAATAGGCAAAGTTAAAGATATGTTTTTTGACGATAAAACCTGGGCTGTTCGCTATATCGTCGTTGCGTGTGGGAGTTGGTTTGATAGCAACGACGTACTTCTTATTCCTTCGAGCCTGCAGGTACCGAATGCTCTGCTGCCTATATTACTCACGAGCTTGACGAAAGAGCAGGTGGTGCATAGTCCTAAACTTGCGACAGACCTTCCTGTTTCTCGCCAGTATGAAGGTGAAATGCATTCGTACTATTCATGGGAACCCTACTGGAGTTATCCAGCGTTTGGCTACGGTTTTTCAGCCTATTATCCAGATACACAAGAGACCGCGGAAGCGCACCTAATTGAAGAAGAGGAAGCGCAGGACTCAGATTTTGATCCTCAGTTGCGAAGTCTCAAGGAGGTTATAGGCTATCATATAAAAGCATCAGACGAAGAGTTAGGGAATGTCGTCGATGTCTTAATTAGCAGGGAATCAGCGGAAGTAACTCACTTCGTTGTCGATACCCAGAATTGGTGGCCGAGCAAACATGTTCTCATCGAAGTGGGTTCGATCAGGACTATCGACTGGGGGCTGCGGACCATCGGTACGACGCTTGACAAGGAGACAATTAAGGGAGCTCCGGAATTTGATGATAAGGACTCCTTTAACTCTGCATACATGGAGAAATTGTGGGCTTATTATCATAGAAATAGTACGCCTTGGCGCTCAGCTCGGCACAAAATTGATGCGACTGCTTCGATCAGCCATCCCATGTGAAGACTTGCACGCTTAGCGCTTTTTGTTGAGAGGGCTCTTTTTTGAGGCAATTCTAAATCTGAATCAATCTTATGATACTGGAGACTTTATGCATTTCAATATGAGCGAATTCATCGGTAACAAACTGATGGCAAACGATGGTGAAGTAGGCGTTGTGTCGGATATGCTCTTCGATGACCAGAGCTGGTTTGTGCGCTATTTCGTAATTACCTGCGGAAATTGGTTGGATAAAAAAGAAATACTTTTGATTCCGTCGTCATTAAATTTGCCCCGAGATGAGTCCGCTCAGCTTTCGAGTGATTTAACTCGGGATCAAATCAAAAAATCACCGCTTATACAGTCGAATCTTCCTGTTTCGCGTCAGTTTGAAACTGAGCTTCATTCTTACTATAATTGGGGGCCATATTGGACCTATCCGATTTCCACGGCCTATGG
>JACMOC010000017.1 GCA_014378195.1 Oligoflexus sp. | reverse complement strand
TGAGCGTGCCGATATCAGCCTGAGTCGTACGGCGATGGCGAGATGGACGATAAAAGCCTCTGAGCTTTCTCTTCCTCTGATCTCACTGATGCATACCGATCTCCTCGATTCTCCAGTAATGCATGCAGATGAGACAACAGTTCAGGTCCTTAATGAACCGAACAAAACAGCGGAAAGCACGAGCTACATGTGGTGTCTCGCTCGTTCGGGACCAAAACCAATCATTTGCTACAGCTATCACGATAATCGCAGTCAAAAGGCAGCAGCTGATTTACTGGTCGATTTTAAAGGTACTCTTATCGCAGATGCCTACAAAGTTTACGACAGTGTGCAAAACGTTTTAGGATTTAAGCTGGCCGGCTGCTGGGCGCTCACTATTGATTGGGATCTCATTGAAAAGCACTTCTCCGATATGCTCAGGATTGCCATTTCGATAAAGGCCGGGCATGTAACAGCAGCGACGGTCCTGAGACGACACGGCACACAGAGCCGCAAAAACAAGGTTTATTTCGCGTTCCGCGAACTTGGTCGTGTCATCCGTACGATCTTTCTCCTGTCCTCTATCGGCGATCCTGAGCTGAGACGAACGATTCAAGCGTTCACAAACGAAAGCGAAGCTTTCAACGGCTTCTCCCAATCGGTGTCATTCGGGGGTGGCGGTATCATTGCAGAAAATGACCGAGATG
The DNA here is from genome assembly GCA_014378195.1 of Oligoflexus sp. Lineage (GTDB taxonomy): Bacteria > Bdellovibrionota_B > Oligoflexia > Oligoflexales > Oligoflexaceae > Oligoflexus. Next base: position 280,519 of record JACMOC010000017.1, on the reverse strand, counting down.
AGAAGAGAAAGGTCATCAAATATAACCACCTTGTTGCAAGCGTTGCTATTTTGCAAACGGTCAACGAAATGAGCAAGGTGCTAATATTTCTTAAAGGGGAAGGTCATGAATTTAGTCAGGAAGCCCTGGCGGCTATGTCTCCGTATAGGCGCGAGCTATCAACTGATTTGGGAACTATACGCTCAATCTTGACAAGGTGCCTGACCCTGTGTCATATCAGAATTTTGGTGCAGCAATGGACTTGTAAAGATTGTACTGCAAGGCTTCCAAGGCCAAACGGCGGAAAAAGCAAAAATCCTTACCATCCCCCAAACTAGCAAAGAACATTTAAAGTTCGCCAAACGGTCGATATTTTGTAAAAATGTTTAAGCGAATAAATTGACCAACATTCCATTGCACAGCTCGCTTCTTCGCTGAATGCAGAAGCAAACCTATTCGGCTAGGATATAGTTGCCGCAGCAAACCGCCATGTTTAAATAATAGCCTGGAGAAGGATTTCATGTCCCTTAATACTCAAAAAGTAGCTACCGATCTCGCTCACGTACTGCGGGTAGCGGCCTCCTATAGAGCAACTGCTATTTTCAGAGCAGCAATCGAACTCGAAGTATTTTCCTACCTTGAGCGTCGAGGCGAAAGCGGCATGCACGTGGAGGAAATTGCAGAATCACTTCATATTTCCCTACGAAGCGCCGAAAAACTGCTAGGCGGCCTGTGTGCTATAGAACTTTTAGAGAAAAGCTCATTAAATCAGACTTATCGGAATACCCCTAGTGTTCGTCGATTCTTGGTAAAAAAGAGTCCGCAGTATTTGGGCGAAGGGCTTTTGATGCTCGAGAAGATAGGGCAGAAAACGTGGGGAACCTTAACTGAAACAGTCCGTCAAGGCTCGCCATTGGCCGAACAACGGACAGACAAGGATCAAGCGGAATTCTGGAAGATCTTAACCCAGGCAATAGCTCCTCTAAGCGAAGATGTTGCGCAAAGTCTTTGGCGACTTTTGAAAAGCAAATCCTTTCCAGTCGATAGAATCTTGGATCTAGCTGGAGGTTCAGGTGTGTTTGGTCACGCGTGTTTAAAATTTTTCCCAGATGCGCATGTTGATCAGGTCGACTGGCCACATGTCAACGAAGTAGCCAAGAAGCGCGCCTTCGAGATGGGTCATAGCGCACGCTTCAATACTATTTCTGGCACAATTTTCAGTGATGTCTGGGATAACGAATACTACGATGTCGTCATCCTCTCCCATATTTTACATCAGGAATCGGTTGAGTCTATTGAATGCCTACTAAAGCGTGTTGCTAAAGTACTGCGACCCGGTGGGAAAGTCGTTATCAACGAATACTGTTTGAATAATGAAAAATCAGGGCCATATTACGGGTTGATTTTTGCAGTGAATATGCTACTTCAAAATCATGGAGGGGACAGCTATTCTCTGACGGAATACGCGACCATGCTACACAACGCAGGGCTGCCCGTCGAGACTATGTATTCACCGGTGCCGCCGTCTACGTTATTGATTGGTGCAGCCCCTCAAATTGAAACGTCTATATCTCTTCGCGAATTCCGGGTTCACTCCCCAGTTAAGGTAGCAACCACAGTAGAAATGCCCCCAAATTTTGCCGATCGAAGGTGGGATTCAATGGGTTCAGATGAACTTGATCATTGTCTTTTAAAGCTTCTTCAGCAACAGCTGCGCTTCGCAAGTGAATATGTTTATTTCTGGCATGATCGTTTGCCTCCATCTTTATTGCAAGCAAAACCATTAACACGAAAAATTTTCGAACAGTTGCCATTGCTCGACAAAAAAACCATGAGGCTTCTCGAGCACGGAGCTCTATTACCGAAAAATAGCGGGCCATTTCATGTTGTTCGAAGCACAGGGGGTACAACCGGCACTCCCGTTTCTATAGCATGGAAACTCGCCGACTGGCATGCATCCCTAGAAACAGTGAAACGCTTTCTTGATCCGATTGCTGCATTGAAACCAAATGTAATCTGGAATGGTTATAACCAAGGACACGTCTCCGGCCCAATTTTCGATGATGCTATCCGGCAATTAGGAGCGACTCCCTTCGCACGACACTTCCGTAGCACCGACGCTGAAGCCCTCGACGAAATCCGTCGCACCAAAGCTACAGTGCTCGTCATTACCCCGAAGGGCGGCAGTGGCAAAGGCGGCAGTCTCGAAGACTTTTTATCGATCGATCCAGACTTCATTAGGAAGTTTGGAATTCGCGGGCTGATCATCTCTAGCACCGTCCTGGAAGCGGATCTCGCCGCTGAACTAAAAGAGCAAGGGATCGAGGTGATAGTCAACTTTTATGGAAGCACCGAAGCCTTGCCAGACGCTGTGTCATGCGACATAGACCCGAGTAGTTTTCACCTTTGCCAAGGTCATGTCTTTGTCGAAGTCATCGATTCAAAAGGCTGCCAAGTGCGTAACGGCGAGAGAGGACTCGTTGCTGTCAGTCGCATCGGTTCATCTGGGCCAGCTGGCATCGCACCAACGCTTGGTACTCAACTCTTCCGCTATGTGGTGGGAGATATGGCCACATACAGTGAAGAACCTTGCGGATGCGGACGGACAACTCCGCGGATAAGTGAAATCGCTCGAGTCCTCGACATCGAGGAAAAGTTACAAGGAGGCTGCCAAAAATGGGAATAGAAAGACTTTCGACCTTTATCGCTGGCAAAGAAATCCTGCCTGATTTAGCGATTTCACCTCGCATCAATTCGCTCGACGGCAGCGTTTCACTGCCGGTATCGGAAACAAGCGGAGTGCAGCTACGTTCGGCCCTACGTTTTGGCGAGGAGAGCCAAAAGAAGGTTTCCTTGATTCCCATGGCGCAACGTATAGAAGATGCGCGGTTTCTAATGTCTGAGTATTCGAAGCGCTCTGCAGACATCGCCTGGGGTCTCGCGTTGTTTCGCGGTTATATCGCGGCGGATTCGGAGTGGATGTGCAATGTCAACGAAGCGTGGGCTAACAGCCTAGATGTGTTAGCCGAGGTAATGTTTGCTAGCCGCTCGGGAATCCAACGTTTGCCTGGTTCGAATGATAGCCTTCAGTGGCGTTCAAAGGGAAAAGCGGCCTTGTTCTGCGCTTCAACAATGGACGGACCTCCTGCAATGGTAACTATATGCCATGCAATGCTTTCGGGAACCCATCTTATTCTTCGTCCTAGCTGGCGCGACGCTGTTACTCATCTTGCTTACGAGATTTTGTACGAGAATCGATTAGCACATTATGGTCAACTTGTGCGCTGGCCGAGCCAGAGTGATCAAAGCCGAGTTCTAAATAAGCAGATAATTGCGAATGTCTCTCAGTTTCTGGTATTTTCCTCGAACGAAACTTTTCGCGACCTTATCAAAGATGTGGCCGAACCTGGAACCGATGATTGGGACGAGATACAACGTCGCGCGCGTCGCTATGGAACCGGTTTACCCTTGGCGATCGTAACGCCCCATACCAACCTCGATAGTGCTGCCGACGAGCTGATTGAAGCCGCCCGTCTTGGGAATGGGCGTTTTTGTCTTTCGGCAGGTCCTGTGTTCGTTATGCGCGCTTGTTATAGTGAGCTCCTTGCCAAGCTCGTCGAAAGATCGAAGCTCCTAAAGGGAGGTGATCCTCTGTGTGCCTCAAGCCACCTAGGTTGCATTGATCCCACAGAGCGAAATGCCCTCATAATAGGCATTAAGAGTTTTGGTGGGCGAGTGGCTTATGGTGAAATTCACCAGAAACATATGGATGTTGTGATCCTTGCCGACGTTCCCCAGCTGACACCTTGTCTTTACAGTGAGTTTCCCGGGACGTTACTGGCGCTCATAGCAGTTGATAATTTCACGGAAGTTCAAAGCCTGGCTCTCGATGCCTTGAAAAAGAACCATCGTGAAGCCTGGACAGCCGTCACAGTTTTTGGCAATGACGAGGAATTCAACGATATTCAACAAAGGCTAGACTCGTATCGGTTTTTGAAAACCGGAGTTACAGCGCGAGTTAAGCAACTTTTACCCCATCAGGGATCTTACTTTGGCCTTGATCTGGTTAGGCGTAGCACTGTTGAACTGAATGACCTTAAAGTCCTAAATTGCGACAATTTAAAGGAGGCATCACTATGAAAAAAAAGATACTCTTTGTAAGGCTATCAGACTATCAAAAACCCACGTGCGCTAGTGAAGAATTGAAAAACTTCGACCTCGTGGAGCAACAAATAAGTGAAGTTTTTTGCGAAGCCCTGGCTCAGCACTACGATGGAGCGGTTATAGAGCTGGCCAAACAGGAGAGAGATTACAATCCATCCGCTCTTAAAGTTTGCGCTTCCATTGCCGCAGAACTTCCGACGATATTTGTGGGAGCCCTAGATTGTGAGCCGCTTATCGGTAATCTTATTCTGAGTGGTGCCGCATCTTTTATCTCGGAAGGCTCCACTGTGGGTAACTTAGCAGCTTTTGTCACCGAAACTATTGTCGCGCGGCAAGCGTTAATGGACAATAGACTGCAAGACTCCTATGCGTCCGAACGCAATATTTCCTAGCCTCATTGTGGATGTCCAACACATTAATACCCTTAAAATTAGTAGAGGGAGCATCGAAGAAATGACAACCTTGTACAAAGAGAACGAGGCGAGCTTCGAGAACTCACAAACACTTGATGCGTTAATACATAATTTTGACCATATTTTCGACAATTGCCGTGATGTCATGAATCTTTTTTCGCTGTCGCGAAGCTTGATCCTGACTACTAACCGAGCAGGATTTGAGGGGACAGGATATACGCTTAAAGAACTTCAAGAGACGCCGATCGATAAGCTTTATCCACCTGAAGAAATGAACAAGTTGTTTGCTTCTTTTCAAAGGCTTGAGTCAGATGGCTTTGCCCAAGAAAAGCTTAAGATGTTTGTGAAGAACGGCGAACTAAGAGACTTTTGGATCCGCTCGTTCATAGTTCAGAAGGAGCCAGAATTACTTGCTCTTGTACATTCCATAGACATTACTGAAGAGATACGAAACGAGCAGAAGGCCCTTCGTGAGGCTCGTTTGGCAAGCCTGGGGGAGACGACTGCCATGTTAGCCCACGAACTTACAAATGCGGTAGCGTCAATTCACGCCTGCCTTAAATTGATAGAAATCGATCCTGATTGTAGCTTCTCATCGAATGGAATTCAGCGTTTTAGCCACGCCAAGGCTTCCGTTCAGCTTATGGAAAATATAATAACGAGTATTCAACACTACGGCCGTTTATCTACTAATTCAAAAAGCTTCAGTAGCCTAGCGAGCATCATCGATGAGTCTTTGCAGCTTCTCAGAGGCTATCTTGATGCGAAAAAAATCTTAATTTTTAAGGACTTTACTAAAGACCTTCCCTTTATTTGGGTTAACACCAGCGAGATTGGACAAATTCTCTTAATACTTATGAAAAACGCTGCACAAGCTATGGAATCCGTGCCAAGGCGGGAGCTACGCTTCTCAAGTACTCTCAAGGATGGCTCTGTCCAACTTTCAGTTATCGATTCCGGTAATGGCATCGACAAATCCATTCAGGATCGGATATTCGGTTCATTTGTATCAACAAAGCCCGTGGGCGCTGGTGCTGGGTTGGGTCTTTCCATTGCTAAGCGCCTCGCTAATTCAAATGGTATAAAAATCGACTTTAGCTCAGAGATAGGCCTAGGAACGACATTCAAACTAGATTTTCAGATCCATGACGGAACCGTACAAAATCTGACTGAAAATGAAACTGTTTTGCCGCTCACTAGCAAAAATATTCTTCTTGTTGGGGACGGCACGGATTTAATCATTAAAATTGAACGGTATCTTGGGACCAGAGGTGGAAAAGTGATACGTGCGACTTCCGCTCAATATGCGCTGAAGATTCTCGGTCACGAACGTATAAACTGCGTAATTTGCGAGGAGGATCTTTATCCATATGACGAAATTTCTTTTATAAAAGAGGCAAGAACTTTGTTCAGTGGGGTCTTTTGTGCAATGAGTTCGAGGCACAATGAGGAGCTATTCATTTTGGAAAAAACAAGGAAAATAGATTTTATTCTACAAAAGCCATTTGCGTTGGATCTTCTCGACGAGCTTCTGGTCACAAAACTGCACGAAAAATTTCATCAAGAATAGACATCAATTGGCTTAAAAATTCAGCAAAAGAGTATAAATATGCCGCTTAATGGCTCTACCCGCATTATGATTATTGAAAATGATATCGATGTTGCGGAACAAATGCGGACGACCCTCAAAAACCATTTTGGTTTTGAAAACTTGAGCGTAACTTATGATGGAAGGCAAGCTTGGCTAGAGTTGAATTCTGCAGCGGAAAACAACGCATCAGTCGACCTCGTAATATCTGATTGGCAGATGCCTCACCTCACCGGACTCGAGTTACTACAAAAAATGAGGGCAGATGACAAACTGCGCAAAATGCCTTTCATAATGGTATCAGGCCTTGCTGGATGTGACCAAACATTACAAGCCATCAAAGCTGGTGCTAATGACTATATTACGAAGCCCCTACAAAAAGATATTCTTGTACAAAGAATCACCGAAATGTTTGATTTGTAACATCATCATTTTTCAATCCTTAACGTCTGTGATGTATGAAAGGCTAAAAGATGGCAGCATCGAAGTTGAAAGTTTTGATCGTCGATGATCTGATCGATACAAGAGATTTGTTAGCTTATCAGGCAGGTACGAAGGGCTTCGAGGTTTACACGGCAGGTGATGGCTTAGAAGCATCTGAAATTATAAAGCATAAATCAGTTGATATTATTTTCAGTGATCTTTTCATGCCAAAATTGTCAGGGCTCGACTTTTTGCGATTGGTTCGCAGTAAAGGATCAAAATGCGCATTTATATTTCTAACTGCTTACGCAGATAAAGACACCACGATCCAGGCTTTCAGCAACGGTGCTTATGATTATATTCAAAAGCCGGTACGTGAGGCAGACTTTTATAGGATGCTAGAGCAAGCATCGCGTTACGCCAGTAGCCTGCTTGTATCAGAAGGAAAAAATGAAGATTCTTCCTCGGAATTTATTCATAGTTCGCTCACAAAATCAATGCCCGACTCAGAGTTAATGTTATCCAGTACTACCGAAATGCGTGCTATCCAAAGATCTTTTCAGGGTGATTTCAATGACAACGCAATCGAACCTGGTATTACCGGCAAGCCATCTGAAGACTTAAGGATTACCGCATGTGAGATGATGAAGACCTGCTGTAAATCGCTCGACTGGCTCGATCGTGGGAAAAGTTTTTCATGGGATCTTGGTCATCTCCTTCGTGTATGGAAATCCGTAGAGCGTCTAGGAGAAATGCTCGGACAAGCAGAGCTGGTGCGTCTGGCGACCAGTATGTGCGGATGTGTGGCGATGTTAAGAGCTGATAACAGTCTGATCAATAAAAAAAAGATAGCGGCACTGCGCCAATGCAATGAGATCTTAATGCAATCCTTCAGCCAGAATCACGCTGAGAAGCGTCCCGATTTCGAAGGGCTGCATAGGGAATTGACCCGCACGAATTAGGCTATGAGGGGTCTATTCAATACTCATACGATATATGGATCTGTTGCGGCCCTTTCTAAGGGAGATCTCGTCGGCATCCACCTTCCGACTGAATATGGAGAGGGAACACGATAAATGATGAGGAATCCGTCAGTGAAGTTGATGGTCAGAGGGCGGCAGTGATGCTGCCTCTTTACGTTTAACTAAAAGATTTCGTCGAATTTTAACGGCATGTGATTTTCGGAAGTAGGGCCATGATGAGCGAAGCTGTCACAGACCGCAAAGTAGCGCCTAGAAGTTGAGCACGGCGCCCGATCACGCCGCACCCAATGCCAAACGTTTCGTCATTTCGAGCTTAAAAGTTCCATAGGGATTAACGTGCGCATAGATCAAGGGCGAAAGCGCGTATCCTTTCGGCCAAATAGCTCAACTCCGCGCTAGGCCCAATGCTATGCCTTACGCAGAGTTCGATTCAGGTAATCTTTGAAAATTTAATAAAGAGTCACTCTAGCAAAGCACGGGTGTTCCCGTAGTGCCAGGGAAGCCAGGCTTCGACGTCCTTTTTCACCCGATCGCTGTACCTTTGCAGGTCATTGAAGTAGTCAAAGACATTGATGCCATTGAGCTGGGCAGTAACCTCGACACTCATTTTCGGAGTGGGGCTGGGGAGAAATAGAAAACTAGATGAAAGAGCTCGACGACAAAACAGAGACAGAATTAAGACAGAACAGCACTCTATTAGGAGCTCATTCTTAACCCTTCCTCGGCGAGTTGATCGGGGAGACTCGAGTGATATCGACAAGCTTTTTTGAAAATATAAAACTCGATAATCACGCCGATTTTGACGCGTAAGATAGAAAAGCGTACAGATTTTTGACATAAAAAAAGCCTCGTCTGAGATGTGACTCTCGGGCGAAGCTCTTTTGATTTTAGATTTCAGAAGTAAGCAGAAAGTGATAACTATTTGCTTTTATTACGTTTACAAGAGATTTAAAAAAACGTCTTTTAAAGCAATGAAAACAATTAAATATGTCACAATTACTTACTGTAGAATTCGATAACTTGGCCGATTTCGATCGGGAAAGGAATCGACTCGTGCGAAGGGTTGTTGATGATGGTCGTAAGTTTCGTACCTTCATCGAAGCCAAGCCATTCAGGGCGAGCTAAAGCAGGTTGCTCAAGGCTTGCTACAACGTGCATGAACTTCGCGCCTTTAGGCGACATGTTGATCTTGTGATCTTTCTTAACGATGAAAGCAGGCTTGTCAACGCGTTGGCCGTTGACCACTACGTGACCGTGAACGATCAGCTGACGAGCAGCAATGATTGTTCTTGCATAGCCAGCGCGGAACATAACGTTGTCCAAACGGCTTTCGAGGAGCTGAACGAGGTTCTCTCCTGGATTACCGCGTTTTTGAAAGCTCATATCTACAAAACGGCGAAGTTGTTTTTCGCCCATACCGTAGTTGAAACGGAGTTTTTGTTTTTCGCGAAGCTGCGTTCCATATACAGACAATTTTTTACGCTGCTTGCCTTGGTGCATTCCGGGTGGATAAGCTTTGCGTTCATCCCACTTTTTGCTGGAAAGACCTGGTAGCTGCACCCCGAGGGAACGCATAATTCTTAGACGGGGGCCATTGTAACGAGCCATACTAACCTCAATTCTCTGCATCGGTTTTATCGTCAACGGTAGCCTAAGTACACCAGATTAAGGCGTAATTCAATCGATTCTAGCGTTGACCGTCAAAAACTTGCAGTTATCCACTGTCGAAATGCCGCTATAGATCAGTTCGAGGCTAGATCGGCCAACACACGTTCGACATCTTCTTTGAGTTCTGGACGTGAGCGAAGCAAACGCTCGGCGAATGGGGCAAGTGTGCCATCGACGTAAGCAAGCTCAAGCAATTCGTCGACATCGATGCGTCGAACATTGGTGATCGTTCTATTCGCGCGTCCAAGAAGGCGTTTGAAATAGAGTTCATCGAATGACTCAGCCACGTCTGGTACAGCAGTTTCAGTCTGATTCATAATCCCACCCGTTTGAAGACAGTTTAAAACACAAGAATCAGTCTAAGAGGACGCATTTACTGATGCTATTGGCCGCTTGGCTAAGACACGTAAACCCTCTAGGAGTCAAGAACTTAGGGAATTTCCACGAAGCCCTCAACTAGGCTGCATCTATAGACACATCAAATTGCATTGACAAGTGAAAAAAAGTGCCCGCACGGGGAGACTAGCGACCGATAAAAAGCCGTAAGCACACGATATATTTAAGCGAATTATATTATCGGAAAGAATTCGAAGGAATTCAGCGAAAAATAGTTGGGGTACAGTTTTAAAAAAACGAAGGCTTCTGGAGACCAGAAGCCTTTGCGTCACAAAGAATAGATCTTAGTTGCCGCCTGCGGGTGCTGCTGGAGCAGGAGTCGGGACGGTTTCAGGAGTTGATTGGCCGCCGGCTGGGGCAGGCGTAGCTTCTGGCGTCGTAGTGGAAGAGGATGATCCGGCTGCTGGCTCTTCTTGTTGCTCGTAAGACGGAACTTCTTCAGCAGGAACCTGAGACTCTTCTTTAACGGGAAATTCTTCCTGTGTTTTTGTTTCTGAGTCTTTTGACTTATCGGAGCTGCATTTGCCAGCCATAGCGATCGCGGACAGACCGACAACGACGAGAAGCTTTTTCATCTTTAGATCCTCAAACGAAAGTGAACGACGAGTATACCTAGCTAGGCGTTAGTAAACAACTTGAACCAATTTTGCTAGCGCAATTTTGTAGAAGTCTGGCACCGGCGATTTAAATTGACGTTCAAGATATTCGAAATACTCTACTTGGCTTTCGATTTCGCTGTGCTATATAAGCCACAATGAGGTGAAAATATGAAACGGTTTATGAGCGTGAGTACAGTCTTGAGTCTAGCCCTTGCCCTTGGTATGGCGTCGTGCAGCAAGCCCTATTCGCCTAACCTGCCGGCAAAAATAGAGACCAACCCTTTGGATCAACTCGGCTGCGTTATGGCGTCCATCAGTCGCAATAAAACGGTTGAACCCCATTTTCGCACCTATGAATTCATCTTCAAAAGCCGCGACAGTGCCTTGAGCAAACTGTCGATGCTCTATCGTGCCGATTATAGTCTTATGAGCCTGCCGGAAGACGATACGTTTTATACAAACTACGACGAGAATGGCTTTGCTGGTATCGTTTACATGCGAACCATACCCGTCGGCACGTACTATGTGGACAAAGCGAAATTTGTTGGACAAGCCGTCCAACTGGAAACGACCAATAACCAATCCCAGCCGTTTACGATACAGGCTGGGGCATGCACATACATTGGCGAAATACGTGTGACACCCACAACAGGTAAGGGACTCATGGGTCACACGACCCTTAAAAGCGCAAACGTCGATATCGTCGATTCGTGGGAACGTGATTATTTGATTTTCAAAAAAATCTATCCTGAGCTCGATAAATCAAAAGTTCAGATTCAAGTCTTACATTCAGCTGCTTCGCGCATAGGTGTGAGCGTGCCAATGCCATCCGCCGGCTGAACTTCCCAGACAGCGTTCGGAGGTTTTAAGTCAAACGCTCGAGAAACGTCTTGAGCCTAGGATGCTGCGGCCGATCGAAAAAGGCCGCGGGCTCGGCTCGTTCGACTATCTTCCCACCTTCCAAAAATAAACACTCTGTCGCAACACTCCGCGCAAAACGCATTTCGTGTGTAACGATGACCATAGTCATCCCTTCGCTCGCAAGCTGCTGGAGTATATCCGTCACTTCATGAACAAGCTCAGGGTCAAGGGCAGACGTTGGTTCGTCACACAATAAGACCTTGGGTTTGTTAGCGAGTGCCCTGGCGATACCCACCCGCTGCTGCTGACCGCCCGAGAGCTGACTCGGGTACTTATGGGCTTGAGACTCAAGTCCGACCCGCTTGAGTAAAGCCTGCGCTTCGGCCTCAGCCTCTGGTTTTTTCAGTTTCGCGATCAAACGAGGACCAAGCGCCACGTTTTCGAGCGCCGTAAGATGGGGAAAAAGTTCAAATCTTTGGAAAACCATGGCCGTATGCTGGCGAATCTTGTGCAAGGGTGTACCCGAAGCATAGTCGATGCCACATATTTCAATCCTGCCTTTATCGATCGTTTCCAAGGCATTCATTGCCCGTAGGCAGGTGGATTTCCCACTGCCCGAAGGTCCGATCAAACACAGCACATCCCCCTCATAAACCTCGAGGTCGAGGCTGTCGAGAACGGTAAGGAGTCTGTCCGAGTTTTTGAAACTCTTGGACACGCCCTCCATGGCAATCAGTTGCTTCCCACGAGTTGCCATCATTTATCCCACCCGCAGTCGGCGCTCGAGATAACGGCCGTAACTACTTAGAACGGTGTTAACGAGGCAATAGAGTATCGCAACCACAAACCAGGTTTCAAAACTTTTGAACGAAACCGCAACAATATTAAGTGCTGATTTAGTTATGTCGGCGACGGATATGACGGAGACGAGAGAGGAGTCCTTGACAAGACTCACAAACTGCCCGACCAAAGCCGGGAGCATGCGCCTTAAGACTTGGGGAGCAGCGATATGATAAGCAATCTGCCAGGACGGAAGTCCCATCGCTTTCGCGGCATCGATCTGCCCTTTCTCAAATTCCAGAACCGCGCCGCGAAAAATCTCAGCAACATACGAGGCGCAAAACAGACTCAAAGTGAGGATGCCTGCCGTCTCGGGCTCCATCTCAACTGCAGTTCCGACGATGAAATACATCACGTAGAGCTGCACGAGGACAGGGGTATTACGAAACACGTCGACAAAAATGAGAGCAAACCAACGCGAGATTGGTTCCCGGCCCATCATCAGACCGCCAATGATAAGACCGAGCAAGGTCCCCCAGAGTATGCTGAAAAAACTGACTTTAAGCGTTATCCACAGACCTTGAAGGAGGAGACCAGGCGTGTGGTTTATCGGATCCCAGACATAATCTTTGAGAAACCCAAAGTTCCATTCGTAGTCAAGATTTTTAAAACTGGAATAAACAAGCCACGAACCCAACCCAAGAACGAGCAGGCTTATGACGCTCCAAATCCACGCGAGTTTCTTGGCATGCATCGCTTTACTTCATGCTTTCTGGAAATTTCTTTTTCCACGTGAGATCAACGAAATCGGCTTTATAAGCCTTATCGTACTCGCCGCTTTTGCGCCAAGCTGCAAGGAAGACATTAAAATTATCGATCAATGCCTGATTTTTTTTCTGACCTGCAACACCCAGATTCTCTTTGGATACGAGGTCACTGAGGGAGAATACTTTATCGCTGCGGGTCATAGAGAATATATCGATAAAGGGGCGATCATAAACAAAAGCATCGGCTTTACCCAACAAAACACTCTGCGCTGCGTCCGCCTCGCTGTCCATTCGCCGAAGTTCTGCTTTTTTAAATGTTTTGGTCGCATAAATATCGCCGGTCGTCCCAAGTTTTAATACGATGATTTTGCCCGGCTGATCAAGGTCTTGCCAAGTTTTGACATCTTTTGCGTGGGATTTCGGTAGAAGAATTTTGAGTCCGGCTTCGTAATAAGGTTCGCTAAACAATACGATCTTCGCGCGCTCTGGATTAATCGTCATACCTGACACGATCAAATCGTATTTGCCGGCCATGAGACCAGGGATAATACCTTCCCACTTGGTGCTGACAAACTCTGCTTTGACGCCTAAGGATTTTGCGTAGGCTTCCATCATATCGATATCAAAACCGATCCATTCGCCCTGCGGCGTACGCATTTCAAAAGGCAAAAAACCCGGCTCAATCCCAACTCTCAAAACGCCCTTACTTTTGATCTTGTCCAAAACACTTTTGTCATCAGCGGCGAAAGAGGTCACGCTCGCCAAGGTTAAAAGTAAAATCACTAGGCGTTTAAGAAAGATCATATGCACTCTCGTCTTCATATATAAGCTATTGGACAGGCCTGGCCGATGGGAGCCGATAAGATAACTGACGGAAAGCGTGAAGCAAAGTCATAAATGGGGGTAGCCAGGCTGGACAACTCAGATGAAAAGCCAGCCTTCCAAAGAACACATCTGCCGTGGCGCCGCCAAAAAGATTCACCTTTCCTTTTTCGACCTATCTGCTAGATTCTCGCCCTTCGCATTCAACACCGAGGGCTCTATGGAAAAGATCATGTTAAAAGCAGGCAAAGAAAAATCTTTGAGGAACCGTCACCCCTGGATCTTCTCCGGCGCTATACAACATGCACCCAAAGCCAGCGGAACCTTCGAAGTACGAGACGCCAAAAACCAGTTTTTAGCCCTAGCCTATTATAATCCCCAAAGCTCGCTGGCTGGCCGTGTTGTCAGTTGGAAAAGCGGGAAAACCTGGGACAAAGCGAGTCTTCACCTGCGTCTTACCTCGGCCCTTGAACGTCGAAAAGGCCTTTTAGGACCTACGCAAACGGCGGCACGCATCGTGGCTTCAGAAGCAGACCTGCTGCCAGGCCTCATTGTCGACCTCTATGGATCAGCACTGGTATTTCAGATCCTCACAAAGGGAATGGAAGACATGCGTTCCATTCTTATCGAGCTATTTGAAGAAATATTTGCGCCTGAGATCCTTGTCGAACGAAGTGACGAGGCGATTCGCAAAAAAGAAGGCCTGGAAGAACGAAAAGAAGTGATTAGAGGCGTCGTTCCAGAAGGCGGCGTCGAAATCATAGAACACGGAATGAAATTACTCGTTGATATTTGGGACGGTCATAAGACCGGTTTTTACCTGGATCAGCGGACGAACCGTCATCTTGTAAAGTCATACGCCAAAGGTAAACGCGTGTTGAACTGCTTTTCTTATACAGGGGGATTTAGTTTGGCCGCACTTATGGGCGGCGCAACAAATGTGGTGAGCGTCGATGAAAGTCGTCCTGCCCTCAACATTGCAGAAGAAAACATCAAACGAAACGGTCTCGATTCAAACAGTCATACATCCGTGCAGGCCGACGTTTTCAAATATCTGCGTCAACTTCGTGAAGCGGGCGAAACGTACGACTTGATCATCATGGATCCACCGAAATTCGTAAGCGATAGAAAACACATCGATCGCGCGTGTCGAGGCTACAAGGATCTCAATCTCATTGCGCTGCAACTTCTGAGCGAAAACGGTATTCTGGTGAGTTTTTCCTGCTCGGGACTTTTGAGCCGTGAATTGTTTCAAAAGGTATTGTTCGGCGCTGGTGTTGACGCGCAGTGCGAAATCCAGGTCCTAGAGCACCTCTCGCAGTCCGACGATCATCCGGTACTTTTGACTTTCCCGGAATCTCTCTATCTGAAGGGCTTTATCTGTCGAAAGATCACAACACTGTAAAAGCTCTTGAGAGGCTTTTTTCTGGTAGATCGAGGAACCCACGTGGACGAGCGAAGCCTTGATTCCAGTGACCCGTTCACCTGCGCATAGAGACTTGCTGCCCCTCCTCGGCTAGGCTCTGCTCCATTGATGATTGTCTCACGATGGAGTCTACCTACATGAAAGCATCCGAATCTCATCCCCACCTGAAATCTCTTATAGCTGATTTTAAAGCCTTTCGTTCCCAGTCTCGTCCTCATACGAGGATTCCCGAACATCTTCGCCGTGCGGCTCTAGACGCTATCGCTTCTGGCCTCAAGCCTTCACTCGTCGCGAGAAACTTGAAGGTCAGTCCCTCGCAGCTTATTCGCTGGCAACAGCGCGACTTTTGCCAAACAATACCGAAGGACGCTCCACGAATTCTTGATGTCATTCCTTCAATACCCGTTCAGTCCGATCTAGCCACTGTAAATTTAGTAAGCGATGCTGAGCTAGCTGCACGTTTTGAAATTGAATTGGCCGGCTGCACAAGCCATGCCCGCCGACCCTTTGCTCTCTATGAAAATTATGATCCTGATGCCTGCGCGCACATGCTCCATCTTTTCAGAGGGCTGTATATTTAAGAGCGGGGCCTTGACCTTGTTGGGCGTAACGATGCGAATGTCCGAGCGGTTCGCGGCGTCGATAGTCGTCGGATGTGGGAAGAAATCAAAGACTTCGCAGGCAGCATGACCGAGGTGTGGTCGAAGGCAACCAAACTTGGTGGGGTCGCTCATTATATTTTACCTCACTATAAGAAACTTACCGCTTATCTTGATAACCCTATTATTTCTATTTCAAATGACTTTTCGGAGAGAATTCTGCGAATGGAGAAATTGATTCAAGCAAATGCGCTTTTTCGTAATTCTCTTGAAGGGCGATTTGCGCTGGATATAAATCGCAGCATTTTACAAACTGGAATTGCCGCTCGCGCACCGCTCCAGGATTATGTAACTTATGTGCTGCGCGCTTCGCCAGAAGATGTGCAGTCCCATCCCGAAAATTTCATCGCATTGGCCTATTCCCGAATGAATTCACAGCTTACCTAATCTCCATCCAAGCAAATTGCCAATTTATGCTCAGGTTGAGGTGAACGGGTTACTTTAATACGCGAGCTTGTTTAGAATCTTTCCCATGGTAACCCCCTAAAATCTCGTTGGTTTTGAGACTTAACGGGCGGCTTTGTGCTGCGTGGAGGAATTCGTTATGAGGAAGCGTATATGCTTCATTGGATTCATGCTAGGCGTTTCGTTTGCGACCATTGGTAAGGCCGATCCGAAAGAAGATCTAGTCAAAGCAATTGTTGATCAGTGGGGGCTCCCGAAGGACAAGGCTGATCAGCTCGCCACTCCTGGACCTACAGGCACAATTGTGCAATTCAGCATCTGCAGTGCATCGTCCATCGAAATCGGCGAAGGCTGCAAAGTGACCTGCAAAAAACTAGGGAGTAACATCGGCGGATGACAAGAACATTTTCAATAAATTTGCAAAACATTTGATGGTCGGTTCCATGGTATTGGCTTCTGCCGCTTATGCAGAAGACATGTCTCTCGATAAACGAGTGGAAGAGCTCGAATTCGCTTCTTATTCGAACACAGTGAAGTGGACTGGATTTCTAGAAAACCGCTCTGATTCGGTCACCTAAAAGTCCGAAGGCGCTAAAGACCAAAAGTACAACATGAACCGTTTATTGGGAGGCATTGATTTCAGTGCCGCTCCTAATGATAAACTATCGGTTTTCGGTCGTTTGACTGTTGGTAAGTTCTATAATAACCAGGCCGCAGATGTTCCGTCTGGTGGATTGACAAGCTTGTCGAGTTCACGTCGCTACGGTGACGATGGCGTTGCTCGTTTTGAACGCTTTTTCATAAATTACAAGATCTGTTCGGGCCTTACTCTAAGCCTCGGTCGCTTGCCAACTGTTGACGGCCCTCCTACCCATATCTATGACGGCCGTTCACGTCTCGGAAGCTATCCTGCGCAACTCTACTCAACTTCTCTGGATGGTTACGCGCTAACTTATTCTCCTAAAATTGACGACAACCAGTCTCTATCCTTTCGCTACATATTTTCACCCCTTACAGACTTAGGTCATGCGAGCCAGGGTTCGACTCAATACAAATATTATGATACCGAAACGCCAGCCGGCTACACCAAGGCCAAAGAGGATGAACGCGATCTAAGTTCGTGGATGATCGACTATACGCTCACGGGATCAGCTGTTGCTCGTAACATCAATGTGATCTATCAAGATCTGAACTTCGAAAACATTTCTGTCACCAACACATTGGGCTTCGGGTTCAAACGCCACACCCTCTATCTTGAGTTGAATGACATCGCAGATGTCTGGCGTAACTTTCTATTACTCGCAAAGCTGGACAGTTATCAATTCGAAAGGTGCACAAATCGTTGGCGTAAACCCAGTGACAGGCATGCCGATTACAACTGGCATCATAACTAGCGAGACCGGAGGTTCAAGCAAAGGAACAGGTACTATTCTTGGAATTAATTACAAAATCCCAGCCGCGGTTATACTGGATCCTTTGATCGGCGCCGAATATGTGAAAGGTTCTCAGAACTACACCAACTTTGACTTTACGTCCGATCAACCCTTTGCCTTCTATGACATTCGCGGCTCAGGCTACCAAGTCTCCTACACACAGCCCCTCGCATCGGGCCTGACTGTTCGTATTGGTTATGAAGCTGTCAAAGCAGATCATACCAACGGTCTTTTTGGCGTATATTGTCACAACAACGACAAGGTATCCTCTGTTTACGCGAAGCTCCGTGCTGATTTCTAAAAACCTTTGCTTTAAAAAGAAGGCCTCGGCGAGAAATCACCGAGGCTTTTTTGTCAAATCGTGACCCACCCACTCATGTTCTCAAGAAGCTCGTGAAATCGCGGCGCTGATTTTTTCCATAAGCGTCAGGGCCTTGTCGTGATTAGGATCGTAGTGAAGAGCTCTCTTAAGAGCCTTGATTGCTCCTTCGGTATCGTTCAAGCGAACGTGTGTCAATGCGATATTAAAAAATATGGTCGGCTTCAGTCGATCCGTTTTGAGAGTCTGGAGAGCCGATTCATAAAGTTTTAATGCGTCTGCAAAAACGCCCGTCCGTGCTGACTGCACTGCCGCGTTATTAAAAAAACCGGCGGCCTCATCTTCAGATACAGCACTTTTAAAAAACATAACGGCTTCTTCGAGCTCCCCTTGAGCCAGTTTTATACGCCCCACCTGTCGCCCGGCCTCGGGCATCTTTTCAGCATCGATATTGAGAGCCTGGTGGTAACTATTGAGTGCCGCGTTAAGATCGCCTTTTCCGTAGAGCGCATCGCCCATCATAACCAATCGATCCGCATTCGAGGGACTCAGGACATTGGAGCGATTCATAATCGTCAGGGCTTCGTCAAACTGTCCCATTTTTAATTTTGCCCGGGAGAGTATGGTGGAGGCCCTGAGATTCATCGGATCCTTATTCAAAAGTTCATGAGCGAGAACCACTGCCTTCTGGTACGATTCCTGGCGAATCAAGAGATTTGCATATTCCATTTTGACCTTGGGATCATGGGGATAGGATTCGTACAGTTCTTCAATCTTTGCGTCTATCATTTTCTGATTATATTTAAAGCTAGCCTGCTTGGACTCTCTCAGAAACTTCAGCAGAGCATTGCCTTCACGTGCTTCAAGAAGCATTTTTGCCTCCGAAGCCAGAGTGAGAGGAATGGCGCTGTAACTATGAAATCGTTCCACCATCGCATCACTCGCGAAGGCAAGGAGCTGAGGCGTGACCTCGGGGGCGAGGATAATACGCGAAAGGTCGATAGCATTTGTGCTCTGACCGAGTTTTAAATGGAACTGCCGAGCCTGGGACTCATCCTGAGCCTGCCAGTCATGAATGAACATGTCTGGCTTGAATTCTCGTATTGCATTATTCACTTCGCTCAGTGCACTTATGAAACTCACTTTAAAATACGCATCAGTCATCGCGCGACGAACTAATTCGCGTTTGGGTTGAGCGCAGAGAGAAAGGATTTTTTTACTCACAGCCGTCCTCTTGCTCGCACGTAATAGACGTTATAGGTGGATCCATACTGTCTATTATAGTCGGAAAATGTGTCCCTGGCTATTGATCGGCAACTTGAAGCCAGTCTTTGATGAATCGCGAGAAATCGAGATATTTTCCAATTATTCGTCCTGTTTAAGTTGACACCTTCAAACAGGCATGCGACCTTAGCTAAAGATAATAATTTATATATTCCATAGGGAGCCGATCATGAAGAGATCGATAGCAGCGCTGTTTCTAGCGTTTTTGCTTGGGGACCATGCGTTTGCCGAAGCACGTATGGTGGGATTTGATCTACCGCATCGCGCGAATGAATACATCGTCAGTTTCAAAAGTGCTTCCTCTCAAAACAGGGCTTTCTTTCATCAATCAGGCGTGAGCGAAGTTCGGGCTTTTGAATCTTCGCCTGCCTTCCTCGTTCGAACCACAGGTGCCCGCTCGCAGGCCGTCCTTGAACAACTGAGAAACGACCCTGAGGTTGCCTTTATTCAGGCAAACCAGATTTTCACTCTGAACAAAACCCCTGACGATCCTCAATTCTCGGCACAATATCACCATACAAAGATCAACGACGCAAAAGCTTGGGATGTGTCGACGGGCAGCAAAAATGTAATTGTTGCCGTTATCGATACAGGCGTTAATTACCTCCACCCCGACATCGCGCCCAACTATTGGACCAACCCGGGAGAAACGGGTCTTGATGCCAATGGAAATGACAAAGCAACAAACGGCATTGACGATGATGGCAACGGCTATGTTGATGACTGGCATGGCTGGGATTTTGTAAATAACAACAATGATCCTATGGACGACCATGGCCACGGTACACACTGCGCGGGTATCATCGGAGCCAAAGGCGATAATTTGATTGGAACAACCGGCGTGAACTGGAATGTCAGCGTAGTCGGACTGAAATTCATTAACGGTAAAACCGGTGAAGGCGATACAGCCAGTGCTGTCGCTGCCATAGAATACGCAACGAAGATGGGCTTTCCCATCACAAGCAACAGTTGGGGCGGCCCGGCTGAGCCAGGCTCGGACGGAAGTCCGGACGACGTTCTTCTTCTCGCGATCAAAGCCAATACTGACAAGGGCGCTCTCTTTGTTGCGGCGGCAGGCAACGACAGAGCTGATAACGATACAACTAAAACGTATCCAGCCGGTTACGAAAACCCGAGCATCTTCACAGTGGCAGCCACCAACAGCTGGGACATCTTAGCTCTCTACTCGAACTACGGCGTGAAAACCGTGGATATCGCAGCACCTGGATCTGGAATCTACTCCACGGTTCTAAGTTCGGGTTACAAATCAATGAGCGGAACCTCGATGGCTGCACCCGTGGTCGCAGGCGCAGCAGCTCTTCTGAAGTCAGTTCACCCTGATTGGACAGCTCTGCAGCTTAAAAAGCAACTCATGAAAACTGTTGATCTGAAGAGCTCTATGACTTCAAAAATCGTGAGTGGTGGACGATTGAACGTTGGCCGCGCCCTTACTGAATAATCCACTATCAACCCGCCCTTAAGGCCCTCCTGTGTTATAATTGACACAGGAGGGCTTATGACTCAAACACAAGTAATCATTGTCTTATTTGATATGCAGTGCACGGTCTGCCGCGTGCTCTCGCAGGTCGTTGCCGAAGAATCCCTCCCCCATTGGCAGTTTACGCCCTGGCAAACATACCGAATTCCCCCAGAGGCACCTGCATCGTGGCACGAAGTGATTCCAAGTGAATTGCGGGTCGTTACGGACGGTCAATTTCTTGAAGGCGAAAAAGCCTGGCAGTATCTCATTCAGAATAATCCACGCCTTGAGAAGTATCGGCTTTTAGCAGCGAAAGTGGGGCTTAGCGCACCTCGCGGTGCGCGTTGGCTACAGGCAGTGGGCCATGGGATCCGCAGGCTTTGTATTTCCTGCGTCTATTTCAGGCGATAATGCACAGGCTAGAACGAGGCTCCTTTGCGTGCCAGGTTCTGATACTGCGCTAGAGTGCTTTTGTATCGGTCACTTCCATCTTTGCGCTCCATGGTACTCAGGAGCCGCATACTCTCCTCACGGTTCACACGCGCGTTTTTAACCAGAGTTTGAGCCAGGACGAGCTGTTCTTCTTCATCGAGTTTTTTACTCGATAATTTATCCACCGCAGAATACCACTGATCATCCGGCGTCCTCAGAACAAGGGCCTCAAGGATCTGACGACGCACTGACATTGCCGGCTCGGCGATATAAGCATCCACTAGAAACTGAGGCATATCGCTTTCGGGTGACGCGCGCAATGCAAAGTAAGCTTGAGCCCTAATAGCGGGATCGCTACTTTGCCAGTAGGGACTTAGATCTTGCTTGGATTTTGGACCAAGGTTGCCGATCATGCCCATAGAGGTGATCGACTGCCTCTCATCCCCACTCGCCTTTAAGCGTTCAAAAGCGGCCTTTTCAAGCGCATCGGCACGCGCGTCCTCCCCTATGCCTTTGAGGGTGTGCCCAACCACTCCCAGTGCAAGTTCTGCACGACGTCCCAACTCGGGAGCATCCTGGCTTCGGACCAGGGAGATTAAGGCTTTTTCTGTTTCCGCCGTAGGATTCTGAACAAATCCAAGGCTGCTTGCCACACGCATCGCAAGCTCGTTGCGAGAGTGCTGCAGAAGATCGACGAGGACATGTTGAGACTCAGGCGAACCCACAGCCGTAAGGGCCTTGATTGCAGATCTTAATTTGGGATCGTCAGGGCCTAAATCTTTAAGTTTGGCCGTAAGCGCTCCCATATCTTGGGGATGCAAATATATCCAGGCTTTTAAAAGGAGATAGGATTGCTGATCGGCATTTTTATCGAGGCTGGCCCATATATCAGGAAGATCGTGGGAGCCAAGGACATTGGCCTGGATCGCACCTTTGATATCGCCGCCGGGTGCCTTTGCCGCTTTGCTTTTTCTCTCGAGTTCCACAACTGCTTTTTCATCAATTTTTAAGTGCCGGGACGCTCTTAGCTTAATTGCATTCTGACTGGTTAACTTGAGGGAATCTATGGTTTCTGAACTCCGAAATTCGAGCGTATCGATCTCCTCGAGATCATTTTTCATTTGGACAATCGTCTCGCCTTCCACCTGTCTCTTAGACTGCTGGCTGCTCGCGATTGATTTCTGTATATAAAGCGGATTGGACCCAGGATGAGAACCGGCATCGACCGTATAATGAGCGGTCAAGGTTTCGGTTAGAAACGCCTCGCTCTGAGAAAACTGTAGGTCAGTGATGCGCGAGGGTAATCGCACCCGCGTTCGATCGACGACGCCTTGCCAGAATTCAAGGGATTGTTCCACCGGCATTGATTGGGGCTCAAGAGTGAGATCAAAACCGAAGCGACCAAGCCGCGCCGCCACAGGCTGGTTCAAACCCGCTAGAAACAAGTCTTTATATTTAGGGTCAAGGGTTTCGAATCCGAGTGTGTGATCTGTTTCCAGCGAAAGGGAGACGCGATAATAATCGGATTCTTCGTCAAAAACAGTAACGCGAAGATTGCCGTCCAGTTCGAAAGTCACGGGAGATTCAGGCGTTTGCCCCGTGAAGGAAAGCTCATATTCTAGCATGTCACCGCGAGCAAGATGCAAAGAGGGAACGGCAAAACCGCTCCCCTTAGACGACGCCTGATTATTGAGAAAAGACGTCTTTACGTTTTTCTTATACAAGAAACCTGAAACAAGCCCAGCGACAATGAAGACGCCAAAAACTGCGGGGAAAAGTATTTTTTTACGTGACTTCATCTCTGAATGCCCCTCCAAAACCCTCTTCAACCAGACTTAGAGCTCTACGAGGGGTGTTTATTGGAGTATAGCAACGGGCTCGGAATAATCGAAAAGATTTTCTTCATTTGTTGAACCTGGCCAATCAAACAAAACTTTTTGGTATGTCTGGCCCATGGCGGCCGCGACGAGATTAACGCCACCATTGAGAGCGTTGTAGCGGTTGGTACTCATGAGACTGAAGCGAAGCTCAGGCGTTGTTTCAGCATCGTAGACGCCGTAGTGGAGAAGGTTGGCAAGGTGATCTTCTAGCACAACAAGATTCCCACGAATATAGGCTTTCACAACTGCGTTTGACACGCCGGCCTGTACATAAGCGAAAGTATTGACATGTGGATCAACATTGAGCCCAAGGCCTACACTCTCGATTCCGCCGCGAATATGCACGCCTGCAGCGCCTTCAACACCGTATTGAACGGGCACAGGCACGGGCCCTACGTTAAAGTACATCATGGATGATACATCGATAGGCATCGACGGATCTTCATCGATGAGGCTCTCGAGATCCAGCGCTTCATTGACAACTTCCATTCCAAGCACCATGACACTTGCTTGACCAAGCGAACCTTTGGTCACGGCACTGTTCATGTTCGTGACCGCATAGGCCCTGCTGTGCATGACGTTGATGTTCAGGTTGAAAAGGTTTGCATCAGCTGTAGCTATTGCATCGGCGCCTGCGGATTTGCAATCGTAGCTGAAGTGAACTTCCGCATGAAGGAGCACTGTGGCTTGATTGCCGCTCAGCGGCAGATCGTAGGGCAGGGTTTTGTCGTAAGGGTGAAAACACGTATCGGCCCTTGCGGATGCAAATCCATTTGAGCTTAAAATCCCGAGAAAAATAGCAGACGATGCGAATAAGATACGCTTCATAGCAAGCTCCTTTTTGTTTAAGATGTTTGGACTGTGACAACAGCTTAACAAAAACTTAACCAAGCTCAATGTTTTATTTACAAAACTTGAGCTTGGTCGGAGCATGAAGTGACCATAGAGTACGTTATTCGGAATTATTGATAGGTATATTCGAGAAAATAAGGAAGATCCTTCCGATCAATCTGCAAAATCATATCTGCCGCTGCATCACGGGGAGCGGTGAGCTTGCCATCGTTATAAAGCTGGATGAATCTTTCGACCTGGGGAAAATCCTCTGGCTTTTTCTTGCGTATTTCGGCCTGCATCGGCGTATCGAGTGGCCCGGGCGAATAGCTCATAACCTTGACATCCCTACCTGCCGCTTCCATTTCGACAGCAAGAACTTCGGAAGCCATGGCAAGAGCCGCTTTGCTACTGCAGTAGACGGACCAGCCTAAATATGGTTTTTTCGCCGCGCCGCTCGAAACATTTACAATTCGGATTGTTTTCTCTTTGTATACGGTAACGACGATATTCATAAGGCGCATCGGAGCTGTGACATTTACTTCGATAGAACGGCTGATCTGAGCCCCTTCCATCCCACCAAAAGGTACTGTGGGCGATATGGTACCAGCGCAGTTGAAAAGCAGAACACGCGACCAGTCCTGCCGAGGCAGACTCTCACGAAGCTTGTCTTCCCAGTTGCCCTCTCGACTTAAATCGAAGTGAAACTGATAGAGCCGGGGATTTTTGGAATTGATCGAACGGCGCGACATTCCAATAACGGTTGCGTCCCTTTCCAAAAACATTTGAGTAAGTTCCAGTCCTAAGCCTGAACTGTGACCTGTTATCAAAACTAATTCCATAGTGCGCCTCTTGCTGTACAGTCCGATATTCTAGGCCTAAACCACGAATTTCGACACAAAAAAAGCCCCGGCCGAGCCAAGGGCAACTTTTCGTCAGACACGAATCCATGTTAGGGCACTGTCAAAGCAAGGCCTCACCTTCCCCATTCCATTCGACACCGTCCATCATGCAGGCGGTCAAAGAAATTTTGAACTTCCAGGCGAGATAAATAAGATAACCATAACAAATGATTTGGTAAAAGGCAGGACCGGGATCTCGCCAAGTAAACATGACGTCGCGAGCCCGTACGATATCGAGCAGCTTTTCCTGCCAATTTTTTTGCAGGCGAAAAATCGACGGAAGTGCGGGAAGCATAGCAAGGGTGACTTGAGCCCTTTGACGACCACTCAACTCGGGCAGTTTACGGAGAGGGTCTTGAATCGCATAACCAACCATCGCCGATTCAAAGAGGTGCACACCGCTTGTCGGTCTCGGATTACATTCGATAGCTGCGACTTTGCCATCGGGACTCACGATGAAGTCCATCGAGATGATCCCATGGTACCCCGTCTCACGCACAAACGTTTGCACCCATTGACGAATTGCTTTTTGATCCACTTGGCGGAACACAACTCCAACAGATCCTAGGATCACCGACGGCCGATAGACGAGGTGAGCCCCTACCTTGCCCTTATGGACGATCGTGCAGGAACATAAGGTTTCGCCCTCCAGCTTTTCCTGAAGAGTCCATGTGCCATCCGAAACCGCGCCATAGTCTCTAGGATGCACGCCTGCTTTCGCAAAAATCACACCTTGCCCAGCGCGTGAGAAAACCTGCTTTAGGATATAATCACTCTGGCAAAATTCGGGCAGCTGGTCTTCCTTCGTATAAAGCACAGATTCGGGAACAGACAATCGCATAGCTTTAGCCATGTCGATGAATTTTTGTTTGTGATGCACGGCAAAGAGGAGCTCCGGCCCTGGAGAAAAAACCTCACAAACCTCAGAAAGTTCGGCCGCAAATCGCGCAAGGTGAAAAACATCTTCGCTCGCGGGGACGATCAGATCTATTTTTTCTTTGCGGATGATTTCGAGGACGTCAGCACGATAGGCTTCAAAGTTATCGCGCGGCGAAGCGATCTGATAACTTCGCTCAACCGAGCGTGAACCCTGACAGATATGAGCTGGGTGACTATCGGCGCTGATGACGATTGCGCCCGTCTTGGCAAGCCCGCGGCATATTTCTAAGGCCGCAGGCAAACGACCGGCAGTCACCAATATTCGTTTACCCATAGTCGTGGTTCCCCTGGTAAAAAGTGGATCAATTCATGCGTGAGGTATGACTGCGATTTATATCAAGGATGCATCTACGTAAAGAGCTTGTTTAAGAAGCGAAGGAGAAACCGGCGCTGATGAAGATGGGGTAAAATTCTCGAGTGGTTCGGATGAATTTATCAAGCGATGAGAGTAAATATGCATCGGCTCTTTGTGCCGTATAATACCACGGACTGCAGATTTTAAGCGATCGCGATCATGAAAGCCCACCAAGGCGAATTGATACTTGCCATCATCTCGCGTTTTGCGCATCGCGAAGCGCAGGAGCGAACGGAGAGCGGGCATGTTTTCCGACGTCGCAGCCAGCCATCGGAAATATTGATAGTCAAGTGGCTTGCCGGTCTTAGGCAAAGGCGGCAGACGCCACAGAAACCCTATTAAGGTCAAAAACCTTACGATGAACTTAACGGCCTTTGAGGAGCGTACCACAACGGTTTTGCGGAGCGCCTGCTGATCCCAGCGAGCAAGGCAGGCTTTGATTTCGTTTTTATCATCCAGGGCGAGCCAAATATTGGCAAAAGTAAATGAGGAATGTTTCTGAGTAGCCGCCTGCAGCCATTCTAAGCTGAAGCTCGGAGCACCAACGGCATCACGATATACGCTCTGCAGAAGCTTGGAGAGCTTAGGGTAATCGCTCGGTGTCGCCTGCCGGTAAGTCCACGCCTTGGAAACTCTGTAATTCCAAGCTGGAAACAGCTTGTAGAGCGTCACGCGAGCCTTGGTGCGGACTTCAACCGAACTTTTCAGAATATTGTTCGCCCGGCTTGGTTCAGCATTGTTTTTCAGGATTTCGGTAATACCATGGTGGTAAGACCCCGCTTGCAAGCGTTCGCTGTATCGCTGGATAAGGAGCGCGGCGAGAGCACTGCGTTTGAATCTTGGGTCGACGCGAAGATCGCTGAGGTGCAGAACTTTAACCGATTGCTCACCACGCTGTTCCATTCGCTCAATCAAAACCACGCAGCCAAGAATTTCGCCATCGTAGGTTTCGCCGACATAGATGAAAGAGCGTTCACCCTGCTGACGGGTCATCGCAAAAAAGTCAGGGAAGCGATCTGAGTAGACAGACAAAGGTCCCCGGGTGGGACAGCGTTTCGAAAGAGCGATGAGGCGCTCATTGTCATCCGAGCCCGCTTCACGAATTCGGAACGGCACGGTCATAAAGCCTCCAGGCGTTTCACGTTTTCCGGTCAACCGCACGTTTGGGATAAGTATTTATTTCAACACCAGTGCTTACTTGTCAAATAGGAACAAAGGCATAGTGACTTTGGCCCCTTTAGAAAAATTATCTGGGAACAGCAGAATCCTTCCTACGAAACGCTTTCAGGGCTGTTTGACGACGCTTGTCAATTGACATAGAGAGGCACAATCGATAGAATCCGGACAAGCTATTCAATCAGGATATGCAACCATCATGAAATCTTCACTCTTTCGATCACTTAGCGCAGTTCTGGTCGTCATTTGGCTTATGCCGAGTGCCTGGGCCTTGGACTTCAATCGCTATCACGATCAAGACGAGATTGCTGCGTTCCTCCGCACCGAAGCTACCAACAATCCCGACATCGTACACTTTGAAATACTTGGAAAATCGCAACAGGGTCGCGAAGTCGCTATCTTAGCGATCACCAAAAATCCAAATCCCGAAGCGCCGGCCATTTATTTTAATGGCACCCATCACGGTAACGAGCGTGCCTCGACTGAGGCTGTCCTTGCTTTTATTTCCTTTCTGGTTCGTGAACAGAACACCCCGTCCATAGATAAGCTCCTGCGCCGCTACCGCATTCTCCTGCAGCCAATGGTTAATCCTGACGGCCATGCCCTTAATTTGCGTACGGATTCACGTGGTATCGATCCCAATCGGGATTATGCCACGCCCAACAAACCGGAGCGCGATGCGTTTCAAATCATTGAAACCCGTCTCGTCAGGGATTTGATGATTAAAGAGAAAATTGTCGCGTCAGCGGCTTTCCATTCGGGACTTGAAGCTGTGCTTTGGCCCTGGTGTCATACACCGACCCTGAGTCAGCACGATCCGGTTTTCCGCTCCTTGGCAGGCAGTGTCGCGAAAACTATGCAAATGAACCGCACGTCGCAGTCTTTCTATGACTACCAAACAGATGGTGAATTTATCGACTATGCGTACATGCGGCACGGGACATATGCCCTGACTTTTGAAGTTGCCACAGAAGCGACTCCCCCCGCGAATCGACTACAAGCCGTTACAAGACGTGCCGTTCAAGGATCGATTTCCTTCCTGCGTGCAGTCGATGATATCCTCAGCAACTCCCAGGCCCCAGCTCCTATTCTCACAGGCGATGTCCAAGCCAGTCTCTAATTTCTAGTCAAATCAATTCATTGGCGTTAGAATCGACGGAAACAAGTTGATCTGACTGGCCGCGTTTTCCATTCACGGCCGTGGCCTACGGGAAAGGGATTTCCAACGTGCCAACGGAATCATGGGGCCGTATTAAAGGCCAAGAGAGAGATAGCAAATTTATACATTGGCGTAGCGACGCTAACGACATGTCCCATTGGAAGGGGCCAGTCTTAGCGCATGGCCTCGGACGTAGCTATGGCGATAGCTGTCTGATCAAAGACGGTACGCTCTTAAAAATGTCGGAACTGAACAAACTTCGGCACTTCGACCCTGAAACGGGACGACTTAGTTGTGAAGCAGGCCTTAGCATCGCCGATCTCCTTACCTTTGCCATTCCGCGTGGCTGGTTCATACCCGTAACGCCCGGTACGAAATTCGTGACTATGGGCGGAGCGATAGCCAATGATATTCACGGCAAAAACCACCACCGCCGGGGTACGATCGGCAACCACATAACAGAGCTTGAACTCATGCGAAGCAATGGTGAAAGACTTCGCTGCTCGCTGACTGAGGAAGAAGCCTTATTCCGTGCCACAATCGGGGGCCTTGGCCTCACCGGTCTCATACTCTCCTGTACGCTTCAGCTCATCCCTATCGAATCCGCCTGGATCGATGCCGAGATGATAAAAACCAAAGGGCTAAGCGACTTTTTTGAAGTCGATCGCAAGTCCGATAAAGACTTTGAATATACGGTCTCGTGGATCGACTGCATGGCCCAGGGGGAACACGGGGGTCGCGGTATTTTCATTCGTGGCAATCACGCAGTAGGCGGCAATATCAAAAAGGATTATGCCAAGCAAAAAGGCTTCAAGGTCTCGGTCCCCTTCGATGCCCCAGGTTTTACCTTGAATAAGTTATCCATCAAAGCTTTTAATACAGCTTATTACAATAAACAGTTTGCTCAAATGAAAGCTACAAAACAGGCTTTTGATCCTTTCTTTTACCCGCTCGATGCAGTTGGAAACTGGAACAGAATCTATGGCAGTGCCGGCCTTTTGCAGTATCAGTGCATCATCCCGAAAGACCGCATTGAAGATCTCAAACAGTTGTTTGACGTCATCGCCAAATCAGGTCAAGGATCTTTTCTGGGCGTACTCAAACGGTTCGGTAACATCGCATCACCTGGCATGATGTCGTTTCCTGTTGAAGGTTATACCGTCAGTCTCGACTTTAAAAACATCGGTAAAAAATCCTCTGAGCTTTTCCATGAACTCGATCGCATTGTCATGCGGGCCGGAGGTCGTCTTTATCCCGCAAAAGACTACCTTATGAGCCCTGAAACGTTTCAACTTTCCTATCCACAGTGGACAGAATTTGCCCGTTATGTGGATCCACTCTTTGAATCAATGTTCTGGAAAAGGGTTACGACACGTGGATAGCCAAAGCAAAATTGATAAAACCAGTGACGATAAAAATAAGGATAAGCGGCAAGGTCATCATGTGATGATTTTTGGCGCCAGCTCAGGCATAGCCTTAGAATTTGCAAGGCCCTTTGCCGCGAAAAAGGCGCATTTTACGCTGGTAGCGCGTGATGAGGATAAACTAAAAGATA
Organism: Oligoflexus sp.; assembly: GCA_014378195.1. Classification (GTDB taxonomy): domain Bacteria; phylum Bdellovibrionota_B; class Oligoflexia; order Oligoflexales; family Oligoflexaceae; genus Oligoflexus. The sequence continues at coordinate 250,841 of JACMOC010000017.1, read as the reverse complement.
TCAGCGCCGACCTCTACACACGAGGCGCGCGTGATGTCTCAATCGTCGCGTACTCGCTTGACAGTCTCGAGGGCAGTTACGAGGCAACTCGGGCCATTATCAAACAGACCGATGCACCTGACACGGCCCTGATCGCGCAGGGCATACTCGGGGACAATGAAGAACTCCTCCATTCACCGAAAAAAATGGAGCAGATGCTCCAAATCAATGTTATGTCGCCGGTTGGAATCATGATGGCACTCGAAGAATCGATGGTCGTTCGAGGCAAGGGAACCATAGCGGTTTTTTCCAGTGTAGCAGGCGATCGCGGTCGGGCGTCAAATTTTGCGTATGGAAGCAGCAAAGCCCTCATAACCGCTTTCACTTCGGGAATGCGAGCCCGTCTGACAAAATCGGGTGTCAACGTCCTCACTATCAAACCAGGAATGGTCGCAACGGCAATGACTGATCATCTGCCCCGATCCCCGCTCATGGCGAATCCCAAAGCAGTTGCAAACGACATTATCAAGGCTATTACCAAACATGAGGCGGTCGTTTATACGCCTTCGTTCTGGCGATTCATCATGTTCATCATTTCGCATTTGCCTGAAGGTATCTTTCGCCGCCTTAAATTTTGAACCTAAGGCTGCCTATACTCAATAGGTGGCCGTTTCACTGACCCCATCCCTGTTACGATCGATGATCCTTCCCTTCCCCATTTCGCTTTCACCATCGGCACCAAAATTAGCGCCTTGTACTTTGTTGTGAGCCAAAATATTGGGAACACCACTGTCCCCTTGAACAACAACGCTCGGCGTCGGAAAGTAGAAGTTTATTTTCGCTTTTTTAAAAGCACTGTAAAGCTCGAGGTTGATTGCCTGCTGCGTGTCCATGTAGAGGGTGTAGTCAGCATCGAGCATTGTATAGACAACTTCAAATTCGAGCGCGCTATCGCCTAATTTAGCAAAATGAGAGCGATCCAATCGCACCTTGGCCTTCGTCTTAACAATTTCGGCCGCCATCTCCGGAATCATCTTCAATTTTTCGGCACTCGTCTCATATTCCACTTTAAAACCAAACACAACTCGCCGTTCGTTCATTCTTTTGAAATTCTGGATATAACCGTCAATCAATTTTTTATTGGGAAAAATGAGCTGCTCGCCAGACAAGGCACGAATGCGGCTCGTTTTAAGGCCAATGGCCTCCACTGTCCCCGATTTATCTTCAACGACGATAAAATCGCCAACCTCAAAGGGACCGTCCAGAACGATCGTAAGCGATGCGAAAATGTCACCTAGAATATTCTGTACAGCCAAGGCGATAGCGATACCGCCGATACCAAGGCCGGTCACGAGGGCTGTTATGTTAACGCCAAGATTGTCCAGCAGGAGAAGAAAAAGCACACTCCACAGCACAAATTTCGCGGTGATATTGATAGCACTGTAGGTCGCAAGGTTATCCACCTTTTCGTCAAGATGGCCATAGCGTTTCGTCAGATAACGATTCAACCCATAGGCGAGAATTTCGTTACCCCATAACGCGGCCTGGAAAAATATCGCTACAACCAAGAACTTATAAAAAAGTCGGAGTGCCTGGTCATCGGCTCTCATTATTGAGCCGGAGATATAGAGGCTCAAAATGAAGAGAAAAATCTTACTGGTTTTTTCGATCATTCGACCAGCGATATCGTCCCAATGGACAGTGGTCCGCATGGCCAACCGCGAGATTTTTTTCCCGAAGCGTCTTCTCAGAAAACTAAAGCCGCTCCAGAGCAATAGGGCGAGAGCGAAGATTATGCCCCATTCAAATAGATTAACACCAAGATAATCGGATCCCTTCAAAAGACCTTTGGCTTCCTCTGCCCAACCCATAAATACCCCCTCAAAAAATCTTAGCTGTGAGACTTATTAGCCAATCATTCCTGTGCAGGACAAGTTGCAAATGCTCGGGACTCAGCGAAAATCTCTGGTTTTGAAGCATTTTCTCCCTATCGTTCGAAATTTAGTTCAAGCCCCAAAGACAGGCTGTTAGCCGAGCGAACGTTTGCGCATACTCGTGCTTTAAGTCGTGAGCACGATAGTTGAATTCGAGGAATCACCGCTATATCGAGGGGATGCAGTGGGAAAATTGAAAAGTTTTGTTTTGACCGTCGGGCCTCAGGTTGCTAAGGAGGACATCTAAAGAGGTCCTAACCGTCGCCCACCGTTCGCCGAGTGACCTTCAGAGGAGGAATTTATGACTCGCATGGCATCGAAAGTCCTAGTCGGCCTAAGCTTGATTTCATCGTCCACTGCACTTTCGAACGTATTTGATACATATGGACAGAGCGCTGGAACGATGGCCATTGGCAATGCAACGACGGCCGGCGGGACGCAGTCTTTTGCGGCGTACACAAACCCAGCCCTTTTAGTAACAGCGAAAAAGAATGAAATCAGCGTTCAGGCGCTTATGACTCGATTTGATCTTCAGGATCTCCCGGAAGCTCCAAACAGTCCATTGCCCGCTGATAAAGATCGCGCTTCGCAGGCAGGGGACCTTCAGGGCAACAGTGTCGGAATGAACTTCACTCTCACGGAAGGTCTCCATCTCGGGATCGCTGCCTACGTGCCTCAGGGAAGCTTCGGACGCATTAAGGGCGTTTCCTCGTACCAAAGCACGTATCTGCGCTTTGGCGAAAGCCAGGGCAAACCTGCGATTTACACAGCGCTCGGTTACCAATTGCCCGGCGGTTTTAGTATCGGGCTCGGTGCCTATTATTCGCTTCGTGCCAAAGGCGTCATCCAAATTGCCCTGACCAGCAGAGAGAGTGAGGGCCGGGTGGACTTAAATATGGAGCCGGTTGTCGCGCCATTTGGTGGGTTTGCTTGGGGTAACGACCGGATGACTGTTGGACTGACATACCGCGATGCTCAGAAGACAGACTCCAAAATAGATTCGGGGTTTTCCCTCACCAACCAAGATTTTAGTTTGCCATTTAACGCTAATACCAGCCTCGTGCCGTTCTACGATCCCGCTTTATTCCGCGCTGGCTATTCGTATCGATTTGATGAAGCCCAGGTTCTGGTAAGTTTCGAGCAGGCTCAATGGGGACGTTATAAAACGGCGCTCGTATCACTGACAGGTAATGACGTGGCGGCTATCTCGGCTGAAGCATCCGGCGGCAGCGCGAATCTCCGCGACACGCAGGCCTATCGACTTGGAGTGATTGTTCCAGTCCTCGGACCAATGAACCAGTCCCTCGAACTGCGCGGTGGTTTGGAGATTCACACATCCGCCAATAAACCGAACACGCGTGGCTCTGTTATCGACCCTGCTCAGCAGAGCTTGGCCGCGGGCGTTAATTGGATTTTAAAAGAAGACGATAAAGGTCGCCGCCTCACTCTCGAAGCTGCGTATCAATATGTACAGCTTTCCAAACTGGACCGCGTCGGTACTAAGGGAGCTGAGATACACCTCAACGCAGGACACAGCCTTCAGACTTTCGTAGGAGGTTTGGATTATGAACTCTAATTTCACCCGCCCGTGGATTATAGTTCACAGCATCGTCATCCTTTCAGCTTTCTTGCTGACCGGTTGTTTTGGCAAAGTTGAATCGACGAAAAACAGTCCTGATTTTGCGTTTTTTAAAACCCCAGGCGCTGAAGCCGCATGCGTAAGCACCAACATCTCGCAATGGGAGCTCTCCGGGCATTTTCTGCATAATTTCCTGAGCTGCGCGTCAAACCGGAGCGAGGATGGGGATGAGACGCTGAGTGGGCTGCAAGACCTCCTCGCAAAACTTGATGAAACCAAATTGCAGAAAGTTTTGGACTTCGTTTTAACCATCGATCCTAAAGGGTCTACGCATGAGGAGCGTTATCCGTACCTCTTGGCGGTCACGACACTGTTGGATCGCGGTATTATAGATGGCCGTGCAGCGGGCCTGAACCTCACCAGCGAACGCCTGGGACCACTGCAGGATTTTCTGGTGACGCTCGATACGACCCGTACCAAAGATATCGTGAGCGCTTGGTCGCGCAGTGGACACCTAGCTGAAGTTCTCAATCAGTTCGGAGCTTTTGTTGATCAACTCCAAGATCATACGCTCGAATCAACAACTCACGAGATTTTAGCGGGTCAATCGCTCCGCCCTCACTTTCTTTATCTGGCTCACCAGGTCCTGGGCGAAGATTTACTTTTTACGCGCATGAGCGATGTGCTTGCCAAGCGAAAGGCGCGTGTACTCAATCCGATAGAGCAATCGAATCTCCTTAGTCCCTATCGTGAATCCACGACAGCGAGTGATGTTTCCATACTCCCATCGTTATCCGTTTCCTCTGAAGTTGATACGACGCCGCTCGGACTCCTCGCGGCACGCCACTCGCAATATTCCGCAAGCGAACTCAACGGCTTATCGGCAGTCGTAAGTTCGCTTTGGTCATCCTATCAAAAATTAGCTGCGGCGGAGCGGAGAGATCTTGATGCACGCATTGCCGACTCCATGAATACTGTGCTTGGCCAACAGAGCAATCCGGTTAAGTGGCTCTTGGCTCTGTTTCACGATGCCAATAGTTTGGATGCAAAGGATCTCGGCCGCATCACGTTTGCTGTCGATCAACTCCTCGAAGAGGGGAACAACATATCCCTGGAAGCGATTCGTGCAAAGACCGGCGCAAGTAAGCTCATGAACCATCTCCAGAATCTTTTGACAGTAGGAGGAAAAATCCCGCTTTGTCCTCTATTCGACAAACCAAGCCTTGACGGTCAGGAGTCCTTTCAAGAATTCACGGATAAATTGAATACTCTGAGCACGCCGTCCTCCGCCTGCGGAAACCGTATCCCCTTTATCGTCGCGATTGAATCCATAATAGGTGCGCCTCTCGGTGATGTGACAAGTACCGAAAATCTATGGAAAACCAAAGAATCGGATGCGGGATTAAACCGAACTCTGGTTCTCGAAACGATTGGTCGCCTCAAATCCCTTACTATCAAAGATCCTTATGCACTCTACGAACTAGGTCTTGCGAAAGATCGGGTTGAGTTATCGTTCCTCAACGATCTCGAAAAGCGGTTGCAAACCAATTCTGGTTGGACTTTCGATAAAATGGCGACTCTCGACGACAGCCTGTCGAGTGACTACACCACGATTCTCGAACCCGATTTTCTTGAAAAACTGCTCACCTACCGTATTGAAAAGCTGGCGAGCCAGAGTTATCAGTTTGCGAATCTTTCTCCTGCAGCAGCTGAGGTGGACGCGGGATTAGAGGCACGAACATCGCGTATTTTTGCAGGCCTTTATAGTGATGGGCCCATGGAGCAACTGATAGCCGAACAAATCAGGCTGGATGCGTTGCACTTTACATCGGATCAGCAGGACCTGAAGTCTTATCTTCAAAATCATCCCAGTGTTTGGTCGCGCATTCTTTTCAAGGCGAAAGAAGCCGATGGAATATTCCGATCGCCATCAAGCGGCGCTCTTTCCGGCGAGACTGTAACGACATTCTCAGGGGCCGGAAGCTCGATTCGCGCCTATCTTGGGTTTGACGCAAGCACGGCTCCTAATGTCGCCCCGGTTATCAACCCGGCCATCAGCCCACGTATCCTGCAACCTATCCAGAGTATTAAGCGATTCAGCGATGACGAAGACGGGCACAGCGGTTGGGCCCTCTGGGACCAATACTATGCGAGTGGTCCGTTGACGGCTAAAGATGTTCCCGTCGAGATTTCTGCGAAACTTCTGGACTGGTATACAGGCACGCTTATCCCAACACTTTCCCAACCTACGTTTTGGCCGGAACTCGATGCGACAACGAACCTGGCTCCGACTTTGGCCGACGGTCTGAGCCGCGACTATTATGATGTCATTAATTACAGCCCGGAAGAGGCTCGCAGGCTCACGATCTACTATTTAAAACAATATCAGAAGCTGAGCCCCTCCTTGCCGGACGTAGCAGCCATCATCCCGGGCAAAAGCTCCGCGCCCTCCTCGGACCTTTCGGCTTTTGCAGATCCCATTCGCGGCTTTTTTAATACGTCTTTTCTAGTCAAAGACGATTCTGAAGCGCAATACACGACTTATAGCAAATATTTTCCAACAGTGCTTGGCACACAAACCAAAGTCAGTGCACTTAAGAATGCCCTGCTTCCTGATTACGCGGCATTTCAGGCTCAAAGCGCGGCGTGGAATTTTGTTGAGCAGTCGCAAGTCAATGACGCAACCCGACTGCCAGGTGACACCGCTTCACCATTCGCACTTTTATCGACCCTTGATCTTCTGACCTTTTCCAAGCCGCAAACGAAATTCATACCGCAGAGCGTCGTTGGATTTGGCGGCAAGATATGCCGATCAAAAACCAAGGATCCGGCAAATTCGGCCGTTTGGACCGAAGCTCCCGCCGCGTGCCCTCTTGAATTTCAAGGTTCAACAGAAGAAGAAGCCTATAATAAATTTCGCGAATATGTGAGTCAAACGGCCATCCAGACCATGTGTCCTCTCCTTGCGACCGATACTTTTGGTCCGCGCATGATGTGGACGCAACGTTTAGCTTTGTCGCTTGATAATCCTTCGTTCTGCCCACCATCAGCCCGGAGCATGTTGCCTCAGTATCGCTTTCCCGAGTGGCACAGTGCGCGTGTTCTCAACGATATCTTCGCTATGGGCAAGAGCGCAAAACTGAAGGACGGCCTTGTCCAGCTTCCGAGCGCTTTGCGTTTTTATAAACTAAAACACAAAAACATCGAACCTCACGTGCTAGTCGGGCAATGGCTCAACCAAAGCAAGGGCATCTGGAGCGAACACAATGCGGCTGACCAGAGACGCCGGGAGTTTTTCGCTGGCGGCTTTTGGGTGGGTTCCCCGACCTTACTGAACAGCTATTTGAATCTGGTGAGCACTCACATTGATTCCTATACCTGGCGCAACACGCTGATCACTTACTCCGAAACAGACGACCAAGGGGTCCGTCAGGACACTCTTCGCAATATCCTGAGACTGTGGAGCAGCGAACAGAAAGCAAGCGCCGCCGCTGGTCAGAATGCGTTCACCTTCGGTCTTAATTTGCTCGATAAAATCGGCGCGAATTCAGATAATCGACAGTTTTCTGCCAATTTTCTCGCTCACTTAAACACATCCGAATCATACGACTTTTTTGCAAACGAATTCCCAATGGCTACGATACAGTTGTTCCCGGCCGATACCAACCCGTTCGAGTGGACAGATAAAGGTATTAGCTTCGCAAAATATTTCGGACAGCATTCAAGTCTGAAGACTTGGCAAATCATCGGGGAAACGTTTACTGCCTCTGAGCTCGATCGCTTGCTCACTCAGGTCGCTGAATCCATGCGTCTCGTACCTGATCTGACCGATCGAGCGGGTCTCCTTGCCAAGCTCAGCAATGAAATCGTCGAGCTCGGGACCCTGTACCGGACCGACGACAGTACTTATGCGACCGAGAGCCTGGAAGGACTTACTGAGACGTGGCGATCGCTTCATTTCGGCCTTGAGTTTCGGACTCACTTTGCACAGCTGGTCACACGTCTCAGTGAACCGATTGAAGGTCTCGAAGCGAAGTCTTTTATGAACGGCGAAGGTCTGCTTGAGAATCTTATGACGGCCGTTATCAAAACGGGACCCGCGATGGTTCATGCCGTTCAAGAGGCTGGCAAAAGCACCGACTCAGCGCAAGAACGAGACCCTCTCTTTTGGCGAAATTGGGTCAGGAATCTTTTGGACTCAGCTCAAAATGATAGCTCGTTTGCGATGGCAAGTTTCCTCTCTGAGAAGCGTTTTGATCTCACCACAGGATCAATCTGGCTTTCGGTCCTGCACCCAACGGAGCTACAAAATAAGGCAGTTGCCGCAATAGGCGCAGTCGACAGCGTGCCCGAGGACCTCTGGCGCCAAGCCTTACTTGAAAGTACAGATCTGTTTGCGCGTGTTTCCAAAGCGCTGAACTACCTGAAAACGCACATTGTGTGGCGTGTTAATCCCAATCATAACGCGTATCAGATAGCACTCAATCAGCTTTTTGAATTGAGCACCGACCAGGATTTGAGAGATAAGCAAGTGGAGCTTGTAACACTTTGGTTGCCTGGAACGACAGTTCGAGCCAACTTGAGTGAAATCAATAAGTAGACCTGAAAACCAGGGATCAAACCCGAATTAAGCATTTAAGGAGTTTCACATGAAAAGATTCATTGCCCTCACACTCGCCCTCATCGCACAAGGCGCTATGGCCCAAGGCGGAAAAGCACTCCCTGCTCTTCCAGCAAGCTGTGAAGATCAAATCAACAGTAACGGTCTTTATTGCTCAGCAAGCAAAGTCCTTTCAGACAGCAAAACTGTGAACGTGACATTTGCCGCGGTCGTAAGCAAAGACAGCAAGCATTTCAAAACTGTCGACGCGCTTCTCAGCCGTTACACAGACTTTAAAAGCTGGCCTCTATACGCAGCTGGATCCCCTCAAGCGGCACTTGAGTTTAGTGCCCATGGATCGGTAGCTTTGCCATCGATTGTCGACGCCAGTGGCGTTAAGACTCTCCGTCATGTTTATGAATACAATTTGAAAATACAAGGCATTCCCTTACTGAAACAACCCGTTCACGGCATTACTTACAACCAAATCGTCGCGCCTTATGCAGGCGCGCAGGCAAGTCTTGAATTTGCAGCTCAGACAGCTCCTGTTGCCGATTTTCCATTTTCTCCTAAGGGCGTAAAATCCCAAACCGGTAGCATTCATGTCCTCAACTGTGATCCAGCGGTACTCACCGCTTGTGACGCCAGCAAGTGGCTCGTTGTTTATGAAACTACGGCCGTACCGTCAGTTTCGTTTGCTATGGCGATTGCCGCTAAGTCTATGACCGCTGGTATTGAAGATCTCCTCGTCGGCATGCTTGACGACTCGATTGATGTACCTTCGGATACAACGACTCCATGAAGTTTGCGAAATGTAAAGTTTGTGTTAAGTCTCTAAGATAGAGGCCTCCGCCTTGGAGGCCTTTTTTAGTTCCGTCTTTAACTCTATACCGGGAAAGGGAAGCTGAAATGGCTGGTGCAGCTCGCGAGGAAATCTTCAACGTCTCTGCCGAAAAATATTATGCTGCGGTGACTGACTATAATCAGTATCCCAAAATACTTCCGGAAGTCGGTAGCATCAAAATCAAAAACCAAACGCCGAACTCCGCGAGCATTGAATACACGGTCAACTTGATCAAAACATTTCATTACACATTGAAAATGACCCAAAATGCTCCGACAAGTCTCACTTGGGACTTAGAGGAAGGCTCTCTTTTCAAAAAGAACTCGGGAAGCTGGACCATTACGGCTTTAGGGCCAAACCAATGTAAGGTGTCTTACAACCTCGAAGTCGACATCAAATTATTTGCCCCAAAATCGATCACCAATGCTTTGATAGCCGTAAACTTGCCGCGCATGATGCAATCTTTTTTTGAACATGCGAAGACGCTTTAAACAGCGTTGAGACTTAAAAAAGCTTACCCGTTCCAAATGGGCCGAGTTTATCTGTAGGCACGCCAGCTGCCGTTAAACAGCCAGCGAGAGCATCAGCAATCGGCCGCTGCTTGGCATCGATGATAGCACCTGTTGGAACGCCGTGAGGATTGCCTCCGATCACGAGAGCCGGCATGCTTTTGAAGCTGTGGTTGTCCGAGTGATCGGACAACTCAGTTGCAGCGTAGAAAATTGAGTTATCGAGTAAGCTCTTGCCATCAGTATCAGGTGTCGCTTTCATCTTCGTCATGATGATGGCGATAGTCTCCAGAAAATACTGAGCGTGAGCCTCCCAGATTGGTACGAGTGCAGCTGAGTGAGCTGATTCATGTGCGTCCGTAGTAGTATTTCCATTTAGACACGAATTTACTCGGCAATGAAACGCGGCCTCGCCTATGCAGATATTGCCATAACGAGCCAGATCACATTGGAAAGCCACGGTCATCAGATCGCCGATGATAGTCAGCATTTCTTTGACGGTATTGGTGTTTTTCTCATACTTCGCGCCGTCAGCTTTGGATATGGCAGTTGGTGTTTTGCACATGACGGTCGTGGTCGCGGTCGAAGAAACCGCCATTTCAAGCTCACGGACTTTATCCAGATGTATGTTGAGCTGCACCCTGCTTTCCGGCGACAATCCATAGCGATCGGAATTGAGCTCTTTGATTTGTGCGAGGGCTCCGTCCAGAACACTTTGTTTCCGCAGCTTCAAAGCGGCTGCTGCGGCATCACTTACGCCACTGGTCGGCAGTGACGAGCCAAACATGGCTGTGAAGAGCTTTTCTGGATTGTTATAGATCGATTCGACTTTTTTACCTGTATCGTCAAACGAGCGATAATCCATGTAATCACCAAAGCCCGCCTGATCCACGAACCCAGAATACCCGGTTTGGATTGGTATGCGAGGATCGCCAGGGATAAGCTGTTTATAGGCTATCTGGTCTATCGTAGCCGTAGTGGGTCGTTCCAATTTATCCCCACCCCCACCCGTGGCTTTAGCCGATGTGCCCGTAAAAGCAGCAAGCCCGCCTGCTACATGTGAATTGATACCGCGCCTTAACGAAGACTCTACACCCGGATGAGACATGTTTTGAATGAGCAAAACCTGATCTTGTAAGGGTACAAAGGCTTGCAAGAGTTCTTTGAAGTTCATCTTAGCCGGAGGAGCACCTGTGCCCCAGGAGATAGTGAACAAACGCACCGGCGCCGCGCCTGCCACGGGGGCTCCAATGAGTTTGTCGCCATTTGAAGCGAAATGGGCAAAAGGCAATGCGATCACGACTCCACCCGCACCACGAATAAAAGCTCTTCGGTTGAAAATGTCTCGTGTCATTATGTTCATGGCTCCAAAAATTCGGGTGTGAGGACGATCGCCGTAATCAAGGCCTGGAATGAATGTCCGGAGTCAACAAACGCTTTGTAAATACTGTCGATAGCTTCGCCCTTAGGATCGAGGAGATTACCGGCAAACGCATACGACATCATCTGGCTCGTTACACAGCGCCCAACTTCAGGACTTTTCGCAAATGCGGCACTTGCCGAAAGCGCGTCCGGAAAATTCACTGATTTATCATCGAGGGTAAAACTAACTGCAGTGGAAACGGGATCGTTGTTTTCATCAACCGTCCGCGGCCGTCCCAGATAATCGTATTTCTCAAGCATCAGGCCCATTGGATCAAACTTGCTGTGACATCCACCGCAGGCTGGTTTCGCCATGCGAAACGTTGATTCGTCTTTTTTGCTGCGTTTTACAGCAGCATCCTTAGCTGCCTCAAGTAAATCGGCATCGCTAGGGGCACCGGCGACCTTACACAAAATCATCTCCAAGACCCCATTGCCTCTTGTGATAAGGCTGGTCGAGGAGCGTTTGGTTGTCGCAAATAGAAAGCTCGCTTGAGTCATAATCCCGCGATGGACACTATTAGCGGCGATAGGAACCTGAACCGCGTCCGTCCCCTGTCTCGCGGGCAACGTAACGCCGTACCACTTGGCAAGACTAGGTGTTAAAAACGTATTTTTAGGGGCAAACAGCCCCTCTAAAAAATCACCTTTCGGATCCATGGCTGCTGCCGCGAAGGTCCGTTCCGTTTCGTTCAACATTCCGTTGATCACATCTTGAGTCGCGCCGGCCTGGGTCGCATCCATAAGATCTCGCCGCGAGATCGTATAAAGCCTTAACCATTCAATCGCGAATTGTCCAAGGCCTCGAATACTGCGGCTATCTGCTAACATGCGTGCAACCTGAGGTTTGACACTTGTCTCGTCCATAAGCCCACCCTTAGCAGCTGCATCAAGGAGAATGGCATCAGGTGTCGATTGCCACAGGACAGCAGCGAGGCGACTGGCGACCGCATAGGATCCGTTCAGCACACCATTGACATTGGCGCCCTCAGCGTGAAATACAAACTGCGCGCTTTGGAGCATGATCTCAAGACCGACACTCATGCCTTCCAGATAGGTTTTCGCGCCGGACTTCGCGATGCTTGCAAGGAGTGCATCAGTTTCTGCCTTCGAAGGAACGCGGCGATAGGTCTGCGTGGCAACTTTAATGAGATTCGTTTCGAGGCAGGGCTGATCACCAACTGGGCACACAGGAAGTCCCTTAAGAACAGGCGTCGAAAGACTTAATTTTCCTGCCACCAGACTTGCGACTGACCCGTACCATTTTGCTAAGGGCGTGGTCATCACAAACGAACTGACGTCGTTAAAATATCCGGTATTGGTTGCCTCGCTGGGATGATCAGCGATCAACGTATCGAGAGAAACGCCATATAAATCCATGATTGTGTTCTGAGCTTCAACGGAACTTAAGGCTCGCATTTTAAGCGAGATTGAGTGTGAACCGTCGGCATTGGTTTTTCCTGCTGAAGAAGCAGCTTTTCCATCTGCATCCGACAAAGGTTCTGAGGAGGCGGCCCCTGCTGAATTGAACTGAGGACGCGAGGGAGGCGGGGAGCTGCAGGCTCCGGCACATATAAAGCAGAGCAGTGGTACAGTCACACTTGTTAAGAGTTCTGGTCTGTTACGAAATAACTTCATGCCCGTCTCCCTCTGCCTTTGACAGACGCCTTATCGGTGAACTCACGGAAACTTTTAACAAAATTTGTAATATTTCATGATTTCAAGGATTTATGACCCATAAAAAAACAGCATCTGCCGCTAAGCAAATGCTGTCTATGTCATTGAAAGACCGAATATATTGGAAACCTTAAGAGCGGAACAATTCGCCCATCTTTTTGCCGAGAATGAGCGACGATCCCATGATGCAGACGATCAGTATTCCCATACCTATGATGCCAAGAGCACTGGCCACGAGCTCTCCCGTCCCCTGCTCCAAAAAGAGAACGTAGATCGCCTTGGTAAGGGGATAAAACCGCTCCTTCATCGCGAGGATAAGACTGTCGCTGACGTCGAGCATTGCATAAGAGAAACATAGCAAAGCGCCGGCGATGAGGTTAGCCATAACCAAAGGCACCGTAATTTTGCGGAGCGTGTGGAATCGCGAGGCTCCAAATGTTGTTGAGGCTTCTTCGAGAGAACTACTCATCTGCTGCAGACCCGCTGTTGCCGACCGCACCATGTAAGGCAATCGCCTTATCGCATAAGCAATAACGAGGAGCGGCACAGGATTATGCAAAGGATCGAGGAAGCTATCCGAATATGTAACCACATATCCGAACGCAAGAACGATACCAGGCAAGGCCAAAGGAATCATGACAAGGCCATCAAGTAGGCCCGGAAACGGCACAAGTTTTCTGACGATCACGTAGGCAATTAAAAGGCCCAGGACGAGATCCACAAGGGTCGATAGACCAGCCAGAAAAAAGCTGTTTTTAATACCGTTGATCGCGAGATTTGTGCCAAACACTTGACTAAAATGCTCGAGCGTATAGTGCTCGGGCAGAGGCGTCATGAACCATTTATCAGAGATGGCCGTGACAAGGACTGCAAGGTGAGGAAGTAGAGCAACAAACGCAGTTCCGCCAACCAGACCATAAACGAGAGGATAACCCCACCAGGTCGGATGTTTCTTTTCGGAACTTACGTGCCCCTTAGCCATCATCTCGTATTTTTTGCCACTAAGGGCTTTTTTAGAAACAACAAAGAAGGTGACGGTCATGACGATGACCAGAAAAACCAAGGCGTAACCCACAGGATTTTCGTTCACGTCAGTGATCATGTTAAAGATTTGGACCGGTATCGTTTCGTTATATCCGACAAGGAGTGGAGTGCCGAGGTCCGTCAGCGCCCAAATAAAGACTATGATAGCACCCGCGAAGTACCCTGGACGGGCCAATGGCCAAACGATGTCGCGATACTGTTTCCACTTAGGAACGCCAAGTGTCGTCGCCATCTCTTCAACACTCGGGTCCACGTTGGCGAGAGCTGCGGTTAAATTAAGATACATAATAGGATAAAGGTGTAAAACCTCGAGTATCACTACAGCCCAGAACATACTGTCCGGACCAAGCCAGTCGATTGGTTTATGAATGACGCCCCAGTCCATTAGAGCAAGATTCACAGAACCGCGGCGTGCGAAAAACCGCATGATTCCGATCGCGCCAACAAACGGCGGCATGACCATAGGAACCAAGAGGAGGCCTGATAAAAGGGCTTTGCCTTTGAAATCAAAGCGAGCATTGATCAAGGCGAGAGGGAAACTCAGGACTGTCGTCATAAGAGTCGCGACAACGCCCACGAGTACGCTGTTCCAAATCGAATTCATAAGAAGTTCGTTAGAAAATAGCAGTGGGAAATAACGGAACGTGAATTCGCCGTTATTAAAAAACGCGCGCGCCATGATCACCGAGACAGGCAGCACAAGGAAAAAGAACAAAATAGCGACGGTAGCCGTAACGGTTCCATAGCCAACGAAATCGGATGCCTTGCGGCGCCACGCACTTGATTCTTCCAAACCAACTTTGCTTTGCATCAAGTGCCCAGCCCTGTTTCAAGGGGTGGCAAGACAAGAACGTCCGAAGGATCGATCGTGCAGCCTACGTCGCTACCCATTCCAAAATCATGTTCGGGTGCGTGATAAAAGTTCACTTTGAGGCAATGCCCGCCGTTCGTACGAAGGAGGAACTGCTCGGATTCACCGAGATAGGTAAGGTATTCGACGTTGGTTTTAAAGTAGTTTTCGCCTATGCCCTTGTGATTCCAATCGATATGAATGGCTTCAGGACGCAGAGAAAGACTGACTTTGTCACCCACTTTGAATGTCTCGCTTTGGTGCGTCGAACGCAAAAGTCCAAACGTTGTTTTCACAGTCACTTCGGGCCCGTTAACGGCCTCAACGACTGCATCGACAGCATTTGTCTCGCCGATGAAACCCGCGATAAAGGCTGTTTTTGGTGTCGTGTAAAGCGTACGAGGCGTGTCTGTCTGGATGAGATGGCCTGCGTGCATCACCGACACGCTTGTTCCCATCGAGAGAGCTTCGCGTTGATCGTGTGTTACATAGAGAGTCGTAATGCCCGTTTCCTTGTGAATGCGCAGGATATTATCCCGCATTTCCATGCGAAGTTTGGCGTCAAGGTTGGAGAGAGGCTCGTCGAGCAGTAGAACATTAGGACGAATCGCCAGTGCCCGTGCCAGGGCCACGCGCTGCTGCTGCCCACCCGATAACTGTCCTGGTAAACGGTCGGCATATTGCGTCAAACGAGTGATATCCATCACATCGTCGATGCGTCGTTTGATTTCGACTTTAGAAAGTTTGCGGAGTTTGAGGCCGTATTCGATATTCTTATAAACGGTCATGTGAGGCCAGAGGGCGTAGTTTTGGAAAACCATACCGATTCCGCGCTCAACCGCCGGTTGCTTGGTAACATCCTTACCATTGAAAAAGAGCTGGCCTTCGGATACGGGTTCGAGGCCCGCAAGCATACGAAGAGTCGTTGTTTTCCCACAGCCCGACGGTCCGAGAAGAAAGTGCAAAGCACCCTTTTCGATCGTAAGATTGAGGTTGTGAACAGCAGTAACCTGTCCGTAACGCTTGAAGATACCCTTGAATACGACTTCCATAGACTTCCCGCAAGTTCAGTTGGCAAGAGAGTGGCTGTGAATGATGCCGGGGCCCTAAGGCCGCGCACTATCCAAAGAGTAAATTACTGAAGGTTCTTGAACTTCACTTTAGCGAAGCTGACCCAGCTGTTGATCGTCTGGTTCCGGAACACTTCGTCGTCCCATTTTTCCGCTATTTTAAAGAATTCGTCCTCAGTGACGGGCACCTTACCAAATTCTAGAATCTTCGCTTGATCAGGCTTTTTGCTTTTGACAATTTTGGCCCATGCTTTTTTGAGGTCGTCATGTGTATCGACGAGCATGGCGCCGGCCAGGTCGTTAAAAACTCGCTGCAATTTGGCGGCTTTAACGATGTCGAGGCGGACAAAACCTTTTTGAGTGAAGGGATTGAGTTTATAGATCCGTTTGCCTTCGGTTTCTTTGTAGGCTTCTGTGTTCACAGACATGCGGCCCAGCGAAGCTGACTTAGGACCACCCGGGACGCCCTTCGGCAGGAGCAGGAGCTTTTGGCCTTCCACGGAAAGGACGTAATCCACAAATCGTTCGGCAACCTTACGGTTTGGAGCGCCTTTGAGAATGGCAATAGGGTCGGGGTCGAGAACGGCGCTACCGGTCGGCAAGGCAAAACCAAGGTTTTCTGTACCGAGATCGCCGATTTTCGCGAGGGCATAAAAATCGATTGCCATAGCCATCGACACATCACCTGCAACGACGGCTTTGATGGGATCACTGCTCGAGTGAGTAAAAGTACGTGTGTTTCCGGCGAGTTCCGACAGGAGTTGCCAGCCTTTTTCCCAACCTTCGGTTTGGAGGATGATCGTATTCATCGTATTTGCCGTACCGGAACGGCGAGGATCCGTTAGGCTGATATTTCCGAAGTAATCAGGACCAGCGAGATCGCGGAACGATTTTGGTTCGGGCATACCATCGAACTTCATGATTTTTTTGTTATAAAACATGCCGAACGAAGAGCAGGCCGATGCATACCAGGTTTCGGTTTTATCGTAGAGCGGCACGCCTGAAGCATTCTCAGGGATCTGCGCCTTCAATTCTTTCGGGAGCTTATACTGAGCTAGAAAGTTCTCTTTCTGCAGGTCAACAAAGACACCCGTGCCCCCGCCCCAGAAAATGTCGACGCCTGACGTCTTGGGATTAGAACCGAACTTGGCTCTAACGAAACGAACGTCGTCGGACGTTCCGCCCTGATCGAGCCAATCCACCTGAACATCCGTTTTGAACTTGGCTTTGTAATACTCAACAAACGCCGGTACATACTCGTCTTGAATCGACTTGCGGTGCGGCGACAGGATCATCAAAGTGTCCTTAGCATACGCAGGCAAAGAGGCGAGAACGAGACCCAAGGCTAACAAACCATTCTTCATGAGAGTGTCCTTTTGTTGAGTGCGGAGGGTGTGAGAACACGCGAGCATTACGAATTTACGCCTTTGGAACACAAGGATTCTAGAGTGCAATTTGGTAGTGCTTGGGACCGAAAAAAGCAAGCATTTATTTGCCTATAAGCGAATCTAAACCCTGATTGTTTAAGCCGTTTAAATGCCTGGAGCGGGGCAAGCCTTCCGCATAACACGTAGCTATAGTCCGAGCCGCCTGCTCGGCCAGCTCGCCCTTCAGTTTCTGATTGAGGGCCTGTAACTGCTGCTTTTTTTCGCCTCTGTAGGCCTGATCCCCGGCGAGACGCTGCAATTCGTCGGCTAGATCTTCGGGGGCAAAATTCTGAATAAATTCTTTTACGAGGCCAAAATCTGCGACTAGGTTGACCAGGCTAATATGAGGGAGCTTAACAAAGCGTTTCGCGAGTTGGTAACTCAGGTTCTGCATGACGTACGCAACTGTCATTGGTGTATTTACGAGCGCACATTCAAGGGTAGCCGTTCCTGATGTCACGACAGCCGCATCGCTGCATTTCATAAGATGTATGCTTTGGCCTTGAACGAGAGTGGTGTCACCGAGGAGGTATACCGTCAGCCCCTTTTCGTCGATCGTAGGCGTGGGAAGGATAGTCCCAAGCTGCTGCGCAAAAAGATCGATTGGAAGATTAGGCGCTGCCGATAGCACAAAGTGAAGCGATGAATCGCGGTTCCGCAAAACAGCGCGCGCAGCAAGCATCCGAGGGACGAGTCTTTGAATTTCGCCCCGTCGACTTCCCGGGAAAAAACCGACAATCGTAGCATCAGCCGGCAGACCGAATCGGGATCGATCCCCACTGGCAATAAGGGCGCGATCAACTTGCGGCGTTCCAACATAAGTGTAATTCACGGATCGCTTTTTGAAAAAGTCCGCTTCAAATGGCATAATGCCGAGGACTTCGTCGGTGCTCTCCTTGAGCGTTTTGGTTCGTTTTTCGCCCCAGGCCCAGAGCTGAGGCGCAACATATTGGAAAACGAACGTTCCGCGCAGCTTCAGGGCATCTCCGAGCCGCAGGTGAAAGCCCGGATAATCGACGAGAATCGCGATCTCAGGTTTTCGCCGCTCAATTTCCTCGAGGAGAGTAAACTCAAGTCGACGAATATAGGAAAGGTGTTTGAGGACTTCTACAAACCCCATCACCGATAGTTCTTCGATACCAAACAATTCCTCGCAACCGGCCTGTCTCATTTTTGGCCCGCAGATTCCAAAAAATTCGGCGTCGGGCATCAGGACTTTTAAATGTTCGAGAAGTTCGCCCGCGAGCATGTCGCCTGAAGGCTCTCCAGCCGATACGAATATCTTTACAGCCATTAGCCACGCTCGCTATGCGGATCATGAAAAGGCAAAACGTGGGCTCCTGAAACCTGCCGTTCCGCTTGCTCAACGAGAGCAACAGATTCAATCAGTTCATCAAAGACAGCAAGAGTATGTTGGGCCCCATTGAGATAAAGATGCAGCTGATCGAGTTGCTCTTTGAGGGACTCTTTTGCGATCACCGGAACAGAAAGCGATTCGAGGCCTTGGGCATCACGCTTCCATTCGAAGCCCGAAAACGCTGTGCTTTTTGCTTGAAGGTCGTGACCGAAGAGTTCGCAGGTCTGCGCGATATAATCGACGAGGCAAAGCCCCTGACTTCCTGTAACACGTATCGAACGCATCCGCTGCGGCGTAAGCCAGTTCACATGAACGGTTCCCGTCACGCCTTTTTTTGAACGAACCGAGATCTCTGCGGCATCATAGATGCCCGACTCTTGGGTTGAATGCCCAACGCCATGAACGATTTCGATAGGGCCAAGCAGCATGCGAAATAGATCCAACTCGTGTACGCCGAGATCGAGAATGACATTGTTCCCCGCTTTAACATTGCGGGGAAACCCGCCGGCACGCAGACCATTGAGGTGAACTAAACGGCCCAGTATTCCGCTCTCCACGACTTTGCGAAGGGCTAATACCACTGGATTGCAGCGTTCGATATTGCCGACGGCCAGATGAAGGTTATTTTTATGAGCCAGTGCAACGAGTTCTGCAGCCTGGCCTTTGGTGCTTGCCGCTGGTTTTTCGACAAACACGTTGTGCCCACGATTTAATAGGCTTGTCACAAGTGTGTAGTGAAGCTCGGTCGGCGCGGCAACCACGGCAAGGTCGAAGGATAGATCGTCGGGAAGTTGTTTGTAAAGTGGCACGGGCTGCGCTGCGAGCGGTAAGGCGGATGTAACGGGGTCGATGACAGCTACAAGCTCGAAACGAGCGTCCTCTTGGAGCACGCGCAAATGATTGCGTCCCATGTGACCTAAACCGAAGAGACAAGTGCGAATCTTTGTCATGAAAGAACCCTTATCGATCTTTAACCCCATCCATCAGAGGACGCCAAAGATACCTTTTTCCAGGTCTTAAATACAGAGAAAAGGACTGTCGGCTCTTCCGAGCCACGGACCGGTCTGAGATCAGCGTCCTTTACGCATCAGAGAGAAGAATAAGGTGTCGGAATCTTCTACCGGGAGGCCACAGATTGACTCTTCCTCAAGCGTGAGATTCAGAGTCTCACGCATGAGAGCTGTCACGTCCTCATTTTCTTCTGGAAACCAGCTACAGGTTGCGTAGACAAGTTGCCCACCTGGCTTCAAAAAGGGCAAGACTTTCTCAACTATGCTCAACTGGAGTTTCTGCAGGTCGTTCAGGCTTTGGTGGGTCGTTCTATAACGTCCATCCGGACTGCGTCGCCAAGTTCCCGAACCCGAACACGGTGCATCGACGACAATAATATCAAATCCCTTTCCGACAGCGCGCGGTAACTCAAGCTGAGCGGACCCATTCCAAGGGATAGGTGTGATGTTGGGAAGCCTAGCGCGAAGTGCTCTTTTGCTGACTTCTGTACTTTTGTAGGAGCGCACGTCGGACGAATAAATCTGTGCTTTAGGATGCTTTGCAGCCAACTGAAGGCTTTTACCGCCTCCTCCCGCACAGCAATCCCAAACCGTGACAGCGCCACTGACCGGGATTTTGTCGCCAAGAATTTGTGAGCCGTAATCCTGAACCTCCGCCCAGCCTTCTTCGAGTATAGGCGTTTGCGAGAGATTTTTTTCCGTTTCGATTTTAAGACCTTCACCGCGCCAGCTGTATGCGACTTGAAGCTCTTCCAGTTTTTTCTCGATTTTGGCTTTGTGAGCTGGTCTATTCAAACGCAACCAAAGCGGAGCGCGTGTATTTTGAGCCTTTAAAAAATCTTTGGTCTGTCCATCGTCCCAATGCGAAAGTTCGATGCGCCGGGCGAGCGAAGGACGAAACCACGACGATAACCCACCACGGGTCAGATCATCCCGATCGGGAGATTCGGCATAAGCTGCAAGGCCTTTAAAAAAAGTCTCAGGCTCGATGGCCCGGAGAATATCCCAAGACTCACGCGGATCGAGCGGACGGCCTTCGAGATGTTCCATGTAGGGGAGAGCTGCGCGAATTGCGCTAAAAACGCCTTCGCTGTACCAACGACGATCTTTTGAGCCGAATCGTTTATCCTGTTTCATTCTGAGAACGAGCCATCGATCGAGCTGAGGCATTTCCTTTTCGCGGCAAAGGTCAGTCCAGATCCGGAGCAGATGGGGTGTGCGTGGGGATTGCAGCAGCTCATGCATAATCGATTGGCCTTTTTGGAATTTAGTGCAGTCTCTGGGTCGATTCAATGCGCCGCTCACGACCGCGAAAGGTAACGGCAAGGACAGATTTCGGATCGCTTCCGCTCTCATGACCTCGATTCTCTTCGTCAGAAGGGTTCGTGATGATAAGTTTCTGGTCGAAGGGTAATATAAGACCGGCGGATGCCGGGCGTCCTGAAATAGTAAGGCCCGGTGATTCGGCCATCAGGGCAAGATCTTCGGAGCTCTCAACCGTTAAGGACTCGCCGGCCGGAATAAGCCAGCGTTCCAGCGCCGCTTCCGGAACCTGAAAGAGGGTCTTGATCGGACTACCTTTTTTATACCACCCCTGTCGGCTTTCGAGATCACGGAAAATCCTTACCGAAGGTTCGCTGACACCGCCGAGGGCTTCGGGTTTTTTGATTTCGATATCGACAGCGTGGATAGGCGGATGATCGCCGCGCGCTGGTGTCAGGAGGAAAACCGCCAAAGCTTCCGCAGCGCTTTCCAGCAGGCGAAAACGCGAATAAGTAAGAATGAAACTCAATTGCTTCGCAACGAGGGAATAGTCGATCGTTCGGGATAAAATGCCGCTAATACCAGCCGGCGCTGTATCGAGATAAATGCGCACGTTGAGTTTGAGGGGCTGCGGCAGGATCTTTTCTTCTGGATGAACTCCGATTACGCACTGAACCGAAAGATCTCTCAAAGTGATGGTATCCAGCGGTCGACCCGTAATTTGAGACAATACGTGCATGTTGCAGCCCTCCTCGGAGCCTCTTGTATTACGTCTCAAGGGACTTGTCCACGAAAGCCTGATGACTATTTTCTTTTTTGACTCGGCATGGTAGCTTGCGCGTTCCCAACACCCATAATCGAGGAAGACTCTTATGGAAAAAGCACAGGTCGAACTTAAACTGGTCAGTCACAACGACGACATTTTTGCCGGACGCCATTATCCAAAACCTTTCGCGTTCAATCACGAAGTCGCTGAGGTTTTTGACGACATGGTCCAGCGTTCTATCCCTCTCTACAGGGATGTGACACGTTTTACGGCCGACTGGGTCCTGCACTTTTATCAAGTCGGCACCGCTGTCATTGACATCGGGTGCTCGACGGGAACAACAACTCATCATATCGCTCATCGCCTCGAACAATCAGCGCACTTTCTGGCGATTGACAGCTCGCAGGCTATGATAGATCGTGCTCACGACAAACTTTCGGACTTACCGGCACGACACAGCCTCAATCTCCTATGCAGTGATGTGATGGCAGTGGCTTTGCCGAAATCCTCAGCAGTCGTCATCAATTACACGTTACAATTCCTCCCCGTCAGCCAGCGCAAGCTCCTCTTGCAGCGAATCTGGGAATCGCTCGTACCGGGCGGGATACTCATGATAAGCGAAAAGGTCCGTTTGAATTCACCGTCGTTTCAAGAGCTTGGCACAAGGCTTTACGAGCAGTTCAAGGAAAAGCAAGGCTATAGCCGAACCGAGATCGAAAAGAAAAAAGAAGCCCTTGAAAACGTTTTGATTCCGTTCACGGAAGACGAGCATCGCCACCTTTTGAAAGAAAGCGGGTTCATGAACGTCGAATCTCTGATGAAGTGGAACAACTTCACGACACTTGTTGCCATGAAGGGGTATTGAATGGGGCCTGGATGGGCTACGGCTCTCGGACCTCGGGTCGATGTTCCAGCACTTCTTGCCCTCAGGTCGCAGCTCAATGAGCGTCTCAACGATGAGCGCTGGACGCGGTGGCGCGAAGGCTCTGCCTTAACCAATGGCCTCCAGACGGGACCAATTGCAATCGAGGATGGTTGGGTCACTGTTGCTAAACCTGATGCGGTTTCAGCATCTGACGAAGCGCGCCTTGATGCGGCTCTTAAAGCCTTTCTTCCTTGGAAAAAAGGCCCCTACTCTCTTTGGGGCCGTAGAATTGATACCGAGTGGCGATCGAATTTGAAATGGCAAAGGGTCCTGCCCTTCGTCGGCCCCCTTGAAGGGGCCGTGGTTGCCGATATCGGATCGCACAACGGTTATTTCATGTATTTTATAAAAGCGCTGGGGGCTGCTCACGTCATTGGTTTTGAGCCTATGCCCATCAATGTTTTTAATCATCGCCTTTTGCAAAACCTAAGCCCCACACCTGAGATCAACGTAGAACTCTTCGGGGTTGAGCATATCGATCTATTTCCGGAGAGCTTCGATACGATTTTCTGCATGGGCATCCTCTACCATCATACGGATCCCGTAGGTCTGCTTCGCAAAATGCGAATAGCGCTCAAACCCAAGGGCCGCATCATCATCGACTGTCAGGGGATTCCCGGCGAAGATTCGATGTCTCTCACGCCGACGGGACGTTATGCAGGTGCGACAGGCGTTTGGTTCCTACCGACTTTGTTATGTTTGCAGAACTGGATAAAACGTGCAGGTTTTAGTCAGCAAAAGGCGTTTTATTCAGAACCTCTGACAAGTGTTGAGCAAAGAGCAACACCCTGGGCCGACGTCAAAAGCCTCAGCGATTTTCTTGATCCGCACGATCCGGGGAGAACCATCGAAGGTCACCCGGCCCCGTACAGACATTATCTGATGATCAAGATTTAGCGGTGTCTACGGATCGAGTGAGACGATTCAGCTTCTGCCGTCGTTCAAGAGCGAGATCAAGGAGTTTGCCTATCAGCTGTTGCCCCGAGTAGCCAGCATGCTCCCAAAGCTTGGGATACTGTGAGATTGACGTAAAACCTGGCAGGGTATTGGCTTCATTAAAATAGAATTGATTGGTTTTTTTGTCGAGAAAAAGATCGATGCGCGCGAGGCCGTAAAGATTGAGAGCCTCAAAGACTTTTTTAGCTAAGGCAGAGCCTTCGGCCGCAAGTTTTGCATCGAGATGAGCGGGGACATTGACGGTCGCCTTACTGACTTTTGAATATTTTTCTTCGTAGGAATAAAAACCTTCATCTACGCCGACCTCACCCGCGACGCTCATCGCCGGATCATATCCGCCCAAACATGCATATTCAATCTCGCGAACGTTCATGCCGGTTTCCAGCAGTATCCGTTCGTCAAATTCGAAAGCGTACGCTACAGCGTCCTTTAATTCATAAGGATTTGCTGCCTTGCGAATGCCTACGGAGCTCCCAAGGCTCGCGGGCTTCACAAATATAGGGAATCTCAGCTCGTGCTCCGCTCTACTTAGCAGCGCTGGGCCATTTTTCTCCCATTCCGCCGTTCGTATGGCAAGATAAGGCACGATCGCGACGCCGGCTGCCTCTGCCAGTTGTTTTGCGACTACTTTATCCATCGCAATGGCGGAACCCAACAAGGACGGTCCCACGTAGGCGACGTCTTTCAGATCAAAAAAGCCTTGAAGACATCCATCTTCGCCCGTCGTTCCATGGATAATATTAAAAACGACCGTGTTGGTGACTTTCCCCTCGCGGGCGAAAAAGGAATCGAGCAGTGTTTTGCTTTCGGCATCGCCTTTTTCGTGAGGCGCGACAGGGAGACTTTCGGGAATGTTTGTTTCAAGTTCTGCCCGATTTTGGGCATGCCAGACACCGCTTTTATCCACCGCGAATGCGTACGCGTCATAGCGCGAGCGATCGATGTTTTTGAAGATATAGGAAGCGCTGCGACACGATACTTCGTGTTCTGTGGATCGGCCACCATAGATGACGATCGCTTTTGGTTTAGACATTGAGTTCTCCTCGTTCTGGGCCTCAATGATCGTAGCAGAGAATTAAGAGGCGAGGCAAATCAAGAACGAGCATCAAACGTAGGGCCATTTAATCAGGAACGATAGTCAAAGTCGGTTCCGACATGACATTATCACCAACCGTGTTGGCCCAAGCGGCTTTGATGGCAAAGGTCTTTGTTTTGCTTTTTTCGAAAGACATCTCCTGCTTGAGAGTCAAGGTCGGCGGCGTCAAGTCAAACTTCAAGGTGCTGGCCGAACTCGTCCCACCAACGACAGTCGGAGTAAACACGACGGTTAAACCCGTGTAGACTTTGCCAACGAACTTATCGGCGTTTTGAGACACGAGTATCTGAGGGCGATCAACAATTTTAAAGGGAGTCGCCACGCTGAGCAGGTTCGTCGGTCCGTCCGCCCCATCGAGTGTGATGGACGTCACTTCATAAGTTTGAAACTGTGGGTCCTTTGTACCTGTGGCTCCGGTAGGAGCATTCGCTACACCGTACATCTGTATTTCTAATGTGGTTGCGTTGCTTAACGCGCCGCAGCCCGTGAGCAACGATAAACCCAAACTCATGACAAACGAAAAGGTTATGGTTAGTTTCATGCTTGATATCCTCCCTAAAGGTTATCGGCATAATTTCCCTCAATTCAAGGAGGTGCTAAGATAGTCCAGGCACGCCCTTCACCTTTGGGAGCCGTATGCTCATTCACAAACGCCAATTCGGCATTTTATTCATAGTTTTCAACATGTTGATCATGACTTCCTGCGGCAAGAAAAAGACCGCGACCGCGCCTGCACCGACGGCCTCAATGCAAATTCCGGCTGATTGGGACCTTAAGTCAGACTATTCAACGGCTGACCTCAAAGTGAAGGACCTCAATCCTTGAAAACCAAGTTCCGGTTTTTGCTTTTATCATTGCCCGTAAGCCTGCTTTTAAACGCCCCACTCCTCGCTTCGGAATTTCGCCTCCCTCTGCCGAAGGCTCCGCAAGGACGCTTTGGATTTGCGCGATATACGCTTCGTGATAGTGATGTGAGACAAGGCACCTTGAAACCGGGGGCGCAGCTTTTTAACACTCACAACGGCGCGATGGAATTTCTTACGCCGATCGACGATATGAAACAACTGGACGAATTGGGCGCTTTAAGTCACGACGCAACAGGGTTCTGCGGAAGCATGGACTATTATCCAAAAGGCTTCTCACTCGCTGATACGATGTCCCACGTTGCACCTTATTTTCCGCCACGCGCGCATTTTTCTGACCTGGAAACGATTCTGAGCGACGTGCAGCTCGCAAAAATGAATACAACTATTGATACTTTAGGCACCTATGTGACCCGCTTTCATCGCAATGAACTCGGGCAAAATGCGGGTACAACTGTTCTTCAACTCTGGCAGAATCAACTCCAATCCCCTGCCGATTGGACCATCGATCCCTATACTCACATCAATACGCCTCAAAAATCAGTGATTGCCAGATTGCCTGGTGCATCAGCGGATACAGTGGTCCTTGGGGCTCATCTCGATAGCATTGCCAGCCGGACCAACTATGATGCGATTGCCCCTGGCGCCGACGACGACGCCTCCGGCATTGCGATCCTGACAGAAATTCTACGGATTATCGAAACGAGGCATCTCCGGTTCCATCGCAGCATCGAACTGCATGGTTATGCCGCCGAAGAGGTCGGGCTGGTCGGCAGTCGGGAAATCGCAACAAAATATAAATCCGAAGCCAGGCCGATCGATGCGATGCTGCAATTTGATATGGCCTATTATAGTAAAAACGCCGATAACGGGCTCCTCTTTTTTCTTGAGGATTTCACTGCCCTAGACCTGACTCGTAGCGGGATACAATGGGTCAAAAGCTATATGGGCGATGTGTATAAAAGAGGAGCAATGCCACGGGGTGCGGCCTCAGATCACAAGTCCTGGTGGGAACAGGGTTATCCAACTCTTTTTCCCTTCGAAAACGCCGAAGCAGACAATCCTTACATTCACACGGCGAATGATACCAAGGATAAATTTGATGATGGCACGCGCATGCAGCGCATGGTGAAATTTGGTTTGATTTTTCTTGCCTACGAAGCCGGGCTCGAATCACTCGACTCGCCGAATGCCGCGGAACAGAACCGCTTGATGCAGGAAACGATCGCGAAGGATCTCGCCCTTGCCCTAACCGGTACGGCCGATCACTATACCTTCGCTGTGTCGGCACCTGAAACGACTCAGTATTTGGAATTTTGTCCGATGGACAGCGAAACGGATTTTCGCTGCAGTGCAGAGCGGCAACGTCTCACCGCCAGCGAATTGAAGAAGGGTAGAAGGATTTTTTACAGCACAAGCGATCAAGTGTTCAAGGCCGATGATAAGTGGCGAATTGAAGCCTATGATGGAAGCGATACGCTGCTCGCCCGGCGTCAGATTCAATGGCAGAAGTAAGTGGATTTAGAAGCCCATTAGATATCGAGCCAAAAACCGAGTTGGGGCAGGATGAAGTGATCCTCTTCCTGCGGACTTAGGCTAGAGCTCTTGCCATTGATGTCGCGTTTATCGTAGTTGAATTGGTAAAGACTGAGAAGTGGACCGATACGAGCGGTGCCGACTTTAAAGCCATAACCCAGTTCGAGCATATAGGCGGTTCGTGCGGAATAGGTTTTACTTTCGGATGGTATATCTTTTTTAGCAGCGAGGAGTAGGGTCGCGTGCGCGACTACGCCTTCGGATCCTGAATAACCGGCGGTTATGCCAGGACCGTGGAAAAGCACCGTCGACGAGGTTTTTTGTCCAGGAGCGCTAACGTTACTGGTGACCTGACCCTGCAAATACTTTAGACCTAAGCAGAATCCGCCGATATTATAACAAACACCCAAATTCACAAAATTATATATCGTCGTCGATCGAGTGCTGTCGTGGACGTCCGCCGTTTCCGGGATCTGTGTTTTGGAGCTGGTTTGCATGTAAAATAGAGAAAGGCTCGGCGTCATGATTTGAGCCTCAGCCCGGTCTGTCGCCCCGAATGAAGCCATTACCATAGCGATTATCAAAAACCAAAATTGAGTCGTCATATCCTATGTCCTCCACGCCACCTTTCTTATCGGTGTAAGGCTGGCGAAGGTGAGTATTCCCTTTTCATCGCCAATGAATTTATGTCTAGCTTCCTATTTTCTTGACCATAAAGCTGACTAATCAGGACTTTGCAAAATGTCTCTCGCCCCAGGCAAAACATCTGTGTTACAGATTAAAGACGCCATTTCACTGAAAGGATGGGACTATGAGCGCCAAGCTCCATCTGTTATCACCCGATCAATGTCTCGTCGAGCATCTCACAAATAATTTCGTTGAGCTGTCGGTCGAAACTTTGCGTCACACATTGCTCGTGGTCCCGACTCAGAGGCTTGGCACTGCGATACTGGTGAAACTGCTTGAAACAAGGGCAGCGCTTATACCGCCCGAGATCGTGACGTTTGAGACTCTCCTGCGCAGCGCGGGCGGCGGTAATGGTGAGACTGCGGTCTCTATAGCCCACGATGCGACTATTGATTTGATTCTACGCCAGCGTTTGGAGGAACATCCCTATCGCCATCTGCGTTTGGGTCACGAACGCGAACTCAGACTTCTTTATGGCGAACTCTATGACCATAGACTTCGCGATGAAGGCATGGAGAAGCTTCAAACGACTATCGCCGAAGATATCTATAAAAACGAAGCGCACCTCGGAAGCCTCTACGATCGCGCCGTGGATATTGCGGCTATATTAACTTTTCTTGATGAACGCTTGGCCGAGCTCCAACTGATGCCGCGCAGCCAATACCTGGCCCGATGCGCCACCCGGATGAGCGAGCAATGGCAGGCTTTAAGCGAGCGTTTCGAAAACGTAGTTCTCATCGGTTTTACGAGCATGGCCACAAGCTGGCAAAAGTTCCTGCCTGTGCTTATCGCGGATGATCGTGTTGAATTCTGGCTCAGCGAGGCGCCGCGGCTCTATCATGCATCCAGTCCTCTGAAAGAACTCGTTAAAACCCTCGAGGATTTGCAGCCCAAACTTATAAATGTAGTCCCGCTTCGAACGATGCCAAAGGTCTTTCAATGTTTCGTCGCCCAGAATATTCGCGAAGAGATCGAATGGTCTTTCAGCATGGTTCAGAAAGCAATAGCGCAGGGGTTCGCGCCCTCCCGTATCGGGGTTCTGGTGACCGACGAAAATCTCTATGGAACAGCGATTCGCAGCGTTTACGGTGAACGATCCGTCGACTGCAACATAGCCCTTCCCGAAAGCTGGGGAGGAACGCTTGCCGGACGGCACCTCTATGCCTTGCTCCAGTTCTGGAAAGAAAAACAAAACCTCGCGAGTCTCCTCGCCTGGATCGATCATCCTCTCACTCAGGCCGACTGGGACGAAACAAAGCTCATGGCTCTACGCCGCGGTATTATGCATGCGGGTGTGCCCCATGGCCTGGACGCAATGCGCAGCGAGATCAAAGAGGAGCTTAGGGAAGACTTTGATCGTCTCGCTGACGGACTTTCGCCCCTTCGCATCGACCAGACGCTTGGACTGTCGGTCTGGCTGGAGAGACTTTCCCATCTCGTTGAGGCTTTTGGTTACTGGGCTTCCTTTCCAAGCCGCGACCTCATGCAGTCGAGCCAGGAAATTTTCGAAGATTTCCTAGGCTCGCTGAGTGCATTTGGAATACAGCAGCCCGTGATGACAGGACTAAGTTTTTGGGATCTCGTTGAGAATCACCTGCTGAAGGGAAGCGTTCGCGGGACAGGCGAGCCGCTGGCCGGTATACAAATCCTCAGTCTCGCGGAAGCCCGCTATTTTCCCTTTGAAATGGTGATCATCGTCGGTTGCCACGAAGGCTGTTTCCCAAAAGCTCTGCCTCAGGACGAATTGCTCGACAACTACCTTAAAAAAATGATCGGCCTCCCTGGTTGGGAGGTTCTTGAAGCAATGGAGGACCAGACCTTTCATCTTCTCAAGGCACGCCTCCCCAATCTCATCATGTTGAGATCCGCACGACTCGGTGAGGAGCTCCTTGTGCGCTCCCGTTTCACCGAAGCGCTTATGGCCCGCGAAAAGATGCATGAACTTGCGTTACCTCCACCCTATCAGCTTGATCAAACGGGAGAAATGCCTCTTGAAGACGAGGGGTCCCTCGCCGATTGGCTTGCGGTAAGTACAGCGCGGATGTCAGCCAGCCGCCTTGATAAGCTTATTCATTGCCCCTACTCCTTTCTATTAGAAAGTCTTGGAATTCACAGCGAAGCGAGTCGAGCTGACGAATCAGACAGCCGCCGCGAAGGGGAATGGCTCCACGCCGTGCTTCAGGCTTTCATCACAGGCAAAAGCCCTCGCGGACAAGTCGCAGAACCGTGGCTTCCTCCCGAAGAAGGCGATATCTATCAGGCCGCGCTGGACCGGATCAATTTTATAACGGATCGGATGGTTCCGATCGATTTACGCGAGTCGGCTCTTGTGCATCATCTCAAACATCATGCCTGGCCGCGTTATATCACCCACCTCCTGAAACAGGTGGAGGCTACCAAAAGCCTCCGAGAATATGCCTTTGGCCAGTCGTATGCTCCTGTGACGATCGAGCTTCGCGGAACTGTGCGCGAACTCCACGGACGCATCGACGCCTTAGACTTTTCAAGTCAATGGTCGTTTGTCACAGATTTTAAACGCCGTACGATACCGAGTCTCGATAAATCAAAAAAAGGCATGAACCCTCAGCTTTCGCTCTATGCGGTGGCTTTAAGGCAACGCAGCCCACAAAAGCCTCTGCCGCCAATGGTTCTGGGTTACTGGAACATTTATCAAGGCATCTGGACGGCCCACGGCGTTGACGATGAGCACCGGTCTCTGCTTATCGCGGCGGGATTATGCACCAAGGGCACGCCCACGACCGATGAAATGACCGATGGCCTGATGAAAACCTGGCGTTGGCGCGAAGAGGATATCCTCGAGAAAAAACGCTTTTATGCGGATCCAAGCCAGTGTCAGATGTGTGACTTCGGGGGTCTTTGCCGTAAAAACGATCCTAGAGTTCATGAGCAGATCGCAGCGCAGGATGCGCTTGATCAACGAACAGCAGCTCAAAAAGCGATAAAGGATTAAGCGCCACATGGCATCCCCTATCCAAGAAAATCCTCAAAATCCATACGTAAGCTCCGTTGTTCGCGCCTCAGCGGGGAGCGGAAAAACGTATCAGTTATCCCGCCGTTTCCTCTTCCTCGTCGGTGCGGGCGCGAGTCCCTCGACGATTTTAACTGTGACCTTCACGAAAAAAGCCGCGGCGGAGATGCGCGCGCGGATCTTGGATCTTGCGGCAAAACTTCTCGCGAGCTTCGAGGAGCGTACTCAGTTCGAGGACCAACTTGCGCTCTTTTACGCCTCGCGCACCAATCACAACGCGCCGAAACCTCTGTCCGCGCTCGAAACAGCTTCGCGTATTTTAGCCAGCACGCAGTCACTCAAGATCTCGACTATAGACTCCATTCTTTTGGAGTGGCTCAAAAAATTCCCTTTTGAAGCGTCCGGGGAAGGCGCGCTGCTTATTCCACCTCGGTTCGACCTCATGTCGGCTTACGCAGAAGAGAAAAACCACAAACGAGCCTGGTACCGCACTCTCAAATCGATGCTTGAAGCTGGTGATTCTGCTCTCAATGCGGTTTTGAAAAACCCAGAAGACCTTCACCTCATCGATCTTGAAAACAGGCTCAAAGAACTCGCTCGCCACGATTCTTTTTTATGGCTGCTCAAACAGGAACGTCCCCACCTCGTCAAACAACTCGTGGATCATCCTATCGATGAGGACTGGGGCGACGGTCACGAAAAATCCTTGCTGGATGCCATAAGGCCTAGCCTTCTGAGCCTCAGTCAGATCCTCAACAAAGATCGCCAGGCCGAACTTGGGATGGCTTTAGGCACTGAAAATCTCGATGCACTTCGCGAGGCTCGTTTTCTAACGGCGGCTGGACAGGTCCACGGCGGAACGTTTCGCTCACCTAAAAAAGACCCATACTCACTTGAAATTATTGATATAAATCGCCTATCGCTATCTTTTCGATCTTTCCTTCTGAAACGTAATCTTAACGCCACCGGTACGATTCTAATGCAGCTTTTTCAGGATTACCAGGCGGCGAGTGGCCAGTTAAAACTGGAGGAGGGCCATCTGAGTTTTGCCGACCTGATAAAGGGCGGGTTCCATCTTTTCAGCCATGACCAGGCAGCAGGCGCGCGTTATCTACTGAATCGATCGATACGTCACCTTCTTTTGGACGAATTTCAAGACACCAGTGTTTTGCAGTGGACGGTTTTCAAATCGATGGCGGAAGAAATGCTTTCGGGAGAAGGGTATCGAAGTGTCGATGAACTAGACCCGACGCTTTTCATCGTCGGCGATGCCAAACAATCAATCTACGGGTTTCGCGAAGCTGACGCCGAAATTCTTGATACAGCGGCTGATTTCATGCTGCAGAGATCAGCGACCAATATCGAATTGAGCGCAAGTTATCGGACCCATCCGCTGCTCCTTAATTTCGTTAATCGTATCATGCATGCTGTCATGCCTGACTTCCCAACACACGAGGCCGCGAAGGACAGTAGCGGCCAGGGCCTCATCAAAGGCGATGCCTCGATCGTTATCAGCCCTCTCTTCAGGACCGATGAAGGCAGTGGCAAACCTATCGAGGAGGAAGCGGACTATATCGCTGAGACTCTCCATGCCCGCCTCACCCAGGGCTTCAAGGTCTATGACAAAACCCGCGACGGTTATCGCCCTTTAAGAGCCGCCGATTGCGCCATACTCTATAGAGCTTCCACCCATGCACGCACCTATGCCGCTGCACTGAGAGCACGCGGTATCTCGGTTCGCATTGAAGAGGGGCAAAGTTTTTTCACACGACCTGAGATTTCCGATCTTATGGCCCTAGTTCGACTCATGGCCTATCCGAACGACATTCAAGCAGCCTTCCAAGTCCTAAAAAGCCCTCTCGTTGGCGTTAGAGAAAGCCAACTCTTAAGGGCTCTTAAAGACCACAGGGTACTCGTCGAAAGCGATGCGAGCTTACGCCACGCGGATCCTGTTGCCCCACTCCTTGACGTCCTGGGGCAGGATGCGAAGCTCCTCACGGAAACGTTTGCGAAGCGGCATGAAAAAAGACCCTATCTATGTCTGCAGGAATTCGCCGAGAGGGCAAATTGGCTGTCGATCTATCGTGTGGCCTTTGACCAGGAAGAAGGAAGCCTCGCTGCGGCGAACATACAAAAGTTTATGGAACTCGTTTTACAGAGTGACAATTCCGCTCAACTCAGCTGGATGCAGGTCTTAAGATTGCTTCGGGATAAGGAAAAAGAAGAAGCAATCAGCCTAGCTTCGGTTTCGGAGGACTCCGTCCAGCTCATGACTATCCACAAGGCGAAAGGCTTGGAATGGCCTTTGGTCGTGGTCACCGGAACAGGTGAGGAGTGGGAGAAGTCTGATCTCTACTGGGCAAAACTCAAAGACTCTGCGATGGGCACTGGAGTCGCTTACATTGGTCGCCGCGGTGATTTGCCTGATGAGGACCCTCATTTTCACTATCTGGCAAAGTCATTGAATGCAGAAGCCTTGCGCGAAAATTATCGCCTTCTTTATGTCGCACTAACTCGTGCCCAGTTTGGCCTAATCATCACAGGTTTTCAGCGTCGCGCGAAAGATGACGATGGTTCGAGTTATTTTCACGGCCTACTCCGCGGGGCAGGGCATGAACTGGAGTTTCTGGAGGATGAAACGAGCCATGCGCTTTATCAGCGCAAAACGGATGATTTACTGGACGAAAAACCATCCGTACGTGCGCCGGTAGAAGGACTGTCACCGTTAGATCTCTGGCGTTCATCAAATCCAATTGACGGGACAGACGGTATCCGTATTCTGGCTCCGGCCCGCCTTCTCGGCGACAAGGAAGTCCCAAGTAGCGGCTCGATGGCCCTGCCGTTTGCAGCTGAAGCAGGAACCTATATTCATAAGGCTCTCGAAAGCAGCATTAAAGGTGCGGATTTTGGAGGCCTTGAATATTGGCAGACCTTAAGGCGACATCATCCGCGCGAGCCTTTTGCTAAGGCCTGGCCCCTGATAGACGGAGAGCGTGCGAAAATTCTGCAATCCAAAACGTGGCAAAGGTTGAAAGCTGAAGCTATTCACTTTGAATCGGAATTGCCAATTGCATATCTGAAAGACGCGATGCTGGTTAGAGGCATCATCGATCTGGTCTTGAAGCAAGCGGACAAACGTTGGCTCATTGTTGATTACAAAACAACTTGGGAGTCGCTTCAAGGCGGTGATCTGCTCGCGCTCTGCTATAAAAAACGTTACGACCAGCAACTACAGCTCTACAAAGAAGGAGTGCAGCGTTTGTATCCCGATAGCGAAATTCGCTGTGCGATCTTTTTTACAGCTCAAGAGCAGCTTGTCTACCTTCCATGATTTTGTGATCGCGAAATCTGTCTTTCAAATATACTTGGAAGGAAGTTTTTCGCGTTCACCTTGCGACTATTACCCAAAATTTCTAATCTCTGAATCACGCCCAAGATAACCGAGTTGTTCACCCTGGAAGTAAAAGGGGCCACCTCGCAAGCATGAGGAAAGGGAAACTTTCATGGAAGGTCGCGTAGTTCTTTTAAATGGCGAAAATGTTGCGGTTCGTCTGAGTGATTCAAGTTATAGCGTGTTCCGTGTTTTGCCACCCAGTACCCTCGGTCAAAACAATGCTTATGATATTGGTGTGAAAGGAGACGTGGTATTGGAAGTCGGAGATAGCTTTCTCGGTCCTCTCGCAACAATCGGGCCGCAGGTACTACTCCATTGCCGTACCCAGACATGGATTGAAGTACAAATCAAACTGGCACGAAGCCAAGTGGCAGCAAGGACCAAGCGCTACCTTCTGACAGCTAATCCTCGTGTAGCGCCTTGATTAACGTTTAAACTCTATCCATAAGAAAAAGTCGGAAGAAGCTCTAAAAAGCTTTTTCCGACTTTGTCATATTTGAATGAATGAGCAAGCCCCTGACTTATAGGGAATCGGTTCGCAATATTCTGCGACCTGACCGTAAAGTTTCGTCAAAATCATTAAGCAAGGTCTGCTCGGCCTCTTGATTACGCAACCGCAGCACCATGCCAATGCCGTAGATGGAATGAAGCTCGACACTATCGCTGACTTCACGAAGGGCTTTTCGGACCTCGAAGATTTTGCGGTCAAGAGCGTTATCACTCACGGCTAAAGAACCCCAGAGTTCGCGCTTCAGAACATCTTTGGGAACGATCGTACCTTGGGCGCGAATAAGCTCGGAGAGCAAATCGATTTCGCGTGCGGACAAAATAAGCTGGCCTTTAACGCCGCTGATAGACTTATATTTGAGATCAACTTTCAAATCGCCAAACTTCAGAAGATTCAGGCGATTTTTGTCGTTTAAATCTTCAATGCGAGCGCGCAGTCGCGCTACAACTTCGGCCGGCGAAATAGGCTTACGCACGAAGTCATCAGCGCCTGCCGCCAAGGCCTGTGTCACACTATTGTCAGATTCGTCACCGCTGATCACAATAATAGCCGTCATGGGCCAGAGCGAACGGAGACGCGGTATGATATCGAGACCACATTCATCCTTGAGATGAATATCAATAAAAGCACCAATAGGCGCAAGGTGTTCTGCGCATTCCAAGAGCTGCTCGCTCGTCACAAACGCAAAGTTTTTGATACTAAGCGTCTCCTCGATGATTTTCGCCATAACGGGATCATCGTCGAGTGTGACGGTATAAGGAATGTGCGACAGATCTTTCAATCTTGATAAGGTCTGCTGCTGTTCGGACATCGCCAACACCTCATGGAAAACTCATTGACACTTGTTCATTTGTACCGGAAACAACCCGAATCTTCTAATCTTTTTTAAACAAAAAAACTTCAGATATTCCCGTTTTTCTAACGAGCTAGATAGGCCCATTTGAAAACACCGCCCTGTTAATTCTCAAGTAACACGAGAATCGTCCGATATACTAATCGAAATCAACTAAAAATCAAGCCAGGTTAAACAATGAGCGAGCTTGAACTAGAGAAAAAAGCACTGGCTGGCGACGTCGAGTCCCAATGTTCCCTTGCGCTTTTGCACGAGATTGGACTCGATCGTCCGCAAGACTATGAAAAGGCTGCCTATTTTCTGCAGATGGCTATTCATAGCGGGAGCCAATTGGCCTGGGAAAAATTAAAAGCACTTTGTGACGCTGGAAAGGTTTCGAGCGCCTGGATGAGTGATCTTGCCCAGCCCCCCGCCGTGAGACCAGGGCCAGAGACGCGGCTGCCGCGAGCCGGGTTAAAACTTCTCCTGCTTGAAGACGAGGAAGACCTGCGCGAGATGCTGTGTGAGACTCTCGAATCGGCTGGCTATAAAGTGTTTGCGGCGGCAGATGGCGACGAAGGCTTAACACTTGTCAATTCTCATCCGGATTTAGCCCTCATTATCACCGATCTGAAGATGCCGAAAATGAATGGCCTTCAGTTTATGGCTGCCATCAAAAAACTCCAGCTTTTGAGCGAGCCACCACTCGTGGTTATGACAGCTTATTCCCAGCAAAAGGTCATTGACGAGGGTAAAAAACTTGGAGTTGCGGCCTGGATAGTCAAACCGATTAAAAAAGAAATGCTGCTCGAAACTCTGGGCCGCATCCTTAGAAAGAAGGCAGGCGTTGTCGAGTCGCTTTGAGAAAACCGAGCTGAAATGTGTTGTGATCGCATCGTCCCGTACGGTGCGAGGGACACTATCCGCTATTCTCAAAGAGCTCTCTTTCACCAACATCACGCCTGTTGCCGATATCAAAACCTGCATTGAGATTATGGAGTCGGAACCGGTCGACTGGATCATCACTCCGACCAGTGACAGCGAGGGTGGCCACGCCCTTTACATCATGAACATCATCAATAAAATGAACGCTTTAAGAGCCATCAAAGTCTCCGTTTTAAGGGATCAGGACGATAGCACCATCCCCCAGCTTTTTGAGCTTGGAATTTTGTCGGCCCATAAGACAGAGAGTTCACGCGAATCGATCATGACAGAATTCCAAACACTTTTTCATCGCGTCGATTATTATGAAGGCGACACGATCCGCGTCGCTGCTGATTATCTCGGGGATTTTTTGCTAGAAAAGCAAGAATTCAGTGAACTGAAACGCTTTTACAATTCGCTTTTGCAAATCTATCCCGGACGGAGCGAGATCGTCTTCAACCTTGCGAAGACTCTGCTTCGCAACCGCGAGGACGAAGAGGGAAAAATGCTCCTTCAGCAACTCCTCCTCACGGCGCCAGATAAAAAATCTCAGATCGAAGAGGCCTGCCGCGTTTTTCTTCCTGGCGAAAATTTGGAATCAATTGATTCTAAGATTGCCGAGCATTTTGGCTTCAAAACCTGTCTTATTGTCGATGCCGATAAAAATAACCTCGATCTCATTACTGACATGATGAGCCGACTGGGGTTCAAAGAGCTTGTGACCTTTGAAGAGCCTTTGGCTCTCATGAAGTGGGTCCGCCACAACCCGACGCCACATCTTGTGGTCTCGGAATGGCAACTTCCGAATATTCCCGGTCCCATTTTTCTCTATAAATTACGGAATAGGCTCGACCTCAACGTCCCTATCATTATTATAAATCAACAGATGAGTGAACGGGACGGCACATGGATTAAAGAGCTCGATGTAAGCTGTCTCGTGGCAAAACCCGTTGTCGAGAAAGATCTTTTCCAAGCCGTGTTATGGACTTTGCAGCAAAGCAAGGGACCTTCCGATGTACAAAGTCTCAAAACGAAATTGAAGATTCTGTCTAAAAGGCAAGACCCCGATCTCCCTCGTTTCCGGCATCTTTATATGCAGCATCCTATGTTGATCGAATCGGATCGCCTGTTAATGGAAGCCCACCTGGCCTACGATGCGGGATGTTATCTCCATGCGAAAAAATACGCTCTCGACGCTGTTCGGGGCGCAGGTGATCCGCGTGAAGCGCTGCAGATCCTCAGTCAGTCTCTCATGAAAATGCGGGAGTTTGATGCCGCGCTCCGATGTTTGGAGAACGTCACCAGCCTTTCGCCCTATAATGTGAGTTACCTTTGTGAAATCGCCGAATGCCATCTCGAAAATGGTGACGACAAAAAATTTGAAACCTATCTTGACCAAGCCCGGGATATCGACCCCGATGCAGAGGTCGTGATTGAGACTGAAGCGAAAGGCGCCATGAAACGCGGCCATACGGAGGCCGCTAAAAAACTCCTCCAAAAGCTGAAGTCGTTCAAAGAAGTGTTGGCCTTCATGAACAACCGCGCGGTTGCCTTGATTCAGGTTGGAAGGCACGATGAAGGTCTTGATCTTTATCACAAAGTGCTCGCGAGTCTACCCGATGGCCAAGGCGAAGTCCGTTCCCTGATTTCTTATAACCTAGGTCTCGGTTATGCACGCTCGCAACGCCTCGAGGAGGCAGCAAGTACCTTGGAAGCGGCTATGCACACTAAAAACAGCACACGGTTGAAAAAAGCGAACAGCCTTAAAACGAGGCTGCAGAAAGCGATTGAGGCCGGCGAATCCTTAGTGTTTCCGGTTGAAAAGCCGGCGAGCCTCGAAGAAGAAGAAAGCAAGATGCAGATGATTCGCGACATCAAAACAAGCTCTGACATGACGAACAAAATTACCCGTAGCGATTACTGCCTGTTCCGTATTTATAGGAGCCTCATGGATGATACCAAGAGTCGTTCCGTGCTCGACGATGCGCCTCTCTTTACTCCGCGCGGTAAGATGGTGAAGGACTACATCCACGGCATTAGCCTGGTATCGACCAACTTCCCTGATATCAAGTAAAAAATTTGAGCCAAAACAAAAGAGAGCCGAGGATCAGCCTCGGCTCTCTTTTGTTTTACATTTACAACGCTTAAGGGGCTTTACATTTATTGGTCGCATCGTCCCAAGAGTCCTTAGGATCGGGGCAGCGACAAACACCCTGACTTTCAATGATTTGGTTGTTTAGGCAATTGCACGTGCTAACACGTTTATATTTGATAGTATTTGAAATCGTAACGGACGCAGCATGCGGATCCAATGAGGGTTCGGTTACAGTCATGCGAACGCGTCCTTCCCATGCGTCACACGAAACACCTGGATTTCCGAGAGCTAGCACTCCTGTACATTGGTTGGTACACGTCGGAATTTCGATGAAAGAGAGGACAGGATAACTGTCGACGTTCGTCGGATGATCACTCGAGTTAAAGTTAATGAGCGCTGTCGCGCCTCCGTCAGCGTCCTTCAGCAAATGCCGCGTCGGCTCGAGAAAGGTGTCGACGGGTTGAGTATAAATATGTGCAACCGGATCACGATGCCCCCACCCCATGGCATGAGTGACTTCAAAATCGATGGCTAGCTTAGTGCCGCCTGGAAGCAGATTGCCACAAAGATCATGGGCGAAAACTGTAAATGGCACAATTACGACACCAAGGCGGTCGGTATCGGTAGAATAGCCTGGCCAGAGATCATTATCAACAAGGGACGGCAGACCATTTACGTAAGTGTTGAGCCCATTATTAACGAAGCGCGAAGCGGGCGGATTATAGGCAGGACCGGCTAGAATTTCATGAGACATCAATCCATACGCTGACGGGCCCATACCGATGGGAAACACTTCTGATTTCCAAATAAAGGCATCCGCATCACGTTTGCCGTTTGGCGCAGCATACTCGTCACCGAGCAGAATATCCTTGCTTGGATCAAACACATGATCTTCATCGACGTCAACGAAAGGCGTCGGAAGGTCGATAAACCATTCTCCATTTGGATCAAAACCCGGCGCGCCCCCATCATGAGTTATTACATCGCCGGCATCGTAAACTCCGTTTTGGTTTTTATCCCAGAAGCCGTCACCGCCTTCGTCGTATACTCCGTTGTGGTTTGCATCGTTATAATATTCCTGGCCTCTAACGGCATAGACCGCAGTGGAGCGCCAGTTCATACGCAGCTGAGAGTAAGGCACTTTTGCAACACCATTGGCAGCAGCCCATGTTGCGATGCTCAACGGCTCGCAGCGGGTCTGGGCTGCAGGATAGGCCGTACCGAAATTCGTTACAGGGTATGGATAGTTATCGACTAAATGAAGAGCGTGAAGTTTGACTTTAATTATTCCCGCGTCGGCATCAGGAGTTCCACCGTTATCTAAAGTGTAGCGGCCCACTTCCGTGGCAAAGGTCAAAGGATAGTCGGGCAAAGCACGTCCATCATAGCGAGCACCAAGCTGAACAGTCAAAGGAAGGTCGTATTCGCTGTTGGTATTATAAAAAGCATTCAAGGTTCGCGCGTTTTTAACGTCGAAAGTCAATGAAAAGGTAGTGTAGTTGGTCAAACCCGCAGTTATGCGGATAACAGGGCTTTTCGCGTGATAAACACGGCCTTCCTCAGGGTCGGTGTAAGATCCTGAAACGAGCAAAGTGCCGAGAGTAACACCCGCACAAACGGGAACTGGAAATTCACCGGCACCCGAACTTGTCGCCGTGTAGGTCGCATATTTTTTCCCGGTCGCAGTTTCAATAGTCGTCTGCACAGGATCGGCTTTTTTCGCAAGTTTACTGCCTTTAGGATAGTCGACCTGCGTTCCAAAGGTGATCTTTTGACCGGCAACAGGAACAGCGGATTTAAGGAGTTTAAAATAGAGTGTCGTACAATCGGATGGTCCAGAATCCAGAGTGTTGAGAGTAACAACTGAGGCACCTTCGGT
The DNA here is from genome assembly GCA_014378195.1 of Oligoflexus sp. Taxonomy (GTDB): domain Bacteria; phylum Bdellovibrionota_B; class Oligoflexia; order Oligoflexales; family Oligoflexaceae; genus Oligoflexus. Next base: position 210,825 of record JACMOC010000017.1, on the reverse strand, counting down.
CGTGGATATGGCAGCGCCATCGACATCGGAACGCACATAAACAAATTCGTAAGTAGGTTTTTTCGTTATGGTAATGGTCGATGTGTTGGTTGATATCGAACCTGATTTGACAATGATCACGACCGAACCCACGTCTTTACCGGAACAGTACGAACTGGTGATTGTTCCCGACGCGCTTGAGGTACCTGAATCCGGAGTAATTGTACCTTTATCAACCATGATTCCAGTGGCCTGCACCGTAAATGTCACACCCGCGTCCGCAACTGGAGCGCCGTTGTTCAAGGTCTTCACCACGATCTGCACGCAGCTTGCGGCCGAGGTATCCTGGGTATAGAGAGACGAGACGGAAAGCGGCGTTATTTCAAGCGAAGTCGCTGTGCCTGTGCCACCAGGATCTTTAGGTGTTGCCGTCGTGCCACCGATCGCATCACCCGTGGTATTACGTCCCGAGCCTTTATTACAAGCCATAAGCAACGTTAGCAAAACAGATACTGTTAAAAGGATACGCATCGATCCTACTCCTTATGCGAGAGCTTGCATCTTCCTTCGGAGCCTTGGGAAATGTCTTGATGGGTAAGTTTTGCCGGGTTGGTTGAATAAAGAATGAATACCCTGGTGCTCATAGGTTTCAAGCAGAAAAAAAAACGCCCTAAGGAGACCTCGAGGCGTTTTTTGTATGAATTAGGATTTAGACAGAACCGTTAAGCGTAGTCAGAATGCGGGTTGCAATTGCATAAGGATCGGCATTGGCACCTGGACGACGGTCTTCGAAATAACCGTATCCCTGAGTTGCGACCTGACGCGGAATACGGATCGAACAGCCGCGATCAGCGGTGCCGGCCCGGAACTGATGAATACTACAGGTTTCGTGCTGCCCTGTGAGACGTTCCTCAAGCCCGGTTCCATAAACAGCAATATGCTCTTTATGTTTTTTCTCAAATTGGGCGAGGTAAGTTTCGATAGCGCCGGCACCTTTTGCAGGATCACACGAGTCGCGCGTCGAGATATTGGTGTGCTGCCCTGAACCGTTCCAGTCGCCTTTAATAGGCTTACAATCAAAGTTGGGAGTCCAGCCGTAGTCTTCGCCGAGTCTATCGAGCCAGATATATTCGGCTTGTCCAAACATAGGTGCGTTTCCTTTCGTGGGTTCGTCATCGAAGGGATCTTACTGGAGGGAGGGCGAAGGTCAAGGGCGAGAGTGCGCCGAACGAGGAAAAACGGGACAAAAAAGCTACCTTTCGGTAGCTTTAAAGCGAGCGTCTTAAACCATTTCCGAGACCGACAAAGTTTCCATGGCGTCATCGCCGACCCCACGGTCTAACTGGCGATCCATGTCGTATTTAGGATCCCAGGCGAAACGGGTTTCGGATTCACCCTGCACGATACTCGAGCGATGCGTAACACCGCGCTCGCGTAAACCACGCGTAAATTCCCGAACGAGGTTCGATGCATCGGCAAGACTTCCGGCGGCGTTGACGGCCTCACGGAAAGGCTTCACGCCGTTCCATCCTTTTGCATACCATAGAAGGTGTTTGCGCATGCAAACTGCTGCGCCGATCGCTTCGCCATATTCTGACGATTGCCATTCCAAGTGTTGAAGGAGGGTCTGTTCCCAATCATCAAGCGCAACCGAAGCATCACCGGAACGAAGCTCTGCAAATAACCAAGGATTGCCTAAGGCCCCGCGACTCACCATAAGGCCGTCAACACCAGAAACACTAAGCATACGCTCGGCATCGCTCTTCTGGAAAATATTGCCGTTGCCGAAGACAGGTATTTTTACGGCGGATTTAACGAGACGTATGCCTTCAAGATCGACAGGCACTCCGTAATCATCGGCCCGTGTTCGGCCGTGGATCGTCATCCAAGCCGCACCGCCAGCCTCAATCGCTTGGGCTACTTCGATTTCATTGCGGCTGGATTTGTCCCAACCCAAACGAAACTTTGCCGTTACAGGCATGTCCGTCGCATCAACGGCCGCTTTCACCGTCTGAAACACACGCTCGGGATCTTTAAGTATGCCGGAGCCACATCCGGTCTTAACGACCTTTTTAACGGGGCATCCCATGTTGATATCGACCGTATCAAAATTCATTTTATCGAGTATTGCGACCGCACGGCCAACCTGATCGGCCGAAGGGCCGGTGATTTGGACACCAAGCTTTTGCTCACTCTCGTGACGTTTAAGCATATCGAATGTGCGTTTGCTTTCGTACAGCATCGCCGTGGCAGAAATCATTTCTACATAAGTAAGATCGGCGCCTTTCGCTGTGCAACTTCGGCGAAACGGATGGTCCGACACTCCAGCCAAAGGTGCGAGGAGCAAAGGAGTCTCAGGCAAACCAAGGCGTTCAAAAACTGAGGGTTTCGGCATGGACGTTCCTCAAAAAGGGGGGGCCCAATTCAACGTGGCTGGGGCCAAGATCGTGTATTAAACGAAATCCGGCCACCGGTCTATCATTTTTGTCGCTAAGTCCCTGCAATCGGGACTTTGCGTTGCACAGTTTGGTTTACCCTTGCGGTTAAAGTCGCTATGATAAGCGGCCAAGGATTTCAGCACCCGTTGGAATTGATTGATTTGATCAGGGACACACGACCATGCTCGATATTAAGTTTATTCGCGAGAACAAGGACCTAGTGAGCAAAGCCGCTAAGGACAAACGGTTTAACGTCGATCTCGATAGCCTTCTGAAAGGCGACGAGCAACTGCGCAGTTTTCAAGCCGAAATGGAGCAGCTTCAAGCGGAACGTAATCGCGTTTCCAAGCAAATCGCCAGTGCTAGTCCGGCTGAGCGCGAAACCTTGAAGGCCCAAGTCAGCGCCCTTAAGCCCAGGCTCGAAACACTCGAGCAGGAAGTCCGCACCTTGAGCGCTGATGTTGAGCGTCAGCTCCTCCTCGTTCCTGCCCCGGCTCGAGCCGATGTGCCGATTGGTAAAGACGATAGCGAAAATGTTGAAATCAAAAAATGGGGCACGGTCCCCACCTTTGCTTTCAAAGCCAAAACGCATATGGAACTCGGGGAGAAACTCGACATCGTTGACGTCGATCGGGGTGTTAAAATTGCCGGAAGCCGTTCTTATGTGTTGAAGGGCTGGGGGGCGCGTCTTGAACAAGCCATACTCCGCCTCACGACTGATAAATTGATTGGCAAAGGGTATACGCAGCTATCAATCCCTGTGCTTGTGAACGAAGACGCTATGACCGGAACCGGATATTTTCCAGGCGGCCGTGATCAGGCTTATCTGGTAGAACGTGATAATATGGCGCTCGTTGGGACGGCCGAAGTTTCGCTGACGTCCTATCATTCCGGGGAAATTCTCAAAGACGAGCACTTGCCACTTCGTTATTTCGCTCAGAGCAGCTGTTTTCGTCGCGAAGCCGGTACTTATGGAAAAGACGCACACGGACTTTACCGCGTGCACCAGTTTCTCAAAGTCGAGCAGGTCATCATCGCTAAAAATGATGTCGCTGGCTCAGAGGAATTGCATAACGAACTCCTTGGGAACGCAGAACAGATACTCCAGGATCTGGAGCTCCCCTATCGCGTTGTTTACGTATGCACCGGGGATTTAGGCCAAGGTCAGGTCCGAAAACACGACATCGAAACCTGGATGCCTTCGCGGAGCGCCTACTCTGAGACGCATAGCTGTTCGACGTTTCATGACTTTCAAGCGCGTCGTTTGAAAATTCGTTATAAGGATGGATCAGGCCAAAACCAGATCTGTCACACGCTCAATAACACAGCGATAGCAAGCCCGCGGGTTTTGATTCCCTTCCTCGAAACCCATCAGCAGGAGGATGGATCGATCCGCATTCCCAAGGCTCTGCAGCCTTATCTTGGGACTGATGTTATTCGCTAATGTTTAGAATTGAATGCGCCCAGACCTATTCCACAGGATCTGGGCCGCTCAAGTGCGGCCGCTTCAGGCGTTAAAAATCATTTATGAGAAATTATCGTAAATCCACAGTTTCTTCAATTGCAACAATTGGTTACATTAGAATCCCTAACTCCCTCTTAATAAAGCCCCAAATGCCAAATTTATGATTTAAAATACCGAAACGATTGGGAACAAAGCCAAAATTATATCGATAAGTGATTTTCGTGCTATCTCAACTATTGGTCATGGAATCCGATAGATAGCGAACGATAGGATGGGTCCATGGCGCTGATCGAATACAAAAAAATCACTCCCGGGCTGATGTGGGTTAGTATACCCTCTCGCTCGATTCACGTTCAGTGTGGTTGTCCTGCGGACAGCGTGAAACACATGATACAGAGTGGTCTCATTCGTGAGCAGGATGGTCTGGAACTTGGTCCTAATGCGATCCTGCTCTCCGATCTTAGTATTCAAAATGGGCAACTCTCAAATATGGCCGAATTTTCGGTCCTTCAGATGTTCTATCGTCAGGGCATGATACTGCCGAACCACCCCGGCTACACGGGACAAAAACCGCTCATTATAGGCCATCCAGAACCCTTGGAGGCTCAGCTCGATTATATCGGGCGCGGAAACTACGGCCTCACGCAGGACGAACTCCAAAAAGCGGCATCCTCTCCTGAAGAAGCAGACATTCACTGGCGTATAAAGCTGAGTTTTGCTTACGGCGCAGTTCGTCCTATGAAGGACATTATTCGGACACTGCCGCTTAGGGAACTGGAAGAGGAAATTGGTAACGGCGTGTTCATTCGCCGTTTAGATGTCAATGTGTTTGAATTCCGCTGCGAGGACGAGCGTCTTCGCATCGATCTCAATCTCGCCCCTGGCGAGTCCTATCGACCAACCTATCGCTTTCGATTCCAAGCCCTTACGCCAGAGTTTTTCTCGGTGGTAAATAGCGGGGAAGGGGATGGTTGGGACGTTCACCATCCATCGATGGCCTCTATCATCTGTTATGGTCCGGATATTTATCTGATCGATGCCGGTCCCTTTATTTCTTACACTTTGAGATCTTTTGGTCTGAGTTTGAACTCAGTCAAAGGTATTTTCCAGACTCATGCCCACGACGATCACTTTGCTGGACTTTGCGAGTTGATGCTCGGCGATAAAAAGATCGAATATTACGCCCCACGTATCGTGAGGGAATCGGTTGATAACAAACTTCGCGCACTTTTGAACATAAATATGCCTGTTCTTAACAGCTTTTTCTCAGTTCAGGATTTCGCAGCTGAAACTTGGAATAACGTTGATGGTCTGGAAGTTTTTCCATCCCTCTCCCCTCACCCGGTTGAGACCTACTTTTTGAAATTCCGGGCGATGGGACCTGAAGGCTATAAAACCTATCATCATCTGGCCGACATCACATCGTTTCAAATCCTGGAAAACATGATAGACGAAGACACCCAAAAACCAGGCCTCACACGCGAGCTATTCAATCGAATTAAAGCCAGTTACCTCGAAAAATCGGACCTCAAAAAGATCGATTCGGGAGGGGGGCTCATCCATGGTCAGGCGAGTGATTTCCGTGAGGACAAATCAACCAAAATCATCTTCTCCCACGGCACGAAACCGCTGAGCATGACTCAGCAGATTTATGGCAGCCAAGCAGTCTTCGGGCAAACGGATCATCTGATCAAAGGTCATGTCGACTATCGCCAGGAAATTGCGGCTCGATCCCTTCATCACCATTTTCCGACAGTACCATTCGGATCTTTTTACGATCTTTTAAATCAGGAGGTCCTCCGTGTCGAGCCCAACTTCCCTATCGCCTCGCTGGTAAAATCATCACAGGACGTTTTTCTGATATTGAAAGGCATAGTCGCAAGCCACAAGGTCTCGGCTTTCAGTGACCTTGAATATCAGGCAGGGTATTTTATCAATGACGAACCAGAAATGGCACTTGATGAACTGCGAAGCAAAGGTTGGGTGGAGCTGCTCCGCATTCCTGCTCGGGTTTTCCAGGCATTTCTCATACGAAACAACCTATCCGAAAGCTTTACGAGCAATATTGCGAAAAGAAGGCAGCTCGAACACAGTCAGCTCTTTTCACCTATACGTTATTCGCCATTGCTCCATAAAATAGCTCGATCGCTGGAACCATTCGAGATCAAGAAAGATAAAGTGATCAAAGATTTTTCAGGGCATTACATATTCTTGTTGGATCAAGGCAAAATGGAGTTGTTCAACAGCAATTATTCGGAGATATTGCTACCGGGCAATTTCTGTTATGAAGATAATGTTCTACTCGAAAACAGTTCCTTCCATCTCAAGCTGAAAGCTCTCGAGGATTCCTCAGGCTTTTTAGTCCCGCACGTTCTTGTGAGGGATATACCCGCCGTTGAATGGAAACTTCTCGAAGCCTATAAACGCCGAAGTCAGGCCATCCAAAAGCTCATGGGTGGTCGCACGTCAGCGGCTTGATTCCTCTCTAGTCGCAGGAATAGTCCAATACCGCACAGATATCAAACGCGCCTTCAAAGCTTAGCAGCGGCGCAAGCTCGGGATCTTTCAGTATGGCCTGAACAGTCGTTGGTTTGCCATCGAGCTCGACCTCCGGTGTTACAAATCGAATACCATGACTGTAATCCACATAAAATTTGCCGTGCCACAGTGAAACAGGCTGAATTGCAGCGCCATTACCCAGATTCTGCCAACCATATATGGCGAGTTTTTGAGGTTTTTCAAAAAGTCGTGGTGTGACGACAAGGTCTTTTTTATGACCAGCGATGAGGGGATGGTATTTCCATTCAATCGCGCTTCGTTCCTGAATCCATTGATTATGATTCAACAGGTAAGCTGTCGAACGCATCTCATCGGAGGGAGGATAGGCATGCGGCCAATGAATCCGATCGGCTTGCTGATAAATCTGATCGACCATTTTCTGAGTCGGGATCAACATCCTCCATCGCGCCGCGAGAATCTTGACCGTTGTCCAGGAAAGAGGCGTCAACACAAAATCGTTATCGTTGCCGAGCGCAAGATAATCAGCACCGACCCAGTATACCAGTTGATGGCCGCGCGCATTCACGTGTATGGCCTTGAATCGGCTGTATCTTTCCGGAATGTAACCTGCAGAAAACCAGTCCAGGAAGATCTTCTCACGCGGGACAACATCCATGCCTTGAGGAAGTGCTGCAAATAACGCCGACGCACCGGGCGTGTCGGCATTGCGAACGCCTTTCAGAGTGATACGATCAGGTGATTCGGGAAACGAAAAGCAACTAAAGAGCATCACGAGGGTACAAGGCAAATTCATCAAGACTGTCCTTTCCTTCTCTTTTCCACTCGCTTTTCAATTCGGCACAAAACCCCTCATGATCGTTTTTTCTTCTTGGAAATTCATGTCCAGTTTACCGATCGCTGTCCCCAGATAAAGGTTGGCTTCGAGTTTGACCTTGAGTTCTTTGGGATTCTCTAAGTACTTTTTCATGAGTTTGACAAGATTATCGGGGGCAACCTGGAAAGGCAGATGAACCTGGATTTTATCGTGGCTTTTGAGGGTAATAACATCTTTATAGGCACCGGTGCCTAAAACGAAGTCGAGGCTACGGACGGAATACTGAAGCTCTTCAATATCGACGCTGAAACTGTTTGGATTGAAGATCTCCAGAATAAAATCGAGATTCATGCTTTTTATGCTGATCGACTTTACGTCGACCGACATAAGATGCACCTGGGGCTTATCAGCAACTACGCCGAGCAAATGCCTGAGATGAGTACAGGCAAAGGCCGATGTCAGAAGAAAGAGAGCAATGGTCGCAGAAAAAGCCCGAAGGCGCTTAGACATCTTTTCGCTCCTGATGGTTACACATCAGAAAGGAGTCGCCTAATCCGTTCCGCACCCAGATCCTTGAGGAAGCTTGGGAGCCGAGGGCCTTGATCGCGATTGATCACTTTCTGATAGACGGCCTGATAGAATTCCTTCCCATCGCAACCCGTCGTATGGATGATATCATCAAAGAGCCTTTGATTTAAATCCTTGGGCTCGATCGTTTCAAGATCGACCTTATCCAGCAGAGTTACGAGAGCTTGAACAGCATTGGTTTGAAGTTCGCTCAGCACGACCTTAACCGGTGTGCTGTTCACATGATATCGGAATTCTTCGGGTGCGCCCGTCATGATCCAATTCCAGGCACGTTCGGCGCGTGACCAAAACGCAGCTTTGTCTTGGGGACCCTGTGCACTTGCACCGTACCACCGGTCCCAAGTCTTTTGAATATCTCCATCAAAGATCTGCAATCGACCCGTCAACTCACGAAAGGGTGCCCGGAAAGGAGCTTTTTCGGGGACATCTGCGACACACGACAGTTCGTACGCACGGCGGAGAACGGGCCATTTGCCAGGATTTGCAGGTTCGCCACCGAGTGCTGCAGCCTCAGCTTTATCAAATTCATCATAAACTTTGATGACGTCGGTATCAAACGAGATGGAGAAATCGGTGTTTGGTCTTTGGTTGGCGAAGATCCAACGCACCATCTGAGGTTCGTATATTTCTAGGGCCTGACTCAAAGTGATGAGGTCCCCGCTCGACGAGGACATTTTTCCCGAACGGCCTTTGATCGATACGAAGTCATATTGAAGATATTGGGGGGCCTCGCGACCCCATAGGGCTTTCACTATTTTTTTGCCCGTATCAAAAGACCCACCATCGCTCGAATGATCTTTGCCACCCGGCTCAAAATCGACCTTTTCATAGGCCCAGCGCATAGGCCAATCAGTTCGCCAGTTGAGTTTTAGGTCTTTGGTGTGACGAATGTCGATCTTTTCTTCGTTGCCGCAGGACGCGCATTTATATTCGTAAGCATAATCGCCGGGATAACGCTCATAAACCATGTTATCGCGTTGGCAGGCACTGCAGTAAATAGCCGTCGGCAACCAGTCGTCCGCTAGGGGTTCGGCCCGGAAGACGTTCAGTATCTCTTTGATCTGATCGGTGTGCTGCAGTGCGTGTTTGATCGATTCAGCATAGAGCGCAGAGCCATAGCGATCGCTTTGATAGAGAAACTCAGGCGCGATGCCGACACCTTTGATTTCGTTTTCGAAGACGCGGATGTTATGAGCTGCATAACTCTTATCTTCGCCATATGGGTCGGGGACGCGACTGATCGGTCGACGGAGGTTGTCCTGAAGCATGTCCTGGTTGGGGAGATTCTTCGGTACTTTACGAAGAGTATCAAAATCGTCCCAGCTATAAATGAAACGCACCTTTTTTCCGGCGGACCGAAGAGCCCGCGCGACCAGATCGACTGTGATCACCTCACGAAAGTTGCCGATGTGAACTGTTCCACTCGGGGTAATGCCACTCGCGACTGTGTAAACATCCTGTTCGCCACAAGTAGCAATCACACGGGCTGCGGCTTGATCAGCCCAATGAGGTGTCAACGGTTTCATGGCATTCCTACGGAAAGATAGAAGTTAAATAATAAGGCGGTTGGGGCAATGCCTCAAAGAAGGGATATTTTTAGCACAGCGCCCCCTTAAGACAAGGAAAAACTGCCCGGAGCTTGACACGAGGGCCGAGAGGATGCGAAACCTACTGCTACACGACTGAAGCAGCAATCAACGCACAATGTCATAGAGAGACCTGAAAGTGGTTCAAAAAAGAGAGACGATATTCCGAGTTCGTTTTCTCGAAAAGCACCAGGATCAAGCTCTTGAAGTTTTAGTGCGTCAAATACAACCGAGTAATTTACCCGGTCTCGTTTGTCTAAGTCATTTCGTTTTTAAAGATTCAACAAAAAAGATTATACTCCCGGAAGAAGACGTCGCTAGCAAACGTTTTCGCCGAACCCAGAGTCTTCATATCCCCTATCACAACATACTCTTGGTCGAAGAAATCATTGACGAAGAGGCCGATGTCCATCAACTGCCTTTTTTAAGGCCTCTCAACAACGAATCCGAAACCAAAAACGATTGAATGATCCTCGGAGCCGGGCCTGCGCTTGGCACACATAGGAATAAGTCCTGAATTTTCTTTTGTTTTAAAGAGTTGCCCTGCATTGACCGAGGCGAGATCGAGGTCTCTGGGTAAGGTAAACAGCCGGGACAGCCGATGAGGCGATGGTACCACGCGTAGCCCCCAGAGTCGGGCGTGAGCTTTTCGGAGTGGAAATGAAACGTTCAGGAATTTACTGGCTCTGTTCTTCAATCGAAGAAGTGCACCAACGTCGCGCCAGCATTTTAGACGATATAGGTTACCAGGTGTATTTTTTTGAAAACCTGGAAGCACTCATCAAAGAGATCTGCGTAAAACGCGCGAAAATCCTCATTCTCGGTGACGAATGGCCAAGCGATGTTGCCATCAAACATATCCAAACTTTCGCCAACATCCCCGACATCATCGGCGCGCGCCTGCTTCTTTCGAATAGTCGAAACGATTACGAACTGATGCGGGCCGCGAGTATGGAAGGCTTTCGCGACATCATCCCCACGGATCTCGAGGACAGCGAATGGCTGCAAAGATTCGAATTTGCGACTTCGGGAATGGAATCTATACTCGATATTCATAGCGACCTTAAGAAATTTGAAGAGAAAATCGAAATTAATATACCTGCGCGCGTCGTATGGATAGGGCCTCAAACCTTGTGGATCGAGTCCAAAACGATTGCGGCCGTGGGCGACACGATTGCGATTCGCGGGGCCTTTGCCGAACGGTTTGGCCTCAACGAAATTAATGCCGTGGTTATCGAAAGGCAAAAATCTCATCTGAGTTATCGCTTTTCTGAGGCGCTGGTCGTGAACTGGGCGAAGGATGTGATGGCTCGGGCTGAACCAACAGCCATTAAAGAAACCATCGAATACCTGGGCCGTGTCGACCTCGGACTTCGGCCGAAAATATTTCTCGCTATCCAGTCGCCAGCTCTCCGGACGACGATATTGCGTTATGCAGATCGTCGTAAATACGAAGTGCACACTGCGCTGCAGAAAAACAGCCTGGTCTACGAGCCTCGTTTTTTTACGCCGGATCTCATTTTTATAGAAGAACAAATGACGAATGGCGAGGGACACCATGCGTTTTTAGAAATGGTGCGCTACCTTCCCGAACATGCGACGATAGTGACCATAGGCAGCCGCTATGAAGGCACCGACATCAAAGGGAGCACAGGCAATAGGCGCATGCGCAGCCTGCGGCATATACCAACTAACCTTGCCGAATTAATCGAGCGTGATTACCTCGCGGCTTTTCATTTGAAAAAACCAGAAGCCCAATCCAATCGCCTCGCATTCCTTCCGCATGATCATGCCTTAAGTTATGCGTTGGTCTCGGCCGAAGCCAAACTTCAAAGCGCCGATTACCTGCAGTTCGAAATCTCTTCCACGAGTCGGATCAATACCTATTCGCTTCTCAAGGTCCAAGGCTCAAAATTAAGCACTATTCTCGGAGGTCCGGCCTACCTCAAGGTTGTGGCCAGCTGTGATCCCGACGATGCTGTCCTTGAGCCGCCCTATCGTTTCAAGGCGCATCTGTGCAATCTCGTTGAGCCGGTCCGCGCTGCTCTCAGTAAAACGCCACGTGTTAAGGCGGCGAAGGCTTAAATTTGGTAGACTAAGCTAACCCTTAGCCGCCGAATAAAAGGAGCCCGTCCATGAACTTCAAAGCTCTCGGTTTTGCTTCATTTTGGACTTATCCTTTCGCCCTCGCATTATTCGTAACCTTCGTCTTCTCCGCTTGCAAATCAGTCGACCACCCGGGTGGCAATGCCCGTTATGTGCCCGAGATGGAGGAGGATGAGGAAACTCCCTCCGATTCCGGCCTGAGCCTTGCGGACGGCAAAACTTCGGGTGGGCTTCCCGCAGAAAGCTTTTTTCTCAAATCCGTCGGCCTCGCGCGTTGCCTTACGCTGAAAGGTGGCCGGGTCATCGATATAGCCTGCAACGAGGACGTGCTCAAACGATTCGCGGCGCTCTCGACCCAAGGTCCGGTACAATTCAGTCTGAAATCAGATGGTACCTGCATCCACGCAAGCCAGTCTAAAACCGGCGCATCATTTGTTGCGCTTCAAAGTGCCTGCAGTGCATCGATGGCCCAGCTTTGGACTGTTCGTCCTGAAGGGGAAGACCAGTATTCCTTTCAAAACCTTGCACACCCATCGCTCTGTCTCACGGCGCCGCGCTTCTCAAAATCGTCCTTTGAACTCACGCCCTGCAGCGATACAGATTTTCAAAAGTTTACGTTTCTGAATCCCGCGGCCCCTCTCTGATCCCTAAAAATAAAAACGCCACGATCCAATTGATCATGGCACCCCTATCACCATCAAACTCAAATACGTAGCAGCCCGCCCGACCTTTGCTGAGCGACTGCAATAAAAATTCGCTCAGCTTTTCGCGACGATACGCAAAATGCAGCGGCCAACACGTACCTCATCCGTAGCCTGAACACGGTGCATTCCGCTTATCTTTTGGCCATTGAGGAAGGCGCCATTGGTCGATCCCTGATCTTCAATAAATACTTCTCCCGTGTCGTTCAGCTTGATCATGAGATGCTTCCGGGAGATCTCAGTGTCCTGATCAAAATGCCCGAAACTTGAGGCACGTCCAATGTAAACGAGCTTTTGATGGAGTTCTATCGTTTCGCGTTCGTTGTTCCCGTAGGTCACGACGATTTCAAGATAGACCTTGTTCGCCTGCTTTAACTCGCGTTCAATCATCGTATCGACGAGCGAGCTGGTCTCAGCTTGTTTTTTCGTCGAGGAATAAAGTGTAGGAATGTGACGAACATTTTTTTCGTCTTCGAGGGCAAAGCGGAAAACGGTTTTGCCGATCTCCACGACGTCGCCCTCTTTCAGCCGCGCTTTGACGATGCGTTGACCGTTCACAAACGTGCCGTTACTGCTATTCATATCAAAGATATGATACGTGTCCTCAATACATTGAATCTGGCAATGGGTAGCAGAGACCTCAAGATCGGTCACGATTATATCTGCTTTTTCCCGCCCGAATATGGTGTTGTCGCGACGAAGCTTCACGAGCTCATTTTGACTTTTACCTGATATACAGACGAGGACCCCTCGTTTATCTTTATCCGGCTTTGCCTTGGTCATGCCTTCCCTCGTGGAAGCCTTTACTATGGCAACATTGCATAGAAAATCAGGAAGTCTTGCGCGCTACCCATCCGCAGGCACAGAATTCTTTGCTCACCAAGTCATTATAATACATGAGTCCCAGCGAAACTATGGTTTGGTATCAAAAGTAAACCGGCAAACCCATTTCGCCCTTTGTGATTTCCTCAAAAGCTGACAACGCCCAATCATATCAATGTATTAAAATCTTGGCTTGAATTATGCATACCCCTTACCTATTAGCAGTGGTAACGGCGAGCTAAGGCTCAGAGGCACCGACAGGTGAAGGGGTGAGTTATGGATTGGGACCAAACGATAAGTGAGGTTAAAGAACTCTTCTATCAGTGCCGCTTTAAGCAAGTGGTTGCTATGGTTGACCTTCACTGCGAAAAAAGCAGCCCTTCGCTCGATCACTATTTTATGATGCAGATGCGTAAATCCATGGCGCTGTTTGAAATGCATCGTGTGACCGAGTCGCGAGCGGTACTCCGTGACCTTACTCAGTTTCAGCAGAAACAGTCGGACGTTTACCTCTATGCCACGGCCCGCTTAGCGTATGCCGACCAGGAATATGAGATGGCCGAAAGGCTCTTCAAAATCCTCGCCGACAAAAGCGAGACGGTGAAAGACTATTTTCAAGCCGTCCTTGGTTTAACAAATGTTTATTACTCCCTAAAAAAGCCTCAGGACATTGACCGTCTCATCAGTGAAATGGAAGAGCTGGAAGATTTGGTGAATCTCGACCAAAAGCTCAGTCTTTACCTCGTCCGAGCGAATGTGAGCCATGTCTTTCATCAGGATGCAAATCTATCAAAAAAATATTTGCAGCTGTGCATTCGGGAAGCAGCCGCTCAGAACTGGCATTATTTCATCATCAAAGCCTTGTACAGCCAGGCCTGCATTTACAAAGACCTCGGCAAGTTCGATTCACTCGAAACGAGTCTCGATTTCCTTCATTGCTATCTGAACCCAGAAGAGTGCATTTATCTAACATACCTCGTGAATGAAAAGTTTAAGGATCTTGATTACTCACTGAGTTATTCCATGCAGATGGATCCTGATCTACGTAGAATCTGCGTGCAAGAGAAATGGATAGCGCTGCATGACAAGCCTTTAATTTACGACTTTTTGGAGCTACTCTATAGTCGCGGCACTTTTGTGGGAAAACATGAAATTGCGTCTCGACTTTGGCCTGAAGAAGAGTATAAACCTAGGACCCATGACCCACGAATTTTTGACCTTGCTCGTCGAATTCGTGCTTTGATCGAACCCTACGAAAACCAACCCGTTTGCCTTTTATCAGGTCGACAAGGATACAAGTTGGCAGGGAAAGATCAGACAAGTACAGTTACTAAGATCGACAAAGATATGGAACGGAGGCCTATGTATGAACGTCGCGAATCCGTGTAAAATGTTTCTCATGGTTGGTGCACTCGCTGCGGGCTTTGCTGTCCGCGCCGACGGAACACTGCCTATCCCGGTCGCAAACAAGGAACTTCCATTCCAACTGATTGGTCATATCCGTGAGAAATCGGTTTCGGGTCTCGGTAACACAGCCACCACCCAGGAAATCAGCATGACTCTCGACGCTGCCAATCCTTCGGCGACGATCGACCCTAAATTCCAAAGACGTTGTCGTCCAACGGAAAGCTTCTATCCGGCCGCAGGCTCGGTTCAGGTTGCTGACGATCTCTTTGATATCCAAGGTGTTTGTGCCCCCGGCGCAACAACAGTTGGGCCTCGTCAGATTATTGCAACGAGCACTGGGCGCATTCTGCAGTTTGACGGTAGCTTCGTCGTTGATGCTTCAAAATCACGAAGTTTCAAAGGAAACCTCCTGAAGATCGACAGCGTAACCACGACACCTGAAACAGGTGCTACGACGACAAAGACAAGTACGTTCGAATTGCATCAGGCAATTGCCCCCTAAGTCTCGACTCAAAAACCAAAAAGCCTTCAGACAGCGCCTTAACGAGGCGCTGTTTTTTATTTCACTATCGAAATCAACGCCTTATCAGGTACGGATTTGCCCCTGTTTCAGGGTTGCAATTCTGCATCGAATTAGAGAAACTTCTGACCCATTACGTCGGAGGAAAAGCGATGAAAGCTGCAATGACCTCAAGTCAACAAACTCTCGATTCCATGCACGCGAAGCTCGGTGGCCTATTACCCGACTTTGAAATCGAGGCAAAAGCTGTCCTCGTCGATGAGATCAATCGCCTGAAGGTAGAACGCAACGCCGTCATCCTTGGGCACAACTATATGGAACCGGCGCTTTTTCATTGTGTGGCCGATATCAAAGGCGACTCCCTGGAACTCTGCCGCAAGGCAGCGGAAACCACAAAAGACATCATCGTTTTTTGCGGCGTTGAGTTCATGGCAGAATCGGCGAAGATCTTAAATCCAACAAAAAAAGTCCTGATCCCTTCTAAAAAAGCAGGTTGCTCCCTTGCCTCAAGCATCACGCCCGAAGACGTGCAGGCTCTTAAAAAACAATTTCCCGGCGTTCCGGTTCTTGCTTACATCAATACGTATGCAGCAGTGAAAGCCGAGGTTGATATTTGTGTGACCTCAGGAAATGCGGTGAAGATCGCGCAGCAGATTGATTCGGATCAAATCATTTTTGTTCCCGATGAATATCTTGCGCGCAACATCGCCAAGGCTACCGGCAAAAAAATAATTTTCCCTGAGAATGTTCTCGACTCCGCACTCAAAACCGATGGTGTCCTCCAAAAGGTCTTTGTCGGCTGGCACGGCAAATGCGAAGTCCACGATCTTTTTACGGTCCAGGACATCAAAGACGTCCGTGCCCAATACCCCGACGTGGTTGTCCTCGCCCATCCCGAGTGTCCACCCGATGTCGTCGACGCCTCGGATTTCTCCGGCTCAACCTCGGCCATGATCAACTACGTTCGCGATGTTTCCGCCTCCCGTTATCTCCTCCTCACCGAGTGTGCAATGGCCGACAACATCATAGCCGAGCACAAAAACAAAGAGGTCCTTCGTCTCTGCAGTCACCGCTGTCCCCACATGGCCCAAATCACTCTCCAGGACACCCTGGATGCGCTCCTCTATGATCGTTACGAAATAACGCTCAACGAAGAGCTGAGACTGAAAGCAAAGCGCTCCATCGACCGCATGCTAGAGATGTCCTAAAAAACTTAATTAAAGAACCGGCGTTCCAGGGCGCGTAGCCCTGGCCAATGAGGGGGTCTTGGGGGCCATTGGAGGCCCCCAGCGGAGTTTGAGGCAGAGCCTCAAGGGCGAAGCCGCATTCAACAGTAAGGCAAGTCCAAAAAAGAAAAACAGGCAACGAAAAAAACAAAAACAATCAACCCCAGGTATCCTTCAAAACCCACTCCTCCTGGTCAATCAAATCATTATACAACTCCTGCCAATACCCATCCGATCCATACTGCGGAAATGCATTAATAAACGCCGGATCATCCCTTCGATTGCCAATCCAGGCTGCAAAATGAATCATCCGAAAACTCCGCAATAATTCAATCAGGTTCAAAGTCTCCCGTGGGAAAGGCCGCATTTGTTCATAACCATCGATCAAATGATCCATCATCCGCTGCGCGTATAAATCGCGTCCAGGTAAGAGGAGCCAAAGATCCTGAACAGCCGGACCGATCAAACTATCGTCAAAATCCACCCATGAATAATGGGTCCCAAACTGAAGGAGGTTACCCATATGACAATCGCCATGGATCAATATATTATCGATCCCCTTAAAGCGAAGCGCGGCGACTTTCGCCAGCCGTTCCACGAGTTCGCTGAAGGGTCCTCGCAAACGTTCAGGGAGTAGATTCTCCCGGATGAGGTAAGCGAAATTCTCTTTTAAATAAACTTCGGGCGTCAGGCGAATTCTATGCTGCGCTTTGATCTGCGCGCCGACGTTGTGCATACGTCCCAGGAGGCGTCCGATCTGCTCAATCTCACTTAAGGTAATTTCCTGGGGCGAACGTCCCGCAACTTTCGGAAATATTGCATAATAAATACCGCTGTCTTCCAGCTGATGTAAGGTCGCCCCATCCTTGAACGCCTTCGGCGCCACGACAGGTATTTCCTCTGCATCGAGCGCTTTCAGATACGAATGCTCTTCAAGAATTTGTTCTTTGGTCCATCGACCTGGACGATAAAACTTCGCGATGACCAAATGTTCAAGTGAGCGAGCCGGCGAAACATCGTTCTCATCACGTTCGAGTTCAATCTCGTAGACGCGATTTTCCATACTTGCGTGGGCCATGCTTCGTCCCGTGCACCGTACCCCCAAGGAATGTTCCACAGCGTCGAGGACTTTTTCGGGAGTGAGGGAATAGAAAAACTGCGTCTCACGCGAACCCCAAGCCGACTGGACCATAATACTAACCTCATGAAGCGCTAAAAACGTGGGCGCCGATAACAGCTTAAGCTCCCATATTTTCAAGAAAGTGTCTCCCTCCTTCGCCTTTCGCCAAAGCGAATTCGACAAAAGAAATAAGTCGCTCCCCTTGGAAAGCATAGAATATGACGTGCCGTCAGGAAGGAAATACATACAGTCATTTCAAAGAGTTAGTCAGGACGCCTTAAAGTTAAAACTATACCCTCCGAAAGAAAGACCAGGAACGTGTCATGTCACAGGAAAGGACAGCACATGAAATTGAGGCACTCTGTCAAATGGATGTTGATAGGCGTCTTGTCGATGCCGGGTCTAACGGCTTGCTCGTCCGGCGGTGACGACCAAGCAGCAGATGAAGTGGAAGCATCAGATGAGGGCAATGCGGCGAACGCCGATGGTAACGCAGAAGCGGCCGTTGAAGGCGCCGAAGCAAACTCAAGCGACGGCAACGTGGCTTTTGAGGATGCAAACGGTGGTGCTGCAAATGCAGCCGCTGCAGCAGGAGGCACTCCCAGTGATATCCCTCCAGAACTTTTAAATTCGGAAAACCCTGCCGCTCCAGCCGGCGCAGAAACAGCAGCTGCTACTCCTGCCGGTGCTGAAGGCACAATGCCTGCAACTGACGCTGCAGCCGCAGCGCCAGCTCCCGCTGCAACCGATGCAGTTCCTGCAACAGCTGACGCGTCTGCGACTCCTGCTGCACCTGCAGGCCAAACGGCTGCTCCTGCGGCAACTGCTGTACAAGTTCCAAGTGGTGACATGCGCGTCTATTACGTAAGTGCTGCCTCCGCGGCTCTTCACAATGGTCCGTCGGCAACCGCTCAGACAGTCGGCAACCTTTCAAAAGGTGACCCGGTACTCGTTAAAATCGAAGGTGGCTGGGCAAATGTCCTCAACCGCGGTTATGTGGAAGTCGCAAGTCTTTCGCAATCACCAGTCGGTCGCCAAACTTCTGCTAAAGCTTGGAAATGACACGTCCTCAGAACAAGCCCTCTTCCCTTTGAGAGGGGGGCTTTTTCCAAGGGGATTCGGCCGCTTTATTCGTGTTTGATTCGGGCCATAATGCCGTCCAAAGGTCTTTCCACTTCACTTTGTCTGCTTCCAGCCGCCCTTCCAATACCGATTCCACCAGAGCTTTTTTCTCTCCATGCATCGCATGGATCAGTTCTTCGATCGTTCCGCGGGAACGCATCCGATAAACTGTTACAGCTCGTTTCTGCCCCATTCGATAGGCACGATCGCTCGCCTGGTTTTCAATCGCCGGGTTCCACCAGGGATCCAGATGGAACACATAGCTGGCGCGTGTAAGGTTGAGCCCCGTGCCACCCGCTTTAAGGGAAATCAGAAATACATCATAATCACCCTGTTGGAACTCATCGACCAGACGCAGCCGCTCTTTAGCTGGCGTTGAACCATCGAGATAGAGAACCTTGAGACCTTGAGCCTTAAGCTCGCGCTGGATAATCTTGAGAAAACGGGTGAACTGACTGAAAACAAGAGCGGCATGGCCGGCGTCTTTCAGTTCTTCCAATCGCGCCTTCAAGGCCTCGACTTTGCTTGATGTGCCCTCATAGCTTTCATCAACCAAAGCTCTATGACAAGCCGCCTGCCGAAGCCGGGTAAGTGCGGCAAGGATTTGCATCTGAGTTTTGGCTTCCGGATCTTCTTCAACCAGAATCTGGACCTTCTCAATAGCTTCGCCCCGCATCGCATCGTAGGCGGTCTGTTCTTCGGTACTCAGGTCGATCCAAAGGTCGACTTCCGTTTTTTCGGGAAGCTCCGTGAGGTAATCCTTTTTCATACGGCGCAAAACGAAAGGTGCAATTTTATTCTTCAAGCGGAGTTTCGCCACCTCTGAATTTTCTCGTTCTATAGGGTAAACATAACTTCTTTTGAATTTTTCCCATTCCCCAAAAAGTCCTGGGGAAATGGTGCGAAAAAGTGACCAGAGATCACCCAGGTGATTTTCGATGGGTGTCCCACTGAGCGCCACGCGCCACTCGGCGTCCAAAGTTTGGACTGCACCTGCTGTTTTGGTCAGAGCGTTCTTGATCAGCTGCGCTTCATCCAGAACCAAAACATTCCATTTCGTTTCGCTGAGATTTTCGGCATACCGCATAATCATGCCGTAACTCGCAACAACAACATCACCCGCTTTAAAACTCATGCCGAGTCCCCGGCCTGATAATTCGCGCATCTGTATGATCCTGAGCTCAGGCGCGAACTTAGCGGCTTCGTTTTGCCAATTGTAGCTCAGGGAACTTGGAGCAATGACGAGAGAAGGTCCCTTGGCCTGACGCGATAAGAGTATCGCGAGGGTCTGTACGGTTTTCCCTAGCCCCATGTCATCAGCAAGACACGCACCGAGACCCCATTCAGCCAGGCGTGAAAGCCAAAAAAAGCCCTCTTTTTGGTAGGGCCTCAATTCGGCATCAAGGCCGCTCGGGAGGGTAACTATAGTCTCGCGGCTTTTGCGCGCCCGCGCGACAAGGCTCCAGAATTTCTTTGAACTCTCCTGAAAAGGAAACTGTTCAATCGCCGCCAGCTGCGCCTCGTCATCAAGAGCGGAAAGATTGAGTGTCATCTCCCCGGTCTCGTCCTCAATATCGATACTCGCGGCCAGCGGTTCCAGCTTATCTTTAAAATGTTCGGGAATCAGTGACCACCGCCCGTCAGGCAGCTGAAGGTAGTTATTGCGGCGTTTGATCGTTTTTAAAACGTCCCGCAGGCTTAGCTTGTGACCGTCATCCAGTTCAAGCCAGCCTTCGACGGATAACCAATCCTTTTTTTCGCCGACGCTCACCTTGAGGTTGGTCGTCGTCAAGGGAGCGGCAATGTCATAAGTTTTTTTGGCCAAAAAACTCGGCCATTCGACAATAAAATCGGCCTTTCCCTTCTGCTCTTCGATGCGCGCTACACATTCAAGTGCTTTACCGTCATTAAAAGCGATCCAGACTCCGGGTTCGGGTTGAGGCAGATATTCAAGGCCAAGGGCTTCGACCAAGCGCTCCCCTTTTCGAACCTCTTCCCTTAAATCGCGCTCCCAGCTGCCGTTCCCTTTGACTTTCGTCACCCGCTCGGAACCGGTTCCCGGCACAAGGCAGAGGCCGGTTTCGATTTGCATACGAAGCTCAATACGCATGCCTCCGCGTTTGAAAGGAGTTAAACGCAGGATTGCCTGATAAGCTGCGGGGGTATCAGGACCCGTATTTTCGGCATTGAGGCGAAACACAGCACTGTCCATGCGGCCAAGCATTTCCAAAACACGCTCTTTGTGCTCAAGCGGAAAAGGCTTGTTCATGCGTGTGAGGTAATGAAGGAACTGTTCTTCGCGGGCATGCAGCTCGATGAGGGTAAGACTTCCGCTTTGCTCAAACCAGCCGATGACGCCCCTGCCCTCAACACAAAGATGCTTCGGCGGAAAATCCGGTTTAATGCTAAGGCCGTTCGCGTCTTCGGTAATCGAGAATGACCAAGTGGATGATTCGAGTGTGAGAGTCCGATGACCGTCGGAGAGACTTACGCCCTTGAGTTTGGCTTCCAGAAACAAGTCAAACACATCCTGCTCCGGCGTCGCCGCCCGTGCCCGCCCCGGTTCGAGTTTGAGCCATTCTTCAACGTTTAGATTCCTGACCCATCGCCATGCGGCATCAGGCTCATAACGATCGCGTGCCTCCTGCTCAAAATGAAGTGTGAAACGGTTTGCATCAAATATCCAGCGCCATCGGAATTCTTTGAGCCAACGGTCTTCATCCTCCTCCGCGGAGATCTCCAAAAGAGTCGTCAGACTTTGGAGGGGGTCATCGGCCGAAGCCGCTTTTTGTTTGAGGACCTCAAGGGCGATTCGAACTTTATCCTGAAAAAAGTACATATGGGCACAGCGCTGAGCCTCTAGGCTCAAAACATCACGCTGGCAGCTGCATACGAGCAGTGTGTAATCGTTGTCGAGGTCAAATAAAGGAAAGGTCATGTCGGTGCGATAGGATTTGCCGCCTTCGCGAACCTCAGCAGTCATGCGTTCACCAGAGAGTTTCAGCGCGGCGATGGCATCAGGACTCATTTTCAAGGCTTTGTTACGATGCTTTGGGGCATATTCGCGGGCGAGCTCGCGTTCAACGAATGTGAGGAGGTTGGACCGCACGGTCTCATCTAATTCTGCGAGAGTATTGATCAGATTGAGAGTCATAGGCGACTCGTCAATGAAATATTGGGGATGAAAACACTATAGGCCGGGAAACTCGCCCAAGTTTCGCCGGCACTAGAGGGGATCGGTATATGACTCGAAAGAGTCATATCTATTTTTAACAAGGTTCGCCCCTCTCAAAAAATTATTTATTCTAATACACTCCGATAACTTTCGGTGCTGACTGTGGATCCACACCGCTTTGCTGCCTCTGCGCATCAAATGCACACCAACCGAATTGTACTTGGCAAAAAACAGCATACGCCCTAGAAGATTTAAGTGAAAAAGACTTACAAATCAATTATTGACGGAGCCTCCATGAAAAACTCTCGTCTTGCTTTGCTCGCCGGGCTTCTCTGTAGCCCTCTTCTGGCTGCGAATCAAGCTGTAGCACCGACTCCTACGAGCGATATACCAGCCCGTAGGGAGTTTCCGGTCAATGAAAACGTATCCCCTTGCGAAAACTTTTATGAGTACGCTTGTTCGACCGCTGTGAGTCGCTTTAAACTCCGGGACGACCGCAGTAATCATACCTTCGCATTTTCGGACTCACGCGAGCGACTTCTGGACCGGAAAAAAACTTTTCTCAAAGATCTGCAGACCAAACTCAATGGTAAAGCAGCGTTGCCGGAGCGATCGAAGACTCTTGCCACGGTTTACGATGCCTGTATGAACCCCGAAGCGCGCAAAAAAGAAGAGCTTTCGGAAGTCGCCACCACCTTGACCGAACTCAAGAGCCTCAAAAGCCGTGATGCATTCCTGAAGTTTCTGGCGGCGCAACGTGACGCTTCCGAGACGAGCTTCGTGGACGTCGGCAGTGCAGCAAACCAGGACAAACCGGAGACCCTCGATTTTTACTTTGACGTTGGATTGCAGTCACTTCCTGAGCGTTCGTACTACTTAAAGCCAGAAGTTACAGATGATTATGTCAAAGTTCTCGAGAAGTTCTTTGTCACCATTGGCGAAAGTAAACCCAGCGACTCCGCCAAAGCGGTGTTGAACCTTGAAACGGCATTTGCTAAGGTTCATCCACTCCCCTCGGAAATGCGTGCGATCTGGAGCCAGAGAAGCTCGATCACCAAAAAAGACATTCTCAAGAAATATCCGAGCTTTCATCTCGACGCGGCTCTAGCCAAGGTTCCCGATCGTGCTAATATTCGGCATTTTATCCCAGAAACCTATGATTTCACTGAAAAAACCCTTGAGAAAGCCAATCTTGACGATCTCAAGGCACTCTATCTCTACCATCGCCTTTCCTCCTTGATGGACGATGCATACCCTGAGTTCTTCCAGACGAAATACGCGTTTAACCAAAAACACCTCGGCGCCTCCCCGGTACGCCCCGTTCGTGAAGAACGCTGTACGCAAATGGTTATGGGAACCTTCACTAAGGAATTGGATGCCGAGCTCCTTCCCGTCATGTTCCCTGACTTCCCTCAGGAAAAATTCGTTAATCTGGCTGAAAAAGTTCGCGCGTCTATCATTGACGGTGTCAAAACCAACACATGGTTGAGCGAAGAAGGGAGGAAGGGTGCCATTGAGAAGATGAGCAAAGCTAAACTCCAGCTCGTCAAACCTCTCAATGACGAAGAGTGGTATTTCAATCCCCCCGCCACTTATACAAGAGGCACACCTATAGCTAATGCACGTGCCCTCGATAAAGCCGAGACGGCCCGCATGTATGCCGAACTCCTCAAACCGCGAAACCGAGATCGCTGGGGAATGGGCCCCTTGACTGTGAACGCTTATTACAGCTCGACAGACAATAAGTTTGTGATGCCGATCGGAATCCTTCAGTACCCCTTCTACGATCCGAGTCTCCCGATTGAAGTGAATCTAGGAGCAGTGGGTGCCGTGATCGGCCATGAACTGGGACATGGTATTGACGATCAGGGCGCGAAGTACGATTCGGAAGGTAAACTCCGCCAATGGATGAGCGATAAGGATATCGAAACCTTTCGAGGGCGAGGCAAAAAGTTTGTCGATCAGTTTAACAAAATTGGTCATAACGGCGAACTCACTCTCGGCGAAAACATCGGAGACCTCACAGGTGTAACGTTCGCCTACCATGCCGCTTTCCCAGCAGGAAAAGGCACGATCGAGCAGAAAAAAGCCTTCTTTCTGCAGTACGGTCGCCTATGGTGCGGCGTTGAACTTCCCAAGTATGCCGAGCAGATGCTCAAGACTGATCCGCATTCGCGCGGTTATGCACGCGTGAACCAGCAGCTCAAAAACCAGCCGGCCTTTGCCGAGGCCTTCGCCTGCAAAGCAGGTGATGCGATGGTTCTGAAGCCCGACGAAATAGTCAAAATCTGGTGATTGTCGAAGCCCTCGCTCAAGGGGGCTTTTTTGTCCCCCTTTGCGGATTGTTTTCTCATCTTCGATCTGCTTCAATAGTCACACTCTCGATAGGAGTCCGGTGTGACCGAAGAAAAAACGCTTAAAAAAATACGGTCTGGTCTTTTTGATCGCAGTCTCAGCCTCACTAAGTTGGCTGTCCAGTCGGGAGCGCATTTGGCCATGAACGGCATCAAAGGTGCGTTCACGGATAGCGATGGCCGCGACCAGAACTTCAAAGCCCTCATGAATGTCCAGGCGCGCCTCTTAACGAGCGAGCTCGGTCGATTGAAAGGCAGCCTCATGAAAGTGGGACAGATGTTAGCCCTATATGGCGAACATTTTCTGCCCGAAGAAGTTGTCGCACAGCTGAAGATGCTCAACGAACAAAGCATCACGGTCGAGTGGAAAGAAATCGAACGCCTCATCAAAGAACGTCTCTCGCCCGAAGCGATTGCCGAGCTTAAAATCGATACCAAGCCCCTTGCGGCAGCCTCAATGGGCCAGGTCCATCGCGCGGTCGTCATAGCTACGGGTGAGGAGGTCTGCTTAAAGGTTCAGTATCCTGGGGTTGAAGAAGCGGTCGATAGCGATGTCAAAGCCCTCCGTTCGATCCTCAGTCTTCTCAAACTCATGCCGACAAATAACTCAGCTTTTGATGAGCTATTTGAAGAGATTCGCAGCATGCTGCATCAGGAGCTCGACTATCACAAAGAAATGGCTTTCACCGAAGAAGCCCGCGGCCTGGTGGCATCCGACGTTCGATTTGTAATACCGCGGACCTATCCGCGCTATAGCGCCGAACGTATTCTCACCACATCCTATGAACACGGGGTAAACATCGATAGCCCCGAAGTTTTAGCCTTGAGCGTCGAACGCCGGTCAGCGATAGCGGTCGCTTTTTGTCAGATGTTTATGCGCGAACTTTTTGAATTTCGGATGATGCAAACCGACCCGCACTTCGGAAACTTTAAGATTCGCATCGGCGAGACCAACGATCAGATCGTGCTGCTGGATTGGGGCGCAGTGAGGCGCTTTGAAGCTGACTTTCTGAAAATTTACAGAAAAATGATCGACGGTTCCCTGGAAAAAGACTCTGCCAAGGTTCTCAATGCGGCTTATGATATTGGTTTTTTGAACCGGGATGCGTCCGAGAAAACCCGCGAGGCTTTTACGGAGATTTGTTTTATGGCGGTCGAGCCTTGGCTTCCGCCTCAGGATCCGCGCGTTCCGTCCGTTCTGATCGATAGAAACGGCTGTTATATGTGGTCCAAAAGCGATCTACCGACTCGTATCGCCACGCTTGCAGCCAAATATGCGCTTTCGTTCAAAGCAAAAGCCCCCCCGCGTGAGGTGCTTTTTCTCGACCGGAAAATCGGCGGGATATTCATCATGATGAAAGTCCTGGATGCTCGTTTTGAAGGCCATAAGGTCCTCAAAGAGCATTTTCATAAGATGTGAATAAGGCGAAATGTGAGATTAATTCGCATTTCGCAGTTTTTTTTGGTCCGTGCGATAGCGTGAACGTACTCTTTTTGAAAATCGCCACCCATCAGCAGTAAGCTGCCATTACGCAGATCCAAAGTCTTCGTTTGTGATAGTTCTTCACTGCCCCTCGTCTTTTTTTTCACTAAAAAACGCCGTTCTGCGCCAAACGATAGGGAGGCGATGAGCGGCCGTTCGCCCAGCTCTTTTTCGTCATCCGCATGATAGCCCTGGTGCTGCGAGCCGTCGGCATATCGATTGGCAAGAACGGAATTAAACCGAATGCCGAGTCGCGCTTCTAGGACATCTCTAAGGTCTGAGAGTTCGCTGATCCAGGCTTTTGGTTCGTTACTTATGCCCGAATAGACATAACGCGCGTCGGGATCGCCATACCAAGCCGTGAGACGAGGCAGCGGAATTTTTCGTCCAAACATACGAATCTGATCCTGATGCCAGGTCATGACATTATCGAGATGGATAACCCCGAACTTGTCCCAGAATTGCTCCTGGTAAATCATCCAGGAATCACCCTGGGCCCAACACTCAGGCGGGCGCAAGGGCGAGGAATTTTGCAGCCTTTCGAGCAGACGGTGTGGATCCATCCCGGTTCCTTTTCGACAAAAATCCGGCGTTTATGCTATTCGGCCTTTCATTCACTGCAGGAATCCATTATGTACCATTTCGGTTCATGCGATGAAAGGTCTCTCCTATGCGCTTTATACTCTATTGTCGTCCTGGTTTCGAAAAAGATTGCGTAGCGGAGGCCCACGATCAGTTTGCTTCACTCGGTTGGGACGGTTATCCCGAAATTCACGGCGATAACGGTGTTGTCAGCTATCACGGCACACCCTACGACCCCGAAAACCCACGCGCAGCCGAGATACCCAAGGTCGCCAACTTCGTTTTCACCCGTCACATTCTCGAGCAAGCCTGTTATATTAAGGATCTGCCCGAAGGTGACCGCGCAACGAAGCTTGCGGAAGCTCTCCTAAAGACTACCAAATTCCGGAATTTCCGCGAGTTGGTTTTGGAATTTCCTGATACCAACGAAGGGCGCGCACTCGCCAACTTCTGCAAAAAATTCCATCCAGCTATGGGGAACGCCCTCAAACGCAACGGCTTTACTCTCGACCGCGGCAACCATGATGCCCCTGCGATTCATATTTGTTTCCTCGATTACGGAAACGCTGTTATGGGATTGAGCTGGAAAAAACGCAGCTCACCATGGCGTAGTGGCATTCCTCGCCTCAAATTTCCAGAGGATGCGCCGAGCCGCTCGACTCTTAAACTGGACGAGGCGTTTGTAACGCTGCTCACTGAGGAAGAACGTACGGCCCGCCTTCAAGGCGGCGGAACTGCAGTTGATCTCGGCGCTTCGCCGGGTGGATGGACCTATCAGCTTCTCGAACGCAGTTTTTTCGTAACGGCCGTTGATAATGGCAAAATGGCTGAATCCCTGATGGCTACGGGTATGGTTGACCATAAAAGCGAAGACGCCTTTAAATTCAAGCCCAAAGCTGCCGTGGATCTCCTGGTCTGCGATATGGTGGAGAAGCCTCAGCGTGTGATTGAGCTTGTCGCTCGCTGGTTTAAAGAACAGACCTGCAGCTGGGCCGTCATCAATCTTAAACTGCCCATGAAAAAGCGGTTCGCCGAACTCGAAGCCTGCCAGCTTGCTTTTTGGGAACAGAGTGGACTCACGGAAGACAAGTTTGAAATCAGGGCAAAGCAGCTTTATCACGATCGCGAAGAAGTCACTCTGGTCCTGATTCCCAAACCGAAAAAAGCCCGTCGCTAACTTATCGAAGACCCGCCCCGGGTCTTTTTTTTTGTGTCGATACCCCGCAATACGTTCTATAGTTTCGGTCCCGACACCTAGATTATGGGGATCTTATGAAAAGTGATTATTTCCAGCACCTCGCCCAAGAGCTGAAAGCTGTCAAGGACCAAGGTCTTTTCAAAAAAGAACGGGTCATCACCTCGCCGCAACAGGCGCGAATCAAAGCCGAAGGTAAAGACCTCATCAATCTTTGCGCCAATAATTATCTCAGTCTGGCGAACCACCCTGATCTCGTAAAAGCCGCACAAACCGCCCTTACAGAACACGGTTTTGGAATGGCTTCGGTCCGTTTCATCTGCGGCACCCAGGATGTTCATAAAGAACTCGAAGCCAAACTTTCGAAGTTTTTGGGCATGGAAGACACCATCCTCTATTCAAGCTGTTTTGATGCCAACGGCGGCCTCTTCGAGACGCTTCTCGGCGCGGAGGACGCTATCATCAGCGACTCTCTCAACCATGCAAGTATTATCGATGGCATACGCCTCTCCAAAGCGCAGCGGTTCCGTTATAACAACAACGACATGAACGAGCTCGAAGAGCACCTAAAAACGGCATCCAAGTGCCGGTTCCGTTTGATTGCGACCGACGGCATCTTCTCGATGGATGGTAGCATCGCGAAACTCAAGGAAATCTGCGATCTTGCTGATAAATATGATGCCCTCGTGATGGTCGACGACTCTCATGCCGTGGGATTTATGGGCGCCAACGGCCGCGGAACGCACGAGCACTGTGGTGTCATGGGTCGCGTTGATATCATCACCGGAACGCTGGGCAAAGCCCTTGGTGGTGCTTCGGGCGGTTATACGTCGGGCAAAAAAGAAATCATCGACTGGCTGCGTCAACGGTCGCGCCCTTATCTTTTCTCCAACACCCTTCCGCCTGTGATCGCCGCCAGCAGCATCAAGGTCCTGGAGATACTCGAACGGTCCGATACGCTGCGGGTGCAGTTGCATAAAAACGCACAGTTATTCCGTGCGAAGATGACCGCTTCTGGCTTTAATCTTTTGCCAGGCGAACATCCGATCATACCTGTTATGATAGGCGACGCAGCTCTCGCGAGCCGTATGGCCGATGCTTTGGTGGATGAAGGCATTTATGTCATCGGGTTTTCATTCCCAGTTGTGCCTCATGGCAAGGCCCGTATCCGCACGCAAATGTCGGCAGAACTAACCGCTGAGCAAATCAATCAGGCGGCCGTCGCATTTACGAAAGTTGGCAAGAATCTGGGTATTATTTGAATCCTATCTCAAGCTTCGGTTTAGCAGCAGAGGAAAATGAAGATGCAAAAATTAATGCGCGCACTTGTCAAACGTCATCGAAAGCCTGGCCTATGGATGGAAGAAGTGCCTATCCCGGAGATCGGCGAGAATGATGTTTTAATCCGTGTGAAAAAAACCGCAATCTGTGGAACTGATCTCCATATTTATAACTGGGACCAGTGGGCTCAGAAAACCATTCCCGTGCCTATGGTCACAGGTCACGAGTTTTTTGGAACGATCGAAAAGATCGGCGCGTCCGTCACCGGTTATAAAATTGGAGATCGGGTCAGTGGTGAAGGCCATATCACCTGCGGTCATTGCCGGAACTGCCGCGCAGGCCAAAGGCACTTATGCCGAAACACTATCGGCGTCGGAGTGAATCGTCAGGGTTGTTTTGCCGAGTATCTTTCACTCCCGGCTGGCAATGCCTTCAAAATCGCCGATAGCATTCCCGATGACATCGCATCGATGTTTGATCCCTATGGAAATGCCACGCACACCGCACTCTCTTTTAATATGGTAGGCGAAGACGTCCTCATCACAGGCGCTGGTCCTATCGGTATCATGGCTGCCGCTATAGCCAAACACGTTGGTGCGCGTCATGTCGTGGTAACTGACGTCAATGAATATCGCCTGGAGCTAGCAACTCAGCTCGGCGCGACACGCGCAGTCAATGTCGCAAAAGAGAACCTTGCGGATGTTATGCGTGATCTCGGAATGGTGGAGGGCTTTGATGTTGGTCTTGAAATGTCGGGCAATGCGAAAGCCTTCCGCTCGATGCTGGATGCGATGAATCACGGCGGGCGCGTAGCACTCCTCGGTATTTTCGCCGAGGAAGTTGCCATCGACTGGAGCGCAGTCGTTTTCAAGGGTCTTTTCATCAAGGGAATTTACGGCCGGGAAATGTTTGAGACCTGGTACAAAATGAGCGCCATGCTGCAAAGTGGTCTCGACATTAGCAAGGTGATTACCCACCGCTTTCCTGCCGAACAATTCGAAGATGGATTTAAGATCCTAAACGAAGGCAAATCGGGCAAAGTTATTCTTGACTGGACCAAGTGACTAACGAGTGGAAACGATTCGTTCGTTTACACTCTTAGATCTCCCTCATATTAAGGCATCGATGGGATGCCTTTTTTTATCTTCGTATAAATTATTTCTCACTATTTTCCCTTGCGGTCCTCTTTGAGATAAAACAAGGCTGTAGAGTGTTATGCCCCATAAAAGGGAAAATTCGATGCTTCGTTCGTTCACCTTCCGATTTGTAACAGCCTTGTTATTTTCTGTTACATTTGCACCTTACGCAGCAAACGCCATGAGCCTCGATGAGATTTATCGCCAGGCGCTCAATCAATCCGAAACTGTGCAGAGCGCAGGCATTGATATCGACATTACAAAGAGCCAAAGAGAGCGTGTGCTGACGACTCAAAAGCCGCGTATCAATCTAAGCGCTGATGCTACTTATCAAGTAACAAAATTCGATAAGGAACCTTGGAGTAATTCCTTCGGTCCAGGTATACGCACCGAATTTCGGCAACCTATTTATGATGGTGGTATAGCGCGTGCGGCGATCAAAGCGGCTGATGCAAATATAACCGCGAGCAAATGGGACTATAAAACCCAGCAGCAATACCTTTACGTGCAGCTTGCCGGACTCTTTTACGATTATCTCGGGCAAGCTCGGGATCTTGTGAATCTTGAAGATACGTTAAACCTCTACAACGAGCGTGTCAAAGACCTCGCCGAACGGGAACGCATCGGTCGCTCGCGTGATGCTGAAGTGTTGTCCGCAAAGACTCAGATTTCACTGACGCGCAGCTTGATTGCGACCAGCAAGACCAACCTGGATGCTGACGAAGTACAGATTGCTTGGCTCTCCGGCCTGGCTCTGCCCTTGCACTTGACGGATACTTTGGACCTCTCGACACTGCAGCGCAGCGTACTGCCCAATGTACCCGCGACGCTCCCGACCGTCGAAGCTGCAGCGGCTCGTATCGAGGCCGCGTCGGCAACGATCGATCTAACCCGCGCTGCCGAGAACCCAAAGTTTGATTTTATCGCTGATCACCAGTGGCGCTATATCGATGCCTCCAATCAGGGCTCACATGCTTTCGGTATTGGTGTGGGATTGACCTGGCTTTTGTACAACGCGGGTGAAATAAATGCGGAAGTGTCGACCGCCACGTTTCAAAAAACCAAAGCAACGGTTGCCAAACAACTCGCGGATCGACAGAGCCAGCTTGATTTGGCACTCGCCAAACGAAAACTTGCGGATAATATAGAGCAGATTAAAGCCTATAAGTCGGCTCTCGAAGTCGTCGAGAAAACGCTGAAAGCGCAACAGCTTGAATTCAATAGCGGTCTTATTACCAATCTTGAGATGCTCACAACACTTGACCAAAGACTTTCCATTAGGCGAAACCTCGACCTTGCGACGTATCGCGCGAAACTCACTTATGTCCAAAGCCAGGTTTATGGAGGGAGACTCCTCAACGATTCCTCTCCCCATTAACGAATCCGATAGAGCGTGGACTTAAAGGACTTAATTTTGAAAATAGCTAAGGGTTACGTCTACCTAATCCGATAAAGGGAGGTCAAATCTTTGTGAGCTGAAGGGTAAGGCATGGCGATCCAATCACGCAGCAACTTATTAATACTACTCATCATTTTTCACATCTTGGCCTGTAAGAATATCAAAATGACCGGCCCAGTCACGACGAAGACTGGTGGTTCCGAGGCAGTAGCCGCAAGCGCCGAACAGAACCCCGCTCCTGCCGCAGCGCCTTTACCCCCAACACCGGACCCTAAAATCGCTATCCCCTCGCCTATCACAGGCGCTTTTCTATTTTGCATTAGCGAAAATAACGTGGATAGCAAAGCCACAAGCGCCTCTATACTTTGCAATGCCAAACACAAAACTGACGCCAGCCTGATCAACCTCTCGCTTGATTCTAAGGCACACCAATGGAATGCCGTATCAAGCACCGACCTTCAGGTGACCTGGGCAGAGCTTCCGCCCCCTTCGAAGTACCAAGTTCGCTACTTGCTAAAGGCAAACACTCCGACCGATCTCCAGTCGTTTGCAGGCAACATGACAATGAGCCTCATGACGATTGATAAAACCGACATTGCCCGAATGCTATCGATTACCTCAAACGTTATTTCTCCTGATGCGCCTGATGACAGCGTTGTTCGTTTGAAAAATGCCCCCAATGTGTGTCTAGATCTAAGCGGCGGGTTTACGACAGCCGGGACTGATTTCCTCAGCTATACCTGTAATGGGGGTGACAACCAAAAGGCTGTCCTGACCGAGTGGGGGCAAATTACGATTAAGGGGGTTTGTTTGGTCGTTAGGCCAAGTGACTCGCAGTCGGTAGTCGCTCCTTGCAGTGACTCGTTGGTACCGCAATTTGTAGTATTCGGCACTACCATCCGTGTCGCCAACACAGAACTGTGTTTGGCAGGTCTGAACGGAATCACGCGCATCATAAAGTGTGATGCCCACGATCCAGCGCAGCAGTGGATCGTAGGTAAAAAAGTGTTTCCGTCAGCGACGCCATGATCCTTAGCGAAGTGGCGTTATCGAACCCACTTCTGTGAGAGCCCACACTTGATGGGTGTGCCCTTCGTAGTCCCACTGGCGAATCACCACACCTTCGTCTTCGTCATTGTCCGTCGCTTCCAAGACCTTACCCGATGATAAAGAACGTATGGTAAATTGTCCGGACGCCTTGCGATCGAATCCAAATCGCTGCGCATCGCCCTGATTGTCAACTGTTTGCCAAAGCTGGGCTCCATTGCTCGCAGAGCGTGCCCTCACTTCAAGAACTTTGTCAGAAAGTTTGTTCCGGAGTGTGTAGCTGTTCCCTCGTCCTTCTCGCTTCACTACAAAGATCTGCGAATCGCTCCCCCGGCACCGCTCCTGAATGGGGGGGTCATCGGTTTGCCCCGAATCAGGAAAGGCCAGGCAAAGGCCGCTCATCAAGTTTTTGAGGCTATAGGATCCAGTCCGAACGACCGCCGGCGAATCGTCCTCGACTTTCGGTTCAGTGCCTGGATTTGTTGCGAGGCCTGCCTCCGCCAAGTCAGACAGGGGCTCGCGATGTTCACCTATCGCTTCGGGTAGATTTGCATGGGCAGGCGTTTTGTAGGCCTCAAAGAGGGCGCAGCCCGAGTTGGAAAAAACGATAAAAGCAAGGAATTGAGGCAATAAAAAAAGACCCCAATGGCTGGGGCCTCGGTCATCAGACTTGTTATTTGCCGTGAGTTGCACGGAAATAGTCCTTATGGTTACTCGGCATCAATACATTCGCCAAGAGTTTCTGCGAAAGACTTTTCTCTTCACTTCGAATCCCAAGAAAGCGCTTTAGTCTTTCTAGCATACTATATTCCCTCCAGAACGTTATCCCAGACTTAATAGATATTAGAAAAAGTTGACGCCTAGGACAATGGAGAAAATTCTTATTTTTTCATAAAGCTCTTTGTCGCAAAGGCCAGACGGCGGACAGAGGCATTTTTCATAAGTTCTACGAGCTTTAAAACAGGCGTTAGTATGCACCGCGACCGGTGAGCATAACGAGGATGGTTCTCACTATGAGTGCAATGTCGAGAGCGATAGACCACGTCCGTACATATTCGAGGTCCATGCGCATCCATTGTTGAAAGTTGGTGTCGCTGCGTCCCGAAACTTGCCATATGCATGTACAGCCTTGTTCTACGGACAGTCTCTGAAACTGCCAGGCTTCCCATTGCGATACCTCTTCGGGGATTGCAGGCCGAGGGCCGACGAGGCTCATATCACCCTTAATAACATTCCAGAGTTGGGGAAGTTCATCAAAACTGGACTTGCGGATAAATAGACCTAGACGTGTCACACGCGGGTCAGCTTTCATTTTAAAGGCCGGACCGTCGACCTCATTCTGAGACATAAGTTGGGCTTTAAGGGCGTCGGCATCGATAACCATGCTGCGAAACTTATAGAACTTGAAAAGGCGACCATTGCGACCGACGCGCGTCTGACTGTAAAAAACCGGACCGTTTGAATCGAGTCTGATGAGCAGACCAAGGGCGACAAAAACGGGGGACAAAAGTATAAGGCCAATCAACGCACCCGTGATATCAAGCAGTCTTTTGGCGAGGCGTTGCACGGACGACGCCTGACTCCCTCTATCAATGAGTCTTCGAATCTCAGTCGGGAATGTAAGATTATAGGGAGCGAGTTCTCTACTGAGCTGCTCAGTGCAGTGCCCCAAATCGGGCGCTTGAATCAAGACACCTTCAATCGGTGCAAGTTCGGTCTGGAGCATAACATCAGGTCGGTCCACAGAGCACCTCAACAGCAGCAGGAGTAAGACAGCACTACCTGATCCCTTTCAAGCAAAGGAATGACCAAAGCTAAGCCCATGAAACGATTCATGGGCAAGGGTTTGATAGGTGTCTATGGTTCTCAGAGTGTCGAGTTTTTTGACGATTGTGACGAAGGTTTGATGAGGCGTGGACAAGCAAAACCTGACAGTTAGGCGATCGTCATTCGGTTTCGGCCGGCACCTTTTGATTGATAGAGCGCGCCGTCGGCTTTCTCTATCATGGCCGCCTTGTCGCGCAAGCTGTCCGTTAGCGACGAAAGACCAAGTGAAATCGTCACCTTAAGAAGAATATCCCCATGAGGTATGGCCAGGCTTTCAACATTTTTACGAATTCTTTCGGCTACGAGAGCGCCCATTTCGGAAGAGGTCTCAGGCAGAATTACCGCCATTTCCTCACCACCATAACGGGCAACAATATCGGACTTCCGACAGGTGTCGCGAATGGCCTGGGCCACCTTTTTCAGGACTAAATCACCGGTTTGATGGCCCCATTGATCATTAAATTTCTTAAAATGGTCAATATCGATCAGAAGAAGCGATAGGTTGCGTAACTGTCTTTGGGACTGAAGGAGTTCCTGCTCCAGCATGTTTTGGAAATAGTCATGGTTGTAAAGACCGGTGAGTCCATCGGTTGCCGCCTTAACGGACAGCTCAAGCCGGCCGGCCGCCGCGAGGCAGATAATTTCAAGGGTTTCAATCCTCTCACTTGTGAACGTTCCGCTGGCGCGACTGTTTTCGAGATAAAGGAGACCCACAATCTGGGCGTCTTCACCAATTCCAACTGTAATCGGAATACAGAGGATAGACAGGACCTTGGCCGTTTCAATGTAAGCCTCGCGGTGTAGACCGGGCAGCATATCCTGGGGCTCGGACGCATTATCGATCACTAGCCCTTTTCGAGACCGTTTCACATAATTCACCACCATGCGCGAGACGCTGTGACTATGTTCGAGAGCGGTTGATTGCAGAATGCGCGGCTGATCGTGATCGATGCTGCTTTCGCCTTCGATAAAAAATTCGCCGTCTTTCCTTAGGAGCAAAGCACCCTTTTGAGCGCCCGCAAACTCAATGGCACTCGAGATGATCTTCTCCAGCATACGAGAGTGGACATTTTCTTCAGCGATAGCTAGAAGCGCACGTTTTAAGGTCGTTATATCGATTGTGGAGGATGACATGGTCGCAAGCGATCCGGTAAGGGCTCTTTCACCGGAATAACTGGTAAGCATTTGCGGGAATCGTTCTTCAAGCTGACGCGATTTCGCATGAGCTCCCCAGCGCTCGTAATTATAGCGTGCTCTTTTCATATAGGCATAAGCCGCGGTTTGACGACCATGTTTAAGATGAAACTTGGCCGCCAGTTCATTGGCAAGAGCTTCATCCTGGAGGTAGTGTTCGGTGCGTGCGCCCGCAATTGCCAGATCGTAATGGGTCTGGGCTGCATATACGTGGCCTGTCAGTGATAGCCACTCGGCCTTGATAAGCAAATATTTATGGGAGAAATTCATAGGGGCCTGTTTTGCCCATTTGATAAATTTTTTGAGGACGGTTTTAACTGTGCCTTTGATGAGAGCACGCTCCGAACTTTTTGCATCATTCCAGCTGCTCATCAGGGCGAGTGCGTAATAGTAGTAAAAAACCGCGCCCGAAAGGGTTCCCATCACGCTTTTGAAATGCGGTTCTGCGGCTCGTCCGAAAAGCACCGCCTCACCGTACGACCCAAAATGATAGGCGAGCATGACCTTATAGAAGTATGTGGTAAAGGAACCAGCTGAATCATGAGTTCGTTCGTAGATCGGCAGCATACGGTCTTCATCAAAGGTATCGCCCCGAAGCAGGGATGGAACGCTCCGGTACTCCGTGAAGTTGATAACCATTTGATGAAGGAGCTTGATCTGCTCTTCATCATTTCGCTGCGCAAGCTGTTCGATAACGAGCGAGAACTTTAAGAGGTCTTGAGACAGACTTTTGAGTTCGGAGCCCGTAAAAAAGCTCCTGTTACAATACCCAATGGCAGCATGCGCGGCAAATTCAAAATCGCCTGAATCCAGACCGGCCTGGTGGGCCTGGAGCAGCGGAGTGAGCGTGGAACGAATATGGTCCTTCCAGGGCCGAATAAACATGTTGAAGCATACCAGCGTTGCCGCTTCGATATCTTTCGCTTGATGCCGCTCGTAGAGTTTGATTCCGAGTTCGCCAAGGCGATACCCCTCTTTCACATCGCCGACCATGGCGGCCATGATCATTCCGTAGGTTGTGTAGGCGAGGGCCGAAGTTGCCGTATTCCCGTGTTTTAGGGATTTTCGGACCAGTCGGCTTGTAATCAGCGGAACTTGTTTAGGAAAGAAATAAAATATGGCCTGTGCCATCGAATAAAGGAAATGCATGCGCGCGAGTTCGATAGGATCGGTCATCGCCGGCAATTGCAGCAAGTCATCCTGAGAATAGCGCCTTAGTTTCCACTTGGTGTAGAGAAGCGATACGGCGATGTGAAACGTACTTGGATTCTGAGGAAGCGAGATATCAAGCTCCTTCAAAATCTTCTTACCCATCGTAATCGCTTCATGCATATCATTGCGGGCAATGGCAGCATGGACGCGGGTTTCGTAAGCGGGTATTTTTTCGAGGAGAGTTCGGCCGTGTTTCAATACCTGATCGACGTAGAGCTGCATGGAATCAAACGATTTCCCAAGAAAGGCCACCTCAGCAGCTTCGCGGTAGATCGATAAAAAGAGTTCGTAGGAGTTTTTCCAATCCGAAGCCTGCTCCATGCGCATAGCCGATTCCAGATAGTCCAGGGCTGTGACATAGGCCGCCGAAGTTTTTGCTTTCCTTGCCGCCATTACGTTTAATTCTATCAGTTCAAGACGCTGTTCATTGGTTTCCAGAGCAAAATAGCTCGCATTGAGATGATTCACGATGGCAAAGAGATAATCGTCGAGCCGTGCTTGTTTGTGGAGGCTGAGCAAGGTTCGGCCCGCCTTAAACCGGACCTGGGCTTTCCCCTCTTCGTCGATAAGGTCGTAAGCCGCCTGCTGAATCCGATCATGGCTAAAACGGTATTCAACAGAAATCTCCCGGCCATCGAGCGGAATGTCGAGTTCGACGAGGCGATACGCATCTCCGATCGGGACGATCAGGCCTTGAGCGATCGGCTCCTTGAGGCTTGCTGCTGCTTCTGCCAGTGTTTGTTCGCCTACGGCGGCAAGCGTGACAAGGTCAAAAATCAAACCGATGCACGAGGCCATCTGCACGGCATGCCGCGCTGCAGGCTGGAGCTTTTGGATCCGGGATCCCATGAGTTCGATGACATTATCCGTCATGCGAGAGGCGCGTATTTTATCGAGGTCCCAATCCCAGGAACCCTTGTCAGGATCAAAATAGAGAAGCTGGCTTCGGTAAAGATTGCGCAAAAATTCATCGGTGAAAAACGGATTACCCGCGGTTTTATCCATCACGAGTTTCGTTAGGTTCTGCACCCGCTCGACCGTCGTGTGCATGGCGTCAGCGATGAGTTGCGTGACTTCGGAGTGTTCAAGCGAGCCGAGATGGATGGTTTCCAAAGGCATTTCGGCTAGGCGAAGCGATTCGCTGAAAAGGTGAAGCGGGTGGTGTTCCGTTAATTCGTTATCGCGATATGAGCCCACGAAAAGAAGGTGTTTAAGGCGCTTGTCTTGCAGGAGCATCTCGATCAGACTCATCGAGGCACTGTCGATCCATTGAAGATCGTCCAGGTGAATAACCAGAGGATGGGTTTTATCGCAGAAAACACCTACGAAGTTGCGAAACACCATCTTAAAACGATTATCCGCCTCCGTGGGGCCCATCGCTTGATAAGGTGCCTGTCGCCCTATAATCATTTCGATTTCAGGGATAACTTCGACCATGATTTGGCCGTTTGGACCAAGGGCGACAGCGAGTTTGTCGCGCCAGTTTCCTAGGATCATTTCGCTTTCCCCAAGCAACTGACGAATCAATTCGCGAAAGGCATCGACGAAGGCTGAATAGGGAACTGACCTGCGAAAAGCATCAAATTTGCCGCTTATGAAGTGGCCGCCGAGACTGACCACAGGTTTTTGCAATGCGCGGATCAACCTGGTCTTGCCGACCCCTGAATAACCGGATACAAGACAAAGCTCCCGGCTTCCTTCGCGTGTACGTGAAAGCACACGGAGGAGGGTGGCGGACTCTTTCTGCCGGCCGTAAAGGACTTCGGGAATATGGAACCGATCGGGGATGTCCTGCAGCCCCAGGGGGAATTTCTCAATTTTCTCGCTATTTTTCAGGGCCCTGAAGATCTTTTGCAGGTCCTGCATAATGCCCCAGGCGCTTTGATAACGCTCTTCAGCGTTTTTGCTCATCAGGCGCAGGATTAAATCAGACAGTATCTCGGGAATCTGGGCATTAAACTGGCGAGGGGGGAGAGGTTTTTTGGCAATATGAAAATGGATGAGCCTGAGAGAATCGTCCGCTTCGAAGGGTAAACGACCCGCAAAAATCTCATAAAGACTCACGCCGAATGAATAAAAATCGCTGCGATAGTCAACAAATCGGTTCATGCGACCGGTCTGTTCCGGCGACATATAAGGGAGGCTTCCCTCGGTCACGCTTTGAGTCATCGCTTCGGCTTGTTCGCGGAGAAGACAGGTCGATATTCCAAAGTCGATCAACCGCACTTCGCCCGTGCCGCGATTATACAGAACGTTACTCGGATTGATGTCTTTGTGAATGATGTTTTTGGAGTGAATCTCGACCAAAGCCTTGGCAATTTTTTGAGCGACATCCAGGCCTTCGAGTAGAGTCAACGGTGACTCGCTAATGAGATGGGCAAGAGAGATTCCGCCGAGATCTTCAAATACGAGCATAGGGGCACTCAAGTGTTTTTCGTAGGCTAAAACCTGAGGCGAACATTGAAGTTTGTGGTCATTCAGTATCGTAAACTGATTTTTATAACGGGCAATCTCACTTCGCTCAACAAAATCCTCTTGCAGTATCTTCAGAACCACGCGTTTGTTATCGCCGTTTCGAACGGCGGTAAAAACGCGACTCCGAGGGCTTTCGAAAACCGTTCTCAGGTCTCGGTAACCCGGCACGCTCTCGTCCGGAAGGCGATAAGATTTTATGGGAGTGGTCAAAGCCATACTGGTCCGCCTATTCTTACTCCAGGGAACTATCGGCTCAATGAGCCGTAGGCTTTACATATTGCACGGGAAACGTCTCCCGGGCGGGGGGTAAAACGATTCGTCGTTTTCATAAAACGGGGGCGAGAAACCTTAAATTGCAACCGCTTGAAAGCCCATTGAAGCCTTGCCCCGCATTTTTTGATTTGTTACGCTGTGGTAAGGTTTGTCTTTGGATGGCTGACCGCGTTTGACCCGAGGAATAGTATGCAAGAGACTTTCATGGAAATTGGGCGTTCTCCTCTGGCGGCTTCGATGCTGCGCCGGATAGGAATCAAGCCCCCGCCTCAGCTCATACGCTCCCATCGCCCCTGGTCCGATGATCTCCTGTCCGGCAAACATATATTAGTCAGTGCTGATCCTGCGCTCAGAACACTCCTGCTACCATTTTTAAAACAGCAAAAAGCGACGATCACAACGGCGAGTGCAGCTCCACTAGCGCCTCTTAACGCAAGCAGCGAAGCGTTAAACGTGGCGAAAGTTTTCCAAGGCACCGTCTTTGACGCGACCGGTTTTACGGCTCTCAGCGACCTTAAGGCGCTCTTTTCCTTTTTTCATAAACTCAAAGGTCAGCTTGGCTTTAATCATAGGATTGTAATCCTTTCGAAAGAAGGCGTGAGCCCGGAAGGCAAAGCGATCGATCATGCGATTGCAAGCTTTGCACGGAGCCTCAGCCGCGAGTTCGGGCCAAAGGGCATCAATGTCAACGTCCTACAACGGTCCGCGAGCCAAAACCACGCCGCTTGTCTTCTGCCTATCTTAGGTTTTTTTCTTTCTGATTTTTGCGCCTTCATCACGGGGCAGATTATCCCTTTGTCCGAGAGCGATCAAGCGGCTGCGACGCCGAATCTGGCTGGTTCACTCGCAGGCAAACGCGCGCTCGTGACAGGAGCTGCCCAGGGCATCGGTTATTCGATTTGCCGACGTCTCGCGGAAGAGGGCGCACATGTGATCGGCCTGGATCGTCCCGAGTGTGAAGCGGCTCTCAAAGACCTCTGCAAAGAAACTGATGGCGAATACCTGTTAGCCACGCTCGGCAAGGACCATGATCAACTGATTGCCAAGCTTGCGAGCAAAGCGGCGTCGCTTGATATCCTGGTGCATAACGCAGGTGTGACGAGAGACCGAACTCTATTTGGAATGAAAGAGAAAGAGTGGGACGACGTCCTCGGGATCAATCTCGAAGCCGTCGTCGATATCACGACACGTGTACTCTATCGTGGGATGCTTGCGAAAGGCGGACGCATCATTTCCATGGCATCTGTCGTCGGCATCTCGGGCAATTTTGGTCAGACGAATTACGCCGCTTCCAAAGCCGGTGTCATTGGATATATGCAAGGCTTAGCAGGGCATCTTGCGCGCGAAGGCGCTACGGCGAATGCAGTCGCTCCAGGATTTATCGAAACGGGCATGACAGCCAATATACCCTTTGTGACCAAACAAATTGCGCGTCGTATGTCAGCCATGGTCCAGGGCGGATTGCCTGATGACGTTGCTGAGATGGTTTGTTTTTTGGCCAGCCCCTGTTCGCACGCTATCAACGGTCAGGTCCTTCGCGTCTGTGGTGGGAGTTTTCTCGGGGCTTAAAATCAGGGGGGAGCACCCTCTGGTACTCCGGAAGCGATTTTAGATAGCCTCACTAAGCTATTGAAATCTATGAATTATAAGAATTTCCTCAAGCCCGAAGGCCTTCTCCTCCGAAACCTCTGATAGTTTTGGAGGAAACACCCGTGATCGCATTCTACCCAAGAATTTTTATAGGCCTTAGCCTAAGCGCAGCATTGATGGCCTGTGGTGCCAATACCGCTAATTATCGCTCTCCAGGCCTGGTGGCAGGTGCCTCTTCGGAGGCAGACGCCAAGGTCGAAGCCACGCGCGCAAACGTCGCGTTTCTCATTCCTGACCGTGCCGACGCTCCCGATAGCGAGCCGACCATGAATGGCTACTACTATGGATTTAAGGGTACTGGAACGAATTGCCCCGCCAATGAACTGTTCGAAGAATTGGGGTCCTACGTCGATACAAAGCCTGTCACCGTCCGTCTTAGTTCTTTATGCACCTATTCTGTAACGATGAAACTTGGGGTTTTAGCCCCCGGCGCAACGCTCGGTCTAGCCGCGCCCGCTGCGGCGGCAATACCGATTAGTTTTGACGGGCAAATCAAAGACATCGTCGCCAAAAACTGCGTGTCCTGCCATGAGGGCTATGCGAATTATAAAGAGCTCGTCTCACATGGAGACATCATCATTCAGCGGCTCGAAGCCGGAACCATGCCCCAGGCCGCTCCACTACCCGACTCCGAAATCGCGGTGTTTTTAGCTTGGAAAGATGCGGGTTATTTAGAGAAAGACCCGACACCCCTGCCGACCGCGAAAGAAAGCGGCCTGGAGACCGTCTATTACAAAAATAACAACAATGACCTTTTGATGGATTACGAACTCCTCGGTCGTTCCAAAACGGAAATACGTCGCTCCCTCTGGTTGCAGCCTGATGGCGTCAAACTTGGCTTGAAAGTTGATGAGTTGAAGAACTATGTCCTCCCCCACACAACGTCTCCTGCCCCTACACCCTAAAATGAGTCGGGGATCAATCGATCCCCTAACCCTTCCTAAATCTAGCTATTCGTACGTACTCGTTACGTGATCACGCTTTGCTTTTTTTTTCCAGAATGGGCGGATGAACCTCAATTAAGCCTATGCTATAAGTCCCCTATGGAAAGCCAGTCCTTGGGCATTGGGAGAATTTATGTACTTCGCTGAAACAGAAGGCATAGGGGTGAGCGTGGAACCCCATTTCATCGCCAAAGAAAGCAACAGCGGAGTCGATTATTTTATCTACTCCTATACCATAACACTCAAAAATAACGGCAAACAGAACTGCCAACTTTTGAGTCGCCATTGGATTATTCGGGATGGTTTAGGTCGGGAAGAGCGTGTAGTCGGTGACGGAGTCGTCGGCAAGCAGCCCATGATCAAACCAGGCGAGAGTTATTCGTATCGCAGCGGTTGTCCCCTAGCGACGCCTACCGGCAGCATGCGAGGGGCCTATAGCATGCTGGATGCGAGGAGCCGGAAATTCGAAATCAAGATTCCCTTGTTTTTCTTACGGCCCGATTGTCCTCGCTATCAGACGGAATCGTCGGCGAGCGCTTTAAATTGAGACGTTGTAACTGATCGAAACAGAACGTTCGAACGGCTCGAGTTTGGGGTAAGCATAATGATACATCTCATATTCAGCCATGAAATACATTTTTGAGCTGACGCGGACACCGAGGCCGAGGGCCGAATGAGGATTGTAGCTTGGGCCTTTGACGATGGTTTGGTCGGGTTTGCCCGCCTCAACCTTGTCGATAGTCCGTTGGACCGCTGTGATACCAAGTTTCAACCGAACGATAAAAATAGAGAAACTGGGATCGAGGATCAATGAAAACTTGCCGACCCGTTGAAGCTCGGTGAGCTTCATCGTATTCGCGGCATTTGAAGTGTCCATGTCGAAGTCTTTACTGTAGTTGATCTGTTTGTATTCATCGACCGGCGCATTGGTTTTCTGGGTAGTTGTTGTTTTGCTTTGCCCAAGCGAAAGCTCAGTTCTGAGAAGCCGCCAGAAACTCAGCGAAGCTTTAATGCCGTATTCTTGACGTTGTTTAATCGACTCATCTTCGGAATTTTTGCCAGGCGTAAGGGCTTTTGTCGATTTAAGACTGACGTAGGGAGCGACCTCTAATCCGGCAAAAGCCGAAGGGGCAAGGGCTAGCCCAAAGGCCAAGCAGGCGACGATATTAGCTTTTTTCACAAGACACCTCACATGACATCCACACTCGTATTGTATCGGCTATGATTTAGGGAACTTGAGGCCCCAAAAGTCGGCCTTCCCCTGCCCTTAATCGCTTGCTCCTCACCCGCGCGTCCATTAAGACTGAAACCCGATATTTCGTGGGAGTACCAAATGAAATCCAATGCCAATAAGCTTATAT
Source organism: Oligoflexus sp. (assembly GCA_014378195.1). Classification (GTDB taxonomy): domain Bacteria; phylum Bdellovibrionota_B; class Oligoflexia; order Oligoflexales; family Oligoflexaceae; genus Oligoflexus. Next base: position 167,823 of record JACMOC010000017.1, on the reverse strand, counting down.
ATCCAACCGTCGTCATCTCAGCGGTAGCCGTGATGGCAGCGTATCTCGAGGTCCCGATTCCGTCACTGGGCGCAGCGTTTATCGTCTTCGTCTTGCTCCTCATACAATTGGCTGCCTCACGGCGTTTGTCTGCACCTGCTAGTGTGCCCCCTGAATTTCAAGCTAAGCTTGCCAGCCTGGAGAATCAAAATAGCCGTCAAAATAAAGAACTGACGGATGCTCAAACAGAAATCGAACGACTGAAAACCCAAATCATGGCTTTCGATGCATCTGCCTCCAAACAAAAGAACGAACAAACGCAAAAACAAAGCGGAGGCGAGCAGGCCGTTCTTCACTTCGTCCGAAATATGCAGACCAGAGGCCGATTTTTAGACTTTGTCATGGCTGATATTCATAAGTTGCCGGATGCTCAAGTTGGAGCGGTGTCGCGCATTGTGCATCAAGGCCTCCGTGATCTTATCGATGACTATTTTGCCGTGAAGCCAATCGCCTCCGAATCGGAAGGCTCAATGATCACAATCCCCACCGAATCCTTAGGCAGCAGCTATAGCCTCATCAGCAGTCGTGGTGAGACGATTCCAGGGCACGGGCGCCTTTTGCATCGGGGATGGCAAGTGGGCCGTTTGAAATTGCCTGTTAGCCAAAACTTAGATGGCGATTTGAAATCGCAAAGCCTGATCCTTGCTGCAGCAGAAATTGATGTATCAGGGGCGGAGCTTCCATAATGACGACGAACATTACGACCAACATTATAGGCATCGATTTAGGGACTTCGCATTCGAGTCTGGCCGTATCGAACGGCGAGCAGACATCACTCGTGGCGATACCTCAGCTTTCGGGCGCCCACGAAACGGTCACAGATGCGCTTTTCCCTTCCGCTTATTTTCATAACCAGGAATACCAGAATCTAAGCCTGCCTTGGGACCAGAATCCGCCTCTACTCGGGCGCTGGGCTCGAGACCTCGCCCTAACCAACCCGGAACGCGCTATTCTTTCCGCAAAGTCATGGCTTTGCTACAAAGGCGATCTTAGGTTGCCGCCACGTGCTGAGTGGCAAGGATTGACAGCGAAGGAAGTTTCCACTCTATTTCTCTCGCACCTGATGAAAGCTTTCGAATATCAAACCGGAGCAGGGCCAGAGCATATTACTAAGGTCGCCATCACGGTTCCCGCATCCTTTGATCCCATGGCTCGGCAACTGACGGAAGAAGCAGCGATTGCGGCCGGTATTAAAGAGCCCTTGCTCATCGAAGAGCCGCTTGCGGCTTTTTACGCGTGGCTGGCTCACAATCCCGACTGGAACAAACAACTTAAGACCGGTGATAGCGTACTTGTCTGCGATGTCGGTGGCGGCACCTCCGATTTTAGTCTTATCGTTGTGAGCGAAGAGCCGGATTCCGGTGAATTACGACTCGACCGCATTGCAGTGGGACGACACCTGCTCCTAGGCGGTGACAACATGGATCTGGCGCTTGCCCACAGTCTGCAGGCGAAACAAGGCGAACTTGATCACTGGCAGTTTATCAGTCTTCAGCAGCAGGTGCGCAAAGCCAAAGAGTTTTTGCTCTCTCCGGGTGACGAACCAACTTATCCCATTAGCATTACGGGACGCGGAAGTTCCCTCTTTGCGCAGACTCTACGCCTTGATGTCTCACGCGAAGACATAGCCGAACTTATCGTCAACGGCTTTTTCCCACATGTTGACGCCTTGGCCTCGCCCCGTCGCAGCTCAGGCCTTCAGACCATAGGACTTCCGTACGAACACGATCCTGCAATCACCAAGCACCTAGCCTGCTTTTTACGTCAGGCCTCTGTCAACACTCAAGGCGAGGGAAAGATTTTCAAACCTTCGCACATACTTTTCAATGGAGGGGTATTCAAAGCGCCAATTCTACAGAAACGCGTTATTGAATGTGTGAAAGAATGGAATGAATCGAATCTCACGGTTCTCAAGAATCCTGATCTTGATCACGCTGTGACGCTTGGTGCCGCCCACTATGCGGCCCTCAAAGTTTCCGGTCAAAAGCTTCGCGTCCGAACCGCTGCGTCGCGCTCCTACTATATAGGCCTAGAATCCAATCAGCTCGCGATTCCCGGTATCAAACCCAAGGTCCAAGGCCTTTGTGTTTTGCCTCAAGGGGCCGAAGAAGGCTCGGCTTTCGAATTGAGTCAACAGGAGTTTGCCCTTTGGGGCGGCGAGCACGTGAGTTTTCAGCTGTTCGCCTCCGAAGCCCGCGCGGACCTCGGGACTCTCATAAGCGATGCGGAAAAAGACCTGGAAGCCGTATCGAGTCTTGCGTGTCAGATTGATGACAATGGGCAAGGACCTATACCGGTCTTTCTCCAAACCGACTATGATGAAACCGGCAAGCTTCGCATCGCTATGCGGGAATCATCAGGGCCGCGCCATTGGGATCTCAATTTCCAGTTACGCGAAGACTCAGACATAAAAAAGTGAGACTCAGATGAGCGAACGTTTTGTCATTGGAATCGATCTGGGAACAACCAACAGTAGCTTAGCCTATATCGATCTGAACGATGAGCAGACGACCGCTCCGAAACTGCTCCCGTTAGCGCAATGGGAAAACGACGATCAGACTATCGAAGCCGTGAGGCTCCCCTCCTTCCTGTGGATGCTGCCTAAAAATATACTGAAAAAGGGTCTGAGGCCACACCCCGCATTCGCGCAGCACCTCACACCCTTCGTGATCGGCCGCTGGGCCCGTGAAAAAGCCCTTACTGATCCTTTGCAGGTAATTCACTCGGCAAAATCATGGCTCTCGTCAGGAGGTGCGGACCATCGCCTCGCAAAAATCCTGCCGTGGGGATCGACGGGCGACAAACTCTCCCCGCTTGAAGCCGAGAGTGCAATCTTAAGTCATATCAAACAGACTTGGGACGTGAACTTTCCAAGCTCGCCACTCAGCGAGCAGATTGTTATCATCACTGTACCCGCATCGTTTGATGAACTCGCTCAGCGACTCACTCTCGAAGCGGCGAAACTTGCCGGGTACTCAGCTCGCATTGAGCTTTTGGAAGAACCTCTCGCCGCCTATTACGATTGGGAAGCTCAGCACGACGCGATCCGTGGCCGTATACTTGTCGCCGACGTTGGCGGTGGAACATCGGATTTTACCCTGCTTGAACGGAGCGACGAAGGCACGGAACGGATGAAGGTCAGCGAGCACCTTCTCCTCGGCGGCGACAATATCGACCTCGCGTTGACGTTCCGTTTAAGCGCTTTATTAAGCCCGGAAGAACTGCCGCGTGCCGCCTGGAACCTTCTCCTTGCCCAGACACGTCGGCTTAAAGAGGACGCATTAAACAGTGCGGACGACGAAGAATTTCACTTGAGTCTGCCCCTCGATCCCACACAGCTTTTCGGAACTTACCTGAGCGCGACGGTCAACGCAGCGCAGATTCGCACCTGGGTCCTTCATGATTTTTTCCCTAAGGCCCACAAAACGGATCGTCCAGAACGCGCGGCCGGACTGCAAAGCTGGGGGCTACCGTACGCGAAGGACACAGCTATCACTCGTCACCTTGCCGAGTTTTTAGAGGGTATTGCCGTCGATCATATACTCTGCGTCGGAGGCACTCTTTTACCCAAAATCCTCAGGGAAAGACTTGTTGAAACGGTGGCATCCTGGCAAAGCAGGCCCCTCTCGCCGCTCACAATTAAAGATCCTGATCTCGCCATAGCCTACGGCGCAGCTCGATTTGGCGAGCGTCGCGCCCGTGCCCGCTCTCTTGTAAATTCGCCTTATCCTCGTCAGCTCTCTATCGAAGTCGAAGACAAAAATGGAGCACGAAGTGTGACCTTGATCCCCAAAGGCCATCCGCGCATGACGGCCTATGAGGTTAAAATCCCCGGTCTTTACCTCCGCTTAGGACGTGACGTGCGTTTTCAAATTGCCGCTCATTCAGCCGATGAAGCGAGTCATGCCCTACCGCCACTCGTTCTTCGTCTCCCAGCGTCACAAAAAAAAGAATTGATTCCTGTGCGCCTCGAGGCCTCGGTGCGAGAGACCGGAGTTCTCGAAGTGAGCTGTCATGCGCTCGAGGGTGACGCACAGTGGACGCTAGATTTTGCGATCGAAGGAAGCCGTTCGAATGCTCTTGAACTCGGCAAAACTTTAAATCCCGATATCCCCCAACTTGACGACGCAAGAAAACTCATCAAGCAGTTTTTTGCGCGCCAGAGCACATTTCGTATCGACACTCTCCCGACAGCTCTGGAAGAACTCTTAAAAACACCCAGGGATAAGTGGTCTGCGGATATCTTAAGAGGCCTTTGGCCAGCCCTTGAAAGCGTAATGTTTCAGCGTGCTGTCACGCCCGAACACGAGACCATATGGTTTTATTTAGCAGGTCTATGTCTGCGGCCTGGTTTCGGTTATCAAGGGGACGACGAACGTATAAGCTCGCTCCTCCGCATTTACGATGAGAGCTTTCGTCGTGTCGATACTTCGAACCGCCTTGTAACGCACTGGTGGATTCTCTGGCGACGTTTAGCCGGAGGATTGAATCAGAGCTTTCAACAAAAGATTTTTGATCGCTATATGCCGGTCCTGCGCAAAGACAAAGACGCTTCGCCTGAACTGATCCGATTGCTTGCGTCCCTCGAACGTGTCGAACGGAGCACAAAAGAGCAGCTGGGCCGTCTGTTTCTCCTGCAACTCAAAGAAGGCGTTAAATCCAACGCTGACACGCGCCTTTGGGGGCTTGCGCGCCTCGCTAGCCGCTACCTCGTCTACGGCGATTCCCGCTCGGTTCTGACCCCCTCGACTGTGGAGGAATGGGCCGACGAGCTGGAAGGCATTACCTTGCCTCCAAAAGTCAGGCCTAATCTCTTTTATGCGTGGGCCGGTCGTATGCGCGGCGATAAACAGTACGATATTGATCCGCACTATCGGGTCCAGTTTCTCAGTAAAGTTGAACAACCGGAGTGGCGCAAAGCGCTCTCAGAGGTGGTTGTCCCTGATAATGAAGTGCAATCCCAGATGCTCGCCGATACTTTACCGAGCGGTTTTGTTTTTAAAAACGTGTAGGCGGCCCGAGCAGCCCGTGTCATAATCTTGAAAGACAATTTCAAACGTTCATGCCACCCCAACAAAAGGCAGAGATTATGCGCGGATCATCGATCTTAGCTGTTTTTTTTGCAGCACTCTTGGCCACCTCCGTCCACGCCGACGAAATGAGTCTGCTCAGCGGATTCTATCGGACCCAAGACGATACGCCAGGCTTCAAACAGCGTACGCTTCAGCTCGGTGGACGATATGGATTTGCGCCCGCCAAAGACAAACATTTTTGGTTCTTTGATGCTGGGGTGAGCTCCACGAGTTATTCGGGCGATGGCGCTCCGGACGGAGCCTCAGGTCTGCGCATTGGACTAGGCCAAAAATATTTTTTCCACAACCTCGGCGAATTTGTTCACACGTTTTTAGCCTGGTCGGCTGGTTACAGAAACGAAAGTTCGGCCGATAGAACGACGAAAACCAAAGCAAGTGGACTCTATTACGCCGGCAATGGTGGGTTTCGATTCGATTTCAGCAAAAGCATTTTTATGGACGTCGAAGCTGAGTTTTTCAACAGTTCCTTGATGAGCTCCGTAAAAACGACGACAACCGCAACAGGCGCAACGGCCGAAACGAAAACAACACAGCTGCAGGCCGACACCTTCTCAGGTGTCGACAGTTTGCGATTTGGTGTGGGATTGATTTTTTAAAGCGGAATTTTTGATAGCAGCGAAACAGCCGACGTTTAACGTTTCAGTTCATGAACCTGGCGCATAGCTTCCTGTGCGCCTTTTTTATTGCCGTTTTTGGAACGAACCGAGGCAATAAAATTCCATACGATCCGTTTGTTACCCGCATCACCAAGCGTCTCAAGGGAGCGCCTTGCCCATTGTTCTGCATCGTCATAGGACTTTTCGCGCTCAGAAACGCGCGCCATCAAAAAGCTAGTCCGGGGATCCCGCAGGTCCATGCGGTAGGCGCGGTCGGCTTGGGCGCGGGCTTCCAAAATTTTGCCTTTTTTGAGTGAATCCTCGGCCGCATTAATAAGGCGACGCACAGGTGCGGAAAGAGGCTCCGACAACTGAAGAGCGCTTCCGGAAACGGGACCAAATGTGGCCGTCTGAGACGGAAGCGGCATTTTAGGCTGAACCGGTCCCGGAGCTCTTGCAGCCGCAGTGGCGGGCGCAGGCGCAGGCGGAGGCGGCATCGTAACGAGTGGAGGGTTAACGATAGGCGCTGGTGAAGCCGGGGGCGGCACGGGAGGACTCACAAGCTCGGGTTGCTTCATGGCACTGCCGTGACGAACTGGGTAGTCGTCGTCGCCCTGGTGTGCACATCCTGTTGCGAACATGAGTACGGCAGAGGTGACGAAAACCACCGCTGAAAGGGACAAGAGATCGCCTGCTCTGGCTTTTAAAATTTGCAATTTCAAATCGAATATCCCCTGCATTAGGCTCAAAACCAATCAAAAGCGGAAGTCGTCGAACCGGCTGCCGTCGGAGACTTTGGTGGCTCCTGATTTAGACACGGAGCAGGTATACCCTGCGGAGCCGTACGTTTCGTAAAAGGAAGATAACGCACTCCGAGGCAATCAGCCGAACTTAAAGCTCCGGTCTGGCCGTCAACCCATTGGTAGCTAATGCTTTCCGGTGTTTTTAAGGTCAGAGACTTATGCGCGACTTTGGCCATAATCCGGGCCCAAACGGCCACGCCTCCCGTTGCACCTGTGAGTTTTGTGGGCAGATGTTGGTCGTTGCCGACCCAAGCAACTGTGAGACGGTCACCGGTGAAACCGGCAAACCAGCTGTCACGCCCGTCATTGGTTGTTCCTGTTTTGCCAGCCGCATGGATATCCATAGGCATGTAATTATAAGCGGACCGAGCCGTGCCTTCAAACACGACGGAACGCATCGCGTAATGCATCAGGTGCATAACATCAGCATCGAACTCTTTGTGGATCTTACTGGGATAAGAACGAACGGCTTTACCCTCGCTATCCTGCACACCGCGAACGGCGCGTAGATCGGTGCGATAACCGCCCGAGAAAATCGTGTAGTACATGCCTGCGACATTGAAGGGACTCATGTCGACCGCACCCAGGATTATGGACGGGGCAAGGGGAAAATCCTTGAAGCCCGTGAGACGTCGGAACGATTCCCGAACGGCGGGAAGGCCGGTCTCCATTCCAAGTCGAACAGTTGCCTGGTTAAGGGACTGCGTTAGCATTCGAAGAAGACTGACTTCGCCGTGGCTCGTATGATCGAAGTTTTGAGGTTCCCATACTTTCCCCCTTGAGAGAGGCACTGAGATTGGCATATCCGCGACTTGAGTCGCTAAAGTCTTGCCTGCGAGGAGTGCGCTCAGAAGGACTGCCGGCTTCGCAAGTGAGCCGATCGAACGTCTGGCGTCGAGTGCGCGATTAAAACCCTGATAGTTGGCTACTTTGTCCCCTACGATCGCAAGCACTTCGCCGGATTCCGAGACTACGACAGTGGCAACCTGAAGACTTGCGCCTGTTCTGCCCTGCGATTTGATGAACTCCTGAACCGAGTTCTCCGATGCGATCTGAGCGATGGGATCAAAAGCCGTGAAGATACGAAGGCCATCAACCGCCAAATCTTCTTGCTCATAATCCCGGTGTAGGTTGCGTCGAACGAGATCGAGATAAGCGGGGAAACGGTTGGTTTTCCAATGCTGGCTCGATTGAGCGCGAATGGGTTGTTTGATCGCAGCCGTGAACTGCGGTTTGGTGATTTTGTTTGCTTCAAGTAGAAGTTCTAAAACCCTATCACGGCGTTTTTTGCTACGGTCGGGGTACCGATTGGGGTTGTATACAGAAGGACCATTGACGAGGGCCGCGAGGAGCGCCGCCTGATCGAGGGTCACGCGATTTAGAGGGCGCCCAAAATAGAATTCGCTCGCCAAACCAAAACCGTGGATGGCGTTGTCGCCGCTTTGACCTAAGTAAATTTCGTTGATGTAGGTCTCGAGAATCTCGTCTTTAGAATAGTGGACCTCAAGTAAGAGCGCGTACACGACTTCGACCAGTTTACGTTTGAGGGAACGCTCGGAGGTTAAATAGAAGTTTTTGACGAGTTGCTGGGTAAGTGTACTGCCGCCCTGAGCAATGCGCCCCGCCCGGAGGTTAGTGAGGGAGGCTCGAAAAATACCTTTGATGCTCACACCCATGTGATCGTAGAAATCACGGTCTTCGATAGCGATCAAAGAATCGATTAATTGCTTTGGTACGTCTTTTAGCTGGACGAGTTTGCGATCCTCTTTTTGAGACGGATAAATGCCGCCAATTTTCAGGGGATCAAGTCGCGCGAGATCCAGGTCCTGGCCATTGGTCCCCGTAAGGGACGAAACCGTCTTGCCGTTAAATTTCACATGGACAAGAAGCGCCTCTTCGGGGCCTTCAAAAAAAGCAAAGGGCCGCCGATAGAGCGTTACGTCTTCGCCGTCGATAGAATATTCGCCAGGCGAACTGACTTTTGACGCTTTTACATAACCGAGTTCTTTGAGTTCGGATTCGAGATCCGGCAGGCCAAGAGCTGCATCCTGATAAAGCTCGAGAGGCCGCGCATAAACCTGCGACGGGAGACGCCAACGTTTGCCTTCAAATTTCTCGCGTACCGCGTGATCCATTCGAATCAGCTGAAACGAAGCCATAAGCAATACAAAACCCGCAAGAAATGCAGGCCAGTAAGGCTTCAGAGGCAAGAGCCTGTCGCGAAATTGAGACCAATTCATGCGTTAAATACCTGAATTTTACGAGTGAGTTGCGCGTTGGTGTACAGATCTCGGAATGTAATCGCGAATGGATCAAACCGCCAGCGAAAAATCGCCTTATTAGCGTGGTAGCGGAGACGGGGCGGTTGGTGCACTCAATTTTATCAAGTAAATCAATGGATTAGAAAGAGGTGTGCGAAAGAGTGGCAAAGGCTTTTTCAGCGCGAAACTCAAATTGCGCTTTACTCACTCGGATTTTATTTTCGTTTTGCTTCAAAAAGCTTTTACGTTTTTTGCTTGGCGAGGGCATCCGCTTTATTGAGTAAGGTCTCGAGATATTCTCCTACACCGACAGTCAGGTCATTCACCTGCCCGGATCGATCGATAAGTATAAAGGCCGGAATGGAACCCATTCCAAACGCCCCTTGGACCTTTCCCTCGTGATCGAGCGTCTGCGTATAACTGATTTTCTCATGAGCTACGAAAGCGCTCACCAAAGCATCCTCTTCGTCACTGATACCAATGACCGGAATATCCTTATGAGCTTTGCTCCACTCATTGATGAAGGGGGATGCAGCGCGGCAGGCCGGACACCAGGTTGCCCAAAATTCGAGGATAAAAACCTTGCCTTTCATATCAGCGTTTTTGATGGTTCTTTTCCCGCCGCTGCCAAGTTCGGTGAGTTCAAAAGCGGGCGCTGGTTTGTTAAGAAGCTGAGCCTTGGCAAGATCCAGAAGGTTCGGAACCATCTCAAGTTTCAGCTCTTTCGTCTCGCTTTTGCCTTTGCGTGTCAGATGCACGGCGACCTTTGAGCCCACCCCTTTATCGCGCAAAACGGCCATCAATTCGTCGCGAGACTTGATCTTTTCCTTATCGATTGCGGTGATGAGGTCACCCGGAAGAAATCCGGCACGATCCGCAGGCGTGCCTGAAATTACGCGCTTTACGCCGACACCACCGGAAATGGAGACGTCGACTTCTACCCCAAGCCAAGGCTGAACCTGTTGCTTGTCAGAATGGAGAGCGGGCTCATTTTTTGAAGTCGGACCTTGGGGCTGGGCGGCAAACGCTTGAGTATGTGCAGTCAGGGCCATGATAAACGCGATTTTTTTGAACATAAAAGCCTCATCAGAAAGGGTCTGCTGAGTATATCAGCTTGCGCGCCTTTAATGAGCCCCGAGGTACGCTTTTCGCACCTCGTCATGGCTTAAGAGTTCGGCTCCAGAACCGGTCAGGGTAATCACGCCGTTCGCCAGGACATACGCTCTGTCAGCAAGTTTAAGGGCTTGATTGGCATTTTGTTCGACGATAAAAATTGTTGTGCCGTCGGCTGCAATTTGCTTAAGGGTGGTGAAAATCGCCTTGACGATGAGAGGAGCAAGACCAAGGCTTGGCTCGTCGAGAAGCAAAAGTCTGGGTTTGGCCATCATGGACCGGCCTATGGCTAGCATCTGCTGCTCACCACCCGACAATGTTCCCGCCCTCTGCTCGCGCCGCTCGTAGAGCCTCGGAAAGAGCTCATAAATCTTTTTGAGGGTCGCTTGCTCGTGGCTTTTATCAGCGCATGCGACGAGACCCATGGCAAGGTTTTCTACGACCGACATCGCGGGAAAGATACGGCGGCCTTCGGGTACGAGCGACATGCCTCGTTTTGAGACTTCATGCGTGGGTATAGATGTGATGTCGAAATCGTTTAAAAAGATAGAACCGCTATAAGGCGCAGGCGCTGAATAGAGGCTTTTAAGAAGCGTCGTTTTACCGGCACCGTTGCTCCCGATCAAGGTGACGATTTCGCCCGGCATCACATGGAGGTTAACCGCGTGAAGGACCTTCGTCGGACCATAGGCAACACTCACGTCTTTTAATTCGAGGATTGGCGTTGGTTTCATCTAGTCTTCATCCGATCCGAGGTAGGCCGCGAGCACTTTAGGGTTCGCTTGAACCTCCTTAGGGCTGCCCTTGGCTATGACTTCACCATAGTTGAGTACGACGATATGATCCGAAATGGACATGACGAGGGACATATCATGTTCGATGACCAAAACAGTCACTTTAAACTCATCACGCAGGCGTTTCACGAGCAAAGAGAGCTGATCCGTTTCGTTGGGATTGAGCCCCGCAGCTGGCTCGTCAAGGCAAATCAAGCGCGGTTCGGTGCACATGGCGCGCGCGATTTCAAGGCGCCTTTGGTTGCCGTATGACAGCGCTGCTGCCGGTTGGTTCGCAAGGTCGCTGAGGCCTATGATATCAAGCCAGAAAAAAGCGCACTCCAGAGCTTTGGCTTCGGCTTTTCGATACCCTGGCAAATTCAAAAACCCTGCAAGCACATTGCGGTTGAGATGACGATGTTGGGCAACCAGCAGGTTCTCCACAACGGTCATTTCGCTGAAGAGCCGGATATTTTGAAAAGTTCTTGCGATACCAGCGCGCGCGACAAGATGCGTGCCTCCAAAAAAGCCGTAAAACACCTTTTTGATATTGGACCAAGGGGCATCGAAGAGCCTAAATTTGCCTCCCAGAAGCTGAACGAGATCAAGTGGCTTGTGTTTGGTAGAGAGGAGAATCTGTCCGTCCTGCGCCCTATAAAAACCTGTAATGCAATTGAATAGAGTGGTTTTCCCCGCACCGTTTGGTCCGATAATTGCGGTGATACTCCCCTCTTCAACCGAGAGACTGACCCTGTTGAGGGCAATGATGCCGCCGAACTGTAGGGAGACCGAATTGAGATCGAGGAGTGTGCTCATCCCTTGGCCCTCGTGAAGAATGGTCGGCGTTGCTGAATCATTCCGCGCGGACGCCAGATCATAATGAGAACCATGGCAAACCCAAAAATCAATATCCTATAATCAGAAAACTCGCGCAGAGCCTCAGGCATAAGGGTCAAAAACAAAGCAGCCAGTATCACGCCGGTTACGGAACCGAGACCACCCAATACAACGATCGCCAGGACCAGCGCTGATTCAAAAAAGCTGAAGGATACAGGCGAAACAAAGCCCTGCGACGCTGCAAAAAACACTCCCGCCAGGCCGCCGATGGACGCGCCCATCGCAAAGGCCGAGAGTTTCGTGAACACATGATTGAGACCGAGGGAGCGACAGGCGATTTCATCCTCGCGCAGCGCCTCCCAGGCCCTGCCTATAGGCATGCCCCTTAGTCTAGTAACAGCATAAATAACGAGCGCCACGACGGTAAGAAGGACGAGAAAAATAAATCCGTCTAACATGCCGCTCGAATAATCGAGCCCCCACACCTCGTGAAAAGGAACCCCGCCCTGCGTGGCGTTGGCCTTAAATTCCCAGCCGAAAAAGGTCGGCGCCGGCGCATCGATCCCATTGGGTCCGCCCGTAAAGGCGATCCAGTTGTTCAGTACGAGGCGAATGATTTCTCCAAAGCCAAGCGTTACGATTGCCAAGTAATCGCCATGCATGCGCAATACGGGAAATCCAAGGATCATTCCAAACAAGCCGGCTAGCATAGCAGCAAGTGGAATAGCGGCCCAAAAGCCAAGTCCCAAATACTGATGACCGAGGGCATAACCATAGGCCCCGACAGCGTAAAAGCCGACAAAACCAAGGTCAAGCAACCCTGCAAAGCCAACAACAATGTTGAGGCCAAGCCCCAGCAAAATGTAGATCAAAGCCAAAATACCGACAGATAACCAGTACTTCGAGGCTATGAGCACAAGGCTTGCAAGAGCGATGTAGACAAGCAGGCCGCCAAGGACCAGCTGCCATGTCTTGAAACGCGTCGCCCGAGGCGCAGCCTCATTCTTTTGACGAGGCGCTAACCAGGATTCGGGCAGAAGCCCTGCGATAAAACGCACAATCAAAACAAAAGCAGCAATCTGGAGTGGGGCTGAAAAGCGCGTTTTGAAATCATAACCTTCGAGGACCAGACCCGACAGGGGACCGGTTAGAATCAAAGCGACGACAGCGGCAAAGGCGGAGAGCACGAGAGTTTTGGATAATCGGGGACGACTCATGTTCATTCAAACCTTTTCCACCGATGGTTTACCAAGAAGGCCGCTGGGCCTGAAAATAAGGATTCCGACCAGCAAGGCAAAGGCAAAGACATCTTTGTAGTCGGAATTCACAAAGCCTGAGAAAAGCGATTCGGCAAGCCCAAGCAGGATGCCGCCAAGCATGGCGCCCGGAAGCGAGCCGATGCCGCCCAGGACAGCGGCTGTAAAGGCTTTGATTCCCGTCACGAATCCCACGAAAAAATCAAAGCTTCCGTAATTGAGAGTAATCAAAACGCCTGCCACGGCGGCAAGGGCTGCGCCGATACCAAAGACGAGAGCGATGACCTTATCGGTGTCGATGCCTAAAATTTGCGCCATCTGACGATCCTGTTGAGTCGCGCGGCAGGCCCGTCCAAGAGCTGTCTTTTGCACCACGAAATTCAACAGTCCCATCGCGATCAACGCGACGACGACTATCAGCATCTGCATATAGGTGATTTGAAAAAAATGGTCTTCGGAACCCATACGGAACACGCCTTCAATCAAGGTGGGAACACCCTGGTTTTTGGCGCCTTGACTGAGCTGAACATAGTTCTGCAGGATAAGCGAAACACCGATTGCGGAAATGAGCGGGGCCAGGCGATTCGCTTTCCTCAGGGGACGATAAGCGAGGCGTTCGATCGTGATGCCAAGCAAACTTGTAAACAGTATAGCAAAAACCATAGTGAGGCTGATCAATAGCCAAGGGCTGCTAATCCCAAAATAAGCGAGCACCGCCAAGCCAATAGCCGTGAGATAGGCAGAGACCATATAAACTTCGCCATGTGCAAAATTTATCATGCCGATGATACCGTAAACCATTGTGTAACCGACGGCGATCAGGCCATAGGTCGACCCTAAAACCAATCCGTTTACTATTTGCTGCCCGAGTACATAAAGATCCACGCTGGCCTCTTTTTTAGCTTCGCTTAGAGTTTGGTTGCTTCAGCGTATTTGCCGGCTTTATCCCAGACATACATAACGTAAGAGGATTTGACGAGGTCACCTTTAGGGGTCCACCGCACAAGGCCCATGACAGTTTCAGCCCCGTTATCAACGAGCCATTTGGAAAGTTTGCGGCCATCCTGAATTTCGCCTGTGCCTTTCATGGCAGCTGCGATCGCTTGGACAGCGGCGTAGGAATAAAGGGTATACCCTTCCGGCTCATAACCACTTTTGCGGAAAGCCTCGACAACGGCTTTGCCTGTCGGCACATTGCGAAGATCAGCTCCAAAGGTCATGTATGCCCCGTCTACGAATTTTGCGCCGCCTGCTGCCGATAGAAAGTCGTTGGATACAATGCCATCTCCGGAAATGAAAGCGGCCTTGAGACCCTGCTCACGCATTTGGCGAAGCAAGGGGCCAGCTTCGGCGTAGAGACCACCAAAATAAACAACATCAGCTTTCGCGGCTTTCACTTTAGTGACCAGAGCGTTGAAGTCTTTCTCGCCGCGGGTCAGACCTTCGTACATAACCGGTGCGGGCTGACCCAAGGTTTTAAGGTGGGTCCGCATAGCGTCTGCCAAACCCTGACCGTACGTATCTTTATCGTGAATGATAGCAACGCTTTTGGAATGCAGCCTGTTGACGATGAAATTAGCAGCCTCGACGCCCTGCTGATCATCGCGACCACAGGTTCGCATGATCGTCGAATAGTTGTTCAGCTCGCACTGGTCTTTTTTGTTTTTGTCGGTGATCGCTTGGCAATCCTTGGTTTTATACGCCTGATCTTCGGTAACGCGGGGATTAGTCGATGCCGGCGTGATCATTAACACATTATTTTCGCGATAAATCCCAGCTGCCGGGATCGTAGATGATGAACAGAAATGCCCTACGACCGCGTTCACTTTATCGGTGTTCACGAGTTTATTCGCTACGTTCTTCGCTTGAGCAGGCAGACATGCGTCGTCGGCTTTGACCGTTCGCAGCATATGACCATTCACGCCGCCCGCTTTATTGATATCGTCGACGGCTTTTTCTGCGCCTTTCCAAAGCTGCAGACCAAAGGGCGCTGAGGCTCCCGTATGGGGGCCAGCAACACCGATGAGTATATCTTTGCCTGCAGCGAGTCCGAGGCTTGAGGTCATCACGGTCAGGGCAAGCGTGAGCGTTAAGCGAGTCAACATAGTTAAATTTCTCCGAGACACAATGATCTAAGGCATTTGAAGGATTTAAAAATCCCAAATATGGGGCTTTTTTTCTACAGAAAAGAATAGAGCTCGCCCTGTAAAGCGGCAGCAGGCTCTGCAACCATTGGTAGGAAAGGGTTTTATGCGATTTTAATCGCGAGGGTTGAGCGACGTTTTGACAGTATGCTATGTCGAGAACTTGGCAAAGAGGAGCATTGCGACGCCGAAGATACAAAGGGCAAGGCTTGGGTAAAAAAACATTTCCCCGATGCGAAAGAATTTATCCGCCGAACGGCGCGGATCGATGATGATGTGGAGGTTAGCCGCGGCAAGCTCGGCTGAGGCCTTTTCGGTTTTCAGGCGGTAGGCGAGAGTTTGGCCCGAGGGGACTCTGAGAGGAAAAACGGCTGACCAGGATGATTTGGTGGCTTTGATTGCTTTGAACTTCCAGCGTTTTTTGCTGTCGAAGTTGCCGTCCAGGCTTTTTACCCGAACATTGAAGAGGTCAATCACGGGTGGAGGCAACGGGCCTTCCAGGACAAAAACTGTCTGGATCTCCTCGCTTGTGCGGCGAGGAATGTCGACTCTTCCTTTGACGAGGACAGCATCGCCCCAAGGCCTTATGAGTATTTCTTTTTCGCCTTCGTTATGGGGCACCATCGAGGACAAGAAAAAAGAGGCTATTAAAAGTGGGGCAAAAGTCCCGAGTATTCGAAACGATCGCACCCGCATATCCTGTTGCCAGGTGGTTCTGTTTTCTTCGGTCACTCGATGCTCCGCAAAAAGCGAATGATACGAGTTATTTTACCATGTCAGCCACACTACGACACCAGATCTCCTCGCTATTTAGGGAAGGCACGAGGGTAAGGGCTTCACCGCCGAGGGCCTTCCAGTCTTCGGCCGCACGGATTTGAATCTCTTCAAGAGTTTCCAGACAGTCTGCCACAAAAGCCGGACACATGACCGCCAAACGTTTGACACCTCGTTTGATAAGAATGGGAAGCTCTTGATCGGTGTAAGGCTGTATCCAGGTCGCACGTCCCAGACGCGATTGAAAGGACAGGCTCGAGTCTTCCATCGTTCGACCCAAGGCTTTTTGGAGGGCAAACGTTGTGGCAAAACACTGCGCGCGATAACACAGGCGATTCACAGAGGTAATCGTCTGACAACAGTCCGGGGCCTTGAGGCAATGCTGGCCCGAGCGGTCTGCGCTCTGCATCTGGTGCTCCGGCAGCCCGTGGTAGCTAAAAAGCACGTGATCGGCATGGAAGTCGGCCAGGTGTTTTTTTGCGACTTCCGCGAAAGAGGCGATGAAGCCTGGGTGATCATAAAAATCGCCGATGATCTTGACTTCAGGGAAGGCAATTTCCTTGCTCAAAACGCGCCAGAGTTCTTCAACGCTCGACGCGGTGCTCGCACCTGCGTACTGAGGATAAAGGGGAAAAGCGTGGATTTTCTCGACGCCCGCATCAAGCATAGCTTTTACTTCAGAGGCGATCGAAGGTTTGCCATAACGCATCGCGATACGCACGAGGTAGGCATCACCCAGAATGTCTTGAACGCGTCTCGCCAGATCTCGACCGGCTTCTACCAATGGCGAGCCTTTCGTCGTCCAGATTTTTTGGTAGGCATGCGCGCTGTTTGGGGAGCGAAAGATCGAAATAACGCCATAGACGAGCAGCCATCTCTGCACCGGCGGGATATCGATAACCCGTGGATCAAAGAGAAATTCGCGCAGATAGCGCCGAACGGAAGCTGTATCGGGACCATCGGGACTGCCGAGATTTATTAGAAGGACGCCTGTCTTCCCCATTGATCACCCTTTATTCTACAACTGAATGTCTGCAAATTGGCTTCTTCTGATTTTTATGCTTTTATAAGGCTTTGCAGAAGGTTTATCTATGCCTTTGATCAGCCTCTTCGCCCTGCTAGGGCTTATAGTCGGCCTCATCGTCCAGCGCAAGGACTTCGCGCGTCCCGCTTTCAATCAGACAGCGTCGAAGTTACTTGTTCAAATGATATACCCGTGCCTTATCTTTTCATCCCTGCTTTCGCGCTTCGAGTGGAATGAGATCACAAGCTTAGCACGTATGCCTATTTTGATTTTCACTATCCTCATAATGGGCTTAGCGTTTGGACGTTTGACCTTGAATCGCTCCCGTTTAGTTGAGACACCGACACGGCGAGCCTATGTGTTCCTCTCAATTATGCCAAATTATTCGTACGTTCCGCTCGTTATCGCCCAGCTTATCTGGGGTGATCGAGGGGTAGCTTTGGTCGCCATGAGCAGTGTGGCGGCCGATATCAGTCTGTGGACTTTTGCATACCCTCAGATCGCGGGGATCAGGAACTGGCGTAAAATGTTCAGCCCTGCACTCGTCTCCATTCTCACGGCACTGATTATCCTGCGCGCGGCACCGGACCTCAAGCTTGGCCTTTGGCCGGAAATGCTTTTGGCATTAGGATGGATTGGCAAACTTACACTTCCCCTTTCCATGTATATTTTGGGAACGCAGCTCGCCCTCGCCTCGCGGACAGGGACTGATAAAAAGGCTCATGCCCTCCTGCTCCTGTGGCGTCTGCTCCTGTGCCCTTTTATTATGATGGTCCTACTGCTGTATCAAGGAGGGGCTTTGCCTTATGAGGCGAAAGCCATACTTCTGCTCGTTTCGTCGATGCCCGGAGCTGTAATAACCGTTGTCTTGGCTCACATTCATGATGCCGATGGGCAGTTCGCCGCGACGCAGATTCTGATCGGGCATGGTCTTGCCCTAGTAACGGTCGGATTTTGGCAGCTTGCCTATTTCATGCTTTATCTTCACTATTTCTGAGGATTTCGTCGATATTCTTGGATCCCGACCACAAGGAGGGTGCAGATTGGAATCAGGAGGACATAGCTTTCCGCCATAAGAAATCCCAATGTCCCAACGACGGCGCCTGACGAAAAGGAAAGTATGATAAATCCATGGAATAAAAAACGACTCACTCCGAGCCGACTCATAAAAGCCCGCAAACCCTCGTACATGGCCATTAGCACATTTCGTTCTGACGTCCAGAAAACGCCGCCTCCGTGTCTTAGCGCAGTCCCCACTTCCACCCCAAAATCAGTTGCGACGCCGGTCATGTGGGTCGTTCGGATAAGGGTCCCGGAAGCTTGCCTTAACATTGCGTTTTGCATACCCATCGCAATCGCGAGCAAAAACGTCAGGTGTGAGAAATAGTGACCTTCAAAGGGACGATTCCGGTGCAATAATACACCAACCATAAAAAGTAGAATGAGGCCTAATTCTAAAAAAATAGGGACTGTATATTTAATGCGTACCGAGGCCGCTGTTTCGCCTTTGAGAAGAAACGCTGTAGCGGCAGCCCCTAGAATAAAACAAAGAAATTCCATCAAAAACAAAAACGCCGACGTCAGATCCCCTTGTGCATAATCGATTGCGGCCCGGGTCGCATGTCCTGAAACATGCGACACATATGTTCCAAATTGAACAAAAGCCACCGAGTTCACGCTACCCGCAACAAAAGCCAGAAGCGTCCCGAGCTGAACATTATCTTGGAAGGAGCGGACGATTTTTTTCGTGGAGTGGACAACCAGATGCGAGATGTGAGCGTCGTGAACTAAGGTACGGACTGGCTTCATGGTGTCACACATAATAAAGGTTAGGCATTCCTTTATTATGAGCTATGGAATGCAGCTTGTCATCGACCTCCTTGAAAGGAGGCTTAGCTCAGCGCGAGGCCAGGGAATGGAAAATTCCGTAAAGACTCAGAAGGAGGAAAGCGACGAGGATGGTTTTTTTAGCGTATTTTTTGATAGTAAATTTAATCATTGTTTCTCACCGCGAGCAGGTATTGCGATAAATGATCTCGTTTGCCTTGATTTCTACTTCAATACTATACGCTACTTGCCCGACCATCCGCTTCGGAACTTTCCATACGGCGAACAGGCGTTCATCCACTGAAGGAATCGACTCAGGCGTCGCAAGCGGCCTCAGATAACTGAGCGACTGATTATTGAGAAGGAGTTCGTCAGTACTCTTGACTTCGTAAGGCAGATTCAACTGGTCAAAACCGATTACACACTCATCGATCACTTGGCTCTGAACACTGGCAGGGGACCCTTGCACCTCAATCGACTTCGCCGCAGCATCGATAGAGATAGGGGATGTTGCAACTATTGTATCGGTCGTTGGTGTGTACGAGCTGGCTTGAGGGCCGCAACCCGTAAGAAAAGGGAGCAGAGTCAGAGTGAGCGCCGCTGCGCAAAGGTATCGGTAAGTTAGCGTCTGGGAATGGCCAAGGTCTAAGTTCACCCAAGTCTCCTTCATGTGGACTTTAAGGACTTATAACCTATTTGGGCAAGCTTATGAACGGGAAACACTCGCGTCGAAGTTCTCCTCACCGAGTTCGTCAAAATCCTCGATCGTATCGATGCTGTTGAGCGCACTAAATGGCCCTTCGTTCCGTTCGAGTCGCGATCGGCGTTTGAGGGAGATCACCAGTTGCGTCGCATTATGTTTGGCCTTGGAATTGCTGGCATCAAGCTCGACAGCTTTTTCAAAAGCCGCGATTGCGAGCTTGCCTTTACCCCATTTGTGAAGACCGAGACCCATGTTGAAAAATACGCGTGACATCAAGGACGGATGCTCGACGAGGTGACCAACAGCCGTTTTGTAGAGACCTATGCCTTGCTGGAAATGGCCCGCGCGGATAGCGACAATAGCTGCGCCGTTAAAGACAGACGCAAATTCGAAGGGATCCTGCATTTGACGTAGGACCGTAAAAATATCGTTTGCCTCACCCAAAAGCAGTTCACACTGCGATTGGCCTAAACGGGCGGCGTCGACTTCGGGGTCTAGCTTGAGGACGTCCTGAAAGGTGCCAAGCGCCTGGCTGAGCTGGTAATCGTCGAGCAAAACCTGCGCCAATTCACAAAGTCGTTCGACGTTGAAGGGCGAAAGTACGCTGGCTTGTTCAAGGTAGTAGCGGGCCTTATCAAAATCAGCTCGTTTCATGAAACAACGAGCTAGAAGATGTTTGGCGCGGGTATCAAAGGAAAATCGCGCGATGATTTCGATGAGCAGGTCTTGCGCTTCGTGCCAACGGTCGAGATCACAAAGTGCTGAGGCCAATTCATTTGCGCCCTGTACGTTATCGGGTTCCGCGCGGTAAAGGTCTTCGAGTAAAACGTGGGCCTTCTGAAGTTCGCCGGCACGTCGCGCCTTGATGACCAAATCGTAGGTTTCGCGTTCCCGTTCCGTCCGTTGGCCATAGCGGCAAAGGTCGGTGACATTCAATTCGATCTGGCTTTTAGAAATCTCACCACGGTGAAGCTGAAGTACGTTATATTCCAGAGCATAAGCTAATATTTTTTCGTCGAGGAGGTAAGCGAGGAGGTAGATAGGTCGTGTATCGATTCGATACTGCCCCTGAGCAGCCCGCATGATTTTCACCATCTCGCGTTCATCGAGATCGGTATCTAAAATGAGCGTGGCTAGGGGATCGACTTTTAAAGCGGCCAGACAGCTCGCGACGCTGTCGCTCATGACGACCGAGGTGATGCCGCGCGCTTTCAGTTCTGCCTGAATAAGTGTGCGAGATGTCATCCGGGCCATAAAAACTATGGTTGATTTGAGAGCGTCAGCCAAAGTTCACTCCTCCTCTTCATGTCCCGAAACAGAAAGGGACAGAAAGCCCTTCGGTGTCTGCACAATAAACCTTAGTAACATCGATTTACCGTGCAGATTTAAGGAGATACGCTCACGAATATTCGTCGTCGCGGCTCACAACTTTCAGATTCACGTCGGTCACCCAGGTCTGTAGAACATAACGATTATCCTTAACAGCGAGGACCTCGTGAGGGTGTGTGAGTTGGGCTGGGAAAAGCACCATAGTTCCTTGGGTGGGTTTGATTTTGATTCCCTGCACCGGGAAGTGGAGTTCGCCTCCCTCTTTAACATCATTAAGGAAAAATATTACGGTAAGGTATCGCAGACCATTGGAGGGCTCGTCGGGAGACTGCCCGTCATCGTGAAATCCGCAGACATCGCCTTCCGCATATTTGGCGACTATGAAACCGTCGTTGATCCATTCGGCTATGCCTTTAGCCGTGTAGGGTTCTGGAAGTCTAAAAAAATCAGCAATGTATGGATCGGCGAGCTGAGTGGCCTTAGTCACTTCTTTGATCCATGACATGTGCTGCGAAATGTTGAGGTAAAGCCTTTTGGAATACTCGGGCTGGGGATCGACCTGGACCGCTTTATCATTATCAAACTTGGCGATAAGAGCAGCACAGAACGCGGGCGGAATAGCATTGGGGATCTGTTTGATATACTGAGGCATAAATGAGGCTCCTTCTGGACGGTCCCTCCTATCACAAAAAGGCACCTTTCAAAAGGACAAAACGAGGATGACCGGCCTGCGTTAAGCCTAGCTAACGCCTCAGCAATTTGATATCCAAGCTGCTCGATGCTGCAAATTAAAGAGGACAAATCATGGCGGGATTCATACCGACTAGCCGCGGAAGTTTCGTACTCGACTTCATAGTCGTAGCGATGGGCCTGATAGTCCCCATTATGCTCTTTAGTATCCGCACGGTAAAAATACGGAAAAACCTGGCGCTTCACCGCCTTATTCAGATCGGGCTCGGTATCACCCTCGGAATCGCGATCGTCGCCTTTGAACTGGACATGCGGATCAATGGATGGCGACATCTCGCAATGCCTTCTCCCTACTACAACACGCTAGTCTTTCCGGCACTGATAGTGCATTTGTGTTTTGCCGTCCCTACCCTAGTCCTTTGGACTTATACAATCGCTCAGGCAGTCAAATATACAATCGAAAAACAGGTCAACCAGGCCAGAAACCAGCATAAGCGCCTCGGCTTATACTCATCGTATTCGATGATAGGGACAGCCATAACTGGTTGGATTTTCTACTATTTAGCCTTTATTGCCGCTTAATCTATGCGTTGGAAGGCAAAATTAATAATTTCTAACGCTCTTCTCACCTGCCAGCTTGTCAAGTAAGCTATGTCTATCTATACTCGTCTCCAGTAAGTGGGCGAGACTCATGTGCCTCTTCGATCCTTCATAAAATTCCTCATATCGCCGCTGCTTTTATCCGAAGAGAGGAATTCTCATGTCCTTAACCCCTTCACATAAGGAGCCTCAAAATGTCTCAGGTCAGTTCACTCAAAACCCAAGCCACGAAAAGACAAGCTACGCTTTCGTCTTCTCCCAACCTTCATCCTTCAAGTAAGGATACCAAGCTTTCGACAGATGCCCTCAAGGCCCTACTCGAGCAAGTGCAATCAGGAGGCGACCGAAATCAGGCCCGCAGCTTTATTAGCCGCACCCTCAACGTCAACGATGTTGTCGCCGAAACCAGCCTCCGCCATCTCGAAGAAAAGTTGCGTCGGGAACAAGACTATCACGAACGCATACTGAAACAGGTTTCGACCCTTCCCTCCGCTAATGCGGTCGATCATCAACAGTTTTTGCGCGATGCCTTTGGTGTTCAAGGGATCGTCTCAAAAGCTATTTTAAACCACTGGCGTATTGCAGGTGCCTAATTGAATGTAACTCCCAAGACGGGCCTATCCCGAGGCGCTTAATCTGCGAACATGAACTCTCAATGCCTTCGCAGTTAAGCGCTCCACTCCTTAGCCTTTCCCCAACCTCAGACTTCGTAACGCTCAAGGATAAATCAGAACAAAAAAAGCTCCCCATGACATGCATGAAGAGCCTTGTGACACTCTGCTTTACCTTCCAATTCCTCTAGAACTCTCCCAGCAAAACGAGTTATCGACCTGTAAGTGCTAAGCCCTGTCTGACAAGGCGTGTGCCTCACAGTAAAACTAACTTCGGCTGTTTTGCGTAAAGCTTGAGAATAGGTCGCATTAGTGTTTCAGATCGCTGGATTGTGCCTCACGATTACTGGCAAAGATTCGGTGCGTTCTGAACTTCCGTGAGCTCGGTATAATCGGTAAAGCTAGTGCCTGTTCCATAGTCTGTGTATTTTGGATAATTGAAAAAGTATTTGCCGTCATCAGGGAGCTGAGCCTTTGCGAAAGCGCCAGCGTCGACACTGGTATTGCCGAAGCCGTATGCGAATCGGAAACCACGGTCAATATAGGACTGGATTACGCCTGCTTTAAAACTGATACCAAAGATACCAGCTATCGGAAGAAGAGAATTCGGATTTGTATCGATAACGCCCGCGGGAAATTTCTTCGTGCTAATAAAATCACGGGTACGCTGAGTAAGGTTACTCGCACGCGCTGTTAGATAAAGAGGATGATAGCCTTTTGCAACGAGGCTTCTGAAAAGAGCGGCGGCTCCAGGATTGGCAGGAGCCACCTGATGAAGCGCACCCGCTACGGTATCGATATATTCGCCCGTGGTAAGAGTGCCATCAACATCGCTGACGAAAAGCGTGGAATGAGCGGGAAGAACTTCAAGGAAAAGCTCTGTCGCTGATTGGTCGCCGGACACGACCAAACGAATGCGGTGGCGACCAAGGCCAAACTTTTGCGATTCCGGCATTTTGAAGAAGACCCAGCCGCCGTTATCATCAGTACCCATATCTTCGGTATTTTCGCCGGGAGCGGATGTGAACGCGCGACCAAGATTTTCCCAAGTCGATCCACAATCGCGGAGAAGCTGGATCTGCACTTCTTCATGGACGAGAGGCTGTCTGTTGACAACGTTCCCATACTGAAAACGGGCGATCACCCATTGGTCTTCAGATTCTGTCAGGAAAAAATCGCGACCGTAATGGTAGGCCGATCCTTGGGGAGTTGATGAGAAAAAACCGGTGCTTTCGCCGACGGGTGCGTCAGCGTTACAAGCAAGAGATACACCGCATGCCGGTGTTGTTCCAGCTTGCGAAAAACCAACCGCTGACAGAGACATAAAAGAAGTAAAAGCCAAAAAACCAATGTGCCGAAAACGCATTGAAGGTTCCTTTGATCTACTGATGAATTCTTCATAAAAGAAAGACTGATTGATCCCTAACACAGCCTTCAACCGCTGTGCAAACGCAATCTTCGTTTTCATAAAAGCTTCACACCAGGACAACCAGGATTTTACGATTCAAATAAAAATTTTGTATTTCGCAAACTGAAAATGTTTCTGTTCGAGACGCTCGATATAGAGTTTGGCACTCAAATCATCGAGTGTTTCCGAAGGAATGATCCAGGTTCCACTTATGCACGTCACGGATTTACATTGAGCAAATTCCGACCAGTTTTCTTCGCCGACTGAACCTGAAGCGCAATACTTCATGTCAGGATAAGGACCTTCGAGCGATTTGATGAAGGAGATGCCGAGATAACCCGCTGGGAATAACTTCGCATTTTTAAAACCGAGTGCATAAGCCTGCATGATCTCAGAAGGCGTCATCACGCCCGGAATATACGCAATGGACGAGCTGGCTGCTATTTCCAGAAGAGATGGCAGAGACCCAGGACTCACCGCAAAATCCGCGCCGCAATCGAGAGCTTTTTGAAAACCGTCGAGTGTCAGAACAGTGCCAAGACCGATCGTGAGGGAAGGATAATGTTCCTTCAATTGATAAACGCCGCGTTCAGCATGAGACGTCCTGAGTAGCACTTCTATGCTTGAAAGGCCTGCGCGCATCGCAAATTCACCGACCTCCTGCCAAGCATCAGCAGTCTTCAGAGTAACGGACGCGAGGAAGGGGGAGGAACTAAGGATCTTACCCATAAGCACACTTGAGACATTCTCTTGCATCATAAAGCCCTCCTGCCGATCTCATCGTAAAAGATCGAGGCGGCGCCGATTAATCCGGGTTGTGACTCCATAATAACATAGGTCGGAATTGCTGCCATGTAATCCCGATAGCAACCTTTCGCTTCAAAGCGTTGTCGGAAAGGACTTTGTTCAAAAAATTCGATAAAACGCGGTACGATACCTCCGGCAATTGCGACGCCTCCTTCCGCTCCAATTTGAAGGGCAAAATCGCCGGCAACCGAACCGAGAATCCCACAAAAGCAAGTGAGAGCAGCGACACAGCGCGAATCGCCCTTGAGGGCCCCACCGCTGATCAATGCTGGATCGGAGACGGAAACCTCATGTCCTGCGCGATGAGACAGCGCGTTAAAAATATGAATCAATCCAGCCCCAGAGAGTAGATCCTCATTACAAACAAAATCAAGTCTTTGACGAAGGTAATGCACGACTGCATCTTCGTCTTCATTTTGAGGGGCAAAGGCCGCATGGCCCCCTTCAGAGGCCAGAGGAATTGTCCCCGTCGCGGTTGGAATAAGTCCGCCCATTCCCAGACCCGTGCCGGGCCCGACGACCGCACGCGCCCGCAAAGGATTGGCAACCCCGCCCCCGACACATCGGAGACCCTTAGGGTCCAGATACGGCAAACTCCGGGCGATTGCTTCGAAATCATTGATCACATGAAGAACATCGAAGGAAAACTCAGATTTGAGCCCTTCCCTACTAAACGTCCAAGGATTATTCACAAAGCTGACACGATCGGATTGAACAGGGGAAGCGACGGCTATACAGGCTTTTTTGGGTGGAGAAACAAGGGGATATTGCTTGAAATAGTGATGAAACACCGCTTCGATACCTGGAAAATCCTGATTCTCAAAAAAGGCGATGTCGGTGATCTTACACGAACCCTCATTGGCAAGAAGTCCGATACGTGTATTGGTTCCACCGATGTCTGCTACCAGATAGTACTTCATAAAATCTCAGGTCCTCTGCTTGTCTGCCTTACATTAGGACTAGACTACGCAAAGAAAGGCTTGAGCGCCAAGACAAATCCCAGTTGTTTCCTTCTGTGATTCGTGCTTATTTATCCCGCATCTGACCCCTGTGGAGCGCTCATGAACATTCTTCAAAAAATTGAGAAGATAAAGCCGAAACTGAGCAAGTCCGAAGTCAAGGTCGCTGCTGTTGTGTTGGCTGACCCGAACGTGACGATTCGCTCCAGTATTGCGGTCCTGGCACGCGCGGCCGACGTCAGTGAGCCCACGGTCAACCGCTTTTGCCGTAGCCTTGATTGCAGCGGCTTTCCCGATTTTAAACTGCAGATAGCCCAGTGTTTGGCGAGCGGAACTCCCTACGTCAACTCCACTGTTGATGCTCATGATAGTGTTCAGGATTTCGCAGTCAAAATCTTTGATATGACTCTTTCTGCGTTGGAAGACGCCAAAAGCAATCTCGATTACGATGGCTTGGGGCGAGCGATCGATGTGCTGGCCGGAGCTCGAAAAATCGAATTTCATGGACTGGGCGCCTCGTCGTCCGTGGCTCTCGATGCCCAGCACAAGTTTTTCCGTTTAAATACACCCGTCGTTGCTTATACGGACGTTATGATGCAAAGAATGGCCGCGGCAGGGGCGAGCCGTGGCGATGTAATCGTGATTATATCCTATACGGGCCGTAGTTTCGCGAGTATCGATGTTGCTCGCCTTGCAAGGGAATCGGGCGCTACCGTTATCGGCATTACCAATCGTCAGTCCGAACTCGCC
Source organism: Oligoflexus sp. (assembly GCA_014378195.1). Classification (GTDB taxonomy): domain Bacteria; phylum Bdellovibrionota_B; class Oligoflexia; order Oligoflexales; family Oligoflexaceae; genus Oligoflexus. The sequence goes on along the minus strand of JACMOC010000017.1, from coordinate 141,426 downwards.
AAACAATGTTCGCTGGTCATTGGCGTCGAAACGGTCGAAGACACAGATATCTATACGCCCGCTGTATCGCGTCTCCTTCATCTTGTTGTCATTGATCTGTTGGCGACAGGTGTGACTTTAAAACGCGGACCGGATTTTGTGGATCACTTGAAAAAAATGAAGAGCGCGTTACGCGACACACGCGTTACGCGAGACGACTCCGAATTCAAGGGGTAGACAATCGCCCGCGCAAGGCATCGTCTCCGTCGAGAGTTTTTAGAACGCGCAGAGCGGTTGGCAAATCAGCTTCCTTCAGAGAAATATAGGCTCGCTCCCGAATGAACTCATCCTGCAAAGGCGACGTTGGATGAAGGATCACATCAGCGAGCAAAACGCTGGCTTGGTGATCGCGAGGCGCGATCAGGCCTAGGTTTCGTACCGAGTTTAAAAGTTCAAGATGGATGCTCTGCATCTCCTCGGTGGGTTCACCAAACGTGAGGTATTTCGCCTCGTCTTCGTAGCGTGGGATTTTGCGCGTCAACAGCACCTTCCAAAACGGCAAAAGCGCATCACTTTGAACTTCATTTGCGAGATAAACGAGGCGTTCTCGCCTATCGTTTTCAGTTTGCCCGAGATCAACCAGGGCCTTGTTGAAATACTGGGCTAAAATCTGCGGCTCTAATGTCCGGAGGCGCTGTGTTGCCTGCGCGATCGTAATTGTCTGCGTGAGATTGGCTTCATCTATGAGTGCCAGGAAATCTTTTTCAGAACCGATCGCTTCCGGCACTTTTTCGTCGGCTCCGTGGCGAACAGGTTCGGGAACGCGAAGCGGCTTCGCCACGGCCTCAGATGTTTGATGCTCTATTTTTTTCGCGTGATAACTCTCGGGCGCTGAATCGGTTGGGCCGGTCCCACGGGGACCCCGCAAGGCGAAAAGGGCTATGACGGGCAGGGAATAAAGCAAGACATGGATCTTTTTCATTTGCTCGCCGCATCTGTTATAGATTGATCGGTCAGTCCCATGGCCGTCGACCAGGCTTTGCATTGGCCGAGGAAACGCCTCGGATCTGCTTTGAGACTGTAATTAAGCTCCGTAATATATTCGTTGAAGGCCGCGTTTCGAAGCACCGCACAGTAATCCTCTTTGCAGGTCGCCACGATAGCTTCCATCACAGCGGCGGACGCGGCCGATCCTTGACACGGCGTATAGTCGGCAACATCCACATCATGCCGCCATCCTCGGCTGTGACGCGTTTCATGGGCCACGAGAATCGCATGAAAAACAGGACGAGAGGGATTATTGCCAGCGTCAGTAAGATTGGGTGCGCACCAGGTAAATGAAGTGGAATTGATAGTGGCAAAACCCCCAACGCCTGGGTCACAGGTGGTCGACACCACAACGTTCTTCATAAACCCTTTGAAATCGTCGACGTAGGATTTTGGATAAACAGCGAGCCAAAGGTCAAAAGCAAGTGTGGCATATGCCTTTTGACTGTCGCTGAATCCGGTAAAGATCTCGGGCGAAATGCGCAGCGGATTTTGCGGATCCTTAGGGACGAGACTTAGTACGTCCTGCGCCTTGGTTTTATCGATCGTTTTGAAAGCGAGCAGGCCCATTTTTAAAGGAACAGCCACCGAGTTTTGCAGATCGGCGGCGTTAGCCATTTCAAGCTCCCACTGACAACCGGCTTCCAGACCTTCCGTTTTGATATCCTGATATGCCTGGCAACTGTAGCTCGACTGTATGGTATCCGGGGTGCTTGCAAGGGCAATTTTTTCGCAGCTTTTGATAAGTCGTCCTCCTGTTGCCACAGGGATAAATCCTTGAACTTTGACCGGTAAGGGCACCTTCATCGAAAGGATTGCCTTTTTCAATTGATCGGGATTTCCCACGACAGATCCTGGCTTTGACGTATCGTAGTAGCAGGAGGGCCCGCTCTCGTCTTTCGGCGTCAGGACCACGGTCTCGCCGGCTATCGCCTTGATCCCTGCTAAGAGCACGGCATTACCCTGAACACCGACGAGGTTTTTCACCGTTAGACTAAGGGATATAGCCTGAGGATTGAGAAGACCCTGAGCCACCACTTTATCGGGTTGCGCAGAGCCGTTGACACTTGCCGGAGTGGTAGGAATGGGATCAAATGCGAGATATTTTGACTTACCTCCGTCGTTAATGCGTAAAACACACAGAATTTGAGTCTGGCCACTCTGAAGTAGAACCGCGAGCAGCCGTTTGACAGCGAGTGGGAAGTGAGACCGCCAGGTAAGAATGTTTTCATCGCCCGGAGTGAACGCTATGTCTCGACAAAGCGGCAAAAGGACATCCATCTGGACTGCAGAGAGCAAACTGGGTTCGCTCACGTAGAGGTAGCGTTCTGTGGACGAGCCACTGCTGCTTTCAAAGCCAGTGACTTTGGCCGCTCCGAAAGTAAAATCCACGGCATCCTGATGGAGCGCTGTAATTTTAAAGGGGGACGTCATTATGAGCGCTGTTTTGATTGGGGTAATGGGTGTCTGGTCGGCATTTGAACCGGAACTGCTAAAGCTGCTCGTGGCACCCGCGCGCGCCGACACCGTGGACGGAAGGACGGGGCGATCTTCCGCGCAAGCAGACGCAACCGCAAGAAGACCAAGGGAGAGCGCAAACGATGTGCAGGACGTCATCCAACTCTTCATCTGTCAGCTGCCCCTCAATTAAATCAACCAGACGTCTCTTCGGCACCTTAGGGCTGAGAGTTGAACATATTGGCAATTATTCGTAATTCCTGAATGAATTCATATGGTTGGACTGCGATTATCTAAGCTGATTGAAAAGGCTGGCCCGGTAATACTCAAAAAATTGGCCCGCTTCGAAAAGCAGGCCTGAAAACCAAGAGATCAAACCTCAAACGGAAAATTTTCAGTATGAGGATCCTCACAACGAGCATGAGTCACGAGCTGGTAAAAGCTGACGAACATTCTTTTGTAAGGACGAAACTTCATTTAAGGTACAGCGTCAGTCCTTGTCAATTCAAAATCTCAGAGAATCTTAGCGATCTTCTTTCGCCTGGTCCTCGTCGTCCTTGATAGCAGGGTCAGTGCGAAGCCTTTTTACAACATTCATCGCAATCAGGGTGCGAACCAAAACAGTCGGATTAAAAATTAAAGTTGATTTGGTTTTGTCTGCGGCGTTTTTCTTGAGTTCGAGAAGTCCGGCATTGGCCGCCGCCTCGAAGGCTGCGGGATCGGGTTTGAGCTTGGTTACTTTTTCGAAGTCTTCAAGGAGCGCATTGAAATCGAGACTATTGAGCTTCTGCAAGTCTCCCTGAGTCTTCTGCACGTAGTCGCGCAAGGCGAATATCACTTTGCGGTAACGAAAGGGAATATCCGTCTGCAGGAGTTTTCGGTTTTTGCTGCTTTTCGCAGAACGCACGAAATCTGAATACCACTTAAATCGAGCAATATTAGCTGGCGGCTGCAGAGGCGATGCGCGTGGGCAATCCTATGGATAAGGACACCGATATCGGGCCTCTCATCCATCCCCGGGAACTGGATCGTGTGGAGCGTTGGGTGGAAGACGCTATCGCGAAAGGGGCTCAGGTTGCTTTGAAAGGTAGACGCATCGACTCGACCTGCCTCTCACCAACCATCCTCTGCGAAGCGCCCTTCAGTGGGCCTTTTTACGAAGAAGAGATCTTCGGGCCGGCTGTCGGTATCTATACTTTCAATGAACTGGAAACAGTCCTGACACGCATCAATAACAGTCGTTTTGCTTTCCAAGCCTCAATTTACACGCAAAATCTCGATCGTGCCCTCCGTTTTGTGGAACGGGTTCACGCCGGGGCTGTGATGATCAACGAGTCGGCTGCCTTCCGAGCGGACTGGATGCCCTCCTCAAGCCTTAAACATTCGGGCCAAGGTGTTCGCGGCGCACTTCCCACGATGATGGAATTGAGTTATGAAAAACTGGTTGTTACCAAATCAATGAGTCTTACGCCCTAAGGAGCAGATATGGAATATCGTCGACTCGGCAAAAGCGGTTTAAAGGTAAGTGAATTGTCCTTCGGTTCGTGGGTCACTTTTCATAATCAGGCTGGTTACGATAGTGCCAAGGACATGATGATCCTGGCCTATGAAGCCGGCGTGAATTTTTTTGACAATGCGGAAGCCTACGCGGAAGGCCAAAGCGAAATTATCATGGGCAAAGCTTTGCGTGACCTCGGCTGGACACGCGATAGCTATATCGTCTCCTCCAAGGTGTTCTGGGGCGGTGAGAAGCCAACCCAAAGGGGTCTGAGCCGAAAACATGTGCGGGACGCATGCGACGCCGCCCTGAAGCGGCTCCAGCTCGATTATCTCGATCTCTATTTCTGTCATCGTCCTGATGTCGATACACCGATTGAGGAGACGGTGCGGGCCATGCACGATCTCGTCAGCCAGGGCAAAATCTTGTACTGGGGCACATCGGAATGGTCGGCGCAGGAAATATTCGAAGCCCACGGCATTGCCCGGCAGATAGGCCTGACGCCTCCTACCATGGAACAACCGGAATACAATCTTTTCAATCGCGACAAGATGGAACACGATTATCTCCGCGCATTTTCTGAGTTGGGGCTCGGCACAACCATCTGGTCGCCTCTTGCGTCGGGGCTCCTGACTGGCAAATACAACAGCGAGATACCCAAAGATTCTCGTGCTAATTTAAAGGGTTATGAGTGGTTAAAAAACCGCTTTGATTCGCCTGAAGGTCAGCTAAAAATCCAGAAAACAAGAGCACTGGAAGCCCTTGCGAAAGAAGCTGGCCTTAGCCTGACTCACCTTTCTCTTCTCTGGTGTCTGCATAACCCTAATGTGAGCACCGTTATTTTAGGAGCGTCTCGTAAGGAGCAACTCGTTGATAATCTGGCTGCTTTAAAAGATCGCAAAAACTTTGATGCAGGTTTAGCCGACGCGATCGAAGGCATCGTTAAAAACAAACCAGCTGCCTGGCCTCGGTACTGACCATGGACAAGGGCATCCCAAGAGGGTGCCCTTTCAGTCACCACAAAAAATGCCTTGCCCCCTCGCCTTGACTTTCTTCGGGACGGTCCTACATTGAACCTGTAGCAGAAGGAGGATTTATGGACTTCAATCGTTTTACAGAACGCACACAGCAATCGATCAAAGATGCTCAGCGTATCGCCATATCCCTAGGGCATCAGGCCGTTGACGTCGATCACGTCTTAAAAGCCCTGCTTGAGCAAGAAAACGGCATAGTGCCAAAAATTTTGCAGCGTATGGAGGTCCCTCTCGATAGGGTCAAGACCTTTGCGACTGGCGAACTCGAGAAAAAGCCCCGCATTTCGGGCCCCGGCTACGATGCGGAAAAAATCATGCTCAGCCAGGCGCTTTCCGCTCTGCTCGTCAAGGCTGAGGAAACGGCTAAAAAACTTAAAGATGAATACGTTTCTGTGGAACACGTTTTCCTTGAAATCATTCGTACCGGCGTAGCGACTCCGGCCGGGCGCATACTCCGTGAATTTAATGTCACCGAGGAACGCTTTTTAGAAGGTTTGGCAGCTTTGCGCGGCAACCAGAAAGTGCGGAGCGCAAATCCGGAAGCGACCTATGACGCCCTCAATCAATACGGTATGGATCTCGTTAACGCAGCGCGTTTAGGCAAACTTGATCCTGTCATCGGCCGCGACCATGAGATCGCGCGCGTGATCAGGATCCTCAGCCGTAAATCCAAAAATAACCCCGTCCTCATCGGTGAGCCGGGCGTTGGTAAAACAGCGATTGCCGAAGGCCTTGCGCAACGCATTGTCCGTGGTGATGTACCGGAAGGCTTAAAAGACAAAACCATCTTCTCGCTCGACATGGGATCGCTTATCGCGGGCGCCAAGTTTCGTGGTGAATTTGAGGAACGTCTAAAGGCGGTTCTTGCCGAGGTAAAAGGCAGCGATGGTCAGATAATTCTGTTCATCGACGAGATCCACACGATTGTGGGCGCCGGGAAAGCCGAAGGCTCGATGGATGCCGGCAACATGCTGAAACCGATGTTGGCCCGTGGTGAGCTTCATTGTATCGGCGCAACTACGTTGACGGAATACAGGAAATACATTGAGTCCGATGCAGCTCTTGAACGCCGTTTTCAGACCGTTCTGGTCGATCAGCCAACGGTCGAGGATTCCATCTCGATCCTGAGGGGACTCAAGGAACGATTCGAGATCTTCCACGGTATTCGTATTCAAGACAATGCGCTTGTCGCAGCGGCAGTTCTCTCGGATCGTTATATCACCGATCGGTTTTTGCCTGATAAAGCTATCGATTTGATAGATGAATGCAGTGCGATGGTACGCACCGAAATCGACAGCGTGCCCGAAGAACTCGACAAAAAACGCCGGGTTCTGATGCGCCTTGAAATCGAAGCGACAGCCTTGAAGAAGGAAAAAGACGAAGCGAGCCGCAAACGCCTTGACCTCCTGAATAAAGAACTCACGGATCTGCGCGACGAAGTCAAGGTCCTCGGCGAACAGCATGAGCAGGAGAAATCCTCCATCAAATCGGTGCAGGACATTCGCAAAGAACTCGAAGCTCTCGGCATTCAGCTATCGGCGGCAGAACGTGTCTCCGACTTTGAAAAAGCCGCAAAACTACGTCATGGACTTATCCCTGAGCTCGAGGCCAAACTGCAAAGGCGTGAAGATGACGTTAAAAAGAAGAAGACCGGATTACTCCGTGAAGAAGTCTCGGAGCGTGAAATTGCACAGGTCGTCAGTCAGTGGACTGGCATTCCGGTCGAAAAAATCATGGCAGGAGAGCGGGAAAAACTCCTTAATCTTGCCACCATCCTTCACCAGAAAGTCGTCGGTCAAGATCAGGCGGTCGATGCAGTTGTGGATGCGATTATCAGGGCGCGTGCTCAGATCAAAGACCCGAAACGTCCGATCGGTTCCTTCATTTTCCTTGGCCCAACCGGTGTCGGTAAGACCGAACTGGCGAAAACGCTGACTGAGAATTTGTTTGATACCGCGGACAACATGATACGCATCGATATGTCGGAATACATGGAAAAACATGCTGTATCCCGACTCGTCGGGGCACCTCCTGGGTATGTGGGTTACGATCAGGGTGGCCAGCTAACCGAAGCTGTTCGCCGCAAACCATACTCAGTGGTCTTGTTTGACGAAATCGAAAAAGCACATCCCGATGTGTTTAACATCCTGCTCCAGATTCTGGATGAAGGTCATTTGACCGACAACCAGGGACGCAAGGTAAATTTCAAAAACACCGTCATCATCATGACGAGCAATATTGGTTCGCAGTATCTTATTGAAGGCATACAGCCAAATGGGGAGCTGACAGAGGAGGCTATCATTCAGGTGCAGTCCGATCTGAGACGACATTTCAGGCCTGAATTTTTGAACCGAGTTGATGATGTTGTGCTCTTCAAACCTTTGATCAAGGAGCAGGTAAAAGGCATCGTGACCATTCTTCTCTTTGACATTCAAAAACGTCTGGAAGAGCAGGACATCAAGATCAACATTACCGAAGCCGCAAAGGACTTTATTGCTGTCAGCGCTTATGATCCCGTTTATGGGGCAAGACCTTTGAAACGTTACCTCCAAAAAGAGGTCGAAAACAAAGTGGCACGTAAAATCATCGCAGGCGAGATTTTACCTGGTTCCTTGATTACCATCGATAAAGATGAAAAAGGTTTGACCATTAAAACCAAATAATTTCGTGGACGCATACAGCCACTAGCCCTGAAGGAGATCGCTTTCTTTCAGGGCTTTTTTTTAGCCTTACGACGCGGGACTATAGACACCGAAGACCAAACCCCAAAGGTGAGGAAAAATATGAAAAAGCGAACTCTGTTCAAAGCTCTCGGTCTCGTGGCATGCCTTCTCAATTCGAGGGGCGCGGCGTCTCTGGCCGTAGCAGCTCAGGCATCGCTTGCAAACCCAATCGTGGCACCCAATGGAATTGTCGTTCAAAAACTTCCCGCTGTACTAGCAGCCCCGCGGCTTCTGACATTTGCAAAAATGGGCGACATGATCGTCGGCTCAAGTGCGGGCAAAGTTTATCGACTGAAGGCGCCCTACACGAGTGCCACAACAGTCGTCGATTTTGGAGGCCAGCCCCACAGCGTTTCCATGCGAAACGTTGGTGCTGCACAGGAGTTGTGGATCGGCGAGACAGAGGGGATTTATAAAGCCATATATGATCCCAACAAATCTTATAAAAAATCTGACTTCACTTTAGTGGCCGCGTTGCCTGGAGGAAGTGGCCACAGTACGCGAACGGTGAAGATTAGTCCCGACAATCATGTATTTGTGTCCCTAGGCATTCAGGATAATTGTAGCCCTCAATATCTTGATGACAGTTATTCGTTTAACGAACGTCGCGGCGGAATTTTTGAACTGGATGAATCGACTGCAGACGCAACGAAACTCGTGCCTTATGCGAGTGGTTTGAGGAACCCCGTTGGATTCAGCTGGCAACCGGAAACTGGCGTCATGTATGCCGATAACAATGGACCCGACCATTGGGGATTTGAGCTGCCGCGGGAGGTGTTCGAGGAGGTTCATCAATTCTCTTTCTTTGGCATGCCTTGGTATCAAGTCATAAACGGAAAAGTCACTCCTGATACCTGTGCGCCTCAGGATAGAGCGCCGCAGCCTGCATCGAAAGTGTCCCTCCCTGTAGCAACGTTCAACGCACGCAGTGCCCCGATGGACGTCGCTTTTATAGGAGCCCCACAGCTGGTCACTGCCTGGTCAGGTTCGGCGCTCGTAGCCCTCCACGGCTCATGGGGCATACCGCCCGGCGGTGGAAACGCCGACCGCCGTTCTCCTAAGATCGTTCTTGTTGAATTTGTGAAAGGTAAACCAACAGGTAAAGTCAGTGATTTCCTCACGGGATTTCAGGATCGTACAGGTAAGCGATTCGCCCGTCCCGTAGGACTCGCTTTTGGTCCGGACAACGCCTTGTATTTCACGTCTGACTCCGAAGGGGCCGGGGTCTATAGGGTGACATCGACAGCGGCGGCCCATATTATACACTAATTTCATTATATTACCGAGTAGAACCACACCCTGGGTCCTGGCTCACCTTATTTATTTGCCGAGTCCTCTCGTCTTGTCGCAAGGCCTTTGTTACGATCATTTTTCAATGACCGTACTCATCGTGACGAGGACACGTCCCAATGACCCTCTATCGCCATTATAAAAACAAACCCTACAAATTCATGGGCGTTGTAAAACACAGTGAGAGTCTTGAAGATCTCGTTTTGTACGAAACCCTTTACGATAATCCACTCGGCAAATTTTGGGTTCGCCCCAAAATTATGTTTTTTGAATCAATCGAACACGATGGCATGCTAAAACCTCGTTTTGAAAAAGTGCTCGTGGACATTAAGAATGCCACGTCTTTTGATGGTCCGATGCGTTCACTTATAGGCTCCCTGGCTGCTCAGTGTTTCCCAGAGTGGAACGAAATGGATTTTGAAAAGCGTCTGAAGACCTACGATCATTTTCAAATTGCAATAGCCCAGGTCGACGGAAAAGCAGTCGCTTTCAAAATCGGCTATCCTTTATCGACAACGAATTTTTATAGCTGGCTAGGCGCGGTCATTCCCGAGTATGAGGGTACAGGCATAGCTACAATCCTGATGAAGGCCCAACACGAATGGGCTGTTTCGAAGGGCTTTCACAGAATCAGGACGAAATGCCTGAACTTCAATAAGACGATGCTTATCCTCAACCTCAAACACGGATTTGAGGTGATCGATACAGAGCTGACCGAACAGGGCCTTAAGCTGATACTCGAAAAAAGATTGTTAGAGGGTGAATATTCATGACCAAATCCACGTTTCACATCGGTCTCAAAAGCTCTGACGTAAAAGATGTCACTGTCGCCATTCTTCCTGGCGACCCAGGGCGAGTGCCGAAGATTGCCAAACATCTCGACGAGGCGGTTCTACTTGCGAATCATCGAGAATTTCATTCGATGAAGGGGACCTATAAAGGTGTGACGGCGTTAGTTATTTCTACAGGGATTGGCGGCCCCTCTGCAGCGATTTGTGTCGAAGAGCTCGCTATGTTGGGAATCACCCGTTTTTTGCGTGTTGGAACGACAGGCGCTATTCAGGATCACATAGAACCGGGGGATATTATCGTGCCGACGGCTGCCGTTAGACTCGACGGCGCATCGACCCATATCGCACCCCTCGCCTTCCCGGCGGTAGCCGACTTTGCTATGGTTCAATCGATAAGGGATGCGCTTGTCCTTGCAAATGTCAAACATCACATCGGTATTGTCGCATCGAGCGACACCTTTTATCAGGGACAATCCCGCACCGATTCTTTTCGAAAAGGCTTTGTGCATGAAGCCCTTGGCAATCGTTTTGAAGACATGAAGGCTTTAAATGTGCTTTCTTTTGAGATGGAATGCGCCACCGTCCTAACACAATGCGCTGCCTATGGGCTCTCAGCGGCTGCCGTGCTCGGCGTCCTGGTCAACCGCAATCGCACCGAGTTTCCCGATGAAACAGTCGGGAAACAAACCGAGGAACGCGTGATTCAAGCCGCGCTCGCGAGCTTGGCCAAACTTTAAAAAAGGGCGGGCGCCCACAGGAACTCGGGATCCCGCCTTTAAATTAATACTGCCAGGGAAATGCACTAAAATCGCGGCTACGCTTCTCAAGAAATGCATTACGCCCCTCTTCCGCTTCGTCGGTTCCGTAGGCTAAACGCGTGGCTTCTCCCGCAAAAAGCTGCTGCCCTACCATGCCGTCGTCGGTGAGGTTCAAGGCATATTTCGCCATCCGAATTGCCGTTGGGGACTTACTGTTGATCTCACGCGCCCATGCAAGTGCCACATCTTCGAGCTCAGCATGAGGAACGACGCGGTTTACCATTCCCATAGCAAAGGCTTCGTCCGCGGAATAATTCGCACCGAGAAAAAATATTTCACGCGCTCGTTTTTGGCCAACCATCTTGGCAAGATAAGCCGAGCCATAACCTCCATCAAAACTTGCGACGTCGACATCGGTTTGTTTGAAAACAGCGTGTTCCTTCGAAGCGAGAGTGAGATCACACACCACATGAAGGCTATGTCCACCGCCGACAGCCCATCCAGGAACCACGGCTATAACCACCTTGGGCATAAAACGAATCAGACGCTGAACTTCGAGTATATGAAGACGGCCGGGACGCGTGAGGCCGTCTGCATACTGGTACCCATCTTTGCCGCGGATTCGTTGATCACCACCTGAACAAAAGGCCCATCCACCGTCTTTAGGTGAGGGTCCGTTGCCAGTGATTAGGACCGTTCCAACGTCGGTCGTGCAACGAGCATGCTCGAGCGCTGCATAAAGTTCGTCAACAGTTTTGGGGCGGAAGGCATTCCGAACCTCGGGGCGGTTAAATGCAATACGGACCGTGCCTTGATCAACAGCGCGATGGTACGTAATATCTTCAAAGGTAAAACCTTCGACCGTGACAGACCGCCATTTTTCAGAGCGAAAGATTGGGGATACCATATTGACCTCCGTGAGTAGTAGACTCAGGGAGTTTTAGGGGGTGCCGTTAAGGGGGTCAATGTAAAAGAGGAATCTTAGACAGTAGTGACGTGTTTTTTCTCGGACATATAAGAATTATAAATCGCTGTGCATAGGCTGTCGTAGTCCACAGGCTTATTAAGGAGATCTTTCGCGCCGAGCCTGCGTGCTTCGTCTAAGCTTATCTCAGAATATCCGCTGACCAAAAAAACCGCAGGACGGCTTGGTAACGTATTTAATTTATTCAGAAGATCAATACCACTCCCGTTCGGCATACGAACGTCACTGACAATCACGTCGTAGTGTTTATCAAGGACCATTTTGAACGCAACATCACCGCTTTCAGCCGTTGAGACCTGAAATCCTTTGTCGTTTAAGATGAACGAAACCAACTCCCTAAGGACCGGTTCGTCATCGACGACTAGGACAGAAATGTTTTCGGCTTCCATAACGTGTGTTTCCTTTAACCGAAATCGGGACATTTCCGATCAGTATACATAAGCGCCGAGTGTCACTCAGCCCTTTTTTCGAAAAATTATGTCCGTTCGCGCGGTCCTCAGCTTATCATACGTTAAGCCCAACAGACTCGGGGATTATAATGCAAGAACTCGCACATGAAATTACCCATATTCACCTCTTCAAAGGGATGGGCGCTTCCCTTGTGAAGACTAACAACTTATCAATGTCATCCTGCAGGATAGGCGGCAATTCGACTTTCCTGGCATGAGGCATGTCGCTTCTCAGTTTCCTCATCATCCGTAAGGCCTGAAGTCTCAAGATGCGGCCTTTTTCTAAAACCTCCTGCTCATAACGCGAAGCCCGGCTCTGGTCACTGGTCGAGTGATAACATCCCACCCAGCGTCCATGGCAACGATCATATATTTCGCCACTGAAACTTTGTAAAAAATATTCCACTTGAAGCTTAGGACTCAAGACCTTAACAGGGTCATCATGAAAACCCTGATGGTGCCAAGCCCAATTGAATTGCATAACACCAATATCAATATTGCGATTAAGATCCATAGCCTTCAGACGCTTCAGGAATGCAGGAGCGGCTTCACCTTCATAGAGATTTGCCAGGCCTCGATTCAGATTTTCACGCACGAGTTGAAACCGAAAATCCGTTTCCTGAAAAGCAAGCTGCCAAAGAATATCCGGGTTCGTCGTTGCACAAGCTGCAGCCGCAAATTCACGCATCGCGTCCGCGTCGCCCGGTTCCCGTTCCTGGTAGCCGACAGTCCGCGCCATATCTTCGAAGGCACGTTCACAGCTTAGTCCCGTGTGAAGAGCCACAAACATGACGACGCCAAAACTGCTAACAACCACCAAAAACCCCTTCACAATCCGTCAAATAAGCAGGGTCAGGACAAGACAGCGAACCCTTGCTAGGAAAAGCTTTCAACCTGGCTGCGCCTTTATTATAGTCACCGCTTCTTACAACCGCTACCCGTTGGAACCTATGCTCGACAAATTTTCTCAAATCAATGTGACAATAGGCGACGAAGACTTTCAACTTTATAGTATGAAAGACGTCTATTCGGAATTTAAAAACCATTATGACAACGGCGATGGGTTTGAAGAACCGCCACTTTATGGAATTCTTTGGCCTTCAGCGGAAGGATTAGCCTGGCATCTTTGGCAAACCCAGAAGTTCGCCCTTCAAGGTAAAACAATCCTTGAGCTTGGTTGCGGCCTTGCTTTACCGAGCTTGCTCGCAGCACGCCTGGGCGCGCGGGTAACCGCGATGGACAACCACCGAAACTTCGAAACAATACTCGATCAAAACCGGACCGCAAATAAAATCGACTGCACTACGGCAGTCGGAAGTTTTGCAGATAATGGTTTAAAACTGGGCACTTTTGATTTCGTCATCGGTTCGGACATACTCTACGAACCCGATCTTTATCCTGGCCTTGAGGCCTTTATACTGGATCATGCGAATCCTGGTGCTCACATCATAATCGCCGATCCAGGGCGTTATGCAGCCGGAAAATTCGGCGATCGCTTAAAAACCAAAGGCCGATTTGAAAAACTAACTATTTCGGTTCCATCGGGTCAGATAATCGACCTTTACGTGTGTCAACTCATTTGACCAAGCATTGTATAGAGCTTAATCGGCTCTAGAATTTCGCGCCCTCCATATAAAGTTTCGCCTTGTTTATTGATAAAAAAGCAACGGAATGCATCCTGATCGCATTCGAACTTTTCGTGAAGCAATCCACCCGTATGATCTTCAAAACGCAGCTCGACGTCATACGGTGCAAGATCATCTGCAATGGCTTCGTAAAGTTCTTTTGCCTCTTGATAAAGAGGATGACTGCGATCATGTCCAAGTATGATAAGGACGTTTTTTTTGCCCCGAAGCAGTGCGGGGTCATGAAACACGTACATGCCTTCAGAAAGCGATCGCCATAAAACAGAATTCCTTAGTCCAGACATATTCACCTCCACTATCCTTAAACGTTCACAACTGATTCCCTCGATGTTGGGTGTTATGTCTAAGGTTCGCAAGGCATGAAATCACATAATTAAGGAAGATTCGACCAGGTTTTGAATCTTGTTTTTTGGTGCAATTGTTGTCCATTGGCTCTCAAACCGAGAGCCGGACATCGTTCTTCGGTTGATACAGCTCAAGATACTGCGCGATGAGTTTGATGCGATCAGAATTCAAATTTACGAATCGCACATTGTGACTGTAATAGCGGCCTTCGCTTTCGATAGCGATCACTTCAAATTTTATCAAATTTATACCCTGCCTAAGCAGTTGGCTTTGCAAAATTCCGTCAGGAGACGACAAGTTTGCCTCAAATAGAGTGCCTCGCACTATCATGGCGTCGAGCACGAACCGCAGGCCGCTCGATGAAAAATGCTGAAGGTCGCCGATTCCGAACTCCGAATGAACCTCAACCTTGAGCGAGCCGTCAGCATCCCAGTGTTTAGGACGTCGATGAGCGTCGGCACTCAATTGGTAAATACTTTCAACACGGGTCCGGAGGGTGGCATCGCTTGACAAGGGATCAAATTCCCAGGCTTCAACACTATCTTCATGATGTTTGACGTGAAAGGCCCGTTTTTTAGCCTCCCCGAAGACGGTTCGTTTCCGGACCAGGTCGTATGTTGTCGAACCAACGAGTATAGCGTGTGGAAGACAGGCCGCTTCCAGGCGTTTGGCGAAGTTTACGCCATTCCCTATGACAGTGATGTCAAGTCGTTCGCCAGCCCCGAGGTTACCCATAAAAACAGCCGACGTATTGATCCCAATACGTAAGGGAAAAACAGGATTTCGTGTGCCTTCGGCGGCAAGGAGAAGCGGGATATTCGCTTGCTGAATTTCAAGGGCGGCCGTTAACGCTTCTTCGGCATGATTGCCGACTTCCTTGTTATCCTCGAGCGAGTACCCAAAAAAGCAGAGGAGTCCATCACCCAAAGTCTTGTTGACGATACCGCCGTGCTTATGGATCGAATTGGTCATTTTTTCCACCAGGCTCTGCAGCCCTTCAAAAGCCACACGCGGCAACTGATTTTCGACCATCAGCGAAAATCCGACTATGTCGATGAAAACAATTGTGACCACACGCTCACGTGCTTCAAGTGATAACATTTCGGGATTTCTTTGCAGGGCCCGCAGGGCCTCAGGGCGCACGACGCCTTCCAACGCGGTACGAATCATCCTTGCCTTCCGCTCGGCGATATAGATTCGCTGCAAAAGGAGCGATATACCGACACCCATGAGCGACGCCTCGGGCAATAGAAAGGGGAAGACCATAGACTCGTACACAAAACCGAAAATGCAGGTTGCCATCCAAAAAAGCGTTGCCGCAAGGAGGGACAGAATCAGCGATGCCGGGCCCATCCACCATCCAAAATAAGCGATCGCGGCTGCAAAACCCACGATAAGGATGGGTTCGATAGCGACCGCGTGAAGGTGATTCTTCTGAAGGATACTATTGAGAATCGCGAGATGCGCAAATCCGCCGGAAATCAATCCAATCGGGCTCGGTTTGAAATCTGTATTTCCGGTGTGAAATAAGGGAATCACATAGACATAATCACCCGCCGAAACATTGCTCAAAGTCGCATTTGTGTCCTTGGCCGCAACCAAAGGTGCGAGTGCATTCACACTCTGGGCCAAAGATTTTAGGCTCGGGAAATTGATAGGCGCTGTCCCGTCTTTGCTCAGATAGATATCGGCACCTTCGACCCGTATATGATCCTGCACAAACTTCACGTCCGAGAAAGGCCGAAACATCAGATGAGGGAGGGTTTTGCCATTCCGTAAACGGAGAAAGGGCTCGTAACTCCCCTCGTCGTTTCCGTACAGGATGTGTCCGGCATTACGAAAAACGCCCCGGAGCGAGGAGTGCGCTCCATAGACTTCGTAACTTCGGTAATCCGGAAGCGCGAGTTTCTCAAGCTGCTCGTTTTTTGTTCCAGGAAGCAGGACCGAATCATCGAGATATTCCGAAAGAGCAAAGGCCGGATCATTCAGATCAAGCGGCACCCTTCCCGTGATGGCCTGTGGCGAAGCAAATAGCCCGGTGTAAACCGGAGTTTTCAGAGTTTTCAAAAGCTCCAGGGCAGCCCGTCCCTCGGACGTTTTCGAAGCGTTGGAGAGAGAGAAAAGACCATCAACGATAATCGCTTTCGGCGCGCTTTTGTCGATGATTTTGAGGACTTTGCTCCATTCCTCGAGATTCATTTCAACCCGTTCCAGCTTCGCGGCTGTCACGTCATCGAACCCAAAGACCTTGATCGTAGGGTGAATGTCTGGCGCTCGTCCCAAGACTTCGCGCACCTTAAAAAGCATAGGCGCGACAACACGAGCTTCCATCGGGCGTGTTGGCAAAAACGCATGGCAAGCCAAAAGAATGCCAACCCATACAACAGCGATTAGGACCGTGCTGCGAGGATTGGTGGACGACTTCTGCAACCAACGCGTTAGATTTTTCTTCAAAGGGAACCTCTTTTCGCCAATTCCCTCGACTTTTCGGCGGATTGGACGAAATTGTGAGACTTCTTTCCCGTCACAGAGAAATAATCAGTCATTATCAATAGTTATTGTATAATTCCAGACAAAATGGGCAAAAATCCTAGCGAGACCTAAGGAATGATAATCATACTGAATTGACTTCAGGTCCGTTTCGAGGCCAACTAAGGAGTCAATTTTGAGTAATGCCAAGAGCCTAACTATTCAGGACTATCCAAGGATTCGAGGAATGATTCAGATCAAACGTCAGATGGTTTTATTGCCCAGTGTGTCTCTCGGTATTACGCTGGCACTCGCTCTTACGGCCTGCAACTTTCGGGAAGACAAAGTGAAAGCTGACGCCACTCCGGCTGTAATTACCGCGACCGACCTGCATTACCAAAATGTTAATGATAAGGTTATTGCCCCTTATTGTTTGGGTTGCCATGCGGCAGCTACGAGCAACAGCGGAGGCATCAATCTGGAAACTTACGCGGCGGTCGAGGCACTTGCGCCGCAAATCCAAAGCTCCGCAATCGATGCACGCACCATGCCGCCTGCCAATGCCGCGACGCTGCCTTCCAGCGCCTACGAACTGCTCAAAGAATGGCTGGCGGCCGGCACTCCTCAATAACGCACGACTTTAGATAGGTGTTAAGGATTAGCATGAAATATTTTGTCCGCATTTGGATCCTGTCTTTGTTCACTTTGATCGCTTCCAAACCCGCATCGGCATTTCCAGAAATGGTGCGTAAAGGCTATCCGAACTGCGTCACCTGTCACGTGAGCCCCGCCGGTGGTGGAGTCCTGACGGATTATGGCCGCGAAATCAGCAAGGACGTGCTCGCCACCTGGAGCGCTGAGAAGGAAAACGGCGTTGCCGAAGGTCTAGTGACCCTGCCGGAAGTTTTGAAGCTGGGAGGCGATATTCGACGCCTCCAGACCTATAGCAATACGCCTTCCTATAAAGCCGGTCGATGGTTTCTGATGCAGGCCAACGTCGAAGCCGCTGTCGTCACGGAGAAAATAACTGTAGACGCTAGCGCCGACTACGATATTGGCAATCCCGATAACAAAAGCGACGATAAGTGGACCAGCCGTCGCCATTTTATATCGGGTCAGATCAGCGATGAAGCTTCGGTGAGGGTTGGCCGTTTTCAAAAGAACTACGGTCTCGGAGTTGCTGACCACACGGTTCAAATTCGTCGCGGCATTGGCTGGGATGAAGGCACAGAAACTTATAATGCCGAGTTCAATTACATCGCCGAGACGTTCTCGGTGGCGGCGACTTATGTCGATGGTCGTCCGGACGATAAAACGGAAAACAGCGAAAAAGGTGTGGCTCTAGCCGGTACCTATTTCGTTGATCCCAGCTATAAAATGGGCCTCAGTTTCTTCCGGGGAAAATCGACGAGCGATCACACGGAAAAAACAGTCTTTGGCCCGAACTGGGCACTCGGCTGGAAAAAGCTCGCCTATTGGCTCGGCGAATTTGATATTTTGAAGCTCAAACCGGAGACAAGTGTTGGCACGACGGGATTTGTGAGTTTCAACAAAGTGGGTTATGAGATTTTTCGAGGCGCTGATATCTATCTCGTTCACGAAACCAAAAAAGCCGATAATTCCTCGAAATATCTCGATTTTATCGGCTACGGGCCTGGTTTTCAATGGTCACCGCGTCCGCACTTCATCTTTACAGGGCAGTGGCAAAAACAGTTGCGGCCTTCGGATAACAAACCGAGGACTATCGATAGCGCCTATTTCGTCGCGCAGTATGCAATTTAAAATCGTGTAAACGAAACGATTGTCCCCAAGTCATTGATGATGAGGGGGCTTTTTTTATCTATGACTTGATTGGAAATAATAACGTCTAGAAAATGCAAAAGCCACTTACGACAAGCGTAGATGGCTTCACAAAAGTGGCGTCCCCAGGGGGATTCGAACCCCCGTCGCCGCCGTGAAAGGGCGGTGTCCTGGGCCGACTAGACGATAGGGACACGAAGAAAAAAAGAGTGAGCCCTGATGGACTCGAACCATCGACCCGTACATTAAAAGTGTACTGCTCTACCAACTGAGCTAAGAGCCCAAACATGCTGTGACTTCAAGAAAGTCTCAAAATCAAGTGCACATCAGAGGTCCCCCTTGTACGAAAACTGGCCCTGAGGGTCAAGCACTTTTTCATAAGAGTTTGCAGTCCCATCCCCTCTGTTGCGACTATGACCAAAACTCTTACCATTAAGTATAGCAAAAGCTTTTGCGTACTTAGCACTACTTTGTCAGCAAACCCTTATGCTCCTTAGCCTAACTTCCGACACTTGAGGGATCCTCGAAGGATCAAAACGTGGAGAAGGCAAGCCCGATGGCGCAGAATCAATACCGCATCTCTCGAAGTATTCGCGAAAAGTTCAAGGTTATACCTTTGACTTCGAAGGATATCGCGCGGTTGACCAACGTCGGACTGGATCACTTCAGCTTTCTCAAACAAGTGTCGAGCATCACCTTTTCGGTTTATTTCCGCGTAAACATGGAACTTCTTGAATACATAACACCTGAAAACTTCTCGCATGAACTCGTGGACAAGATTATCGCTGCGCGAAACAAGGAATATCAGAATCTCGATATTTGCGTCCGCACAGTCGATTTCGCAAAGTTTCAAAATTTAATCGATACGATTCGCCGCAAAAAAATGGAGACTCTCCTCGAAAAAGATCCGCACCTCGATCGCAAGACAATGCTAGTTTTCGCGGATCTAAGTGGCGCCAGCCAGATGATAGTGCGAGGCGGCATCAGTGCGGCCGTGGCTCAGCAGGCGAAAAAATCCGCCGGCAGACTCATCGACAATCTTATGGATAGTCATGTTGCAATAGGCACTCTGTCACGCATGGTACTTGCCGATTCAACACTCTATGACCACAGCGCTTCGGTCGCGATGTTAGCAGGCATTATAAGTAAAAACCTCATGGGCCTCTCGCGCGATGATGCCGAGCGTTGCGCCCGCGGCGGTCTTTACCACGACGTGGGCAAGACTTGTGTACCGCAATCTGTACTTAATAAGCCTAGCAAACTCACGCCTGAAGAATTCGATATCATGAAAACCCACACGACGCTTGGATATGACGAACTCATCAAAGCGATAGAAGGCGGAGCGCCTATTGAGGCTGACGTCGCGCTCGTGAGCCTGGAGCATCACGAAAAATTTCTGGGAGGCGGTTATCCCCAAGGTCGATCGGGACGCCGTGAGGACCACGTAGATGGCATCAGCCTCTACGCACGCGTTGTGACGATCGCGGACGTTTATTCGGCACTCCTTATGAAAAGGGTTTATAAAGATGCCTTCGACCAGAAACAAACCCTCGAAATTATGAGGGGCGTTTCCAAAGACTACGATCCCAGTATATGGACGAAGTTCGAAAAATCGGTGGATCGCTCAACTGCCCATTTTACAGAACTCGACTCACGGCCCCCTCCCCAGAAGAGCCCAGGACGCATATTCATTATGGACAAAGAAGGTCTTAGACCCCTGAACTCGATCAAAAAATCGAGCTGATTCTTTCGGCAAATCGCCAATCTCCACTCCTATCGTGCGGCCAGCCCTTTAAAATACCTCATGGCAGACACGCAATTACCCATTATTTATCAAATAGATTCAATGCCTTAAAATATAATTTTGAGCTTATCCGGATAAATCTCATGAGTGAATGGGTTTTTAACCGAAACCTTTCTTACCTCTCGAGAGAAGAGGAATTTAGAGGAGAAAACAGTATGAAGATTTATCGTTCCCTAACGGCCACATTGCTTTACGTTCCGCTTTTACTCGCTGGATGTTCGGACACGGCTCAATTCAACGAAGCCTCTGGAGCCAAATTCATAGATGCGCAAACGATCACAGGCGCAGGAGTACCAACCGCTGTTGATCCAAGCGCAGATGCGACGGCGCCGCACAGCGCAAGTGATCCGAGTGCGGACTCGCCCGCAGGCGATGGTGCTACGTCGACTGTCGCAGGCGCGGCAGGAGGCGGTGCATCAGGTGGGGGCACGGCAACGACGGGAGGAAAAGCTACGGTCGCAGGCGCTGGCACTGGCTCCGCTAAAGGCTCGGCGTCTACTCCAGGAAGTGCAGTAACCCTTCAAGCCAATGTAGAGAAACTGAAGGCTGCCTGCACGACCGGTACCAAAAAAACAATGAAACAAAGTGTTCGTTTTGCAGAAACGCAGAAATGTAACTGGAATGTTGATGGCAACCTAGGTCGCCTCGACGCGCACCTCCAAGCCATCCAGGGTCAGAAAGCCTCGATTGAACTACCCGCCAATGCTCAACTTTGTGAACTCGGTATCGGTTCGGTCGCAACGACGATTCAATACGACGATTTCATGATATTGACGATGAACAATCAAGTTTTGCTTTCCAGTAACAAAGAACTTTTGCTAGGCATGACGGAAGATCAGGATGCGGCTTATGTCTGGGACTTCACGAAAGCCCGTGGACGAGCTGTTAATTTTGATGCGCCTTCTTACTGCCTCGGAAATGGATCGATCTGTAACATTCCCGTTACAGATACGCAGGGTAGCTTTCAGTTCAGCATCGATCCGTCGGTCTTAGGAAAAATGGCTGCCAATAATGCAAGTTCCACTAAGCTGGACTTTGCTCTTTACGCTACGGGTGACAACGACGATAGAGACTGTTGGCACACCGCTTTCACACTCGATTTCACTTTGAATTACGTTCAATAACTTAACTGCGAGGTCGGCAGAAGCCGACCCCACCACTCTATTTCTTTTTCGTGATCGACTCGATCATCGTCTGAATCTCATCACGCTCAACTGCGATCTTCTGTTGAACCGCGTCACTCTCAGTGACAAGCCTCGTCTCCATCGCCTTCTTCGCATCACGCACCTTTTGATCCGCCCGTTCGCGAATGCGCGCATTAAACTCCGCATATTCCTGGCTTAAAACCTGCTGCAGCGCGGATCGGAGTCGATCGCTTAGATTTGACGTGTAGGTCCATTGCAGGTTATCGGTCTTGCCTTGACCGTTTGCATCAAGCTCTAACGAAGTCAAAGGAGACAGCGCATCGTCAAATACTTTCTTGATAGGTTCGCCTGTTGATTCGATGCGGTAACTGACCTTGTCGAGTTTATTGTGAGCATTTACGACAGTGGAGTCTTTTTGTGCGAGATATTCGAGGTTTAATGTAGCGGTTGCCTGCTCAATGCCCATTCGCAGGGCCGGTGTGTTTACAAAATCAAGATCACGAACAGGAAAACTCGCGACGTTTAAAGCCAGGCGATCGTCCACGAGACCACCGCGGTGATCGATCTGGGCCTCAAGCTGCACATTCGAAATTTCGGCTTTGCTGAAACTCGCTTGTAGGCTCATGTGAGCCGGTTGCTCCGAGGGCTCGCTGCTCAGATCGCTGATGCGGCCGATGACATCCCCTGCCCCGCTGCCCGTATTATCCTTTGAGGTAAGTTCCAGCTTCTTGATCCAGAGCCGCGGCGGCAGGAGCCGTCCTGAGAAATAAAATTCCGTTCCTTGATTGCGGCCATGCGCATCAGCGAGGGCCTGCTCCTTTTTTTCGAGCCAGGGAATGAGGCGATAATGAAAACTGTCCGCAATGTCGATTACCGCGCGTGTTTGCTGCGCGCCCAATTCCGCTGCCAGCTGATTGAACTCCAGATTAGGGAGTTTCACACCTTGTCGGATAACCGTCACGTCATGAGGTAAAAGCTCAGTCAGAGTTTCGACTTTGCTCAAAATCACATTTCCGTCAGCCTTGACCTGAGCCTGAAGCTGATTGAGTTCGAGTCGGCTTTTTTCAAGCTGCCCGAGAATGATGCGATTTTGCGCTTCGCTGTCTTGGGTTTGCGCCGCTTTGCTCGCATCAATTTGTTGGTGATCTGTTTCGAGCAGCGCATCAACCTGCTTCGTCCAGGCGGCAACCTGGGTATCAAGTTCGGAGTTCAGCGCTTTAGTCGCCTGAAACGAAGGCACTGCTGTCCAAACATCGTCCGAAGGCAGCTGAGTACGGGAGGGATTGGACAAAAAATCACTCGCTGAAGCCAGGGAATTACTTTTTGGAGGAGCCACGAGACTTTTGATCTGCGCATCGAATGGCGCTAAAGGTTGGAGTGGATAGAGAATCGCATTGGATGCAAAACTATCGGTAATCACAAGACGGTTCCGTAGCAAAGCCTGCCACTCCAGCTCCAGATGGACTTTTCCGATCTCAAAATGATTGCGCTCAGGGTGAGACGGATCTTTGAACTCCAGCTTTTCAAGTTCGATACGAGGACCGCTAAGCTTGAATGTAGCGTGCTCTATCGTCACAGGAGCCCCGTTGAAAGCGGAAAGCTTATGCTCTATCAGCCGCTTTACGTGCCCATCGAGTCCAAGGAATATATAAGCAAAGCCAAGACCAAAGATGACAACAAAATAGACAAAAAAGTTCCAACGAATCAGTCCAGGACGTTTCATAAGCAGCCTCCGTTATTAAGCGACAGGCGCTCGGCGTCTGACATTCCATGCAACATAGGCCCAAAAAGGAATCATCAATATTCCCAAAAGGAACGATCCCAGCACCATACTGTTATTAAATTGGGTCCAAGGGATGATAGGGGCTTTGGCCATCTCGGTCCAAAAGTGATTCAAACCGGGGAAACGTAAGAGAAATAAGCCCATTTCATTCATGAGCGGATCCAGGAGGAAAGCGCCTGTAACCCATGATACTGCAAAAGAAGTGGCCATCCAAACCCACGGAAGCCTTAGAAATATAAGCGCCAAGAACAAGACAATCACCTGAAGCGTAAGCCAGGTGGGGGTAAAGCCGAGCCAACTGCCCCAAAGGAGGGCAAGGAGTATCTGCAAAAAAGAGGAACGTGAACTATATCGGGCCTTTATCGCCATGGCTAAACTTCCGCCTATCCAGTTCTTTCGTGATTTGGATCAATTTTAGCCACTTAAGCCCTAACTCTTCAATATCTTTATCCCAGGCATGACAAATTATTTTTTTCACCGCATGGCATTAATTATTTTCCAGCCGTTTCCGATAGGGGGGTAACAGCAGATATCGCAAAGCTTAATAAGAGCGATTCATCGGAAAGGGTTTGGTATGAAGGTTTTATTCCTAAGCGCTTTGGTTGTGGCGACAGCTTTCATAGGCTGCAAAAGCAAACAGTCAGTTGCAGGAGCTTATGCGGCTAAACTTGCCGCAGAGGGCTCTGCTGATTCCAGCGGCGCTGTGGACGATGGGTCCGGTAGTGGCGCGACCGACGGAACCACAACTGATGAAACCACAACCGACGGAACCGCAACCGACGGAACCACAACCGACGGAACCACAACCGACGGAACCACAGCATCGACAGGTACAACTCCATCGACAGCGGGCTCAACTGCGGGTGACGCCGCTAAAGGCGCTACACTTCTCCAATCCTGCACAGGTTGTCACACAGGTGCCCCGGGCCTAACCGTACTCAATAAAACAGCCGTTCCCAAATTGACAACAGCCGAAACAGGTGCTCAAAAGGCGACTCACTCGGCACTCCCGGCATTTAGCGCTGCAAACAGAGCTGATCTCACAGCCGGTTTAAACGCCAAATAATCGCACCGACCATTCAGAAAAACCTTTTCTTAAATCAACCCACTTCGTCAGCTGGCGAAGTGGTTTTTTTTGCTGCGAAAAGCCATGAAATATTAATAGCTCCATGATCAGGGGTCTGGTCGTCAAAGGCATCCAGGTATTTTGAAAGTCTTTCATCCACGGAGCCGGGACCAGGATCTAAAATTATACAGCTCGCGTGAATAGCGCCGGGCCGTTTCATGAGCACTTCCATAACCCCATGCCCGAACAAAGTAAATGAACCGGCATAAAGCTGATAAAAACTGTGCTTCGCATCATCGTCGCGCCCCTGGATCAAGGGTTCGACCTGCCCGCGTCCAAGACCTTGGGGAAGATCAAGAATAATCCCGCCTTCATCAAAACATGTGAGTCGGTCAGCCAGGGGACAGCGCCGTCCCTGGTCATAGAGTTGCGACCACATCGTTTGAATAGCGAATGCACGCTGATGAAGCGCAAACTTTGCGCGTGGAAAATTAAGCCAGATGATCGCATTGAAAAAATCGTGAAGGTCGGAAGAACGAAAGGGAATCTCGGATTTCTCCATTATAGCCGATTCATAGGTCCGGCTGCTCACTCTTCCCATAGCCCTGTCGGTCTGATCGCGAGCCATGGCTTTGCGTTTGCGTTTTGCCCTTTGGCCAAGCTTATCTTCATGCGTGAATATGAGGTATCTACCTATCAATTCCCAGACGTTCAGTTGCTGAGCTGCGGTTTGCCAATCCGTGACCTGCGGCCAGTCAGTGATTGCCACAAGCCACTGCAGTGGCGACAAAAGTCTTTTTATTGCTTGGGCATCCCGGAAGGTTTGCCAGTCATTGAAGGGAAACGTGGAAGCCAAAACAAACGCTCCATATATAAAGAAACGTCAATTGAGAAGAAGACTCACTTGTTACCACAAGGACGCAAAAAAAGGTGCTCAGAACTCTGCTAATGTGTGTCCTAAGTCTGATCGGTCAGCGTATAAATGGCCCAATTTTATCCACAGCTCCGGTGGAAAACTCCGCTTCAGGAAACTCGAATCCATTGGGGCTCTTGATCCGCACCGACTTGCACTGATTTTGAGCATCGCGATTTCGGGAGCCCATACTTTTGGATATTGGAAACACAGGTCAGAGCAAGTTCGGAGCTGGACATGTCGGTGAGACTTGGGATAGTTAAAGTGTCGCAGGAAAAATGGGGGCGAATATGCAAGATCACGAGCAACGTTTTGGTGGGATTGGTCGTCTATATGGACAGAAGGCCTGGCGCAAATTGAAACAAGCCCATGTTGCAGTGATAGGTATTGGCGGGGTCGGATCCTGGACGGCTGAAGCACTCGCGCGTACGGGCATCAATCATATCACTCTCATCGATCTTGACGAGGTCTGCATTTCCAATACCAATCGTCAGGTTCATGCCCTCGATGGCAATATCGGGAAATCCAAAGCCGAAGCCATGAAGGAGCGTATGCTCCTCATCAATCCCAACATTGAAGTGACCTGCATCGTCGATTTTTTTACGCCAGCGACCGCGGAGCGAATTCTTGCGACCCCTTATGATGCCATCATCGATGCTATCGACAGTGTCGACAACAAATGCCTCCTTCTTGCTGAATGTTATCGCCGGAGACTTCCTATCGTGACGTGTGGCAGTGTCGGTGGGCGGACCGATCCCACTTTGATTCGTCATAGCGACCTCAACGCCACGACCAATGACGGCCTCCTTAAAAATGTCCGCAAAAAACTTCGCAAAAACTTCACAATCCCGGCCGAAGGCACCTTAGGTATACCGGCTGTGTTCAGTCTCGAAGTCCCCGTTTTCCCAAATGCCTCAGGAGAAGTTTGCCCCACTCGTGAAAAAGGCGTAAATTCTCGGATGGATTGCTCCACCGGATTTGGAACGGCGAGTTTTGTCTCGGGAAGCCTCGGTTTTGCGGCGGCCTCGAAAGCGATAGAACTCATACTGCGGGAAGATTCACATGAGAGGACACAGTGAAAATTCGGCCAAGGGCTTTCGAGCGTTGGATGCCCACTGCCATCTGAGCGATAGCGCATTTGATTTCATGCGAGACGAACTATATGGCGAGTTGATCTCCCAAAACATCACGGGGCTTGTACTCGCAGGCACTGTGCCGGCGGATTGGGTCAAACAGAAAAACCTGGATCCGCCCCCCCCTCTGCGTATCGCACGCGTTTTTGGGATTCATCCCTGGTTTGTGGATACTCTCGATGACCACGAGCTTCACTCTGCCTTAGACACACTCAAACAAACGATTGAACACTGCCAGGGCCTCGGCGAGATCGGTCTCGATTATTTTCGGGCAAAAACCGAGAACCAGCGGACTACGCAAAAAAAATGGTTTGAGGCACAACTCGACCTGGCTAAGGGGCTTGATTATCCTCTTGTTCTACACGTCGTCAAAGCTCATCACGAGAGTGTTCCGACTTTGAGACGGCACGGAAAATCCTACCGCGGTCTTATTCATAGCTATTGGGCCCATGTTGATGTTGCCAAATCTTATATCGATATGGGGTTTTTACTTTCCGTTCCGCCGCGCATCATGAAAGAGGATCCGCACCAGATTCTGGCGCGTATCGATCCAGAACATATAGTCTTCGAAACCGACACGCCTTTTCAAAATGCGTTGGGTGAAACGATGCAGCCAACTCTTATTCATGAATTCCTAGAAAACATTGCGCATTTACGCGGCGAACCAGTGGTAGAAACAGCGGCTCGTCAAGAGCGTTTGCTGAGCGAACTTTTCCCGATCTTAAAGGAGCTCTGAACCATGGACTATTCGTATAAGACTCTCGAACTTTTTATTCTGCCTCTGCGGACGGATAACTACAGTTATATTATTCACGATAAAGCAACACGAAAAACATTGGTGATCGACCCAAGCGAAACCGCACCGATACTCTCTTTCTTGAAAGATCACGCCTTCGCCCTGGACCTCATCATCGACACACACCATCATGATGATCACACTCAGGGCAATATAGAACTTCAGAAAGCCTATAGTGCGGATATTGCAGCTTCCGTATACGACATCGGAAAAGAGCGTATTCCGGGACATGCTGCCCGATCGCTTAAAGAAGGTGAAACACTGGGTTTCGGCGCGTATACGTTTCACATAATAAACACGCCGGGCCACACGCTTGGTCACATGTGTTTGTTTTTAGAAGGTGCCGAGTGGCTCTTTTCAGGCGATACCCTTTTTGCTCTGGGATCCGGTCGGCTCTTTGAAGGTACTCCCTCACTTATGTGGTCAAGCTTTCTCAAACTACGTCATTTGCCTGACACGACTCTGGTTTTCTGTGGGCATGAGTACACTCTGAGCAATGCTCGTTTTGCTCAGTCGCTCCCTTCCAGAACACCTGCACTCGATGTCTATGTTGAACGCCAGACTGAACGCAAAAATAGGGAGGGCCGCACGATACCGTCCCGCCTTGGAGACGAGAAACTCTACAATCCTTTTCTGAGAGCTGACGCCCCTGAATTTGCTCAAGCGGGCCTCTCACCAGAAGACATATTTGGCGAGATTCGCAAACGTAAAGACAACTTTAGCTAATTCCCTCCCACCCTAAGTCTCTTGGGGCAAAATCATAACCCAGCCATTCCCCTCACCTTTTCATGAGCTTGGGATTCGCGGGCCCTATGCAAAGAGTTAAGTTAAAGCCCTGATTAGACGATACCAGATACTGGAATGTTCTCTTTTTGGGGATCCTTATGGTCCGTACTCTCGCAGTTACTCACAATCCAAGACGCTGGTCGCTTTCGTTTGAAACGAAAGAGGCCCCTGATCACATAGGCTCGCTTTGGGAGCAGGTCTTCACATTTACGTTTAAGACGCTTTGTGATGAGACTCAACTCCGAAATGCCATCGAACTGTGGATCGCGACCGACGAACGACTGCGCATGAGTCTTAGCCCTCAGGGCAAAATTCTATATAGCCACAATTCCATGAAATGGGAACTAGGGCCCACAGAGACTTTTGCCAAGGACTACCCCTTTTTCTGGACAATCCATGTTCAAACTCAAGCGTCCCGCATCGAATGTATCAGCGTTCTTTTTCGAGGGGTCATCGGAGCCGACAGCGCGTTGGTGTCCAGGCTTTCCTCTCTCATAACGGGCCAAAAGACTCCCGTGTTAATGAAGGTTCCAAAAGGGAAACTTTCTGTTGAACCGGAAAGCCTTATTGCTGGACTTCCGTTTGGTGCTCCCCCATCCGTTCATCCTTGGTCAAATACTGTGGAATGGGGCGAACTCAAACGTCGGTACCCGAAGACAAGTCCTCTGCTATTAGCCGCGGGGCTCTGGATTCAGGCTCTTCGTATCCTCAGCCCCAAAAAGTCAGCTGGCCTCATCCTTGAAGGCTTCGATTCCGAAACACTCGGCCCACAGTGGACCTACGTGCACTCGACTTTTGAAGCGGCAAGCGAATTTCTTGATATCATGACGAGTCTAGAGCTGAAAAAGGTTCTGCCGCTCGGTGTCCTGAAGAATCGTTTTGTCGCTTTGAGTTCCATCCATTCGGAGCTTACGCTAAAACCAGGCGTGAGTGACTTCACTCTTCGCATGACACTCGATGAAAATGGCGATCCGATCGAAGTTCGAAACACCAGTTGCCGCATCGCAGATACCATTAACCGTATGCTCCACATCCTCCTGAAAGCAGCTGCGGAAGGCAAAGAATTCAAAGAAAGTGGACTTCAGATAGAAGCGCTGCGCTTTTTGATCGAAGTAAATGCGACTCAAAAAGATTACCCAAAAACGCGAACAATACCCGATCTCCTCGACGCTTCCTTTCACCGGTATGGCTCTCAATTAGCTGTTGAAAGCTCAACAGGATCGATGACTTACGCCGAACTAAACCAAGCCTCTGAAGCCTTGGCGCGACACCTTTTGGCGAAGGGATACGGCCCGGGCGATTTGATCGGTATCGGCCTACCACGTGATCCCTTCATGCTCGTGGCAGTTCTCGGTGTACTGAAAACTGGGGCAGGCTATGTGCCGCTTGATCCCTCTTTTCCTGTGGACCGACTGCGTTATATGGCTCAAAACGCCCAACTCAAAGCGTGTCTCTGCGGAGACGATGTTTTTGCTATCACTCAGGATCTGACGACCTGTATAACAATAGAAGAAATGAGATCAATCTGCAGCACTGTGCAGCCTACAACGCCTGATTCCTTGCCCACTTTGACCATCGATACTGAAGACATTGCCTATGTGATTTATACCTCAGGTTCCACAGGATTGCCTAAAGGCGTGATGCTAAGCCATCGCTCTGTTATCAATTTTTTAAGAAGCATGCAGGAAGTGCCTGGCATGCAAAGCAGCGACAAGATACTTGCGGTCACAACGCTTTCCTTTGATATCGCAGTCCTCGAAATTTTCCTGCCTCTCCTGACAGGCGCCAGTATATATTTAGCCAACAGTGAAGAGGCTAAAGATGGAAAGCGTCTCAAACATTTGCTTGATAGCAACGCGATCACTCATTTCCAAGCGACCCCTTCGGCCTTTCGTCTCCTGCTCGATGCAGGATGGAAAGGTGGAACACTGAAAAAGGCACTCTGCGGCGGCGAAGCATTTCCCCTGGATGTTGCGCGCCGTTTGTTTCCCTTTGTCGCCGAGATCTGGAACATGTACGGGCCAACGGAAACAACTGTCTGGAGCTCTATTTATCGGCTTAATGAAAACGACGCTCAGATTCCGATCGGTTATCCCATTGCCAACACCTTCATCGCTATCCTCGACGACGAACTCCAGCCGGTGTTCCCTGGACAACGCGGAGAAATCTACATCGGAGGCACAGGCCTAGCCCTCGGCTACATCCATAGAGCTGATCTGACGGCCGAGCGTTTTCTACATGTGCCGAGTGTTGATCAGGTGCTTTATAAAACAGGCGATATCGGGACCCACAGGTGGGACGGCTGCCTCGAGATATTTGGCCGAAGTGATAGCCAGGTTAAGCTTCGCGGCTACCGCATGGAACTCGGAGAAATCGAAGCTGTCATCAGCCGCTCGCCCGCTATCGGCATTTGCGTAACCATGGTCAAGGAATTTGGTCCAGAAGATAGTCGACTTATCGCCTACATACAGACCAAGGGCGAATGGAATGAACGCGACTTTCGGCAAACACTGCGGACATCCCTACCGACCTATATGGTGCCTCAGCACTTTGTGGTAATGAGTGAGTTCCCGCTGACGCCGAACGGAAAAATAGACAGGAAGGCATTGCCGCATCCTCAAAGCGGATCGATCGAAGCCGATGCATCCCTGCTGGTCTCCCGCAAAATTCCTGTGACGCTTTCTCAAGCCCGCATGCTTTACGTGGAGGCGTTAGACAGTGGCAGCACGGTGCACAACCTTCTCAATGCCTGGGTACTCCCGCAAGGCACAGACGACCTCAGCTTTAGACAGGCTCTCTTCGCGCTAGTCTCTGAGCAGGAAGCACTCCGCATGAGCATAAAAACTCTAAAGGGCCAATCGGAAATCATAGTTCACCCTCCCTTTATTCCGACTTTGGAACACCATCGATTTTCGACGGAAGACGAAGCGCGCGTTTTTATAGAATCTGAAAGCCGAAGACCGATAGACCTTGGACTGATACCCACGTTTCGTTTGGGCATTGCTGAGGTTGGTCACGAACGAATTTTCTACCTCTATACTCACCATGTGTTCTGGGATGGATTTTCCTACGGCGTGTTTTGGAAGGACCTGCAGAAACACTATCAATCTGCATTGCTAATCGGCACAGGTGGTCCCGTCCCGGCGACTTTCACTTATTCAACGTTTACGACGGGCGCTTCTACACTTCTACAAAATCCGAAAGATGCTCACTACTGGCACGAACAATTTGCTACGCAGCCAGAGCCCCTGGAACTCGGCACAGACAAGCCACGTCCGAGTGTACTGACACACGAAGCAGGCACTGTAACGCTTAACTGGGATGCGCCTCTCGACGAACGTTTAAATCATTTTGCAAAAACCAGAGGCGTAACACCCTATCACGTCCTCCTGACGACGCTTTTTGCCCTTCTTCACCGTTTGAGCCGGCAAGATGATCTTGTGATTGGCACACCTGTTCACGGACGCTCGATGACCGAGGCCTTTGATTTACTCGGAAACTTTATCAACGTCATAGCTCTCCGCGCGCGCATTACGAGTGACATGAATTTCGACGAATTGCTGAAGCGCGTAAAGGACACAACAGAATCAGGACAGGAACATAGCAATTACCCAATAGAAGTGTTGGTTGCCGATCTCAAGTTGCCACGTGATCTGAGCCGGACACCACTCTACAACTGCATGTTCTTTTTCCAGGATCATTCGTCTAGCCGCATCAAACTCGGCGATGCCCCGGTTGAAACCTTTGCCGTCAAGAGCCAGACTGTTGATACCGACCTTGTATTCTGGATGGAACGTCATGGTAAAGGCACACAGGCTGGCATCAATTTCAGAAAGGACCTCTGGGAACCGGCTTCCATCGCAGCAATGGCCGCAGCTTATCAGCGACTCCTCCATGCATTCATCACTGGCTCAAACGAGTCGATTTTAGCGCCTGCGCTTGCCGCGCTGGAACCCACAAAGGGCGAGAGCTCTCCCCCTCATCGCGACCTGTGGTCATGGCTTGCCGAAACGGCTCAAAAAAATCCCGAGAAAATTGCCTTTCGTACCTTCGACGGTCATGCAATCACGTATGCGTCGCTTCTCGAACACACACTTCGGTTGGCAGGATATTTGCAGGCTAAAGGCATACAGTCTGGCGACGTGGTCGGCGTCTCTCTCAATCGAAATAGGGAGCTTATCCCAACGCTTTGGTCGATCCTGGCTCTTGGAGCCAGTTATTTGCCGCTCGATCCGCAATATCCAAGCGATCGTCTGCAATATATGGCGAGCGACGCCAAAGCCAAACTCATAATAACGGAACTCGAACATATTCTGCATTTTCAGGGCTTAAACATCCCGATCTTGGCCGTGGATCGCGATGCTGCCTTGATTGCTACTGCAGTCCCGATTTCTCTGACTCATGCAGCGCCGGAGGGTCTAGCCTATATCATTTATACATCGGGTTCGACTGGCAAGCCTAAAGGCGTCGAGATAGGACACAACGCGGTCTGTGTTTTTCTCAACGCAATTTCTCAAAAGCTCAGCCTAAATGAATCGATGAAGACACTGGCCATCACAACGATCTCATTCGACATTTCGGTTCTCGAGATTTTTGCAACCCTCGTTAACGGGGGTGAGCTTGTTCTTGTTCCCCAGGAGAGCGTGATAGATGGCCGGGCGCTTATCGATGCGCTAACGCGTTATTCCATCAACTTTTTGCAGGCAACACCTGCGAGCTGGCGCCTGCTCCTCGAATCTGGATGGGAAGGTCAGGAGAATCTCGTAGGTTTATGCGGCGGCGAAGCGCTGCCAAAGGATTTGGCGCGTAGCCTCGTTCCTCACATCAAGGCTCTATGGAACGTCTACGGTCCAACTGAAGCGACTGTATGGGCAACGGCCGAGCAAATTATTGATCCCGAAGCCATCATTACGATTGGCCTGCCCTTACCAAACTATCAGGCTTATATCCTCGACGCAAAGCGCCAGCCGTTACCGCAGGGTACGATCGGCGACCTTTATCTCGGCGGTGAAGCGCTCGCGCATGGTTATCGATTCCGGCCGGATCTTACAGCGGAGCGCTTTTTCCCGCATCCGTTGATCCCGGGGGGAAGAATCTATGATACGGGTGATTTGGCCCGGGTCCGAGTGGATGGAAAGATAGAATATATCAGTCGCCGTGACAATCAGGTCAAACTCCGGGGATTTCGTATAGAGCTTGGCGAAATCGAAGCCATCATGATTGAACATCCGGCTATCAAACAAGCGATGTGTATCGTGCGGCAGGAATCAGAAGGGGATGCCCGTCTGGTCGCTTATGCGGTCCTCGAAAGAGAGCAAAGCATCGACCTGGGTCAGCTTCATATGCATCTGAGAGCCTATCTTCCTCAGTACATGCTCCCTAATTCTTTGGTTGTACTTGCTTTTTTCCCTCTCACACAAAATGGGAAAATCGATAAAAAAACCTTGCCGGCCCCTGTTGTGGTCATCAATGAAAAACGGATAAAAGTGCCCTTAAATGAAGCGGAAGCCCGTGTCGCCGCAATCTTCAGCGAAGTCCTCGGCATCAAAGACCTCGCGCCTGAAGACAATTTTTTTAACTGTGGCGGTCATTCGATGCTAGCCCTCAGAGTCATTCATAAACTCTCTGAGATTGGCATCACCGTGCAGATCCGTGATTTGCTCTTGCGCACAATCGCGCAAATTGCGCATGAGGTAAAAGCGCCATGAACCACGAAGCTGAGGCTTTTTTTGTCGCGAGTAGTCACAGAGCACGCGCACTCTTCATGACCTATTTTGGTGGGTCTAACGACGAAGGTTTTGTGTTATGCAATCCCGCGCCACAGGATATGATGCGTGCTGGGCCGTCGCAGATACTACTCGCTAAAAAGCTTCAGGAACTCGGGTTCCCCACACTCCGTTTTGATTATACAGGCACGGGCGATTCCTCAGGAACTATCATAGACTTAGCGCAATGGAAACAGGATCTCCTGGAGGCCGTGCAAACCCTTCGGAAAAAAAGCGGCGTGCATAAAATCAGCTTGATCGGAACCCGTCTCGGAGCAACACTTGCATTGCTCGTGAGTCAGGAGATTGGCTTTAAACGCCTACTTCTGTGGGATCCTATCCTGGATGGCGAGCAGCTGCTTCGCGAGTACCGTGACGCTCATCACCACATTCTTCATCGGGTGCCGGTCGAAGCACCCTACCCCGAAAATCAAGTTTCGCCTGATCAATCATGCGGATACTTCTGGCCTTATCAGATACGCGAAGATATCGCAAGCATCACACCACGCTCTCTCACGACATTTTGCAAAGATATTTCTGTAGTGGTGCATGAACTGTCGCCGGAGCTTGATCAGCTCCTCGCCTCATGGAGGGCCGAAGGTAAAGAAGCAGACTTATTTCATGAGGGTGATGATATGCGATGGGGACACCATCGATTGATGACCATGCAGGCGTTTCCGGCAGCAAGCATTCGTATCCTCACACACATTGCAGTGGGGCGATGAAATGGAAGTTCCCATGAAACCAAAGGTACAGCTTGAAGCGATTCAGTTTGGTCGCAAACATCATCTCGTCGGTGTTTTGCACCGCGTATCAGGAGCCCGTTATGCCGCAATATTTTGGAACACCGGAATATCTTCCCGCGTTGGACCTTTTCGGGGGAACGTGCAAGCCGCCGAGGCATTAGCTGAGGAAGGTTATTCTGTCCTTCGATTTGATATTGCTCAAATGGGGGAAAGCGGTGATCCAGGCGAAACAGTTCCTATTCAAGACCGCACAAGCCTTGATTTGAAAGATGCTCTTGATGCCGTCACAGCGCAATGTGGAATCACCGAATTCATTCTGGTTGGAATCTGTTCAAGTGCCCTGGACTCTTACTATTTTGCGCTCAAGGAGATGCGCATTCGTGCTATTTTTATGATCGACAGTCTCGTCTACCCTACCGTTCGTCATCGCATTGGTTATGCGCTGGAACGCATGGGTAGCGCGTTTCGTTGGAAACGTCTGATCAAAAAGTGTCTCGCCCGGTTCACAAACTTCGTGGACGAGGAGATGCCACCTGATTATTTTGAAGGCAATTACCCTTCGCCTGAAGAGGCGGCCTTGGGCTTCCAAAGCCTGGTTGATCGCGGCATTGATCTGCATCTTATCTATACCGGTGGGTTCACACCGTTTTATTCGTATCGAGAACAGTTTTTTGATATGTTACCTGGTCTAGCTAAAGTCGAAAAAATTGAAGTTCACTACTGGAAAGATGTCGATCATCTTTTCATGCTCCACGAAGACCGCATTCGGTATATCGAACGTCTCTCCCAGTGGCTTGCGAAAATCTTGCCGGCGAAGACTCTGTCTCTTACAGCTCCCACACCGGCTGCTATCACAGTCCCTGCCCCACTTGAGGAGGCGCCCCCGGTTATGATACCAAATCGCACGAACATCAATGAATCGATTCTTCTCAAGACCATCGTGGATTGTTTCAACCGCACACTGGCCCCAACGGCGATTGAAGCCGACGACAGCTTTTTTGATTACGGCGGTAGCTCCGTCCTCGCCATCCGCGCAGTTCACGAGCTAAGCGCCACCTTGGACCTCGATATTCCGGTTGTTGCGATCTATACCTACATGCAAGCGAGCGTTTTGGCAAAGGCCATACTCCGCGGCGAATACTCAGCGCGGAGTGTGGGCGAACATGCGCCTTCCGAAGTTTCCACCTATGAGGCGCCCGCACTCAACTTAGAAGATAGCCATGAATCGATAGCGATCATAGGCATGGCCTGCCATGTGCCCGGCGCGAAAAACGTTGCTGATTTTTGGAAGATGATAATGAATGGCGTGGAAGGTATCACGCATTTTTCCAAAGACGAGCTCGACGCCTCGCTCCCTTCGCACATGACGAACCATCCTCAGTATGTAGCAAGCCGCGGCGTCATTGAAGGTGATAGATTTGATGCGCCTTTCTTCCGCTTATCAAAAAAAGAGGCGATGCTTATGGATCCGCAGCAACGGATCCTTCTGGAAACGTCGTGGCAGGCTTTGGAGGACGCCGGTTATAGTGCACATAGAAGTGAGCACCGAATCGCTGTCTATGCAGGTCTTGGCGGCAATACTTATCTAACGCGCAACCTCTCTCAAGGCCACTTCGAGCCGCATACTGAAGAAGAATTCATGGCTCTGCTTTTAAATGACAAAGACGATGTCGCGATGCGGGTCGCTTACCATCTCAATCTCAAAGGGCCAGCCGTATCTGTTCACACGGCGTGTTCCACCTCGCTTGTCGCAGTTATTGAGGCCATCAAAACTCTACTCGCTGGTCAAGCCGATATCGCGTTGGCTGGCGGTTCGTCCGTGACCGCGCCACTCGCCAGCGGGCATCTTTACCAGGACGGCGGGATCTTTAGTAAAGATGGTCATTGCCGACCATTCGATGCTAAGGCCTCAGGAACTCTGTTTTCCGATGGTTCAGCAGTAGTTGTGCTCAAAAAACTAAGTTATGCCCTTCGTGATTCTGATCATGTGTATGCCGTGATCAAGGGCTGGGGTATGAATAATGATGGCGCTGACAAAAGCAGTTACGCGGCCCCGAGCGTTCAAGGCCAGGAGCTTGCCATTCGTGATGCGTTGTCGGTAGCCGGTATCGATGCCTCTACACTTGGATATGTTGAATGTCACGGCACAGCAACACCCATAGGGGACCCGATCGAACTTGAAGCCCTGCGGCGAGCTTACGTCAATGTCGTGGATAAAAATTGCGCCCTCGGTTCGACCAAGGCTCATCTCGGGCACCTTACAGCGGCTGCGGGCGCCATAGGACTCATCAAGGCGTCTCTGGCTATACAAGAAGCCATCAAACCGGCTCTGCTTCATTTTACGGAGGCGCATCCCAACATCCGCCTCGATAAACTGCCCTTCTATATCCCGAAACAAAACGAACCGTGGCGCGGCCTGAGACGGGCCGGCGTGAGTTCCTTTGGCGTCGGCGGTACCAATGCTCATCTCATTCTCGAGCAGGCGCCCCCAAGGGCCTCTAAGCCCCTCATTGGCGATACCCTTGACCCTTGGATCACCTTGAAGTGGAGTGCTGCGCGCGACGTCGACGCCGCCCAAATTCGCGATAATCTGAAACCACTCGCATCAAGTCCAGAGATCCTTGACGACATAAGCTATACCCTCGGACTTAGAGCGAAGCATAAATGGGTCGGTGCGGCGACACTTCTCGCATCACAGCCTCTCTTTCACGCCTCCCCAATTCGCAACAAGCCTACGGTTTCACGTCTGATATTCGTCTTTCCGGGCCAAGGCAGCCAGTACCAGGATATGGGTCTTGAGCTTGCGAAATCCTGGCCTCGGTTTGGCAACCGTTATGCCAAGGCCCTCGCTCATTTCAAAAGTTTGTTTGGTCTCGATCTCCATGCGGCCTTGCATGACGAGGCTCTTTTAAGTCAGACCCAATACACGCAAACCGCACTGTTTGTTTTGGAATGGTCTCTCGCCTCGTGCCTTCTCGAAATCGGTTATATACCTCATGCACTCCTTGGGCACAGCCTGGGAGAGCTTACAGCTGCCACCCTTGCCGGCGTGTTTAGTTTTGAGGATGCGGCGACCCTTGTTTTCCATCGGGCTCGCCTTATGCAGACGACCCCAAAGGGGCTTATGCTGGCCGTTCGCGCGAGTCTCGATACACTTCAACCTTTGCTTGGTGAACACTGCGAACTCGCCGCCGAAAACACCGAAAAAGGCCTGGTTGTATCTGGCTCCATCGCAGCCGTTGAAGCGCTTGAGAAAACACTCGCGGAGCGTGAAATTGCTTTTCGGCGCCTCAACGTCTCGCAAGGATTTCATTCATTTCTTATGGAAAGCGTCCTGGGAGAATTCCGCTCAATAGTACAAACCCTTACACTCAAAGCGCCCGAGATTCAGATCATATCGACTGTCACGGGTAAAGTCCTGACAACCCATGAAGCACTCAGTCCGGATTATTGGGTTCAGCAAATCAGAAAACCGGTTTTGTTTCACAAAGCCATTCAGTTTGCGGAGGGGCAAAGCGATAGCGAGTTTCTCGAGTTGGGCCCACGCGATACCCTGATGAAATTTATCAATCAAAGCACCGAGGCTTTAGCCGTAGCGTCATTGCCGAATCGTGGGCAAAGCGAAACCGAAGATTTCGGTCTCTTTCTGTCTGAGCTTGCGCTCGGTAACCATGCGCCGTTTCAAGCGAAATCGGGCCACATCACGCCGCTGGCGCCTTACCCTTTCCATGGCGAACGATACTGGCTAGAGCCCCTTACCCTCAAAAGCAAAAACGCTTTGAGCCGCGGAGCCAAAACCAAACTCAAAAACAGGCCGGCTCCAATGAAACAATCCCAAACGCATGTTGAGGCCCCAATGGCTAACCATCCGCTCGTTTTCGTTCTGGCCAAACTGCTCGATCAAACAGCTGAATCCATAGACGTAAAAAAGTCCTGGAACGAATTGGGCCTCGATTCGCTGCTGCTTACGCAATGGTCTCTCAAGCTCCAACGTGACTTCTCGTATGACATAAGCCTAAGACGCCTGCAAAGCGATATTCCGAATCTCGAAAGTCTTATAACGACTTTTGCACCGGTTTCCATGACTCGGCTTGCCCCGGAACGGCACGAGGCAGAACAGCTGAACGATTGTGAAGTGGATGGTTTCTCGGAATTGGATGAAGGAGCGCCGACGGCTTCAGGACACTCAGTGGAAGCCATGCAGCGATTGATGAGCGAACAGATTCGTTTGATGAATCGGCAACTCGACATCATGGGAACAATGCTGGGGCAAATCGCAGCAAAACCTGAACCGAAAACCGAAGGCGCCCCTGTTCTTGAAAAGGCAGTGCATACAGCAGAACCGCTTGTATGGAAGACCTTCCATACCGATAGAGGCGAGCAAAAAGTCAAGGCTCCCGAGCGAGCCTTCCTTGGACTCGATATCGACGGTCAACCGGCACTCTTTTTAGAAGACCTCAATACGCCAGGCCAATTTTTAAAGATCGAAGCGTAGTGATCACGGCTTTTTCCGCAGCTTACGCATCAATCCCTCTTGGGCCACTGACACAACGAGGGATCCGTCCTTAAGGAAAAACTTCCCTGTGTTAAAACCACGGCCGGCGTGGCTGATGGTACTTTCGCTCGTGTAGAGCAACCAGTCGTCGACACGAAAATCCCTGTGAAACCAAAGCGAATGATCAAGACTTGCAAGCTGGACATCCCCCGTTAGGAGCGAATGCCCGTGGGGAAGGAGCGAGGTTCCTGCTAAGCCAAAATCCGAAGAATACGCGAGCAGTGCCCTATGGAGTAAGGGATCGTCGGGAACCGTGCCTGTAGCCTTGATCCAACTCGATTTAAGACCAGCGACTGGCTTTGGTTCCAAAGGATTCATTGGGTTGATATCGCGGAATTCAACCGGTCGATCCCGAACCAGCTTTTCACGGGATTTCTCCGGTAAAAAATGCTTCGCTTTCAAAGCGCGCTCCTGCTCGCTTGCAAGCCCCTCTGGCCCCGGCACCTTGGGCATATCAGCCATCTGATGATCAAAGCCCTCTTCAAGTGCATGAAAGGAGGCTGACATACTAAATATAGCCAGACCGTTTTGTTTGGCGACGACGCGTCGTGTCGAAAAACTTTTGCCCGATCGGATAAGATCGACTTCATAATAAATCGTGTCGGTGCTGTTCCCCGGTCGGATGAAATATCCATGCAACGAGTGAGGCAGACGGTCTTTCTCCACCGTTCGGCCAGCTGCTATAAGCGCTTGTCCCAGGACCTGCCCACCAAATAGGTTTTTGAAACCTAAATCTTCGCAGTGGCCGAGAAATACGTTTTTTTCGATTTCTTTAATATCAAGAAGCTCAAGTAAGTTTGTGAGTGCATCGGTCATCATGAGACCTCCTTCGTCTACGCTATCCTCACAAATTCCCAAGTGAATTGGAAGAAAGATAACGGCTTCCAAGGCATCCCGCGCTTTGATAGACTCCGTTTTAGGACCCTCTTTCGTCTCAGTCTATGAGGACTTTATGACTGGATCGCTCGTTTTTGACGTGACCATGCAAAACTTCGTGAGTGATGTCGTCCAAAAGTCGGCGGAGGTCCCGGTTCTCTTGGATTTCTGGGCCGAATGGTGTGGACCGTGCAAAACACTTACGCCGATACTTGAGCGCCTCGCTGCGGCCTATCAAGGGCGATTCCTTTTGGCAAAATGCAACACAGAGGAAAACCCCGAACTCGCGGCGCAATTTCAAATCCGCAGTATTCCAGCAGTAAAGTTGGTCATGGGTGGCAAACTTGTGGCGGAATTCAACGGTGTGCAACCCGAAGCCGATATTCGCCTTTTCATTGAGCATTACACGCCGGCCCCGGCTCAGGACCTTTTTGTAGTCGCCCAGGAATTGATAAAAGAGGGTGAATTAGGGGATGCCCTTGCCGTACTGACTCAACTTCTGGCTGACGATCCCTCACACCTCAAGGCGTTACCGCTCAAAGCTCAACTTCTTATTCAACTGCAAAGGTGGGACGAAGCGACAGATTTTGTTGCGAACGCCGTATTCCCCGAGGCTGACGGACTACGCAAACAGCTCGCGATGTTTAAGGACGCGAAAAGCTTCGGGACGCTGGATGAGACGAGAAAAGCGGCAGAATCAGGAACAGATCTCGAGGCCGGCTTTCGTTACGCGATGGTGCTTGCCTTGGAAGGGCAATTCCAAGCCGCTCTTGAGCAACTACTTGTGGTCCTGCAAAAAGACAAAAATTACGGTGATGGCAAAATAAGAAAAACCCTGCTGGGGATTTTTGAACTCCTCGGTATCCATCACCCTTTAAGCGATGAATACCGACGGCGCATGGGCCGCATCATTCTCTAACAACGAATCGAGTTTTCCGGAGGGGCGTTCGTGATCATTTTACGACAGCCCCCGGAAAGCTAAACGTGCTGTGACACGAATCGCACTGATAAAATCTGGCGTTTTTGTGATCAGGCGCAGCCACTCGCTCAGCTTCCGAATGATGACATGAGCGACAATCGGTCGGGAGGCCCTGGTACACGCCTTGGTTATGACACGATCGACAATCTGTGACCCTATGCGCGCCCTGAAGCGGAAATCGCGTCAGGTTGTGATCGAAATGGGTTTGGTTCCAAAAGTTCTGCAGGTGACAGTCCGCGCATATCGGCAATTGACCATTATGGTGGTCGTCTTTCATGTGACAGGCACTACATTCCTGACTCGTGCCGCGTAAAGTGCGACCCGCGCTGTGACAGGCCTTACAATCCATCGTTAAATGAACTCCGACAAGCTCCATATCTTTATGGAAGTCACCGGCTGTCTTCCAACCCGCTTCTGTATGACAGCTTGCACATTTAGGTCCATTACCGCCGTTGTGCGGATCCTTATGACAAGATGCACAATTTTTAGCCGCGAGATCAGGGAAATTATAACGACCCTTGGGACCCTTTTTACCTTCTGTGAAATGATCCTTGGTCGGCGTATGGCACTCCGCACACTTCACTTGTTTATGTTTAAACTTCAGCTCGAAATCGGTTTTATCGTGATCAAAGGCCTTAAGCGGCGTGAAAGCCTCGGTCGTGTGACAGCTGAGACAGGGTTTGTTTACAAACTTCGCATCAAACATATCTTTATGTTGGTTGACGTGGCAGTTTTCGCAGTAGCCCTTGTTTTCACCGGGGAACATAAACTGTTTGCCTTTTTTGGGCGGCTTTGTCGGCAATATGAGGTCATTCGAAGGCTTGTGGCATTCGATACACTTCGGACCCAACTTTTGGTGGGCACCCGTAAGTTTAAAGTCCGTCTGATCATGGTTAAAATCGTTTAATTTCTCAAAGCCCTGAGGCGTATGACACGCCGCGCAGGAGCGTTTTAAATACACATCCCTAAATTGTTTTTTATGCACACTGACATGGCAGTTTGCACAGAGATTCGGGTCTTTTTCGTGGCTGAATTTGAACACGTGAGCGGGTTTCGCGACTTTGAGCCCCGGAATATTTTGTTTACTTGGTATATGGCACTTCCAGCAACTTGAAACCGACTTATGCTCGCCGACCAATTTGAAAGAAGTCGTTTCATGATCAAAAGTCGGCCGGGGGTCAAATTTTACAGTTGTATGGCACGCCGAACAGGGTTTGTCCAAGCTCACTTCAGAGAACTGATTTTTGTGAGGCGTCGCGTGACAGTCGACACAGAAATTTTTGCTGACGCTTGGAAATTTGTAAACTTCCTGGCCTTTTACGAAGTGACAGGTTTTGCAGGCAACTTTCTGATGAGTTCCGGTCAAAGGAAAGCGAGTTTTTGAGTGGAAGGTAGGATTTTTCATAATCTGACCTTCCATATTCTGAATATTCCACCCTTCCGTCACATGGCATTGCGAACAGACCATGCCCTTGAATCGATTATGGAAAGCAGCAGGGTGTGGCGACTTGTGACAGGTTTCGCAGGTGCGGGCCGGTATCGAACTGAAAAAATAACTGCGAAGTGTATTCGGCGTATTTTTAAAAGCGACACCTGCCTTGGGTTTGTGACAATCAAAACACAGACTTTGCACGTGTTTTCCGGTGATGGGAAAACGTGTTTGCGTTCCGTGATCAAATTTCAGGTTGGTTTTCCAGGCACTCTCGCCATGACAGCTCGCACAGTTTTTGAGGGGGCCACCGATTTTATCGTCAACCTGTTTTCCATAACCATGGTAGTCCACATGGCAACTGCTGCACTCTTTTTTAACGCCTGTGAACTTGAACTTGGCGAGCGCCCTGCCCTCGTTTCCTTTATGGCATTTGACGCATTGAGCCGCGGCATGGGCTCCTTTAAGGTCAAAACCTGTGATGTCATGTTTAAAGCTCGGGATTTTCCATTCCACCTGATTCTGATTATGGCAGCTCAAGCACTTGCCACCCTGGAACTTGGGAGAAAGATTCTGGCCATGTTCATCCTTGTGGCAGGCAAGGCATTTTTGGGTCTCAAGTTTGGGCCAGACATACTTGATGTTGTTTTTGCCCTGGGATACATGACACTTCGCACATTTCAGTTCGGCATGTGATCCGACAAGTGCGAAGTTTGTCTCGCGGCCGTGGTCGAACTTCTGCACAGTCTTCCAGGCTTCCGTAGTGTGACAGCTGTTACAATCTTTGGCCTTGAACTTTGCGCTTTCAAAAAAGTGAACATCGTCTTTTTTGTGACAGCTGACGCAGGTCGTCGTTTTTTTCCCAAAGAACTCGATATCATTCTTTCGAACCGGTTTGTCGGCCCGTTTTTCGGTATGGCATTTGCTACATTCGGCCTTGACGTGAGCGCCGTCGAGAGTAAATCCGGTTCGGGAGTGATCGAAGGTTTTTCTGTCAAACAGAGCTATATTGGTCTCACGCCCCTTATGCTCCTTATGGCAGTCGATACAGGCTTTGCCCATCATGAGACCATGAAAATGAGTTTTTGCTTCCACATGATTTTCTATTTTTTTGTGGCAATCGAGACAGAGTTTGTTTGGAATACCGCCGCCGGCTTCATGGCACTTCAGACAATCCTTGTGTTCAAGATTATCGTGACCAAGACTCAAAAGACCTGGCGCCAGAAGTTTATTAAGAAGGCCTTCAAACTTTTCTTTATTACTGCCTTGCGCCTGAGAGTAAGCGTCAGCAGGCACTACAGCACATAGTATGCCCATCTGCATAAAAAACAGGAGGACGATGGCGAATATCTTGCGCAATCAGATCTCCTCAAAGAGAGCGGGTTTGGTGCGTACAGGGGCGACTGTACCCTTGCCGAAGCGATAACCGAGCATCAGGAAAAACGCAGAGGCCGACAGCTTATCATCTTTTTCCCTTTGGTATCCAAGCGATCCGCGAAATCGATCACCGAAATAAAAGCCGCCATCGAGGTTGGTGACCTGGCGATCGTTCTTGGCTATACCGTTGATCACGCTTGTTTGGGCGTCATAAGTCTCGGTGCTAACGGTGTGCATGATAGAAAGACTGAAATACTGGTTCCAATAATCATAACCACCGCGAACATAACGATCGTTACTGAAGTAGTTTTTGCGAATGCCGTACTGCGCGCGGAAAGAGCCCGTGGCTATCAAAGCCTTTTGTACTATCACTCCGAGAGCGAGATCATTCATGCTCTTGCCATCGACTGTGCGTTTGGAAAGGCCCGCACTGTAATCGAGAGAAAGCTGGCTGAAAATTCGGTGGCGCAGATCGAACCGCAGGGATTGCTCAGCACTTGGAGGCAAAGGATCCAGAATATCTTTCTGAATGAGATAATCTTCTGTATTCGTCTGAGAAAGACTCACGTTGGTTCGAAAGCTCGGATCGTAATAGGAATGGGAGACGCTCGCCCGTCGAAGGCTCGACGTTGGCATAAAGTCCTGCTGAAGGTAGCTACTGATTCGATTGTTCGTACTGAGGTTCCAAAGGGCCATATGATAGAAATAGGTATGGCTTTGTTTGTCGGTAATATTGTAAGTCGGGCCCATCGCTAAGGCGTTGTTTGTATATAAGGAGCGATCTAGCCCATTTTTTTTCTCGTAGGAATAATACACCCCGGCCTGCGCATTATTCACATTGCTCGTTACAGTCGGATCGACGTAATAAGGCGTTATAACGTCCTTGGGAGCCTGACCTCCGAACAAACCTAATCGTGAATTATGCGAAAACCGGTAACCGGCTTCGAGGCCATCATTGTCGAGGACATTGGCTTCATTCAAGGAAAAGCGGCCGAGGGTAAAATAGAACTGATTTGATTCCCAGGGTCTCTTATAGGCTAATTCACGAACCTGCACTCTGTTATATGTGTCCAGAGTCAAGTTCTGGGTATCGAGTTTCCCGTAGGAATCCACCTTATCACGAATGTCCGTGACGATCGAGTCATCATGCGAAGAGAAATCGTAAATGCTCATACGAAGCTGGGCCGAGTAGACTTTCTCATCATTGCTGGTTTCGGTGTTTAGTGGTTTTTCGAACTCAACCGAACGGGAATAGGCGCCCAGCCTAAGCTGACCGCCCGCCTCGACAGCGAATGCACTGGGCTCGCTGAAAAAACAACACAGCCCTAAAACCAGCCCAGTGACAGCTGATACAAAAGGACTTTTT
Organism: Oligoflexus sp.; assembly: GCA_014378195.1. Lineage (GTDB taxonomy): Bacteria > Bdellovibrionota_B > Oligoflexia > Oligoflexales > Oligoflexaceae > Oligoflexus. The sequence continues at coordinate 96,635 of JACMOC010000017.1, read as the reverse complement.
AAGTTGCTTAAGTCTCGGTAGATCAAGGTGCAACCACCAGCATTGAATCGATGATTTAATTATGGTAGCAGATTTATGCTTCAGACGCGAGATTGGCGGCATTTTTAACAGGTCTCACTTAGGAACCCAAGCAGCTCCAAAAGAGTGGCAAGTTACGCATTCCCCACGGGGAACATGGACTGTCTTCTGACGAGCACGGCTGTGACACCCCATGCACGCCTTTGGAGGAGGATTGTGACCTTTGGCAAACGCATTGACGTTCGTGAACTGCCCAAAGGAATGACACTGCAAACAATCGCCGCCAAGACCGTGGGCTACCGATAAGGGGGCGTTTGTTGCCAACACAATATCAACGTTCGGCGCAGGCCGCTCAGCCTCATGACAACGCTGGCAATTCGAGGTCAAATTCACATGACTAAGAGAGTTTGTGGGGTTTTTTAGGGTTTGGTCAACAACAGCCGGCTGCTTTGTTCCGCAGCTGACTATCATCCATAACCCCGTGATTGTAGCCAAAAACGTCATCATAATGAGTGATCGCCATTTATTCATTGGTTCAGCCTGCCTTAACGGGTTCGCCATATTTTGTTTCTATCTGCACACCAATACTTTTGAGAAATGCAAACGGCATGATTGCACCAGCGAAAACAAAAAGGAAATCGTTTTGCAAACGTATGATTTTCCCGTCGCGTTTCACCATCAGATGGTCAGCTTCAATTGCATCAACCGAGGTGTTATAGCAAATCTGGACCAAGCCCTTTTTTTCCATATCTAAAATAATAGTCTGGTTCTCATCGTTACAACGATCAAACGAAGGCCCCCGAACCAAAAGGAAAACCTTATTCTTAAGACTTGCCTTAGCCAGGTATTGAGCGCATTCAACCCCCGCGTTACCACCGCCGACGACTGCGACCCATTTCTGCTGATATTGATCCGGATCGAGGAGGTTATAGGTGACCTTCGCAAGTTCCTCATTGGGCAGACCCAATTTACGAGGCGTACCACGCACACCCATCCCCAAAATAACCTTTTGCGCTGTGATCGTTCCGCTCGAAGTCTCGACCTCGAAGAGGTCACCCTTTTTCTGCAGATTAACGAATCGACATTCCTCTTTTAGCTGAAGGTTCGCTTGTTTCCGCACATGATGCCAAAGCGATAGCAATTCTTCTTTAGACACTTTGTTCGCTTTGAATTTATAAGAACCAACCATCGGCAGGTCCAAGGGATAGGACATGACGACTTTTTGTTTTGGGAAGTTGTAGATAGTGCCGCCAAACTTATTTTGTTCGATGACCATATACTTCGTTTTTTTCATAGCGCAGACAAGGCCAGCCGAGAGACCCGCGGGTCCAGCTCCGATAACCAGGACATCAAACTGAGCCGCAATTCCGGGACGTAAATTTTTGGTAGCATGCTCAGCCGCGAGTTTCCCTTGTTTTACGGCGTTTCGTATCAGCCCCATGCCGCCCAATTCACCCGAAATATACATCCCAGGGACGTTGGTCTGAAAATTTCCGTCAATTTTCGGTAATTCCATTCCGCGCGTTTTGGTGCCGAAGACCAGCTGGATGGCATCAAAGGGACAAGCGGCCTGGCATTGTCCGTGACCCACACATTTTGCGGGTTCGATCAATTGCGCGCGGTGATTGAGAAGTTTTATAATCTCACCTTCAGGGCACGCTGCAACGCATGCCCCGCAGCCTCCACAAAGACTTGGGTCGATTTCCGGGTGAAGACTGATCGGCTCGTTCATCTTTTTGGCAACGGCATCGTCCCACTCGCGTTTAGCAACTTTGTGATGAGACGTTCTTTTCCGCGTCCCCCAAACGCCTAACGAGACGAGAAAACCCAGACCAAAGATCCAGGTGAAATGGGATATGAGGTAATAAATCTTGTGCCACATGTCTCGTACTCAAAAAAAATGGACCGTGAGCTGATTATCGTCAGGTCTCGACAAAAATGTAGGCTTTTTTGAGGCCTACTTACCGATTCCGGTCATTGATATCTGAGCGAATACAAAGGATTAACCTCAATATTCTTAGACCTTGAAGATGAGTGACGAGGCAATATGAATGATGGCGACAACGTACATCCATATTGCAAAAGGTGAATGGAAAGCGCGCCAATAACCAAATAAAAGCTGATAATAATGCATGGATATGAGGCGTCGGCGCAGAAGCGCCCAGCGTTTTAATTGTTTCCTCAAAGAACGAGGTGCGTGTTGATCGGGGAGTCTCGGAAGCACGAAAAGCATCCGCATCTCACCCAAAGCTGAGCGTGCTAGGAACTCGACGACTGATGCGCTCTTGAGCGCATCACCCTGAAGGCCACCGGCCATAGCAAAAGCTCCTGCCTTCGCCGCGAGCATCGCCTTCGGGTGCATACGTTTTTGGCCAACGACCAATTTCTCATAGGAATCGAACTTTTCTTCAAGCTCTTCAATCGATTTTTTAAGGGCAACTTTTCCCTGGAGCAACTGGATATAGAGATAACGCCCCACAATCCCTGATAGAAAAGAGACCACCATGCTCCAGAACGAAATGGCAACGAGCCCGCCGACCTTAAAATTGCAGTGAAATACGATCAACGTGGGTCCAAGCAGACCAAAAAATATGTGCCAGTTCATCCAGCCTTGCAATGTCCCTAGCTTCTGCAGTGACAAAGCTCTTTTGCGAATGATGTAGAGATTCGTCGCGGCCATCACGCAAAAGCCCAACCATCCGAGTGCATAACTCAAAGATTTTCCAGGTTGAGGCGTCGCTTTTTTGCAGATGACCGAAGCCCCGCAATAGAGAAAGTTGATAAGGCTCGGGGCCCTGATGAATTTGTTAAGTATCATATATTCGTAAGACATGAAGGCGAGGATGAGCAACCATATGATCGTAAAATGACGAAGCTTCATTACAGGCCCATTATGTTATCGTCTGCGCGATTTTATATATATTCGGGATTTTACCATGCTTCGCCATTTCATCAAAGTCCGCGCCATGCCGATAGCTTTAGTGAAACCTGGTAATGAAATGGGAAGGCAGAAATCCAATGAAGGCGCACGATCGCCTTAAAGTCCGAGGCCTATCAATTATAGTCACGTTGTTCGTTAACAGTTCGTGTACGCACGCAGATTCGGAACAAGCACAGACCCGTAACAACACTGAAGTCCCTACTGCTCAACATATAGACAACTCGACGAGCCCTGTGTCCAACTGCAATGGTTCGACAGCTGTTGAACACAATCCTGAAAAGCAGAAAAGCTTCGAAAGTGTCCGTTTAAAGTGCCAGTCCGAAATAGCAAAACTATGTCAAAGTGTTGAGTGCCCTACCCTTATGAAACTTATTCAAGTATGCCTTATGACTTTTGATGATGAACTGTCGAAGGAATGCAAAAAAGACATAAATAGGCACATCAAGGCGTTCCAGCCGTTCGTCAAACCCTTGAGTGAATGAAATTTTCAGCAGCTTGCGCCTCGCTCTGCCCATAGCCCTAGACTTATCGGTCTCTCGCTGTATAGTGTCCCTTCTGGATTTATCTATGGCTCTTTGGGAGGAAACTGTGAGCGAAATAAGCACTTTAATCGAGCAGTTTAAGCACTATTTCAAACCTCATCCCTGGCATGGCATTCCGGTCTGGGGCAAAACACCTTACCTTAATGTCTTCATCGAAATCGTGCCGACTGATACCGTAAAATATGAGCTCGATAAAGATAGCGGATACCTTAGTATCGATCGTCCGCAGAAGTTTTCTAATATAGTACCCGCACTTTATGGATTTGTTCCCCAGACTTACTGCGGCGACACAACCGCCGCGTTTGCAGCGAAAGAGTCAGGACTCGGCGCCCTCAAAGGAGACGCTGACCCCCTTGATATCTGTGTCCTCACGGAACGCACCATTACGCACGGTGATATCCTGGTTCTCGCCAAGCCAATCGGTGGCTTTCGAATGATCGACCAAGGTGAGGCTGACGACAAAATCATTGCCGTCCTCAAAGACGACTCTGTGTTTGGCGACATCGATGACATCAGCCAGTGTCCTCCTAAAGTCCTCGATCGTTTGAAGCATTACTTTCTTACCTACAAAGACATCCCTGGTTCTGGCAAAGAACGCCAGATCACGATTGAAGCCACTTACGGTGCTAAGGATGCTCTAAAGGTCATTGAGCTGTCAGCGAACGATTACAGGATCAAATTTCCCGAATCGTTTCCAAAAAAATAAGGTAAATCGAATATTCTCGATAAAAAAACCTCAGTTCAAAAGAACTGAGGTTTTTCGACGTTTAAGGGTCAAAGCTACAACTAGCTTTTTTAGGGAACTGGAGTCGGTACAGGCGCCGGTTCTGGGCTCGGCACAGGGGCAGGCGCAGGAACTGGTTCGGGTTGAGGCGTTGGGGTCTCAGGTCCGTTATTGGTACCCGTCGCACTATCGCCACTCGTTGTACCAGTGGTTGAAGTTGATGGTGATGTTCCTTCAACTGCTGGTGATGCCGTTGGAACGGCAGCGGGGGGAGCTTTCAGCGCATCACCAACCATACCAACAACGCCAGTCAGAACAGAAAGACTAGCCAGCTGATCGATTTGATTAATTCGAACTTTCAATCCCGCACCTACATCCGCCTGGGCATCGTAGGACAATTTCAGAAGCATCAGAGCCTTCGCGTCTTCGCTGCCCGGGGTTACTGGCCCTTTGGATGTGATGTAATCCATTGAAGCCTGCAGGTAATCCAATTTCTCATTGGACTCGGCCGTGGCGTGGATTTTTAGGTCCTGGAGTTCGGCATCATAGAAATTGGCGATAGCGGCACCGTAAGCGGAATCTGTATTTTGAAGCACAAAATACGTCTTCGCATCCATGTACTTCGTCGCCGATAGCTGCAGTTTGAACCCGCCGACTTCCAGTTCGTGGATAAGCTTAACGCCGGCTATTATAAGCTTGCCGTGGCATGCCGTGTAACTGACGACGGTGAGGTTGATGGCCTTAAATTCAGCATCATCTTTGGCCTGGATGGCTTTAAATGTATCAACGCAAGCGTCATCAACCTCTTTGATCCCCGTTTTAATCGAGTGATCGTCCCTTGGGACTTCGGCTGTTGCCGGACTCGCAGCTGCAGGCGTTGGTGCATGGATCGCATCGGCATGTACCGAAACAGTGGCGGGCGTTGGTGTTGCAGGAGCACTTGGCGCTACCGCCGCTGGTCCAGGCTCGGGTGAGGGTGCTGGACTCACAGCTTCGTCTGCAGTTGCTACTGGACGATTGAACAGCGACGGGCTGAGTGTTGCCGCGTTCAGAACTATCTTTTCAACGCCAGGACTAACCGCATGCGCGCGCTTCTGGTCCTCTGTTTTATAGGTGTGACCATTCGAGCCGCAGGCCGCCGTGAGGCTCAGGAGCAAAAGTGGAGCATAGAGTTTAAACGATGTCATAACTTTCCTCATAAAAGCTCCCCTCATATGAGGAGAGCGGTCTTAAGTTCAGATGCCGGAGAAGATGAGGTTACGTAATACTTCGAGCTTGTCGTTCAAAGCTGTTACATAAGGCTCGTCTTGTTGGAGCTTCTCGAACTCTTCGGTACGAGCCGTTGTCACAGCAGACTTGATCGAAGGCACAGTCGCTCCTGCTAGGAGTCCGTCCGAGATCTTGCTGATGGCATTGAGAGCCGTGTTGTATTCAAGTGAGCTCAGAGTACGGCCCGCATAGTCGGAGCCTACGAGTGTCAGCGGCAGGGCCTGCTGCGATTTAAAGATCGCTTCAAGCGTTTTCTGCGGATCCGCTGCTTCATTCGGCTTTTTCGGCAAACCAACCATCGTCAGTATCGAATCGACAGTCGTCGAGTTGATAATTTTTTTGTCAGTCTTGATGTAATCAAGGAAACTTGTCGCCTGGCTTGTGTACTGAGTTTCCAGTTTGGCCATAGCAGCCTCTGATTCACCGCGAGGCGCTTCGCAATACTTGGCAACTGAGAAGCGTGACGCATCGCTGTTCTGCTCGAGAAGGCTCGAGAAGTTTGCCGCTTTCAAATCGTATTGTTTGACGAGCGTGTTCAATACGCAGATACGAACCTGGTACATCACATCGTTCATACTCTGATAACGATCCGCTAGTTTTTGGGTTGCTGTAATGTAACCCGAAACAACGTTCGTAACTTTGTTATCGAGACCATCTACGAGCAATTGCATCTGGCTGCCAGAGTCAACAATCGATTTTTTCTGCGTGACAGCGCGCAGCGTATTGTCGGTATCGTTGAAAGCTTCGATCAGCTTGATCGCGGCCGCGCCTTGGGTGAAGTAAGCGATCTGATCCGAACTCACGAGGTAGGAGTAGGCGCCTTGATCACCACCGAAACCTTTGAAGTTAACCCATGGCAGAGAACTGATAAGCGTCGAAGCCGTTTTGTTGGATGTCACCGCGCGAGGCGAAGGGACGCCTAGGGTGTAAGCCATCCAAGCAAGGTTAAGGAACCCTTTTTCTTCTTGATAGAACGGGAGTTTACGCTCTTTAAGGTTCGCAGCGAGGTTGACCGAGCGATTGTCGGATATCTTGACTTTCTTATTGGCATAACTCACGAGATTCGCAACCGATACACCACCGGTCAGACGATCCTGCAATTTTGCGAGATAACGTGTGCGGAAGGCCTCGCCATCCATAAGACTCGGAAGGAAGTTCGCGCGGGCCGAAACCAGGAGTCCGGCTTGAATAGCAGACTGAACCTGTGAACTGCCCGAGAACATTTTGAAGAGCGTTCCACCCAACGGTGAGCGAGGAGAGAGGTAAGCGAGAGCGATCGTACGAACGCCGCCGAATCCAGTCCGGGTGTCCTGGCGAAGTGAAAGCACTTCCGGGTTCGCCGAGAAAGGAACGTTATTGAATGTGTTACCAACCGAGACAACTTTATCGATCGACAGATCCGAAGTGCCGGCTTTTTTGTTTTTTGTCGCAAAGTACTGGGACATGTCTTCGCAGCGCGTCGTGTCAATCCCTGTGACAAAGAAGTTGTTGTTGAGAGCTGTCGAAAGGGGCTCAGCATCAACAAAATCAAATCCGCTGCCATTCGAATGCAATGCGATACAATAATTGGCTTCAGAGAAAATCAATTCAAGCATGAAGTCTTTGGTGATCTCAGAGGCGATTTTGTACTGAACAATTTCGTCATTGCCCGTGAACTGACCAATTTTCTTCTCGAGTTCGAGAGTTGGCATCGTTGGGTTTGCGCGCAATTCCTGAACGATCGCGTCGGCTTTTTTAAGATTGTCTGCGCCCATAACGAGAAGCTCAGTCGCGGCTTCAGTCGTTGTGTCAAAGTATGGGTCGTCTTGAATCTGACCTGCCTGTGACGATTTCTTCTTGCTGCCGTTGTAAAGCATGAAACGGTATTTATCGTAAACGTTACGAATGCCGCCGATTGAACGGTTAATCGCTGAGCGAGCCAGGCCAGCTGAAGAGGCGACGCCTTCCATATCAAAGCGGTTGCCATTGGTGACCATGCTGGTGACCATAGTATCGATAGCCGAACGAACTTTGGAAACTGGATCCGAACCCTGGTCCCAGCGCTCACAGAAAGGTGTTTCTGTTCCGACCTGAGCGGTCGGGTAACCGCCGATGTTCTCGTCTGTACAGAAAGCAAATGGGCGCGCGACAAGCTTATCACCGGTCGCGTCTTTGATGCGTTTTTCAAGAGGGCGCAGATCCTTGGGATCGTTCGAAGCGATACTCAAGACTGTGTGGTCACCCGTCCCTCTGTCGATCACTTCAACTGCATTGTAGTAACCGTAGCGAAGAGCGGCGATATCGTAAGGCGCTGGGCGATAGCCGCGGTTAGCATCCTGGTGCGAATAATCCATGACAGATGACGTACGAGATTCAGGAACGCCATTGGCGTCACGAGCAAAATTCGGAGCGTCGGCAGAGCCCTGGAAGTTGTGACGAAGGCCGAAGTTGTGACCAAATTCATGCGCGAGAGTTGCAACTAACGTTGGTTCCATCAATTTCTGAGCACATTTCAACATGACTTCGTTTTCGGAATCGAGGCGATAGATCTTTTCGCCCGAAGCGACATGGCTTTTGAGATCGTTAATATAGTCACTGAACTCAGTTCCGGATTTGCCGCAGACATCTTCGATTTCTTTGAAGGTCAGAGAAGTCGCCGCGAGCATTTCGCATGAATTTGTAGTTTTTGCGTTTTGCTCAGTGGCATTTTTCATGGCTGCCAAGAAATCTTGTTCGTTCGACTGACCGCTTTCCATCTTTTTACGAGCCGTCATAAACTCTTTAAGGAGCGACGCCTGGTTCGGACGGAGATTGGTGACTTGATCGGCACGGAGACGGGCTTCGTCTACTATGGACTGAGCGTTATTAGCTGCATCGAAGTTTTTGAACGCGGAAACGTCAACATGAGGAACGCTTTCCGAAGCAGGCATGCCTGGTAAAGCCGAAAACATATCGACGCTGCCAGCATTTGCTGAGACGGTTCCAGGTGCGCTGATCGCATTACCGGCATTGAAGTCGTAACCAGGGTTGGACTGGACGGCTAAGATCTGATTCGGAACCGTAATACCGTCGACATCGAGACCATTGTATGCACCGACGCGGAAACGAATGTAGTTCGTAAGGTTACGGAGAATACTTTCGCGATAGTTACGTAGGTAGATATGGTTGGTCGAAGAGAATATCTCGCCCGTACGATTGTCGGAAACACTTGGACCGTAGCCGAGGAGACCTGACTCAACCTGATAGCCATAAAATGACACTTTGTGGTAACGCGCATCGCCATTTTTCACAGGTTTGCTGACGTCAAGAACAACGTGAATGGGGTTGTTCTCCGAAGCGGTTCCTTTAGCGGCTTCGCTAAATGCCCAGTCCCAACCGTTGATAGCTTTTTGGATCGCATTGATGAAAATAGGATCCATAGGTGTGTTTTCGGTGACGTGAAACGTAACCTTATTATTAACAGGATACATGCGATTTTGGATCAAAGCTTTGGATTGCGTCGCTTCGCTGCCGTTCAGTTCCCCTGAATAGAGTTCTTTCATGCTCGTGAAGAATCCAAACTTGCGAAGGTCTTCACGCGGGTAGACTTTCGCGACCGCAACTTCGTTCTTTTTCGCGAATGAATAGTGGAGCGAGATCTTGGTCAGGGAATCGTAGATGATGAACGAGAAATAATCATCGCCAACTTCAAGTCGTTTGATTTTGATGTTGTTCGTACTGGCCGCATCGATGCTTAAAACCCGGTCGAGCTGGAGAAGAGCGTATTCACGATCCTTCCAAAACTTGGCGCCTTGCTCGATTGAGCTGAAGGCTTCTTCTTTGAGGTACGCGTTATCGCCGTTTTTAACGAGGCGGTAGTCCATCCATTGAACTGGGATCTCAAAAATCACGTTCAGTTTTTCGGCGTCCTGACCAACTGCTTCGTCGGCTATGTTAAGGTCAACTGCGAGAACGGAGTTGTTGGTCTTAGCAAAACGAACTTTACCGGACGACAATTGGTTACCCAATTCCAATCCGCTCGAATCAAGGGCAATAGGCTTGTCGACTACAGTGACTTCATAGAACCACTGATTGTTTTCGTCAAAGAACTTCGACGGGAGCATATCAAGTTTGAGCTTGGAGTCGAAATATGAAGGTGTGTTCACGTTCACGAGGAAGTGAGTTGCCTCCGACAGGAACTTCTTGGCGAACGTATGGATCTGGTTTGTCTCACGGCCGCGCTCGTCTTTTACGCGCTCAACAGTGACTTTATCGAGAGGCAAGCCAAACAAGGGAACGCGGTAAGTATTGTTACCGATGTTCTCCGCGTAAGTGAGCTCGTTAGTCGGGATCTGCTCTTTCTGAGCGATCTGGAAAAACACCAGTTTCTGCTCGGTGAAAGCGACCTGGACTTGATACGAAGCATTTTCGTCGCCATAAAAGTCGAAGTTGTTCATGGAGGCGGAGCTGAATTCGCCAACGTCAGTTTTTAGCTTGAATTCAACCGAATTGAAACTTCGCATGACGCTGCTGCCCGGATTCACCGAAAGTTCGTCGGCGCGAGTCGTAACGCCCGGCGTGCGTTTTTTACCGGTCTTAAGGGTGTAAGTTACATTTTGAAAGTCTTTGATCGCATAGACGAATTCACCGTCTCCTTGAACAAAGTGCGACACGCGTTTCTTCTCGCAACCCGTGGCAAAGGCCAGCGTCACGAGGAGAAGTGTCAACAGCCGTAATCCCAGCATGCGTTGCATAACGACTCCCTTAAGCATAGGTAAGCTAAAATCCATAAACGTCATATCCTTCTAAACCGGTGCTAGAGCAAGCGGTGAGTTGGTGAAACAATCTTAGAACGAGTAGGTGCCGCCGATGAACACTTGCGATCTATATCTGTCATAGATCTTCACGTTGTTTTTCTCGCCCAGGTAATCGTATGTCGTCCCATCATTGATGTGGCCGGCTTGTACGGCAAAGGCTTCATTAATGTGATACTGAACCGTCTCAACGAAGAGATAGGTATCGTTCTCCTGGCTGCCATCAAAATCCCAGCTCGTAACATCGGTAAATGAAACGGAACCAGTGATCAATTTATTCCAGGTATAAGTAACGCCGTAACTCTGAGAAACGGAATACTTAGTGAGAATCGCGCCACCATCAGCGAATTGGTACTGATAGAGGTAGCGGTCGTAGGTTAGACCGCCACTCAGCGAAAGGCCCGTGAGCACGCCCGAAAACTGATATCTGAGGCTAACGGATCCGCCGGCTGTTCCCTTCGCATTTGCGTAACGATAGAGCTGTTTACTCACCGGTGCGCCGTACGAAACATCGACTCCAAAATTCAGACCTTCGGCAAGCTCGAAATGTCGTGATGCGGATACCGTCGTGTCGGTTAGCGTGTAGAGCATCTCGTTATTCAAATCTTTAGTCCCTCGGACGGAGAGGCCCAGGGTAAAACGATTTTTAAATTCGTATTCGACGTTCAGGGATGGCGAAAGAAGGATTCGATAATTGTATTCACTCGCGTTGGACGTCGAACTGCGTAGGGCTAGACTTGCGGCACCGGAAAACGCTTTGGAATCCTCTTTGATGTTTTCGCCGGCTGACTCTTTGATGATTTCCTTGGCTGCTTCTTCGGCAAACAGAGGGGAACCAAAGACCAAAAGAACCAGAACACAGATGTATTGGTTTAATTTCGGTATCCCCAGGTTGTTCGAGCCAAAAAATCGAAGAGTCATCGTGTGTCTTTACCTTTTTCCGAGAGAACGTTTGCAGCGATCTGCTTTGGATAAATGTCAGCTGTTATTATAAGTTCGTTAAACTCTTATTTGAGATTAGCCCAAATGACACTGTAATATAGATAAATTTCCCATGAGTAAAGTCATAAATTGGACAGTTGGCCATTTTCTTAACTTTTGATGAACCAAAGCAGGACTTTAGCCTACATAAGCTCAATTATTCAGGTATGTTATGAAAGTTAACCAAGCGGCCAAAATAGTTAGGCAACAGGAGGTTGAACAGGAGAGAATTGGGGGGATTCTTGGCGGAGAACCCGCCCAGAATAAACCAAAATTGCGGACTATCGCTTGGAAGAATCGCCCAAGATCGTACTTTTGGAATACTCAAGAATGCGAAACCCGCCCGGACCCTGATTCAAAATTTCTTTTGGAGTGTAGTGGGAGTGCGCGAGGGCCGCTTTAACAGAATCAAGGATCGGCGCCTCTTGGAGGCGGCCGACGTCAAAACCAAGCTGTGAATAATCCATGACGAAAAAGTGATCGATCAAATCACTCGCAACAATTTTTTCGCCGTTATCCTCTCCACTCAATCCAAGCGATTCCATCGTTGTCGGCATTTTGCTTCGCGGCATGTCCGGGAAGTCGACATAACACTGCAAGGCTATGCTTGCGGGTGCCATGTAATTACTGAACCCGACCAAAGTGTTTTTTTCGCCAGTCTTTGACTCGCGACAGATTGCGGCAAAGCCCTCGGTGACTTTCGCAGGCTGCGTATAATAGATGAGAGCTTTTTCAAGCCGATCCGGATCCGGGGGAAATGCACTCAAGATAACGATTGTAAGGACCGGGGCCGACCATAAAAAGGCTTTATCCCAGCGCGCTCCTGTCCTCTGACTCAGATATTCCCAGAGGTGCACGAGGGCAAGAGCAACCACGAGGAGAAGCATGGGAACTGAGGTCATGAGATAACGGACCTGGTAGTTGGGATGGAGGATGGTGAGAGCGAGATTGAAAGCCGTCAGCCCCACAATAAAGCGCGAGACCCGAGGGAGGCGTTTCCAGAGCGCAAACATAACGGACAGTGCGATGAGATAGACCGCACCGACAAGAGGATGAGGCGCATAATTTTCGATCAACGCGCCCGGATAGAATTGAACTGTTTCCATAGACCAGAAATCACTACGCCGGGTCTTCTCACTCAACATAAATATAAAAAAAGTTTTAAAAAAATCGGGGTAACTTAGCCACACCAAAGCAGGTAAGACGTCAAAACGCAGAAGAGAATGAAGCGGTTCCGGTGCCGACCAAAGCGCTTTCGCATATGTATTCAACAGAGGCTTATTGAAGAAGTAATTCCGAACGAAGACAATACATAATAACAGATAAGTTGGATTGCCCAGCGCCCGCTTGATAAATATCCTATGACCGTCGATATCGAACTGAATTCCAACCTTTTCCACATAAATCAGAAAGATCGTATAGAGCACGATGAATCGCATAAATCCGCTGCGCCAGCGCACATCGCGTAGAAAACGAAGGAGAGCCTTGCCCAGCATTTTCCGAAAATCCGACCAGCAGCAAAATTCACAGATGACGATCGGAAGCATTACGATGACGGCATAATTAAACTTACAAAAGAAGAGAAGAATTCCGGAAAGGCACGTCCACCTCCAAAGCATTGCGTTTCGTCGTCCATCGGCTTGCCCCAGGTAACTTATATAGAAAAACAAAGTCAGCATGGAAAAGAAGATACCGGGCACTTCCAGCATCTCCTGGAGGCAGTAGTCTTGAAAATGGGGACTCACCGCGAGAAGAGAGGCCGCAATCGCACCCACGATAAGGCCAAAACGCTTATGCGAAACCAAACCTGTTACAAACACGATGACTACGGTAGGGACTGCCATCCAAGCGGTCCAGTTTCGACTCACGAGCCAGGTCTCACCGAAGATCATTTGAAATGGAGCCTGCAGGACCGGGATGGCCGGTGGCCACATAGCACTATAGTGGAGCTGCACAAAAAACTCACGTGGGCTCAGGTGCCTAAAAGCTCTGGCAAAATGGATACTATCGAGCGCATGGGTCGCGGGATCCCAAAGAGGAGGACGACTGGCCCACCCTTCAAGCCCCATCATCATAACGACCATATGGGCCGTAAAATAAATCAGGATGACAGCAACCGCGAGAGCAAGAGGCTTAGTGTGCCGGGCCATTCACGATCCTTTTTTAGAAAAATGACTGTAAAAGGCTGTCATGATATGTAAGCGTTCAGTTGCTGTCAATCGAGGGGACACGAACTTTATGACCCGAGCACCCACCTACTCCGTCGTTATACCGGTTTTCAATGAAGAGACCGGGCTGGAGGAACTCTACACTCAATTGTGTTTGGTTCTGGACGAGCTCGATGGTCCTGCCGAGGTCATACTGGTCGACGACGGAAGCCGCGACCGCAGTTTTGAGATCATGAGGCTTTTTGCTCAACGTGATCCCCGCTTTTACGCAATCAAACTGTCCCGAAATTTTGGGCATCAAATGGCACTTACCGCGGGTTGTGATTACGCGCGTGGGGAAGCGACGATCACCATGGATTCGGATCTGCAGGATCCACCTGGGGTCATACTCGAAATGGCGGCGAAATGGAGGGAGGGTTATGAAATCGTCTTTGCGGTGCGGCGCACGCGGAAAGTTGATAGTCCATTCAAACGTTATTCAGCGTTGTTTTTCTACCACCTTTTAAAACGATGTGCAGCAATTTCGGCTCCTGTGAACTCGGCCGATTTTCGGTTGGTCGATCGTAAAGTCCTTGAGTCATTTCAGAAACTGCGCGAGAAAAACCGCTATATTCGCGGGATGTTTTCATGGTTGGGTTATAAACAAACCGAAGTCTATTTTGACCGCGAGGCGCGTTACGCGGGCGAAACAAAATACCCACTTTGGAAAATGGTAAAACTCGGCTTTGATGCACTGGTAAGCTTCTCCAACGTCCCATTACGATTCTGCATGGCCTGCGGTTTGACGATAGCAATACTCTCAATGCTCGTGGGCATCGCAACTATCATCGGCAAAGTATGGCATCTAGGAGCTTTCGTAGCAGGCTGGGCGTCGCTCATCGTATTGATCAGCTTCATAGGCGGCATTCATCTCTTCATGCTGGGTATACTGGGCGAATACCTCGCGCGAGTTTACGATGAGGTGCGTGCGCGCCCCCTTTATCTGGTGAGTGAGTTGAGTAGTTCTCGTCCCACAGCGCGGGATGAATTCAGAGATTAAGCCGTTGGGCGCGCTTTCGCTTTGAGCGCTTTCCTGAGAAATTCATTGACGACATCTAAAAGCGCTTTAGGCTTTTCGTCGGGAATAACCAAAAGTGCGCTGCGAATCGGGAACCCAATGACGTTTTGCAGGATCCCGTGCCGACGAAAGATACGGAGCAGCGAACTTGAACAACGGATATCCTTATCGTAATAGATTACGATACTACCTGACAGTTCGTTCGTCAAAACACTCCGCACGCCGTGCAGTCCATTCAGTTCGGAGATGAGATCGACAGGGATAGCCGATTTCAAGGTACTCAGACGCACACGAATACGACCAGGGGATTGGTATATTAGGCAACTCACGATTTTGGCCCTCGGGGTTTTAATGAGTATAAACCAGACTCACTCAGGAAAAAACCGCATTTAAAGCGGTTTTCCATTCGTGAATCACCCCGCTTAGAGCTCGATCACTATTCCAACTTCAAAGACCTGAGACGCCGGGATCTTAATATAAGCCGTCGCCCCAGGTCGTTCAGCAATAGACTCGGCAATACAATATAAAACCAGGCTTGATTAATAGGCTTTCGGCCAAAATGCCCAATATCAGCACATAGGGCTTCCCCGCCTGTCACCACTAGAAAAACGACGCCAAGTGTGAGAAAACCTGCAAGTCGGTTGGTAACGAAAAACGCGACGGCCCAGCTTGGATTGATCACCTTTAGAATTTCAGGGGATTTAATAAAGCTCATGAATCCCACGACCGCCAGAACTAAAAACTACGCGAGTATGATGGGGCCAAAAGATCGGCCTATTTTTGCAGTGCCATACTTTTGCGCCAAAAAAAGCAGAAAGAGGAGTGCCAATGAAGACGGCACAATATAAGGCGTCAAGACAGGGGTCGCTATTTCAAGACCATCAACAGCTGATAAGACAGAAACGGCCGGTGTTATAATACCGTCGCCATAATGAAGGGCTGCACCGAAGAGTCCTAGGTAGATAAGAAGTTTTCGAGGGTCCTTATTTTTAAGGTCAGGGTTTGGGTGAGCCAATGCTATGAGGGCAAGAACACCCCCTTCCCCATGATTATCGGCCCGCACGACATAAAACACGTACTTGAGTGATATGACGAGGAAGAGCGACCAAACGACAAGCGAAAGTATCCCTAAAACATTGTCTGATGTCACCGGAATGTGATGAAAACATTCACGTATCGCATACAGGGGACTTGTACCGATATCGCCAAAAACAACGCCCAGCGCAGCCAGCGTGAGGAGATATTGAGGCTTGCTGTCTGCAAGCGGTGCGACGGATTCAGCAGATTTTTTTTCAGACTCGTTCCGATACATTACAACATACTCTTATTTATGACGAATTTATCCCAACGCATGGATTGTTTAAGCTATAATGTTAGGTCTAAATGATAAGGCAATTGGACCACGCAGCTAATACGGTTGTGTTCGTGGGTTATCGCTTAATCTTCCTTGCCTTTATTTCATGATTGAGCTGCCGACGAAACGAATGAATTACCCGTATTCTGGACGTATCGAGGAGGATTGAATGAGTAAGTCGAAGAACTATACACTTCTAGTCATTGATGATGAGTTGCAGGTTCGTCGCTTCACACAAGTAACTTTGAGCCCGCATGGTTATGATGTCCATTCGGCTGAAACTGGCAAACAAGGCATCGAGCTGAGTAGCCAACTCAATCCAGATGCCATTATTTTGGACCTGGGTCTACCGGATATGGATGGTCTTGAGGTGTTAAGCACCTTAAAATCGTGGTACCAGGGCCCCATTATCGTTCTTTCTGTGCGTGACGACGAAGAGTCCATAGTCGCGGCTCTCGACTCAGGTGCCCATGATTATGTTCGCAAACCCTTTCACCTCGGTGAATTGCTTGCGCGCCTGCGTCTTGCGCTCAAAAACAATCAAGCGAATCAGACGAGCCCCATCTATACGTCCGGCGATTTGAGAGTGGATCTCTCTTCACGACGCGTCACACTCGGAGATCGAGAGATTAAGCTCACTGTGACGGAATTTGAACTCCTCAAAGTTCTGATTCGTCATCGCGGCAAAGTCTTGACTCACAACCAAATCCTCAGTGAAGTCTGGGGACCGAAATCAGTCGAGCACATTCAGTACCTTCGCGTTTACGTAGGCCACCTGCGTCAGAAACTCGAAAACGATATTAACAAGCCTCGCCTAATTTTGACTGAGCCTGGCGTAGGTTATCGTTTGCAAAACCTGGACCTCATCAAGGAAGCCATGCCGATTGACAATCCCAGCACTGACACAATGATGGTCATGAGCGAAGGTAAACTGGATTAAAACAGTCCGCACTAACCCCAGCTTAATTAAATCCGTACACATAGGCGCTGTGTTTGGGATCACGTGAAACCACGACCCAATACACGTGGTCCGATAAAGCAGGCATTACCAGCGAGAAGATCCAGGACCGATCTGGATCTTCCCCTCTCTCCGGAACAAAGCCCCTACTCTCCAAGCCTTTCTCTAAAAGCACCATTTGCGTAGAGTCACGATTAAAACGGCTGCCGAGGTAAAGCCGAGCCTGTTCGAGTTGGTCCTCCTTCGTTAAAGACTGCCACCCGGACCTTGTCTCTCTTAAAATGAATAGCGCGGTAGTCATAGGCGACTCTGGCTCCTCATCTGGCGTCACAAGAGCATGAAGTGCAGCGTCCAGGACTGATTTGGGGGCAAGAATTGAGTCAGAACCTAAGTCTAGATGAATACGATCGTGAGGAAGCGTCATTGGCACCTTCATTGTATGCCTCTTAGGCATGAGGCTTTTTGGGAAACAGGGCCGGGGTGCCGCGACGAGCCCAACGACCAGCCCCATCCTAAAAAACGATCTTCGAAAAGACGAGAGCGGATCACCGCCGGAAACGAAAAAAGTACACAATCGCATGAGGCCACTCCAAGTGTAAGGCATTGGGACAAGTCCGAAAGCTTAGGTTTAGCCTTAAGGTTTTGCGATGCGCCATGGACATTGTTGCGAACGAAAAAAGACCGTTCTCAGAGGCTGAGAACGGTTTTGGAGGTTTGTAGGGTCTGAAAGCTTAGAGTGGAAACATGCCAGCAATAATAGCGTTCAAACCGGCTTTAAGGTATGGCACCACGTCCTCGGGAATACTCTTGTCCTGCGGACGCAATTTGGAATCATAAAAGACCAACCACTGACCCGAGTCGCCACACCAGCCGAGTTTGCCACAATCATAGATGTGGATGTTGCCAACCTGATAATCGAGTCCCTCTGCACCTTTTAAGGGCGCTTTTCCGTCGGGGACTGAAACGCTGGGGCTCGTGTCGACGAAAAACTCTGTGCTGACTTCAGCTCCATCAAACGGCGTTGCAAGAATACGATGATAAGTCACGTTCCGAATCGGGATAAATCCCGAAGCTTTTGGTGAGTTGGTCGCAAAATCCACATATGCGCGTTTGAACTGTCCGTATTGGGTATCAACATCCCCCATAGCAATCGAGTCTTTGAAGATAATGTTGTCTTCGGCACCTTGAACATATTCAGGCCAGCGTGCGAAATCAAAAAACTGGGCTTCGATCGAAGGTGCCGGCCCACGCAGGGCATAAGCGCTTTTCGGAACGAGTGTTGCAAGTTTTATGTGCGTGTAATTATAAATCGGACGACCACGTTCATCTTTTTTAACAACACCATTTTCCATTTCGTATTCAACCGACGCAACAGCACAGGACACATCAAAAAACACCTGGGTTTTGCATTCTTCGTCCAGGTCTGGTGCCTTGCCTTTACCGTTTAAGGTCCACGGAATCGCTGCAAAGTTGACATTCAAATCAACATGAGTTGCATTCCCAGCGCTGCCCCCGCCCACTCCTCCGCCTGTTGCCGGAGGAGTGGGCGGGGCATCGGGAAGGTCGGGAAGAGGAGGCAATGGACTCGTCAAGTCAGGCATCAGATCACAATGTCCCGAGAATTCGTAGTTTTTCAAAGGCGCTTTAAGCAAAAGGAAAGGCGTTGCATCCGTATGAGGCAGCGGCATGAACTCCATATTGCTCGCATCCAGTTCCACACCGCAGGTTCGGAGTCCGGTCAGGGGCACTTCCCTCAGACCATCGTTCAAGAGCGGGATGAAGAGTCGGTCGACCATGTCATTGATAGTCGTGCGAAGTTTGTTGGAATCAATAGCAAAGGAATTGGCATCCGGTGATTCGATCACTTCAACCATATAATCAAGGCCGACCGGATCTTTGGAAACGGCGACGCTCAAAGCCCCTAACCCACTGAATTCCGGGTGACGCATGGGATTTTGGTAGGGGACAAATTTCAATACACTATCGGCCGTCGTTGAAACGCGTATTTTTGCAATCGCATAACGTTGATTGTTATGCTGACCTTCGATCGTCATCAAAACATCCGAAAGTCCCAAAGCAAAATGAAGGTTGTCTTTTCCATCGGAACGCGGCTCTTTTTTCACTTTAAGAAAAGGGGGAAGTCGAGCATCAACTCCAATGGAAATCGTATCGCTTTTTTCCATCGTCACAGACTTGCCGGCGAGATCTTTGCCCGACATGCGGGAAATATCACTCCCCATCAATTTGGGCAAAAAGCCTGCGAGCAGAATCTCTTTGCCGTTGGCTTGGTTTTGAGGGTCAAACACGGCAAACTTCTCGATCTTATTGACAAAGGCATTGTCGATCCGCAGACCGATCATCCCTTGTTTCCAGATATCATAGAGGGTTTGGTTCACGACATCGATGCTGACAGCCAAAAGGCTTCCATTCCCAAAATTATCACCTGCCGTCAGCGGAGATGGTGCGCGCTGCGCATTGGGCGTTTGTATGAATCCTCTCGCCCCTTCCAGCATCTGAGGACGGTTCAAAGGGTTTTGGACGATGGACTTGAGCGAGACCTGCATAGCCGCCGTCAGATAGCTATTGTCCTCGTGCACAGAGAGCCCAATCGATTTACCGAGTTGTCCTGATACATTTATCTTAGACGTATCGATAGGATCCGGCATATGCGACGGCAGAAACATCTGAAGCCCGGTTTTCAACTGCTCGACCAGAGTATTCAACGCATTCGGCGCCACGATTTGGAGGATGTCGCGGGCCACGCCGTTGACGATCTGCGGCTTAAAACTATCGACCTGACTGTTTACAGCCTGGTTGACAACGGTATTCACGAGCTTAGCATAAAGGCCCTTTCGCTCATCGATCGGAGTCACCGGAGCTACCGTCACGTTTTGTATCCATAATTGCGTGTTGAAATACGTCGCAGTATTTTCATCACCTTGAATGGATTGTTTCAAATCAAAAGCATCAGACCCTCGAATTTTCAGTTTCAGACGGCCGTTCTCGACCGTGATGTCTGTTTTTGCAATGGTATCCCGCATGGGGCCGTTGAGTTCAAAATCTGTATCGTAATAGAAATATCCCGTCGCTCCTGGGACTGGAATCGCATTGAAATATTTGGCTTCATTGATCTTCAAAACGATATGAAGGCGACCGTGAAATTTCTTCACGCCCAAATGCATGCGCATATTCTCATGTTCGGGGATCATAGCGGCTTCCACGTTGCCGTCTTCTTGGACAACCTGCATATCGGTCACATATATATCCGTGACAGCCTTATAGGCGACTTGACCCAGAACGCCCCCTAAAACGCCTGTCTTTCCGGAGACGGCGAGTCCACAATAAGGACCAAGGTTCTGCAGATATTCGAAATCAACAGGCGCGCGCGCGTCACAGGGTCCCGGGACGCCTGTACGGTAGAAAGTTCGTTTAAATCGAATAATGTCATTAAAGGATTGTTTTGGGTGAACGGCTCCCCCAGCATCACGGTAGTCCATGGTAAAACGGCCCGCAGCGTAGTTGCCTACGAGTTTCGAGAGGGCCTTCAGGCCATCCTCGCGATCGACAGCAGCATAGACGCCCCCTTCAATTGCCTGATCGGGTTTGGTATTGATCTCACCCCATGCAAAGGAGAAGTGGCGATAAATCTCCTCACCTTTTGATCCGCGTATCTTGTATTCGTAACTATTGAGGCCCGACTGCGGGAGAAGATCGCCCGTCAGGCTATAGGTCAAGACTTCATCACGGCAGTTTCCATCACAAAGCACAGTTTCTTTTTTTAATCCAAGCTTGTGAACTGTCACCGTTTTGGCGAGCATGACGCTCTCCATGTGACTCGATATCTTAAGAATCTGATTTTGACGGGAATCAAGACTCAGTCCTCGATCACTAGGGAGCGCCTTGCCATTGAGCATATGACTCATGGAAAACGCCGATTGCGTTTCAAAATCAAAGGCGAAAGGTGTGAGTATACGGCCTTGATTGGAGCGAGGGCGATTGGCATCCTTAGCTTTGGAGGCGATGCTCAAATGGTATTTGCTATTCGGCTTGAGCTCAACGATAGGATCAAAAATAAGGGTTCGCAGATCTTTCCAGACAAATCGCCCTTCGATTTTCGTTCCGCTCGGGTCGGTAAACGCGAAGTTGTTTTCAAGGAGTTTTCTCAACATTTCTTCGGGTACGCGGCCCACAGCCCGCGTCATCGAGAATTGTAGAGTCAGCGAATCAAAACGCGAAATTACACTGTCACCAGCGACGCAGGCTTCGAGATTGCCCCGACCGAAGTTGCCGTCGGTGCAACGTTTACTGCTTATTTCAAGAGCACTGTTAATATCGATATGAATATCTGCGACGGTTTTAATCGCATCAGGAACGGATGGATTGGAAACCGAGGTTCCTGCCGCCACGGGCGCACCGGTCGCAGACGAACCCGGGGTCGGCGCGTCGTTGACTGGCAGATTTCCATTCTTAGGATCTGCATTGCTGGTACCGTTTCGAGGATCTTGCACGGTTGGGAGTTTTGAGGAACCCCCGCCACCACACGAAAACGTAAGTGCTAGAGTGCCGACGAGACCTGCTATTCTGAAGTAAGTTTTCATCGGTTGAGCGCCTCTTGTTTGGTTTGGGTTTGCCATTGATCCAGAACACTTGCCTCGTCGAGCCACGAATCGAGGAGAGTTTGAGTGTCGCGCCATCGAGCATCATCGCCCGTCACAACCGAAAGACTCTCAAGCCCTTGTTTTTCATAAAGGGCCTTATCGCCATGCAAAACGATATTTTTGGCCATGTAATCGATGAGCTTATGGGAATGCGGAGCCATCACAACCCACTCTGCCTTGAGGTCAACCCATTCGCTATGTGAGGTGTGACTCAAGCCGTCTACAGCCGTATTGATCTTTGAACGCCAAGCCGTGTCGTGCAGAGCCGCACCGATGAAGGAGGGAGCCCGAAAGCCCATGCGCTCATCCTCAAGCCATGCTGCTGTTTCCAGACCGTCGTGTTTCAGCGGGCCTTGAATCATACCGAGGAATGCATCGACCATCAGACGTTTGTCTCCGCCGCCGAGCTCGTAGGAATCCTTGAGCGAGAGAAGGCGGGGCAACGATTCAAGGATCGCCTTACAGAGCGCTTCGCTCTGAAAGTAGAAGGCGTCATGCCATTTATTGGAAAGATCAAGGAGCGAAACACGCAGCAGACGATATTCGCGCGTGGCCGCTTCCAGCGGCAGCTTCCAATCCCGCATAACGAGGAGGTGATTGAGCTCGGCTGGGGACATATTTGCTGAGCTTTTCAAATAAGCGCGCGCCCATTGGAGCATAGGCTCAACGTCGGCCGCCATTACATCGGTCGACGGCCAACGGCCGACAATTTTCGTCCAATAATCGAGCCAGTCGAGGGTATCGCGATCATAGATATCGGCAAGACCTTGGAGAAAATACAGATTTTGGGACTGGAGCAGAACACGCAAGGGCGCATAATTGCTCCAGGTAAAATCAGGCAATATCCCGGCTTTAACTGCCTGAGGAAGCGTATAACCGATCAAAACACCAGCATATGGATCATACGGCTTGCCGAGCAAACGAACGAGCGTCTCACGCGCATATTCATTTTTGGCAAATTCTGTCAGAAGATTTATGCCAAATAATAGAGTGTTTTGTTTTTTCGCTTTGGCATCGTCATATGTCCTTGCGACGAGATTGAGGAGATCCTGGATAGGGGCCCGACTTGTGCCCACCGGACTATTGCCCAGAGCTTTGAGGCTATCGGAAATACCCCGAAGGCCTATGTCGTGACTCAGGTAAAGCATCCATACCGACCCAGCACTCGGCAGGCCTGAGAAAAACGCCTGGTAGGTGCCGAGCCTTTGGAGAACTTTCGCCGAACTTCTGCCATCAACTATAGGCGCATGGCCAAGGTAGGCTTTTACGATCTGCTTTGGACCGTGATTGTCCTGGGCCTTGAGCCAACGCAATTCACCGGGGAGATTTTTGAGGTTTTCCTTAAGACGCGGGTTTTTACCGAGGCGCAACGTTTGGACGAGGTTGGCCTGTAGCCAAGTGCTGCTCAATCGAGTGGATGAGATGTGTGAGGCACATAAACTCCTCGCGCTCGCAGCGGAATCGGTCAAGCCCATGGCCTGCAAAACTTCGTCTTGCATAGGGAGTACGGTACAAAGACTCATTGCAAACCGATCCGATACGAACCGGCGGTAGTTTGCAAAACTATTGTACTGGAAAGGACAGGCCGTTCCCGTCCACTGATCACCCGATTTCTGGGGGCAATAATTCGCGAAGCCAATCGATGGGACAAAGTATTGTTTCCCTCGATTTTCGAGAATAGGACTCATGAGGTGAAGCTGAAGAAGCAGTTTTTGGTGATCGTTAAGCCGAGCCGCATCACTGCTATCCAAAAGGCCCTGGCTTACAAGGATGGGCGCCGTTGTCGCTTGCGACATCGCAGTCTGAATACCGGCCGCATCGCTACCAACGGCATCAAAGAGCGATTGCAGAGAAGTATGTGAGGCATCCAGGGCCTGGTTTTGAAAGAGCCAGAAACTGGTCCAGGGGTGTTCGGTCCCGCCGAGCGAGACACTGCCGCTTAGAGTGCGGGGAGCCTGCGATTTGGGATTAAGGTTGGTTTCCGGTAGCGAGTTGATGACCGAACCTGCGGGAAGCTTATTCATGTCGATCGCAAATTCTGTCCCCATAAAATAAGGCAAAGTGCGGGCTTCCTGAACACTCAAAGCTGTTCGATCAAAGAGATTAGTCGGCAGTTCAGGGGCCGCGACAGGCACCGAATCAAGCACTGCGATACGGCCTGGCAACCAGACGTCTTTCATCCACCGCTGAAACTCGTCGGCCTCGTCGACGGGCAATGATGCCGTCGCTAGTCCAAGTTGTTCCAGATACCGAGCCTTGAAGCTAAGTCCGTTTGCCGAATCGTCGAAGAGTAAAGACAGCTTCAGCGCATCTCCGGCGTTCTCCACGTGGCCGTCTTTGCCAAAACTGGGGCTGTTTTTAGCACTTCCTAACCAGGGCAAGGCAATTTTTTCGGCTTCGGGTTTGAAGCTCACAGCAGGGCTACGGAACACCGAGCTTAGCGAGCGCAAGGGGGCAACTATCTGTGCGAGCTCGCGCTGAGTAACCTTGGATTTCGGATGGGAGACAAACCAATCTTTCTCAACCTGATCGAGTCTAAAGAGGCGGTTGAGCGCTTGGTCAGCAGGGCCTTGAGGATATAGGCCGTACATAATGCGCGCAAATTGGGGATCGGAATCGGCGAAATACCATTGTTCGATCGGATTTCGGTCAGGGAATACACCCGCGAAGCTTTGTTCAACCGTGGAAAGTTCGAGAAGGTTTTGGTTGACGATTAACTCGAGCCAGTTGCCGGGAAGGTATTCGGCATAATGCGCAGCCATCTGGGTTTCGAAAGTTAGCAATGATTGGGGTGAATCGAGAGATGAGGCAAGACCCGCCCGCGTGATTTCTTGCCAAATAGATTGAGTGATGTCGCGACGGGATGCACCTTGACGGTATAGGGTCCAGGGATCGTTCGCAAGGACCTCTGCCGTATGTTTAAAAACATAGGCAGCAAAAGCAGTGTATTCGGACGAAACATGGGGTGCATCGGCGATCAGCGAAATGCTGCAGGTGTTTTGGGGGCACTCATAACCGAGCCACTCACTCATCGCGACCAAAACGGGAACTTTGCCGCCACAGGTAGCTTGGGGTCTCAAAAGCTCATTGAGAAGCGCACGTCGGCTCGGTTCGTCATTACCCTCACTCAATCCTGCGATTTTCTGTGAACAGGCTTTGGGCTGACCGCCTTTCCAAAGCATTTCCTCCATCATATCCTGAAGGCTACTTGAACCCATTTTCTCTTGGAATGCGTCGAGATAAACGGGATTGTCCTTGATGAGATTCAAGCCTTCCATAAACGGTTGATAAGCTGTTATAGGTGTATCCAAAAGAACGGCGAGAGCCTCGTGGCCCTGCGTATAGAAATTTTTTGAGTGAGCGATAGCTTGGGTCACCAAAACCAGGAGGCGATTGGAACGATCGAGGGCCGCATCATTGTCCTGCTCCAAAGTCCCCTTCACAAGTTCGGACATGCCCGCAGCAAGGTGATTCCTGCGTTCAGGCGAAAGGCTTGACCAGAAATCAAGCCAGTGCTGGGTGGTGCTTTTCATTTCACCGGCGCCGCTATAGGGACAGGCGGGATCGCTTACGCAATCCGCGTTGAGGATTCTGCGTTCCGGCGTAAGAAAGTGATTTATGGCATCAAAAGTCTCCGCGTCTGCAAGAAACGCCCGAACGAGAACTTCCGCATCGGCACGAACGGTTTTATCGCTCAGAAACTGGCGAACGCCTGTTTCCAAAAAGCCTTGAGGCAGAGCATTATCTGTCGACTCCATGACATCGAGCAGTGGATTCAAGAGATCGCGTTTTTTGAGTTCAATCATGAGGTTGATAAGAGCGTAGGGCTTCGTATCCGCAAGCAAGGCTTGCGTGTCTCGCCATCTTTTTGAGGAATCGTCACTCACACCACGGTTTAAAAAACTACTGACCATGCCGAGAAAAGGTTCTTTTCCGTTACTTTCCCACTTGAAAAGGTCAAGCGTTGCCTGAAAACTGTCGGAACCTATCTTATCGATAACACCAAGCGTTAAAGCAAACTTATCATGACTGGTTTGATTGCCTTCCGACAAACAGCTCACAAATGCTTTCACAAATCCCGATGTCCAGCTGGCGTCGCGCACGAGGTTGAGATCGGCACACGCTCCGCTCTGAGGATTTTCGTCGAGGCTCGGCGAGCGCGATTGTTTGGTACACGATCCCGTGAGGCCGACTGCGGCCAAAACAATAATTGTATAAATGAAATGAGTTAAACCGTCGTTGATCTTTTTCATATAACCGCTTCTTATGCAGCTGATTACCATCATTAATATATACATCAGGTAACAAGAACGAACCACTCTGTCTATAAGCACTTACGTTTCCGGAGCGATGTAATACTCTTAGATAGTCAAAGATGCAAGAAGCATGCTGCCTGCGAAAGCCTGGAAATAAGGATGATTTTTGGGATGGAATCACAACAATTACAGAGTGTTAGTAGTCAATAATCTGGGACGGTTGTTTGAAACAATCCGAGGTGCAGGTGTCCAAACTTATGACAGTGGACCGCAATTCCAAAAAAAAGTCTCGAAAAAATAGCCTGTTCCTTAGGGAACAGGCTTAATGAGTTTGTAAAAGATCGAAGGCTAAAAGGATCAAATGGCCAGCCTCAAACTGCTGTCCTCGCCCTTGCGATAAAGCGGAAGCAGTGCAACGAAAGTTGTGGCAACCGCCTCGTTATCGAGGGTGAGATTGCCACCAAAACTTTCGAACACTCCGAAGGCCATACTGAGACCCAAACTATGCGTACCAAGTCCGTCGCGTTTTTTGCTGTGGAAAACCTTTGATTTAATTCCCGTCGGAATTCCGGATCCACTGTTACTCACAGCCAGCTGAACCCAAATTGCGCCCTCTATTTGCACACGCTGGAGTTTAATCGTAACCCGTCTCACGTCACTTGATTCGATGGCCTCCAGAGCGTTATACAGAAGGCCAAGAAAACCTTGCGCCAGCAGCGTCAGACGCCCTTCAAGCCAAAGGTCCTTCTCATAACTTTCGATCTCGAGTTCGACACCATTTCGCACGATTTTATCGTGACAGATACGAAGGCATTCCTGCAAAAGATCACTGGCATTGACCTTTTGGCTTTCATCACCATCCTGAGTACGCTGTAGAAAACCCATGACGTCTTTAACTTTATTCGCGAGGAGAGAGGAGCGTTCGGCGTAGGCGCGAATGCGATGCAGCCGCGCTTTGGGTGTTTTGCATTCGTTCATAATCTGATGGCTGCCGTAGTCCATCTCCTTCAAATAGGCCATCATACCCTGAGCGATATCCTGTGACATTTCTTCAAGAGCCTTGATCTTGAGATTATCCTGCATCTCGACTTGGTAATGAACCTTGGTCTCCTCTTGCAAACGGGCCTCGAGTCTCTGACAATCTGCTTGTAGCAGCTGAACCATCTGAGCTTGTTTATGCAACCGTAATTCGGCGTTATAGATGTCTCGTTTGAGGCGTCCGATTTTGTCCGTATTATATTCTTCTACTGAACACCATAGTGATGATGCAACCGCAATCAACATGAACAATTCAACGGCCGCGAAGAGCGGATAAACAAAAGCTTCGGAGCTAATTTTTTTGAGATCAGGTAGCCAGAGGGCGACATAAGACATCGCAAGCATGACGATAAGGTGGAAAAACAGTGTTTTGCTACTGCCCAAATAATACTGTCGAGCACCTATAGCAAGCGACGCACCTATCAAAACGATTTCACTTGCAAGCACGAAGGCTTCGATGGGCCAGATGAAGTCGAGCATGGACGCTCCCAACACCGCACCAACCAGCGCAGAAAACAAAGTCCCTATCATTTGCTTGTTTTCGGAGCTTTTTAATAGGCTAAAAATCATCACGGCACTGAGGACGAGTTGGAAACGAATGAGTGCCCCGAAATACGTGCCTGGTAGGTCCGTTAATGATTTGAGATTCTCGGCGAAGAGAACGAAGCTCAGAAGGGCGGCCGCGGACACGGCGAATAAGAAGTGGCTCATCCAGATTGAAGTTTTGAAACGATGACTGTTCCAAAGCAATAAAGCGCTGAGTAGCCCTGCGGCGCCCAGAGCCACACCGTAACTTACCCATTTAGCGTTCTCGGAATCAAGGAAAAGCGCGGTGCGTGACACCTTCACAACGGTCATAGACGTTGTATCGTTTTCACCGGCCATCAACAGAGGCCCGTAGATCATGAGGAAGATCAAAATGACTACGATTTTGATCATAGCAATCGCTTTGTTCATAAAGCCTCCAGCAGGAAGTTTATCGGTCTATTCATGCTGAAACTAAGAAAAAAGAGTGGCATGGCTGGAAGAAAACATAAAAAGATCCAAAAAAACAAGACAGGATAAGGCGTTAATCCAGACCGACAGAGGCTGCGACGTGTGGCCGCAGCCCTCAATTTAGTGCGGAGTCGAAGGCGAAAGTTCGATTAGGCCGCAGGCTATGCGTTTGCCAGCGTCACCGCTTGGCTGCGATTTGAGATCATCGGCTTTCTCGTGAACAATAACTGATTTTCCGCTAATGTCAGCCCAAGCCGAAAAGTCCTTAGGGTTTTTCACAGTGATCTTAAGGGTACCTGTGCCATCTTTCTTGATTTCAATATTACCGAGATCACCTACGTGGCGAACGCTCGCTGAGGGCGCAGCGTGAGGTGAACCAGCTGGATTGAAATGCCCGCCTGCTGTTGACGCATCCTCTGCAGAGCAATCGCCTTTTTCATGGATGTGGAATCCATGTTTGCCTGGCTCTACACCTGTGAGGCTGGCCACGACCCTGATACCGTCACTTTCTTTGGTGAACGAAACAGTTCCAGCCGCTTTTGTACCACTTTTAGGAGAAAGCTTGGCTTCCGCAAATTTAGCGCCGTTTTTCAAAATGGGGGTTTTGGCGCCAGTTGCTGGAGTATTTTGAACCGCTTTCGCAGCTTCAGGGGCCGAAGGTGCGCTCCCTCCTGAGGCTTGGGCGAAACTCAGCGTCGATGTCAGAACGCCTGCACAAAAGAGTGTCATAAAAGATTTCATATCGAGTCCTTTAAAATAAGTAGGAAAAAGCCTCTTTTATATACCTCACCTCCTCCGCAAAATAAAGCAAACCGCGACGACCCGTCTGTGTCTTCACCTGCTGCGATCAAATATCCACCTGAGCAAAAGAAAGCATGATGACCAACCCTTGGACAGCCCCCCTTGTTTTTCTACCTTAAAAGTCAGCACGTTGAAATACCCAAGACCTTGCAGAGTGTCACGGGAGCGAACGCTCACGGTCTCCTTAACTTGCTGTTCCTCGTCCACCTGTTGCTGCTGAATTGGAGTTTCTCATGAAGTCCTATTTCCCCCAGTCTGTCGCCGTTCTTTCAACTATGATCGCCTGCGGTACGGCGAAACCACCTCGCTCGGAGGTTAAAGCTACAACCAATCCGTCAGCGGACTCTGTCAATGCAAGCTTTGCATCAACGCCCTCGGAACTGTTTGGTCTCGCAAGCACCATCCAGAACTCGGACCGATTTGAAACATTTAAACCCTATGTTGGCCCTGGCGCGGCCTATTTGTTTTTTGGGGAAGCCGATAAATTTCGGGTGGAGACCAATCTTTCCATCGAAGCCCGCGGAGGTTCAGGTATCGTCATGGGCGGAGATCGTTATATTCGGGCGGCCTATTTTCTTGATGCTTATGCCTTTGGGCGTTTGCTTGCAAAGGGTCAGGCTGTCGACATCGAAGCCAAGGCCGATCTTAACACGTCTAAACTAACCTTGAATGTCCGCGCACTTGGAAATTCGCTCTATTATAACGAAGTTAACGCTGCTTATGATCAATCTTTTATCCGTGATCTTGTCTATAAGAGCGATACGCCGCTCGACTCGCTGGGCATTCCAATTCCCGGTCTTGGAGTCATTATAACAGGCAAAATCGGTGGTGAAATCGGGTTAAAAGCAGCGCCTGGCCTCAGAGCCGACGGCGCTGTCAGCGCAAATTTTGAACCGAACGTGATTTTACATGGATCTGTGGCGGGAGGTCTCTCGGCCTTCAAGTTTGCTACAGTTGAGGCGCAAGGTTCGGCCATGCTTATGAACTTTCGTGTAAGTGGGAGCTCGGACCTTGGATACTCTCCTTTTAATAACTTCATATACGGCGATGCCGGGTTCAATGGTGGCTCAATCACCGCTCTCGACGGCAAACTTGAACTCATAGCGAAAGAAGACATCAGCGCGGCCTTACCGGCAGGAGTTTCGCCACTCCTTTGGAATCTTATGGGAACCACGCCCGAAGCAAAGACCTGGTCTCATACCCTTTGGGACCCTGCTATACTTTATGCGGCTCAAGTTCCAGCGCGCGGAACAAGTTTTATAAAATATATCAACACACCGGCCGACTGCGAAACCTCGGTGGCCTCAACCAAAGCCAACTTGAAAAGTCGCCTCGGCAAACTTGAAGGCCAAAAACCAGCAGCTAAGGGTCAGGAGGCGGTCGTCCTCAGTTCCGACATTGTGAGCTTGGGACGCGTACTCTCTCAACTTGAAACCTACTGCGCAAAAATAAAGGATGCGCCTGCCGGACAAACTGTCGAGCAGGCCAAACACGAATAAACCTGACATTAAACCGTATGAAAAAGCCCTCCCAGACACGTGTCAGGGAGAGCTTTGTTTTATTCTGGTTCTGCAATTACCAGTTATCATCGCTAAATGGGTCACCAAGGCTAGATGGATCGGACGGTTCAACCGGAGTAGGATTTGGAGCAGGCGCGACTGAAAGCGTAGCGCCCGGAACGACGGGCGTGTGAACCGGTGTTCGCAGCGTGCTAAAGCTGTTCGCTAATGGATCGGCGCAATATCCGTCAACGAGTTTCATAACTTCATTCAGACCTGCGATATTGCTTTTCACAATCAATGCCAGATATTCATCGCCGTTTTCAACGTCTTCCTTTTCGAGCGCACCAAGACGTCCGGATAGTTCGGATTTCAGGCCTGAGGAAAGCGTAATACAGGCGATGCCCACACCTGGTTTTTGCCAAAAGCCAATCACTGTCTTGCCAAAACGGTCGGCAGTTGCAAGGTACGCCGGCGCAGGATCCCATAACGTGTGATGCCATTCGTTAGTTCCACCAAGACCAACGAGAGACCATAAAAGCGAACTCACACCTTTTGGCAATCCACTACCGCCTGCCTCGGCATAGAGATCGATGCGGCCATCGAGCGCTTTTATTGTGGCGCCATCCATCGACATATTTGCATAAACAAACTTCGATGCCGGCACGGTGCCAAGCGCAGCCGTAGTGCTTAGTTTCATATTGAGGATTTCGATCTGACCTTCGGCTCGCGCGCTTAAAAATTGCAGGGCTGTAAGGTTGATGACCCCCGTACCACTGAGTTGGACGCGGGGTTCAAAGCTTGCCGTAAGAGCTAAATCAGCACGCAATCCGGGAGCTGCACGCATGCCCAGTTCACCGCCAAGGGTAGCACTCACGCTGACGCCAAGCATCGGCATGCCGTAGATAACTTTGTCATAGCTGATGTCGCGAATAAAGGTCTTGTCGATACCAACTTTTACTTCGCCATTGTATTTGTCATCACCAAGGAAACGTACATAGCCGGTGACCTTCATCGCATTAAAGTCAGCTTTTGCCTGCATATCTATCAGGGAGGAGTTGGCTAACTGACGGCCAAAAATGTAACCATCTAAATAATAATCCGACCGAATGTAACGCGATCCTGTCGCGGTTAGCCCGCCATTTGCATCGACTGTAAGATTGGTCTCAACCCGGAATTTATCTTTGTCGCCGAAGAAGAGATAAGCCTCGCCAGGACCGACATAAGGCACGAGCTTCGCCAATGCCGGTTGCACAGTCACAAGATGAGCGAAGTTAAAGAGTTGAGAGGCGTTGCTAAACGCATTGTTATCGACGGGAAGGCTCGACACAGTGCTTACTGTTTTCGCCGCACCACAAGACAGGGGCAACATAACAGAAGCCGCCAACAGCAGCTTTGACCATTGGATATTCATTTATCTCTCCGACCTGTAAATATTCTTCCTTCGCTTCTACTTCGATTTGAGAGCGCTTGCATCCTAATTGTGACAACGTATAAGAATTCTCAATTACGCCAAACGATCCAGGGCTTGGCGGACGTAGGGAGAAAGAAGTAAACTCGTTTTTCAAGATTACGGGGGTCTGGATGAGATACGATCGTTTGATAGGTTTGGCATTCTTGCTCACGGCAAAGATAGCTTCCGCACAGTTCGAATCCGGGGCCTTGGATACGATGCAAAGCTCATCGCGCATCCACTGGAAAATCATAACGACACCTTCTGTTCGGGTTGTTTTTCCTGATTACTTAATGGGTGAAGGTAACGAGGTTGCCAACCTGATCGATCACTATTCCAAGGTGGTGGGGACTAGCTATGACATTAAAAATCCGCAGCAGTTTACCCTCGTATTGAGACCGGAAACTTCATCACCTAATGGATTTGTTACCTTGGCACCGAGACGCAGCGAATGGTTTAGTCCAAATACAGTGACGCCACTCATCGGCTCCTTGAACTTTTACCAGGCTCTCGCCATTCATGAATATCGCCACGTTAATCAGATGGATTTTTTCAATCAGACAACGACCCGCGTTATTTACTGGCTGTTTGGCGAGAGCGGCGAAGCGTTGGTGTCCGGGATAGGCCTTTACCCCTGGCTTTTTGAAGGCGATGCCGTGTGGACCGAGACAACCTATACGGATGCAGGGCGCGGGCGTTCACCCCGCTTCATGTCACGCATGAAAGCGCTTGTTACAAGTGGTCAAACACCGTCCTATGATGCGATACTCGCTGGGACGTATAATACGAATTATCCGAATCATTATGTTTATGGATACCTTTTGGTAGCCAGGGCCTACCGTCTCTTTGGTCCCGATATCTGGCCGAAAATCATGGCGAGGATTGCGCAGATTCCGGTCAACCCGTACGAGCTTTACGTTGTTTTTAAACAGGAGACGGGCCAGGATTTTATCACTTTTTATAACGAAACCATGGCTGAGGCTGCAAAAGCCTGGGCTGTTGATTTCAAAGGAAAAACCGCACAGAAAGTCGCTGACTATAGAGACGAGGATTATCCTATAGTCGATGCCGGGCATCATTATTTTCTGAGAAAGACCCTCGACACTTACCGAGGACTCTATCGCCAGGACTTAGAGGAAAAAGTACCGACGCTCATCAAGGAATTGCCTATCAATCCTGAAATGTCGCGGGTCGACCTCAAAGCTCAGAAACTTGTGTATGTCCAGGATCTGGTTGATTATCGATATGAGCTTCGCGGAACGAGCGATCTTTTTGTATACGACCTCAAAGAAGACTCCGTCAGACGTTTAACGCACAAAAGGCGCCTCTATAATCCTCAAATAAGCCCAGACCATAAAAGTGTTTTGACTATAGAGGAGACCCCGCTCAGCACGTGGGCTGTCACTCTTTTTGATTGGCAGGGGGACGTTATAAAGACCCTGTCTTTTGCCGGCCACACAATTGACGAAGCGATTTGGAAAGACGCCACAACTCTTTATGCAATTGCCCGCGATCCCCAAGGCTACAAATCCATAGTCGAAATCAATCTCGATACAAAAACCGAGATGCAGCTTTTAGGCCCAACGCGCAATAACATTTTTGCTTTAAATGCGAGTGAAGACACCCTCAGTTTTGAGGCCGACTGGAAAGGCGCTGTTCAAATCTTTCGTTTAGACCCACGATCAAAGGCACTTGCTCAATGCACGCAGGAACCTATTGCTGCGTATCGGCCTTTTGTGGATCATGCCGAGCTATTGTATGTTGCCGAAGATGCGAACGGAACTCAGGTGAGGCGCACCAGAGCCCAATGCACACCTGTGGCTCCCGAGTCGCTTGTCGCTTTTCGTTTTCTAGGTGATACGCCTTCTGATAACTTTCAGAAAATCCCCCCCACAGTTTTACCGCTACCAGCATTCAATCAGACGATAGCAGAGCCTCATGAAAGCGAAGATTACGCCGAGCTTGACGGCGGATTCAAGCCCCATACGTGGCATTTTTTTGCGGGGCGCGGCGCTGAGCTGTCAGCCACAACCCAAAATTATCTGAACACTTTTGGTTTGTTCGCCGCCGTGGGAGAGGATTCTGAGGAAAAGAGGCCCTATGCAAATCTTCGTCTTGATTACCGTAAATACGTTCCTGTTTTCTCACTTCTAGGCGGGTATGAAGAACGTTCTTTAAAAAGGGATTTCAATCAGCCAAGACAAAATTGGACAGACAATCATGCAGCTTTCATGGTGTCGGTCCCCTATTCTTTTGATCTGGGATTCTATCACGGCTCTCACCTCGTCTCGGGAAGCATAGGTTACCTTCACAGCTCCGATATCGTGCATAACCGCACCTTTGAAACGGGTGAGACCTCACGTGATGACATTATGCGAACCAGCTCAGCTGAATACCATTTTGAACTCACAAAACAGCTCAAGCCTCGTGAATTGACGCCTGCACTCGGTCTTGGTCTCGACTATTCGTATCGCAATGCCGCAGCCCTTAAGGTGAAAGATGATTCAACCTGGCAGCAGTACGCCCGCTCACGCTTTTATCTGCCTGGATTTTTGCTTAATAATACGATGAGTATGGCCTTCTCTATGGAAGAGCAAAAATCCGGAGACAACCATTATCGATCAAAATCCTATGCAGACTCCGTGGAAACCAACGTTTTTTCCCGTGGTTATGACTTCGTTGATGCCGATAGATATCAGAAAGTGAGTTATGAATACAACGCGCCTCTCGCTTACCCAGATGCCAACGCATGGGGCTGGGCCTTTCTCAAACGCATTTCGTCGACACTGTTTTTCGACTATACACATGCTGATTTTATGCGAAAGGGCGCTGAGCTTAAAAGCGCTGGTGCAGAATTTAAATTCGACGTTTTACTGCTGAGAAAACTCGACATCAACCTCGGCCTGCGAATTACCGAGAAACTATCAGAGGATAAAGGCATAAAAGGGGAAGGCTTTCTAGCCACGAAAGCAGGATTTTAACGCAAAAAATTCGGGAAATGTCTCGCTTAGAGCGATACACTTCCCGACTAAATTTGGGGGTTTTGACAGAGAAGTAAGACAAGAACTCACCTTTAGGGTCAGTTCATTTAAGGAATCAGTTGGACTTGGATGCAGGCACGACTTCTTTAGGAATCCCGGCCGCTGCATCGTCTTTAGCTTTATCACCCGTGTTTTTTGATGTTTTGATCGGGGCTCTTGAAGCGTCGGGAGCCACGGCTGGCGTGTTATCTTTTTCTTTTTCGGCTATAGCCTCGTGTTTTGGTCCGAGGGTATTTTTTGCTTCAAGCCAAAGGGCCTTGTCGGCTTCAGTCATACAACCGCCGAAAAACGAACTTACGAGGAGGACGAGTGTGAGACGAATCATGATGGCTCCCTTTGTTGCACTGGATGATACCGTGACACCTTATGTCTTTGCATAAGGCGGGCCATTTTCTGGGAGCGAATGATTTGAAGGGGATAGAGAGGTCTATATTGCGAATGTTCTGCCCAAAGATGAGACACTGACTGTCAGACCGGACAAAACGTACGCCTGGACAGAGTTTAGGTCGTGCGGACGACGGCCTTATAGCTGCCTCGCCCCATGTAGCTCAGCCCCATGGCTTGAGCGATAACACCATAGATATCACGCTCTTTCATCATCTTCGTTTTATCGGGGGCACCTGTATCCCCGATAAATCCGTAGGTTAACGCCGTCTCTGGGTCGATACCGCCGAATATCTTGTTGCCGTTAAGTAAAGGCGAGACCATGACCACACCATTGTTGAGATTGTGGCCACTGCCACCCGATTTCACTTTATCGCGGCCGAACTCGGTCGCGATATAGATCAGAGATTGGCTCCACATCTTGCCCTTGCCGGGATCGCCATCAATATCCGTCGCTTTCAGCAGATCAATCAGACCATCAACGCCTTTAAGAATATAGCTCCACATTGCATTCTGCGCACCGCGATGATCGACGTGTGACCAATCGAAAGCAATGGGGGAATTGGGTGTTCCGCGTGAGGCAATAAGAGGCGTGTTGCTCGGCGAAATCGTGACAGCGTTTGATAGTCCATTTTTGGTGGCAAGAAAAGCCAAGGCTAAGCGCGCTTCAAAAATATCGGTGCTGAGATTTTGGAACTTTTCACGGACGAGATTAATATCGGCTGAGACCTTGAAGCCATATTTTTCAAGTTCGTTGGTCGCAGGATCAAGAAGCATCAACTTGGTGACCGTATCGCCTTTTTCGAGCATCTCAACTACCGAGTCCCGATTTTTAATATAGGACTCGAAGGCTCTACCGCCCTGAAACTGAGTATGGAGCCGCGAAGCCGCTTCGAGTTGCTGACGAAGGTCGCGGCCTATTTTCATCTCGGCTTCGCCGGCGAGTTTGCTGATCCCTTTGTACCCGTGCGTTGCAAAAGCAAACATAAGCGGGTCGGCAACGACTTGGGCCCGATACTGGTCAGGAACTGTAATGTCGTCCCCGTTCTGTGAATACCCCCCACCAGCGAGCATCAGGTTTGCAAGCGGAAGGCCCTGGCCGTAAGCCATGGCGATAGCTTCGGGTAAGGTGCGTCCCTGGTTGGCATTATCGCCGGTAACCGCTCGTTTTCCGGCCACGTTATGATTCACACTCGAAACTTCGGCGGTCATGACAAGAGTGTCGGCCGCGAATTTTTTGAGAAAGGTCTCCTGCGCGTAACCGTTGCCGAGGTTGATTACGCCTTTGATGCTGTTGCTTAGTACAGGCGCAGCGCGCAGGGGCGAACCGTTGATCGTTGGCATATTATCGTAAGCTGCGGCACCAGTCGATTGGGCGAGAAAACAATCGGCGATGTTTGCGCCGCCCGCAGCACAAATGGTGAAAATATATTTTTTGCCCTGAGCCTGTGCGAGAAGGTTCGCAGCATTTCCCGTCAGTCCTAAGACGGCGAGACCACCGAAAGATTTGAGGGCATCGCGGCGATTTGATTTTATCATCGTGGTTAGCCTTTGTTTTCACTAAAGAGCGCATTAAAGGAGTATGTTTTCTGCACTGGTTCCGATTGAATAACACATCATCAGAGCGAGTTTATCAGCCGCAAGGCCTTTATTGCTCAACGATTGAATCACGGTGATCTCGGCAGCCTCCGGATCACGCGCTAAAAAGCGATGATAGAGGTCGGTCGCCTGCAGTTTCAGCTGATCACTCGTCGGTGTTCCGCTCAAAGGAAAATACTTGAAGACAACGGCTGCAGAAGCAGCAACCCTATCCATCTCTAGGCGTTGCGAACAGGCATAAAGAACCACGCGGTCAACGGCCACGGCCGTGATTGACGTTGGCGTTTGTGCTCTTTCGTAGAGGCCAGCTTCAAACGGATCGTTACCGCCGAGAAAAGTGAGATGAACCTTATCGATACAGCTCTGTTTCCCGAGTTCCTGACAAAACGTGGCTTTGTTCAAAGCCAGCCCGGTGACCAGACCATCCTCGAATGCACGGTAACGTTTCCAGACCAGATCAAGCCCCGGCTCCGAAGACCCGACGTCTCCTGTTTCCGAAGCCACCGGTATAGAATTGGAACTGGTTTCCGGAACGGCCGCCCCACTCGAGCGCCCAAATCCAGTCCACTTTGGTCTCTGATTGCAAGATGCACTCAACAAGGCAAAAACCGGCAAAATCAACAATAGAGCACGACGTCGAGCCTTCATGGGCGGCGACCTCCGAAAGCTTTGGTATCAATCAGGCGATGGACCAGTTTATTTATGGAGTACATGTCTGCCGGCATCGATTTCCACATAGCATCAAATTCCTCTTGCTCGTGAGGCAGGGCATCACGGCTCATGGCCTGACGAAACATCATGCGCGCGATGTTTTGTTTGAAGGGATCGGAGTTACGGGCTTGATCGGCCCATTCCAAAAGGCTTTTCACAGGTTTGCTCATCAGATAACCCTGCGCTTCCCAAGGCTCCCGACCAGCGTTATACGTTCCGCTGTTGTTTTCGAGGATATTGAGAACACTCGTTTCGATGCCGCTATAAGTTGAAAAAGCATAAGATAAAGGATCTAAAGTGCTGTGACACACCGCACAAGCTGGCTGCTTTACATTCCGGGCATCAACATCGCGCGGCTCGTTTGGAATGGGTTGAAGCCCCTCGCCCTTTGCGATGTCCATTCCCAAATATTCCCGATAGGCCTGCGAGGCCGTGTTGCGCGGAAGCGGGGCAAACATGGTGTAAAAAGAGAGAAACCATTGAGTCGTGATCATACCCGCGCGACGCTCAGGGACTAAAGGCTGGCCCCCTGCGATAACGATTCGGCTTCCAAAAATCTGGGGCAGTTGTCCGCGACCTTGTCGGCCCTCGACCCGCTTGCCGGATTCATCGACATGATATTGGGCGGCGAGTAGGTCACGCGCGTCGCGGTCGTTAGACATAATGTAGGTAAAAAGACGATAATCCCAACGAAAATCTGCGATTACAACGTTGCCGTTATAGCCGACGGCCGCGAGAGGTTGGATTTTTTTGTCGGCAAGGCGGGCCAGGGCCTCATCCTTCCAGTACGCACTTGCAAGACAAGCCGTAAGCTCTGCGTGAAGAAGGGCTTTGGGATCCGCAGTGGCTGCTAATTTCTGCGCCAGGTCGTAGGTTAAGGACTGCCCGCAGTAGATTGCTTTGAGGCGTTTTAACGCGAGAAATGGATCGTAAACGAGGTCGACCGCAGCGGAAGGCTTGATAGCTGCGTTGCCGGGCGCCCCTTTTTTGAGGAGTTCGTCAAGATTAGTTACACCATCGCCGTCACTGTCAGCCGCTTCAATGGACACCATAGCGGCTTCACTGGCTGTATCGACCGGTCCACCCAGATGAACCCGTATATCCTCTCCATAAAGGTTTAGGGCTGGGGATGTCGAATGGCAGGTTTTGCAACTGTTTACTTCGCTGTCACAATAGGTTGAAGTAGGATACTTTTTGCATAACTGGGCCCCAGCGGCGGCCGAGCCAAAGACCTCGTTTGCAGCACCGAAACTCAGGAAACTGACAAGGAGGAGGAGCCGAACATCCATGAATCGCCTCGAAACTACGTGGGAGCTGCAAAGCGTGTCGGAAATTCTGCCAAAAACTTGAACGATTTTGATTTCTACTCATTAATTTCATATGTTAACTTTGCTCGTACCCCGTGAAAGGACCGATTTTATGATACTCAGCTTTCCTGAGGGTCGCTTTTCCGCTTACCTTTTTGATTGCGACGGGACGATCGCAAATTCACTTCCCGTCCATCAGGAGGCCTGGCGAATTGCTTTACAAAAATGGAACGCGTCGTTCCCGGAAGACCTTTTTTATGCATGGGGCGGTATTCCGGTTCCAAAAACTGTGACGATGCTCAATGACCATCTCGGCCTTAATCTGCCGGTAAAAGATGTGGCCCATGCGCGTGAGCAGGCCTATTTAAATCTCATCGGCACCATTACATCGCACTCGGAAGTTGAGGAGGTCATTCGCCGGCAACACGGAAAGCTGCCGATGGCCGTGGTCTCGGGTAGCCCACGAGCCTCGGTCGAGAAAACACTTCGCCAGCTCGGACTCTGGGAGTTCTTTGACATCATCGTCGGAGCGGAAGACGCAAAGCTTGGCAAACCAAACCCCGAGCCTTACCTGACCGCTGCCCGACTTTTGAATGTGGAACCAAAAAGCTGTCTCGTCTTCGAAGATGCCGAGCCTGGAATCGAGTCGGCGCGAGCGGCTGGCATGGCTTTTGTTCGCATCCCTCAACGGCCTGAATAGTACTATTGTAACTCTAATTCTTGAGGTATCGTGGCTCGAACAATGAAGGAGTCGCCCATGATACTAATTCTCGCGGACATTTTTATCGGTCTCGTGGCCGTGCTGCATTTTGGATTTATGGTTATCGAGACTTTTCTTTGGCAAACCAACTTCGCAAAAAGACGCTTTGGAATGACCAGCGACGTGGCGGCAATTACTGCGAATCTGGCGAAAAATCAGGGTATTTATAATTTATTTCTTACGGCTGGACTCATCTTTGCGCAGTTTTTTCGCAGTCACGACGATTACAAAGCCATTACATTGTTTTTTCTCGGATGTGTGATCGTTGCTGGGATCGCTGGCGCCGCTAGTGTCACAAAACGCATCTTTTTCATTCAATCCGTTCCTGCAATACTAGCGGCGGCCTTCCTCATTCTCGCCTAACATCACACTTACGAAGCTGCAAACTGCAGTTTGATTTCCGTTTCCACATCTTCAAAAAGATTCACAATACTATTCTGCTTAGCCGGATCGAGGACGACGGCGAGCACCGTAAATTTGCCGAGGTTTTGCGATTGATTCGACAAAATCCAGGCTGTGATATCAAGATTGAGATTCACAGTCCCTTTACTGACTTGTTCGTGCGTTAGATGCCCTTGAGCAAGGAAGGTGTAAGATCCAAGATAGTCAGGCCTTTGCATCGCCACTTGAGTGCGCACAGAATTTAGATATTCATGAGACACCTCACCCGCTTCAAACGCAAAAAAACGGATGATAAGTCGATTGCTGATTGCAGGATCAGGAAGAACAGGCACGTTAAGAGCCAGGAGCGAGACATGGCCGCCTCCGATATTTTGCAACTTTTGAGTAAGCTCGGGGTTAAGCGTAATGGCGCTTATCAGAACCGATTTTTCGACTCTTGCCATTCCATCGACTAAGTATTCATTGCGCCCTGTGAACGGCGTTGGTTTCGCGGCTTCAGGTCCAGCCTTCAAAAGATCATCATACGTATACTGCGCTGCAGCTGCCGTAAGCACATCTTTTACAAGACAGTTACCCGCGATTGCGGCATTGAATTCAGTTCGTGGAATATCCGGCAAAACCCGTGACTTGCCGGGAGCGCTGGGGTCCAAAAACGTGAGTTTCAAAGATGTCGCCAGCCAATCCGCTGGCTTCTCCGAGGGAACCATCGCCTGTGGGTGGCGCCTTGACCAAGCCGACCAGAGGCGATCAATATTCGCATGATGAAGCCAAAAAATGGGATCTTCCGGTGCTGCAAGACGAAGCATCGGACCACCGATCGTATTGTGAACAGCGTTGTGACAGGTCCCTTCAAGGTGCCCGGCCATCATCTGGCTATTATGAAAAATAGAAGGCGCTGGACCGGAATGAAAGGCATAAAAATCGTCGATGGCGAGAATACGCTCAATTGCCGATTTGCCGACGAATTCGGCTGGAATCTGAGCTTGAGCATGGAGCGCGCGCAGGACCTTGAAGTGCGGGAACGCAGAACTTGAGAATTCAGCGGGCAGCTGAGAGTCGAGCGTCCAATCCCAATACGGCAAAACGAAAGAAGCATCACGCAAAGCATAGCGACAAGCAGCTTCAAAATAAGAGAGATAGAGTCGGTGCCAGGGCAAAAATAAATGTGTCATATGTTGACAGGAAAGCGCATGAGCGGATGCTAGCTTTTTCCAGGTCAGATAGGAACGTGGATCCGAGTTTGGGAAGCGGCCTTGATCATTTGCCTTGAACCAGGCAACTGCGGTATGGAACTTCTGTTTGTGAACGGCGTCGAGTTCATTCGACCATCGAGGCCGAACAAGAAGAGGATGGCCGCTTCCGTCCGATGCGCTGGCAACGGCAGCGGTTTGACAGGCTGATAGAGGCAAGACCATTGCCGAAAGACCAGCAGCCGCGATGAGTTCACGGCGATCCCAAAGTCGTTGAACCATCGGGTGGCTCCTCCTCTATAAAACCTAATAATCATTGGCTGCCTACTGAAGTCGAGTGTACCGGCCAAACTCCCTAAGCGTCAAGAAAGACAGGAAAACCACGCCCAAAAGACACAACCAATGAAGGTACGTGGATTAAACTAGCCAGAGTCAATCTCTCGAATTAAAGTTGAGGCGTGAGTCAAAGCCATCACATTGGAAACACGATGACACAGCGCAACTCGCCTTTTCAGGATCACGCTCTGCTTCGCAAAAGCTTTATCCATCTGCGTGGAGTGGGCGAGCGAACCGAAAAGCACCTCTGGTCGCTAGGCATCCATGACTGGGAAGACTTAAGTCGGGAAGCTTCTCAAATCTTTGGCGCACGCAAACTCGCAGACATTCAGGAAGACCTCGATCTGACCTTGGAAGCCTGGGAGAAACGTGACCTCTACTATTTCCACAAAGCCCTTCCTAGCGCTGATCGCTGGCGGATGATCCGTGGCGCCTTTGACGACATTGCGTATTTTGATATAGAAGCAAGTGGGGGTGGACTTCCTCCCCTCGCCGAATCCACGGTTATAGCGTTTTTATTTCGCGGCGAACTCCTTCAGGAACACGAAAAAAACGCCAAACGTGCCCTGATTCATTACATACTCGAAGAGGCGTCACTGCTTGCGACGTTCAACGGTGCTGCATATGACGTCCCTTTTTTAGCTCATGAATTTGAAGTGCCTTTTGCCAAGGCCCACGTCGACCTATGTCACTGGCTGCGTAATCAAGGATTCAAAGGCGGACTGAAGGCGATACAAAAGGCCTTTCCCCATCTTCATCAACGATCCAGCATGGATATCGACGGCTGGGATGCGGTCAAACTCTGGCGACTCTACGAACAAGGCCATGACGCGGCCTTGACGAGTCTCATGTGTTACAACGCAGAAGACGTTCTCATACTCCATCCTCTTCTAGTCGAAGCTTACAATCGTCAAAGCGAAGCGAATCCCGAACTCGATGCAGGATTGCTTTCAGTCTCGCCTCTTCCTGAGTTAACCACCGAAGTTGACAGTGCAATCTTTGCAAAGCTGCGGTCTGGATCGTCCTTCTCCTTCGCCCATCATACCCGTTAGGATTTTTATGTCGGTGTTTTCCTTTGCTCTCCGAAATTCCAAAACAACTCTTGGTCTTTTGGCGTGCATGGCTTTGCCTGCCCAAGCCCAATCTGTCGCACAAATCAAAAAACCCAAACTGGTCCTCGTCCTTGTCATAGACCAGTTTCGTGCCGACCTCATTCGGCGATTTGAACCACGATTTTTACCGGCGGTCTCAGGCGGAAAAAAATTAGGCGGCTTTCGTTACCTCCTCGAAAAAGGGGCGTATTTCCCCTTTGCTGAATATGGTCTTATTCAAAATATGACCTGCCCCGGGCATGCCACGATACTAAGTGGTGCCTATGCCTATCAGAATGGAATTGCCATTAACGATTGGACGGACGGCAAAACAGGGAAATCTATTTATTGCGTTCAAGATGATAAAGAACCCTTGGTCGGCCCTGGTCTCAAAGGTGATCGATCCGGGATATCGCCTCGGAACTTCCACGGGTCTACTTTTGGCGATGAACTTAAAAATTCGGGCTATGCCTCGAAAGTTGTCACTATAGCCTTAAAAGACAGGGCCGCCGTTCTCCTCGGTGGCTACCGAAATGATCTTGCCCTTTGGTATGATATCGGCACGCACAGCTGGATCACGAGCCATTACTATCGTCCAGACGGTACGCTTCCTGCTTGGGTGACGGATCTGAATGAGACGATTGCGAAAGACGTTGCCAAGGACAAGACTCTCACATGGACTTTATCCGAAGGTGGGGGTGAACGGTCATTGGCCGATAACGCCTTAATGTCGAAACGCAAAAGTCTCGCTTCGATGGGACAGGATTTTCCTCATCATGCCGACAAAGATACTGTCAACGCTCTGATGTTCCCCTACTCGACCGAACTGACAGCAAATGCAGCGATCGCCGCTCTTGAGTCCATGAAATTGGGGACAGGAAAAGATCCTGATGTGTTAGCCGTGAGTTTTTCGAACCATGATTTTGCGTCCCATAACTTCGGCCCCAACAGCCGTGAAGTGGAAGAACTCACCGTTGTGGAAGACAGGGAAATCGGCCGCCTTTTCACGGAAGTCGAACAAAAGATCGGTATGGAAAATGTCATTGTAGTGTTAACAGCGGACCACGGATCACCTCCTAATCCTGACTGGCTCAAATCTCAAAAAGTTGATGCCGGGCGCGTTGACGAGGAAAAGCTTCAGCTCATGGCTGAAACATATTTAAGCGCAACATTCGGCAAACCTATCAGAGGCAGCTGGATATACGCGACCGGTGACTTCAATTTCTATTTCAATTACAACACCTTAAACGATAAAAAACTTGAACTCGATAAAGTCGCGCAATCCCTCACTCAATATTTTAGAAAAAGCATACCGACTCTCGAAGGGATAGCTGATGCATACTGTGGAGCTGACGTTCGCAACAACACCTTGCCGCCGAGCCTTTTCCAAAAGTTGATTCGACAAACCTACATCCCCGGAAGAAGTGGCGATGTCGTACTTATCCCAAAGCCTTACTATATCGTTCCAGGAGCAACGACGACTCATTTGAGTGCCTATGCGTATGATCGGACCGTACCTCTGCTCATTGCTGGACCGCAGATCAAACAAGGGGTATACGCGACCAAGGTTGAGGTTATCGACATCGCTCCGACTTTATCGTTTTTTAC
Organism: Oligoflexus sp.; assembly: GCA_014378195.1. Lineage (GTDB taxonomy): Bacteria > Bdellovibrionota_B > Oligoflexia > Oligoflexales > Oligoflexaceae > Oligoflexus. The sequence goes on along the minus strand of JACMOC010000017.1, from coordinate 52,721 downwards.
AGGAACCCTTCCCCCTTCGGGGAGCGAAGGGCGAATACTCTCTGAGGCAATTGGGGACGTCAAATAATAGGTACAAAAAACCCCTGCTCGCACGACGATACAGGGGTTTTCTTTATAAGTAATTCATTTCAATCGATTTAAATCACACCGATTTCTGATCAGCCGCTGCCGCATCAGATTTACCGTCAAAATTGATTTTTTGATGCTCACCTTCGTCTACTTTATAGGAGTGGCCGGTGAGGAGGGCCTTGGTAAAACCGACGATCTCCACAAACTTGCTTGAAGGCGTGTCCCAATACTCGGCTTTCTCTATGTGCACCTTCATCAAGGCGCAATGGGCATCATCAACACCCTCTGGAAACCAGGCCTTATAGATAGGCTTCCATAGTTCTTTTTTCTTCGCGAGATCGTGGACGATTTCGCCGAGACCGCTTACCGAGACATAGCGGTTCTTCTCAGGCATTGCATAACTAAGGTTAACGCGAGGATCGACGCCGACTTCATCGGCTTTGCCGTTATGGTCGCTGGTGAAGAACCAAAAGGTTCCGTCTGGACTCGAGTCTACAGTCTGCATAGGGCGGCTGTGGAGATTGCCATCTTTATCTTGAGTCGTAAACATCGCGACTTTTACGTCAGCAATCAGTTCGAGAAGATGATTGATGGCCTCAGTCTTAGGTGCTTGCTGCTCGTATTTTGCTCCTGACGCTTCGCCTTTAGACTGACTACTTGAATCTTTTTCGTGTGAGTTTTGCATCGCATGTTCCTAGTGTTTGGTCAAACCTGTGATTAATGAAGTGTTTCCATGCAGCGCACGAGCGTCTCTATGTGTTCCTTTTGACGAAGCTGCAGACGTTCCGTGAGGAGCGATTTGAGCTCCGGCATAAGATCAGGATCGTTCATGATCGCTTGGTATTCTTTCAGACCATGTTCCTCCCCTTCTTTCAAAGCTTTGAGCGCAGCGGTTGTACCGAATACTTTGGCTGTTCCCTCAACAGCTTGCGCCCAAAGTCCCCACGCGCCCGAACTCTCATCCGCAACGCCACCAAAGTGCCGAATCTCTTCACGCAATAGACTCACCGCTTGGGAATGCTCCATCGAAATACGCTCAAGCTCTACGACAGCCTGTTGCTCTGAGACGCTTTCCAGAGCTTGCTGATAGGTTTCTACCGCTGAGAGTTCGCCGCGAAGGAGACGATTAAGAGGCTCGAGGTTGTCTTGTAATGTGTCCATGAAGGGTCTCCAAAACTTATGTTAATCGTCGAGACTGAGATGGCTGTTGCCAAATTCATACAGGCTGTATTCTCTCGCCTACTTTATTCGCGATACACGAACAGAGAAAAGCCGTCTGACTGTTGAACTGCAATTTAAAGGCCGTATTTCCAATCGTGCGCGATTTTTTTTACTTCACTCACACATAATCAGTAATGTTATAGTATTTACACCCAACCCCATTCCCCAAAAAACCTGTGAATCTTAAGGAGCCCGATTATGCGGCGTATCGCTATGCTTTTGCTCTTGTCAATCTTGACAGCTTGTGGTGACGGAAAAGATGAATCTACTTCCGAAGCAAAATCAGTTGTTTATAACACAGCCGCAGCGAAGTGGCCCAATCCACGGGCGATTCCAGTCTGCGTCATGAATAAGAATTCAGTCGGCCGGACTTTGTTCAATGACATAAAGAATTACGTCACACACGAATATACGGCGAAGACAGGCGTGAATTTCACGGGCTGGGAAAGTTGCACATCGCCGCAACTCAGCGCAAAAGTCATCCGCATTTATTTCAATCTCACTTACAATTGGGCGAGTAGCGGCGCGATCATGGCGGGAGGTGGCCTCTCCATGGTAGGGACCAGCAGCAGTTCATGCGGATCCGGCTGTGCAGGCGGCACTATGCGTCTCGATATTGGTAGATCAGGTGAATTCCCGCCCACTGGCAGCAGCTACTCAACATTTATCGTGAACCACACACGTGCGTCGGCGATGCATGAATTCGGCCATGCGCTAGGGCTAATGCATGAGCAACAGAGGGCCGACGCTGTGGGTTGTGTTTACTCGGAAGGCAATGTGATTTCCGGCCCGCCGTACGTCTATATAGGGGCCTACGATACGACTTCGATCATGAATTACTGTCATGCTGGAACGGTTACAACTCTCTCGCCGGGCGATGTCGCTGGAATCGACTTTTTGTATCCCGTCCTTTTAACAGGTCACTGAAATCGGGTCAGGATAAATGATACGACTGCCTTCGAAGTCCACTTATGCCGCGTAATTAAGAATTCTCTCGATGGAAAATTTCTATATACTGATCAATGCGAGGCGGCCCCAAAAGTCTGTATCAACCCATTCGGATGAAATGAATGCTGCATGATCCCATTTGAGATCGACACTCAAAAACGAGCTCTAGGCATTACGCAAATCGTTTGCTCAGGTATTTGTTACGGATTTTTGGGACTGTTCGGAAAGTTGCTTTATGAAAAGGGCGTGAGGCCCGGAGAGCTGCTGGCTCTTCGTTTCTCACTGGCGGCAGGACTTGGCATTGTGTATCGTTACGCTCGATCGACGCAAAAAATCAAGCTTTCCTGGAAGCAGGTCATGTCTTGCATCATGTTAGGGACATTCGGTTATGCGCTGATGTCCCTCTTTTTTTTCACAGCCCTCACGGGCCTCTCGGCCTCACTCTCAGTATTGCTCCTTTATACCTATCCCGTCCTTGTCGCTCTCGCCGCCTGGGTCTTTCTCGGGGAAAAAATCCCGCGTCAGCATTGGTTGGCATTTCCGCTCGCCGCTGCGGGGCTTGTGGCTATCGTATGGGGTGACTTTACGATCGCGCGAAGCGAATATTTGTTTTTTGCAGTCGGCTCGGCATGTGTCTATGCATTTTATATACTTGCATCGAGCCGGTGGCTAAAGGGCGTTGATCCACTCGTCTCCACACCGCTTATTCAGGCCTCCTCTGGCATTGCGCTCTCATGCGTGTTTCTTCGGGACGGGCCCCGAACATTAGCGATACTCGAGACAAGCTGGTGGATCATTGTCCTTGTCGCATTCGTATGCACAGTTATGGCAATGGGATTATTCATGGCGGGCTTACAAAAGCTGAAGAATTGGGAAGTCTCCGTCTTAAGCATCACCGAACCACTCACCGGAGTTGTCGTAGGAATAGCTGTCCTTGGGGATAAACTAACAGGTCGGCACGTGATCGGGGCGGGCGCGATACTCCTTGCTCTGGTCTGGATATCGCGCCCTGTAGCGATTATGGAGTCGTAAACTCCTCATCACGGATCATTTCGCTTTTCTGGATTTTTTTGTGCCTTTCTCGGTGGGCAACGGTTTAATGAATTTTAGCGTCATTCGATCACTCTCACCAATCGCCAGATATTTGTCCTTGTCGACTTCGCCTTTAGGATCTCCAAGACAAAACGAAGTTTAAGATGACAATAAAAGGATGCAATGCCCATCACCTTGCCACGACATTGAGCAAAATTGAACGTCTTTTCTTAAAAACATCTTCGTAAGCATTTTCAACAATGCAGAGCATTCGCCATTCTTATCGAGATCTTAGAGTAGTGCTCCATTTGGTCATTTTTTTTCAAGAGATTCAAATCTTTGCGAATCTTTGTGAATATAAGGGAAAGCTCAATTTTTGTAAATATGTGCAGCCGCAGGAAGAGTGCGATAACTGCTGAAAGAGATCAAACCACAGTCCGCCTCAGGAGAGCAGCTCATGACAAAAAAGTCTAAATTTTTCGCGACCTTATTATTGACTGGCTGGCCAATCATGTTTAGCTGCGGGGCTCCTAAGAGCGATGACGCCGCAAGCGATTTGAAAATAGTCGGCGGAAGTACGGTAAGCGCGTCCCTCTATTCAAACTACTTTCAATCGATCGCTTCCCTTCGTTATACAGGCCAGCATTTTTGCGGCGGAACATTGATCGCAGCGAATAAGGTTCTGACAGCCGCCCACTGTCTTCATGATTTTACGGCGAGTGAAATCAAAAATCAGATCACAGTCACGCTCGGAAGTTCGAGACTGAACAGTGCGAGTGGCGCTCAGACATTTAACGTGGCAAGTTATAAAATCGATTCGCGCTACGATCCAACCACGACGCAATATGATGTGGCTGTGATTACGCTGAGTGGGAATAGCACAATTCCACCGGCACCCCTCAATACAAGCCCAAGCCTGCCCGCAGCAGGCGGTACGGTTTATACGGCTGGCTGGGGCTCGACCTCAGAAGGCGGTGACGTAAATACAGCCCTTAAATATACGTCCGTTGCGGTCGTATCAAATGCCGATTGCACCAAAGCCTACGGATCCGGCATTTACGCTGGTAACATCTGCGCCTACACCAAAGGCACCGATTCCTGCCAGGGCGATTCGGGGGGGCCTCTTTATACTTACGACGGAAAAAAACTCACTTTGGTCGGTATTGTGAGCTGGGGACAAGGCTGCGCAGAACCTGGTTTCCCAGGTGTTTATACACGCATTTCGTCCTTCAATCCCTTATCGATGTAAGGCGAGCGGAAGTCTAAGAGTATTTTTTGTGAGAGATCCCAAGTTGAAATGAGCCGAAGTTTGGCGTAGGCCAGACTTCGGTTTTTGCTGGCCGGTTCAAAACTGGTCAGTGATGAGGATGATGATCGCCCGTACCCGCATTTTTCAGGTCTCGGAGCACGACCGAGCGCGCGTAGGATTCGAGCTGGACGTGCGTTACAGTTATCGCGGTCTCGCCGGGTGGAAATACTTTGAGCATAGATCGCATCAAAGGCTGCAGGAGAGCCCGGTAGTTGCTGAAATGGCCAATAATTTCGAACGTAAAGGCATTGGTCGTAAATCCCGGAATATTGCCGAAATCTATGTGATGAACGACCGCGATTCCGTCCTTAATCATCTTGCGCGCAAAGTCACGCCCTGTCTTGGCCAGGATCTTTGATTCGTAGATGAGTCCGGAGTCGGCATGCCTCATCGTGACAAACACACGAATGCGATCCCCAGGCGTGTTCATAGCTCGCCAGAAGTTCATGGAGTATTTTTCTTCGATGTCGATGCGGGGACAGCCAGGCAAGGTCCAGGGAATATGCAGAGAAAGTGTTGGGTCAAGCGCAAGCTTCGCAAATTTTGAATGATCGACCTGAATGCTCTCTTTTTTTTCGAGGCGCTCGATCATTCGTTTGGCAACACGGTGAGTGGATCGATTCGATCCTTTTAAACTGCTTCCGCCGCCACTTCCACCTGCGCTCAAAATAGTCATGAATGTCCTTCGACCTAAGGACGGCAACCCCGTCTCCCTTGCATACAACATCCGTGAGAATACGTCAAAGTTCGGAGAAACGAAATCGAAAAAAGCTCAACTTAACTCGTACGGAGATAGCCGCGAAGAGCCGTGATAGCAGCCTTTAGCTCATCTTCGGAGGCCTGAATTAAGGCGTCTGCGTTTGCCTTTTCTGTTTGAGAAGCAAGTATCTCCAGATTTGAACATACGTCACTCAGCCGATTCGCGCCAAGATTGCGAGCCTGGCCTTTGAGCTTGTGGGCCCAGCGGTTGACGTTGGGCCAGTCTTTTTGGGTATAAGCCGTACTGAGGTTGCGCGATGAAAGCGATGCGTCAGTCAGAAATATATGGATAAGCTCATCCAGAAACGGCACAGGTTCCCCAGGAATTTCAAGCTGCTTCAAAGAGGTGATAATGGTTTCGTCTATAGCTGCGTTCTCCATGAGCGTCCCCTTTTTTGGTCACGATACTTCAGCCGGCGCCTTTGATTTTATTCTTTCGGTTCGCCTCATCATCCTCTTTTTCAGCTTTGAGGCATACACCTTTGCCATAATCGGCCTCAACCCTTAGCGGAGCACCGACCTCGCTGATAAAACTGCGGAGTTTTGAGATTCTTTTATCCAGCGTATTGCCCGCTATCGTCAATTCGCCCCACACCCTGCGTTTCAAGCTTTCTTTGGTGACGATCATCTCGCGATTTTCGAGCAATATCATAAACAGCTTGGCTTCCAGCTTCGGGAGGTAAACGCGCTTGTCCCTATACCTCACCTCGCCACTGGCCTTGGAGAACACGAGATCGCCAAATACCACCTCATCCTGATAACGAAGCTGATTCATTTCGGCGAGACGAGCCTGCAGTCGTCCTTGCAGTTCGGCCGGCTGGATTGGCTTCCGAATAAAGTCGTTGGCGCCCGCAGCCAAGGCATCGCCGATGATGTCCGCATTATCATCACCAGTGATAATCACGATCGGTGTGTACTTCCAAATGGACCTAAGGTGAGGAATGACGTCGAGACCGGAAAGGTTGAGACCCAGATGGACATCAATGAAAGCGGCGACAGGCTCAAGTGATGACGCCTTTTTGAGTAGGGCCTCGCCGGTGGTGAACACGAGCGAAGGGATGCCCGTCGTCCGGGCAATAATAGGAGAAATCATGAGATCGTCGTCAAGAGTAATCGTAAAACGTTTGGGTGGTGTATTCGAAACAGCAGTTTCCATTACGTTCTTATCCCCCTTCGCGTCCCGTTTCAAAAGCGAGATCGTGTGCACGGGTTATGGCGACACGACCTCATCCACTATTCTATACTGCGGCCAGGTGGTGGCCTAGTAAGGGCATGTTTCGATAGAGTTCCAGGGATTTCAAGAAAAACTCTTCGGGCCGAGACCATTTGCTCACAAAACCGATGATATTCGGGAGTTGGAACCGTCTGTCGCCCAGTGGCCTATCACTCGAACTGATCAAAATAATCGGCATGTGAGGGAGAGCAATATTCAAGACCTCGGCGAAAGCAAATCCAGTCGTGCTTTCAAGATCGTAATCCACCAGGAGGAGGTCGTAACGATCGAGGGCGCCTAGGCGTCTCCGGCCGGGCGCATCGCCGACAGTATCAAGCTCCATTCCGTATTGCGTGGCGGCGTTTTTCATAATGGTGCTGAAGATACGGTCATCATCAATTAAGAGGACTTTCTCACGTGCTGTCAGAGTCTCGTCGAGTTTGATTGAAAGGACGCTGTTTGTTTTTATAGTGTTCATAAATAACCTCTGCTCTTCTCTAGATGAAAGTGTTGGCACCTGCCATGTTCGGGGAAGTTTGCCCCCACCAATACTCATCGGTGCGGGGTTTCTAAAACTATCTCCATTTTGCCAGGATCGAACGTGGTGAATTAATTTTCTACATAGAAAACAGAGCCTTGCATGTATTTTTCTCATCAAGCCTGACCGAATCCCCCATTTTAAAACCGTATTTAAATGAAAATCCGATAGATTTTTTTTAAGACCGGAAAAAGCCTAGAAAATAGAGCCAAGTAGATCCTGGCAATTGAGTCACAATCTCGTGAAGAGCGATACGTTTGAAATCGGCTGAGGTAAGCTGAATCATAGGGCACACATTCGAAATTGACCTCACGTCTGAACCTTATGTTCCAACTGCATTTGCTTATTCGCCTACAGTCCTTGCCCTGCGTCTCCGACATATCTTTAGAGGCAGTGATCAGCTGCATAGAAAAGCGTTTATCACGAACCGCTATCGTTAATACAACTTGAATGAGAGGACATTGTCATGAAGCTTCCTAACCAAAACCAAGAAAAACGTTATGTCTTGATCGATGACGACGCAAGTTTTCGCGCCGTGCTGTTGAGAGCCGCGCATGTGAGTGGCATCCACGTCGATGTTTTTGAGTCGCTTGAAGAGCTCGGTGCTGTCGGCCTCCTGAGCCGCTACGATGTCGCAATCGTGGATTATGATCTCGGGACTTTGAACGGCCTCGAGATCGCTCAGTATCTCGAGCTCCTCTGCCGGCAGACTCCGATGATCCTGGTCAGCGGGAAAGACCGCACGGAAAGCTCTAACCAATGGCCCCGATCCATTAAACAGTTCATTCCCAAATCGATGGGGTATTCCTACATTCTTGAGCAGGCAGAAAAGTGCGCCCTAGAGAATTCTGAGAACCTCTTGAAAATGGCAAATGCGATATGAGCCACCCTCGCTTCCTCACTTATAGATTTTCTGGAGCGACGCTATAAGTGAGGCCATCCCCCTATTGCGGCCTTCGTGTTTGAAATCACTCATCATACCCGCTACAATTCCTAATCTATTGGCCTCCTTTATAGCTTGATGAGTATTCCATGAATGAAGTCCCTATCGTTCTCGAATCTGGATATTACCTAAAAGAGATGAGTGAAAAGGATTTTTTCCCGCTCTTCGGGCGTCACTACGATAGGCTTTTTGGCGGCGATCACACCTTTTTCCCTGATGCTTTTTATAGCGCTGAAGAAAAGGCCAAACTCAAAGCGCTCGGCGAGCGTTTCGGCAATGTCTATAGGCTTCATGTCGGGGTGTTCACGCCCAAGCACGAATTTGTCGGTTTTTCTTTTGGCTATCAGGAGACTGGGGAAACGTTTTACATGGTCTGCTCAGGTATCCTCGATGAGCACAGGCGAAAGGGGCTTTACTCGGCTCTGCTCGAGCACGTTATAGAGACTACACGCAATGTAGGATTTCAGGTCGTCTATAGCACCCACTGCGCCACCAATAATGCTGTGATCATCCCCAAGCTCAAAGCCGGCTTTGTCATCGCCAAACTCGAGCTCTCCGATATGTTCGGCGTTGTGGTGAACCTCCATTACTATACAAATCCACTGCGAAGAAAAGTAATGGATTACCGATCCGGTTGGAAGATACCCGATGCTGAGATTATGAGTAAGATGAAGTATCCAAAGTAAAAAAGGCCCCGCGGGACAATTCCCACGGGGCCTTTTTTCAAGAAAATCAATTAAAAGTGCATTTTTTCTGCAAAAGAGGATTGAAGGTTCCGCCGAGGTCTAGACACAGACTGCGTGACGATATATCTCGATAACACGCTACAAGCTTGCCGGTTTTATCAAACTCAACATAGGTCCTTATGCCGAATTGAAGATTAGCACGCGCTCCACCGTTTTTAAGTGTGATACGAGGATTCACAGAGATGGGGACTCGGGTAAGACCACTGATTGGATTTTTAATAGGCGCTATAGGCATTTGGTAAAAAACCACACCGGACTGAAACCCTTTCCCTCTGAGCGTCACCCCTTCGCGCGAAGTAAAATCAAAATCTGTAGGGTTGTTTGAGTCGAAAGATGGTGAAGGCCACGAATAGTTGCCTATGCCGAGTGGCTTCATGAATTTCGAATAATCGACATATCGTTCGTTGTTTTTGATCAACGTATAATCCGCTGGCTTTGAAGTTATGGAAATCGTTCCTACATTTCCGTCCTCACCTGGCAACAAACCTTTCATAAAATCGCTGCCCTGCGTGCAGAGGACATCATCGGAAATCATCTGGTCGATATAACGTTGAGTGTTACCATCAGTTATAGTCTTGCTTACATTCTTAGTGAGTGTACTGGAGTCATCCAAATGAGTCATCACAGATCGCATGACGAGGAGCGACAGCAGTATCGCCACCAACACAATGACTATAGCGATGCCCGATTCCGAATCGTTTTGCCGAGGCAATTTTTGTGGTGTTAGTTGCAATTTATGTTCTCCCCTGCATTTTCGTCGTAATGTTTGCCTCTGTCCGTACAGGCAATCCGTCTTGAGAAGGCTGCAAAACAATGTTTAACCGCCGTATTATCGCCCGCCACGGACGTGTCAACACCGGCTACAATAATCTCGACATGCCCGACATCGGGAACTCCGCTACCGGTGAGAATCTTACCGAGCTTATTGCGATATTCCGGATAGACATTGATAACCGCACGGGCCCGACTCGGGTAGCTGGCATAATTTGTTGAAATCTGCTCGTAGGTGACGCGTTTGATCCGGTAGCGGAGCTTATCGTTTGTACTCGGCTCAATAAGCGGAAAATTGTCGATCGTGACACCCTTGGTAAGATCAACCTCAGAAGTAAAAGAGGGAGTGATTTTGATATTCCCGTTGGCAATACTTAGGTGAGAGCATACGTCGTTTTCCTCAGTCACCATCATAAGCCTCACCATATCTTCGGCAAATTGAATGCGGCCTTTGCGATGGATCACCTCATCGCGACTACTCGTAAAAAATTGATTCAAGGTCGTGGTAACCATTAAAATAATTGCAAGGACAAGGAGACTTTCGATAATTCCGAAACCACTTTCGCCGGGCGTTCTTTTTATCATTCTATCGCACATACAATCGTCGGCATCTTTCATGGAACATCCTTGTTAATGCGTACCCTGGCATGATGAATTCGCCGGATTAAATTGACCGCCACTCACGCGACACATTTCCTGTGTTGTCAGCGGCTGTTGACAGCTTTTGGGTCTATTTGAACTATCAAGATCGATCAGCATCGGAACCTTGAAGGTTCGCCTTTTGGTTGCTCCCGAACCAGATCCACTGCTATCAACTGTTGCGCTCTTTTCGTAGCCTTTAAGGTCGAGGGTAACGACCAGATCCGCGAGTATGCGTCGTGGGTCAGTACCCATTGGATTCGATCGTTTAACGACATTCAAGCCTACTACGCTATATTTCTTTTTTTGATTGGGTCCCGAATCTGACATGATCTGCAGTCGACTGGGCTGCACTGGGGTCGACGTGCCATTGGAATTAAAACCGTTAAAATCCGTCCCAACAAGGTCAAGACACCAGGCCCTTCCCCTCGGGTCAAGAATGATGGCTCCCGTTCCATTGGGATCTTCAATTGTTTTAGGACCAGTATACGTTTGTTTGAGCAAAAGTGAGTAGTTCGACATCGCTTCTGCTTCGCCTTCGATCGCCGTAGAAAGCTTAAGATTTTTAATAAAAAAGCTGCCTGCCGCCGCGACGGAAATAACAGACATAGCAATGCCAACCAACAAGGCAACGAAAGAAAATCCACTTTGGCCTGAAATGTCGGGTTTGGTCATGCGAAGCGCTCCCATTTTCTGTATTCATAGTCGGCTCAGGACGCAGCTATCTTTATCGGTTCGGAGAAAATTCCAAAACTATGGAATTACCCTCAATCTTTTCATTGGCTTATACTGATACAAAAATATCAATAATCAACCCGCAGCTTTTGCAACACGCTTCGCTCACACTGAGTTTAGCAATTCTTGGGATTTTAGTCCCTAATCGACCGACCCGACTGTACAGATTACGAAACAAGCGGGTATTTTCCACTCTGCATGAACCCAGGTGACAACACTTCAAAATCGCACGCCTACCCAAACCACTCCCCTACTCAAAATGGGCTGAAACTCCTGATAATCAAGCCCCCTGTGCCTAGGGGACAACACTTGAATACTTGGCAAGATTTATGCACAGAGTCAGCAACAATAAAACCCTTCCGCTTAAGGATACAGAAATATGACGACCCAATTTTCCAAACCCTTAGCCGTCGTCACGCCAGGTGCTACCGACACAAATTTCTTCGAAAGAGCCCATATGGAAGATACCAAAGTCTCTGCAGGCCCAAAAGATGATCCGGCTGTTGTTGCCAAAGAGGGCTTTGATGCGCTCATAGCAGGGAAAGACCAAGTGCTTGCTGGAGCTATGAAAAATAAGATGCAAGGGTCTCTCGGAAAAGTCCTAAGTGATCCTGTGAGAGCTGCCATGCAGGCAAAAGAAACGCGTCCGGGTTCCGGCCATTAATCGAACTGATTGTTTTGTTTATAGGAGTTATTCATGGAAAAGAATGTTGCCACTTTCGAACGCATAGCGTCTGTCCTCGTAGGTGGATTAGCCCTACAACAGACTTTGATGTCCAATCGTCCCACTTCTGTTAAAAGCGTCACAGGTGCGGCTGGTTTAGCTTTCCTCTGGCGAGGCGTGACCGGCTCATGCCCTATTTATCGCAGTCTCAATATCAACACACATAAAGCGAACGGTATTAGCATGACACCGAACCTGTTGGAGCGTAGTGCTTTAATCAATCTTCCGCCCGAAGAAGTGGCGTCATTCCTGCAAACGAAAAAAACACCCTGGGGGCGATTTAGTTTAGCTATCGACGAATATCATTATAAAATCGATATCGACGGACGCACGTGGATGCTTGAGCTGAGCGGGCATTCCGACGGGAACCGCACCCTGATCAAACTTACCTGGAACGAGCAGGACAGTCTCGTGCCCGAGCGAGTCCTGGAGATCCGCAAATTAAAATCACTTATGGAAACAGGCGAAATTGCGTCGATTGAAGGCCAGCCTCACGGCGACCGCGGTCCAATTGGATCCTTCTTTGAGACTTTCGGCGATAAGCTCCTTCACTCTCTCCAGAGTCGAACGGCCCTTCCTGACTCTAAGAAAGATAATGAGACTATGATTTCCCATGAATCTGAGATGAGAAGAGAGGCACACGCATGAAAGCACTTACTTGGCAAGGCATCGACAAGGTGGGTATTGAACAGGTTGCAGATCCAAAAATTATCAATGGGAGTGATGCGATTATCAAAGTCACGAGTACAGCGATCTGTGGATCGGACCTTCACCTTTATGGTGGCCGTGTCCCAACTCTCCTTAAGGGTGACATCCTCGGCCACGAGTTTATGGGCGAAGTGGTGGAAACGGGGCGCAATGTTAAAAATCTTAAAGTTGGCGACAAAGTCGTGGTTCCCTTCAATATCGCCTGCGGTCATTGTTACTTCTGCGAAAAAGGCATGTTTTCAGCCTGTGATAATTCTAACCCTAATCCGTCTATACCTCTAATGGGTACTGGCCAGGCGGTGTCAGCTCTTTTTGGATATACGCATATGTGTGGTGGATACGCGGGTGGCCAGGCAGAATTTGTGCGTGTTCCTTACGCGGATATTGGCCCGCTTAAAGTACCCAGTGGTATTGACGACGAACAGGTTTTGTTTCTCTCCGATATTTTTCCGACCGGTTATATGGCGGCCGAAAATTGCGAGATAGAGCCAGGCGATACAGTTGCGGTCTGGGGCGCTGGGCCTGTTGGGCAGTTTGCCGCTCGCAGTGCGTTCATGCTGGGCGCAGGCCGTGTGTTTGTTATCGACCGTTTTCCGGAACGCCTCGAACTCGCGCGCCAGTGTGGTGCCGAACCAATCAATTATGAACTTGAGGACGTGTACGAAACCCTTCAGTTTGAGACCGGCGGTACAGGGCCTGATTCTTGTATTGATGCTGTAGGCATGGAAGGGCATGGCCATACAATTGATGCATTGATGGATGATGTAAAGGCAGCTTTCCGTATACAGCCTGATCGCGCTCATGCATTGCGTCAGGCCATACGCTGTGTGCGAAAAGCGGGTATTGTCTCTGTTCCGGGTGTATATATCGGTCTGATCGATAAGCTCAACTTTGGAATGGCTTTTAACAAAGGCATAAAATTTAAAATGGGCCAGACTCATACACATAAGTATATGAAGCCTCTACTGGACCGTATAATGAACGGTGAAATTGATCCGTCAGTCGTAATCAGCCATCGCCTTAAACTTGACGATGCCCCGGCTGGCTATAAAATGTTCCAGGAAAAGTCCCACGAATGTACAAAAATCGTAATGCATATCTAGTATAAGCGCCCCTCGTAAAAAAAGCCTTGGCATCATTGCCAAGGCTCTTTTATTGTAAAAGGTCGAGACCTTACATCGCAGCTCCACCAACTGAGCTAGAGAGAGCTTTCGCTTTTTCGAGGTGAGTTGCAACCGAGGTGCGCACTTTAGTGAGCATAGTTTTGAGTTCGTCATGTTTTGCATTGGGAATCAAAGTCGCGTCCAAAGAATCAAGCAAAGTTTTGTGCATATTCACTTGATCCGCCGCATAGGCCTTATCAAATTCAGCGGCTTTTAGACCTTTGAGTTTGCTCAAGCTGTCTTTCGACGATGCTTTCAAGGCTTTTTCCTGTTCGCTATCGGTGCCTTTGAACTTCCCTCGGGCCGCAAGAGCTTTGAGGTCTTTATTGACCTGAGTGTGTTCGTCAACCATCATTTTTGCAAAATCTTTGACGGATTTTGTTTTACTTGTTTTTTCGGCCTGTTTTCCGGCTTCTATTTCGCTCGTATTTGCAGTTTCGACTATGCCTGCGATTTGGCTATCTGAAAGGACAACAGCTGGCGTTGCCGATGCTGCCGGTGGCGGAGTTGTTGCTTTCATTGCTGGCCCCTGAGCTAGGCCGAGAGTCGAAACGCTTATCAAACAACCGAAGGCCAGAAACGAACTCTTAAATGTCATACAATACTCCCGTTTGGATCCATTACCGTAACGAGGGCGATAGTAGCACTCGACCTCTGCGCGTTTCAAAGTATTTTTCGGACCTAAGTGTCAGGGCACTAAAATACTCGCATGATGGCTCGTCTGGCTTTGATAGCGATCGGCGATCAGATTGGCGAGCCGTTTGCCGTGCCCTTTCCGACAAATTCCCACAATCGATCCTCCGAAACCGCCCCCCGTTAATCGGGCCCCATAAACTTCGGGATGAGCCAAGGACGCTTCGACTAAAAAATCGATTTCAGGGACCGACACTTTAAAATTGTCACGCATCGACGCGTGTGACTCTATCATGAGCCGTCCGAGTTCTTCCATGGAACCGCGAGAAATGGCGTCGACAGCTTTCAGCACACGCGCATTTTCTGAGATCACATGCCGCGCTCGACTTCCAAAGGGCTCGCCAATCGCGTAGGTAAGATTGATGTCCTGGACATCACGCAGTTCTTTGACACCGAGATGAGAGCAAGCTTCCTCGCACTCCATTCGCCGCGTGTTATACCCTCCGTCCGCATGGCTATGCCTAACGCCGGAGTTGATGATAAACATATCGATATCGTCCGGGATCATGATTTTACGATATTCCAAACTGCGTGTATCCAGAAAAAGAGCCGTTCCAGAGTCGGCAAGGCTTGCTGCCATTTGATCCATAATGCCAACATGAGCGCCAACAAAGCCATTTTCCACGCTCTGGCTCATCAAAGCTAGATCGACATCGTTCAAAGGCAAATCAAATGCTTGGCGAAGTGCGCGCAATACAGTAACGAGCAACGAAGCACTCGAGGAAAGGCCCGCCCCCATAGGAATATCGGTCGACACCCGCAGATCGAAGCCTCTTATTGCATAGCCTCTCTCGCGCAGGAGCCAGGTGATGCCAGCGACATAGTCGAACCACCGATGCAGTGGTCTTTCGTCGCCAAGCATATAGTCATGTTCTTCGCCATTTGGACCGATATCATGACTTAAGATCCGAACCTTGCTGTCGCTTCTGAGCGCGAGCTCGGCATGCGTCCTTTGAGGAATAGCCGTCGGCAAAACAAAACCACCGTTGTAATCTGTATGCTCGCCAATAAGATTCACGCGCCCTGGCGCCTCAGCAAATACCGTTGCCGAATGGCCGAAATATCGATGAAATGTATCCCTACGCACATCGCTCATAGGTGCACCAAATAATCGGGCCGCATTCTATCTTCGGCATAAAAAGTTGGCCAGCGGGGATCGTGAGTTAGAATTTCCAAGCCGTTTTTCGTCACGAGAACTGTGTCTTCAATCTTTGTACCAATCAGGCTTGGATTCCATGCAAGGGCCATGTTTTCAGCGATCTGCGACTGACTGTCAGGCCTTGCGACTTCCTCCCGAGAAAGGTAACCACAGGAACCACCTTGATGGTGTTTTTCCAACTCCTCGGGATATCCGAATTTTGCGTAACTCGTTTTCATAACGTCAAACATATGAGAGAGCGTAACGCCGGGACGACTCGCTGCAAAAATTTCGGCCTCAATTGCCGCCAGGTCGTGCTTCATGCGAACCTCGCGGGCCGTCGGTTCGCGAAACATTACAAATCGCGTGAGATTCGCAAACAATCCGTGACGCCGCGCACAGAAGACGAGCATCGCCCGGTCACCGATAAGGTCAGCGGATGCGGTCGCGTGGCGATACACGGGCAATCGGCGTTCATCACCTACGAGAGTAAGAGCCGGATGTATCCCCCGTTTCCACAGAGCGGACGCTCCGTAAGCCGCGAGCTCATATCCGGTCCACCCCTGGCGCGCTGCCTCAAGGGTTTCCGTCATCGCTTCGGCCGCTTCGCGCCCAAGAGCGCGGTAACGTTCAATCTCTTCGGGTTCAAGACAACGTTTGAGTGTCATAAGCTCGCGGGGCAATGGCAGCTCTTTTCCCGAAGGGCGATCACTCGCGATGAGCCCTGCATGCGTGAGCTCTTTGACAAAGAATTCACGGCGATCGGGATCATGCCACGGGCCTTGCCACACACGATAGCCTTCGGCTGGTAGCTCTTCTATCGCAAGCCGCTCAGCTTCAATATTGTCGGTTAGGACAAAGGCTTCATCGGCGGTTATAAGGACCTCAGCAATGCCGCTATCACTGGTTAAAAGCACGACGTTGGAACCCCCAGCGGTCGCCCATGCAAACCAATCCACACCCCGCAGACGGACACCTGAGAGATTATTATCGCGCAGCATTCTCCGTACTGACCCGAGCTTGCGACCGACTTCGGAAGAACTATTCAAGATTCACCTCAACAGCTTGGAGTTCTAATGCTTTGTCTTCCGGAAACGCATCATTGGCGAAAAGTCCGGCGCCGATTTCGGTTCCGGCAAGATATTTCAATTTATCCGAACTTCGATAGGGAGGAAAAAATTCGAAATGAAAATGACTTTCGGGATGCGGTTCTCCGTCCGTTGGCGCCTGGTAGGCAACCATGAGATAAGGAAATGGCCTACTCCATAACCCATCATATTTCAGCAAAACCGTTTTGAGCGCCTTGGCAAAATCGCTGCGATCCCGTTCGTCCATTTCCGCCATCGACGCTAGGCGGTTCTTCGGGGCAATCCACACTTCATAAGGATAGCGCGCGCAAACAGGGACAAATGCTATGGCTCGATCGCCTTCATAAAGCACCCGGATCTTCTCGCTCTGCTCACGCTTGACGAAATCACTCATCAAAGGACTGCCGTTTTTTTCGAAATAGGCTTTCTCTTCGCACTGTTGTCTTGCCGGAACAGGTGGAACAAACGGATAGGCATAAATTTGTCCGTGCGGATGGTGAAGAGTCACGCCGACTTCAACACCCTTGTTTTCGAAGGGCAAAAGATATTCAATGTCGTCGCGACTCCCAAGCTCGCGATACCGATCACCCCACACCTCAAGAATCAAGGCTATGTGGGCAAGAGGCAGACGCCCGAGGCTCGCATCCGGGTCTTTCGTGAAAACCACCACTTCGCACGCGCCGGTCGCAGGCATCGTTGCAACGCCGGGCAAGTCGGGAGCGTCCAATGCCAATCGGCTCAGGGTTGGAAACATGTTTTCGAAAACCGCCACATCATATGAGCCTTGAGGAAGTTCCGTCGGAAACTCCGCGCTCCGTGTCGGAGCGAGAGGATTGAATTCTTTGGGCGGTAGAAACGTTCGATTTTGTCTGTGCCCTGAGTAAGACACCCATTCCCCGCGCAATGGATGCCAACGCATATGGGCTCCATGAAGGGACACGGGCGTAGGCGAGGGACTCGTTGCCTCGATTGCAGGGTCTATAGGTTCACGGCTGTAAAGCAGCAGCTGACGACCATCGGGTTTTCGAAAGCTTTGTTTGTACATCAGAGTTCACTCCGAAGACTTTCCGGTTCTTCGCGAAAAAGTCGTTCCTCATCGACGGCACTGCAGGTGATCGCGTGTATTTCGTGAATCGGAATTTTGGGCGTTCGATCTGCATAAAGGAGCCCGTTAACTTCCTGAAACGTATCTGTAAATTGTGTATAGCAGAATCCGCGGAAAACCTTGAGACGATGCACTGCGTTGACCAGCGCCCAATACTGGCGTTTGAACTCGCGTGAGCTGTGACTCGTGCCGTATCCCCAATTTTTTGATGCCCCTGAGCGGTTTTCAGAGGTAAAGGCTATTCCGCCAAATTCAGTGAGCATCATCGGTTGATCATCATGGGAATAGCCTTTGACGATCGGCATTCGACCCGCTGGAATTCGGCGACTCAAAATATCTTTAACATTGTAAGGCGGTCCATAACGTTCTGAGAGACGTCCCGGATGATTATCGTAATCATGAATTCCGATGATATCGGTACTTGCGCTTTCCCAGCCATCGTTTCCGATAACGGGACGAGATGGATCGAGCGTTTTCGTGAGGTGATAAAAAGCTTGGACGCAGCTTCGATGGGAATCCATCTCCCCTAAGTCAGGGACGCCCCATGATTCGTTGAAGGGTACCCACGTGACAATGCAGGGATGACTGTAGTCACGATCGATCACCTCTGTCCACTCCCGCATCAATCTCTCGACACCATCATGGGTGAATCGATACGCACTCGGCATTTCCTCCCAGACAAGGAGGCCCAGTGCATCTGCCCAAAAAAGAAAAGTAGGGCTTTCGATTTTTTGATGTTTACGCACCCCATTGAATCCCATGGCTTTCACGAGCTCTACGTCGCGCTTTAGAGCCGTTTCATCCGGTGCTGTGAGAAATGTATCAGGCCAGTAACCTTGATCTAGCACGAGCCTCATATAATAAGGGCGACCGTTTAACAGAAAATCGCCATGAGAGATCCCCACGCTCCGCAATGCAGTATATGAGTGCATCTTATCGACGCAGACATCGGCTATCCAAAGTTCCAGCTCGGCGCGCAGAAGCGTGGGTTTCTCGGGCGTCCAAAGTATCTCATTTCGAAAATCATCTATGCCCGGATCCGACAGAGCTATTCGCCTATGCACTTCACTAGAAATAACTTGGTACCTATCGTTAACGAGCAGTTGAGAGCCGTTAAAGAGGCGTAGGTGAAGGCTCGCCCGATCTGCAAATTCGCCGTTTACAAAGGCCTCAAGACCGATCTCCCAACGTTCAAGATGGGGAGTCCAACGCAGGCGATCAATGTAAACCTCATTTACGGTCTCAAGCCAAACTGTTTGCCAGATGCCTGTGGTGCGGGGATACCATATGCTGTGAGCTTCGAGTTGCCAGTCTTGTTTGCCGCGTGGTTTTGCAAGATCATGGGGATCATCTTCGACCCGCACGGTCACGACTTGTTGGCCATTAGTATTCAATAAGTGCGTAATATCGAACTGAAATGGCGTGTGTCCGCCCTCGTGAGTTCCCGCGTACTGATCGTTTACCCACACTTGAGCAACATAATCGACTGCACCAAAATGCAAAATAGTGCGTTTGCCTTTGACGATAGGCAGAACGAAGTCGCGTTGATACCAACAGTATTTATGGAATCCAGTGTCGCCTATCCCACTTCTCGACGTCTCGGGTGCAAAAGGCACCTCGATCTGCAAAGGCCAGGACCCTATATCAGACGGCTTGTTGAAGTTTGCATGAGAGTCAAAAAGAAATCTCCATGCACCATCCAGTGAGGTCCACTCGTCTCGACAGAGCTGAGGGCGTGGGTGAAGACTATGTATATCAAAATTGATACAGTGCTTCGGCTCGATGTTCATAAACTACCTATTCTGGATCAGAAATACATGGGTTTTTAATATGGGTTCTTTAAAGACTGACGGATTTCCAGAAAAAAACAAGACTGTTTTAAAGGTAATTTCCGAGTTTTCCAATTTTCAGGTGCAAAGTTCGGCCCAGAGCTCCAACTTCGGTACGACCATTGCAATCTCATCTGCTCGAGATACACAACTTGGAGGCCCTGATGAAACTAGTCGGCAAACATGATGCACAAAGATACATGGATGAGAGCAGTGATCTCGATATACTCTGTCTCTCTCATCTCCGCTGGAACTTCGTATATCAACGGCCTCAGCATTTACTTTCGCGTGCCTCAGAACGCCGACGAGTTTTCTTTTTTGAAGAGCCTATATATCAAGATCGAGAAGCCTTTCTTGAGATGCGTCGCGAGCAACCGAATCTGGTTGTAGCGGTTCCTCATCTTCCTCATGGATTGAATGAAGCCCAACAATTAGAACTGCAGGCCATTCTTCTTGATGAATTGATTTCGACATATCATATCAATCGTTATCTGAGTTGGTACTACACGCCGATGGCCTTGAAGTTCACAAAACATCTCGAGCCTGAAATCGTTGTCTATGATTGTATGGACCAGCTGTCTCATTTCAAAGGCGCATCGCCGGAGCTTCCAAGGCTCGAACATAGCCTTTTCACAAAAGCCGATCTGGTTTTCACAGGTGGCCATAGTCTTTATGAAGCAAAACGTGACTTGCATCCCAGCGTTTATGCGTTCCCCAGCAGCGTTGACGTCAAACACTTTGCAAAAGGTCGCGAACGGCACGCACTCCCGGTCGATATGCTATCTATCAAAGGGCCAAAAATAGGGTACATGGGCGTGATTGATGAGCGCATCGATCTCGATCTGATTGAAGGCATCGCTCGCCGTCGACCGGACTGGAATATTATAATGCTTGGGCCGGTTGTTAAAATCGATCCAGCGTCATTACCTCAACTTCCGAACATTCATTATCTCGGTGGCAAAGGTTATAACGAACTCCCCCACTACCTAGGCTCGTGGGATATTGGTATCCTTCCTTTTGCTCGAAACGATGCCACTCAATTTATCAGTCCAACTAAAACACCTGAATACCTGGCAGCCGGCATTCAGGTCATATCAACTTCGATAAAAGACGTGATCAAACCCTACGGTAATCTTGGACTCGTTGGCATTGCAGATGACGTCGAGACTTTCATTATGCATGCCGATCGTATGATCGAAGACGGAGCGACAGCCCGCTGGAAATCGAAAGTCGATGCCTTCCTTGCCAAGGTCTCTTGGGATAAAACCTTTGAGGCCATGCACAAACTCATTAAAGCCGAGCAAGAGCGAAATAGCGGAGGGTCGACTCCGAGTTTAACGACGTCGGCACTTTCCTACTCCAAGGATCTTCGCTCGATGCCGAAGTCAGCTGTTAATGTCTCTGCACACGACGGCATTGCCGCGATGCCGAGCTGAGCATGCTGGAGCTATGGGGAGGCGTTGAGTGCACAGTCAACCGTGTTGGCAATCATTATCTTGACCAGCTGGCTATGAGCGGCCACGATCAGCGGCTTGGTGATCTCGAACGTTTTTCTGAGCTCGGTATTAAAACGCTACGGTTTCCGGTGCTCTGGGAGCACCTAGCTCCAAAATCTTTGAATCGTATTGACTGGACTTGGGCTGATCAGCGATTGAATGAGGTGAGGCGTCTCGGCATTCGCGTTATTGTCGGCTTTGAACACCATGGGAGCGGTCCCCAGTACACAAGTCTTCTCGATCCGGAGTTTGCGCCAAAACTCGCGCAACTCGCAGGAGCGTTCGCGGCCCGCTATCCATGGGTTGATGCTTATACTCCAATAAACGAGCCGCTTACTACGGCTCGTTTTTCCGGTCTCTACGGGTGTTGGTATCCGCATGCGCGGGACAATAAAAGTTTCCTGCGCATGCTTTTCCACGAATGTGATGGTATTCGTGCGGCGATGATGGCCATACGGGCTGTCAATCCCAAAGCCGAGCTTATACAGACGGAAGATCTCGGAAAAGTCTTTAGCACGAGCTTTTTAGCCTATCAGGCTAATTTTGAAAACCACCGAAGATGGCTGAGCTTTGATCTCCTTATAGGTAAAGTAAATCTTGACCATCCTCTCTATAGATTCTGTTTGAAACACGGACTGACGGGGACCGAACTTGAGTCCTTTGCGGAAAACCCCTGCCCCCCCGATATCTTAGGCATCAATCACTATATTACGAGCAATCGCTTCCTTGACGAACGTATCGAGCGGTATCCCGCCCATGTTCACGGGGGAAATAATCATCATCGCTATGCAGATATTGAAGCCGTGCGAGTTGGTGCGGAGATGATAGTTGGTCCCAAAGAACTCCTTAAGGAAGCATGGGATCGTTATGGATTGCCCGTCGCCATCACAGAGGTCCACCTGGGGTGTTCCCGAGAAGAACAGATGCGCTGGTTCAGGGACATATGGTTGGCTGCTAAAGCCTCGGGAGCAAGTGGGATCGACGTCCGCGCCGTTACAAGTTGGAGTCTGCTTGGAGGGTTTGACTGGAATAGTTTAGTCACGAAAGCGAACGGCTATTATGAGCCTGGTGTTTATGATCTGCGCTCGCCTGAGCCAAGACCCACTGCTCTTGCCTCTATGGTCAAGGCCTATAGTGTGGATTCAGATTTTGATCATCCAGCCCTTGATAACCAAGGTTGGTGGCATAGGGCCGATCGCCTCCTTTATCCCTCAGTGAATCTTGATGCGGCAATGCCTCGTGACGCGACCTCAGCCAAGGAGTCGAACAGCTACAATTCTAAGTCTCGTTCGCGGGACATCCTAATTACAGGAGGGGCCTCAAGCCTCTCGAGTGCACTTGCTTATATATGCGAACGTCGGGGATTGAGCTACCGTCTTGTCTCGCAGGCCGATCTGGACCTAACAGACGCCGCAGCAACACGATTTTTTTTAAATGAAATGCGGCCCTGGGCCATCCTCAACGCTTTTGAATTTGCTGACGTCGAAAGTGCCGAGGAAGAGGATGAAGACTGCTTTCGCACTAACATCCTGGCTCCGATTCATCTCGCCGAATACTGCACCGACGAGAGAGCGCGTCTTGTGCAGTTTTCAAGCGATCAGGTTTTTGACGGCCGAACCAAACGACCGTATCGTGAGCAAGACGCCGTTTCCCCGATCAATATATACGGTCGGTCGAAAGCAAAAGCTGAAGAAGAAATCGCCTCACGCGCCAGCGATAGTCTCATCATTCGGACGCCGGCTACTTTCGGACCCTGGGACGAAACCAATTTTTTAACGCGGGCATTACGTTCCATAGCCAAAGGCAAACCCTTTCATGCTCCGAACGATTTAATCAGTTCCCCCACCTATTTGCCTGATTTGGTTGATGCTGCCCTTGATCTTCTGATCGATGGTGAGCACGGGATCTGGCATCTCTCCAATCAAA
Source organism: Oligoflexus sp. (assembly GCA_014378195.1). Taxonomy (GTDB): domain Bacteria; phylum Bdellovibrionota_B; class Oligoflexia; order Oligoflexales; family Oligoflexaceae; genus Oligoflexus. The sequence continues at coordinate 29,928 of JACMOC010000017.1, read as the reverse complement.
GCCTAACGGATTGGGCCAGCTTTGGACGCCTGGCTGCTGCTAAATTTGGCCTCAGTCCCTCGCTGATTATTGGCCGCCCGCTCGTCGAATGTGGGTTTGCAGCTCCAAGACCAAAATTCACGGCTCTGGGCAGTGAGCGCGCCCATTTACTCCCCGAACTTGCACGATCGGTGGATTGCTATATACGAGAATGTCGAGTCGCACTTCGTTAACACATTTAAATTAAGGGTGATCAATGGAAACGATAGGTATCGCAGGATCCGGTTTTGCAGGCGCTGTTCTTGCTCGGGAACTCGCCGAAAGCAAAAAATACAAAGTTATTATCTTTGAACAACGCGATCATATTGCTGGTAATTGCCATACGGAACGTGATGCCAAGACTGGTGTGATGATTCATAAATACGGCCCTCATATCTTTAATACCAGTCGTGAGGACGTATGGAATTATGTTAATCGTTACGGCACGTTCATGCCTTTTATGAACCGTGTAAAAGCGGTGACCGCCAAGGGCATGTTCAGCCTTCCGATCAATCTCATGACTATCAATCAGTTTTTTGGAAAAGCCATGAATCCTGAAGAAGCCAAAGGATTTATAGCTCAAATCGGCGACTCTTCGATCACAACTCCCGACTCATTTGAAGACCAGGCCCTCAAATTTCTAGGCAAGGATCTTTACCAAAACTTCTTCTATGGCTATACCCGCAAACAATGGGGCGTCGAGCCGCGCGAACTTCCGGCTTCGATCTTACAGCGTCTACCGATACGCTTTAATTACGACGATAACTATTTTACATCGACCTTTCAGGGCATTCCACGCGACGGATATACCGCCATCGTCGAGAAAATCTTGGACCATCCTGCTATCTCAGTCCAACTGGGCGAACCCTTTGTCCCGGAGTATAAAAAAGAATTTAAACATGTGTTCTACAGCGGTCCAATGGACGCCTACTTCCAATACAGGCTGGGAAGAATGAATTATCGAAGCCTCGTATTCGAAAGATTTGATGGCAAGGGCGATATGCAGGGGAACGCGGTCATCAACTACTGTGATCAGGAAGTCCCTTACACAAGAATTTCCGAGCACAAACATTTCGCGCCTTGGGAAACTCATGAAGAGAGTGTGAGTTTTCGGGAATATAGTAAGTTAGCGGAAGAAGGCGACACGCCTTATTATCCAATGCGTATGGACAAAGACAAAGCTCTTCTCTCACAGTATATGGAACTTGCCAATAAAGAGGATAATCTCTCCTTCATTGGGCGGCTCGGAACGTATCGATATCTTGATATGCATGTGGTTATCGGAGAGTCGCTTGATCTTGCGAAAGCGTGTTTGTCTGAGGATCACATGAGTTGGCCGAAGTTTAGCGGCAAACCCATGTGACAGGGGTCTCTTAGATTTCTTTGAAACGCTCATCATCGGCCGTCGGCATAATGTCGCTTTCAACGACCGAGCGAGTCATGACAGGCGGATGAGCCGGTTTTGATCGGTTCATAGGGATGACTGCAGCCGGCGCATTTGATGAAGCTTTTGCTTTAGAATGCTCCTTTACCTTGCCTCCGGCTACACTTCACATAACAGGTCTCACGTTATTGGAGGTATCTCCGCCTCGAATAATTTTGATCAGCCCCTGCACCTTGGCAATACTACCACCCAATAAACTGGCAATGTCTTTTGCAGTATCTCCGCTCGTTTGCTTTAGTTTCAACTTTCTCGGCGACCACGGCAAAGCCTTTTCCACGCTCACCGGCACGGGCAGCTTCAACCGAAGCATCGAACGAGAGGAGTTGCGTTTGAAAGACAATTGCGTTGATGACCCTCGTTTTATCGACGATTTCATTGATCACAGAAACGATTCTGAGTGGCTGTGAGTTCGCCTAACTCTTTGAGAGCTTTGGCCATGGCGCGGCGATGAGGGGCCGAAACGGTATCCATTTCTTTGAAGGCTTCCGCATTTTTGTTGACCAGAGCGAGGGGCGCGGACCTTTGGAAGCGATGTTTTCCATTTTGCATGGGCCGACGTAAAGGAGTGTCAGTAGAAAAGTAGAAGTGACGAGGAGTAGTAATGAGAAAGACCTGCAGAAAATTCTTTCGTTAGCAACTCTGAGCCGCTGCATCAATATTTAAGCAAATTATTGGGCCTCATTGGATGAGCCGTCAATTAGCTTGAAAAATTGAATTGTATTCAACACATGGATCCACCATGCCGTTCTCATAATTCTCTAATAGTTACAAATACTTGGCTGGTTTGTAAAATTCATGCAGCAAGGCTATAACTGCATGAATTTTCTGTTATATATTATTAATGAAAAATCTCGAACGCTTCGTCGATTTTTTCCAACTCTTCGCGTTCGACAGCTGAGATTTTGCTGCCTAAACCTAAAAACCCTCCGGCCGCTTTTGCAACTGTCTCAGCTCGACCCAATATCTCAACGCGCACCTTTGCAAAAGCGTCTTTGGACATCGTCATACCTAATTCACGAACATAGTTTTGCCATGTATTGAAGAGCGTATCGCTTGGTGCTTCTGTTAGCCAGGACTTGAGTGCATCGTATCCAGCATGATTCGGATCTATGCCTTGCGCTGCGGCAGCCTTAAGAATGGCTTCCTGCTCGGCGGGTTCCAAAACCCCGTCCGCCCATGCAACCCGGACTAGCGGTACAAGCGAAAGCGCCTGGAGAGTCCCTGGCGTTATCTGGGCATCGAGCAGAATCTCGAGGACCTTTTCGTTGGCAATACCTGAAGCGCGGGAAAGCTCGATGATCGCCTCCCGGCGACTCATCTCCGCGAGAAGCTTCTCTTTCAACTCAAAATTGAGCCGGGCGAAAAATTCTTCTTCTAAAGCCCGTCGTCCTTCTTCGCGAATATCAATGGTCATCGGAAGCCTCTTTGAGTCGATTGAGAGAAGGGCTTGAATGCTCTCCTTCATCTTTTATGATTGTGCCCAATTCGAGCAGGCTTTGTCATGGTCATTTTTTGGCGCGCTAGTCCTAGCCACCCTAAGTTCGTACCGGGATGCAATGACATAGAAATAGTGGGTTTTCCGTTGTTGATGAATTCGGCCTTAAGAACAGCGGCCGTTGTTGTAAGGGAACGGAACCTGAATGCTCTTGCCAACAATTCCTGCCGGGCTCGGCCTCAGCTTTTGGATGATAGCATCAGCTTTTTCGAGGTTTTCCTTATCGAAGTTCATAAGCCCGTCGACAGAATCCATCAACTGAGTCCGGCTATCTTTGCCCCAGTTTCCGCTCGGAACGACCATGACAGACCCACTGCGCACGATAAGCATTTGAAAATAAAATATTTTATCTTGAGCCAGCTTGCGCATGCCCTCATCCGACTGCCTCCAAATCTCACTCGCCAATAGCGTTTTGTTTGCGCAAGCTCCGCTCTTGCCTTTGTCAACGCAGAAATAGAGTCCGTAGTCGCCATCAGTCGCCGGTAATTCCATATGAAGGGGCAGGCTTTTCTCTATATCGTTAACACTTAAGGGGGAGACTGACTTGTACTCTTTTCTCCCGAAGCTTTCTAAAGTCGCTAAAAATATCTTTTCCGTATTGGTTGTCGGAATTAAACGGAGGAGATCGAGGTCTCCCGGTTTGCACCACTGCGCCACGGCCTTCGGTCTAAGGGAGATTTTGATTCGATCACCCACCGCAAAAAAGACTTTTTTCTGCGATGATGAATCGGAATTTTTTGAGGGTTTACGACGTCCTGTATGGTTTTGAGCTTTCATTTCATTTCTTTGTAGGGGCAATTAACCTTTGTAAATAAAGGTCACCTGTCATGATACCATTCGCATTCACATAGTGATCATCATTGGACTCACCTTCAAGGACCAGATTCCAAACAACCGGAAGGTTGTTTTTATCGGCTTCTTTGGTGACGATGGATACAACTCTGCTCGTACTCTGACCATCGATAAGAATATCACCCTGTCGGAGCTCAGTGGCAATAATCAATCCGCGATCTGTCAAAAATGGGTGAAATTGGGTCACAAGCACGGTTCGGCTACCGCTTTGAATCTCAAACATATCGGGGGCCTCGGGACCCGCAATAACTTCCGTCACGCGATGAGCCGTCTGAGTCTTCGGGTTCCAAACCACGTCGTCGGCACGGATATCCGAGATGGCTTTGAGAGTTCCATTGGCCATCTGTATTTGGGTTTGTGAGTCGAAGCAACCGCAGACATCGGCGCTTCGATAACCGACCGTTTTTCTCTCGCAGTAAGGCTCGGCATAGGCTACAAATTCTTTGAGGTGCAAAGCATCTTCATGAATCTGAGCCCAGTTGGGATCGCTTTCTGCGGCCGGCTGATCTTTTCCAGTCATAGTGTAGATGTACTGCGAATATTTCTGCCAGCTGTCACACATGCGCCCTTTAAAGCCTTGGCTTTGGAGCTGGGCAGTCGACGTATCGTTGATATCAAATGTTTGAAGATCTCCAGTCCTTGCGCCCGCGAGGTAAGCATCCAGAGTCGGCTGATTGCTTGGGGTGTTGTCCATAGTTGACATAGGGTGTGTATCACATTTATTTGAACAACTATTTGTGTTTAAAGGACCCAGGGCTGCGAGATCGCCCGAACTTGCCACGTTTACGACATTCGGCGCGATAAACATTTGAACGCTGAAGGCCGTTGTTTCGTCAGCGGTCCCGTCGACTCCGACGAGATAGGCATTGGCCGTCATGGTCATCACGCCCCCACCGACAGTAATCGTACCCCCGCCTGCCGACATCGAGATGCCGCTTACAACATCAAAACCACAGGTTGTAGGCGTAATATTTTCTTTCAAATCTTGCGTAAAATAAGGGGCTGGTGACGTAGTTGTGACTGTCTCGGTATTACCGAGAGAAATCGCGGGTGTTATACCTATAAGACCAAGCGACGCGTTGATATTATTTTGCTGATGGGTGACTTCGCCATTGGTGAGACCAAGCACATTTTTAGTCCCACCTGTTTCAACGACACCATAATAGACTATTCCAGCACCTAGTAATTCAAATGTGTAAGAGCCAGCTTTTAAAGGCGTGGCCGCTGTTCCAAAATTCGTCGAATAGCTTGGATCGCCGGCTTCTTTGACCAAAAGTTGCATCGCTCCAGGTACCGGGGCCGCAAGTGGAATCTGACCGTAGACATACCCGGTTGAAAGTCCCTTTACAAAACGAGTCGAGCGAACATCGACCGACTTGATATAGTAGGGATGGGCAATCGATTCTGGATTGAGTTTCATGATTTCAACGGTTCGAACAGGGCCGTCCGTAATGATGCTCGTGGTTTTATTTTCGAATATTGCTGCTGCTTGGGACAAAGAAATTGAATTGTCCTGGAGGGAAGAATAATTGACCACTTGCCCGCTGATGACTTTTCCACCCGGTGATGCATACGGATTAGGCCCCATATCCCACGTATTTGATAGATAGTTGCCAGGGCGCATAGTTGCCACTTGCTAGCCTAGCGGGGGTGAGAGCGCTCCGGAGTATAGCCATATCGCTTAGGGCCGCACTGTCAGCTTCAACACTAGTGTTCTGCTTCGCAGCCATATCAACCGAATTCTTGGTCCGTTGAGAATTAGAGGATATGTAGATGGTCGCCACGCTCAAGGCAACAATGGAGGCCATAGCCGTCAGCGCCACAGAACCTTCGCTCCCTCTCTGAGATAAGAACGAATCCGCACCTGCTTTTGTATTGCTCTTCATAGAGCCTCCCTAACATTGACTTCTGTAGACGCCATCGGCCAGAGAATTGATAAAGCTTAGGGCTCCCTCTTATAAAACTAATATTCTTAATTAGCCATTATATCAGCTGCTTAAAATTTGGTTATTCACAAAATTTACGGTGCCCAACGATTGTAAAAGAGAGTGAAGGTCAAAAAACCAGAAAACGAATTCGCCCCCTTTCTTACTTCACAGCATTTTATCATTTATTTTTATTCGTTAACGGCAGTGTTCATAGACATGTCCAAAAAATTGACAGAAAAATCCCTGAGAGATTTCTCTCCCAGGGCATTTCGCTTTATAAATTACGGCAAATATTTGAAAGTGATTTTTACATCGAGGGCTGTCTGGAGACAATCGAGTTTGTTTACATTGCCATGAGGTCCACCGCCGGGGCCATCATCATCGCCGGTGGCGATCAGGCTCATCGTAGTTTTGGTTTTGCCTACGAGAGAATCTGAGATCGGAATAATTTTACCGACAGGTAATTTAATCGAAACAGTTCCGAGCGTATCACTCGGAGGTAAGATGCACTCACTCGAATCGCCAATACATTTAGCGGCTCCGGCAGAACCACGAGGTCCGAAGTCTATTGGACGAAGACCGCGTACTTTGCTAAAGTCCCACTGATAAATCCCATCTTTCTGATCAAGCTTGTTCGCCAAATCACCTTCCACCATGTATGAGGTGCTAAAAAACAGAACATTCGTATCGAGCGTCATTACGAGCATATCATCATATTTAAATTGCGAGTTATTGTCGGATTCGATCGCGATATCACATATTTTTCCCGGCGGAAGATCAAGTTGCAAGGTGTTAGTATTGATCGCGCTTAAAGTGCCCTCAACGCCAGGCCCGTTCCCATTATTCCCAAAGTCACACCCCTTATGCTCAGGAAACGATAAAGTCTGCTGCTTCACCTTCAAAGATCCCGCGGCTACCGCTGCGCTACACTGATCCACAGTTGAGCCGGATACAGTGCCAGGCGCCGTATTCTGTGTAGCCGGGATTGCATCGTTGCTCCCTGAAGAGGCTGCAGCGGCGGGTGGTGACGCAGCAACACTCCCCTTAAAGTTCGAATTCGAACATGCTGCTAAAAACGTCAATGATACAAAAATCCCAAATATCTTCATCTTTATCCCCTATTCAGGCGCACGCCTAAATTATTCGGTAAAATCTACGATCTGAGCAAACTGAGCTGAATCATAATTAAGAGCAGTGCCCTTGGGTATCAGCTCTCCCGTGGCTGGGTTGACAGCAAATATCGTCACACCACCCGAAGTTTGATGGGCAACAGTCATCCAAGCACCACTTGCATCCAGTGAGAAGTGTCTTGGCATCACTCCACCCGACTTCGTCTGCTTCAAGAGAGTGAGTTGCCCCATATCGGAAACACTAAAAGACGCAATCGAGTCGTCGCCTCGATTGGATCCAAAAACGAATTTCCCGTTAGGATGAACCTGGATTTCAGCTCCCGTGTTCCCTGAGACGGGCGACGCAAGCGAAGAGACTGCTGATCCATTCGCGACAAGAGTTGTTCCGTCGAAGGTATAAGCCTGAAGAGCGGAGGAATTCTCATAAATGAGATAAATCCACTTTCCGTTGGGATGGTTTGCGAAATGGCGAGGGCCGGCGGCTCCAGTTGGTATCGTAGCTGGATTGGATGGAGTAAGAACACCGTTTGCCACGCTATACTGGGCAAGATAGTTTGATCCCAGACACGGTACCCATAGATGGTCACCCTTGACGTTTAAAAGCCCCTCATGCGCGTTCTGCCCTGCATACAGATCGGAGACCGGCGCACCGAGATGACCATCCGATCCAACCGGATAGGATTCCACGTGACCACCTATGTAACTGGCGGCAAATACAAAATTTCCATCCGTATCGACCGATACATGCGTTGGTGAGTCTTTCATCGAAGCATCACTCAGAAAAGTAAGAACCCCCGTGGCTGCATTAACTGAGTACGACTTTACTTTCTCGTTGGAATCGTCACCTGCAAAGAGAAGCTTTTTCTTGGCATGTATAGCGAGGAATGTCGGTGTCGCATTGGGTACGGACGTCGAGCTCAAGAAGGTCGCAGTGCCCGTGGATTTATCAAACTTATAAACGTCTATCTTTGGCGATCCCCCACCAATGAAGAGTAGGGAATATTTAACTGTTTCACTTGGAGAAGACATTATCGGAGGGCCCTGGGAAGTCGCAGGAGCCGAAACTATAGGACTTTGAGCACCGGATGAAGGATTAGCCGTCTTAGGTTCGGTTGAAGGTGCAGCCGCTTCCGGAGTAATCCCGGGGCTTAGGTCCGAGCTCGGCAGCCCGTCGCCTGTTTGATTTTGGTAAAGGGGCGAAGCGGGAGGCGCTGAACATGCGGCCAGACTCCCAAGGAGAAGTCCTTGCGACATAGCCTTTAGCATCAACGCACGCCGCACCATGTCCTGCTCCTTGCTGCTCAAACCTAACCGTTCCCGAGGCTTATCGGCTCATAAAGGCGGAAATATTAAAACGTTTTTACGAAATCGCGCGAAATACAGAACATTCGTTTCGTCGGACGCTCTAAATCAGAAAAAGCTTCAGATCGTAAAACATTTTTTAAAACAGCAATTACAATTACTTAAATCCATTCAATCTTTTGTATATATAAATTTATTAATATAGATTTGCCATTAGTCCGAAACCTCTGTTAGTGTGTGATCTCAGTTTGAATTAGGACCACCGGATGCCTCCAAGCGCGCGACAAGAGCAGCAGAAAAAATCGCCTACCCCCGTAGTGGTGAGTGCTGATCTCGCAGCTCTGTGCAAGGCAGCAGCCGACACCCTTCGGCTGGATATCCTGCGCGTGCTGGACAACGATTCGTTTGGCGTTCAAGAACTAGCCGCAATTTTCGCAATGCCGCAGCCAGGCATGAGCCACCATTTAAAAATCCTTTTTAATGCCGGTCTTCTCGCTACGCGGCGTCAAGGAAACAGCATTTTTTATCGACGCGCTCTGCTTCGAAGCGACAGCGAATTTTATGATTTTCAAGTGAGTCTGTTTCGGGCGATCGGGGCTCTTCGTCTTCCTCTCGAATACAGCAGCAGAATCGAACGTATCTACGAAGATCGTTCGGCCCAGTCGCGGCTTTATTTTGAGCGTAATGTCGATAAGTTTGCAGAGAATCAGGGGATGCTTTGTGACCTCTCTCAATATCTGCCGAATCTTCGCGAGATTCTCGACCTCACTCAGCTGCCCAAGTCGAGTCGCGTGATGGAAGTTGGACCGGGCCAAGGCGACCTTCTTATAGAACTTAAGAGGCGCTTTGAGCATCTTATAGCACTCGATAACTCGGGTGAAATGTTGGCCCTTACCCAAAAGGTGCTGGGCGAAGGACGCATTGATTTTGTTCGGAGCTCGTTAGAAGCCTACGAAGCGAGTGCTCACTCTCTCGACGCCGTGGTTTTAAACATGGTTTTGCATCACATGTCGTCCCCACTCCAGGCCTTCCAGAAGATCCATCACCTCGTGGGTGCAGGCGGATTTCTCTTGGTTGCGGACCTATGCTCTCATAATCAAGAATGGGCGCGCGCCTCCTGTGGCGATGTATGGCTTGGTTTTGATCCGCAGGATCTTAAGGACTGGGCTTTGACGGCTGGTTTTAACGAAGAGCAAAGCCTCTATTTAGGCCTCAAAAATGGCTTTCAAATTCAGTTGAAGCTATTTCGTGCGATATAAAAAAGACCTCAGGGTCTTCTTCTCATTCAAAGGAAAGTGTCCATGACAAAAACAGATTACAAAGTTGCCGACATCAAACTTGCTGATTTTGGCCGTCGCGAAATCAAACTTGCCGAACGCGAAATGCCAGCTTTGATGGCACTCCGCCGCAAACACGGCAAAGAGCAGCCCCTCAAAGGCGCGAAAATCATCGGCTGTATCCACATGACGATTCAAACAGCTGTACTGATCGAGACTTTGACTTTCCTTGGCGCTGAAGTCCGCTGGTCTTCGTGCAACATCTTCTCAACTCAAGACCATGCTGCGGCCGCTATGGCTGCTGTAGGCGTTGCTGTCTATGCTTGGAAAGGCCAGACGAACGAGGAAGGCGAATGGTGCATCGAGCAAACCATTCTCAAAGATGGCAAGCCTTGGGACGTAAACATGATTCTCGATGATGGCGGTGATCTCACCAACATGATCCACGAGAAGTATCCTCAACTTCTCGACAAAATCCACGGTATCACCGAAGAAACAACGACTGGCGTTCACCGCCTCACTGAAATGATGCACAAAGGAACCCTCAAAGTTCCTGCCATCAATGTTAACGACTCCGTTACGAAATCAAAAAACGACAACAAATACGGTTGTCGTCACAGTTTGAACGACGCAATCAAACGCGGTACGGACATGCTTATGTCCGGTAAAAAAGCTCTCGTCATCGGTTACGGTGATGTGGGTAAAGGTTCGGCTCAAAGTTTGCGTCAAGAGGGAATGATCGTCAAGGTTTCTGAGATCGATCCTATCTGCGCTATGCAGGCTTGTATGGACGGTTACGAAGTGGCTTCGCCTTACAAAAATGGTATTAACACCGGCACGCTTGAAGGCATCAACAAAGACCTCCTGGCGACGATCGATTTGATCGTAACAACCACGGGTAATATCAACGTTTGTGACAAACACATGCTTACAGCCGTTAAGTCAGGCGCTGTCGTGTGTAACATCGGTCACTTTGATAACGAAATCGACACCAAGTTCCTTCGTGACAAGTTTGAATGGCAGGAAGTGAAACCACAGGTTCACAAAATCTTCCGCGATTCAAAAGACGAAGAAAACTATTTAATCCTTCTTTCCGAAGGACGTTTGGTTAACCTCGGCAACGCAACTGGGCACCCTTCACGCATCATGGATGGTTCTTTCGCGAACCAAGTCATGGCTCAAATGCACCTTTACTCGAGTAAATGGGCTGACAAGAAAAGCGAACCCATTTTTGTTAAGGTCTTGCCTAAGATCCTGGATGAAGAAGTGGCTCGTAACATGGTTGAAGGCTTCGACGGCGTCATTACCAAACTGACACCTGACCAAGCGAAATACATCAATGTTAAAGTCGAAGGTCCTTATAAACTCGACGAATACAAATACTAAGACTGAGCTGATGAGTCGAGAGCCGAGGGTCCACCCCTCGGCTTTTGTCGTTTAATGAATCGGTGATGCTTGTTTAAACGATGATGAGGCTTCCGGGCGTTGGCAGGATCGAGACAACCAAAATCTAAGCAGCGTATCGCGAAGCTTCACGCGATCAATGGGTTTGCTCATATAATCGTTAAACCCATGCACCAGGCAGCGTTCGCGTTCTTCACGCATCGCATGCGCGGTAAGGGCAATGATAGGCTTCGTATACCCGCTCTCACGAAGTTCGTGCATTGCCTCAAAGCCGTCCATCACAGGCATTTGGACATCCATAAGTATGATGTCAAAATCTTTCTTTCGCGCCTTTTCAACTCCGATCCGGCCGTTATCCGCGACATCAAATAGAGCGCCTTCCAGCCTCAGGATACGGGACAAAAGAAGCTGATTATCAGGAGCATCTTCCACAACCAGAATCGAAAGCCCCTCAAGAATCTTGCCTGAATCACGCGGAGCAAGCAGGGGAGTATCCGTAGCGGGCACGGACTCTAAAGGTTCTAGCAATGCCTGGCACGTAACGCCTGAATCCAAAGTGACTTCAAACGTGCTGCCGAACTTATGACGAGTTTCGACAAGGCTAACGTCCCCTCCTAAGGCACGGGCTAATTCGCGAGAGAGCTTTAGACCAAGACCCGTGCCTCCAAAATTGCGAGTTGTCGATACGTCCGCCTGAACAAACGCTCCGAAAAGCTGTTCCGCCTCGGCATGCGTCAGTCCCCGGCCTGTGTCTCTTACATTGATTCTTATAAGGTCAGTTTCGCCATCCCGTGCGCCACGCTCGACGTCAACGGAGACGTTCCCGCGTACCGTAAACTTGATGGCATTGCCGATGATATTGATAAGGATTTGTTTGAGTCGGAGTGGGTCTGTCTCGATGTAGAGAGGCAAGCCTTCCTGAAAATTCACCTGGAGCGCTAAGCCTTTTTCGTTAGCAAGGAGACTGAGGCTGCACCGTGTTTCCTCAAAAAGAGACCGAAGATGGATGCGGGATTTTTCGACTTCGAGATGGCCCGATTCAACCTTGGTAAGATCGAGGATATCACTGATGATGCTGGTGAGAAGCTGCCCGTTGCGTTGAATTACCTCGAGGCTTTCCTGACGATCAAACTGAGTTTGGTCATCGGCACTCAGCAGTTCCGAAAATCCAAGAATTGCCCCGAGAGGCGTGCGAATCTCGTGACTCATGTTTGCGAGAAAAGCTGTTTTTGCACGACTCGCCGCATCTGCTGCTTTTTTTGCTAAGCGCAGTTCCTGTTCTATCCGCACACGTTCACCGATTTCGGATTGGTAGCGGACGAGGACTCTCTGCGTTTCGGCGCGAAGGAGAATTTCACGTTCCTTCGCATGTTCGATTTCAGTCGCAGTTTGTGCGAGATCTTCGAGCTGCATCGCCAAGGATTTGCCTTGATCGGTCTCGTTCTGAAGTGCCTTATTTGAGCGTCTGAGAGCGAAAAACAGGTAAACGCTGACAATCAGGGACGCACCGAGTAGGAGTTGATGTATAATGAAGGTCTCGCTCAACACAGGGATTACCAGCTCTTTAAGGGTGGAATTCAAAACCCAGTGGAACGTAGCACCTCATTCGAGAGAAAAAAATACCCACCTCGGCCGCATGCGCTCGTGTGTGCCAGAAATTCTTTGGAATTCATGAGCTTATACGGATTTTCAGCTAATAACGTGAGTTTTTGGCGAATGAAAAGGAGCGGGGGGGGGATGAGGGCGCCGGATGCGCCCGGAGCATTCAGTGCTTAAGGACTTCGTCGTCTTGCTCGTCGAGCATGGCGTCGAGAATGTCGAGATAAAGCCCAAGTACAAAAGCTTCCTGCTGATGGAGGGTGACTTCCGTAATGGCTTTCTCACCCGAATTTGCCAGGATTTCGGCTTTGAGCTCGATGACTTCGGCTCTATCGCTGGCTTCTAGTGAAAAAGGACCAATGGCTAAAGGACGCAACTTGCCATTCATTTCGCCCATGATGGAGCCGATAATGATGTCGCCCTTATGAAGGCTGATCGAGGCGGAATCATCCTCAACTTCAAGCTTGGTATCCTGCAAAAGATCGTGAAGTTGGAGGCTTTTGCCTGGAACTGTATCAAGGATCTCAAAAAAGCTCAGGGGACGACGATTGGAAGCTTTAATCAAAGCGATTGTATCTGCTGACAATGACGCTTCATTTCGTTCGAGAAACGTTTCAGCTATCGTTTTGTTTACGGGAGCTTCCGGTATCGGACGAACATCTGTGGGCTCAATGACCCAGTTAAACAAAAACCAGGGGAGAAAAAATGGATTGAGAGGATCGGCAGCATCAAACTCGATCGCACCTTCGTCGTCAAGGAACAGGAGCAGTGCCTGATCGATCGCGTCTTCGCCGTAAACTTCATCGGCGAAAGGAAGCATTCGTTCCATAAGAGCCGCTTCCATTTCCCGAAATAAACGGTTCCCCGTATCGCCTTGTCCCGATTTCATATCACTCTCCTTAACCGTCTCAAAAAAAGCACTTTAATGAAAAAAACCAGATGAAGCCAGTCAATTAGGAAGGGAAACTGCTCTGCGCACAAAAATCTCTTCCTACCTAGGATCTGGCATGACAACTTAGCCTTGAATCGACTCTTCGAATAGCGATAATCGCAAGAGTAGTTAATTCCGCTGGGGCATGAGGCTGAAACGATGGACCGCACAAAGCAAATATATGAATTGGTAGAGGAGATTAGGGAACTTGCGGAGAGGGCATCGCCCTCAGACGCGCGAAGTGCTTTGATCTACTGCATAAAACAGCTCAAGATCGCGGCAACGTCACGTCGTCAGGAGAGCAATGGTCAGGACGAGGACTAAATCTTAGAACTGTGACCACAACTGTTGATTCGTTACTTCATGGTGGAACAGGACTTCGCTGCTTTTGACTTTTGTTCCCAAAGCTTTAGGCGAACGGTCGGCAACCATATGTTTGATTTCTGCATATTTCTTGTGAATGCGTTCACCCATCACCGAGGCCAGCCAGGTGTCGGATTCAAACAGACGGATCGCATCCTGGATATTGTCAGGAAGGACACGGTCCTGACGTTTACGGTTGTGCTCGACGGCCTTTTGATCGTAAGGGCCATTGATGGCTGTGTTAAGGACAGAATAGAAAGTCAAATAAGGGTTGGCGTCTGGAGCGACAGACCGAATCTCGATACGAGCTGATTTTTCGTTACCGATAGGTATACGAATCATGGCGGAACGGTCGACAGCCGACGTTCTGATTTGGTTAGGAGCTTCGTAATGAGGATCAAGACGACGATAGGAATTCACCGACGGATTCAAGATGAGACACAATCCATCCGCGTTCGCCAGGAGACGGTCGATCGCGTTCCAGCCTGGCGCTGAGATCAAATCCGGGCCTTTTGCGTCGTAAAAGATATTTTTGCCGTTTTTCGAGAAGGAAATGTTGGTGTGCATTCCAGTCCCATTGATGCCGACTTTAGGTTTGGGCAAAAAGCTTGCCGTATAACCCATGTTTGAGGCGATCAGGCGAGCCAGCAGTTTGTAGGTCTGCACCTGGTCTGCTGCTATCAAAGCATCCGTATATTTATAATTCAATTCGAACTGCGAAGGCGCCACTTCAGGGTGGTCTTTTTCATTCTCAAAACCCAGGGCCCGTTGCGCTTCGGCAAAACGATCAATGAACTGACGAAGAGGTGCATTCGGGAGAGTATTGAAATAACCCCCTTCTGAAACGAACTGAAAGCTTTCATCATTCTGATAGGCTTGCTCGGCATTGAGACCTTTGAAAAGGAACCCTTCGATCTCAACGGCGAAGTTGGTCGTCAAGCCTTGCTCAGATCGAATTTTTTCGTTGAATAACTTGAGCTGACCACGCATGTCGGCGTCATAGTACTTGCGGTCGCGATCTTGAATTAAAGCAAAAACCATGACCTTGCCGGGGCCGAAGACGTCGCTAGGCAACCAGCGAAGCGTGCCCCAATCGATAGCAAGACGGAGGTCCGATTCGCTTTGAACCGAAAAACCGCGAATTGATGAACCATCGAAAGTCAGGTTGTCAAAGGACTGAATCAGGAATTTCTTGTCGTAGTCCAACATGTGGAAGCGGCCTTCCAAGTCGGAAAAGCACACCGTCACAGCCTTAAGC
This sequence comes from Oligoflexus sp., assembly GCA_014378195.1. GTDB lineage: Bacteria > Bdellovibrionota_B > Oligoflexia > Oligoflexales > Oligoflexaceae > Oligoflexus. The sequence continues at coordinate 14,927 of JACMOC010000017.1, read as the reverse complement.
CGTTTTTCGTCAGTCAAATAACGTAGGTAGTACTCCTGGAGACTCGAATCGCTCGCGCCTTCGGCCATTTTTTGTTTGGCCTGGAGATTAAGCTCTTCCAATTGTTCGTAAGGGATCTCAGAAAAATTCTTGATCTTAATCTCACCCATGAAAAACCTCTCGAAGATGACGGTGTTGGTGACTCTAGTTGTTCCAATTTTATATGCTAAGTCGAGGAAAAGAACCGCAATTTCTTGCAAGACTATGGTTTTTTCTGAAATTTGTGACGGCTGGCCTTTTGCACTCAGAAAACACTCCGACTCCGACTCGACTCGACTCGCGTCGACTGCGAAGCAAAAAAAAGACCCTGCACTTGGCAGGGCCTTAAATGATCAGTGAGCGGGCGGTGTGGGGGTCGACTGTGTAACACCCATTTCGTTGAGCAAACGGGTTGCATTATCGAATTTGTCGAGCACCCAAAGCATATAGCGGGCGTCGAGATGAATCGAACGGGTGTAAGCCGGATCGAAAGCCCAATCCGAAATAACGCCGTCTATAGTTCCGTCAAAGACAAGTCCGGTGAGCTCGCCTTTCGCATTCAGCGTTGCAGAACCAGAGTTGCCGCCTGTTATGTCGAGGTCAGCAAGGAAATCTACAGGCACCGTTCCAATGCTTTGCAGTTTGTAACTGCCATAGTCCTTCTTTTTGATAAGTTCCAACTCTTTGACAGGAACGTTAAAGGGTTCTTTGCCGGTATTTTTAGCGGCGATCTCTTCGAGCTTCGTAAACGCACCATAGCTTGCGCCAGCACGGTTTTTGTAGCCTTGTACCGTTCCGTACGTGATGCGAAGAGTGGAGTTGGCATCGGGGTAGACCACTTTGCCTTCCTTAGTGCGTTGCGCCACCATACTCTGCATGTATTCCGAGCGAATTTTCTGGAAGCTGCCTGAACGCGCTTTTTCGTCTTTTTCAAGCTTAATAGCTTCATCAAAGCTTGAAACAGCCATTTGCATGAAGGGGTCTTTGAGACCCTCGAGGGTTTTGCGATCCGCGTCCATCAAAGCCAGACGTTTTGTTTCATCGGTCAGCACACTCGCTGGGTAGTAAGCTGCAAGGGTTGCGCCTTGTTTTTTCGGATCCATTTTTACAAGGTTCTGCAAAGTTTTCGGCAAACGCGCTGTGAGTTTGGGATCCGCTTTTTTTGCGTCCCCTAGGCCGAGTTCCCAAAGAGCCTGGTCCACTTTCGGATCGAAACGGCGGCTGAGGGCCTGAAGACCCTGACGGAGAAAGATAAGATCGCGTTCTTGGTAACCGGCTTCGCGTTCAGCATCAGACTTCTCTTTTTCGCGTGCCAGGCGATAGAGGGTTTTTGCGGTTTTTAACAGATCCGAATCCGACGCCTTACGAAGTACCATATTGAAAGTGTCAGCTGTCTGATCAGCTTTGATCAAGGTGTTGAGAGCTTCGTAATCAGCAATAGCTGTTTTGTTTTTGCTCGAACGAAAAGCCGTCAGAAGTTGTTTTTCCGAATCTTTTTTCTGGTCGAGGAGCTTGATGGCCTTATAACCTTCCTGTTTGCCCTCAATGTTTTTAGATTGGTTGTTCATGCCTGCCAACTGGCTCGCATATTTGATACCAAGTTCGGCGTCTTTGGCTTTGAAGCTTTCGATCAATGCGATGCGGCGATCAAGATAGTCTTTGTTTTTCGGGTTGGCGACATCGAAGGTATAAGCTACTTCGCTCGCCAGGCGATGACGGTTAGTGCGGCCGGGGTAACCAGCGACCATAACGAAAGAGCCTTCTTCCACACCTTTGGTATCGACCTTAAGGAAGCCTTTGGGCTTAAATGGGACATTGTCCTTGCTGAATTCTGCGGGGAAGCCTTTTTTATCGACGTAAGCGCGATAGAAAGAAAAATCACCTGTGTGACGGGGCCACATCCAGTTATCAACGTCACCGCCGAATTTGCCGATCGCCGAAGGCGGGGCCTGAACCAGGCGCACATCCTTGATTTCCAGCTGTTTAGTCAAACGGTAGGTGCTGTCGCCCAGGAATGAGTCGATGCGGCAGCGGGTGCCCGGGGTTTTTTCGCAGGTGGCGATCATATCCTTGCGACGTTTTTCGATGGCCTCATAACGTGGCAAACCGTCGATTTTTTCGAGGCCTTGAAGGATCTCCGGTGTGAGGTCTTTGATGCTTTCCGTCACAAAAATGCGAGATCCCGGGGCAGCGGGCAATTCTTCCTCGATGGTTTTGGCGTAAAACCCGTTGTCGAGATAATTTTTGTCTTTGGTCGAGTTAAATTGAATGGAACCATAGGCACAGTGATGGTTAGTAACCACGAGGCCTAGCTCGGACACAAACGAAGCACTGCAGCCGCCAAGACTAACGATTGCGTTCATCGGAAACGCAGTCAGCTCGCTCATGCTCTCAGGCTTGATCGTAAGGCCTTTGGCCTTAAGGTCTTTTTGGATAAGGGGAAGTTGTTCGGGTTGCCACATGCCTTCAACGGCAAAAGCCGATCCGTTTGACAGAGCTAAAGTCAAAAAAAGCAGATTGCGAATACTTAGACGCATAATGAGAGACCTCCTTAGATGCACGCCGGGTAAAGTACCAGGGACTTACCTGCAGGTGTAGTCTTAGTTGATCTCTCTATGCCGAACGAGCAGAAAAAAGGAAAATTTCTAATCGATCTATGCATTTCCCAGCGTGAGACCCTCAGATCGCGGCTCCCGTATTGTAGGTTTTTTCCGGGCGCACATGAACGCCGGTATGGTCGCTCAGATCGTCTGCATAATTTTGAAAGTGAGGGGGTGTTGTGACTCCTACTTTCGCGCTTTGACGCGCGCGGTAAGCGATAAAAATGCGTCCGATGATAAATCCCACGCCCACCGCACTCACCGCATAGAGGTAGGGGTTTGCTTTCACTTTCGTATCGACCGTAACTACGCTTTTTTTAAGGGTGTCGCTGACCTCTGCCGCCTTAGCTTTGACCCCTTCGCCCACAGTATCCGAAATATCATGGATTTTGTGGGTTACGCGTTGTTTGGTACGAAGCAGAGCGTCGCTGATTTTATGCACCTTGGCTTCTGCTCTCTCCGGAATAGAAACGCTTACATACTGGTCACCATCGTCCACACCGCGCGAGACCAGTGTAGCTTCCACGAAACCGTTTCCTAGCCCGAGAGTCTGATCTTTATCGGTAGAATTCTGAGCCATGGCTCACTCCTTTTCCAATTGGTTTTCCGAAGAATCGCGCTTACACGGCAGTCGTGATTCACGCTCGTCCAATCGTGCCACGAGAGATCGAAAACCCGAAGCTGTGCGCTTGCATCAAGCAAGGATCACTCAGGGTTTTTCCTATATATATCAGGGTATTGAGAAAAATATCTGGCAGTTGTTCGCCGAGGTTTGAATCACGCGGCAGACAGGTCGGTGATACAGCAGTCCCGGCCTTGGTCCTTCGCACGATAAAGGAGTACGTCGGCACGTTTGACCCAATCATCTGCCTTTTCGTAGGGACGCGATTCGGCAGCCCCGATGGAAACTGTTATTCGTAGGGTCACACCACCAAACATCATGGTTGTTTTACGCAGGAGCGTTATAAATTTTTGTGCTTTCGCAGTCGCCTCGGAAATGTCGCAATCACTCATCAGCACGATAAATTCCTCACCGCCATAACGGGCGACAAAGTCCGTACGGCTTGGGAAATTCTGCACGATGAGTTTGGCGAACTGTTGCAAAACTTTGTCGCCAACGGGGTGGCCGTAGGTATCATTCACGTGTTTAAAATGATCAATATCGAGAATCAACAGCGTCGCGTTGCGGCCGCTTAATTGAGCAATTTGCAGTGTTTTCAAAATCTCCTGGTCAAACGCCTTTCTATTATACACTTGCGTGAGGCCGTCCAATTTAAGTTCCGTCTGAGTCTGGTAGAGTTCATTCTGAAGACGCGATAGCTGCTGCTTGAAATGCGCCTGGGTTTCGTCCTGCTGACGTTTTCTGTCCTGGGACAACTGGCTCTGCATAACGATCCAGTCCTTCACAGCTACCTTAAGCTGAAGGAGATCGTCACTGTCGAGCGCCTGCACCATGTGCATGCGCAATTGCTCAAACTGTTCCGTCTCTCGATTTTGAAGGCCCAATTGTGCAGAGGCCTGATTGAGGCTGGTCCAAAGCATAGAGCGCAGGCCGCTGATATACTGATTGAGGTGGAGGGTCTCCTGCGTGCGGGCTGCTTCGAAGCGAGTTGTCAGAGTATCCAAAACATCTCTCAAATCGGCAATATTCCGCGTACTTGTCGCGATTTCGAGCAGGCTTTTTATATCGATGTTCGGCAAGGTCCGAAGATCCGCTTTGCTTTGAATGAGAAAATCACTCACGCGTCGGTTGAAATTCTGCCACGAGCTGAGCCGAGGATCGGCCTCAGGGGTTTCGTTAGCGTCCAGCTCTTTTGCTTTTTTTCCAAACATTGATGCGCTCTCCTCTACCAGACGTCTTTATCGGTCAGGAAGGAGAGAAGGTTAAGGCTTTCGCGAGGGATCCTTGCTGTCATTTTAACTAACTAAGATCAATGATATAATTAGTCAACACGGAAACAGAGACGGGGCCGGAAAGGGGGGTTCGACTGAGTCGTCCCCCTCCTTTCGTTCAACCTTCATCGAGCAACTGGGTCTGACGTTCCAGGTGTTGATTCACCCGGCCCGCCTCCGCGTTCTCCATGGAGGCGAGACATCTCGTCTCTCTGTAATATTAGACGACCTAACGCGCTATGAAGTTCGAAGTGAGAGAAACTTATCTTGTGAAGAAACGGCATGCATTTTGTGACAAAGTATGACGAAGGTGAAAGCAATTTCGCTTGATAAATGCTAGTCTTCACCGTTCAACGAGCTGGGGCAGGACCTGTGGCATTCGAATCAAGACCTTATCAGTCAGACGCCGTCAGAGCCGTCATTACTCGCTATCAAAAGGGGCAAACAAAGCTCCTGTTGCGATTGCCTACCGGCGCGGGCAAAACAGTCATCTCAGCCCTTCTTATCGACGAACTTCTCACCCTCATCGGTGACAAAAATATTCTATTCCTCGCTCACCGACGTGAAATCATTAATCAAACAGCCGAAAAAATTGCTGCGCAAATCGGCTCCCAATTTGTTACGGTCGAACAGGCTGAGCGCCGATCTCACTCTGCCGCACGCGTTGTTGTCGCATCAGTGCAAACACTGGCTGGGCGTCTCGACGAATTTTCACCTGAGGCATTTGGTGTCGTAATCGTCGATGAATGTCATCATGCCTACGCAAAAACGTGGATGGATACGATCAGTCACTTTGGGAAACGTGAGGCAACGCTCTTACTGGGACTTACGGCGACACCCAAGCGTTCTGATGGTCGGTCGATTGGCGAACTCTTCGGCGAGATCGCATTTGAGATTTCTCTCGGCGAACTTCAGGATCGCGGCTATCTCGTCCCTATGGATTATGCGACGATTGAAGCTTCTCTTGGCCTTAGTGATATGCGAGTTGACGCGAGCGGCGACTTTCAGACAACGCTGCTCGGCAAAATCATGAACACACCCGAAATGCGTGAGCTAACGCTTCGGGCCTGCGAAGAAAAAGCGCCCGGCAAAAAAACGATCGCATTTTGCGCGTCCGTTACGCATGCGCAGGATCTCGCGAAGGACTTTGCGGCCCGGGGAATCAGCTCCGCGTTTGTATCAGGCCAAAGCCTTGACCGGGACGAAAGCATAAAAGCGTTTCGGCGCGGCGATATACAGGTTCTGACCAACTATGGAGTCCTTACGGAGGGCTTCGATGACCCCAGTATCGAATGCGTTCTGCTTGCCCGGCCCACGACATCCCCTTTGGTATACAGCCAATGCCTCGGAAGGGGACTTAGGAGTTTTCCAGGTAAAAAGACCTGCATAGTGATCGATATCGTGGATCGTCAGCGGCATCAGCTCCAATACAATGTTTACGAAGCTGCTGGACTCTCACGCTCATGGCAAGGGTCGGGAAAAGATCCATTGAGAGAAGCTGAGGCGATCGCGCGTATACGGGTGACGGAGCCTGCGGCTTTTCTCAGACTCCGGAATGCTTTATCTCTGAGTGATGCCCACAAAATACTCATGGAACTTGATCCGCGCACGGTCCTGGCAGGAATAGACGGTCTGCCTATGGTGCGATATCACCCCGCGGTCTATGAGGACGATGAGGGCGAAAAGCTTAGCAATGCCGCCCGCCTTTTATCAGAGGCTGGCTGGGCTCCAAAAGAGCTGAAGTTAGGCAACGAGACCCTTCACGCGGTGTTTTCTGTGGATGGACCGAAGGACGTTTCTCCTTACCTCGAGTGGCATCTGAGACAAGCGACGGGTTTAGGGCTCTCCTATACGTTGGTAGAAGAGACTAAGGTCGAGCTTCCCCAGGCCTTGCCTCCCCCACCCGCTCCTGTAAAAAGCGCAAAAACCCAAAGTCCCAAAAGCGATAGCCAGGCAAAATTAAAGGCGACCCTTGGGTCGACGAAGCCGGGCGCAAGCCGAGCTAATCCTGATCTCCCCAAGGTGAGTTTAACGGACGCAAATGCCGACCTTAAGGCTCGACTTGGATCCCTTGCTCAGGGACAGCCAGGGAAACGCCTGGATTTGAGAGCGCGCATGGAAGAAATGAAAAAGAACGTTCACGATGAGAGGGTGAAGGAACGCCTGTAACCGCAGAAACTGGATAAAAATAGCTAAGGCTTACCCCGTCTAATGTTTGTGTGATTACAGAAGCTTAAAAGAGTTTTATTGACGAACGATGAGGTACAATCTATAGCTGTGCCAGTTTTGCTGAAATCCCATGAAGCAAATTACCAATTCTTTCACTTAGCAGCCGCCAGGGAGACCACTCATGAACTTTGCACTTTTGGTCGAGAAGATTTCCGAACAAGACACTCAGAAATTGAGCGTTCGCCAAAGTTTGTCTGAGCAGATGGTTCCTGAAATGCAAAAAGCCCTCAATGACCTCAAAAAGAAAACCGGCGTTTTCGCCTTCCGTATCACTATGGACGAATTTGAGGCAGACGAGGGTTATGAATGTGATTTTCAGGTGAAATGGGCCCTTAGCGAAGATTGGAGAAGTTTCGACGGCAATGTGCCTCCGCGTTTTGCCAAATTCCGCGACGAAATCTACGAAGTCTCCGATGCTATGGATACGATTGCACCTATCATCTGCAAAAAACTCAAACTCAGCAGCGAAACCGATTTGCATAGCTGATTTTCAAGACTTTGAATGCCGAACCCACACTGCCCGGGATATGTCTATGAGCTCCAAACCGCTTCTTATCGAAATGACTCTCGAACAAATTTCTGATATTGCCGCCGAACTTGCTCGACGCGCTGATGCGCAGCAGGTTTTCTATTTCGGCAGTCGGCGCTGGGATGCCCCTATCAGTTTCGGGATGATTGAATTTGTTATTGTGACTCCAAGGCCGGCGTTTTTCACTGAAAGTGTCCAGGATGATCTCATGGATAATCTCTCTGTCGGATTTGAGGCCCTCCTGACGTTTGTGGAAAGTGCGGACGATGTTATGTCGAGGGCCATCCTTGTCTGGCCACCCAAAAGCTGAACTCATGACGAAAATCACAAAAAAAGAGACGCATTTTTGCGTCTCTTTTTTATTTCTGCAAAATCACTAAACAACGCATCAGTGAGGCTTAAGATTCTGCCACCAATTTGAGATCATGGATTTGCCGCATTCGCCCAATTGTTCTTTCATGGAAGAAAAATCCTGGTTTACGAAAATCGCTGGGAATACGACACCCTGCTGCAACACACCGATGACATTGCCTCGGCCGTAATCAAGCATATAACCATATTCAGGAATCTTGTAGGCTTTGGCTTTGCCCTGAGGAAGGATAGCTGTTTCACCTGCTTTATAGACTTCTTTCTCAAGCTGGCCCTGTGAAGCAGCCCACATTTCGCCGCTCATCATGATATCCCAAACGTCCATTCCATAACGTCCGGAATGACCATCCGTGCCGACGCTGGAACCGAAAATAGCCATGTATTCGTGAGGCGTGCAGTAGAGAATCTGGATCTGGCCGAGTGTGCCGGCCGTCTCATTATACATCCACTTGGGGTGCATGTTGATTTTACCAGGATGTTTTTGAGCCAGAGTGTTACGAATATAGTCGACCTGCTCGTAAGCATTCATTTGGCCGGCATCGCGCATCGCGACAGAATCTTTGACGATCTGCTGAAGTTCTTCGACTTCGAACGTGTATTCAGTGGCGAAGCTGGGGAGCGCTCCTAAAAAAGCAGTGAGCAGGAGTATGGTACGAAGCATAGTGTTTCCTACGTTCAAGGTTCGGGTAGGACCTTCTATTGTTTCCCTAACCTTGTCAACGCCCCCCAGCCCTCCGGCATTTTTAGACTTTAATAAACATCAATAAGTTCAGTTGGGTAAATACATTTTGTTATTTCTTCGCAAACTATACCCTGAAAGAGCCTATGATTTTGCAGGGCCTCAAAGCGCTTTCTAAGATAAGCGACGTTTTTTGCGCCCCATACTAGACTCATGTGGGCACGTTTACTACGAACGAAGATGGATCTTTGATAACGCCTTGTTTTATCTGGTACGACCCGAACTGTTTTGATATCTCGAAGGATTCGTTGATTTTGACAGCAGCACTGGTTTCGATAGTGCCGTCGGGTTTTTCGGGGGTATAATTCAGTTCGCAGAACCCTGAATGACCAGTACCAGCATTATTGAGGGCAGCCGAACTTTCTTCGGCAGCCTGCTCGAGTCTCTCAAAGATACCGATCGACATCTGAGGGTCGAGTTCTTTGAGGAATGTTCCGAGCGTCGCGCTCATCACACCGGCGCCGATGAGGACAGCATCAAAGGTCAATTCTTGCGTGTCGTCTGCTCTGCTCATAGTTCGGAATCCTTTGTTAATGACAAGGCATGGACTTCTTTCAGTCACTCGACCTCACCGTCCGGAGATTTGAGTTCGCCTGTTGGATTTGCCTTCTCTTTTAAGATTCGAAACGTCGCGAGTCGCTTTTTTGAGAGACTTGTCTTTATCGTTGAGGTAGCGGGTCAATTTCTCATTTTTTGCCACTTCCTCGTCGAAAAGCTTTTCGAGTGTTTCGAGCTGTTCTTCAACCGAAGTCGTATTAGATCGCGGTTGGACCTTATTCAGCTGCTCTTCCAGATCTGCAATACGCTGCTCGTAAGCCTTCACGTCGCGCTTGAAATTCTGAATATCACGCAGGTTCTTTCGCAGTGTTTTTTCTTTGTCGTCATTTTGTTTTTTAAGAGCAGCGACTTTATCGACTTCCGCTTCAAACAATGCTTCAAGTTCGACATAAAGATCGTCTTTTTCGGCGGAAGCCGTCGAGAGGCCCCCGCCCTCATCAGCGAGATAGTCGCCGAGATTTTTCCCGAGGTATTTTTGCGCCATACGCAAAGCCGAGAGGGCTTCGGAATCGTTGACGCTCGAAGTGAGGTTGAGGAGCTTTTGAATCTTGGCGAAATCAGTCACTTTGGATCCTCGAATTACCATGGTTTCTGACTGGAAATACCACATTCCCTTTAAAGATTCAGCTGACTTGATAAAATGATAAATAACGTACCGCAGGTCGCCTCTTGATTTCACTCATGTTTTCAATGCCTTAAAATATTTATGGGAACGGCTTAAGTCAAATTTTATTGTTCCGACACACTTTAGACTGTTTACGGAGGCGCGGATGTTCGGTTTGAAAATGCTTCTGGCTCTAAGCTTAACTCTAGCAGGAAGTCCAACACTTCTTGCGAGTAGTGGTAGCGGCGGCGACAAACCTGCGAAGCACGACGCAGACGGCACCGGAACCGGAACCGGAACCGGCAAAAAGAAGATGAAAGGCAAAAAAAACCTCACCCATATGAAAAAGCATGCTTCTAAAAGCAAAAAAAGAGACAACGACACCATTCATGATGAAGAGATGGTCCAGGGCAAAGATGAAATTGGCTCGCCAAAAACGAAAAATCCATTTGAACCGGCCAAACGTAATACCCACGATTCCAGCATGTTCCCCGTGGATAACCACTGATTTTGGCTCACACCGCTAGGAGTGCATGTTCAAAATATTTGGGCGGTTTCTGATCCAAAACATTCTGCAAGTCGCCAGTTGATTTTCCTTTGATATCAATCCAATCCAAAACTGCATCTTGCGTTACAAAAGCAGGCGATCGATCGTGACCGGCTGCTAAAACTTCGTGCTGCGGGTCGTCGGTGACGATCGCAAAACCATAGTCATAAGCGCCGCCTTCCAGTTTTTTCGTGGTATATACGACCGGAACGTAAAGGTCTGACTCGTCCTTCGGTTGAAACTTGATAATGATCTTTCGGAACCGCGGATCTTTTTTCTCCGTTGCAGTCTCTGCGTACTTTTTGCCCGAGGCAAGGATCCGTTCTTTGCGTTCCAGGGATTCTTTGGCAAACTGCGCCTTCACGTCTTTGATGGAAACGACTCCGGCTTTGATAAGATCGCTCACCCCAACCCATTCGTAAAATCCGTTTAAAACCACGAAACCGTGATGCTTTTCAAACGCCTCCGACCAGTAGGGCGCCGTGAGATTATCACGCCGGGCGTTGAATGCTTTGGCAATCTTTGGGTCTTTAATGAATGAGGGTTGGTACACACCGTAACGCATGGGTGAAACGCCAATCTTTCCTATTTTATCGCGATGAAGAATGGGAGCATACGATCCCTGGAATATACGATCCTTCATTGGCGGAAACGCCTTAGGATTCCCTTTGGAACGTTCCTCAAAGGTGGTGAGGTCCTCTCGAATCCAATGCCCGTCAAACCTCAATTCGAGAGCCTTCATATCCCTCTTAACCAATGCACTGAAGCACATAACTATGACCCTCATCAATCGACCGGCGCGCCGGTTCCTTCCCTTCAGTCTTGACCCATTGACAGCATACTCGTGAAGCTGCGAAAGTGAATTCACCGTCTATCAAGGAGCTTATATGCAACTTTCGGGCAATACCATACTCATCACGGGCGGGGGCTCTGGCATCGGCTTAGGCCTCGCCCTTCGTTTTCTGGAAAACAACGAGGTTATCCTCTGTGGGCGTGATGCGGAGAAGCTGAATGCCGCAAAAGCCCTCCATCCTCGCTTCCATACCATCCAATGCGATGTGAGCCATGAAGAGGAGCGAAAACGACTTTTTCAAACTGTTAAAAAAGATTTTCCCAAAATAAACGTGCTTGTGAACAACGCTGGCATCCAGCGCCGGGTTGATGTCACCACGGACGAACCTTGGGCTGAAACGCAAAGCGAGCTTGCCATCAACCTTGAGGCACCCATGCACCTCGCGCGCCTGTTTATTCCTTATTTCGAGACGCGGAGCCACGCCTGCATTATCAACGTAACATCAGGTCTCGCTTTTGCGCCGATGGCCCTGATGCCAATCTATTGCGCAAGCAAAGCAGCCTTGCATAGCTTTACCCTGTCCCTTCGTCATTCCCTACTTGCCAAAAATATTGAGGTCATAGAAATTATCCCCCCTGCAGTGAACACTGATCTGGGTGGTAAAGGTCTCCATGACTTCGGAGTTCCACTGGATGAATTTAGTGACGGAATTTTTCAAGGTCTCAAGGAAGGTCGAACCGAGATAGCCTACGGCACGTCATTGAAAAGCAGCCGCGCCAGCCGAGAAGAAAAGGACCAGATCTTCCGGGCAATGAATTCTTCATCGCGCGTTTGAAGCAGGTCCTTTTGCCAGGTTTCAGCGCCATATATGACGCTTATCGATAATGCGTTTCAGTTTTCCGGACCGGGTGTTTATTTCCAAAGCACCCGGTTCGCACCATTCAATGACTATGGGCCTTACCTTACGCTCCTCCATCATTTCTTTGTACATGGGCTTCGTTTTATAAAGTGCCTCAACAATAAGCTCTGCATAGGAAGTCTGCTCTGCAGATCCAAGCCGAGTCCCGATCCGAAGGACTAATCCATCGAGAGTATTTGGTCCGTTTCAAAAACGATCGAACCCACTATTTTTTCTTCGATCTCGGCTATGAGCCAGACATTGCTTAAATCCGCAAGAAAAGCCGTTGAGAGGGAAATTTCGCGCATCAACGGATTGGAATACTGACCGTTGTATACCTGCTGGTAGAGAAAAGAGATCTGCATGGCGTCGGCCGGAATTCCAATTCAAAGCTTTAAAAGGTCGGCCTTCGGATCCATGTGTTGCCCTTTCCATTGAGGACTAAAAGTTCGAAATCACAACACCCGCCTCGCAAATGAAAAAGAGCCAAGTTCTGTCGAACCTGACTCGTCTTTCCTACGGTTTAGACCGATTTTTCGCTCATTTTGCCGGGGGCGGCGGAGGAGGCGCCATAGGCCGATCCGGTTTTGCAATTACAAATGTTGTCGAATTGGTTGGATTGAAAAGAGAGTAGCCTTGCGCTTCCGAAACGAGGGCCGTGTCGATTTCGTAGATGCCATCCGCATTTTGCGCGACGCACTGACGTGTAACGAAAGGAGTGACCTGGTTTTTGGCCCATGTGGCAGCGGCCGTGGTATTGTCGGCTGCTGTGAAAACAGGAATTTCCCAGGTGGCTGTCAGGGGAGCCGGACTGCTGACTGTTTTTGTGCATGTTGAAGGTGTGCCCGTGCAGGATCCCGAACCTTCGAGGTTAAAGAAGGGGTGGAACGAGCCAGTGGTCATTAAAGAAGTGCCGGCTTTGATTGATTTCCGAATACTGACTGCATTTTGCATACTTGGAGTTGCACCTAAAGCCGCTCCGCTCATACCGCACCCTTCCAGGCGACCGGTTGTGGCGTTTTTTTCCAACTTGAAAATCATGCCGCGCGCCGGTTCGGAATAATTACTACCGGGATTTTGCCAGTATTCAAAGGTGCCAGTGCTGGTTTCTGTGTTGAGATCAAAGGCCACTAACACCTGATTGGAAATCGCCCTATCGGCACTCGCAATCCCTGTGTACGCACCGTTATCGTCCGCTCCAGCATTATAGTTTAACGTGCCGTCTGTGTTGTAAGCTTTGCTGTCGAGTTCGGTCGTTAGGCGCGCCGAACGCAACTCGGTTTTGAGATGGCTTGAGCCGTCGGCATCAAGTGTGCGTGTATAGGAAACGCTGATATACCGTTTTCCAATCGTTGTGTTACCGCGATTGGAAGGCTCGTCGCGCGTCAAAGACATGACTCCGTGGTAAATAGTGTTGTCTCTCGCATCAGGCACGTGGGCAAGAGTATAGGTCTGAATATTTTCCTGCCCATCTTTGGCCATACTGACTTTTATAGAAACGCGATAGACGCCTCCCGCATCTTTCAGCATTTTCGCTTCGGTGACTTTGATCGTGGGTTTTCTGGCATCAGCAGATTTATCGGCCGCTTCCGCGAGCTTAGGCGCAAGGTCCATTCCATCGGCTGTTTCAGCCTTCGAAATATCAAGGCCATCTTTAGCCGCCTGACAGATCATAGCCTGCTGGAGGCCAAGGCCTTGGTCGATTATATATTCGATCTGTTTTACCTGAGCTCTTGAAAACGAAACAAGGCACGCTTCTTTACTACCCGTGAGGGAGGATTTTCCTGTTTTAGTCCCTTTCGCATGGCCATCTTTCGTGCCGTAAATCATATCCTGGTCAAACTCGTAACACGACTCGTCTATAGGCAAAGCCGGACGTAAAAGCGCCGGCGGAAGGCAGTGTTCGGCTGTGCCGTCGAGATAAGATTTGGCTTCCACTTCTTTACCTTTGATAGAATCGGGAGCGGGATCATCAGCAGTCAAATCCAAATTGGTCGAAGTCGTAACGGGAAAAACCGAAATCGCAAGGGATCCGGGATAAGCTTTCGTAAGCGCGCTTGCGACAGCTTCCGTGGCAGTAGATGAAGTCGTTGGGCTCGCCGTTGTACTTTTTTTGCCACAAGCACCAAGGCTCGCGACCAGACCTAAAATCAAGGGATAACGCATCTGAAGGTAATCCTCACCCTAAGAGTTCATAAAAATAAGCTTAGAACTTCTAAGCCAGACACTCCTTTCGTCGGGACTGGATAAAACATGAGAGAATTTTATTGAAACGCCACGGCGTGCGTTTTGGGTCCGCTAACCCCATGCATTTACTTCTATTTTAAAAATTCCAGACGGTATAAAAAAATAGATCATGAGGGTTTTACCGATCACCCTACGCATACCAGAATGCACATCTCGTATGAAACAAATTAGGCACCGTTCCATCAAATTTGATACCTTACAGAAATATTTCTCTCGCAAAATATAAGTTGGACCACGATGAAAGCTCAGGCGCTTCTGCTCGTAATGCTTGTTCTGACTTCGGCATGCAAACCTGTGAATGAAAGCAATTCAACGGAGAAGGCTAGCTCCTCCCCTGCGGTGACTAAATTCGATATCATGAGTGCTAACGTCGCTCTGCTGTCGGCGCGCATCAAAAACTATGCTGCGCTTGTTTTCCATTCCTCGCCTCTCCCTGGTTTACCCCCAGTGATATTTGCGAATTCGAAAATTCTTTGGAAGTTCTCTGAATACCTAATAGAGGAAAAAAAGAAGGCAAATACCACCGTTGAGATCACGAAAACAGCCGGAAGTGTGGCCGCTCCTGGAGGCACAGCGACGACTCCCGGCACCGTCCAGATTTTTTTAGCGATCGTTTCATTTTAGATAGCGTTGGGCTCACCGTCAGTACTGATCACAACATTCGGGAGAACCTGAAAAAAGGCGGCCATGCAATTGACGTCGCCCAGGTTACTGAGGCTCAAATTGCAGCGGGTGAGAAACTGCGTGTGCCGATCACCAAAAGTTTCTGGGATTGGTGGATCAGTCAAGGGATGGATCATATAAAATCGGATCGAGAGCGGATTGAGGACAAACGGGTCAAAACCGCCCTCCTCGTCGCTTATACCAAAGCGATTAAAGAAGCTTCTACGGATACCAAATCCC
>JACMOC010000016.1 GCA_014378195.1 Oligoflexus sp. | reverse complement strand
GGTTTTTCATACTGATGGACAACTTCGTTCCACCCTTTATTCCAGGCGCAGAAATCGACAGTCTCACTGAGATCCTCGATTGTCCAAACGGGGCCTTGATGCTCACCAAGTATAATGCGTCAAGCCTCTACGAGCGCCCCTGCGAGGGCAGGATCCATCGATGGAACCTCGCCTATTACAAAGTTACGCATTAATGAAAACAGCGAATGTGATGGTGTTTTTCTCTTATTGACGCGAAAGCAATTTGAGCGTAGGCCTTTCATCTTGGGATGCAGCTTACTGACGCTCCGCTTCGTATAGTTGAACTATACAAAATGAGGAGCCTTAGCGAATGCACAAGACAGTTGGCCTCTGGCTGGCTCAAAAATGCTTTCATAAGTCGTCGATGAAATCCTTACTGGCCCTGCAAGAGGAAAGATCGAAGTTTTCAATCACAGCAGCAGAGCTGGCTATGCTAATCGAAGGGGCGCTATTCACCGTCCATAAACGCGTTGAGGAATTGGTCATAAAAGACTAATTGACAATTTCTTCAGAATTTCTAAGCTGATGAGAATTTCCAAGAGGTAATATCTCTATGAACTCTCATCAGCTTTCTTACGATGACCTCGTGCTCGCCGAAGAATGGCTTAATGATCCTTCAAAAATCAATGAACAGGCAGTCCATACGTTCCGCGCTGTACTCATACATCTTAAAACCTTGATGGGCAAGGAGCAGAGTCGCAGCGACCTCGTCAAATATCTTCGCCTTCAAATGGGTATCGATCCAAAATCCGAAAAACTGAAGGATCCCCCAAACTCAAACCAGCTCCCAGGATCAGCAATTTTCAGACGCTGATTCTGAGGACATCCATCAGCTGGAGAAGGTGATTTCAGAGCAGCAATCTAAGCTTCGAAATTATCGACGAACCCTCAAGTCTTTGAAGGACAAGTCTTCTGCGGCTCACAGCGTCGAGGATCTTTCGAAAATTATTGACGAGTCACTGCAGCGAGATAAGCTCGATATTCCAAGCGCAGAAGAACTATCCGCCTTCGATCGTGGCCTGCCCTACGTCCCGTCTCAGCCGGTTGAAATAAAATCGAACGATGATAATGTAGCGGAAGTTTCAGCCGAAGATCTTACAAATTTCTCGGCCTTTGAAATCGAGGAAAAGAAGGCCGCGCTTTTTCGTGAAAAGATGGGAATGGCCATAAATCCCAGCTCAACGTTTCCCACCTGCATGGTTTAACCGACCGCTCAAATCCTCGCTCCATTATCTTCTTGTTTCGAACCCATTTCGGCAGTGTCGGTGATCTTTTGTCGAGAATACTCTTTCTGTCGTCACCGAAGGCTAAGCGCAAAATTTTCCAAGGAGATCTTTTCAGTACCAATTTCCCGAACAAATCAATTGTTGCTCAGTGGATCTCGGGCGTGGCGGGATGCTCGTCGCATGCGCGGCGACCATTCTTTCGATATCGGGGAGACGACGATGGGCTTTGCGATCGAATGCTCGAACTTTTTGCACTCTTGGCTGCTACAGAAAAGCAAATCGACAAAGACGGTCGATCGCCTGCTCGGGTTTTGGACTATCGGCAACGATTGGCTAAGCCAGTCTGGGATCAAATTATCGCACTGTCGCAGAGCGTGATCGAAGCCGAAGCAAAGGGAAAAGCGAAAAATCGCCTTCACTTTCTGTGGCCCAAGAAGAGTCATCTTTACCAAGGATGCAAATACATGGTAAAGCACCGCAAGGCACTCATGGCCTATCTTGGAGATCCTCGACTGTCCGCGAATAATAATCGAGCCGAGCGCCTTTTGCGCAGCGAAAAAATTCTTCTCGTAGCCTGTAAATTCCGCTACTCGGAGAAAGGAAGAGTTGTCTTTGATATCCTGCGAATTCTTGTCATGACTGCTTCGGGAGCTTGCGAAGATGCGAAGTCCTACCTTTGTTCGGTACTCAAGCAGCCGGATGAAGAAATCAAAGCAAGACCTGATCTCTACACACCTCTCGCCTTCCATCAAATGCAAAGTAGTTCTGCACCTGAACTTCAAGCTACAGGCTCTTAATTCGGATTGCGACAGCACTGGATGAAATGGCTACCTTATTTTCCTTTTTAAGAATTCGAACATCGGTCCATGAGGGATCGTATTAAAATACTTGCGGATATCAATTTCAACGACTGCACCGTCCTGGAACATATACGTAGCCTGACTCAAGGCTTTCAGGGCATCATGGCAGCTTTGATTTGGTCGAAAACCATAGGAGCATGGCAGGAATAAGGGTTCATAGATTTTGCTTAGGATTTGACTCACAGCAAACTGGATGAGCTTATCCTCGAAGCAACTTATCGCTAGGGGGAGCGTGCTGCCGTCTTCCTTTGGAATTTCAACTATTCGAGCTGGTCTGGGTTGGTATTGTCCTCTACGAATTTGCTTTATCAGAGCATTAAGGTTCTCTTCTAACTTAACTCCATAGGCTTCCTTGGTGATTCCATCAATGCCGATCGCTTTCGATCCATCGAGCTGTCGGTACACGTCCCTTAGCCATGCGGCATCGATGATATGACCCAGATTATTAAACACTAGGGTCTTATCTCGCGCCGATAGCTCACCTATGCGCTGGAGTTTTGTTGACCATGTTGATCCACCGTTGCTGAGTGCGGACACTGTTTCCCTCTTTGCGCTCATTAAATCTGCCGGCCCTTGGCTCCGCGTTCGTTACACGTTTCATTGCTACTACGGCCGACTCTGCCACCTGCGGGTCTTCTCCTTAGTCTCACGCTTCATAGGCGCTGCTCCTCGAATACTCCCTTCCTGGGAGAACGTCACAGGCTTCCCAAGTTCAGTCACACATCTATGCATCCTCGCTGACGGCTGAGACCCCGGTGTTTGCTTGCAGGCGGATTCGTCAGTATGACCGCTCTGCTCGCTGTTGCCTGCTGGTATAATTAGACCATCGGCTCACACAATAGGCTGCATTTCGAGGCTTGGTACCGTTCATCCTAAAGGATTTCGGCTCGGATGCTTCTCTGTCTACGCTTCAATTCATTTGTCGCCGCCTGAACTGCAAGACTCGATACCCAATGGAGCTGACTCCTCCTTTCGCGACGGGACTTTCACCCGCAAGACATGTGCCGCTTATCTTGGTGCACAATTATCGGCAACTTTTGTCTCAAACTTGGCTGTCACATAGGGAAGCCCTCCAATCATTATTTCTGAAAACCATGGTATATATCTTGCTTATTCTTTTCCGAAACAGGAGCCGCCATCTGGCTATCTGCGAGGAACTGCCGAATAGCATAACGGGAATAGCGTATATCAAAACGCTTCAAGATCTTATAAATCTCAAATATCATGCTTTCAGCCGTGCGATAACGCCAAAGCGGATTGAAACGAAGCGAACCTTTGCTGAGTGATCGCAGCATGGATTGCATTTTCGGGTCGTCCGAAAGGATCGCGCCGTAGTCGATGTTTTTCATCGCCTGCACAATCTCTGCCCGGTCTTTGCTTGCTTTCACTGCTTTCTCGCCGCTTATCATCTCAAAAATCAGGAGCCCGACACAATAAAGATCGGACTGATTGATAATAGACGTTTCCGCGATATGTTCAGGCGAATAATAGCCTGGTGTACCTACCATATAATTTTTGTAATTTTCGACCGCACCGTTACAGGCGAGACCAAAATCGGTAACAAGCACCTTGCCTGTATTCGAGATCAAAACGTTCGGGCTCGAAAGATCCGAATGAATCGTATCGTGCAAATGCAGATAGTCGATACCCTGTAAGATATCGATCGCAATACAGAGCGCAACCATCGGCGGAATTCGCCCGAAGTGCCTCATGAGTTTATAGAGCGACCACCCATCTACAAATTCGGACACAATATAACAATTGGGCGGATCAAAACTCGCATCTACAAAACCAACAATATGTTTATGTTTGAGGCGGGAAACGGTGAGGAGCTCGCGATGGAATATGCCGAGAAACTTTCGGCTTTCTTGATAACGATCATGCAAGATTTTGATAGCAACCGGGTGGCCCGTGACCGGATCTTTCGATTTGAAGACGCGACCGAGCCCGCCGGCTCCGACTTCGTATTCTATATCGTAGGGTCCAATTTTGAGTACAGGCGCAGGCGCCGACATTATCAGTCCTCTAAATGGAGGTATTGCTGATGATGTATCGGCAGTTAGGACGGGGGGGTTGACTCCCGCGGTGGTGGGGCCCAGTGGCAAAAGCCAAATTTATGTCAGTAGATTCAATGATTCTGTATAGCTATATCCCAGATGGTCAAGCCCACTTAAAATTTCGTCGTAGTAACAGTCTGCGTAATATCCGAGGAGCCCCATCGTCAGGGTAAAGGATTCATAGGTAAAGCCGGCATTCAGGACTTCTATGCCGAGCTCGATTCGACCTTCGGCACTGATCGAGAATTTCGCCATCGTTGCACGTGCGTTTAACTCGAGCAGCAGGCGTGATATCTCAGGCCAGCTTTCCCAATCGACGGAAAGGGGAACGAAAGGTTGGATCACAAAACTGATCCATGTTTCGGTCATGATAATAGAGAGAGGGAAAATGTGTTCTTCTCCACGAAAGCCGGTTTTCCACAAACTCGTGCCTTCTACTTTTACCCCACTTCCACTCTCACTCTCACGACGAAAGGCCCAGCCATAATCAACAAGAAAGGATTCTAGCAATTCGCTTGTGCATCGATTCATAAGTTATGGGCCCCGATATTGGTATAGGATGAGGCTAGCGAGGAACTAGGCGCTCGTCAACCAAAGGTATTGCTTAGGAGTTTTAAAGCATGCTTCGATCGGCTTACGCGCAGCGTTTGAACAGGTTTCTCGATGTTTTGAAAGATTCTCTAGGCCCGGATGTTTTATCTATTGACGAAGGTCATTATTCACGCTCAAGTGCGGGAGAGGTTGCGTACGTCCTCTTGCAGGTTAAACACGCCCACCGTCTGACTATACTGTTTCATGGCACCGGCAACGACTTGCTCTTTACCTGGCAGCCATTGATAAAAGCCTTAATTTGCAGTGGTCGCAGCGTTTTGCTCTTTGATCTTGATGGTCATGGAACGGGCAGCGATACGGTTCTCACCCGCAGCGGTTTTCATGGAGCGGCGGCGGATCTTCGGCGTTTCCTTCATGATCGCACGCTTGATACCCACCCTTATGAGCTAGTGGGTTATAGCCTGGGTGCATTATCAATACTTCACGCTAGCTTTATTCAGGCTTTAAATCCCGACAAAATCGTACTTTTAGCGCTCCCACTCCGCATTCGACTGAGCGCGCGCTTTGTCTGGAACGAATTGAAAAGTCTTTTATCCGCAGAATTTTATCGGCAATGGCGACGCTACGGTTGGCGTGAAACAATTCCGGCATTCGGGCGTTTTCGGCGACGATCATTTCCACTTCGTCTCGAATCTCCTTATCAGGGCCGCTATCCGTCCCTTGTTGACGACCTTCTGCACGACACACCTCCACTGGCTATGGCCGAAAAATTGAGCCAGAATTGCTTATTGATTTTCGGGAGCGATGACGCCCTCGCGTCAGATCAGGCGGCATGGAGGCAAGCTGCGCCATACGCACAGATACTCGTTATCGACAGAGCGAATCACTTTCTGCTACCTTTCCATAGTCAAACTATCGAAGCAATTTCAGCATGGATCGGTTGAATTATGATAGGTCCCAAAATCGATGTGCATATTCATCTTACCGGCTCGGGTTGCTGTGATTCCGGATGCTGGCTAGCGCCCAAGTTCAAAAAGCGCCTGACCTTTCGTGCCATACGCATGCTGCAAGGCATTACCGACGAAGTCATAAATACCGATCTCGATATGGTATGGGCTCAACGGATATCCGATCTTGTCGCAGCGAGCACTTTGGACTATGGCGTCGTGCTTGGATTTGATCAGGTCTTCAATCATGAAACGGGTGCACCCTGTCCCAATCACACCCAAATGTATGTTCCACCCGAATGGGTGTTTAAGATCTGTAACACCTTCGACAATCTCCTCCCCGGTCCTAGCATCAACCCCTTCGCTCACGACGCTATGGAAAAACTGGAGTACTGCATCGAACAAGGGGCCGTCCTCATCAAATGGCTGCCTGCGACTCAGGACATCGACCCGGCAAGCTCGAAGCTGGACGCTTTTTATCAACGACTGGCCCAGGTGCAAATTCCCCTGTTGATTCATATGGGTGGCGAACGCACCTTTGCCGAGCTTTCCCCCCATTTCGGACGGCTTGATCGGGTTGAAGTTCCGCTTGCGGCCGGCATCCCCGTGATCTGCGCGCACTCGGTTACGCGTGTCCTCGGCACGCGCGAGGAGGATCAGACACCGCGGCTGCACGAGCTTTTGCAAAAGTATCCACACCTCTATGTGGATAACTCGGGGATATGCAATCCCTCGCGTTTCGCACATCTTCCCCGCCTCGCGAAAGATCCCTTGATCATGTCGCGGACTTTATACGGCAGTGACTGGCCGGTGCCATCAAACGCCATATATTTTATGAATCGGTTGCCCCTGAAAAAAATCATCGAGCTTGAGCAGATCGACAATCTCATGGATCGCGACATCAATACGAAACGAAGTTTTGATATAAGTGATGAGACGCTGACGCGGGCAAATCATGTGCTCGCTAATCTCGACCGGTGGATCAATCGACCCAAAACATCGGGATTAGCGAACTAGAGTTGATGACTTGAGGTTGGATTCGGAAGGGTCAACGAGTTCGCACTGTTTATTGAGCGCCGGATTCGTTTGGAGAATTCAACTCTTCGATGACCTCTTTGTTCTGTGCGACGTCTTTGAGGTCGTGCAGGAGAAGCCGAAGGTTAGCGGTCATTTCACGCTGAGAGTTTTCGATGAAAGCAACCTGAACAGGGACCGGAAGTCGCGCTAGCATATAGGCGAAACTTGTACGGTTTTCAGGAATTTGCTTTTCCAGAACTGCATTGGCCATATCCGCAAGACCGCGGTTCCGTGAGACAGCAAAGAGGAACAGAGCGGGCACGCCGGGATGCGAAATAGGAATGGGATTTTCCATGAGGAAACGGAAGATCACGGTACAGGTATAAACGTTGACTGATTTCTGGTTCAGCTGACGAAGATCCTCGAGATCGGCACGCATCAAATAAGTGAGGAAAGCGGGTGGTGCGCTTTTTGGATCGAGCGCTAACATCGCGGCTGCATATTCCGGTGTGCCCTGCATCTGAAGACCGCGGGAGAGAAACGTGTAAGCGCCTTTCATCCCGTTTTCCTGGATCGCGCGCGCCATATCGGGATCAAGCATTTCGTCCTCTCGACCGTTCGCCAGGGCATAGTTCAAAATGTCATTGAGAACAACAGCGACTTGAGGGGAGGGTTTGACGGCTGCCAGGCGCCAGCCAACTTTACGAACCGCTGGTTCGCTCGCATTCAGCAAAGCCTTGATCACTTTGGGATCGGCTTTTTGCGACGCAAACACATACATGTTGGTGGCGTGAGTAAGTTCGTTGTAATTGAGTTTGCTATGATTACTCACGAGATCGTTCTCAGAGAGTTGCGCAAGTTTTGGCAATTCATTGCGTTCTTTGGCAAGCTCTTTCACCTTTTGCATAGTGTCATTGCCGTGCATTTTGGCAAGACCGTAAGCTTCGGTCATTTCCATGTCTTTAGAGATCACAGGATTTTTTGTGTCCTGAGTGGATTGGCAGCCAGCCAAAAAGAGAAAACCAAGGAACACAACACGCTTCAACATAGGACTCCCTATACATCCTTCGAAGATGCTTTCGATGATGACCATTCGACAGTTATCTTACCTTGAAGAGAGGCTTCGAGTCTCTCACCCCAGCTTTTTAGCTCCGATTCCTGCCTTACCTGAAGGCGGCAAACCGGAGCGGCCCAATCGATCCGTTCGATTTCAAGCTGGGTATGCAGCTCGGTCCAGATCCTGAGATCGATCTTTTGCGGAGGGACTTTGACGCCATTCGATTGAAAAGCTATTCCCTGCACGGACGCAAAACGTTTGAGAAAAGCCTCGGGCCAGTCGACCTTAACCGTTCGCCCAGGATTCGCCAGACTTCGCAGGAGTTGCCGCATGAATACCATCTGCGACTGCACGTGTAGCAGGTACCAGATGAGAACCACAAAAGTAATCGCGGAAACTATGTGAAAGATCAGATTAACACTGACCACATTGACACCTCAAGACAAACACATGGATCTCAATGGTAGCGCGTTTCAGGCATTATGGACTACCCCAAATATTGCCCGCCCGGACATCACTTCATCCCCCTGAAAGACGCCTTGAGATTCAGGAGCTGCGGAGGTATCGTGCCGGTGTTCAGTTACCAATATATTGGCGCGTGTAGAGGCTCCTGGTCCCATGCTCCGCTAGGAGAATTCTTGTCACTCAAAAGCATGACCGCTTTCGGCAGTGGAGAACTCAGTACAGCGAATACTCAGTATCGCTGCGAAATTCGTACGCTCAATTCCCGCTTTTGCGATATTTCCATAAAACTGCCACGGAGCCTCCTTGCGCTCGAGCCTCAGCTTCTGGCTTTGGTCAAGGCTCATGTCCAACGGGGCAAAATCGATGTATTTTTTGATTTAAGTCAGACGGATAAGGCCTCTCATCTGCCTAAACTCAACGAAGCCGCCGTTCACCATTACCTCGGTCTTGCTGCCGAGCTTTCCCGACTCAGCCCCGAACTCACGCCCCTCTCGCAATTCGAAGTTTTGCGTTTGGAAGGCACCCTGGAGACCGGGCCATCGATTCCAGGTGACACTTACGTGACCAACCACGAAGAAAACCTGAGAGCCGTGATTGAGATCGCTTTGGATCGCGTGAGCAAACAACGCGCGGGCGAAGGCGCCGTTCTCAAAACCGCATTGATCAAACTCGTCGATGCGATGCGTTTTGATCGCGAAGCAATTTTGGCAAAACGCGAAATCATTCAAAGCGCGTTGTTTGACTCCTATAAAAAACGCCTCGATCGACTCCTTGGCCTGCTCGACGAAAGCGTACCGGATATTTCGACCCTTATTCCCGACGAGCGCCTCCTCACCGAACTCGCGATCCTCACGGACCGGGCGGATATTGAAGAAGAACTTACGCGCCTTAAGGCCCACGAGGACGAATTCCTGCGTATACTCAATAGTGAAGACGAAGCAGGTCGTAAACTCGATTTCCTTTGTCAGGAAATGCACCGGGAAGTGAACACGATATCCAATAAACTCACTCAGCTTGACGTTGCCACGCATTCCCTTACGCTCAAACAGACGATAGAACGTTTGAAACAGCAGGTCCAAAACATCGAGTAGCGTCTGGCGACGTGATTGCTATAGAGGCTTTTTATGACAGTATTTGTCGTTTCAGCACCCTCGGGCACAGGCAAAACCACCCTCAATCGTCGGATGCTTAAAGAGTGCCCGCGCCTTGAGATCTCCGTGAGCCACACGACGCGCGCGCCTCGGGCCGGCGAAGTGGATGGTGTGCATTATCACTTCATCAAGCCAGATGCCTTCCGCTCGATGGCGGATTCCAACGCCTTCATCGAATGGGCGGAGGTCCATGGCAACCTTTACGGAACCAGTTTTAGCGAATTGAGGCGGATAGAGGCCAATGGCAAGGATCCGCTACTCGAAATCGATATACAGGGCTGGCACAATGCGAAAAGCCTCCTGCCGGATGCCATCAGCATCTTTATATTGCCGCCTTCACTCGCCTCTTTGTGGCAGCGGTTGGAGAAGCGAGGCTCGGATAGTCTTGAGATCCGCTGGGTCCGCCTGCAGAATGCCTACGATGAGATAAAGCAGGCGCATGAGTATGATATTCTTATCATAAATAACGAATTAGAAGTGGCATACCAGAAGCTTAAAAGCATTATCCTGAGCCACAAACCCGAAGGCAAGGGCGATCCCGAAGGCCTAATCCTCTGCGAAAGGCTCAATGAAGAGTTCCAAACAGCCGATTGGATTAAGGGGCTTCGGGACTCTATGGGCGGCTGACAGGTCATTAGACCTTGGTTTAATTTTAGATGTCTTCTCGCCATGTTACAGACCAGCTTCCCCGGTGCTCGGACTCCCCCAAAAACGATTTGTCTGTTCTCCAAATTAAAGCGGTATTTTCCTGCTTTTATGAGAGAATAGGCGTTGGGAGTCTTTTAAAGACCAACCTCTCAAACGAGCGGAAATGCATGGCTGAAAGTATCAAGAAAGAACTCACTCATCCAACAGTGCCCCCGTCGAAACCCGTGCTTTGTCCGGATGACGAGTTTAAGGCCCTATTGGCAAGTCTTGATATGAATATGCCCACCGTCGACCGCACCATCATCCGCACGGCTTACGAGTATGCTGCCGAATGCCATATCTCCCAAAAACGTAATTCAGGCGAACCCTATATTTGCCATCCCCTTGCGGTGGCTATCATCGTTTCGACCCTGAAGCTCGACACCCCTTCGATCGTTGCCGCCATACTTCACGACACTGTCGAAGACACGCCCGCCACCCTTGAGGAAGTCGAAAAACGATTTGGTTTTGAAGTGCGTGAGCTCGTTGATGGACTGACCAAAATCAACAAGATACAGTTCCGTTCAAACGAAGAAAAACTCGCCGAGAACTTCCGCAAGATGATCATAGCGATGGCGAAGGACCTCAGAGTCATCCTCATCAAGCTCTGCGATCGATTGCACAACATGCGCACCATGGACGATATGCCCATGGAAAAACGCAAACGCATCGCCCAGGAAACACTCGACATTTACGCACCGCTCGCCAACCGTCTCGGTATCAACGGGATCAAAAGTGAGCTGGAAGACCTTTGCCTTCGCGTATTGAAATATGAGGTCTATCAAGACCTTCGTCAAAAAATCGCGGCGAAAAAATCCGAGCGTTTGAATTACATCAGCGAAGTCAAAACCGTGCTTGAAGCGGAATTGACGAAATACGGTTTCACCGACATGCAAGTGTACGGCAGACCGAAGCACTTTTTCTCCATCTACAAAAAGATGATGGAACGGCACCTGGAATTCGAAGACATCCATGATCTTTTCGCGTTCCGAATCATAGTGCGTTCGATCAAGGATTGTTACGAGGCTCTTGGCATGGTTCACGCCATGTGGAAGCCGATGCCCGGTCGTTTCAAAGATTATATCGCGATGCCCAAGGCTAACCTCTATCAATCTCTGCATACGACTGTGGTTCGTCCGAACGGCGAGACAGCTGAGATCCAAATCCGTACGAAAGAGATGCACGAGACGTGCGAGTACGGTGTGGCTGCTCACTGGACCTACAAGGAACGTGATAAAAATACTGTGGTGACCGACGCCCAGAAATTCTCGTGGCTTCGTCAGATCATGCAATGGGAAAACGAACTTAAAGACCCTGATGAATTCCTCGAGGCGGTGAAAGTCGACCTCTTTGAAGAAGAGCTTTTTGTTTTCACCCCCAAAGGGGATGTGTTTTCGCTGCCCCAGCATGCAACCGCACTGGACTTTGCTTTCAGCGTGCATTCAAACGTCGGGATCAAATGCATCGGCGTCAAGATCAACGGACGCATGTCGCCTATCAAAACGAAACTGAATTCAGGTGATATGGTCGAAGTCCTGACATCACCGCACCAAAAACCAAGCAAAGACTGGTTGAACTTCGTTGTCACATCGAAAGCCCGCGCCAAGATTCGTTCGTTCCTTCGTAGCGAACAGCGCGATAAAAGCCGCAAGTTGGGCCGCGAACTTCTAGCTCAGGAACTTGAGAAACGTCATTTCCGACTCGACGAGCTCGAAAAAAGCGGTGATGCCGCGAAGCTCATCAAGGCCGCGCGTGAGTCATCTCTCGAAGACGTGCTTGTTGCGATCGGTTACGGCCGGCTCAATGCCCACGATGTTGTCGCCAAAACATTCCCGGCTCCGGAGCCGAAAGAAACGATACAGGAACAGATCCATCGCCAGGGGCTTGATCAGGCAAAACCAGACAAAAAATCGGCACATAGTAGCATTCTTGTCTCGGGTTACGGTGATGTTCTGGTCAACCTCGGCAAATGCTGTCTCCCGCTTCCGGGCGAAAACATCGTGGGATTCATTACCCGCGGTCGAGGCGTCACTGTTCACAGAAGCACATGCCCCCGCGCGCTCGATACGGATCCAGCCCGCAAAATTGCGGTCGAATGGGCCAAGGCTCAGGTCGAAGAAAACTACCATCGCTGTGCGATCAGCATGAAAACCCAAGAGAAATCCGGCGTGCTCGCGGAAGTGACGACACTTCTGAGCAACAACGGCGTTAACGTTCACAAAGCGGAAGCGAAAATCGAGGCTGGCCTCACGGGCCTGCTTGAGTTTGAAATCGGGGTTCGAAATCTCAGCCATCTAGAAACAGTCATCACGCGTCTTGAGTCTCTGCCTTCGGTCATCTCTGTCCAAAGGAAAAACCTCGTCAAACAACGGCGTCTGCGCCGCGGACGTTTCTCAGGCGCGATTAGTTAGGGAGATACGGATCAGTGAAAAAACTTATCGTTTTGTTGTCAGTTCTGAGTTCATCGGCCCTCTTTGGCTTCGGCGAAAAACATTCGTCAGTCGAAACCAAAACGCACGTCATTGGCCAAAACCTTGAAATCGAAGTCTTGGTCAAACCCGACGCCGGTCTGCACGTAACAAAAGATGGGCCTTGGTCTGTGACCTTCACAAAAGCTCCGGGACTCAATCTGGAAATGAAAGATGGCAAGTACGTAAGTAAGAGTTTTGACGAGAAAATTCCAGGTTTCAAAGTTCTTGCTCCGATCGATTCGGCAGCGAAATCCGGTACGATCGCCTACGAAGTCCGGGCCTTTATCTGCACTGACGACAAAAAGCAGTGTTATCCGCAGCAACTCTCGGGCACTATCGCCTGGAAAAAATCCTAATATTTACTCATTCTTGAATAATTAATTATTGCGTTTTGACGCAAATCTAGATAGGAGTTTCGTTCTTACGAGGCTCTTTTTTTTGTCGTTTTGGCCTCACCTGACCTTAGGATTATAGCCATGACAACACCATCGTCTGTACTCACCGGCCTTCCCTTCGAACAGGGCTACTCTATGTCTGCAGAATGGGCTCCTCACGCCGCTACGTGGATGAGCTGGCCTTTTGATGAAGAGATGTGGCATGGGCACCTCAGTGAGGTCCGCAAGGAATACACGGAGTTTGTCAAAACGATTACCCGCTTCGAACCCGTACACCTCCTTCTGCGTGATGCCGAAGCCCGTGCGACAGCCGAATCAGCGCTCGCAGGCATCGCTGGGATCACCTTCCACGACGTCGCCCTTGATGATGTCTGGATGCGAGACAACGGTCCTATCTTCGTTTTGAACGCAGCGGGCAAAATGCGTGCGACCAACTGGGAATTCAATTCCTGGGGCAAAAAATACGAATGGGATAACGACAACCTTGTGCCGCCTCAGGTCACGCGCTTTCTCCACGTGGATCGATACGATATCCCTGTCGTCATGGAAGGCGGATCGCTCGAGATCAATGGCCTTGGGACATGCATCACGACGGAACAGTGTTTACTAACGGATACGCGCAATCCTACGTTCGGTAAACCCGAACTCGAAAAAGTCCTTCGTGATAACCTTGGCTTCACGCAGGTGATATGGCTGAACCTAGGCCTCGAAGGCGATCACACCGACGGTCACGTCGATACCATCACACGTTTCAGCGACGAACACACTATCCTCACTTCCATGTGCGAAGATACGGCTGACATCAATTACGGCCGCATGAAACACAACTTTGAAATCCTAAAAGCGGCACGTGATGCCAAGGGCCAAGCCTTCGAGGTCGTCGAACTTCCGTTGCCGGCAGCGCGCATGCACCTGGAAGACGGCACAAGACTTCCTGCGACTTACGCCAACTTCTATATTTGCAACGGTGCCGTGATCGTTCCTCAGTACGATGATGCGAATGATAAAAAAGCCCTCGCTGTGATAAAATCCTGCTTTCCAAACCATGAGGTCATCGGTCTGGCTTCGCGCACTATCATTACCGGCGGCGGCAGCTTTCATTGCCTGACGCAGCAGCAACCCGCTTCGAAGTAAGGATCAGATGATGAATAAGCTCGCGCTTGTACAGATGCAAATCAGCTCGAATGTGTCCGAAAACCTCGCAAAAGCGGAAGCTATGGTGCGCGAGGCGGCGGCTAAAGGCGCGAAGATTATTCTTCTCCCTGAACTCTTCGAAAGCTATTATTTCTGCCAACTCGAACGCGAAGAATATTTTTCCTGGGCCCATCCTCTCGAAGGCCATCCTTTTTTGAGCCAGTTTCAAAAACTCGCGGCCGAGTTGCGCGTCGTCCTGCCTGTCAGCTTTTTTGAAGCCGCGGGTCAGGCTTATTTCAATAGTCTTGCGATGTTTGACGCCGATGGCAAGCAGCTCGGCGTTTATCGCAAGTCGCATATCCCCGACGGTCCGGGCTACGAAGAGAAATATTATTTCAACAATGGCGACAGTGGTTTTAAAACCTGGTCGACTCAATATGGAAAGATCGGCGTCGGCATATGCTGGGATCAGTGGTTCCCGGAGTGCGCGCGAATCATGGCTTTAAAAGGCGCGGATTTGCTACTTTATCCCACCGCGATAGGGAGCGAGCCAGCGGCCGAAGTCGAAACGCCGAACACGCCTGATATGTGGCAGCGCGCAATGATTGGACACGCTGTGAGTAATTCATGTTACGTCGGGGCAGCAAACCGGATCGGCCAGGAACGCTTTGAATCGTCTTATTGCGATTTTTATGGTCATTCTTTTTTGAGCGACTATCGAGGCGATAAATTGGTTGAAGAGCGCGCGGATTTTGAAGGCGTCCTGATCGCTCCGCTTGATCTTGAGGCTGCGCGCAAGTTTCGCGCCGGTATGGGGTTTTTCCGAGACCGTCGTCCGGAGCTCTACAAGGCGCTTTTGACTCTCGATGGCCAAGGCTAATTCCGAGATGGCTTACTAGGCAATTCAGAATTTGTTCGCTACGATATTTCCATTCCCCGACGAGAGGAGAGACTTTATGACTTGCAAAATCGGCGGTTTTCTTCTTTTCGCGGTTTTCACTTTGGGAGAAGTGCTCCACGCCGCTCCGATCGAAGGCCACACATCTGCGTCGACTGATCTGGGCTTGATTCACCAAGCCACATTACTGCCTTCGGGCGTATACCGTCTCCGTCGTCAGAAGATGATCTCGGCCACGGCGCGAGCCTTGCCGCAGAAAAAACCACGTCGGAAATTAAACCCTGATTCTATGGCTGCGAGTGAGTTGAGTGTCGGAAGGTAGGATATGGCCAGAGTGAGGCGAGAACTTCCTTGGAGGAAGTTCTCTGCTGGATGATTATTTTACTTCTTTTGTGTTTGAGATCATGACTTTTCCACTCGTCGCACCGCTCTGGCTACCGAAGCTCTCCACTTTTTTCAGAACATCCATGCCTTCGATCACTTTACCAAACACTACGTGATGTCCATCAAGCCAAGCAGTGTCAGCAACAGTGATAAAAAACTGTGAGCCATTCGTGCCAGGGCCGGCGTTAGCCATGCTCAATGTGCCCGCGCCCATGTGCTTCAACGTGAAGTTTTCGTCGGCAAACGTACGGCCATAGATCGAGCTGCCGCCTGTTCCATTGGCATTTTCAAAGTCGCCGGCTTGAACCATGAAGCCCGGAATGATGCGGTGCACAACGGTTTTAGAATATTTGTGTTCGGCAAACTTCGCGCTTTTTTTAAGAACCGCGTCTTCCTTTTCTATTTTTTTAGCTTCGTCGGTCAGGACCTTCGCTGTATTGCCGGAACAAAGAACGATGAAGTTATCAGCGGTTTTAGGAACGACTTTCCCGAACAGTCCAACAACGACGGTACCAATTGATTTACCATCGTGTTCAAATTCAAGCGCACACTTTTGAGTGATTTCCGGGCCTTTATCATCCGCTTTCGGAGCTTCGGCTTTGGTTTCTGAACTTTTATCTTTGGCTTTTGCATCGACTTTTTTATCAGCGGCAAAAACAGATGAAGTGAGGGCAACGCTTAGCAAAGAAGTGGCAATGATGGTCTTCATGCGACAGATCCTCTTAGAACGTGATGGATAAAGCAAAAATTGTTCGCTGTAAACATAGACCGTAATGGGTCGAGCGTCCATTAGCCAAAATGACAATTAATCACTTTTTATGGCTAAGAACTGCAACATCAATGTGTTGCATAAGC
Source organism: Oligoflexus sp. (assembly GCA_014378195.1). Taxonomy (GTDB): domain Bacteria; phylum Bdellovibrionota_B; class Oligoflexia; order Oligoflexales; family Oligoflexaceae; genus Oligoflexus. The sequence continues at coordinate 239 of JACMOC010000016.1, read as the reverse complement.
CCTGTCGGATCTTGCGCTCTTGAGCTTTATGGTTCTTTCGCGAGTTTTTTGTAGAGCAAATAGGGGTATAGCACCGAAGTGCCCTCCGTTTTTTTACACTTTCGGCATATAATAAAAGCATAATTGCACGTACTGAACTGGAGTAACCGGGTGAAAACCTATCTAAGGCCACTGACTTTCTTTACTTTATTGGGAATTTTGCCCTTATCCCAATATTCCTGTCGATCAACTGCATCCTC
>JACMOC010000015.1 GCA_014378195.1 Oligoflexus sp. | reverse complement strand
TTTAGAAAGCCATTCCCACTTATCGCCATCGACCGATTCAATGGAAAACACAGGCTCCCAAGCTGGGCAGGCTAGCATAAGCTCGATGCCTTGACCTTTGGTGTTGGAGGAGGCGAGAACGCGTGCGCAGGCCTCAGGATTAGAGTTCAGGGTCACGACCTTGCGGCCCTGGAGTTTTCCGCACAAACGCATAAACTGAGAACGCGCGCTGAGTCCATCTTGAGCGTAACGAAGTGAAAACATAAAATCTCCTGAGGCAGTGAATCGTAGTTTTTTAGCTCTTACGACTACAAGGCAGCGTCTAAAGGAATAGAAGGTAGCTGTCAAGTCGAGAAGTATTGGGAAACGCAGCGCAATTCCTTGCCCTAGCGTTAGAAAAGCCGTGCTATTTGAACAGTCGTTCAACATCGGCGGGGATGCAAAACGTCTCTTTTTTCATACAATATCCTTTTTATTGAGTGATATCGGCATTAAGCAATGCCCTTATCGTTTTATTAACTAGGCCTTGCATAAGTGAAGATAATCTTTGTCCATCAAATAGAGTGATGATGGTTCAGTCCCTTTTTCGGAAATAAAATTTTTCTAAAATGCGGTGTTTTGCAAACGAGTGGTCAAAAAAACTCCTGATTAACGGTGATATAATCGTCTGTGGGCATGAAATAAGCGATTTTCGCCGTTTCGTCCCACCTCGCAGTTACAGTTTTAAGTTAATGCAAGGAGCTTGCTCAATTGAGGCACGAGAAGATGAGTGGCAGGTATTAGGAATTAAAGAAGTCTTTATAATGATAAGACCTATCATCAGTGGACTGCCTGTCTTAGGACCGCCTGACTGTCCAATTTCATGACGGTCAGAGCTTGGTTTACTGATGATATAAAACGGTTCTTGCTTCGATAGAATTTAATCAAAACGTTTTGCCTGACATTGCACCTACTCCAGCAGTAACAGCCATCGCAATCAAGCCCCAAAATGCAACGCGGATCGCACCCTTTGAAAGAGGCGCGCCTCCAGCCTTGGCGGCCGTTGTCCCTAAAGCGGCAAGAAATAGGACCGTAGATATTCCGACTCCATACATTAATGCGCTCATCGGTAAAAAAATGCTGAGCAAGAGTGGGAGTATGGCTCCAACTGCAAAAGACCCCGCAGAAGAAAATGCAGCCTGGATAGGCTTCGCTATACTCCTGTCATTTATGCCAAGCTCGTCGCGCGCATGTGATCCTAAAGCATCAAACGCCATGAGCTGTTTTGCGACCGCTACCGCGAGTCCTTCCTCCAGTCCACGCGTCATGTAAATGCGAGCAAGTTCCAAGAGTTCAGATTCTGGGGAATCATTCAATTCTGCTCTTTCTTTGGCCAAGTCGGCTTTTTCCGTATCAGCCTGAGAACTCACTGACACATATTCGCCTGCTGCCATCGATAGTGCGCCAGCGACCAATGCTGCCAAGCCTGCCGTCAAAATCTGACTCCGCTCTGCATGCGAAGCGGCGACACCTATGATAAGACTTGCCGTTGAAAGGAGACCATCGTTAGCTCCCAGGACGGCAGCTCTTAACCAATTTGTTCGTTCGTTTTTATGGTTTTCAGTCTTTGGGACTATACGGGAATCTTTCACGCTCATTGCAACTGCTCCTAAGGTTTTGCCAGAATAGGCCGGCTGATGGCCTTAAAAGTCTACTGTACCTCTTTTCTTAAGTTTTTAAGAGTCAGAGGTTTGGATGGGTTTAAAGCAAAAAAGGGCCAAGCTTAAAAAAGCTCGGCCCTCATCTGTAGAATTAGGATTAACTTGCTGGCTCTTTCCGGACTTCTTTATTGGTCTGATGGCGAAATTTGCTTATGTGCTCATAAATTATTTTACGTAGTCTGTTCATAGCGCCTAGCGGCTTGTGCTCAGGCAAAGAATGCCAAGGACTGAAAGAAAGCGTATCACAGGCAGTGTTTCTGGCATCATCGGTCACGGGGGATTCCGCAATATTTTGAGCCTTTCGGTCCATAGTCAGAGTTGCGACCGGAACCCAAGGAGAGTTCCACTCATCTCGTGAATCCTCCACGCTCATGGAATTATCTTGCCGTAACTGAGCCGAAATAGTGTAGCAGGCATCAGCTGTTTTAAAATGATTGATGAGACTATGACGAAGATAATCTTTATCATCCGTGTTGTCAGGAACTGGATCAGCACCATTTTCGGGGCAAGGGTCGGCACGATAGCGGGCCGCCTGCCGTTTGTCGCCCAATCCGAGCTGATAAGGAACTTCTGAAAAGTATGGAGACTGAATAGGCGACGCTATCTTTTTCGACTGAATCGTCAGTGCGATACGTGAGCCTTTGATGCCAAGAGAATTAAGGGCTGACAACTTGCCGAGGATGCTTGAGCTGTCTGCATTTTTTAATGCATTCAGATAATCTTTAGGTTCTGACGCAAAAAAAACGGGATGGTTGATCATAATAAAATCTTGAGTTTTCGACTCACTTGCTTCTTCAAGGATTTTTTTGCCGGGGACATTCAAGAGTTTGACCGCCATGCCACGGCCGTCACCCTTGATGTCAGGTTGCGTCGGATCGCCACTACTGTTGGAGTAGCGAATGATGGCGGCAAACTGATTGCCTTTACTGAATACACCCTGTGCTAAGTTTGAATCTATATCCGGGTTCACCTTAAAAACAGCTTTAAGACACCCGTGTGCTTTCGGGTGAGCGTCTCTCATCATTCGTTGCCCAGACGCATAACGGGTGCGGAGTTGATTTTCAATAACGAGCGGGATTTGTTTGGCAACGTCGAGTTCCCCGTCGTGATAGAATTCGCCAAGTTCTTTATCGGGCTCAGGATAGCGCAACCCGTCTTCCGAAGTCACCGTAGCTTGTTCACTGACGTCGCTTTTAGGGTCTCCTGTTTTGCAAGATGAGGCGAGGATAGTAAGAGCGATTATTGTGGTCCAATTGTTTTTCACGTATGCCTCTCAATGTCAGTCTGAACTCTTTGTAGAGCCTGAAAGTCCATTAATAAAGTTGTCTGAACATTTGTTCATTATGGGGTTGGGGTGGGATCCTGTCAAAGTTATTTCGTAGTCGAAAAGTGAAAAATTCATATTGAATGCCGTTAGGAATGATTTTGATATTCATTGCCTTCAACATAATCTTGCGCGTGAACCAATCATTAATTATGTTTTATTTCATTGTCAGAGGATCCGGTCAGCGCTCTTGATGTAGGATTTATTTCAGGGTGTCGGATCTTCCCGCCTTCATGAGCAGCAGCACCCATTACGCCAGCGGTTATCAATGAGAGTACAAGTACTGTTGGAATGCTTTTGCTGAGAGTTTCAGGACGACGTCGTTGTAGATAAAACGCACCTCCAGCTGCTAAAGCTGTGATGACTGAGAGAAGAGTCGCTTTATCAGCAAGATCTTCGTGTTGATATATGAGATCTTTGCTTACGCCCGGCAGATCCTCAATAACGCTTTCTGCAGGTTCACCCGTCCAATAGGGTGCGAGGGCACTTAATCCTACAACAACTGTTGTAAGCAAGACGAACCTTTTGATTTCGATGCTTGGTACTTGCATCGCGACAATGAGAGCCAGAACGACTCCCAAAAAACCTACGACAGGGAGATGATTCACCAACAAATGAAATTCTGCGCCGTTGAAAACCATATATATCTCCAAGAAGGGTTTTTACAAAATTTGTTTTTTACATTTTGCTTAATGCAATACCGGGACCATATTCCCAGCTTTGCGGCGGTAGATGGGTAAAAATCCAGTTTACCAAAGAGTCTTGCAATAGTAGACATCCTGGATGTCACAGATTCACGCAAAACGAGGTATATGTAGGACACGCTCGATTTTTAATGTTGAGCTTTGCGGAAATCTATGAAGGTCAGGGCCTTGGATGCATACCCTGGGACGCCATTCAGGAGAAGCACATGTCGAACCAAGGTTCTCAACATATGACCAACCCATCTCAATCAGACAAATTCGATTCCAAAACTATTGATCCTGTCTGTGGAATGACGGTGAATCCTGAGACGGCGAAGGGTAAAAGAGCCTTCGAATCAAAGACATATTATTTCTGCAGCTTAAAATGCAAAGCAAAATTCGACGTGGCCCTTTCGTCTTTTTTAATTGCGAAACCAATGGGTAGTTCTTTGCCAAAAGTAGGCGTTCCGTATACCTGTCCGATGCATCCCGAGATTCGGCAGATCGGTCCTGGGTCCTGCCCCATCTGTGGTATGGCCCTAGAGCCCGTAACAGCCTCTCTAGAGCACGAGAAAGACGACTCCGATACATGAATGATGAGACTGCGGTTCTTATGCGGGCTGAGAAAGTGGGAAAAGACACTTTGCTTTCGCAGATAGTTCAGATGGTTGCTGATGCCCAGCGATCGAGGGCACCCAAGAGACGACTGTTCAAGCTCTCAATGACCTCAAATCCCTTGGAATTGAGATAGTCATGGTCACAGGAGATAACAGCAAAACCGCAGCCGTTATCGCAAAAAAAGTAGGCCTGACAAACAACAGAGCTGACGTCCTTCCGCAGGGGAAAGCCGAGATCGTGAAGGAATTTCAAAAAAAGGGCCGCATTGTGGGAATGGCAGGCGACGGAATTAATGATGCGCCAGCCCTTGCGCAAGCGGATATTGGCATTGCCATGGGGACGGGAACGGATGTCGCCATTCATAGCGCTGGCATTACACTCGTGAAAGGAGATCTGACGGGGATAGTGCGTGTATCAAGCAAAACCTTTGGTTCGCATTTGGCTATAACGCGCTCGGGATACCAATCGCGGCTGGTGTGCTCTATCCCACGTTTGGCATTCTATTGAGCCCTATGATTGCGGCAGCAGCTATGAGTCTAAGTTCAGTGTCGGTCATCGGGAATGCCTGGCGGTTGCAGTCCCGCGCGTGAATTTTCGAAGAGTGCGTGAGCCATTATTCTCGCAATCGAAAAGAGTGAGTACAAATGTCACGAAGTAGTGACACTCTTGTATTCAGATGGTTTACACATAAGAACTCCAAGGGCCACAACGCAAAAGATTAGGCCTCCTCCGAACGTAAACGCAGACCCTAACTTCTCCCAGAGATACCCTGCAATACTGCTGGCCCCAAGCATAGCTACGCCACACGTCAGATTGAAAAAACCAAAGGCGGTACCGCGTAAGTCCTCTGGTGCGACAGCTGCCACCATTGCAGCGAGTAGCCCCTGGGTAATACCCATGTGAATACCCCAGAGGGCCACTCCCAGTATTAGCGTCCCCCAGTGTGTACCGGTAGCCAGAGCGATATCTGCCAGGCAGAGAACTGCAATACCATAGCTCAACAGTCGCGAATGGCTAACGTGATCCGAAAGCTTGCCGAAGGGATAGGCTGACAGTGAATAGACTATATTCATTACGACCATGATGAGCGGCACAAGGGCGAGTGGGATCCCGACCTGCTGGGCCCTTAGGACCAGGAAAGCCTCGCTGAATCTCGCCATGGTGAACACCGCTCCAACCCCGACCACCCACCAGTAGGATGATCCAAGACGCTTGAGGTTTGCCTTTTTAATGGGATTTGTCCGTTTATGGACTTTCTCCGGAGTTGGTTCTTTTACTCCAAATAAAAGTAGGAGCACGGCCATCAGACCGGGAATCACAGCTACCCAGAAAACGGCACGAAAGTCATTTTTCCAGAGCAGCATAAATCCAACTGCCAAGAGCGGACCGATAAAGGCCCCTACAGTGTCAAGCGATTGTCTGAGTCCAAAAGAAGCGCCCCGCAGATGGGGGGGAGAAAGGTCAGCTACCAGGGCGTCGCGTGGAGCCCCGCGAATTCCTTTGCCTATCCTGTCTAGGAGTCGCGCTGAAAGGATGAGACCGATGCCGCCAGCCAAACCAAAAAGGGGCTTTGTGAGAGCTCCCAGTGAATATCCAATAAGAGCAAGAGTTTTTCTTTTTCCAAAATAATCGCTCAGTGCGCCTGAAAATATTTTTACAATAAGTGCGGTCGCTTCGGCAGAGCCTTCCATAAGCCCTATGGAAAGCGCACTCATACCAAGGCTTGTCATCATGAACAAGGGTAATAGGCTATGAATGATTTCCGAGGAAATATCCATAAACAGGCTAACAAATCCAAGTATCCATATACTCTTAGGAATTTGTCTCAAAATACTTATCTTTGATGACAAATTATGCCCTCTTTAAGAAATCGATTTGCATTCCACAGTAATGAGATAGACACTCTAAGAAAAATGAAATGCTATATCTGAAGGACTGTATCTTGAAGCTTACAATTAGTAAATTGCTTTTGCTCCTCATCGTTTCGTCATCTCTCATCTGTGGATGCAGTACACCTTCCATTCTGATCAGCCCCGATGACCAGATCTTCCAAGAGTCGCAGCTAAGGTTGCAGGAGACAATTGCGAAAGTCTCCTCGACCCATGCACCTCTCGCCGAACAAGCTCAATTTATCCAAGCGGAAAGTCTTTACCGCTATCGTTTTGAGCCACCATTACGAAGTATGAGTTCATATTTTGCAGAGGTGGCTGCAACTCTAACGGAGTTTCCCGCTTTTCAAGCTCTCGCCGCATCTCTAGATATAGGAAATTTGAGGTTACGCTCGGCAGATAGCGCAGTCCAGCTTTGGGAGGGCCTGCTTATGCATCATCCCAAGACAGAGTTAAGGCTTTTAACTCTGTATCGTCTGGGTTGGGCTTACCGCAATATTGGTGTGACAGGATTTCCGAGAGATTCTTCAGACGAGACGTTTGATGTGTTGCTGAGCGAGTTTCCCGAATCCCCTACGGCCGCTTTCGCAAAGGAGGCAAAATCCGTTCCTTGGAAATCAAAGGAAACGGCCTTCTCTCGATCCGTAGTGCCGGGCTTGGGTCAATTGTATGTTGGTGAGACAAAAAGCGCAATTATTCGGCTTGGGATTGCAACTGGAGCTACGGCTGCAATCCTAGTCCCTGCGTATATAGCATACCATCGGAAAAACGAACTTTCTTGGAACAAGGATTGGAAACTCCTTGCATCCGCATTTACGGGGTTTTTGGTGTTAAGCTTTGACTTTACTTCGTCCTATGAGGATTCTATGAGAGGGGTTGTGGATTTCAATGAGCGACAGGAAGCCCTGTTCAATCGGTTGCATCCAACAGCCCCTTAAAAATCATAGATGAGTCCAGCAGCAGGCTAAGAGTCGCGCTTGGTTTTGCGATCGTAGTCTCAATTGCAGTGAATACTCTGGTTGCCTTTATCGCAAGGGAATTGGCCTTCTCCTGAGAGAACCAGCTGTCCTCCATTGCCCTTAGCGTCCATCTCAATGCTGTCAATGACACTGCCTTTAACAGTCGCTATATCCATTGACGCATGATTACCTCGCATCACGACAAAGATTGAATCTATATGATTGGCTACATTCAGACGCACTTCATTTTGGTTGCCCGCGATGAAGACGCAAATGGCTTTGACGTGCGGATTCTCTGGCGTTGCTTTAAAGTCGATTTTAATGGAGTTTTTGTTTCCGGTCTCGCGAAGGACAAAAGCCTGGTGCGGATCTAACAAAATGTCATTTTCTGAGCCCGCTACTTTGATCGCTTCGACAGCCACGCCTGTGAGCTTTGAGCATTCTGCCAAAGATTCTTTTTCATCATTGTCTGAACTGCCAGCCTTCGTTTTTATGCCGGACTGGACGGTACTCGCGGGTGTGGATGGTATAGCATCGCTGCCGCTGGTGGAGGCGCTTTCAGGATTACTCACCCTTACTTGAAAAGCCTGAGTCTCAGACTTAGCGCCCGCGAATTTGGTTCCATCACACGCAGTTGACAAACTTGAAAGTGAAAGCAAAAAAGTAAGTGTTGTGTTTTTCATGGTGGCTCGCTTGAGATAGGAGTTTAAAACGATAATTCTTTATCGGATTTTATAGCGTCATAATTCAGGAAAGACGCTATCTTTCTGTATTTGCGCAGCTATTTGGCGGGTATTAAAAGTATGATGAGTAGGCTTAGATTTACGACTTCAAACGCAAAAAAGAGGCACCCCGAAGGAAATGCCTCTTGCAACACGGAAAGATTATGCGGGACTAAATCATTCTACAGTTGCATCCGGAGCGTCTTCCGCAGTAGCAGCTGCCTCAGTGCCATTCAGAGTTTTGTTGTTATCGAGATCTTTGCCAACACGCGCGTTGAGCTTAATGTTGTGGTGAATCTCTTTCATGATCTCTTTATTAGTATTTTTATCGATGTATATCGTACCATCTGCATCGACCGTAGCTGTTGTGAGGTCAACACCTTCGAACCATTTATTAAGATCAAAGCTGATAACCATGGCGTTATTAGCTCCTCCGGTGACAGTAATTGCGCTATCACCTGCTAGACGGAAATTCAGTGCAATGTGCCAGTCAATTTCAAAGGGTACTTTGACGCCGGCTTTAAGAAAAGTGCCTTTAATAGCAAAGACATTACCAAGGATAGCTTCGCCTTCAGCAGCGGAGAAATTTCTTTTCAATTGGAATTCAACGCGATGATAGCTGCCATCTGCGAGGTTGACCGTAGGAGCTGTTCCTTCGATTTTTCCAGCGATCGCATCATAGACATAAGGACCAACAAATTTATTCGATTTATCGCGGGCCACTTCTTTCTCGATATGTGCGGCTTCGCCCTCTTTGAGTTTTGAGGCCTTCGCCTTAATTTTGGCGGCTTTGTCGTCTTTGTGCTCTTTAGGGGTTTTGTTTGAAGCTGTTAGAGTTGCATCATCATCCCCAGTCTCCACTTCGACTTCTTTAGCAGACGATTTTTCTTCGTCATTTTCCATCGATTCCAAGGTTTTCTCATCGGCGCTTTGATCTTTAGTAGCCTTTACGCGTATTTTTGCAATATTGAATTTGGCATAAGTGAGTTCGATGTTGCTTCCAATAGCTCGTGTTGTGGGAGCGGCCGCGTCAGTGGCTAAGAGATTCAGTGCCGCGGCTACCGATGAGGCAACATTGAGAGAAACAGTACCAGTTTTACCTGTAGTATCAGACGGAATCGAATCAGCTAAAGTAAAGACATTAGTACCGGTGCCTTGAGATTTGCTGTCTGAACAAGCGCTGCTTAAGGCCAATGCTGTGAAACACGCGAAAATTGTCGATTTAGACTTGAACATGTGTTTTCCCTTTTTTTTGTTGAGGGCTTTACCATCTAGATGCCCCATACACAAAACTCTTCGGATTTAAATTCGGAAAACTTTAGGCCTTCTTTGAAGAAATCGGCAATATCAATATGTTACAAATTGCTGAAATACACAATTTAGCGGTAAAGTTTCGCCGATTGATACCGATAAGGTATTGACGACACTATAGTCCCCAAAGAGGGTAGCTGTATGGTAAAGCATCTTACAAATATAGAAAAAGCTACGCGAGACGTCAAGCCAAGTTCCTATCTTGACTATAGGCTCTTCCTCAAAGCTATATATATGCACTGCAAAGAATCAGTCCATTCCTATTCCTATCAGAAATATGCCGATGATCTAGGCTTTAGTGGAACGACGGTGATGCACCAGATTGTTAACGGATATCGTCCACTGACATTGAAAGCTGCAAAAAGGGTTGCTGGCTGTTTTTCCTTTGAGGCAGAGGAATTAAAATATTTCATAGCAATGGTTAGCTTTAGTAATGCAAAATCGAGTCTTCAGAAAGAAGTTCATTTCCAAGAGCTTCAATCGCTTAAGAGAAGCATAGTCCCTGACGAAATTGATAAAAGTCTGCTCGACTATTTTTCTCATTGGTATCATCCTGTGATTTGGGAATTAATAGGCACCAGAGGTTTCAAAAATGATGTGCTCTGGATCTGCAAAAAAATAACTCCCGCGTTGAAACCGGCCTTGGTAGAAGAGAGTATTGAGTTGCTGTTGAAACTTGAGCTTATTAACTACGATAAGGAAAACGATACTTATCGTCAAACGAAAAATCGGGTGACCACTGGCCATCGTATTAAAGGTCTGGCACTAGTAAGTTATCATTCGAGTATGATTGATCATGCGAAGAATTCGCTGACTTCAATGAACGGCTCGAGGCGGGACGTAAGTGCTATCACTCTGAGTGTTAACGAGGAGACAGCTCAAAAAATCAGAGGAATGATACATGCGTTCCAGCTACAGCTCTTGGACGAAGCGGAGCGCTGTGAGGCCTCGGACCAAGTTTATCAGGTAAACATTCAATTATTTCCCTTTACGGAGTAAGCAGCTATGAAAAACTACCAGAATATCTTCGGTCTGCTCCTCTGTGTGATCCTTGCGGATGGATGCGGTGGGACTCTTGGAGGAAATCCCGAAGCGCAGAGTCCATCGCCGGTGGGTTCAACATCGAGCAACGCATTGTCATTCAAAATAACTGATGCTCCGGTAGCGGATGCCCGAAACGTCTATGTTACGGTCGATAGTGTTTCGGTCCTAAAGCCGGACGGAGGATGGTTGACCATTCCTCTTCAAACAGCTACCGAAATAGATTTGTTGCACTACCAGGGAGGGCTATCTGCCCCGCTCGCGACAATAACCACAATGGATCCTGGTACGTATGCCCAGACACGCCTGACTCTTTCGGCAAGACAGACGGCCCATCTCGTCGATGCGGCCGGAACTGATCATCCTCTAACAGTCCCGAGTGGAACTGAAAGCGGCTTGAAAATAAACACACCTTTTGTAATTGAGGCGGGTGTACCTAAGACGATCGTGATCGATTTTGACCTTAGAAAATCGATAAAAACCACAGGCAACGGTAAGTATATGCTGAAGCCAGTCCTGCGCATGATCGAACAACAGCTTTCAGGTTCCATTAAGGCTACGTCCGTGATTGGTGATACTCTCTGTGTTTACACTGATACGGTGGATTTTGATGCTGCTGACAGCTGTGATAACGCAACGGCGTCAATGACGGCTTCTGATACGACTCCGCTTATTTCCTATCTTGCTGAAGCAACGTATAAATTGAGGGTGTTCAGGGCGGGCAGCGTGTACAAAGACATTCAGGCGATTAAAGTCAAGGCTAACGAAACAACGGTTCTTGATCCGTATTGATTGCAATGAAAGAATCGTAGAAAAAGGAGCGAAAGCTCCTTTTTTTATGCTTACAATTGTCTTTGCAAGAGGCTCTTATGAAACATGAATTTTGAATTGCTGAAGTTTGATCGCTCACCACCGACAATCTATATAATGCATCACAGCGATGCACTTATCAAACCTAGAGGTACCTATGTCGATGAAGATCATGCTAGTTCCTTTTGTATGTTTTTTCATGATATCCTGCGGAGATTCAACAAAGTTTGCCGATGTTGAACTGGGTCGTTTTCTGGTCACAGTTGCTGACAAAACATCGACTGAGACAGATCGCTCAACTGAAAACAATGGCATCCCTATTGCGACTTCTCCCACGGATCCCTCGGGTGATTCAAGGGCAACTGTGAGCTCTTCCACGTCCGAGTCTCAGTCTCAACTGGATACTGCCCTCGCGGGCGCAGGTTTGATCTCAGGGGATTCAACGTCGCTCTCTACAGGCGACGGACATAGGTCGGCGCAATCTGGGCAAGGAATGGGGGCCAAGAGTCCCGCTGGGAGTGGAGTCTCAGCCGGAGATTCCAGCAGTGGTATCTCAGACTCGCAGCTAGCCACTTTTTGCAGCGCTATGTTTAGAGGAAAAGCCAAGTTCCTGAAAATTTTGGATGCGACTAACCCTTCCGCACGACTTACAGCTAATTCTGATACTGTGCTTGCTGTAAGGTTGTCTGGAAACTCACCGCATTTTGCATTGGATATCAACGGCGACACGAAATTAGCAGGACTCTGTATTGTGGTCACTGGCAATCAGCCTGTCACGGAGATATCGAGTTCGGTTACTATGGAGCAGATCGTCTATGTTGCACGAGGAAATGAATCCAAAGCTCACGTTGCATTTTCATCCGCTACCTTGGGTTCGGCTTTAGTCGATATGAGGGGAAACCAACATACGATTGCGTTTGATGGAGTAGGGTCATCGGTCTGTAGTTCTTTAGATTTCGATTCAAAACATTCAAGATCCACTTGTAATTAAAATCTACGGCATTCCATAGGTGCTCGTATATGCCCAAACCGTTCGGTATCAGCCGAACGGCTTTCGATTTAGTGTGAAGTGGATTCTTAGCGAGGCGTTGCCGCTTTCAATCCCAATGTGCGACCGAAGAAGCCTGCGGCATCATAATATCGGCTGCTGCCGACGTGGCTCACATTGAGAACTGTCGATGGGCCGTTTCCTTCTGCTGGAGTGGATGTTATGACTTCATGGGTCACTTCCAAGCGATTAGGACCACCGACTCGAGCCTCGTCGATGACTCTTCCCATCAGATTACCCTTCGGGCTCATCTTAAATTTCAGTATGGCCGCAAGGGTCACGGGAAGGTCTGCATTGCTGACAGGAACGACATCGACAAAAGATGATTTAAAATCTGGGCCTTGCGCTGCCATGAAGTTAAAGGTGTCGCCTCGACCAAAGCTGCCATGCATCCCTTGGCCTTGTTGAAGAGTGGTGTCGGCAATGATAACCTGAGTGTTGAACGGATGGTTACTGTCGGTGCTAAACGAACGGAAGTTGACGACTAGCGCTGGTGTTGGAAGCAAAGCGTTGCCGTGCATTTGTATCGAACTCAAAGGCAAAGCCCCTGCAATCTCCCCTATAGCATCGTTTGCAAAAATTCCGCTTACGTAGTCCTGGCTTGCGAGGAATGTCGTAACTTTCTGCGCGAGAGCCGGATCACCGCTCGGTATATAGATCAGATCTGATCCACCGTTTGCTGTTACGATAACCGCAGTATCTTTCACGTTTTCCGCACGACCCGTTCCGCCAATAAGTCCGTTACCCGCCTTTGGATATTGTCCGACGGTATCGGTACGGTTGGCCGCCGGATCGATTTTCACATAAACGCCTGGCTGACCTTTTACTTCCGAATCCGGATCGAAAAGCGGAAGATTCAAATAATGACTGAGATCAATAGCGAGAAAACCTGGAGGTAGATGATCAGGAGCAACATCGAAAGCACCACTCGTTGTTTTGTAAGCAAAAGTGCTGGCATAGGAATGAACTGCGGCACCACCTTCAAGGTCATGGCGACTGATCGTTGAGAATCCATGATCGGCCGTGACAACTACATCGGTTATGTCAGCGACTTTAGGGTCGGCATTGAGGGCTGTGAGGATGCTTTGTAAATTTTGGTCAGCGTTCTGTATCGCAGCCAAGGTAGTTGGGCCGTTGATGCCAGGAACAACTTTGCCCAGACTATCGCCCTGATTGTGTTGTGTGCCGTCGGGATCACGCGACCAGAATATAATAACAAAGGGTTTTTGGTCGGCCTCAAATTTCGGGAGAACTGCTTTCGTAAGGACGTCGATGAAGTAAGTCTGCTGAACAGTATTTGGAGCTAATGTTCCTGCTGTGATATTGTCGCCGGGTTTGCCATTATCCTGCGGAGTGCCTGGTGCAGAGTTATCCCGCGACGGAGCAATGCTAGAGAGACCAAGGGCGCTGAGTGTAGCGGCGAGCTCCTTGCTAAATGGCAAACCACCGACTTTACCGGTACTGTCATCGACGATCACTGTGACGGGAGGCGGTACAACACCATCGACTGGATTTGCTTGCGAGAGATCTTGGATAAGCACGGGTCCGACTTTGCCTACCGCTGCCGTGTTATAGCCATTGGCTCGAGCGAGACTTAGTAGACTCTCTTCATTGATATATCCCGCCTGATTAAAATGAAGATTTAGATCGCCGAGTACACGGTTGTTTTCCAAAAATGGAGTGAAGGTCCCAGGTGTGGTGCTAGGAAAGCTTGCTGTATCAAACAAGGAATAGCCGCTGTACACCGTATTTCCAAAATTCGAGGTATCGCCAGGTGAATGCCCGGTGGCAATGGCTGCCGCGTTGGTCATCGTCAAAGTTGGATAGATCGAGTGGCTCTCTGCAAAGTTAACACCAGCGTCCCGAAGTTTGGCCATCGTCGGCGCATTTTCCGGTGTTACCATTCCAGCTCTTAGGCCATCGGCGACAAAAACAATGAGGTTGTGTGGTTTTTCTTTCGGACTTTGCCCGCTTTCCTCTGTAATTGGGCCATTCGTAGTAGTGAGTCGGGGAATGTTCTTCGATTCCAGTTGTGGTTGAATCGGCTTGTTCGAAGAACAATGGCCTAAGAGCAGTGACAGCAATCCGACTGTGATTAAAGATGAAATACGCATGGATGCTCCCTTAATTATGGTGCTATTCGGATAACACTAAATTCTAGGAATGGGTTAAAAAAAGCGTATATTAACACTATATTTATCAAAACTACTCAAATTCGGGCAAAATTGTGTATGAACCCTAAGTCCGAATCATTTCCATGAGTTGCCGATGCCTGATATAGAAAAAGCCGAAACATTTAAATTGTATCAATAGTTAAAGGTATTTGGTCTTATTACCGATGAGCCTTCAGATTTCCCAGGGGGCTTGATCCAATGCACATACCAACCCTAGCTTTTATTGTCATAGTTCAGGCACTTACAGGCTGCGCAGACGAAGCCCCAAATCCAACTCAGGCGCCTAAAAAGGTGACGTCGTCGAATTCTGAACATGCACCGGTTGCTCCTTCAACGAATCCATCACCTGCCGCCGGGACTATAGCCTCAGAGGGGCAAACCTCGACTGGGGCTAAGGCAGCGTCTCAGCCTTCGAGTGCTCCTGTTAAGGCAAATCCTGAAGGGCCGAGTTCTGCCCCAAATACAGCCGCCTCGCCTTCCTTCGTCTCATTAACAGAGGCAATGAAGAAAAAGGCGGATGCTCTCAAGGCAATGGTTTTGCCCCTCAAACCGCAAGAAAATAATATTGGTAATGCCTACGTTTACGGCGATACTGGAACTCAAGTCGAGATAATGGGAAAGCTCTACGAAGTGAGTCATGATCGAGCTGTTCTTGACAAACTTATTGAGTTTGCTGACAAGATGTTATCCGCACGCAACGATCCGGCTACTGGCTACGTGAAGTTCACTGGCAATCGGGAGCTTTGTTGGGGCAACGATCTGGCTAAAACCTTCGCCTGTGGTGAGGGTGATGGCGACGTCATCGGGCATATCGCTTATGTCGCCAAACTTATAGCGCAGAGCAAGAGCCTCTGGAACGAATCTGTGAGTATTACGGATACCTATAATTATGGGAAAACCTATGATTTGCGAGCACGCACTTATATCCGCGAGATGACTCGTTCCATCGATACCTTTATAACGCCTAATTTTGTTCGGCCAGCGGACAAAAAATTCTATACGCCGGATACTGCGGCCTACGCGGCAGTGGATAAACGCAATTGGGCCATTGCCTGGAATCGTCAGATGATGCTTGCGTCCGGTTATCAGCGCGTGGCTGAGACTCTGGAAATCTGGGGTGAGCAGGCCGAAAAAATTAAATCCTATGATGCCATCGTAAATACCAATGTGAAATGGTTTCTGAGTGAAATGGAAACCAGTCAGGTCAATGGCACCAAAGTTCTGAAATATTCCTATGATCCGCGAGGATTGCCGATCACGAGTGCAGAAGATACCACTCATGCAGCCCATGATTATTGGGGTTACTTTCGAACTTATTTAAGGCCTTCGCTGGGAATGCCGCAATCGACTTTAAAAATGATGGCAGACACTTTTCGCTACAAGATTTGGCTAGGCGAAAAGAATTTCGCGGGGAAAATTGATGGTACGAGCGGTGATGCAGGCACTCATTCCGCGCCGCGAACGTCAGTAAATAGCGAGTTTATTTTCTACGCTCTGTTTACCCCAGAGATTTTTCCGGCCATCGCTACCAATTTAAATGCACTCGATATCGGGGCAAGAAGTCTTTGGATGGACTATTATAAATTGGGTGGAGTGCAAAACTGAGCTTCAGCTCGCGAAGGCTCAGTTGAATTGGGACTTGCTTTTTGATGCTTCTAGCATCGCGCTGATTGCATTCGGTCTATATTTGATGCGAAATACTTGCGATTAAATTGTGTAGCTAAAAATTGATGCCACCTATTCAGCACTACTCGCGCCATTTATATCAATTTTGTTTTCTACGACTTATTTTCCCTCGAGATTCTTCCTGGTATCACCACCAAACGCCAGCGCGTATTTATCGCCATATAAATGCCCTTATCTTCAATAAAAGTTACGGGTACTTAAAATCCATGCCTAAAGATAGGGGTCATGAGCGCCGAAACGAGAGGAGTGACTCGGATGCAAAAAATACTAATAGAATTGAAAATTCTTGAATGTAGAGGTAATACCGTGAAAAGAAATTCTTGTGCCTCCCTTACCTTGCTTGCTTTTGGTGTGCTCACTTTTTCCTCTTGTTCAAGGGATAAGCCCCAAAGTCTGAGAGCATTAAACCTAAGCTATCAAGGTGCAGCAACAGAGAACCAGGACAAGGCAGAAGATAGCTCTACTCCTCAGTTCCTGATTGATGCAGGAGCCACCATAGTTGAGGCCAACTTTAGGACTCTTGCTCAGGGACGTTACCTCGTCGCAGAAAATGGTGGCGGAGGTGCCGTGAATGCGAATCGAAGTCAAGCCTCCAGCTGGGAAACGTTCAAGATCATCGATAAAAACGGCGGAGCTCTCCAAGATGGTGACTTTGTCTATATACAAACTACCTCTGGTCAATTTCTTCAGGTTACCAACGGGACGTCACTTAGCATAAATGCCTCGAGTCGGAATCCTGAGAACTGGGAGTTGTTTCGGATCATTAAGCTCAACGGCGGAGTGATAGGTAATGGTGCCACTATCGGCTTCAAATCCTTTTCCAATGGCAAATTCATATCGGCATTGAACGGCGGAGGAGCCGGGGTTGATGTCCATGGTCTAGACTTTGGAACTTGGGAGAGATTTTATATAGGCGCTAGAGTTACAAATACTCCCGTTGTCTTAGCCACTTCTATCTCCGATCAATGGAGGCTGGTTTGGTCTGATGAGTTTAATGGCACAAGTCTGGACGAATCCAAGTGGGTCTACGAAGTGCAAAAGCCATACTGGCTAAACAACGAATTGCAGAACTACACTGACAGACGGCCTGAAAATGTCCGTGTAGCCAACGGCAATCTAATCATCGAAGCTCGAAAAGACAATTTTGGGGGTGAATATTCATCCGGACGGATCAAAACGCAGGGCAAGGTGAGTTGGACCTACGGGCGAGTCGAGGCCCGTATCCAAGTGCCCTCAGGTTTCGGTACCTGGCCTGCTTTCTGGATGATGCCGGACAATCAAAGCCGAGGATGGCCGGCTTGTGGTGAGATTGATATCATGGAGCATGTTGGTTACGATCCGAATGTAATTCACGCTACATTGCATTCTGCCAAGTATAATTGGAGTATTGGTAACCAACGCACTGCGACCACACATGTCGAGGGAGCGGTCAGCGGCTTCCACGTCTATGCAATGGAATGGTACCCAGATAGGATTGATATGTTTGTTGATGGCGTAAAGTACTTTTCCGCTGCCAACGACAATGGAGGTCCTGATTCCTGGCCCTATAACTCGAACTTCCACCTTATTCTCAATCTTGCTGTTGGTGGAACCTGGGGAGGGGCCATGGGTGTAGACCCCAACATATGGCCGAAGCAGATGCTGGTGGACTATGTGAGGGTTTATCAGAAGTAAGTGAAAAAAGAAGAGAAAAGCCTTCGGTGAAAATCGGGGGCTTTTCTCTATGAACGTCTTCGGCTAATCCGCAATCCAAGAGACTGGCTTGATCTGAACAAGGTACTTTTCGCTGGCTGATTGCATGACACTTAGTGAACCGGCACCTAAACATATCCTCGATGTAACGGATTTCTATGCCTAATCCCGCATGGGTGAAGTGCTTCAAATTTAAAACCGATGAAGGACTAATTCTTTTAAGGAATAAATATGAAGGCTCTGCTGGCACTATTAGCACTCACAATCTCTTGTGCAGAATCAAAGCTGAGTGCCGCGCTTACTGCCGATCAAAAATCCGTTGGCACTCATAAGTCCGGGATGTCTTCGGAATCAGATGGAGCCAATGCTGATCAGACCTCTCAAAGCCAGCCCATGATTAATACAACGATGACCCCTATTGAAAGCCAAAACACGGTGCTTTCGCCTGTAGTCATAACAGGCGCTTACTTACATTGCGCGAAACTTTCGGAATTTGGAACACAAATTGAAATGGGTTGCAGGCTTGATGATCAAAACGGGGCCCGAATTCCGCCGTTAACAATTGCAAAGGGAATAGCATTTTCTACAGTAGTGCCTCCAATTTCCAGTCTCCAAATCACTCTGACACAATCTACTTCTCTTGATACAGTATACGATGCTCATGTCGAGATATTTGCAAGCACCTTAGATATTGTGCGCACAGCATTGGCCTCGATTCAGGTCCAGGCAACACTCGATCAACCGAATGACGTAAATCTAGCACAAAACTTTAATAACGCGCTTTCGAATACGGTTCCAGCTGAGGATGGACTCTTTAAGGTGTCAGGAGCAGTTTCTCAAAAAATTGTTTTGGATCAAATGCTAAATATCTATTTTACACGTTTGTCAGGTGCCGATAGGAATTGGAATGATTCGAAGACCGATTGCGCAGTGCTCACTTTGAACAATTGGAAGTGGAAACTTGTTGAGTACCCCATATTACCCCAGGCCCACACGCACGGGATCTATCGCAATACCGAAGCGTCTGTAGCCCTATTTTTCGATAAATCTCCCATGGTATGGATGAACGCGTATCCGTCGTACAATGCGGCCACGTCCTACGCGTTCCGTATGAGCGATAGCGACGAATCGAATATAGAAAATCTGCAGGTGAGAACATCAACGATTGGTCTGCCTTTGTGCATGCATGAAGGCTGAAATCGTGTCGTCGATTATCGCACCATGTGGAGCATGCGCTTGCATCATCTGCGAGACACAATAGGTTTCTCTGGCCACCTGTTTTGTGTTTGCTGTCATTTAATTGGCCAGAGGCTCTGTTGGATTCTTGCAATTAGAGTTGGGACTAACATAGGGTCAATCTCTGGTCTCGCTTCAAAAGCCATCACTCGCTTAAGCACGCGAGTTGACTCAAGCTCACATGTGTTTATTCAGATCGACGAATTTAAGGTGTTGTCCAGGGTTTTTTGTGCAGTTTGTTATCACAAGGTTTTTATCTTTTAGCTCGAGGCACTGAGATCGATTGCCTATCATTTGCAGTGCAAATTCTTTGCCGTCTACTAAAACAGGGACAAAATTTTGCTCTAAAGAATGACCACAAGGTGCTATCTTCAATTTGTATCGGTCGCGAATCTTTTCTGTGGATAGGCACCTATCAGCATTGCTCCCGATAGCGATAGTGATGAACTTAGAATTCTTGTTAAAAAGTGAAAATTTCGTATTTGAATTTGGGTTGCAAATTTCGACGTTGAGACTTTTACCCGCGCAAAATTTACTATCTCCCGAGCTGAGTAGGAAGGCTCGCGGAAAACTTGGGCCAGCGACTTGAGCCGCAAACTTCTCTTTAGAGATTAAGGCTGTTCGCGCAATACCTTTGTCTTTCGGGAAATAGACTTCTTGCAGGACAAAGGAGGCAGCATAAAGCGGAGTTACTAGTGCTAAGGCAAGTCTAATCCAAATAGCTTTGTCGGTTGTAAACCTTTCTTTCAATTCGGTTTTGAGCTCAGCGTAAAGAGTTGCCTCTTCAGCCTGATTGATCCGCAAGATCATAAATTTAAGTTCTTTTTTGCTCAGATTTAGGTGCGAATCGCTTTTGTCAATTGGGATGTCATGGGGCGAATGCTTGCGTTTCTTAAGTGACGCTTCCACAAGCTTGAAATGTACAGTTGTGATCATACCGTAGAAAAGGAGAGATAGGCCCATAGCCCACAGGATAAATTTAGGATCGTTTCCAGTTAGGCTTTCATTGTGTGTGCCTTCGTCCATGAAAAATCTCACTGCAAACACAAGGCCAAGAACTCCGGAAGCCACGATACGTTTTAAATTGTAAGGTTCGTAAACTTCGTCCAGCCGATATAGATACTCAAGTTTTAACCATACCTAAGAGAAAAGGAGAGATGCTATGAAATGAACGTCCAAATTTGCTTTTTTCGCTATGATACTGCCCTGGATGATGCTTCCATCTTGTTCTCCTTCCAGCCCTATTTCAAAATCTTACCAAATGTCAGAATCAAAAACACTTTCGTCGTCGGAAGTGAAGGCGTCGGTTCCGAGTTCCACGGATACCCCTCCTCAAACGGGGCTAGAAGCTATATCCAAAGGTGTTTCTGCCATATCGATGGCTGCGAGCAAAGGGGTTGTTCTCGTCTCCACCTCTAAAGAGATCGAAGACAGAAATTATGGACGAACGGACGCATTGGGATTTTTCTTTGGTCCTGGGCCAGGTCGTAGACCACAGGTTCAAGCACCTATCACACAAAGGCAGGAAGGTCTGGGGTCGGGATTTATCATCGACGAAGCCCAAGGCTATATCGTAACGAACAATCATGTGGTTGAGAATGCCAGTGAAATTACCGTTAAGCTGGCCAATGGCCATACCTACGACGCGCAGGTGGTGGGGCGTGACCAACGCACAGATGTGGCGGTGATCAAGATCAAGGCGTCTGATTTCGCCCGTGAGGGCATTCACTTGCTTGCTTTCGCTGACTCCTCGAAGGTGGCAACGGGTGAGTTCGCGATTGGACTGGGTGCACCTTTTGGTCTCATCAAAAACGGAAAAGTGGACCGGGCCTATCTCGGAGTCGAATTGCAGCAACTACAGCCTGGCATTACCCTCGCCCTTGGACTTCCTCATGAGTCGCAGGGTGCTTTAGTCGCGAAGGTTCAGAAGAACAGCCCTGCAGACGAATTCGGGATTGAAGCAGGTGATATCATTACATCCGTCAACGGATCACAAATTCATAGTGAGCATGACGTTATGAATACCATAACTAAGCATGAGAGGTTTTCTCGGCACACGGTGTTTTTTACTAGCGAGCTCCATCTTAACGGCTTGCCTGCCGCCTCCGGCAAAGTACCAAAGCGAAGCCAACCCAGATGCGGCAAGTGCCGTAGGCAGCAAGGACGACGCGAACGCCGTTCCAGAGGCTGATCCTGCAACGGGCGACATTCCAAAGGATTCATCACCTGTCGCGGCGGTTTCTCCGGTTGTCAGTAGTTCTCCAGCTGTCAGTAGTTCTCCAGTGATCCCGCAGGTTCCGCAACAGCCTGCTGCTAGCGCCGTGGTTATACCAGTCGTATGCCCTTCAAAAGGGAATTCCACAGTGCCTCTGCAAGCTACAGGAGCGAACGGACTTGCCTTTCAGGCCCCCCTTTATAATTTGCTCCTCGACATATCGCACCGACCCGCGGTTACCTATAAAATCACTAAAGGTTCGGTGAGTTCGACAGTCGTTTTCTCAGATGGACTGAAGACTGAGATACTAAGGAACGCAGGACAAGTCGCTTATACGGACGAACAGACCGCCCAGGCCTTATCCTATATGCCTTGGGGAGTACGAAAGCACGTGCGTCACATCGATTTTAGGTCGACCTACCCAGGGGGTGGTAACACAGCGGCTGAAGCGCCCTATGGAAAGGACGGTACTATCTTTGTCTATCCGCCGGGCTTCAATCTTTCTGTAGGGAGGTTGGGTGGAATGCTTTCGCATGAATCGGGGCACTCCCTTCTCAACGAAACCTTCAGTGGTGGGCAGGAGCCTTGGATTTCCTATGAAAAGGCGGCCCGCGAGGAAGCGGTCGCTCCTTCCCAATATGCGAAAGAAGGAAGAGGTCAATTTTTTGAAGATTTTGCGGAGACTACAGAGCTCTATATCGATATTGTTGGAACGCCGAGCGAAAAAGCCTATCGTGCACTTATGCCGAGACGTTTTGCTTTCATGGATATGGTAAAACCAGATCGAAGTATCGAAGTCGATCCTTGTGCCGGGAAGTAGGCTTATCGATAGGGACACGTATTCGGCTATCGCCTGAATCAAGGTCTGTATAAACCGAAATCTATAGTGATCAACCTATTAAATATCAAAATTATCAATTACATATAGCAATGATACGAACGCTTTTTCATGAGTTGAAGTTTACAGGACTCTGAGGCTCTGGCATTCTCACCCAGCAAAGTGATTAGAGGTTTTTTTAAAAGAAAATCTCGCAAACCAAGGAGCATTTTATGAACGAGATCATCCCAGCAGGTCCTAGAGCATCAAACGTCGTTTCCGCTTCGCTATGGATGGTCGGGATTACGCTCGTCCTCTTTTTTCTCCCACTTTTCAACGGTCTGATTGGTGGATTCGTAGGCGGATATAAAGTCGGAACACCTGGGCGGGCGATCGGAGCTGCCGTCCTTCCCGCTGCCGTAGCGTCCGCTGGACTTTGGCTACTTTTGATGAGCTTTCATCTCCCTGTGATTGGCTTCGTCGCTGGATTGGCAGTCGGTATTCTCATTTTGCTTTCCGATTTGGGAATCTTCGTGGGAGCTCTCATCGGTGGCGCCGTTAGCAATCGCCGTCTTGGTTGAGGTTGATTCATTTAGTTTACTAAGACAGAAAATGCGCAGTGGAGCTTTGGTTCCGACTGCGCATTTTGCTGGGTAGTGCTCAGGCTGTACTCCAGTGGTAGACAATTTAAGCTGTCCGGACGAAGAGGAAGAGTTTCATCAGCTTGCTCCATCGGAACCCATGAGAAGCGCAGCAACACCGGCAACATCATCTGGTGTGCCGGCTTGAAAGGCCTTTACGCCTCAGCTCCTAGCATACTCCGATCGAGACTTCGCCCCACCTGCACGAGACTTACGATAAAAAGTGCAAACAATCCGATACGGATCGGGATGGACTCTGCTACTGCAGCAGCACTCATCAGGACTATAGCGAGGATCAGGTAAGCGATCGATTCTATCCGGCCTCGGGTAGAACTGTGGCCAGCCTTTGGACTCAATGGAGGCTCAGCGAGGTAAGGGGAATCGTTGCCTTCCAGAGCAGCCGGTGCTTGGAACCAAATGGAAGCAAAGGTCCTTAGGCTCCTCGAAGCAACAGCAAAGCGGAATGTTTTTGCAAGGTGTTCAAATTGGACCCAAACCGGGTTCCAACTTTCTATCTTTTGCACTGTTCCATAGTGGGCATTAACGGTCTCGCTCTCAAAGGTGCCGTAAAGCCTGTCCCAGATGACAAAGATGCCGGCAAAGTTTTTGTCGAGATAGATCGCGTCGCTCGCATGGGGCACGCGGTGGTGGGAGGGCGTGTTGAAGAGCCATTCAAACCAAGCCGGCATCTTTCTTACCGTTTCGGTATGGAGCCAGAACTGGAAGGCGACGATCATCGAGATATTCGAAATAAACCAGGCGACGGGAAAGCCGATGATCACGCAGATCACTTGAAAGAAGAAAAGAAAGTAAGGCTGAAACGATGCATTGCGCAGACTCGTTGTAAACGTCATGCGTTCGCTTTGATGATGTGCGGCATGGGCAACCCAACCGATGTTCCACACGTGACAGAAACGGTGACCCCAGTAGTAACTATGATCCACGGCAAAGATAGGAAAGATACCTGCGACTAGCATTTGCCAGTTCGATAGACGGCTCATATCAAAAAAGGCAACTTTGTCATGAATAAAATGCGTCAGGGGCTGTAGAGGGAAGATCAGGAAAATTAGGGCCGTCGAGACAATCCCACAGGCGATGCTGCTCAAAGCGTCTTCAAAATGAAATGAATTTCCTTTCTTTTTGAGGATATACATCTCAATCGCGACCAGAGCGCTGATGATAAAGGTCGACATTCCAATATAGCTAAAATAATCAAAGCCTAGAATTGCACTTAATGATTCTTGAGACATACCCGTGACTTCTTCCAACTTTTTAACCGCTTTGACCTATCATAATTGAGTGGGATGTTCCTGTCTTTTTTGTGATCTTGCACAGAATTGTGCACTTTTTTTGTTAACGGATAGATTCCGTTCGGCCGCAATTGGAGATTTGCGATTATAGGACTCACACTCGATGACGTGCAGCTGCTGTAGGGCTTTTTGCTCCTGCATAGATTACAAGGCCTCGCTGCAGTATGGATCTCAGCTTGAGCCTATGAATATGTTGATTTCGTGTCTTTGCTTCGCAATGAGTCCCTACTCTGCGAACGTTGGTCTAAACGTTAGTTCGTTGAAGTGGGATTCCTTCGCACTATGGGATTCTAACCACTTGCCCAGGGCGTCGGTCTTTGGATCGTGATGGCTTCGTTATCACTGGTCGGAATACTCCAAAATTGGATTTATTTATAAAGAGTTCATGACGATAGTATCTATGCCTATGAGTGAGTATATATAACATTCACTTGTCATTTTCAGAGAATCGATACCTTATATCATAGGCATAGATTCTGCCTTAACCGCCGCTCCCTATGAGCTTGGGCTGATGACCCCTACAAAACCTTGTAGGAGTGTCCCTTGAATTATTTATCCAATTAGAATTATGCATTGGGCGTTTACTTTTTTGATTTTGCTCGACTTCCGCTCGATGGATTTTTTTGGGCTTTGCGAAAATGAAAACAGATTCTTTCGGTAGCGGTCATGTTCTAATAGCCTTCCTAAGGGCCGATCTCGTTGAATGCTTGAAATGTTTGACGGGAACTCAACTGGTTGGGAGCCAATAGAGGCACCTTGTTGCGATGCTTTGGGAGTGTTCCTACTGGCATTCAGTTCGACTCGCCCATAATACGCTTATCGATTGTCAAACGTTTTTACTCACAGTATTCAGTGCATGACTGCTTAAGCTACTCTTTGGAAAAGACAGCATAGAAATGACTGCCCGCTCCCCCCCAACTTAATGCGCGGTATGCCCCACTTTGAGTTGGATAACACAAGGACACAAAGCTGGGGGATCTTGCCTGTTAAAGATGGTTCTTTTCACAGGGGCCTCGGTCGATTGCTCTCATTTGTCATGCCAGTCCCATAATTTGTAATACCTAGCCTAAACCCTTGTCGCGCTGACGATGACCTATGTGGGAAATGCATATACTATATCAAAATTTCTTTTTCACTTTGCCTCAACGGTCTCAACTTTGCATTATATCCCCAGTCGACCTTATCTCGATAAACTGGCGGAGAATTATATGCATCTGGGACAAGCTAGATCTATAGCTCTGCTTTCCTGCAGCAACACGAGTTTTAAAGTACCAGAGGTTTATTATGAGACATTATCGTGGATTTTGGATTCTGCTTCCCGCACTTACTCTTTCCTGCCAGACTCAAGCGCCAGATAAAGTTGAGATACCACCCGTGAACAATACCGCTCACGATTTGCTCCCTTACCCTGAACCTGATGCCTACTTGGGCGAATCCCTTCATGACGGCGAGCTCGACGTGGCGAAAAAAATTCCTGACGTTATACATCAGAACATTCGTAGCCAATCTACTTCTGAACAACGCTTTCAGGGAAAGTCTCTCCTAACGCACGGCTGCGTCAACGCCGAGTTTGTCGTGGATCCTGGAATTAACCCAGCATTGGCAAAAGGCGTGTTCAGTTCTCAAGGGGCATATGAGGCCACTGTGCGCTTCTTGGGCACAAATGCTGATCCTAAATCCGCAAAACTATGGAAAACGAACAACGCTTAGATTCTGCGCGATAATAATCAAGTCAGTCTCGCCTTTTTGGATGTCACAGTTTCGTGGAAACCGAAGTATAAGTAAGGAAGCGCTAGGCCTTCAGTTTTCGGTTTC
>JACMOC010000014.1 GCA_014378195.1 Oligoflexus sp. | reverse complement strand
CTGTCGCTCGCGCTATGGGGTGGCCGATATGGTCGGGAACGTTTGGGAGTGGACTTCGGGACAACAACTCTCTGCGGCTGGTCAGGATAATGGTACAGACGGTCTGTGGTACGGTGTGACGTTGCCAGGAGGCGCTAGTAATATTTCGGCTTTTAAAATGGACCTTATGCGAGCCTATCCAAGCTCGTCGGCTCTTTCTACAATAGCAGACAATTCTGATTTTTATAATTACGCCAGTTCCTTGGGCGGCTCGATCCGGGGCGGCAACTGGGGCTACGGAGCGGGGTCCGGGCGTTGGACCTTGGCCCAGCACCGCCCCCCGTCGCTCGTAGCCTGGTACTTAGGTCAGCGGTGTTCTTTGTAATACTGAAACTAAAAATAACGTCATCATTTCCGAAACAAAAATATGATTTTTATTTATGAATTAGGGCAAATAAGTTGGATTCACTATTTCAATGTGCATCCCGCGTCTAGCAGACAAAAAATATTCCCATGATTGTATGATACCTTGTTAAATCATCCAAGAGGAATTTAAATATATGAGCCATGGTGGTGGTGATAAAGATCGTCTAGCGAAATGGCTCGAGATTGTGAATGCCTCTTCGCAGTTGCGAATACGTGCTCACCTACCACGCCTGCAATTCGGCCATTGGAGCTGTCAGATCTCGCGAAGGTTTTGTTCATTTAACAATCGTCGAATGAATGCACACCATATATTCAAGTGATTAAACCCATTCCCATGCAATAGAACACGGTATAATCAACAGTTTCCTGACGATTTTTAAAATCGTGGGTGTTAGCCTCACTACGGTTTTCTTGTGAGAACTGTACGAGCTTCTAACCATAGAGAGAGACGTATGAGCCAAAAACGAAACCGCAGACAGCTCCTTAAAAATACAGTAGCCGCAATTTTTACGGCCGGTTCCCTGACAAAGCTCAACTCAAAAGCAATGGCTCAAGGCACCGACACAGAATTCGATATTCTGGTCGTTGGAAGCGGTGCAGCCGGTATGACTGCGGCTTTGACGGCTGCAAAGCGCGGATTGCGCGTGTTGGTCGTAGAAAAAGCAGCGAAATTCGGTGGCTCTTTCGCGCGATCAGGTGGCGGCATATGGATCCGAAACAACTCGGTAATACTCGCTGCGGGAGTGCCCGACAGCCCCTCTAAAGCAGCCAGCTATCTCGCTAAAGTCGTCGGTAAGGACGTGACGCCCGAACGTCAACATGCTTTTCTTGCTAACGGTCCAGCGATGTTAGACCTGGTGATAAGAAACACACCCCTTCGCTTTCAATTCATGGAAGGTTATTCGGATTATTACCCAGAGTTTCTAGGCGGACTTCCAAACGGAGCTTCCGTTGAAGCTCAAGCGATCAACGGCAAAATACTCGGCAATGAATTGAAAAATCTCAATGATCCGTACATTCGCATTCCGCCTGGAATTATTCTCTATAGTAACGAATACAAGTGGCTAACACTGGCAGCAGTTACGGTCAAAGGGGCAGCGACGGTGGCTAAAGCTGCTGCTCGTTATGCCAAAGGGCTGTTGAAGGGCGAGAAGCTTTACACGATGGGTCAGGCGCTCGCCGTAGGTATGCGCAAGGGTCTTTTGGATGCGGAAGTTCCCGTATGGCTCAATACGTCTTTGAGCGATTTGCAATTTGATAGTTCGGGGCGTGCGGTCGGTATTCTCGTTAAAAAGAACGGGCAGGACCTTCAGCTGAAAGCAAAACACGGAGTGATCATCGCTACGGGTGGCTTTGAACATAATTTGGAAATGCGTAAGCAGTATCAAGCGCAGCCCATTGGGATTGATTGGACAGTGGGAACAAAGTCGAACACTGGTGATGGCATTCAAGCGGGTATACGGGCAGGGGCCGACCTTGCCTTGATGGATGATGCATGGTGGGGACCGTCGATTCCTTTGCCGGACCAAACGTATTTCTGTCTTCCTGAGCGTACACTTGCCGGCAGCATTTTGGTTAATGGACACGGCAAACGATTTACCAACGAAGGCGCTCCCTATACCGATGTCGTGCATGCGATGTATAAAGACAACGACAATCCAGACGTAATGTCGGTGTGGTTGATCACGGACCAGCATTACCGAAACAGCTACTTATTTAAGGATATCCCTCCGACTCTACCTTTGCCTGACGATTGGTATAATGCCGGAGTTGCCCACAGAGCTTGGACAATTGAAGGCTTGGCCGAAAGCATCAATGTACCCGGCGATGCTCTGAAAGAAACAATTAGCCGATTCAATTCCTTTGCAGAAACAGGTGAAGATCTGGATTTTGGGCGCGGAAATAGCGCTTACGATCACTATTATACCAATCCAAATGTGGTCCCTAATTCGTGCCTCGCACGCTTGTCACTGCCACCTTATTATGCATTGAAAGTTGTTCCAGGTGATCTCGGAACGAAGGGAGGGCTGCGTACAGATGCAAACGCTCGAGTATTGCGTGCTAATGGAACTGTTATTGAAGGACTTTATGCTGCTGGGAACGCCAGTGCCTCAGTCATGGGGCATAGCTATGCTGGGAATGGTGCGACCATAGGCCCTGCTATGACGTTCGGTTTCATAGCTGCTAATCACATTGCGGACAATCAGTTGAAGGACTGAGATGCTATCGAAGTGAATTACGGGCAGTTCTATTGATCGGGAATGTTATGAATTTGCGTTTCCCAATCATGAAACTCGTCCGTTAATCGCCTTTCGAATAAATGCTTTTACTTCAGATCAAAGGCATAGAAAGTTTTATTCCCGAAGCCACTCTTAGAATAGCCTGAGCCCCAATAAAGAACGTTATCGACGATCGCTGGAGCTGCCATCACGGAGCCACCACTCTGAAATGACCATAGCATGCGGCCATCGCGGCTATCAAAAGCATACATATGCCCTTTGCGATCCATAGATCCCGCAAAAACCACACCTTTATTCACGGCCATCGGCCCTTTGTCGGCCGCAAAAAAGCCGTCACCTAAAAAAGCGCCATATACCGGATGAGACAAGAGGCCCTTCAAAGGTTTTTCGCTCATAGGGTCAGGTGTTTGCCAAAGGATTTTGCCTGTAACGGCATCAAGCGCAGCCCAGCTTCCTCCGTGCGCTTTTTTCCCAGACTGAGGTCCATTTTTGATTTCATATTCAGTGTGGTCGAAGTTAGTGATTTGAACATAGACCTTTTCGTTATCGCTTGCTGCACCAAATTCCATGCCACCAAACGCTCCGCCTGGCCCAACGGGAGTCGTCCAAAGTGTTGCTCCTTGATTGTCGGGATCAAATGCCCAGAACACACCACTTTTTTGTCCAACTGCGACTATGTCGTGATCGATGCCTGCATTTCGAGTGTGGAGTAACATCGGCGCCTGGCCAAAGTCGAAGTCTAAGGATTCCAGGTCGTCACAATTCGAAGGATTTACGGGCAGGATTGGTATGATTTTAGGATTGCAGGCTTCCGTCCAAGCACCAGAGTTTTGAAGCTTGCGTGCCCATTTTATAGAGCCTGTATCAAGATCGAGAGCGAGTACTGAGCTCGCATAGTTATCGGGTCTATCAAATTTGTCGTAGCATTCGCTTTGTTGTTTCATGGGCTGACCACGATAGCTCTTCAAACAGTTTTTCAACTCATCTGGAAATGTATAATTATTTCCTGTCGCTATGTAGACAGCATTGCGTTTGACATCAATCGAGGGTTGACTACCCCAGAGGGCATTGCCCGTGAAACCGCTTTTCTGCGTGCCTCCCGGGGCCATAAAAGTCTGCCAAATAATTTTGCCTGTCTGAAGGTCAAGGGCGAGCATAGAACCACGGAAAGAACAGCAGTCTTTGGTTATCCGGGCCGAGGTCTCTTCATTCGATGAGGTCCCTACATAGACCTTGCCATTATATATAACCGGAGATTGTGTGACGATAGAGAGCTGGTGGGTATCGAGACGCGTTTTCCAAACCAGCTCGCCGGTGTTTTTATTAAGCGCGTAAACCGACGCTCCTTTCGAGCCATGAATGCTCAGAACCGAGTCCACTAATCCACGGTTATCTCCGAATATCAGGAGATCGCCCGAAATAGCGAAGCTACTGCGTGCGATTGAATTCAAAAGGTTTTTGCTATAACGAAAAATCGACTTGGACCAAATTGAGCGTCCAGTTTCACGATCAAGGGCATGAAGGAAACTTCCACCCGTGAGAGCTCCTACGAACGATGTCCCCCAATCCGGAAAATAAACATGCTTTTCAGTTACCACTGGAATAGCTGAAACATCGCCGTGGGTCTGATAGCTCCACTTTACTTTGAGATCATGAACCGTCTCAGGCGTGATAAGAGGGCTATTGATGCCCTGATGTGTGTTCTCAAGATTGCCGCCCCAAGTTGGCCAAATTTCATTGTCCTGAGCCGCTGCAGCGCCCGTGAGCAGTAAGCTTAACGCTAGAGCCTGGAAAGGATATTTCACGAGTGCGTCCCCTTTTTTATCGAGCAGGGTGACGATCACATGAGGCTTTTTGTCAGGCAATGGGTAGAAACTTGGGTTCTCTGTCTAAGATCATGATATCCCGAAATAAGTTTCTTAAGTCCCTGTTTTAAGAACGCGGCATTTGTCCTAACTCAAAGATATTAATGGCATAGTAATATATCGTATTGTCATTCTTGGACTTTATACTAAATTATCGATTGGGCCATTATTTGGCCCCTAAAGTTAATTGATTATTGGACCGATAAGTGGGACATTAGGCTCGGAGGTAACGTCTATGAAAGCTCAAAAACGCGAAACTGAACGTCCAAGGATTGATGTGTCCCTCAATGCAATTGGGATTATTGATGATTTGATGGAGAGAGGACTTTTTGAGTCTGTACGGGCAATTATTGATGCTGCATTGCCTCTTCTTCAGTTGAAACTTGTGAACGAAACACAAGGTTATGCTGATCTGTACGAGGACGACGAAAGCATGAGAGAAATGACTGAACTGCAGTTGAAGGATCGTCCGGCATGAGCCGTCAGCATCCCAACCGCTGGTCGGTTGTTATTTTGAATCAAGATGCTTCCCGTGTGCATACCGATCCTAAGCAGCCGCTCGATCAAACTAAGGTCACACGGCGGTTTATCGTCCTGAGTTCCCTGGACATGCGCCCGGTGTTCAATTGCATTGAATGTGTATCTTTCAAAGGTCAAGTCGCCTATCCGGATGTTGTAATCCCTGCGGACGGTCGACTTTTTATCAATGAGGCTTTGGCCAGGCCCGGCATGATCTACACGCTACAAAAAGATGACATCCGCGTGATACTTGGCTCACTTACTGAGCGCGGGATCATCCAAAAAATTGTGACTGGCATTCATGTTTTTATCCCTTCCTGAGTAATTTCAGCTAAGAAGCAATTTTTAAGGTCCGTGCCGCCGAGGGCCGACTTAACGAGCCTTCTTTATTGCGGCGACGCAAGTCCGTAACAATCTTTTCTTTGACCACAGTAAAGAGCCGCTCGTTTTCCGATGATGACTGTTCTGAGAGAAAAACCATCTCTTCCGCAATGAGATCACGTTTTCGGCTTGAGAAACTAAGACTGAGGGATTCTTGCTGGGCCTCTGTTAGCTGCTTAAAGAGAGCCGCACATTCTTTGACCGAAAGTCGGCCCAAGAGATCGGCAACAGTCTCTGCCGAGATCTCGAAGATCATTTTGAACGTCACTACGTTTTGATCGAGATAAGCCTTGAGAGACGGCTGGGAGAGTCTGCTTTGTATCTCTTTGGCCAGTGATTCTTCGGACGATTCGATAAGTTCTTTGAAGTACGAGAAATAGCGCACGAGCTTCACGTCGGACTGCGCGGTGACGCGTGCGATGGCGGATTCGATCGCGGCATCTTCTCCGGCAAGCTCTGCATAGTCAGGCAGATGAGCGAGCGCATCCAGTATAGGCGTTGACGATGAGGCATCGGACTGGCTCAGGAGAGCCCCTACTTCGCGTGGAGGAAAATAGCTTAAATAACGGCCTAAAGCGGCCTCATTAAGCGCCTGCGCCACGACCAGGCGCTGCCCTTCATCGAGGCGGCTGATAAGCACGGCAAGTTCGGTATCTCTGTTGAGTTGGCTATTCTGCATACTACTTAAGATCAGCAGAGTCTTAAGCTCCTCCCCAAGTCGTATCATCATCTCAAGCTTTCGAGGCTCAGGACTTCGGGTTTGCATGTAAGTAAGAACGCGCGACTGGGATTCCGCATCCATAAGCTCAAAAAGCTCGTTGGCTCTATCCTTGCCAAGAAATTCCATGAGCAGCACAGCTGATGATGAGTTCGGGTTTGTCCTTAAAAGCGTTGTGACATGCTGGAGAACAAAGGACCGAATTTCGGTATCATAGTGAGACGTAAGCTGATCGTGCAGATCAAATAATCTTTGTTTGAGCTCCATCCCATTCTCAGGGGGGAGGCTCGCTTCTTTTATGGAACTTGGCATAAGGGCCTGCTGAGGAGCGCCCTCAGAGATCGACCCGAGCTTGTCCCCAAGCTTTGGTATACTCTGGGCAATCGCGGAAAAGGAACCTGCGATGATGTTGGCCGAACGAACATTTCCCATAAAAAATACGATAATGGCTGCAAGTCCAATGGCAAATATTGCGATGGGGAGATAGAGAGGGGACCATTGCGATAAAAAACCAGGCTCCGCAGTCTTCGCAGTTATAGGATCTTTCGCTGTTTTTCCGCTCTCCAGTGTTGAGAGCTTATCAAGGTTACGTCGATTCTCACTTCGAAGATCGGCAACAGTTTTCTCTTTCTCCTGAATTTCTTTCTGGAGAGTCTCAAGCTTGAGTCTGACTTCGCGGAGATCCTTGTCCGTCTTGCTTAGCTCTTCTTTGACCCGAACAACCGCTGTGGGAAGTATAAGTGGCGCGAACACAATATCGTCGCCCCGAGACTTGTCGAGACGGAGTTTTTTCGTGAGGATTTCGCGAATTTGATCTTTGGCCTTGGTGTTGACGGTGTCGTCTAGGAAAATCTTGATTTTAACCGACGTTGGCAGCAGCATTATTTTATCAAATGCCATTGATTTTATGATGTTTTCTTGTGTTCCAGCGGGATTTAAGGGCAGCTTCGGAAGCTTTTTTTCGTCCAGAACCACGTCGGCTGTGATCTGGAAGCTTTCGATAGGTAGGTTCGTGCCAAGGATCTGACTGGCTGCGGATTCAATTTGAGATTCGATCGACGCATTAAGGTTGCCTTCGGCAAGGAGCCGAGATCCCGGCAGTAAGGCCAGGAATGCCAACATTAATGTGAGGATGATCTTCAACTGTTTCTCCGACTTAGATTCTGTTTCAGTATTCGGACCTTACGGGTACGAAGTTTAACGCGAAGAAATACGTGACTTGAAATTACAGGGAATATGTCCCCGTTTAGTTTTTTTTCTAAGACGGTAGTCATGGAAGGACAGCAAGGTGGGTTGCCGGCTTGCTGCGTTTAATCCATCAAACCCCATCGATCGGTAGTCTTAAAACAATTGGGTTTGATAGGCTTCCTCCATCTCCCGAATTTCCTCGTCACTCAATTTGCCAAAGTGAGAGTCTCTTTTAGACTTCGATAAACGGCCTTGGTTTTCCCGACATATCTTAATAAAAAGGTCGATGAGCCTGTCCGGAATATCAGCTACAGATCGAATAGCCTTTTTAGTTGCATCAGATCGGCTTAAAAATTTAAGTTCGGATGGCGACTGTTCCGTGACCGTGTCATTCACGAATTCATAAAGCTGTTCTGCGAGGCCAAAAATCAATTACCAAAAAAATAAAGGCGTGCTCATTGGAGTCGCTACCACTGCAGTGAACAACGCTCGGAATTAACGTTCTGAACTTGATAGCGATCATTCTTTCGGCAGGGATCCGTTTATCGACATGCGTTATCGATGTTTTCTCAGGAGAGAGTTCTAGACCTCGCTTCGACAGGAAGCTTTCGATGGTCGGTTTAACTTTGGTTTCCAAGACTTGTCTGGAAACTCCCGTGACGACGAAGTCATCCGCATAACCGATCCTATTTATCAAATGCATTTCTGCACCGATAAATCTCGTTACCTTGTCACCCTCGCTCTTGATTCAGAGGGCTAGGTTCGTGTAGCAATATACACGGGTTAATTCCGTGCAACATAATGATATAATTGCATAAAAACTCAATCATCACTACGGAATTGCACCTCAGAGACCGCAGCGAAGCCCAATGTACGTGCTCACGCTCGACGGAGCGTTGAGCACGTCCAAGCGCCACCGGCCAGCAGCTGATCCATTGCTCCAGGAGCCGCCCCGGAACGAACCGCGCAGCGTACTGGCGTAGTAGTATTGGTCACTGTTGGCTGCAATAACAGAAAGGGCGGAACTCGTTGGAAAACCTCTGAGAAGATCTTCTTTTAAGCTGGATATGCCTCCGTTTGCAGTTGGTAATGTCATGCCATACCAGAGCCCATCAGTTCCGTTATCCCGTCCGGCGCCGCTATACTGTTGCCCTGTCGTCCATTCTGCAACATTTCCCACCATGTCAGCTGCTCCGTAACGAGTTCGGCATTTGGCAGTTGCTGGATCATCGGCAGGGTAAGCGGATGTGGGATTATTATCAGTATGACAACGAACTGTAGAGGAGTCGGCTGTGACACCGTCCCATTCCAGAGATGATATCGTTACGCCGACGTTTCCGCCGTAGACGCTTTGGTCAACAACTCCGTCTTGATCCATATCCCCCCAATCGGCAGCTTTGCTCCACTCGCTATCGCTCAGGAGCTTCAGATAATAATTTGCACCGCTCGGATCAGAAATACCGGTATTCCGGCAGCTCTTCCAGGCTGAGCCTTGATCGATGCTTATTAGAGGCGCCATCGCAGATTTAGATTGAACCGTAGCGGTCGTTGCATTCACGGCCGTTCCATTGCCGCAGCCTGTGAGATCAAAACTCCCTGTTTGTTTGAACTTGTGATCACAGACAGCGGCATTATTCGTCCAAGCGCTAATATCGGATTGAAGTGGCCAATCCGAGGCCCCAGCCGGCGTATTGTTCGAGACGGTTCCGTTGTATTGCGAAGCCTCGTACTTCTGGACGAAAAAGTCGTGATCCAGCCCCGACTTATCGAGGGGCACATAGACCATGGTTTGAGGCCGCGTTTGTGCTGCCTGGTAAGCATCATCGACTAAAAACACGCCGGCTCGCCTATAGCGAGGCTCCGTACGGAAGGGGGCCGCGCCCGATACAGCCTGTCCTCCAACAAAATAAGGTGAGCGGTAACGCTGTCTTTTGCTTGTTATCCTATTGCCCGAACTATCAACGGCAACCATCAGATAGTCATAGAGTTTATTGGGCGAAAATCCTGTACTCGCTGTTGTACTGTCATCGAATGTGCAGTTAGCCAGGTTACTGGCATCACAATTGCTTACGGTGGCTATCAACTTTCCATCGGTCGTCGAGGACGTGAATAGAGGGTTTCCGCTAGCGTCCACGGCCAGAGGATCAAGGGGTTTGTCACTGGCATAGGGATTGCCCGCCCCACCGCTGATGGCCCAAGGGATCTCCGTTGCATAGTTACCGACTAAAGTGGGTTCGATAAACCGATAGATTTGATAACTCATGCCGAGGGTACTGCTTGTGCACGTCCCTGCAACATCACATACTGTTTTGGACCAAGGTTTCCAAGCGATTGTGACTTTGCCTTCGGCTATGGCATCCGCTGTGTTGCCGTTTACGGTGAGAGTGATGTCCTCAGGACGCGTGTCCTTTACGTAGAGGTTCTCTGGAATTTTCCAATTCTGGGGTTGCCCAGCTGGAATATCCGTGGCGTCGTAAACAGGTTCGTTCGGGAGGGAAAGTTGAGTCATTGTGGGCATCGTTGTCGCTAGGAAGGATGCGCAGCGATAGCCGTTGATACCATCAATGATAGTCGCATATTTCCAAGTTTCGGCATCTGCGCCCAATGCTCTTTGAGGGGCTCCGTACCAAGATATGCCTTTTAGCAGAGCAAGACCTGAGCTTCCCGGATCGATGGTATGCCGCCGGCTCACACGATTGTCGATTCCATTGGACATGGTCCGACCTATCACAGGACCATAGCTGAATCGAGATTCTCCCGCTGCGTTGACGTCATATCGAAGGAGACGGCTATCGACCCAATGTTCGAGATTTCCAGAACCGTCATAGATGGCAAGGGAGTTCTTACAAAGACTGTGTGTACCGCTGGCTACCACACCCCCCGCATATGTTAGGCAGTTTGTCGAACTTGTATTAGGATTGGTCGTAGTTAAATCTAAAAGACCTTGATAGCTAGAAAGTGTCCATTTTAAAGCACGGTCCGATTCTTCGTCAGTCGGCAGCCGCACCAGCATTCCGCTCGAGCTCGAAGCGCGACAGCTACCCCATGCATTGTGCCACGAAATGTAAGCTGTAGGCGTGCTATTTCGAAGGCTTTTTGCGCCTAATATAGAGGTAAATCCTGTTCCGCAGCTGGCGTCTATCGAGACCTTATTCTGGTGAAATTTGGTATTACAAATAGCTAGTGAGGTCTCATTTGTTGTGACCACTGGAGTAACGGTATTGCTACTCGTCATTTGATACTGAGCCATGTAATAACCATAACTCAAGCCCGAAAAACTCGGTGGAACATAGGCATAATTTCCTTGATCGTCAGGCACTGTCACAAGACTCGAAATAACAACGTTCGTATCGGTATCCAAACCATTATAGAACTTATACCGAACCAGATAATATCCCTTACCTGCAACAGTCTGACCTAGTCCTCCGACAAGTATCGTGTTGTCATAAGCGTTATTATCGTAAGTCGTATCGCCAACTGTCACGCGCTGCCAGGGCTCCGCTGTGAGGTCGCCAAAGCTTGCGAGCGTGTTATTCGGGCTGAAATACACCATGTATTCTTCGATGCTACCCGAAGGTATCCCATTGAAGTTTAACTGTATCTTCGCTGTTCCATCAGACCATGTGCCAACGATTGTTCCTGAGGCCACCCCGCCGAAGGAAGGGGTTGTATAATCTGGTTTTGCACACTTCACCACATCGTTCGCACTCGGGTTGTAATAACTTGCATCCGTGTAAACGGATCGCGCGAGATAGCACGCGAAAACGCCAGAGGTTGCGTGGACATCCGAATAGGTCGTCATGCCCGAGTTATTGATCGCAAAAGGTGCGCCTGTCGGGCCTGAGAAATCTGATTTTGTAAGAGCTAAAGCGCGTACGGCTGCATCGGCGGCTGACTGTGTGTTGCCTGTCCCTTTCCAGATGTAAGTCTTATTCCAGAAGCCAGATGTTGCTTCGCTGTAAACGATATCGATTTTGTCTTCGGCTTTTGCAATGGATGTGGCAACTGCAGTCGATGTTAAATCGCCTGCTGGCAAACGGGGCTCAGTTTTTTTGGTGAACTCTACCCCTTGCCCTGCATAATAACTGCTTCCTGATACGGTATTAACCGCTCTCACTTGGACATAATAATTTGAGTGCGGAACGAGGCCCACAAGTGTCTTCGTTGTGTCGGTGCAGGTGGCCGTCGCAAAAGGGGTGGAAAAATTGGGGGTGTTCGCCGCGTTCGTAACCGAAATCTCGACAGCGGTACAATCGCCCGTAATCGCGGGCCAATCGATTTTGAGCTGCGTAAAATCCCGAACATCATTAAAACCCGATAACGCACTTGCACCGGCAAAGATCGGTGCCCCTGCGGTTGGTGTCGCGCATTTCGAACTCGCAGTTGTCGACTTCAAATACTTTTCAGGCTGGCCGTTGATCCAGTGAACCGCAAGGGCCTGCACGCACACCTGTTGATTGGAAGGCAATCCCAAGATTTGTAGATTGTTCACAGCACTTGCAGGATCGAGTTCGGTCAGGGGCACAGCTATGAGAGCCGGCAGCGAAGCAAGTGTGGCTTGCTTCGAACTTACCGTTGTTGCGATTTCTGAGCTGAGCACGCCGCCCGCTTCAACGCTTGTACGGTAGGTACTCACATCGGAAAGGGTGCCGCTCTGGACGAAGAGAAAAACCTGGTTAAAAAGTCCACCAGTCGTTGCGCTGGGGAGGACATAGGATATCTGTATTTTTGTTGAACCACTGGAGACAGCAGCCGTCAGGGCATCACCTGATGGCGAGACAGGGGTCGTAGTAGCACTTAAAACAGCAGTATCCCCTCGGGTAGCCACTGGAGACCCGTTGGCGTTAACAGCGCGCGCCCGGACGTAATAGGTGGTATTAGGAGTCAATCCTGAGAGCGTAGTACTGATCTGTGACCGTGTTGCGACCTGGGTAGCAGTCGACCAGTCCTGGCCGTTCGCCGTTGTCGCGTAAGCGATCTGGTAATAACTAAAAAGACCCGATTCTGCGACTATGACGGGATCCCAACCAACAGTAAGTTGGCTAAAGCCGATGGTCGCAGTTGGAACGGATAATGTCTTGATACCGGCGAAGGCTGGGGCCGCAAGTGTCGGTGTGTTACACACCATGGCTTGGCTGCTCGTCGATTCCATATTATGAGTACCATCGCTAAAATAGGCCCTGACTTGAACGCAGCAATTCACGTTTTGAGTCAATCCATTCAAGGTATCGCCAAGCTGAGCGAAAGCATATGTGTGGTCCGCCGGACCCGAAAGTTTGGTTGACAGCGATGAGGCGGCGTTCGCGCTACATGAGTACCAAAGCTTATAGCCATTGTAGAGTGAGCCTGCATTGGTGGGCGCAGTCCAGACTACATTCAAGGCATCGGCCGCGGCGACAGTGACAGAGCTCACACCCTCGCCTCGCGGAGCATTCGGTTGGGTTACACCTGAGAGGGAACGACTCAATCCAGACGTAAGGAGTATACCTGCTTGGTCAAAGACAGCTGACACGCGAATATAGATTGTTGTAGCAGTGGGGAGCCCAGTAACGGTTGAGTTGAGTGTTTCCCTATCGATAATTTGGCTGGTCCCGCCTATCACTGCAAAGGTCGCGGATGTCGACCATTCGATTTTATAATAGCTGAAACTTCCCGCAGCACGTGGCCAGAAGATATTGAGTGAATCAAAGCCTTGTATCCCAGATGGGAGCTCGACTGCGGAAATACCGCTAAACGTAGGAGAAAGAGGTATCGTCGTAGTTTCTACGCAATTGCTATTGTTATCACTCAGCGAGGAAGGTGCATAAGTAGCCTGCACTTTAAACCGGTAGTGGCGATTGGAAGTGAGGCCCGTAACTGCGAAGGCTCTGAGAGCTGGGTCGCTAACGGTTGAGGTCAGAGGGGCATTCGAGAAGCTTGCGGCGCAAGTCCCTTCCTCATAACTCACCCTAAACCCATCGTAGACCCCATCTGATTGAGGATTTACCCATCCGACCGTAATGCTTGATAAACCCAGCGTACCTTCGCCTGCCGCCGCTGATATCGCTCCTGCAAATGTGGGTGGTTTGATCGTTACCGTGGCGGCTGTTATTTCTTTCGTGTTGAGTTCGGGACGATACGTGCCGCTACTCATATCATAAGCCCGCACTGCGAACGTATAGGCAGTCCCTTGTGTGAGGCCATTGACTAAGGTGAAGCTCGCAAGAGGATCTGTTAGGGTCACGAGAGGCGAAGACCAATCAAAAGAGTTTGATCCTGTTCGCATAAACACGCGGTAACCGGTAATTGTCCCGCCGCCTGGTTGCCAATTCACCCGAAGACTCGTTAACGCGGCTGTTCCGGTTGGACTCGTAACGGAGTCAATGCCTGCAAAGTCAGGTACTGTGTAGCCAAGTGTTTGACCGGCCTTCACCACCGCGTTCTGATCTTCATTGCCCGAGGCATCTTTTGCGTGCACTACGAAGGAGTAGCTGGTGGCAGAAGTCAAGTTGTTCAGAGCAAAAGAGGTGTCGCTTGTTGATCCGAGTGGGACTGATAAATTAAAGGCATCGTAAACCATATAACGCGCGACGTCGGCCGATGGCGATGCATCCCAATGGAGAACCAATTTCTTTTGGCTCACAGCCTCGACCGATTTCAGTCCTACAAATGTCGGAGGTGTATGATCACGGGGATCGGGAACGTCGACGATTACAAACTCTGAGTTGGTATCAAATCCAAGGCTGTCTTTAGCTCGAACCGCGAAGGTATAGGATTTGCCGAGTTCAGGCGCCTGGAAATTCCATTGTGTTTCGCTGATCGAAGCGAGGGGATTGGCAAATATAGTATCGCCGTAGACGGCATAGGAAACAGTCCCGGTGGTATTGCTTGCCGCATCCCAGGACAATGAGATCATGGAGCGATCGTTGGCAAGTTTGACATTTTTCGCTAAAAGGCCTGAAAAGTTGATGCGTACAGGGTCTGCGAGTTCTAAAAAAAGCACCTGCTGGTTGGAATCATTTCGGCCCTGATCATCGACCGAGCGAACTTGGAACGAATAGAGGACCCCGGGCTGAAGTTGAGTTGGGATTGTAAAAGAATTTTCGTTTGTAACTGTCGCGAGCAGGCTCCCTTTTTTAACAGGGGCGTTTTCATCTGGAACTGCCATGAGCTTTCCCGTGGCGGCCGTTGAAGCGGTGGTCACGGTGCTGTTCGCGGTGGGCTTCTGAACAGACGAAAAAACGCGATAGCTTAGTTTTTCCGAATCGGTGCCCTCTGGGATCTGCCAGCTCAAATAATAACTATTGTCGGGATTTTTAACTATCGTCTGGATCCCAAGGAATTCTGTTTGTACCTTGGTCGCCGATTGAAGGCCGAGCTTGGTGCATCCTGATAAGAATGAAAGGCCGAGGAGACTTAGAAACAAACGCCTCCCTATGAGACCTAAAACATCAAGATTCATACTCGATCCTAAATATTAATCGTTGTCTGTTTTGCATCAATTCGTTCGGAGCGACTGAGTTAGCTGATTCTGAGCAAATTGATCATAAAGCTTAGTCGGAACGATTTGATGCAAAGTTAAGTAAATAATGTGTCAACAATTTTAGCTCGAAATCCTACTAAAAAAAATTAAACCGAAATTATTTAACCAGTTGAAACTAATGAAGATTTATAAGCGTAAACGGCCCGAGGACACCAAAGTCTAATCTCGGCAATATTTGCTCATATCGAGCCCGCTTAATTGCTCAAGACTCTGCGATAATGGAAAAGGACGAATGATTAGCGAGACCCTTCAATGCACAGATTCTTACTCACCGTATGGTTTGTCATAACGCTCGTCGCATGTGCGACACCAAAGTTGACACTTTCGAGTGACCATACTGCGGAAGTCACGTCGCTGAATTATTCAAAAGGGATTCCATCAAAACGGACGAACTTGGGCAAAACGCCCCTCACTCTCGATAAAAAGAGTGTTGAAGGTATGATACTGGAAATCAAAGCGGCTGATTCCAAAGCATTCGACCTCTACATTCCCAGGACCGACGGCGTTGAAAACACGATTAACGTGGAGCTGGAAAAGGAAGCCGTCATCTCTAAAACGGAGGCAGAAAAAGACGGATCCTCCGAGAAAAAGCCTACAGAAATTGATCATAGGCAGGCTATTAATCGCATCATGCGGGTCCTATTCAAAAGCACACAGGCCTTGTATGAAAACAATACGACTGCGGCCATAGAGCTTGCAAATCAGGCCATGAGCATGGATCCAAATATTGCCAGTCCGCATATACTCAGAGGTCTAGCCGAACTTCAAAGCGGTCGCACGCAAGACGCTCAAGGCAGTTTTGCGAAAGCCAAGGCCCTCGACCCTGAAAACACAGACGTCGATGCGTTTATAAAGGGAATTCCATAAGATGCGATTTATGGGGTTAATCATACTCTTACTGAGTCTAGCCTCTCCGGCCCAAGGCGCTCAAATTAGCGTTCTTACTGGCATCGAAAACGGCACGATCGGCGTGGGACATAACAAGGACATCAAAAATTATGCGATCGGCGGTCTTCCTCTGAGCATCGGCGTGATCAATGATCTTGAGTCGCTTCCGATCAGTGTGCGGTATGCTGGTGCGATACTCTTTGATTTCCCAAATACACAGCTCTCGCGATTGGGATTGGAGATGGAGGGACGGTACTTTTTCATGGGAGGCGCTTGGAAACGTTCCACTGAAAGCGGCCCCGTTACAGTCACAAATGTGAATCCTCATGCAATGGCCCTGTCGTTAAAGGCCAGTTACGGCAGCTACAACGCCACCAGCGCAAATAACGAAGATGTGGCTATTACCGGCTCTGTCCTCGAGGTTCGGGGAGGGCTCGTCTACAGCTATCAATGGTCGGACACATTATGTCTCGATCTGGGGATCGAGTCGACCGCTTTATCCTTTCATAGCAGCCTCGATCGCATTACACCCCATATGGTCGCGATCCAGTTCGGTTCCCGTTTTTTCTATTAACCGAAAGCGTCTCTTAAGGGGCATCCTGTGAAGTTAGAAACATTGGCTGGCATGCTAATCGCACTCACCGTATTTTGCGTAGCCCTCTTCACGTCTATCAAAAACATCGGTGTCATCTTCGATATACACGCCGCCTTGATCGTGATCGGAGGCACTGTTGCGGTCGCCTTGATTTGCTTTCCACTCAAACGCATCGTGGCCCTTCTCAAAGTCTTTATGCGCAGGATGCTCGGCACGAATGCGCGTGATTATGCATCGATAGTCGACGAAATAGCTAAGCTTTCAGAGGGTTATCGTCGTGGCCACAAAGTGTTTGAGGGTATAGTCAGCGAGCTTAAGGATCCTTTTTTAAAGGACGCTGCAGGTGTGTTGTCGTGGCTTGAGGCCGACGTCGCACCCGAGCAGCTGCGCGACTTACTCGAGACCAGAGTCGAGACGCATTACAAACTCTATATGAACGAAGTGAAAGTTTTCCGGATTATGGGCAAGTTCCCGCCCGCCTTCGGACTTATGGGAACGACGATGGGTATGATCGCGCTCCTCCAATCCTTAGGTTCCGAAGAAAGCCGGAGCATGATCGGCCCATCCATGGCGATTGCACTCGTCGCGACGCTTTACGGACTGGTTCTGACCAACTTTGTATTCATACCAATAGCCGAAAATCTTTCGGAGCAAACAGAAGAAGACATGATCGCCCGGAGTATAGTGGTCGAGGGGATTATGCTCATTCAAGAAGGGCACCCAACCAAGTTCGTGGTTGAAAAAGTAAAATCCTATCTCTTGCCAACCCAAAGACTTGCACTTGACGAGAAAACTGCATGAGGCCGCGCTTAACCAAACGAAGGGCGCTCAAATCGCATGCTCCTCACGACTCGCATGATGAGTCATGGCTAGTTTCGTATGCTGATATGATGACCCTTCTTTTCGGATTTTTCGTGATTCTTTATAGTTTTTCGACTATAGACGACAAAAAATATGAGCGCATGAGTGACGAGATCGCAAGTGCTTTTAAATCGACAGAGAAAAGCGATATCGACAAGGTTCAGACCGACGATCTTGGGGAGGATGTCCGCAAGATTCGGGCCCTTCGTATGGTTGTTTCGATGCTTAATCTAGGCGGAACTCAGGAAGAGGCCGTCGCGAAGATTGAAAAAGCCTATGCAAAAAAAGAGGTCTCCAAATCAATTGAGGATCTTTCGCAAACGTTGAATGATACGGGCGCAGGAGCAGGTGTTTCAAAATCGACTCAAAAAGCCTATGTCGACATTATCATCTCAGAAAATGCCTTATTTCAAAAAGGTGGTTATGAAGTCGATGCATCGGCGATTCCTTATATCAAAGCGCTTGCCGCTGATATCACGACTTCGGCAGA
Source organism: Oligoflexus sp. (assembly GCA_014378195.1). GTDB lineage: Bacteria > Bdellovibrionota_B > Oligoflexia > Oligoflexales > Oligoflexaceae > Oligoflexus. The sequence continues at coordinate 382,403 of JACMOC010000014.1, read as the reverse complement.
TGTGGGCGAGGTTATCGTTTCGGGGCACACGGATAGCGTGGCTCCGAGCGCGGGCAGTCTTTATAAAAACAATTTTGTTCTGTCCTCACTGCGAGCGGGAATGGTTGCCGATGTTCTCATTCGTTTTGGTGTTGACCCGCACAAGATTAAGGTCGCTGGCATGGGCGACCTCGAACCGCTCATGCCGGAACACGATGGCAAAGGCAACGCTATACCAGCAAACATGGCCAAAAATAGGCGTGTCCAAGTCACGATTAAAAGGCTGGCTACACCATGAAAAATTTGAGTTTGCCGCATCCTCTTGTGTGGTTTAAAAAGTTACGAAAGCCGCTTGGCATAAGCGGCCTCATATCATTATTGCTCTGCGCATCGCTCATCACAACGGTGGCTATAGTCGGAGGTTATTCGGCAGCTACGATTTTTGAGTCTAAGTACCAGGACGTGATCGGTTTGCTTGCCGCCGATGCGGAGCGTTCCGGGAATATTATCCAAAACAACCTTGAAGATTCGCTGCGATCTGAGACCTCAACGGGAGAGAGGCGACATCCCGATGTCGTGTCAAAAATCGATGCCCAGGGACGTCTGGAGACACTCTATGGGAACCTTGGCGACAAAACATCACTCAAGGATTTTAGGCTCAACCCAGGCGAGCTCAATTTCAAAGAACGTCCCCTTTCTGTTTTCCAGCTTTCTGGAGTCACGTATGTGGCAGCTCTCGTTCCGGCATCACAATCTGTGCCTTTTAAAGAGTTTCCTTCTCAGGCGCTACCCACACAGGGAGACATTCTAAACCTTTGGCGCATCCCAGCCAGCATTGCCAAAGCAGATGGAAAACGATTCTACAACCAGGGAACAACACTCTATCTGACCACGCGAGAAGGCCGGCTCATCTACAGTAACGACGACCGAATCACGGCTACCAATTTTGGCAAACGACCTTTGGTAAAATCCTTTCTTGATTCGCCACTGACGCGTGGTTACACAAGTGTTGAGGCCAAGGGCGAAGACGCCATACTCGGCGCATTCATCGAAATACCTCGCAGTAATCTCATCCTCTTTGTCGAAACCAAAAAGGAATATGTCCTTGAGAATCTTTCGCACACATTGCAACGATCACTCTTTATATTCACTTTCATCGTGATGATATCATTGGTTATTCTGCAGTTTCCGCTGCGCCGGATCGTGATGCCGATCCAAGAACTGGTGGCGCAGGCTGAAGATGTTTCGAACGGGAACTTTCGCCGTCGCGCAAGAAAAAAGGCCAATGGCGAAGTTCAGCGACTTGCCGATGCTTTTGACACTATGTGTGAAAGTCTGCAAACTCGCGATTTGCAAATTCAAGATCTCGCCACCAAGGAGATTGAGAGGGTTCAGCTCCATAACGAGTTGGTTATAGCGCAGAACATTCAGAACAACCTCTTGCCAAATAAAAACCGAATCATGTTGCCCGGCCTGACCGTTGATGCGCTCTATCGTCCCGCTTCGCTTTGTGCGGGAGACTGGTATTTCACAAAACACGATGAAGTGAGTGGCAGCACCCTGTTTGTCATTGCCGACGTGTCGGGACACGGAGTCGGAGCCTCGATGTTTACTGCTATCATTGCAGGCTTTTTTAATATGTATATAAAAAAGCCAAGAGGGTCATGGGATCTTGAAGACTTCACTCGCGATGTGAATATGGCTCTTTTTGATCTAGGGAAAACCTCGTGGCATGTGAGTCTAATCGTAGGCGTTCATTACGCTGACCGCTCTGCTATCGATATGGTGTTCTGCGGGCATGTGCCGCCTTTTCTTTCGGTCCTGGAAGAGGGCGTTTTAAAATATCGCTTTGTTAATGGCCCCTCCGACGTTCTGGGACTGACGGAAACCGTAGCCGTAAAAAAAGTCAGCATTCCCTTCCCCAAAGGATCCTACATGATCCTCTACACCGATGGCTTGACCGAATCCAAAGATCCCTCAGGGAAAGCGTGGGGTAACAAAAGGCTTACGAAAGCCGTCCAAAAGCTTCGTGCAGGATCAAAAGAACCGCGCATAAGCGAACTGATGAAAATATGGGATGAGTTTCGGGGAGACATTGATCCAGAGGATGATGTATGCGTTATCTCACTCGCTGCTTCTTAATCATCGGCATGCTTTGGGGATTCTCTCCCCTGGGTGCCGACCCAAAAGGCGATGCCGTAAAACTCTATCGCGTTGAGGCTACGTCTGGCTTTGTGGTGGCACGCCGGCTCTTCTCTCATGTATGGCTACCCCTTAAAAAGAACGAAATCCTTTATCGCGACGACACGCTTATGGTGGGTGAAAAATCCTCCATACGAATGCGTTCTCTTAGCGGAACCGGGACTTCGAAAAACGAGAACGAACTGACAATCCACCGAACATTTGTATCTCGAATCGATGAACATATGATTCGCAAGGTGAAGGTCTCGGTCTATTTTGATAAATCCTTTGAGAAGGCCGGCTCGACCCAGTCGGGAGGTGGAGCACTATTCCAAGAGGCTTGGAATCAAGTGATGGCTATTCGGTTTTCGGAGTTTTTAGGCGCTTTATCCGGCTCTAAAGACGCAGGAATTTCGCTCGGTGTATCAGCGAAACCCATCGCTATCGTGGCTCCTTGGGATGATCAGGTTATCCATGTCAACAGCTTTCCCCAAAACCTTCGTCTCAGTTGGAAAAAGCCGTCCGGCTATAAGGGAGCCTACAAGATTCACTTTTGGAATGCCAACGAAGCTCGTCCGGATAGCCCACGTGATGTGAGCGAGCAAGCCTACTATGTCGTGCGAGTCGAAAAGCCCGGTGTTTATAACGTCCAAGTCCTGTCGGAAAACGATGAGTGGCAGTCCAAAATTATGACGTTTTCGGTCGAGAGCGAGAAGGCGAATATAAATAAAAATAAAAATCCAACATCCAAGGCTGTCGCGAAAGTGTTTGAAGGTGAATCTCCAGAAATCGAAGCCCTTTTCCCCCCGGATCATTTTGTTGCTGTATATCAGGACGTTGAGTTTTTCTGGAAGCTGCCTTTTGATCTTAGAAAAAAATCGATTCAGCTCGAAGTTAAAACGGTAGGGGGACCGCCTCTCTTGTTTGCCGAAAAGATGGGCCGAATCCGTGCAAATTTAGCGCCCGGATCCTATCAGTGGCGACTTAAGATTGATGCCATGGAAGCAAGTTCGGGTTGGCGCGAGCTGTTTATAAAGACAGGGGCCGAACGTCAAGGAGCGCCTTCGCCCTTGATGGCGTTATGGAGCAATAAAAAGCCGGCTGTCGTCGAATGGGTGTTGCCGGAAGTCCGGCGACGGTAAAAACCGTCGACACTATGGATAGATGCGAACAATATGCCTGGCTCACGATGTATTGTCCCCCTTCGAAAGTGATAAACTAAAGTATCAATCCTGAATCCGGAGTAAAAATGCGCTTAAAGCTGCTCGCTTTAATTTATCTCTCTGTGTCGGCAGTCAACTTCAGCTGTAAAACGATATCGAGACGGTCCAGTTTGAGCGAAAACGCAACGCCCGAGCGAGCGGACGCGATAAATAGTCGAATCGTAGCGGCGCTTGACAAAAAATATCCGAGGGAAAAAGGCTCCGTCTGGTCCTCTGGCACTATGATCCTGAATGACGATTTTATCGTTCAGAGTCCGAATGCACTGTGGGGAGCGGACGCTAAGGACCTGTCACCTGCCCTCGACTGTTTGCCATCGAGCGCGGGGACTCGTTGCGACCGCAAGTTTTTGCGTCTCAGTTGCGAGAGCGACAACGAATGCCCAACCTCTACTCATTGCACAGGTCTCGAAGCTGCAGTCACAAAACTTGGCGACACGCCCCCGAATATGTGTTTGGGGCCTTCGGATCACCTGCTCAACCGATTTTATCGCGTTATGGTCTCTGCGGAATCTGAGCTTGATATTACATCTCTTTCCATGTTCGATGGGCGTTTTCGAACTGCTGTTTTGAATGCTTTGACTGTTCTGACTCAGAAACAAAATCCGCCGCTCGTCCGTATGCTGTTTTCGGGAGCCAATGCGAGCAAAGCAAATATTTTCAACACACCGACTTGGTATAGGGATGATTTGGAAAAATCATTTCGAGCCAATCTCAAGGATAGTAATTTCTCTGAATCTGACGCCGACAAAATAAAAATCACCCTCGCTTGGTTGTCGAACGAAAGTCTTTGGAGTGTATTTACCAATCCCTTCGGTGATACCGTGAGCTGGAATCATTCTAAAGTCATCGTTGCCGACGGAAAAAGAGCGCTCTCCGGTGGCCATAACATGTGGGACGCTGACTATCTGCGCATCAATCCGATTTTTGATACCACCCTTGAGTATGGTGGGCAGGCTGCTGCGGATTCTCGCAATTTCCTCAACCGGCTGTGGTCCTTAAAACAGGTGAAATGGGCTGGTTATCCTTCATCGGTTCGTTCCCTTTTCGCGCCTTTTTCCAAACAGCCTGACTACAACGAACGGGGCAACGTGAAGTCCATTTCAGTCGGGCGACTCGGAGTATTTGGAGCGAACGTCTCCGATGATGCCATCATCGAACTGATCAATAGTGCTGAAAACACTGTCTATATCATTCAGCAAGATCTCTATAATCAAATCGTAAGCAGACCGACTGCCACCTTTGCCCTCAATGCCATTGTGGAAGCAGCATTCCGGGGGGTCTCCATTACGATCGTGCAATCCAATAAATTTCCGATCGGCGGATATGGTGCCGTTGCCCCTAATGATACATATCGAGCTGTTCTCGAAGCAGCCGTTAACAAATTTCGTAGTCATGGAATGACGGAATCGGATGCAAAATCGAAGGCTTGTCGCGTCATCATCTATGCTCCCTTTCGGTTCTCGTCCTCCCTATCAAGTTGGCCTAACGCGAAAAACGCCCCTATCGGATCACACACCAAACTTGTGATGGCTGATGACAGTGCGTTCTATATCGGCTCCCATAATCTCTATAAAGCCAATCTTCAGGAGTTTGGCAATATCGTGACGGATGCAGGCGCAGCGTCTCGATTCAAATACGAATATTGGGATAAAGTGTGGGAAGAGTCTAAGGCATCGACTCTAGCTTGTCCTTACCGATAAATTCGCGTTTAATTAGGACACTGGCCTATAGCCAATTAATGATCAGCCTTTTCTGAAAGCCGTCCGTAGCTCGACGTGGTAGACCATGAATATGTATAGACTTAGGGGTGGTGTATCCTACGGGACATTATCCCTCTGTATTATTTGAGGATTTGAGCCTTTTCCAAAAAGTTAAATATATTCGCTTTCCAGGCCGATAAGAGGGTCTAGTGTTTCATTAATTCTTTGCAGAGTAAATACCGGTTGAAAAGAGTTTTATGAGGCGTTTCCTGAAAATATTGCCACCTGTACTTGCTCGCCTGGGAGCAGCTTACGACCATGCACCCATTCGTCCGAGATTTTTCGTATCAAGCTGCGGTGCAGGCAATAGCACTGGGACTGGGGATCAGACGACAAATATTGTAGAGATCAAACTCGATACCTCGGTTTTTCACCGTCTCAATCGCTACGAGTATAACAATGCTATCGAGGACCTTCTCGGCATCACGACCAGACCAGCCGATGATTTTCCTACAGATCCATCGACTCATGGCTTTGATAACGTAGCCGTCAACCTATCATTGACGCCAGCACTCACGGATCAATTGAATCAAGCCTCCGAGAAAATCGCAATCGCCGCGTTGAAGGATCATCCCCGTAGCACAGTCGCCATCGATCTTGTTACAGAAGCGGGAGGCAAGAACGGTAATGCGATGGGAACATCGTGGAGCATCATAGGAAGCGTACCCTACGCATTTACCTTGAAATATGACGAATCGCTGAGCTTCTTCCTTGTTATGGCAGGCAAAGCAACACATGCAGCGAATCCAAAATCGACAGTCAAGGTCGATGGCAAAGTTGTTGCGGTATACGACAGCAAGGGTGCGGGAGAACCTGAAACCAATGTTTTTGCGATCGATTTGACAAAGGGCGACCATACAGATATCTCTGTCGTTCGATAATCGAGTGGATCCCAACGCTCCCGCTTCGATCTTTAACACTCTGGTTGTGGATAGCATACTAGCTACTAGTAAGGAGATGGAGATCACTCCAAGTTCTAGAGGCGTGAACGCCTGCCTTACCGCGACGAACCTGGAAAAATGCAAGTCCGATCTCTATCTAGCCTTCGCTAAAAAAGCCTGGCGACGTCCTTTAACGGACGATGAAAAGGCAAGCCTCGCCACGATGTGGAAGTCTGTAATAGCCGCAGGCGGTAGCGACAAGGACGCCTACCAGGCTATTATTCAAGCCGTAACTTTATCGGCAAAATTTCTTTTCCGTGCTGTGAATCCCCTACAGGCAGGATCAAAAAGCGTGGCTGCGATCGACGATTATTCCTTAGCAAGTCGATTGTCATTCTTTCTCTGGAGCAGTATTCCCGACGAAGAATTGCTGGCTGCGACGGATCGTCAAGAGTTGCGTGATCCGACTCGATTAGGAGCGCAGTTAAAAGGGATGCTGGCAGATCCTAAATCAACTCGTTTCGTGAATGGGTTCGCTTCGCAGTGGATCTATACCCGTCTTCTCAATCAGGCTCATCCTGATGTCACTGTTTTTGGAGATTTTGATTTCGATCTGCGTGCCGCCTTCACCCTGGAATCACAGTTGGTGTTCGGGGACTTCCTTACGAACGGAAAACCTATCTCTGATCTCCTTTCACCAGGTTTTACCTTTGCCAACGACAGGCTTGCGAAACATTATGGTTTAAATGTGCCCGGTTCGGCGATTCCTAAAAAAGTTCCGGTGGCTGACAACGTGCGGGGAGGTGTGCTGACCCACGGCGCTTGGTTGACTGTCGCTTCGCTGCCTTCCGATACGATGCCTGTGAAACGCGGTGCGTGGATCATGGAAAATATCCTTTGCCAAACCGTTCCTCCTCCACCTGCGGTGTCTCCTCTCGACCTCGGAGCGGTCGGAACGGCAAAGATGACCGTGCGTGAGCGATTCGTGAAACACTTGACCAACAGCAGTTGTGCGTCCTGCCACAACTTGATCGATCCTTGTTCGGATCGTCTGGAGGTCGGGAAAAATGATGCGGCCTGCACACACGAACTTCGTCTTGTGTGGCAAGGCGCGGGCGCGGCAGGCGGGGGCGTGGGTGAAACGGTAAAGTTCGTTCAGCGCCTCGACGGTGATTTTTCGGGTCTCAGTGCACCTACACCTTTGCCAAGCGTAACGGATACTCTTTACCCAGAGTTTGCATCGATCTTTGGATATGATGGCAATCGTTCCACTCCAGAGAATGCCGCAATCAAAGTCAAAAATTCGTTTAGCATCGAAAATCCAAATGCCCACGATGCTACGACACTTGATTGCGCCAGCTGCCACACGGCCGACACCGAGAGACGCGCCGCTGTTGAAGCCGTCCCCACTCTTTCGGTCGTTTCGAAAGCCGCTTTTAAATCGACCACGTGGAACCTAACCGCGACGCAGCCGGACTTCGATCACAGCTCGCTGCAGATGTTTAGTTTCTTCGGGAATGGTTTTCGTATCGCGCTGCGGACGATCAACGAATCAGCTTTTGTAGCAGATCAGATCAACGCTAAGGAGTAAACGCTAGGCAGATTTTTATATTCCTTAAAGCCTATGGTTATTATTCCGATAAGTTGAGGTCATAGGGAGAACGGAATGCAAATACCTTTACAAGCTCGATTGTTACGCCTGTTACCTCCGGTAATAATCATGGTCGGCGCATCTTCGCTTCTATCCTGCAAAAAGCAAGACGAAAGCCTCTTATCGGTAACAACCGCCCTAGGGGGGACCAATGTCGATCTAACTTCGTATACCACCACGGATCCCGCCGTGTACAAACTGTTCGCGCAAGAAGTATCAGTAAGCAGTCTGATCAACTCCTATTTCGCAGTACATGCCGATGTCACAAAGGGAAAAATACAGAAAAAAGGCTCTATGACTGATGCCGAGATTGAAGCGTTGAGACTCTACACCACAAAAGGATATATTCCTGTGAATCTTGCGCTTCGTACCAAAGATCCTAGAAATCTACCGAATATGGTTGGTATCGTTAAAGTCACGGCGTCGGGGTTGAATAAGATTCCAACCAAAGCGTGCATCGTCTATCGCGGGGTGACATCAAGTGCGAGACAAATCGCGCTCACGGATGATTTTCTCAAAGTCGGGCGTTATTCCGAAAAATCTTTTCTCAGCACGAGTTTGAGTAAGTCTGCTGCGACCGATTTCGCTAAAAATGGCGGCTATCTTTGGATCATCAAATCAAGTCAATGCCATGACATCACTTGGTTATCCCAATATAAGTACGAAAAAGAAGTCCTATTTGCCCCTGGCTCGGAATTTATTGTAAATCCTAAAGTTGTCGTCAGAGGCCCACTCAAAACCATCTACATGACTCACGTCGCTCCGGCCGCGAAAAAGAAATCGGGCTTTAGGGCCATACTTACGGGAAAGGCCCGCAACATTATCGAGTCGATCACTGGCGCTGAAAAAGCCTTTCCGCCATTGACGCGCGATGCGGATCAATCGAAGGCAACAAGTTTACTTGATGCAACGAATCTTAGTCTGGCAAGGTCCGAAGTCGATGACAATTCAGATGAACTCACCAATTTGGATAGTGAGGAGTCTGCGAACTTTTTAGCCGTACCTGAGCTCTAGCCGCTGTGAAATTAGGCGTCTTGAAGTTGAACGAACGGTCCTTACCAGATCAGCTTATATAAGCCGCTTTTGTTCAGACATGCGAGAGACGTAAAAAGAAAATCAAAGTGACTGTTCAGTCAAAAGTTGAATCGATTGTTTTGCCTAACCATGCGATATCTAATATTCCTTTTCCTTCAGATAGAGCAAATGCAGTGCAGCGACTTCTCCTGAAGACAGCCGATTACTTTTTAAAGAATCGGGAATTAAGCGCCAATGCTTTGTTCCGCGCACGCACATGCGTTTTCATGCAGACTGTCATAGAAAGCATTAATTTTGCTATCTACACGTACCTCTTCCTACATTCAAAAAAAATCGCGGGGATTGAGCTGGCCGAGTGGATCGAAGATGAGATGGAGGCGGCCAAACTCCAAGAGATCTCATTTTTCGCGCAGTCGATTCTCCCCAATTATCTTCCTCTACTTAAACAGTTCAATACTGAGATCAGTACTTTGAATAAGGATCCTTCGCAACTTGATGAGGGAGGCCTCGATCGACTGAATGCGACGAGCGTCGAACTCAATGCTGTCTCGCAAACGATGGGCTGGATCTATCGAGCGTATCGCAATGAAATGGTCGTTTCCGTGCCTTCATCTGCTTTTTATGCTCAACTGGAGCTTTTGCTGGAAAGCAAGATGCACGGCTCGGGGGAGCGGCAGCTTGAGGTTCGGAAATCAAGTGAACCATTCGCTCTTGCGGGGCCGATTCCTTCTCTCATGCTCTTGTCTATTGCTCTCTTGGAAAGAATATGTTTGTTTATTTGCGTTTCAAACAGACCTTCGAGCGCCTATCCTAGAGCTCTTGGTTTTCGCGTTCATTCTCTTCATTGTGTGGATTAAACCGATCGCACACAGCCACTATCGAATTCTATCCTTCGGTATCGCTATGATATGGCTTGGATTTGAGACCTATCTCAACCTGATTCATTATACGAATTTCATACAATTTACGTTTTTCGTCCCCGCCCTTACCATCTTCGCTTACTTAATCGGAGGGATGAGATATGGGGCGACCGTCAACATTCTCGCTTCACTTATCGTCAACGGTCTTGTCAGGTATCATTCCACGGCGCAACTTTTTCCAGGAATCGAAGTCGAACACCAAAGGTTTGCCATCAATTTTCTCACCTATTCTTTGGGTGCACAGATCTTGGTGCCCACTATCATCTTCCTCTTTCAAGATATGGTGGGCAAGAGCGATAACGAGACTCAAAGACTGAAAGTCGAAAAAACGAATGCAATAAATCGCGCGGCGATCGCGAGTTCCATCGGGCAGTTCGCTCACGATATCAATAATCCCCTCGCTATAATCGACGGGTCCCTGAAGATCCTGAGAATTCACTTGAATTCAGCTGCCACGAGTCGCATCCCGAGCGCTCTATCCCAGATGGACGAGGCGCAGAAACGTCTTCAATCCGTCATCCACGAACTGGAAGTCAACTCTCAAAATTCATAATTGTTCAAATTAACTTGCCTATGAAGGCTCAGCGAAGAAACTCGGGCAGTTAATGAACCTCTCTCATATTTCGATGCGTGATGATTTTAAGGTGTCTATTCGCGAAATAGATTTTCTTGTTGAGGCAGCTCAATCCTTTCCAGAAGTGTTTGGCGCAAGATTAACTGGAGGAGGATTCGGCGGGTCAATTATTGGGATCTGCAAAAGAGGTTATGGCGAAAGTCTGGCTCGCCAAATCGTAAGTCGATACGAAAACACGGGTCACGGGCACGCGACTATTATATTGCCTTTAACTTCAAAGGAGTTTCTTTCGCAGGATTAACGGTAAGCCGCATCTCGGTGATCTCATCGTTGCAATTGATTCTATGAAATGAAATGATTTCCTCAAATGGTCCCGCTGAACCAATAAAGTTCAGCGGGACATTTTTATTGTCCAACCGGAAAACGTTTTCGAATTATTACACAGCGTAAGTATGGTCCCGTGGCAACTCAAAACAAACGCAGCGGAATGAGGCGCGTTTGAACCGCGTTTTTTGATATTTGTTGAAAAGAAGGGGCATTTTGGAAAATTATATGAGTCGTAGTTTCTGATTCTTACCTGTTCATGGCGGCGTTATAGTTGGGATCTTCACGTTTTCCCTAGAGTGATAAGGGGCCTGATTGAAAAAACCTGATTTTATTCGCGGGGTGAACCACGTGTCGGCCGATAAGCCTGCTGTCACGTTATGATGCTTTTTCCTCAATACACGAAATCACTCCGAGCTCCGCACCATAATTACAATACTATTTCAAATTATATTGCCAAGAATTAAAGGGTCTAACTATGAAAAGTCTTACGAACAAGTCCAATGTACTCCTGTCGACTCTGGCCTTTACTCTGATCCTATCTGCAACGATGCCCGCCTGTAGCAGCGATAAAAAGGACAAAGGAGCAGCGGTCGCTCAGGTTGAGCTCTCAGTCACTAATCTGCTGACAAGCCCTGGGAACGGCTCGACGAACGTAGCTATCAACAGCAAAATATCTGCAATATTTGGTGAGGCTATGCTGCCTTCATCTATTAGTGCGGATTCGTTCACAGTAACAAGCGCAGACGGCTCACGAGTCGAAGGAACTGTGAGTTTCGCGGCAGATGACGCAGCACGGTCGTTCACCTTCAGCCCTTCTACGCCCCTCTCGGTGAGCGCGACTTATACTGCCCGTCTCACCACTGAAGTGAAGGCGATAAGCGGTGCGGGATTTTCGGCCGCCCATGAATGGCGTTTCACGACCGGGACAAGCTCCGATACAACAGCACCTGCAGAAGCAAGCAAAACACCTTTAGCATCGGCTTCCAACGTCCCGACCAATCGCAAACTTACCGTTATTTTTGATGAAGCGATGGACCCGACGACGTTAACCACTCATACCTTCAGCGTAAAAAATCCTGCCGGAGTCCTCGTAGCTGGGGTCGTGACCTACACAGGCACAACAGCAACATTTGCGCCTTCGCAGGCGCTTCAAGCAAATACCACTTACACCGTGACCATGACCACGGACGTGAAGGACCTTGCGGGCAACCCCCTGTCGACAGCCTTGGTCTGGACCTTCACAACAGGCTCTGTCGCGGCTCAAGGGCCCGCACCTGTTAGTCTCGGCACCGCCGGCAACTTCGTAATCCTCGCGAAAGCAGCAATCTCTACAACGGGAACCACGGCTGTAGTTGGGAACCTGGGGCTAAGTCCCGCAGCTCAGAGTTTCATGACAGGATTTTCTGAAGCTCTCGATTCAACCAATGTGTTCGCAAGGTCTATCCTGGTGACAGGCAAAATGTATGCGGCGGATATGGCAGTCCCTACGCCGGCGAATCTCACGACAGCGGTCAGTGATATGGAACTCGCTTACACGGATGCAGCCGGTCGCAAAATTCCGGATTTTATAGAACTTGGAGCGGGCGATGTCAGCGGTAAAACAATGGTTCCTGGTCTTTACAAATGGGGGACGGGTTTGCTGATGACCTCCGACGTGACTTTGGCTGGTGGTGAAAACGATGTGTGGATTTTCCAGATTGCTCAGAATGTTACGATCGCTAACGGGGTCCATATCACTTTAAGTGGAGGTGCCCGTCCGTCAAATATCTTCTGGCAAGTGGCAGGCCAGGTGACCTTGGGGACTACATCAAGCTTTAAAGGCGTTATCTTGAGCCAAACACAGATAGTTCTGCAGACCGGAGCAAGCCTTAACGGGAGAGCCCTTGCCCAAACAGCCGTAACATTGGACGCCAATGCCGTTACTCAGCCGACTCCATGAAGTCTAGTTTTTAAATAGCGAAAGGGTGAGTACTCAACAGTTCTCACCCTTTCTTATTGTGCTTAAATCGAATCATCGACGATTTCCGTGCAGGTCATCATAAAGATTCGAGTGGGCACATCCAGTTGAAAGCGTCTTTCTCAGTCCCCCATTGAATGCCTTGCAGAGTGTCAAACAAGGTTTGGCTCAACGGTCCTGTTCCCCGTCTTATAACCATAGATCGATCCGTTGCGCAAATCTCTCCAATTGGTGAAATGACAGCGGCCGTGCCCGTGCCAAACGCATCGATCAATTCGCCTTTATATTTGCGCTCAAAAAAGTGTTTTGAGACCTTGAAGGAATATTTCTTGTGGTGGTTGGGGGAGTGCCAGACGTTCGGCACCCACACACATGCGCTTCCAGTTAAAGGTCGGACGGAACAACCAGATGCTTTCGTCTGCTCGCCGGAATGCTTTCATGCCTTCAAATAGGGATTGCCCATAATGCAGGACTGAGGCCGCCGGGCTGATCTCCAGTGATCCGTAGGGAATAATCTGCGAGGTATGCCATCCGGCTTTTTCGCTAAACTGTGCGGAAAACATATGGTCGGTAAAAATGGTGCCAAACCCAAGTTCTGCTGACGGATCCGAAAATGGCAGAATTTTGAGTTTGGATGTCTTTTTGATGTCTATACTCAGCATAGCGAATCCTTGTCCCACAGATGCGAATTGAGAGAAATTAAGTTCAGCGGAGCATACAGCATTTGCTGTTCATGAAAAAGCACGAGTGGAGACGGTTCTGGTCCAGGATAGTTTGCGATCGATTCGAAAGAGGTAGGCTCAGCTTTCGGGGCGATTGGTGATTTGAGGCATTCTGTGCCGAATGACACAGGATGAGTGAAAATGCCTGCTCTCAAATACCCGTCAAACGCATCAAATGGTTCGGCTCGTCAGGCGCAAGAGGCTGGAATGAATCCTTTGCTGGTCCCTAGGATCGATCCCTTTCGACCTCGGCCGTCGATGGTTCGTTCTTTGCATTTTGTTTACCAAGACTGTCCGTCTTTCAAACTCTTCTGCTTCGCAATCATCCACCTTCGGGAGTTAAGCCCATGGCTGTTATAAAAGTACCTTTGAAAATGCTGGTGCCGATTGCACTTAATGATGGTTTGGAGGGCCAGGTAAATTACGCGGAGACGTTAGCGTCAGCTTTGGGATGTGATGTCCGTTACCTCCATGTTCTCTCTCCAGGGGGCGGATCTCAAAGCGAATCGTCCGAGATAGACCGGAGATTCGCTATGCTGGAAAACGACAATGTTCACATAATCCGTGAAAAGCTTATGGAGGTCCTGGAGAAACAGGATCGGTCTAACAAATCTATTTCTGAGTTGATATTCATGGCTGGAAAATCCGTCCCTGCAACTATATTGGATGAAGCGCGAATGCATGACGCGGACATCATTTTGTGTGGCGCTGCAAAGGCATCCGTCGGAATTTTGCCCGAAGCCCTATCAACCGTTCTGTCCGTCATGGGCAAGGCCCCCATTCCTGTGATCGTAGCGCCTCCTCAAAAACCATCTGAGTTCAATAAAACAAAGTTTCGTATCGTTGTTGCCGATGATTTGGGACCTGATTCTGTTGCCGCGGTAAGGTGGGCCCTGAGCCTGGCGTCTCATATCATGGCGTGTCGGGTATTCCACGTTCATGTCGAGCCCCTCACAAGAGAGGTGGCCATAGAAACCTTCTACGCTACGTCCTGTGGCAGTGATATTCCGATAGTTCCCGAGTTTGACCCAGGAGTACTTTACGACCAAAAAATGGAGGCGACAAAAAAGAATCTTGAGTCTCGCTTAACGCAGTTGGGAATTGGCGGCACCATCGACAAAGCGAATTATGAGACGCAATTGTTCTCGGGCTCTGTGGCCGAAGTGATCGCACACGAAAGCGAACTGGATTTTGCGGATCTTATCGTTTTTGGACGTCATCACTTTATCCATAACCATCCCTTGGCACTCGGCAAGGTCAGCTATAAGACCATGTTGCGGCAGCATTATCCGGTGGTTGTCGTGCCCTCGACTTTTCTTAAAAGTGCCGATTCATCACAGAGAGTACCGACGGGAATGATAAACGAAGACGAATATGTCGAAAGTAGTCTAACTATTCATTATCCTTGAAAAAAGCGTGTGATAGATGGCGATACGATTGGCTCAGCATCCGACTGAGTCATATCCCACACCGTGAGGCATTTCGAAATTTTTCGAGGCTTTTGAATCCCTTGGTTATGGCGTTACGCCGAATCGCAATCATAAGAAGGAATATCGCACTGATATCAAAAGGCTAGGCGTCGCATTTTTCTGCGGTCTTTATTATTCCTTGCAACGTCTTTGCAAAACACGCATGTGGTCTGACAAACTCTCTCGGATCCACTTCTGGGGTTGGCAGGCGATCATCGCCTTGACGGTCGTTCTTGCCGAAGGCCGTAAATAAGCCTATCTACTCCTACCGCCTCTCCATCCTGCATTTTTGGTCTCTTATTTTCATCTACATCTGGGCAGGACCGCATCATCTCCTTTATACCTCTCTCCCCGAATGGGCTCAATCCCTTGGAATGGTTTTTAGCATCGCTCTGCTTGCGCCGAGTTGGGGTGGGATGATCAATGGGCTCCTTACGATGCGCGGCGAATGGCATCGCGTCCGGGAAGACCCTGTTCTCAAGTTCTTTGTTTTATGAGCGGATCGCCGACGATGTGTTGAGAGGAGGTTGACGATGACTGAGAATAAACAGATCAAAGATGTGATCCGACCCTATATGGTTGATGGTATTCAGGAATACGACAATCCACTGCCGCCTTGGTGGGTATGGATGTTTGTGTTGTGTATAGCCTTTGGATTCATATACGTGATCTGGGTTCACGGATTCGGATGGAATCGTCTCGACGACGAGCTGCACAAGGTCCAGTTGTCTCATGCGGCTTTCATCAAGGAAAAAAGCGCTCCGCTCTAAAGTGGGGACGAACTCGAAACAAAACTCAAAGATCCAATCTTGGTTGCAGAAGGGAAGGCCATCTTCGCGGCAAACTGTGCGCCTTGCCACGGTCCTGATGGGGGTGGTGTAGTAGGACCTAATCTCACCGACAATTTCTGGCTGCATGGCGGCAAGCCGGACGATATCGTCGCGATTATTGCGAATGGAGCAGCTGAGAAGGGCATGCTTTCCTGGGGCCCGATCCTCGGACCGGCTAAAATAAATGCCGTCGCTGCGTTCGTCATAAGTCTCAAGGGTACTCACCCTAACGTACCAAAAGCTGCACAGGGTGAGGAATATAAGCCATGAGTGAGCGCTCCGATCCGCAATCTCCGGATGCCCTTCGTTCCCCGACCGTGGACCAGGCGGGCAAAAGGAAATGGATTTATCCAGACCGTCGGTCGGGTCGCAATTCAAAACAGAGGGGTTGGGTTGCGCTCATTCTTATCGTGATTTACCTGAGTGCGCCCTTCCTGAAAATTAGAGGCCTTCCTCTCGTTCGTTTTGATATAGCATCAGGAATCGTCTATGCGCTCGGACAGACGTTTCGATTCGCCGATGGTTTTTATATCGTCTTTGTCCTACTTTCGGCGGCTATGCTCCTAGCCTGGGTAACGAGTGCGTGGGGGAGGATCTGGTGTGGTTACGGGTGCCCTCAGACTGTTTTCGTAGAGTGGCTGATCAGACCGATAGAAGAGTGGATAGAGGGAACAGCGTTAAGGCGAAGAAAAAATGACAGTCTACCTCTGACGATCGAATTGTTTGCTAAAAAATGCCTTAAGTACTTATTATTTACTGGGATCATCTTGGTCATTAGTAACGTGCTGCTCGCCTACTTTGTTGAGTCCAAGGTCTTGTTAAGCTGGATAAAATCATCACCTGCGGAAGAACCCTCGGCGTTTGCCATCATGAGCGCTGTATTTTTGGCTCTTTTTTTCGATCTTGTATGGTTTCGGGAGCAATTTTGCGCTTTTCTTTGTCCGTATGCGCGTTTCCAATCGGTGCTGATCAGCGTTGCAACTCCAACCGTCGCCTATGACTATAGACGAGGCGATCCTCGCGGAAAGCGAGACGTTAAAGGCGATTGTATCGATTGTGGTCTGTGCGTTCGTGTCTGTCCCACAGGGATAGACATTCGGCAGGGATTGCAGCTTGAATGTATACAATGCATGCGTTGCAGCGATGCCTGCGATACGATAATGAGCTCACTCAAGCGAGAACCAGGCTTGATTCGTAAGGCCTCCAAGATGGAAATCGATCAAGGCCCTATTAAAAAGAAGTTTAGGGTGCGGCCTCTGATTCTGTTCCTTATGTTCCTATCGAGTGTAATTGTTTTGAGCTCTTTTGTTTTAAGCCGTGATGCCCTTAAGGTAACAATGCTCCGCCAGGCAAAAAGTACTTTTACGGTGATGGATGACGGACGAATAGCCAATTATTTCTCCTTAAGGGTCGTTAACCAAAGTCGTAACGAACAGCTGGTTAAAGTCTCAACCAAATCAGGTGCGCAGATTATATGCTCACTCTCCGGTGAACATATCAGCTCCAACCAGGAAGTAACCGGCATCTTGATTGTGCTCACGGATCGCCAACATCCCCTGTCGGAAATCGCCATCGATGTCGACGACGGAGCGACTCTTCAACTCGCGCTCCTTCATCCTTAAATCGCATGCGAAGATCCGCCAAACTGACAGCAAAGATCTTGGCAGCCTGAAATTGAGTTCTGTCATTGTTTCTGCAAAGTGACTGTCGGAAATTTCCTACTCCCCATGTTTCTTCGGTAAATAGTCAGAAACTGCCGCTGTTTTAGGCCTTGGCAAACTCCTTGCTTAGGATTGGATAGTTCTGCACTTTTGAATAGGACCCCATATGAAAAACGTAATTTTTGGCTTTCATGTCATGGCTAGCTTGGTAATTTCAACGAGCGCATTTGCCAGTGGAAACAACGATGATGTGTTCGACGTGAAAAGTGCAAAGGTCTACTTTCGGTGCGAAAGTGATACATATGATTTCAATTCTTCGACGCAAATGCATGAGGTTTCGCCGGGGCGATTCGTATGGACCGGTCGCACAAAAGGGATCGCAAACAAAGATAAATGTATAGTCTCGGTCGTCGATGGATCGGCGAAAGGTGAATATAGTTTCGTTGATTTTTTAGTGAAAACGACCCAACAAAATCCGGTGACGTTTGGAAAAACCTATCATCTGGATATCGGAAGCGGTAACGATGTTTTCGATGTTGAGTATGCTTCGAGCGGCAAACCAACAGTGGAGTTCGAACTGAAGAATCGCAGTTTGACGCTGAAAAATACTGGCGCTAAAAGCATAGCTCGTGTGGTAAAGGATTGAACGTATTCAACGGTAATCATCGAGCACTCACGGAGCGTGCCGAGGGAGTGTGGCTTTGAAAGTCGTTCCTAATTTCGCACATGAAAAAGCCTCAAGTTGCAGAGATTTTTCCGGGTGAATGATCTGCATTTCCTCGATGACCTGTCTACAGGTCAATCCCAGATCCACAGATTTTGGATGCACAGGAATGGCGGGCCCGAGTCGGGACCGAGACGAGTTGCTTGAGGTTTTGTCCGGATTCAAGTCGATCCGATGCATGGGTTCTGACCAATTCGGGCAAGTTCACCGTCATCACGTCTTCCTTCGGATTTGTCACACTGCTCTTGATCACTTTGTGGCGATTTGATGTCTTTCAATACAGCTGTCAATAATTCGTTTGCGTGATCCCGGAGACTTTCGTCATCCATAGTTTCGGACCACGGTGCTAAGGTTTTCGCAAAAGCCAGCCCTGATGCGACAATTTTCTCATGATTTTTTCGATAAATTCGCCAAGACGCATTTTCGTTCCTCATGTCATAAGTTAGGTGACTTGAGCTGGTAGATGAATCCACGTTGCCATACATATTAGAGCAATATAGTTGACGAGTGAACCGTATTAGTGTGTGAGAACAGAGAGATAGCTGCGCTATTGAAAGCTTCCGACCGCGTTTCTGGTCCTTATCAATTGTATCCTGACGCCAGATAAACTATTGAATAAACACCCGAAGCCATGCAAAGCGGCAAGACTCTGACATTCGTATTTGGGACGTACCGCATGGTTCTACATATGACATTCGTGTTTGCTCTTAACAATAACCTGGAGTCAGCTTTAGAATCAGACCCGTAGAGAATGGTTTGCCCGTCTTAAATTTGGACGCCAAAATGCCCGATGTATTAAAAATCCTGAGAGGATTGAAAGGCAGATCGAATGAACAATGCCTTGCATTCAGTCCAAGACATTACCTACAGGTTGTTAAGAATAGAAAAATCGTCTCGAGCTGATTGTGATTCTGATATTCGGCTTGCCATCTATGTTTGTGCAAAATTACAGGTGCCCCTGACTCGGTTTGCAGGGCCCGTTGGATACTCTACTTTGTTGTCCCGTGCCTTGGCCTTATCGTGTGCTGACAACACCCGTTTTCAAGATATGTTTATCAGCCCTGATGGGATTTTGGTAATTAGCGAACCCACATCTTTGCAGGGACAACCTATATCTACGAATCTTCCTAACGACGAAGGTGCTATCCTTATAGCGCATCTGCTTGCACTCCTGGCGACATTCGTCGGTGAACATTTAATGCTCACGTTGTTAAGCGACGCATGGCCAGATGAATCCTTCGATAGAGACGCACCAGCCATTGAGGTAAAGTCATGAGCAAGCAAAAAAAAGTAATAATTCGGAAATTAGCTACTGGTGTTCAAGGACTTGACGAAGTTTGCGGTGGTGGATTGCCAGAGTATTCTTTCAATATAATAGGTGGATCGCCCGGATGTGGGAAGACAACGCTTGCCCATCAGATTATGTTTGCCAACGCGACTCCTGAGAAGCCTGCTCTTTTTTTCACTATCCTTGGTGAACCAGCGTTTAAGATGCTTCGCTATCAGCAGCAATACGATTTCTTCGATCATGAAAAACTCAAGTCTTGCATTCGGTTTATCAACCTGAGTAAGTTGGCGCTCGAAGGCGATCTGGATGCCGTCTTGAATGAGATCGTAAAGGAGGTCGCGGCAACCAGCCCCGGACTCGTGATTGTGGATTCCTTTCGGACTATGAACTGGAACGCACAGTCGGGAAATTCTTCGGGAGAACTGCAGGCTTTTGTTCAAAAACTCGCCCTATACCTTGCAAGCTGGCAGGCGACGACGTTTCTGATTGCCGAATACTCAGATTCTGAAATTCAGAATCATCCTATTTTCACGGTAGCGGATGGGCTATTCTGGCTTTATCAAAAAGTTGAGAGAAATTCCATCGTTCGGAAAATGCAGATCATGAAGCTGCGGGGGCAGGCATCGATTCCGGGCATTCATACAATTCGGTTGAACGAAAGTGGGATGCAGATCTTTCCGAGGACTTTCGGTCTTACGAATACGGAAAGCCACAACCCTGCACCTAATCGTATATCGCTCGGAATTCCAGAACTCGATGCCCTGATGGGCGGTGGAGTGCACGAAGGCAATAGCTTAATTGTATCGGGCCCTTCCGGTGCAGGGAAGTCGATTCTTGGAGCGTATTTTATTGCCGAAGGACTTCGGGTAGGCGAGGCTGGGGTCATTGCCGTTTTTGAGGAGACTCCTGATTCCTACCTTCGTCATGTTAGTCAGATAGGCATCGATCTGGCTGGCCCGCGGAAGGATGGTCGATTGCAGATTATATACTTAAGACCTCTCGACTTGTCGGTTGATGAAACGCTTCATGAAGTCGCTGAAGCCGTGAAACGAGTTGGGGCCAAAAGAATTGTTATCGATTCGCTTGCAGGTTTTGAAATGGCTCTTGCCCCTGGATTCAGATTTGATTTCCGCGAATCTCTTTACCGGATGATTCGTTCCCTCACTAAGCTCGGGGTTACCGTCTTAAGTACAGTTGAGACTCAGGAGAAATTCGATAGCTTCGGTCTGAGCAATTATAATATTTCATTCCTCTCTGACAGCATCATACGTCTCCGCTATGTTTCCATAAGAGGACGTTTGCGAAAACTTCTGGCCATTGTGAAAATGCGAGGGAGCGAACACAGTAGTGAGATGTACGAATATAGTATTTCAGCTAGCGGAATAAAGATTGAGAAACCATTCAAGAACTATCGCGGTCTGATATCGGGTATACCAAGCCCATGGGATCCTACAAGGGGTCCCGATGAAGAGAAGTAAGCTGGTAGGCATCGGCGATCAAGGACTGATGAATCAGTGATAGGGGCATTAAAATATGGAATTTACCGATATCTGTCACTTTTTCGCGGAGTTGTCGCCCCAACCCACACTCGCCATTGATGGATTGAATCACACGGTTCGATACATCAATAACGCAGGACGTACACTCCTGGGGGAAGGAACCTTTCCGTATATTGGCGCTCATATTAATTCAGTTCTTCCGGTGGGCGGCAGCATCTCCGAACACATCCTCAAGGGTGTACACGAAACAGGAAAACCGAACTGCATTGTTGAACAGGAAATCGATGGGCCCCACGTCCGTTACTGGTCTTATTACTGCTGGCCTGTGGTAGGAGGTCACAAGACAACTCTGGGTGTGATAATCCAGATCATCGATTCGACCGAAACGGCTACTTTTAGAAAACGCTCGACCAATATGAATCAGTCTCTGCTTCTGAGCTCACTTCACCAACTTGAGCTGAGAAAAACGGCCGAAAAACTCAATGAGGAACTGAACCGCGCGAGCGCCGCAAAAAGCCAGTTTTTGGCTGCGATGAGTCACGAAATAAGAACCCCTCTTAACGCCATCGTTGGTTTTTCGGATCTTTTGTTATTGCCTGGGCAGATTGACCTCGAGAGGGTTGCCTACGGGGAACAAATTAAGCGACACTCTCACGTGTTGCTGCGATTGATTGACGATATTTTAGATTTGGCGAAGGTTGAAGCTGGCCAACTGAGCATCGAGACCATCACGATAGATCTTGGTGAATTACTTTCTGACGTTCGATTGGTAATGGAGCATAGTGCCAGTAGCAAAGGCATCGATTTTTCGATGACACTTGATCCTGCTTTACCCACTACCTTAGTAAGCGACCCGACACGATTAAAACAGATTTTAATCAATATCATCGGCAATGCCGTGAAGTTTACGTCTAAGGGGACCGTAAAGGTCGAGGTCCTCCTAGATAAACCACTGCAGAAAATTCGCTTCCTTGTGAGCGATACGGGGGAGGGTCTTTCCCCCGATCAGGCGATCCGATTATTTAAGCCTTTCACTCAGGCTGACTCAGCAACCACCCGGAAATTTGGTGGGACAGGACTGGGACTCGACTTGTCCCGTCGCCTTGCTCACGCTCTGCACGGCGACGTCACTATACTAGAAAGTGCACTTGGCCAAGGAAGCACGTTCGAGGTTTCTATTGCGCTTGAAAGCCCCACTTATGGGGCTCCATGGCCTGCCCCTTCACTTCCAAAATCGGCTGAGTTATCGCGATTGGACGGCGTCCGTATTCTGGTCGCTGAAGACGCGCCTGACAATCGATTTCTTATAGCTAGGTTTCTTGGCAATGTAGGAGCCAAAGTCGATTTCGCGGAGGATGGGGAACAGGCTATTAAACTGGCTTTCCGA
This sequence comes from Oligoflexus sp., assembly GCA_014378195.1. GTDB lineage: Bacteria > Bdellovibrionota_B > Oligoflexia > Oligoflexales > Oligoflexaceae > Oligoflexus. The sequence goes on along the minus strand of JACMOC010000014.1, from coordinate 360,335 downwards.
AAGACTTACGATATCATAATGATGGACATACAGATGCCTAACATCGATGGCTATACAGCCACATCCAAGATCCGGGAGATGGACTGCCGTATACCTATCGTGGCAATGACTGCGCATGCGATGCGCTCCGATATTGAGCATTGCCTACGCGTCGGATGCAGTGACCACTTGGCAAAGCCATTCTCAATGGCCCAAATCGTCGATAAAATAGCGGGACTTGTGGGAGTGAGGATCGGTTGATCCGGGCATCAGTTCGATCTTCACTAAACGTTCGTCAGAACTTCAATCTTTAAAAACACCAGTGCGATATAATTTTCATTGTCATCGCCGTTATTCATTTCGGTCCGGTGATTTTGGGGGCAGATTTCGTTCGATCGCCTCGAGGAGCACGGCGTTTTTAACTGGTTTCGTAATGTAGTCAGACATCCCGCTTTGAAGGCATTTCTCGGCGTCGCCACGCATCGCATTTGCCGTCATGGCGATAATGGGAATATCTTTATAATACTCACCCAAGCTTGCCCTGATGATCCGACTCGCTTCATAACCGTCCATCTCGGGCATCTGGCAATCCATCAAAATGAGATCATAATGCTGGTTTTTTAAGGCTTGAAGGACTTCATTGCCGTTAACAGCCAGTTTCCCGCGGAAGGATCCCCCTCAATGAGGCCGGTGTAGGCATACCATTGCGGGTTAAGATACCGGGTTTTGCCGTCTGCGTCTGTCAACCATATGATCTGAGGGAGCGTTTCAGAGAGGATGCGAAAGCGTTTCTCTCGATCTTCAATCTCACGTCGCGCTTTAACCAGTTCGGTTACGTCAAAGCAAAAAACCAGGATTTCAATGACGATCCCTCGGGTATCAAACACGGGGTCGTAGACAAAATTGAAAATCGATTCTTCGCTGAGGCCCGCGTCTTCCCGGAAAATTTGTCTTGAGATTTCGTTTGCAATGAAGGGAGCGCCCGTTTCGACAATGTTTTTTAGTTTCTCTAAAAAATCGGATGACTCCGCACTAGGCGTCAATTCTAGTAGTGATAGTCCTAACATGGGTACGTGACCATGGAGCGCGGAATACTGTTGGTTCATGCTTATATAGATAAAACCGTCAACCTGTATAGATCGCAATCGATGCCGGTATCTGCCTTAGAATCGCATCGGTGCGTTTTTTGTGTTGAAGGCCCCTTTCAAGGGCTTCCGTCAACGCCTGCGTTCTCTCCCGCACACGCTTTTTCAAGGTTTCGTTCGCTTTGCGCAGTTCATTTTCGGCAGCTTGGAGATTCGCAGCGTTGGCCTTGGCGGCACTTATATCACGAATGATGCCCGTAAAACAAAGCTCCCCGTCCTGATTGTAGTGAGAGATCGCCATTTCAAGAGGAAACTCTGATCCATCCGCTCGGCGTCCGACGAGCTCAACTGTTGAACCAGACACTTTGGAAATACCTGTAGTTTGCACTCGATGCATGTCTGCCATGTGCGCGGCAAGATATCGCTCGGGGATCAGGAGTGTGAGCGGTTGCCCCATCGCTTGATTTTTATCGTAAGCAAAAATCCGCGCTGCCGCCCGGTTCCAAAACGTGATTATGCCTTTGGAATCGGCACCGACGAAAGCATCCTGCGCCGAATCCAACATCGCATCCAATTGATCTCGAGCGATGATTGGGCAATTAGCGATGTTTGAACGCTTCGTCACGGGATGTCCTCAGGAGTCGAAGGATGGATCGGTTATCTGGTAGGCCTTCGGAGTAAACTCTTTAAGTCTGAGTATAATATTGTTATCTAATACTTTTGGTTGTGTTGTCAATGACATAGGATGTTTGGAGGTCGACTTCCCGTACTCTTGTCCCAACAGTTTATTAGACTGGAATTACAGGATTTTGGATTTATTTTTTTCCAATATCGACCTAGAGTCTAAGCATATTTCCTCTCACGTTGGGTGTAACATGCTTGAAGTCGACGTGCTCATCATCGGTGCTGGTCCATCTGGCTGTGTTTCGGCCTCGATCGTAAACAAAAGCGGTCTGAAAACCAGAATCATTGAAAAAGAGCTGTTCCCACGCTTTGTGATTGGCGAAAGTCTCTTACCACGATGTATGGAAACACTCGACGAATCAGGGCTCCTGGAGGCGGTGATGGGGCAAGGGTTTCAAGAAAAGTTCGGCGCAAAATTTGTTCGCGGTGACACCGTTTGCGACTTTAATTTTGCCGATCAGTTCACGCCTGGTTATACGTGGGCCCTGCAGGTGCCGCGTGCTGATTTTGATCTGACGCTGGCAAACGAGGTGCAGAATAAAGGCATTCCCGTTGATTTTCAGCACACGGTTACGGATATTCAGTTTTTCGAAAACCATTCGATCACGACCATTATGGATCCGGACGGTGCGCGTTATTCGATTAAGGCTCGTTTTATCATCGATTCCAGTGGCTATGGACGGGTCATACCCAGACTCCTCAAGCTTGATGGACCCTCCGACCAGCCGCCTCGTCAGACATTCTTCGCTCATCTGACGGATACCAAAAGGCTTAGCTTTTCGGAGCCGAATCGCATTACGATCGTTTCAGTGAAACCTGGTGTGTGGGTCTGGATGATACCCTTTTCCAACGGAAACACATCGCTTGGATTTGTTGGGCACCCGGATTATTTTGTCGAATATCAGGGTTCCCCTGACCATGTTCTGCGTCAGCTCATAGAATCGGATCCTCACGTCTCTCAACGTTTTGGGGAGCAGACCTTCGTTTTTGAACCACGAAAACTCGAAGGATGGTCCGTTACGACCCACAAATTTTATGGCGATGGTTTTGTACTGACGGGTAACGTGACTGAGTTTTTAGACCCGATGTTCTCCTCGGGCGTGACTCTCGCGGTCGTCTCCGGAGCAAGAGCGGCCAATATAGTCGTACAAAAGCTCGCTGGGCTTCCCGTGGATTGGGAGGAGGATTACATGAAGCCCACTCTCAAAGCGGTTAACGTTTTTCGGACCTTCGTCAAGAGTTGGTATGACGGAACTTTGCCTACCATTTTTTTCGGGCCGAACCTCGATCACCACTTCAAAAACCAAATCTGCTCAGTTTTGGCGGGTTATGTTTGGGATGACACGAATCCTTTTGTTACGAAGCACGAAAAAGCCCTCCACAATCTCGCGGAATTTATCCGTCTCCAAGAGGATGACGGTGCTTAGAAAATCCTCGAAGCCCCCGAGTCAATCGCTTGATATCAGACGCCGTCTGACATATTAATTAAGGGGAAAGCTCCAACCGACGGCTGAGGAATTCGACATGTCTTTAGATGGATTGATCTTCGAAGTGAAAAAGCTCTTGCTCGAGCTGTCCAACTTGCCAGACCGAACTCCCGAGTCAATCGATGATAGAGCCTCCCTTTTTGCTGACGGTCTGGGTCTCGATTCGATCGACGTCCTCGAACTGGTCGTTGCTCTTGATAAACGCTACGGACTCAAAATCAAAAACGACCAAAAAGGACGCGAAGTTCTGCACAACGTGCGCAGTATCGCAGAAGCTATTTTTGCGAAAAATAATGCTTCGGCGGCGAGCCCCTCTGCGGGGCTCCAGAACTCGCCCCGACGGCCAGTATCGTGAGGATGTCCTTGAAAATGCAATCCAATATCGCAATTACGGCAGCTGCATTGGCATCAAGCTTTGGATGTAGTGTCGAGGAATTGCGCGCTAACTTAGCCTCGGGCCACCGCGGTCTCAGTTTCACACACCGCTTTTCAGATAAAATCGCGAGTCCACTGGGTGAGATTCCCTGGGAAACGCTTGGGATTCCTATCTACGACCGCAGTGATTCCGATTCTCTTCTCATAAAGGGCTGCCAGAGGGTCTTTAATCAACTAAACGATACGTCCAATATCCTGAATCGATTTTCGCCGTCCCGCATAGGCCTCTTCATAGGCACAACGACCTGCGGCATCAGTGGTTTTTTCGATGTTGCGCGCCAGCTTAAAAGTACGGGGCTTGCCTTGAGTTCCCTTTTAAAGGCTGATATGCAGCAGGCATGGGTCGGGCGCACTCTTGCGGACCAGTTTTCGATTCGCGGTCCCGTTTACACATTCAGTTCGTCCTGTGCTGCCTCAGCGCAAGCCTTTGTGATGGCTCACGATGCGGTTCATATAGGATGGATCGATGCCGCGATTGTTCTCGGCGTTGATATTTTGAATCCGGTGACTCTTCATGGATTCGATAGTTTGCAGCTTCTGGACAGCAATTTCTGCGAGCCCTTCACACCCGATCGGGGCGGTATTAATCTCAGCGAAGCTATCGTGGCAATGGTCCTGGAACGCGAAAGCGATTCAGCAGCGGGAACGAGGGTGCGGTCCTATGCAGCACTAACGGAAGGCCATCATATGACTCAACCCGCACCGGATGGTGCCGGCATGAAACTGTGTATGGAAAAGGCGCTGCGCAATGCCGCTCTCGAGCCTCATGAGATTGGCACCATCAATCCTCATGGAACGGGGACCCTTGCCAATGATGAAGGCGAATCCCTCGCCATAACGCAAATCTTCGGCGATATCGCTTTGGTGCATCCTACCAAGCGCTTTACGGGCCATACGCTCGGGGCTAGCGGAGCGTTGGAGCTCTTGATCAGTTCTTTGGAACTCGAAAAAAGCGAGTCGGGCAGCTTCAAAAATTCCTACGCCCTGAAAAATTCCTTTGGTTTTGGTGGATCCAATATCAGCATTATTTTGCAGCGAGGCGGATTGTGAATAACGTCTTTTTGCAAGCCGGTGTATCTGCCGAACTGAAGCTTGACGATCACCCTACTCTGAGGTTGATGCCCATGTGGAGGCGCATGACGGCTCTACAAAAATCCGTCATGAGTGTTCTGGTGAAAGCCGTGACGCTTGATCCCGCGCTGTTTGAACATTTGAAGCACCTTGATGCACCTATTTATTTTACCAGTGCTTACGGCGAAGTCTCGGCCATGCTGCGCGTTACGCAGGATATCGAGGCCAATTCATTGCCGATTTCGCCCAAAGATTTTCAGCATTCCGTCTTGAATGCAGCCATTGCTTATCTTTGTATGCATCAGCAGTCGCAACAACCAGGTTTTGCCTTATCGGGCGGATATGAGTCCCAAGACCTGGCGCTCCATCTCGCAGCAAGGCGCATCGCGGCAGGATTAGACAGCGCGGCCCTTATTATTCACGCTCATGAATGGAGCGACGTCGACCCTAAAAACGAAAATGCGCGCGCTGAACTTCTTGTTCTCTCGGCTGTTAAAGAGGAGAGATCACGCTTTTCCCTTCAAACGGTTGATCAATCCTACGACCGAACCGAATCTTCCGATGCTGAAGGCTCGCGATACGACGAGGATCAGGCTGAAGGTTCTATAGCCTGGCTACTCAAAGACGGAAGGCCGGAACTCAAGCGTTGTCTTCGCAACAGTTTTGGTCTCGAACTTCGCAGTGTGTGGCAGGAAATCACATGACCGCGATTATACGCGACGTGGACGTTACCACCCTCATCCCGCATAGAGGGCCCATGCATTTAATCGACCGAATCAATTGGGTTGATACCGATGTTATACGGGGGGAAGTAAGGGCCTGCCTTCGAGCCGATGGACCTTATTTTACGCAGTCCGTCAACGGTGAAGTCTCAGAGTTTGAGAATCATTGGCTTATAGAACTGGCAGCCCAATCCTCGGCCGCGCTTTATCAATATTCGAGACAAGGCGCCCATAAGGCTTCGCCTAAGGGTTATCTTGTCAGTATTCGAGATTTTTCGACCAGCGAAGGGCTTGAACTCAAGGCACGGGACGAGCTATTATTCCGAATCATTTTCGAAGTGGAAACATCGCCTCTCGGTCAAAGCCGCTGTGAAGTCCGCCTGGGATCGACTCTCATTGCGCACGGCGAATTGACTTTTTTGCTCGATGTTTAAAAAGGAGCTTTTTATTAAGAAGGTACTGATCACCGGAGGAAGTCGAGGCATCGGAGCCGCAATGGTCCGGGCTTTTCATCGTTCAGGCCTCTATCATGTGACCTTTACGTATAACCAAAACCGAGACAAAGCCCTCGGGCTTATCGAGGAACTCGGAGGCGGGCTAGGGCTCAAGGCCGTCCCCCTCAATCTCAATGATAAAACATCCATACGCAGCCTTATGGAAGAGCTGGTCTCTGAGCAGGAAGGCTACGATGTCGTCGTGCACAACGCAGCTTCGACCGCGGATCAGGCCTTTTACTTCCTCGAAGAGGATCAGTGGAGCGATGTGATCCAGGCGAGCCTGAATTCGTTTTTCTACATTAACAAAGCTCTGCTACCTCATATGATACAAAAGCGATCCGGTCGCATCATTGTGATGGGAAGTATATCGGGCGAAGCCGGGCAGCGTGGTCAATCGAATTACGCGGCAGCAAAAGGCGCTCTAATCGCGGCTAGCAAATCGCTTGCGAAAGAAGTCGCGCGCAAGGGCATTCTTGTCAACGCAGTGAGTCCCGGCCTTATCGAGACAGATATGACGAAAGGGCTTCTACTTCAGGATGTTCTGCCTTTGATTCCGATTGGCCGGCTTGGGAAAGCGGACGAAGTCGCTAAAGTCGTGCTATTTTTAGCATCCGATGATGCCTCTTACATCAATGGGACTGTGATACAGGTCAACGGGGGGCTCTACACGTGAGTCGTCCTCGGATTGTGATCACAGGAGTCGGTGTCGTCAGCCCCCTTGGTTTGTCCGTTCCGGAAGTCTTAAAGGCCTATCGGAATAATGATTGCAGCGCGACCTATGTCGAGGAATGGAATGATAAAAAGATCGGTGTAAAAACCCGGGTTGCTTCCCGTTGTGCGGCTTTTGACGAGTCCGGAATCGACCGCAGGCTCAGGCGTTCGATGAGCCGCGTAGCGATGATGGCCAAAGTCGCCACTGGGCAGGCGATTGAGGACGCTCAGCTCACTGGCCTCATGCTGCAAAGCGAACGCACCGGAATTTCCTATGGCTCCTCCTTCGGCGGGACCAGCACGATCGAGGACTATTTCCGCGGATATCAGAATTCAGGTGTTTTGATCGATGGGGTGGGTTCCACGACTTTTCTCAAAATTATGCCTCACACCTGTGCCGCAAATATCGCGATTAGTTTTGGCATTCCCGGACGCATTATCGCAAGCTGCGTGGCCTGTGCATCAAGCACACAAGCGATAGGCTACGCGTACGAGGCGCTCCAGCTCGGTGTGGTTGATCGCATTATCTGTGGCGGGGCCGAAGAGTTATCGCCGACAGTCGCTGCGATTTTCGATGTTTTGAATGCGACTTCAACCCATTCTCATGACAAACCCAAAAAAGCCGCGAGGCCGTTCGACATCAATCGTGATGGTATCGTGGTCGGCGAAGGGGCCGGGACGTTTGTCCTTGAGACACTTGAAAGCGCCACCGCGCGGTCAGCTCGAATTTATGCGGAGATTGTCGGTTTTTATACCAATAATGATGCAAGTCACATGACCAATCCCTCCGTTGCCGGCCTTGTCAGTTGTATGCAAGGCGCAATCGAAAATGCCCGTCTGGTGCCGGGTGACATTGACTACGTAAATGCTCACGCGGCTGGAACACAGGCCGGTGATCGAGCGGAATCACTCGCGATCGCCTCGATTTTCGGCAACGGTCCCACCGTGAGTTCGATGAAAGGTCACATAGGGCATCTGATGGGTGCAGCTGGGGCGCTCGAGCTTGTCGCCTGTCTGGGAATGTTTGCGGACCAGGCAGTTTATCCAACACTCAATCTCGAAAATCCATCCCCCGATGATGGCGGAATTCGCCATGTCATGGGTGAGAAAAGAGCCCAAAGAGTGCGGTTTATACTCAAAAATAGCTTCGCTTTTGGAGGCGTAAATGCGTCCCTGGTATTGCGAAAGGCGGAAGGATCCGGAACATGGTAAAGCAAGACCTAGCAGTAATAGACCGTGTGAACTCTATCTTTGTCGAACTCTTTGAGCTCAAACGCGAGAGCCTATCAGAAGATCGCAGGATTTTTGAAGACCTCGGCCTTGATAGCCTTGACGCGATCGATATGGTGATACGATTCCAGAAAGAATTTCATATCAAGCCTACGACGCAGGAGATCCAAAAACTCAAAACTCTCGGCGACATCTATACTCTGATCCATCATCATATGGTGACGTCGGTTGCATCGGCTCCCACTTGAAAAAGGTCCTGCCATTTCTCACCTTACTTTATCCCATCATTATTTATGGGCTGCGGGACAGCGCCTATTTTAAGATTGCGGCGCTCAGTCTCGGAGGGATATTGATCGTCGATATTGTGCTTCGTTTTCCTATTGCACGCCGATATCGGCTCACAGCAGTGTGTGCCCTCCTTGGTGCGGCCCTCGCCCTGATTCTTGTCGGTGTGGAAAACATCGTGCGCCTTTATCCCTTTATGATGTCAGGGAGTATGCTCACCCTTTTTGCGGTGACCAAAGATCCTGGTGACAACCCCATGATTGGTCCATTTCGCAAATATTTGGCGACGGATCCTAAGATGCTTGTGCATCTCCATCGAGCCAAAACTATTTGGATTGTAGGACTGTCGATCAACACGCTGATCCTTGGTATCTTTCTTTTTGCTTTCCCTTTGCAGTCGTGGATACTCTATGCGAGTTTTTATTCTTATATCCTGCTCGCGAGTCTGTTCATTCTCTCGATTGCCTACGTGGCTCTCGCGCGCAGGAATCTCCTATGAATCGGATCGTTTACGCGGCCCGGGTTGCCCTCTATCTTTATAGTTTTTTCATCTTCGGCTTGATGTGTATCCTTTTTCTTCCTCTGGTTTTGCCTGTTGCCATCTTGCCACGCGTGTTGCGCGAAAAGCGCCACGTTGCGGTGCGAAAGATCGTACAACTCGGTTTTGCCTTCATCAGGTGGCACTGCCGCATGACGGGCTTTGGAACAATGAAAATCATCGATCATCGAGAGGACAAAAAAAGCCCGCTTTTGATAGCTAATCATATTTCGATGTTTGACATCGTTTTGCTTTTTGGATTTGTGCCCGGCATCCAGACACTCGTGAACTCTAAGTTTGTTCGAAATCCTCTTTTGTGGCCAACAATCACAGCTGCTGGTTATATCCCCGTGAACCTTCAGCGGCCCCTTGATGGAGCGCGCGCGTTTGAAGCACTCGGAAGTTCTCTGCAACGCGGGGAAGCTGTGGTTTTATTTCCTGAAGGTACGCGGAGTGTGACAGGAGATTTAGCAACGCTCAAAAAAGGCCCATTTCGTCTGGCCGAGGATCTCGGTATGACTCCAGATTATGTGTTTTTTACAAGCAATCAGGCTTTTCTAAATCGTGCGGCCTTTTTTCCTAAAGGGGCAGAGGGCGTGATTTTGGAAGCGCATCTATTTAATTCGAGTGATGGATCACACATCCGTAGCGCGAAGGCATGGCAAAGCGATTTTATCAAGCGATACAAGGACTTTCAGGCATCGGATCGGGCGCTGGCCTGGAACCGGACTAAGGGATGAAAATGGAATATAAAGTGATAGAGAAGGATTATACCATTCCCAACTCGCATAGGGCGTTTGATGGCCATTTCCCGCATAGTCCGATCTTCCCAGCGGTGGCTCAGATAGACCTTGTCACTGTACTCCTGCGTGAGCATTTTACCAAACCGGTGAAGAGCCGGGCGGTGCGACGGGCGAAATTTCGTGCGATATTAGGCCCCGAAACAGCTGTCCATCTTGTGATTACGCTCAAAGAAGAGGGCGAGGCGCGCTGGACGCTTTCCGGACCAGGTACAGTCTATTCGATGGGCGATATCAGCTACAGTCTTGGGACGTGAGACGCTGTAGATCCAGAAGAGACACCTTGCCCTGAGCGTCGCGAGGAAACACCGGTACAAAGTGTAAAACTCCGGGAAAGGGACGATTGCCGAGGCCCTGATAGGCCGTTCGTAAGGACGTCAGGTCCTGTGCCGAGGGCGTCGTGGTTTCGACCCATCCCCGCAAGCGGCCCCCCTGCGCACTTTTTGAGTTTTCCTCGAAGGCGCAGACTACCGTCGCACCACCGCAAAGTCGCGACATCAAGTCCTCAATCTCGCCGAGCGTATAGCGCAGGCCCGCAAACTTGAAGACTCGATCCGCGCGTCCACGATGAAGCACACATCCGTTTTCGAGGATTTCGAACTGATCGGGTGAATGAACATATAGATCTGGCACCAGAAAAGGCGAATAAATCCGGCTCCCATTCTCGTGGCCTTCGATTCGAACGCCTTCAAAAAGCCGAAAAGAACACCCCTCATGATCGATACGGCGATACCCGATGCCGCCTGTTTCTGTGCTGCCCAGGAGTTCAAAATAACGATCAAATGCATGTCTGTGCTCGGAAAGCGCGAGCGTGCGCTCTTCGCCAAAAAACGCACTGGAGCTGACGACGGTTGGGGTATGGATTTGAGACCAAAGGTGCGTGATTGTCGACCAATGAGCCGGAACAGTGATGAGTAGGTCCGCATCTAGAGGTAACCCGTTATCCAGGGTCGGTAAGCTAAGCTGGGTCGACCAAAACACAGCCGTGGATCCCGAGACGAGCGAAAGCAGAACGCTATGCAAAAACCCATAAATATGAAAGGGTCTCACCAGAGTAATAATCTTAGAGCCTTTGTCCAAACCGTAGAGTGACTGGAGTTGTCTGGCTTCGAGCAGGAGTCCCAAGGCTGACTTGCAGAGCGTTTTGGCCTTAGCTGTAGTGCCTGAGGTGCAAAAATATATGCGGCGCTTTGCGAAAGCCTCAAGCCCATCCAGGAGACAGCCTCCCTTCATGGTTAGCGTAAACTGCACGCCGCTTTCAGGCAGGTTCTGAGCCTTTGTAAAGCGGCGCCAAAGATCGGGATGTAGGGCGAGAAAACTTTCATCCGGATCAAGAGCTGATTTTTCGTCAAAAATGGGGTCGAGCTCGAGATGGAGAGCTGCCGCAAAAAGGAAGAGCCCGTGATGCGGGTCAAGACTTGGTATCCAAAGGGCCTTCTTTTTGCTTGTTTTAAGACTTTTGATGCTCTCTGCAAACATCCCGGCCTTCAGCCAGAAATCAGGCCAGCTCATTTCAAAAAGACTCATACTCACCGCCCTTTATCCTTCACGCTACAATCAAGCTCCTTAAGAGTGATGGTCACTTTAAACGGTCCATCCTTAAAAGTGAGACTAATGTCTTCAGGGAACTGACAAGGTGCATCTCCCCGCAGATTTTGCCAGGTATAGGTCCATCGCTTGGCTTTATCTTTGACAGCATAAACTTTGTTCTGAAGCGAAATATGTTTGGCTTCATAAAGGTACTGGATCGCTTCGGCGATCTGTTCGCCCGGGAACTTTTTGTCGATAAGCATAGGAGCTAAGTAAAGGACTTTAGGGGGCTGGTCTTTGTTGAGCTCAACCTTCGTAAAAACGATACCTGTAAGTCCATCTGTCAAAACCAGGGCAAGACCGTCCCGCAGTCGCTCTACCTGACCCACCATGTGTTTGGTGCCGGATGGTGTTTCGACTGTGAGATTTTGTTCCACATAAAACGAGGCTGGAAAGTCATAAACTTTCGGAAGTGCGTGCAAGCTTTCGTTTTCACTTTTGCTCACGCACCCCCAGCCTAAAATAGGGAAAAAAACTCCAAGTGCGAATTCCCGTAATCTCATGGTTCACTCCGTTCGGGATCCTTCGGGATCCGCGTAAAAAGCGCCATCACGAAAGCCACCGCAGTTCCTATAAAAACAACGATGGCGAGTTCCTTAAGCACTGGATGCTGAGCGCATAACAAACTTCCGAATGAGGCCAGCGTAAGTCCGCCCGTGAGCACAACTTTCCCCTGATCGCGGGGATCGTGATCGGTCGATACCAGAATAGATGCATAGTCGAGCGCCACCGATATCACGAGGGCGAGTCCCATGACGTGGACGATCGTAATATTTCTGTGGGTCAGAAGAAAAAAGATTTGGAGACCAAGGGTTGCGATTAAAAGCGGCAAGAATATAAGAGCGATTTTATCCCAGCGTTTTTGCCAAGGCACAAGATAAAGAAGCATTGCGCCCAAACCCACGAGAAATAACGAACCCAGGTTTTTGGTGAGATCACTCAAAATAAATTCATAAAAGGCTTTGGGATGCATCGGGATTGCACCCTCGATCGTAGCTTCGGGGGCTTTGAACACTAGGAGGTACTGGCTTTTTTCGTTCGAATACCATGGGAGCGGCCAGATTTTCTGCCAGATTTTGAGATAACTCACCGTATCAAGATCTCGAACCCAGGTGCCCCCATCAAGGTTCCAATCGATACGAATGCCCTCGTTTTGAAACGCGTTTTGGAGTTTATGCAGGCGATCCGAAAATTGCGGTTTTAATGCCGTAATACGTTGATCTTGTTCTGACTTTGCGATGTACCAGTTTAGGGGGTGAAACACATCCGAAGCAAGTGCGTTATTTTTCTTGAGCTGGAAAAAAGCGTGCGCCGGGTCTTCCTCCGGTTTCAGAGGAACAGCATGCATGGTGTCAAACGAAAACGATGTGACGGCTTTCGCGAAGATTTCGGTCTGGGCTTCCAGGTAGGGTGTCGCGAACCGAAACTCCTCCAGATTTGTTTTATAAGCCGGCTTCGGCAGAACCAGGATCAAGACAAAAGCGCTGAGAAACGCCGAGGCTAGTGCCGCTCTATTCCAGACCCGCTGGGGAAGGGCCAAAGGCCGAAATTGAAGCGCCTTGAGTTTGTCGATAAAAAGGAGAAGAAAAAGGATAAACCCAAAGAGTGAGCCGAGCGAAAGCAAAGCGAGCTGGCGCGTCATATGCGAAGAACTAAAAAGCAACACCAAAAAGCCTATCACGGTGGTCCCGAGTGCTGAGAATATACCGATCAAGGGGCGTTTATCGCGCTGCCCGAAATCAAGCCCTGCGAGATGGACGAGGGTTTCGTTATTGAAGGAGACAAAGGTCGAAGTAAAGGCCAAGACGAGCCCATAGAGAGCTCCATCGACAGCTTCCGCGACGAGCAGTCCTATGACCGAGGAGACCGCAGTCCCAAACACCAGAAAAGCAAGCAGGCTCCACTGCCGGCAAAAACACCGAAAAATGATGAGGCTCAGGATCAGGGACACCACGCTGCAGAGCATAATATCGTGATGAACGGCATCGTAGTTTTCCAAGGCGAAAAAATCACCTCCGACAAAACTCAGATCTTTGTCATGGGTTTTGATAAAACTGTACAGCACACGTGTTTTTTCCCAATCGATGTCTCCATCGCGCTTGGCTATCACGGGAGGCGCGCTCACCGTGTTTTTGCCCTGAATAAGTTTGGGGATGTCCATCGACAAAAGGAGAGGATCATTCTGGAGGAGTTTGACCATCCCGATTCCGCCCGGCGCGGCGATAAGTGAACGCAATTGTTTGAGGACGTCCTCCTGATGCTCATCGCTTAACAAGCGGGTGAGGACTGGTTCGGGTAGGAACGGAATAAGAGCGTAAAGTTCGCGTGGATTATCGATTTTGGGTTCGAACGGACGGGTGATTTGATAACCCGTGTCTGCCAATTTCTGGATTAACTCTTGATAAAGTACCGGATCGTCCCGATTCATTCGAATGAAAATTTGGTTCTGGAAAAATCCGGAACCCTGGAGCTTATGGAAAACCGCAGCTTCCTCGGGCCGGCTCTTTTCAATAGACGCAACAACGTCCTGCTCTATTTTTAAATGCTTCCATGCATAAAGCCCTAGGGCCATGGTGATGATAAGGACTAGGGAACAGCGGAGGATGAAGGATCGATTCATTTTAGACTTCACTAACGTTTGAGAGTGATGCTTTTAAAGACGAGCTTCGTTTCGTCTTCTTCCGTATTAAAACGAATATTTTGAATATCGGCATTGCGATTGAACTGAATAGCAATCGACTTGAAAAAAACACCGCTCTTTTCGCTTTTAGGAACGATCGTCAAAAATTCCTTGTCGAGTGTCAGGTGGAAATCATCGTCAAGTTTAGGATCCATGGTAAGGATGTTATGGACCAGGCCGACAGTTCGGTCGAGTTTCTCCCTGGCATCGCTGGGTATCTGCGCGAGATACTTGCCGCCGTTTATGAAAACTGGTTTGCCATCACCCCCGAACTTGATCTGCCAGGGCTCCTGACCTTCGACCTGCCAGGTAAGGATACCTTCATCAAAATGGAGGGAGACATTGCTTTTGAGCGGGCGCAGCAGGAGGGGAGAGGTCTTGATTTGCTCCGCTTCGCCTTGGATTTGATGAATGCCCCGATAGTGTTTTTTGATCTCATCAACCGTCAAAGGTCCAGCCATGACTTTCAAAGGGAAACTCAAAACCAAAAGAGCTAAGAAGAGAATGATGCTTAAATCACGGAGTTTCATGATGCTGTCTCCCTTGCGCGAGAGCCGTTTGAAATCGAAGATTCACAAAGTCGGGGACAAGAAAATACGACGTGTGGTCGGCGAAATTCATATAGGTCTGGCGGGTGCGGCCGGTTGATAATATGTCGGCGGATCCATCGTTCGCCATGATTTTGTATTGCACTATTAACTCAGGAAAGGAAATTTCCGCTATCGTTGCTTCGACGATAATCTCCTGGCCGTAAACGATAGGTTTTCGGTAATGAGTCTGCGCATCAACAACCGGCATTGCGATGCCTTGAGTTTTGAGTTCGGGCCAATCCAAACCAAGGGACTGCATCAAGGCTGTCCGGGCTATTTCAAAATATTTAAGATAGTGCCCATGCCACGCGATATGCATCACGTCAATATCATGAAAGGGAATACGAACCGAAGCTCTTGCACTAAACATCAGGCCAGGCCCTCAAACACGTGTGACCGTAAAGCGACAATCTCTCTATCCATCGCTCTGTCTTTGCGAAGCATCGGAAAATGCTTTCCGATGCCGACAAATTCATGAGCCAGGCGAGGGGTAAGGCACGGCATTTGCCCCTGTTCTTCAAGGAGACGAAACGATTGTTGGATCGCCATCAAATGTATACTCATTGCATCCATCGCCAGATCGCTCATCTGCAAAAGATCACGCGCGGCGGTTGTGCCCATGCTTACAACATCTTGATTCGAAGCTTCGGTCGGTCTTGAAAAGACGCTCATCGGCATCGCCATCTTAGCCATTTCCGAGGCGATCGCGCTCATAGTGATTTGCATGGCTTTGAAACCATGATGGAGATTGGAAGGGACTTCGCGACTGACAAGATTTTCAGGAAGGCGCCCACGCGATTCCATAAGGAGAGCCATCTGACGATCCAAAAGGTTGACGACGTTTGCACACGAGGCCTTTAGCATATCGCAGGCTAGCGTGATGTGTTGCCCGAGGAAATGACCGCCGTTTAAGACCAGGTCGTCTTCGTGCAGAAAAACGGGATTGTCGTTTACGGAGTTTATTTCCGTTTCGATCCAGACACGCGAAACATTGAGCGCGTCTTTAAAAGCCCCTAGAATCTGCGGCCCACAGCGAATCGAATAGGGGTCCTGGACAGCACCCTCCACAGAGGAGAGTTGGGTGAGGGGATTTCTTTTTTGCAAACGTTCCCGTGGTTCAAAAAGAAACGAGAAAATTTTGGCGGCGGCTTCGCTTTGCCCTTGGTGAGGCTTGACAGCATGCAGTTCGGGAAAGAATGGAGCGCAGGGGCCTTGCCAGAGTTCGACCATGGCAGCGGTAGCAAGAGCGGTCTGCTCATAGAGGCGTTCGAGGCGGAGCCAGGAAAGGCCGGCAATCGCCGCCATCACTGAAGTTCCGTTCATGATGGACAAGGCTTCCCGGGATTTGAAGGCATAAGGAGGCAATCCGAGCCTGTCCCAGACTGTTTGGGCCTTCAGCACCTGCCCTTGCCAAAGGACGTCTCGTTCGCCCGATAAGGCTGCCGCGATATAGGATAAGGGCGTGAGATCACCGCTAGCCCCAACCGATCCGCGTACAGGTATTAAAGGGAAAATTCGATGTTGTAGAAATAGTGTCAGCCGCTGCATCAATTCAAAGCTGATGCCTGAACACCCTTGCGTGAGGCAGTTGGTTCGGACGAGCAAAATCGCGGCGAGTTCCGCTTCATGAAACGATGGTCCTACACCACAGCCATGGTAGCGAAAGAGGTTTTTCTGGAGGTCAGCTGTTTCCGAGAGGGCCAAGCGTGAGGCCGACGACGAACCAAAACCAGTCGATGCTCCGTAGACAGGCCATCCCGCATCGACCCTTGCCTGGAGAAAACTGTGGTTTTTCGTGATCCAGGCTTCAAATCCGGGGTCGCTACTCAGCTCAATTGTTTCGACTTGGCCCGTCGCATAAGCAAGAAGGTCTTCGAGCCGCAGGTGGTTTTTCAGATTTAAAGTCAGAGAAGTTGGCATAAATTTGGTTCACCAAAACGGAAAAAAGTTAAACCAGTGCTGCGGAGCCAGACTTACGCGCGATTCGAGAGCTTTGACGTAAAGCCTGAGGAGATCGATGTCGCGCATGCGGCATTCGCCATTACAAAGTTCCTGAAATTCGATCTGGTAAGGATGCGAGGGCCGAAGGCCTTTTTTGGTTGCGCTCAAAAAGATCACGGGAACCTGCAGACGCGCAGCCAAGGCAAAAGGGGCTTTTGGCCACTGATGATTTTCGCCGAAAAATTCGCAGCTTAGGGTCTCGCCCTGGCCTGCTCCGGGCGGCGCTCGATCCGCGAGGAAAGCAACGTTGCCTTCATCATCGAGAACTTCTTTAACCGTCAATGCAAAGCCCAGGGCGTCCTGGTTCGAATTGATCACCCGTAATTTGCCTTGAAGCCTTGATTCAAGTTCGGCAAAAAACTTGGGTGTGACAGCGGGATCAGCAACCAGACCAAGCGTCCCTTTCAGAAAGGGTTTGATACGGCCGGCGATCAAAGCCCAATCACCGTAATGCGCCCCGAGGAGTATGGCACCTTTGGGGATGGCTTTGCTCATAGGAGCATCACTATTGATGATCTTTGCGACTTTTGATTCCACAAGGCTATGGCCTTCAGGATTCGTTCGGTCGATGATGCTTGCTGCAAACTGCGCGTAGTTTTGAATAATCCCTAACTGTCGTCTCAAGGGCCCCCATGTAGGACGACAGTGTCTATAAAAGACCGCAAGCGCCCGACGCTCAAAACGGCGACTTAAATAAACGGACAGAATCGGAACTAGCATAAGTGCGTAGGAGAAAGGCGAACCAAATCTCTTAATAATCCCGCCTGCGAATCCTATCCCGCGAACTTCGGGACGGTGAACGGGCGCGGATTTGAGGGGACGGTAGAGTCCTAAGAGTCTTAACAGACTTAGAATAACAAGACGGATGTGGGTCTTTGTAATCCAAAAATTATCGTAGATCGCATGGAAATGTGAGATGCGCTTCGTGCGTGGCGGATAATAAGTCGACACAGGAATGCAACGCGTCGGTCGGCCCTGCCAGATCAGACGTGTGATAGCTTCGACTTCGAAAGAATAACGATAGCCTGAAACGCTATTCAACCATTCAAGATCCACGGGATAGATGCGCAATCCCGTCTGCGTATCGCTGAGCCAACGACCCGATTCGGTCCAGATCCAGAAATTCGAAAAGCTTCGGCCAAACTTTGAGCTTTTGGGAATGTCTCCACTCTCTGCACTGCTAAAATCCCGGGCGCCGATGATAAGCGCCTCCGGTTGTTCCTCGTGGGCGGCGAAAAGGGCAGGTACATCACGCGCCAAGTGTTGCCCATCCGCATCAAAAGTCAAAATCGCAGGGTAGCCGTGTCGGGCCGCATAACGCATGGCAGTGGCAATTGCGGCCCCTTTGCCTAGGTTTTTGTCATGATGAATCACGTCGATGTCAGTGAATTGCACAAGGACAGCTTCGATACCATCTGAACTCCCGTCGTTTACAACGAGAAGCGGATGAGAAAGTAGGCTCAGGTCGTGCAAAACCGTTGCGAGTGTTGCCGCGTGATTATAAACAGGCACAACAATTAAAGGGCGCCTTTTAACAGGCGCCACCAGTGGTCTGACACGAAGATTAAGAGAGTCACTCATACATACCCAGTCTTAAGCAAACGCCGATGGTCCTTTTTTTCTGCATATTGACCGAAGCGTACTCTATCTCAGTAGATAAATGTAGACTATAAATGTTTTACTGCGTCCAAGGGCTAGTTAGAAAAAATGCATGCGACAGAATTCGGATGAGCTGAGGCGACTTTATGAAAAAAACTCTCGTTCCTAAGCTCTTCGCTTTCATCCTCTGCCTTCTGTGCTGGGCGATTTGGCCCCGTGATTGGGCGCTTCCGGCAAACTTCGTGATCCTGGCCACCCTTATGAGTACATTGACTTTTCCCGTCTTTCGACCGCGCTCGAATTTCTACATTCCGACTTTGAGTTCCGCGCCTAACCAACCCGGCCTTGTCGCTTTTACTTTTGATGACGGCCCTGATCCCCGGTATACGCCCCAAATTCTCGACTTTCTCGATCGCGAAGGAATTAGTGCTACATTTTTCGTAGTTGGAGCCCGGGTTGCCGAGCATCCTGAACTGGTTCGGGACATGATCGCGCGTGGTCATATCGTAGGAAACCATTCCTATCGTCACGGTTTTGATTTTCACTTCAGCCTGTCTAGCGCACTTCATCGGGATCTCGACGCGTTTGATGACGTGATGGACGAAGTTATAGGAAAAAAGTGCCGTTTATTTCGATCGCCCCAGGGGTTTCGAACACCACTTCTGGCCGATGTTTTGCGCGCCCGCAAGTTGGTCTGTGTGGGGTGGAGCGCGCGTGGTTTTGATACAGTGCGTTCGGATGCGAATGCGATAGTGAGTTCGCTCATCAAAAAAGTGGCGAGCGGCGGTATCATGCTTTTGCATGATGGGGGTGGACTCGGTGGGTCAGAAGCAAGAGAGCCAACACTCAAGGCTTTGCCTAAGCTCGTTGCCAGTTTGAGAGACAGGGGCCTCGCGTTTGAGCGACTTGATAAACTCCTCGGGACCGAAGCCTACTTTGTGAGGGAATAAAACGGGCATGGTGGATTCAATTAATTAACAATGAATATAAAGAGTTAGATGGTTTCTATTAGCCATTTGTGCCCTGCGTTTCGGCCTCGCTCTATCCCTAATTCCTCAAAACAAAAAAATCCACATTTTGCTTATATTTTGCCCCGAAATTCCGAAAAGGGCTTTTTTTATGATCTAGTTTTTAGGAAACGATGAAGCTAAATTGCAAATAAAGGAGCATGATCCAACGGCAGTGCAACTGCTGGAATCCTATTATATGAAGAGCTTTTCTTATGACCCTTGACGGTTTTCATCCCAGTTCGAGACTCACCATTCATGACTGTACTCTACTGCTCAAGGAGTCTTTCGCCGCAACCCAGACTATTGACCCCAAACTGATCGCACCCAATCTCCTCAGCTTTTCCTTAGCCGCTAAGGCTGTCGCTCTGAGTTTGGGAGACGATGCACAGTTTAAAGAGTGGCTCGGCAAGGCCTCGGATGGGCAGATTGAATACGTTCGCGACAGTCACTAAAGCTTCATTGAGTGCTGACCAGTCGTTACAAACTTTAAGCGACCGCTTTATCCGCCTGATGACTTTTCGGGATTTCCATTACGAATTGGGTATCTGCTGCTGCCGTATCCAGATAAAGTCTGCCCTTATGGGCTTCAACTATGCCTTTGGAAATGCTGAGGCCTAAACCAGTTCCATGGCCAACCCCTTTGGTTGTGAAGAAGGGATTCATGCTTTTTTTGCCTATTTCGGGCGCTATTCCGCCGCTACTATCCGTCACGAGAATTTTCACCACGGACCCGAGATCCAGGACTTCAATTTTTATCCACTTTTGACTTTGTTTGCTTATGGCGTCGAAAGCATTGTTCAAAAGATTCACGAACACCTGAACGATCTATGCGCTGCGGCAGTCAATGGCCAAAGACTCGGGAATCTCAAGCAGAATAAGCGTGACGTCATTGTGTTCAAAGCGAGATTGGCAAAGAATCAAAGTGTCTTCCATGATGCGGTGGAGCGAATTGCGATGAAATGGATCGTCCTCACCGCCACGCGCAAAGGACTGTAGACCTTGAATAATTTTCGAGATCAGTGTAGCCATTTTTTCGATGATTTCGGTTTTTGTAATAATAGTCTGGTTGGGGGATGAAGCATTATTACTCTTTCTTTTCAATTGCGCTGCGTGTAGCAGAATAACGGCCAAAGGCGTGTTAATTTCGTGAGCCATACCTCCGGCCATCTCGCCTAGTGACGACATCTTTGCGGCCGCTATGATACTTACTCGCCGTCATTGGCCGTACTCGGTACAAAGCCGAAAAAACTAAGTTCCTCGGCGACGGCATCGCGAAAGAGCTGCTGATCTTCCTCAATCAAAACCTTCAAAGATTTGCCGATTAATTCATTCATGCCGGATCCTCGATGGGTAAGTTCTTCATAACACACGTGGCGAGGATTCTGTCGGTGTTTTGAGGACTAAGATGAGGGCGGAAGCCGCTGGAGCGCCGAATTAAAGCTTCCTGTTTTGAAAATCAGAATCATTGAAAAGCCGAGGGACAAATTCCATCGATTACGTTGGTCAATAAACTTGCAGCCACGGACGGATTGGTAACGCGGGTCAGGCCATCATCAGTTTTTAAAATGATGAGGACGCGCGTATCTGCTTTTTTCCATGTAGCGGTGTAGCCGCTGCTTCCAGCGTCAGCAGTGCCTGTTGGTTCGGTCACGGTCTGAGTACCTGCCGCGGCTTGCAGCAAAGTATCAAAATCGCCAGAAAGACTTGTCTGTTTCGTCTCAACACTGGTGAGGGGGTTTGCCGTTCCAAAAACTTTGGTGATCACAACATGATCCTTATAGATCTCACAGGTTTCGACCCTCCGGTAGTCAGGGGCGACGAAACCCGTAGCCATTGTCCGCGTAAGGAACGGATAGCTCTGCGAAGCCCCCGCATAAGCATGGGTCAAGGAGATTAAACTCAGGACCAAGCCGCCTAGAATTGTCTTCATACGTTTTCTCCATTGTGTCTCGTGTACTTACGAATGTAAGCGAGCCTGATCACCTCCGCTATTGGTAGGACCCCTCAAAACGCGTTGGGAGGCGATATTTCTTCATTCCCACTCCTACCTGCAAAGCTTAAATCGACCGAAATGGTGCCGAATTTAGTTAAAGGTTTTGTGGTGTTAGGCATTAATAATGATTTAAACTAAGATTTTCTTCCACAATTCCGATCTTCTCTATGAGTCGACACGCTCTTCCTATGATTATTGCGACCGTTTTTACCCAAGAGGACTTTAGACTATGCGTTTGAAACGCGTTCTACTCTTAGCGCTGTTCGTTTTCATCGCCAGCTGTGACGGTCGCCCCTTGTATCGTAGAAACGGGTGGGGCAGTGCAACGACCGAAACGGGAGATGTAAAGCCAAATTCTTACGATAAGTCAGGAACAGAAGTCATTGGGCCCGAT
The DNA here is from genome assembly GCA_014378195.1 of Oligoflexus sp. Classification (GTDB taxonomy): domain Bacteria; phylum Bdellovibrionota_B; class Oligoflexia; order Oligoflexales; family Oligoflexaceae; genus Oligoflexus. The sequence continues at coordinate 338,954 of JACMOC010000014.1, read as the reverse complement.
GGTAAACCAATCGTTGCGACGGGTAAAACAGCGATCAGTTTGGTCGCTCGATCAGCGGCTTCTTCCGTTCCGCGTTTATCGCATCAGCAATGGGAAAATACTGTCAAAGATCTACTTCAGTTGCCAGCTTTGCCTGGGCAGTCCAAGAATTTTCCTGATGATCCGCGCGGGTCGCTTTTTGGGAACAACGGTGCTCTCCTTAGTGTCTCAGCGAATCAGTGGACAGCTTATCGCAATGCAGCGGAAGCCATGGGGATCCTCGTCGGATCAGACGCTATGGCTTATAAAAAACTGATTCCAACGGGCCAAAATGATATTATATCTATCGTCAAAACGTTTTTGAAAAAAGCCTACCGCCACCCCCCAACAGACGACGAAGTCGCACAGATGGTAGCGCTCTACACGAGTGGAACTAAGCTTACAGGCCTAAGCAATGCCACAGGCGCAGGTTTTGCCGCTATGATCACGGCGGCCCTTCAGTCGCCGAACTTTATCTATAGAATAGAGCTCGGGACAACTTCTGATAGTAAATACGCGTTCCTTAACACCTACGAGATTGCCAGCCGATTATCGTACGCTGTTTGGAATACGATGCCTGACGCCACCCTTTTTGCGCTCGCGGACAATGAAGAATTGGCAAAAGCTGACGTTTTCAAAACGCAGGCGCTGCGTCTTATGAAAGACCCGCGCGGTGCAGCCCTTCTTAAAAACATTCATTTGCAAGGATATGCCGTCAATCAATTTGAAGCAGTTAAACAGGATGCCAAGATTTATCCCGAGACTGCCGGGTTTGATACCGGAACATTGCGAAACGAGGCGGAGCTTTTTGTTAATGACGTGATTGTGACCCAAGGCAAAGGCATCACCGAACTCTTTACAGCGCCTTATGCTTTTGTAAGTTCTAAAACCGCTGCCGCATATGAAGTGAGTGCAGTCAGTGCGGAGCCTAAAAAAATTGATCTTGACCCGACGCGGCGTGCTGGGCTTATGTCGCAGGTTGCTTTTCTCTCGAACTACTCAAAAACAGGTGGACTCACTGCCATCATTAAAAGGGGGCATTACGTAGCGGAAACTATACTCTGCGGTACTTTTGAAGGTGCGCCGCCATCGGTCGACAATGATACTCAATCAACTTTTAAAACCAATCGCGAACGCATAAACGCGCTGACTGGTTCCGGCAGTTGTGCCGGTTGTCACACGACAAAGATAAATCCTCCGGGCTTTGCCATGGAAAGTTTTGGGCCGGGAGGCAAATGGCGAACCACGGAATCGAGCGGTGCAGCCCTCGATGTCAGCGGGTCTTTTCTTCTAGGCACCGACACAGTGAAGTTTGACGGTCCCGTTGAACTCATGAAGGAAATAACCGCGACTTCCGAATTGCACCAGTGTTATGTAAAAAAACTCATAGAAGCACTCTATGGCCGGTACGCTGACGTTGGTGATTCCAATCTCATAGAGGTCCTTGGAATGGCGAGCAAACTGGGTATGGCTCCGAGAGATCTCTTTCTCTATATTCTCTCGGATCCCATGATGAAACTGCAGGCGAAGTAATTTGATACGCTACGAAGTTTGAACAGACATAAGGTGGGGATCATGGAAAGACGGTTGTTTTTAAAGGGTACAGGCGGCGTTATTTTTGGACTGCCGATCCTCGAGAGTTTGTTTTGGGCCCGCAAAGCGCAGGCTGCAACAACTCCACCTCCGTATGCGATTTTTCTCTATCAACCGATGGGTCCCGAGAAAGACACATGGTGGCCATCCACTACAGGCAAACTTACTAAAGATACTTTAGCGGGCCGGGGTGTTGAGCCTCTTGCTGACTATTTGGATAAACTCCTTATCATCAAAGGTCTCGGCCACGGCAATGAAGAGCATTTCAATGCGGGTGATCATGGCGAAGGTGTAGCGATGACCTTGAGTGCCGCGCGTGTCGATTTTGGTGGTGGTGGAGAGACCAACGCCAAGTCACTGGGACCCTCGATCGACTCGGTTATCGCCAAAGCACTTGGTGGCTCGCCCTTAAATCTAGGCGCACCGGACGGCGGTGGAATCAGCATCAGCTGGTCAGCGGCCAAGGTAGAGAATGCACCCGAATACGATCCCCTGAAGGCATACAAAACTTTGTTTCCAAATGGCGAAAGCAAAGGCACGGCGCCTCTCGTTGACGATAAAGCGGCCCTGCGAAAAGGTGTCAATGATCTAGTTCGCCAGCAGATGAAAGATCTACTTGCGAATCCTCAGCTCAGCAAAAATGACAAAGACCGTCTCGAGCTGCATATGAGTAACATCCGTGATCTCGAAAACACTCTGCTGGGCGACCATATTATGCCCGATGCTGATCGTAATGCTATACAGGCATTTAAAGGGGACGCGTGGAATTCATCAAGTCGCGCAACCACTCCCAAGATGTTGGCGGATATTATTGCGATCGCAGCTGCCTCCGGCCAAAAACGGGTTATGACTCTCCAGCTCGGCAGCTATATGCTGGATACCGAGTATGACATCAGTGGTGTTCCGCACGGCGGCAACTGGCACGAGGGCGTGAGCCATGCTAATGACAAAACAAAATTGCAACAGTTCGACCTTTTGAATCAAAGGAATTTTGCCTACCTTCTGAAGGCTTTGAGCCAGTATAAGTTCGAAGATAATGGAAAAACGCTCCTCGACTATGGCCTGTCTACATTCATCATCAGCCTTGGATTTGGAGCCGGGCATTGGCGTTATGACCTTCCTCACATTATCGCAGGCAGCGCGAATGGTGTCATAGCGCAGGGACAATACCTTGACCTCGTTCCTGCAGGGCAGCAGCGGAACCAGAAATTTGTGCCGACCAACCGCCTGTTTAGTTCCATCGGAAAGGCCGTAGGGGCGGCTGGTACGGAAAACTTCAATGCTGGTACGGCCCCGCGCGATGCAACAGTTCGATTGGATCAAAAAGGCATTATCGATCAAATGTTTGTCTGATCAAACATTGCGATCTCATGCAAGGTCTATTTAAAAAGCGCCTCAAACCTTCCGGTTTGTAGGCGCTTTTCTCGTTTGGGAAAAACTCATTTTCAAGCGTGAGCCGTTGCCGCGTCCGAATCATAGTGTGAGGATGCTTTGCGCAGGTCTTTGCTTGCGTCTTTCTTCATAGCTCTTGCAAAGACTTCGATGATTTTTTTGTTGAAGGCCGGGATATCCTGAGGTTTGCGACTCGTAACGAGCCCTCGGTCTTCAACCACTTCTTCATCGACCCAATGTGCACCCGCATTTTTCAAATCAGTTTGGAGCGAATGGTATGAGGTCATTTTGCGACCTTTTACAGCGCCGATCTCGATAAGAGTCTGAGGGCCATGACAGATGGCCGCAATTGGCTTATCGGCATCGACGAAAGATTGGAGAAATGCGAGTGCGTCTTTATCAGTCCGGAGACTGTCCGGATTCATGACGCCCCCAGGCAGGACGATAGCATCGTAATCATCGGCATTTGCGGTTTTTACCGAGGCATCAACGGGCACGGATTCGCCCCAGTTCTTTTCGTTCCAACCTTTGATACTGCCTTTTTTAGGCGACACAACATGCACCTTCGCGCCGGCTGCAAGCAGCGCCTTACGTGGTTCGAGGAGTTCAGACTGTTCAAATCCGTCTGTGCTTAATATCGCAATGCTGAGACCTTCGAGTGGTTTGCTCATGTGTTCATCCTTTAGTTTGAAGGAAAAGGTCAGAGACCAGTATTCAACTTGGTTGGAACTGCGCTGCATGTCAAATCAGGAGTCATCGAGTTTAGAGTTAAGCATAAAGATATCAATATGTTATAAAATATCGCCCATTGTTGAGAACAAGTTCTGAACATAGAATTATGACGGTTCGTTCTCATGAAAATTCCAAGGCCGGGGCGAAAATGCGCGCACGTAAAATCAAGGTCAAAACCGTCGTAAATGACTTAGAAGGACGAAGAATTTGCGCGATTTGCACTACCGGTTTGGATATTATAATGAAAACTCACCCTGCTTTTCATCTTTACCGCTGCTAATTTTTCCGGCATCGCATATAGAGTAACGATCTGTGAATAATCGACCCAAACTAACTGGAATCATTCATGAGTCTTTGTTTCGTCTTTCTCATGGCCATTTTATCCGCCGACGCTTTTTCTGCGCCTCGTATTTTGAAGGTGGCAGCGCAAGAATCCAGTCCTTACATCAGTAAATTCGGCGAGGAGCGTGGTTATTTTTATGAAATCGTAACGCGGGCTTTTGCCGACGCGGGTTATCAACTCGATATTCAATTCTACCCGTCTCTGAGAGCGACCAAAATGGTGCAGACCGGAGAGCGTGATATACTGATCCCCAGCACCTTTACAGAGGCTGACGCCGAAGTTTTGGCTTATTCCCGGCCCCTGAACGGAAGTAGCGCGGGTTATATCAAACTAAAAAATACTCCTGATTCCGTATTGCCAACGCATAACCGTGTCCTCTCGGGCCCTAAGACTCCCCCTGTTTCCGAAGACCACCTGCAAGTCATAGGAAAATCAAACTCCGACAAGACTATTCAGCTCCTCGACATGCTTAATCAAAAACGAGTACCCTACATCATTGCTGATAAACTCGTGGCAGCCGACGTAGTTGTCAGCAAGAGGCCTCATTTGGTTGGGAAACTTGAGTTTGTTAATCCTCCTCTCAGTCAGATCGATTTCCATGTCGCCTTCTCGAAGAAAAACCCGGACTACAAATTTGTTTTAGACGCTTTTGATAAAGCGCTTGAGACGATGAAACGTAACGGCTCCTACGAGAAGATTTTGATTCGTTACGGGGCGCAGACTGTCCAGGAAACCGGGAACACTCTGGTGATCGGGACGGTTGCTAACGTTGACATGAAGCTCCTCGAAGAATTATCACCGCAATTTCTCAAGAGTCGTCCTGGGGTGCATATTCGGTGGAATATCATCGAAGAGAACCTCCTCAGGAAGCGCATCTTCTCTAATATCGCGATGAACGATAATGCCTTCGACATCATTACTATCGGTCAGAACGAAACGCGCGTTTATGCGAAAAAAGGCTGGATTGCCCCCCTGGCGCCCACAGCCGTGAGTTATGATGTCAACGATCTCCTTCCTTTTCTTCGGAAGGACTTAAGTGTGGGCGGAAAGCTCTTTGCGCTCCCTTTCTATGGCGAGAGTTCGATGACCTATTATCGGCAAGACCTCTTTAAAGCAAAGAGCCTTGTTATGCCGGCTCAACCCACGTATTCCGAAATCCGCAGTCTAGCGTCAAAGGTCCATGACCCCAAGGCGGGTGTCTATGGAATTTGCTTGAGAGGAAAAGCGGGCTGGGGTGAGAACTCAGCTTCGATTACGAGTATGGTCAAGGCTTTCGGAGGGCGATGGTTCGACGAAGACTGGCAACCTCAACTGATGAGTTCTAAATGGCACGACGCAGTGCACTTTTATATGGACCTTGCGAAAGAGTTTGGCCCTCCGGATAGCTATCGAAACGGTTATAACGAAAACTTGAAATTATTTGCAGAGGGGCATTGCGGGATTTGGATTGACGCAACAGTGGCCGCGAGTTTTCTGACAGACAAAACCCACTCGCTGGTAGCGCAGTCTGTAGGCTTCGCAGCATCACCTCAGCATAAGGCCGGACTTTCTACAAATTGGAAATGGACGTGGGCCTTTGCGATCTCAAGCATGTCCCCGAAAAAAGCCCTGGCTCAGGAGTTCATGGAATGGGCGACGTCCAAAGAATATATCGACCTTGTTGCTGCCAAACGAGGCTGGCTTCTCGCACCGCCTGGCACGCGAACATCGACCTATAAAAACCCGAAATACCTCAGTGCGGCCCCTTTTGGCAAATTCGTCTACGAAATCTTAACGTCACTGCCCAAAATAGCGTCCGATAGCAGGAGCAACGCTCAGTTAGTTGAGATGGATGTGACGGAGTTCCCGGCGCTCGGTAATGCCTTTGGTAGCCATATGTCGGATGTGATGAAAGGCAAAAGTACCGTGGAAGAAGCCCTGCAGTTGTCGCAGCGAGAAGTCAAAAGCATCATGTACCACTCAGGATATTACACGAACACACCAGCATTTAGATGAGTGATATTGAATGCCTATAAGAAATCGGGCCGCAGGATCACCGTTTTACGGACTTCAGCGCACGTTGGATTAACTCAAGGCCCTTAAACGTGCTGCTTAGGTCATGGTGAATTTATTGCGGCTGTGCTAAGAGCATCCTCTAGACCCCTGACCCAGGAAATACCTATGTCGCGCAACAATTTGATCAAAGACGTCCTCCTAAAACTTGCCGAAGACAAAAAAATCCATTCCTTAGTCACCGAAGACAGAGTCGATACGTGGAAGATCACCGGTCGGACAGGCGAACTGAAAATCGAGTGGCGTGCACTCTACGCTACGAAATTCAGCGCACCCGCTGGGGAAGTCCTGAAACGCATTACCACGGCTCTCAAAGCCCGCCCTCATATCAAAAAGTAAGCTTTTTATTCTTGGTAGGGGCGTGCCTTAGCCCGCAGTACCAGCTGAAAATATCCAGTTTCCGTTATTGCATGTATAGGTGTCACGATTAAGCGTTGTGACGCTCCCATGAGCGTAAAGAGTGATCCCATTCGCCCCACGACAGGATTGATAAACCGGCGCTTTGGGTCTTGCCCAGAGTGCGTTGACCGCAGCAAAAGTGGGGAGTGACAACATCCGTCTGACTTCCCGCAAATCATAGGGCGAGAGTTCGCCGCCATTCATAAATTTGCCGTTATCATCGCTATTCATGATCGAAATCCTACCATTGAAAATGTGCGCAAATCCAAAAACATGCCCAACTTCATGATTCGCCGTCCATTGGCCAGCCCATTGCTGTGAGACGTCGACGTTATAAATGCGGCCATTTAATGGATGCGTACGTCCATAAAAATCCACGTTTTCGGTGATTTTTGAAAGATAAATCACCCGATCTGCAACGCAGCCGATGCCAACATGAAGACGGCTGTCGCGCCCGCCTGCCCTTAGCCACGTATTCACAGCAGTGACAACATAGGGCGCTACACCCGTATTTTCGGAATCACAAATAGCAATGGACCGTCCAGGAGGAAGATTATAGGGACTTTCTTCGATTTTCCAGCCGGCACCTTCTAAGAAGTTTGATGTTCGGCTCACCCGATTATCAGCTACACCACAGGCTGAAAGCATCGATGTAAAAACCAATAGAAATAGTATGTGCTTCATATAAATCCCTCAATATTTTCTCGCATGATTCGCTGTTTCAGCAGGAGCGCAGTTATAGGCAAGAAAAACTAATAATGCTCGGGACAAAATTAAAAAAACGAATGAATGCTGATATTTTCAATAAATACAGTTATATAGAAGGTCATCACGATCAGTTTTTACGAGAAAATACGTCTCAATCGGGCGACAGAAAAAGTCGAGTGCGAAGCGTCTCATGAAATCGTGAGTGGGAACATTCGAGAATGACTGAAGGATTAGGACGTCTCTCGGCATCACCTCGGAGAATGCCGATAAGATCAGACATTCTCCGGCAGCAAAGAGGTGTTTGTGAAAACGTATCTCCGCCACGCAATCTTCGTTGGAATCTTTGTGACAGGAGCCTGTTCAAAACAAACTCTCGATGCTAACGGCCAGGTCAACTCAAAAAACGTCGCAGGGCCTCAAAAAAGTGCCGAATCGTCAGGCGATGAGGCCTCAGGGCAAACGGCCGATTCAGCGCCGGCCCATACCGAAACTGCATCCGCAAAGATCGACACGTTGCCAGCTGTCGTGCCTGTTGCTATTGCAGGCGCATCTCTCAGCTGTTCGAAGGCATTACCCACTAAAATTACCTGTCAAACGCGCGTTTATGGAGCTCTCGCGGATCTCAGGCCAATCGCCTCCTACATTGTAAGCAAACGAGGCGCTGATTGGTCGCCTATTCCATCGACTGTTATCTCGCCCGGTGTTTACCAGTTTGCGCTGCCTGCGGGTGTGCCAGCAGTATTTGCGGTGGCGCTGGAGCTCAGCAGCACGCAATACATTTCGTCTATTTTGGGTGACGGAGTTACGGCATTCAATGATGTGGTAAAAGATGGTGAATTTGATTACAAAGCGCATATTGTGGGAGAAACGTTTGAATTTGCCACCAGTGCGACTATTGCTAGCCTTGGATTTGGATGGTCGGTAGGGCGCCTTGCGAATAGCAAATGCACTACGAAACCCGAAGACGTGGTCATCGAATTTCAAACTGCGCAATCTAGCAATCAATCCTACGCGGGCCTCACGGGGACGTTTATCGAATTGGATTCATTTTGCACGGCCACGGATGTGGGCGATAATATAGTCGTGTCTCAAAAGCTTTCTACAAGCAAAAATCACCTCTATAACCTTTCCTATCGGGCTCGGCGGAGAGTTGACGGCATCAACGCCTCGACTGGAGTAGGCGCCATTCAAGGTATCATCGCGCGGATAGATGGTGAGGCGATAGACACCAGACTCTCCCTAAACCAGACGTGGACGAAGTACGTCTTTGACCTTATGCCTCAAAATGCGGTCGTATTGAGTTTTGAGGATACGGGACCCTCCGATAACTTTGGGTCCGCATTAGACGCTGTCGAGGCTTTTGATTTGGGCATCCCACCTCCGTAAGGCATGATGCCTTTGAGGTAAAAACTAAATTTGAAAATGCGCACGCACGCTATAGACTTTCACGGGACCGCGATCGTAGTTGTAAGCAGGGTTTTGGATATACTGAAAGTCGGGTGAAACATGAAGCAGCTTACAAAGGCCAATGCTATAGAAGGCCTCTAAGGTTTTTTCGCTTTGGTAGTTGAGTCGTCCGTCGCCCACTATAAATCCGTTTCCACCAGCCTTGATGAAATCCCTATGATCCTGTGACAGGTCGTTTTTCATAAGGGCGAATCCAAGCGTGTCGTCGTCACGTCCCCAGGATGATCCTTTGCCTGATGTTCCGAAGGTCAGCGAGCGATCGATTTCGGTGAAAGCCCACGTTTCGTTTCTACCGTCATTTGACCCAGCCTTGAGAAAAACGCCGAAATCTTCGTTAATATCTTGTTCAATATTTATAACACCGCCTCGTTTTAGACGATTGGAACGTGAGTCCGTGACATCGGGCGTGCCTTTTGCGGTAGCGAGAGCATCGTGATAGCTTCCCATATGGGCATGATTTATGAAGCCTAAAAGCCGAAGTTTCCCGGGATGGTCGAATAGCGAGTACCCAAACTCGGCCTCGAGATTGTCACCGCGAACCGTCTTGGGAAAACGAGTCTGATCGAGAAAAATAGAATTGGCGCTTTTAGGTTCTTCGACTGCTGCGTATCGCAACGCCCAATATTTCTGATGCCATTCGATAAGTGCCCCCGTCGTATAACCCTTCGTGTTAGCAGCATAGTCCCAGGCCCCGGCATCCATTAAGGCCCAATTCAAGAACTGGGTGCGTGGGTCGTGCGTGTATTTGTTGTTATCGAAAAAATCATTGAGTGCAAACTTCCCGGCAATGACAGTAAGGCGAGAGCCGTCGACTTGGCCCTCGATTTGGTTGAGATCATCCTGAATCTTCTCTTTTGCCCCGCCAAATCCGAAAACCTGTTTTACGTATACGCGGGCCCAGGAGGCCTTTGGCTGCGGCGTGTCGACTCGATAGATCTCACCGTTTGGAAAGCCCGCGATGCCTGTCGTTTTGCTGAATCCACTTCCCGCCTGTCCTTCAGGATTGATGTAGATTTCACCGCCGCTCCAAAGGCGGAATCCAAAAAAAGCCGTTGCCGTATAAGACGTTTTATATTCAGCATCCTGGCTCAGGCTGTTTGGTCCGCTATAGGGGCTGTTGAATTGAGGGTGATACTGCGTAACGCTCGTTGCCTGGGCATGCGCGTTCCAACCGGCGGATGAGGGGTCTTTGAGAGGCAGTGTACTCTCGACCTCCTCGGCGGCAAGTTTGGGGATCCACATACTTGCTAAAAAAGCGACCGGGCATAAAAATTTAATCCATATGTTTTGCATGAGCAGGAGGCCCCGATAGATGTTGATGAGGCTCGTAATCTAAAGACTAAGCCCTGTTCTTACAATGCTATACTTGGAACAGTTTCAAAAAGTCCGATACTACGTTCGGACGAAAGGCAAATGTACCAGCCAAGCGATTTGGTTGATTCGGTGAACAATAGCTGAACGAGGTAGGAGCAATTGCTGTCTAGTTCGTGAAACGCACGATATTTGACAGCTGAAACAGATACTTTTTGCAGCAGCATTGGGAGCTCAAGCGGCATGAATTTCCCTGTCCCCGGTAATAACTGTTGTCTCTAGAGTTGCTCAAAGCTATACAAACGCCTTACAATTTAGGAACCCTTAAAATTTTGCAAAAGTTTTCAGAAACCATGAACGAATATTTAATCTGCAAGTCGAGATTTGAATGACCCTCCGTAGTCAAGTTAAAGCTATTATTTTCGTTATGGCTGGGCTGAGCGCTTTGCACGTGCAGGCTCAAGAGGTCCCTCAGTATACGTCCGTTCCCAAATTTTATGATTTTTTACCAAACGTGGTTTCCGATTGGATCCCTGCGGTAAAAAATCTTGATCCGCGTGATCATGGGCGGGCCTATGCCGAGGTTCTTGGTCTCACGGCGATTTTGATATATTACGATCAGGACATCATCAATGCGTCCCAGAGCCGTGCGCGCAAACTTTACCTAATCTCGCCGACCGACTCCGGTGCTGAGTCGCGCGTGTTTTTCACAACCAAAATCGCAGGTATCAGCGCGGACCTAAGGGTTCCGAAAGGAACCAATGCCACCATGTATTATATCGGTGATGGCCTTACGTCTCTGGCGATCCTCTCCGGGCTTACGGTGGCCGGCAACATCACAGACGACAAACGCATGCTTAATACGGCCAGCGAATTTGCGGAATCCTTGGTGCTGACCGGAAGCTTTATCCTGCCGTCCAAATATATTGCGGGTCGAGAATCACCGTTTCGTGCGTCCGAAGATGGCGGTGTATGGCGGCCGGCCGCTGGAGTGAAAGCCTATCTCAGCAATGTTTCAAAACATGATGCTTTCCCCTCGGGTCACATCGCTACAGTGATGTCCGGGGTGACTATTCTTGCGCAGAACTATCCTGATCAGCCCTGGATACAGCCGGTCGGTTATACCGCGATGGGTCTCCTCATGTGGGCTATGTTGAACAACGGAGAACACTGGGCAGGCGATTATCCGGTCGGCATCGCCATTGGCTATAATGCTGCACGAACTGTTTTTGAACGACGAAGGCCTGCAAATTACAACGTGGATGGCCAACCCACGGTGCGTAAGAAGAATTATACGATTATGCCTTTTGCCAACTCTGATGGTGTAGGGTTAATGTTTGAACGGCGAAGCTAAAAGATACTAAGGGACTCATGCGACATTTCGTTTCAAAAATTCTGTGCCTTTCGAATGTGCTGATCTCGACTCTTCTTTTTCGAAGTGCTCCCTTGATTGCTGATCAGGTTCATGCGGTTACGCCGGCGCTTGAGCCCGTGAGCTATTTGAAAAAAGCGAGCCTATGGGAAACCTTCAAAAACTTTCCCGACGATTATTATTCATTTCTCAAGAATGTCACCGATTATGATGCCTCGACCTATCTATGGGTTGGTGGCACGACTCTCGCGCTGCTGCCTTTTGATCAACGTATTACCGATGGCTCCAAAGACTTTGCGACCCGCAATCGCATCATGGATCCTAAAAGGCCCGAATATCGATCAGTTGCAAAATATTCCCTCCTGAGTACGCGTGGAGTTCTGGAGATACCCAGGACATTCCAAGGTTGGACTTGGTATTTTGGTGATGGGATGTTTTCGCTCGAAGTCGCAGGTCTCTTTGCGGCTTACGGCTGGGGACTTGACGATAATCGCGCCACCCACGTTTCAACCCAGATCGTTGAATCCCTGGTTATCACGGGACCTTCAGTCCTCGCGATTAAAGTTATGACGGGGCGTGAATCGCCAAAAAAGTCCACGACCCTGGGCGGACGTTGGTACGGTTATCCGGGTATTCTTCCTTACTCGCGTGACCAGTCTCGTTATTATTCTTTTCCGTCCGGTCATACAGCAACGGCGGTTTCCACACTCACGGTAATCACCGAAAACTATCTCGAGGATTGCTGGGTGGCACCCTTGGGTGATGTCATGGTCGGGCTCTTGATGTTCTCCCTCGTCAACGTTGGATCGCATTGGCCAAGCGATTTCCCGCTCGCTGTTCTTATCGGCTATACATCGGGCCACACAGTCGTGCAGAACGATAGAGCACGTGATAAAGCTTTGAGACAACAGGATGCCGGACTCAATGCGCCCTCTGTGGGATTTGCCTGGCGAGGGTTTACGCCGGCCTACTCTGATAACAAAATGGGCCTCCAGAGCGAGTGGACGTTTTAACAAAAAAAGGCCATTGTAGTCTTCAGAACCTGTATCCTCTGGAGGACGAAATGGAGACTTTTGTTGGTTTTCACAGTGTCGAACTACACGATACGGCGGGTGGGCCTTTCATTCCCATGTTGGTCATGTACCCGACGACGACGCCTGCAAAGCGAGAAAAGCTCGGCCCTTTTACGATGGAACTGGCGATCGATGCGCCGCCTGAAACAGGCCCTTTTCCGCTGATTTTAATATCTCATGGCAGCGGCGGAACCCCTATCGTCTACAGGACTCTTGCTGAGCATCTTGTACGTCATGGATTTATCGTGGGGCTGCCTGAACATCCCCTCAATAGTCGGAGTGACAATTCCGAGTCCGGAACTCTCCACAATCTTCGCAATCGACCTCGTCACATCAGTCTAGCCATCGACTGGTTTTATCAGTCTTCGCCCTATCAAACGCATCTCAAACATTCAGTCAGCGTAATTGGTCACTCCATGGGTGGCTATACGGCTCTTGCCGCTGCCGGAGGCCGGCCTACTTCATTTGCCCAGGAGTCTCCTGAGGGCCTTATGGAAGCGATCGCTCTCACGCCTGACTCCCGTATCAAGGCGCTCGTTCTCCTCGCACCCGCAACGGTCTGGTTTCGGCTTGAGGACGCTCTTCGTGACGTGAAAGTTCCTGTCTTGATGTTAATCGGCAGCAAAGACGAGCAGACGCCTTTTGATGTCCATGGCCAGATCATCGTCAACGGTCTGCCTGACCCTTCGCAGCTTCAATATCGTATTGTGGATAACGCAGGGCATTATTCCTTTTTGAGTCCCTATACGCATGAGATGACGCGCCCAATGTTTCCGCCTTCGCAGGACCCGAAAGGGTTTGACCGGAGGCTTTTTCACGAAGAATTTTACGCCGAGATCATTCGATTTTTAATAGACAAATTAAATACTTAGATTGAATAACCAGCAAATATATGTACCCCTTTCTCTTGAAAAGTACTAGCTTTTATGAATACGACTCGGCATAAAGCCGCAGTCAGAAATTTGGGATAGAGAATGACCTATGTGAATGACGAAAAACACCATCTCGAACTGAGAAATCTCACGCCGGATGATTATAGCGATATTAAAATCATCATGGATAAGGTTTACCCGGGCATTGGGGGGGCATGGCCACGAGAAGAATACATGGCCATGCTCAATAAATTCCCCGAAGGTCAGCTGGCGATTGATGACAACGGGCAGGTCGTCGCAGCTGCTTTTTCAGCGATCGTTGATCACGCAAAGTTTGGTTCGGACCACACCTACAGCGAGATCACCGGGACGGCTTATCTTAATACCCACGATGAATGCGGCGATGTTTTGTACGGAGTGGACGTTTTTGTGCATCCTGATTTTCGGGATTTGCGCCTGGGTCGTCGTCTCTACGATGCGCGCAAGGATCTCTGCCGTAAGCTCAATTTAAGATCAATCCTTGCGGGCGGTCGTATCCCTCGCTATTTTGAGCATTCCAAAGAACTCTCGCCTCATGAATACATTGAAAAAGTCTCGCGTAAAGAGATCTACGACCCTATCCTGACTTTTCAGCTTTCAAACGACTTCGAAGTCAAACGCTTGCTTGAGGACTACCTGCCTGAGGATGCAGAGTCCAAGGGGTATGCAACACTGCTCGAGTGGAACAACATCTATTACAAAGACAAACAATCGACCCTTTTCAATCATCAAAAATCCATCGTGCGCATCGGCGTCGTCCAGTGGCAGATGCGGCCCCTGGAATCCCTAGGTGCCTTGATGCAGCAGGTCGAGTATTTTGTCGATGCTATGTCCTACTACAAAACCGATTTTACTCTTTTCCCTGAGTTTTTTAACGCGCCACTACTGGGCATGTTTGACAAGGACAACGAAGTCGAATCGATTCGCAAACTGGCGGAGTTTACGCCGGCAATCGTTGATTTGATGGCAAAGCTGTCCTTGAGTTACAACACGAATATAATCGGCGGAAGCATGCCGCTCGTCGAGGACGGCAAACTCTATAACGTCTCCTATATATTTCTGCGAAACGGGACGATAGAGACTCAATATAAGCTGCATATCACTCCCGGCGAACGACGGTCATGGGCTATGGAGGGCGGCAACAAACTGAAAGTGATAGAAACCGACGTCGGGAAGATTGGTGTTTTGATCTGTTACGACGTCGAATTTCCCGAGCTCGCCCGCCTTCAGACCGAACAGGGCATGAAAATACTTTTCGTACCGTTCTGGACGGATACCAAAAACGGTTTTTTAAGGGTCATGCGCTGTGCCCAGGCCCGGGCGATAGAAAACGAATGTTATGTAGCAATAAGCGGGAGCGTGGGCAATTTGCCTAAGGTCCAGTATGCGGAAATTCAATACGCTCAGAGCGCTGTGTATTCCCCATCGGATTTCTCCTTCCCTCACGATGCTGTCATGGCTGAATCCACGCCCAACACGGAAATGACTCTCATCGTTGACGTCGATATGAAGCGACTCGACCTCCTGAGACAAGAGGGAACGGTCCGTAATCACCTTGACCGCCGCAACGACCTCTATAAAATTGTCTGGAATGATCAAACGATGGAATCTTAAGTGCGTTCATAGGTCCCGGTAAGCTCGCCTCGAGCTAAAACATGGCCGGGAAGGATTTTTTTCAAAATGGATTTTTTGGGGAGAGTCGTCCAGTCCATGTGTTTGTCCAGGGCAAAAATCTGAAATACATAGCGATGCACACCATGGCTTTGGAGTGGTTTGGGCCCAAGGTATTCACACTTCCCGAGGCTGTTGTATCCAAGCTGTCCAGTTCGCAGTGAGTTTGCAGAGAACTGGGTTTCGCTCGGCGAAATCCGAAAACCGATCAAATGAACCCTAGGGCCTGAAAATGGAGGATCCATATCCTCCATGACCAAAATAACCTCTTTGGTGCCTTGAGGGAGTCGTGACCAATAAATAGGCGGCACCTGATTGCCTCCATCCGCGGAGTATTCGCTTGGGATCGGGCTGTGATCATTAAAGGCCGGACTCCCTATTTTTATTGTCAGCGGAGCGTCTTTGATACCGGGCGTGTTGGATAGTAAGTGTTCGGGACCCGCGCGCATCGACCTCAAGGCCCTTCCGACAAAACTCTCAAACCCCATAAACTTCTCCTCTATCGGCCCAACATGTGACGCACGGAATTCTTAAGCTTAACATCAACCTTAAATGCCTCGTTTTATTCGGAGACCTATTTTTCTGCTTTCGAGGTTTCGACGAGGGCGTTTTTAACTGCGATATAACCCATGATGATGCCGCCTTCAAGAGCTGCAAACATGGTTAAAGTCGACACCAGAAAATCTTCGTTACCCTGCACGTAGTCGATATACCCAAGTCCAAAAACGCCGATCATACTGATCAACATCAGCAGACCGATGCGGCGTGAGACTTTGCGCTCCCGGAAAAGTTCGAGCATGGCAGTGGAGTCGGCCGTGAATGTGGACGGTGCTGACGGTGTAGTGATCAAAGACATAAGGCCTCCGCAGTGCTCAGGATTATGGGCTATTATGCCATCGATCTGAACATCAGGGAAGCCAAGGGCTAATGGCGTTAGGAAGCTGTTGCGAGCGTTGGGACCTGAGCCGGTGCATTGCAATCTGTAAAACCCATCTCGATGAGACTGGACCTCATTCCGTCGTCAGGCGAACTCAATTCACAGGTGACTGGATCCTGGATATAGGTACTGGGTTTGAGGGTGATCGAGTAAACTTTCCCGTTTGCCAGGGTTCGGCAATATGCTGTGGCTTTTGACTCAGGCAGTGGTTTCTCGCTACAGGACGAGCTCAAAGTCGACGTTGGGAGAGCCTCTACTGCGGTCTTCTCTTGGGGACCAGCCAGGCCTTCGTCGTTTCCACAAGCCGTTAGAGACGAGAGGGTAAAGAAGGCGAACAGGGGCAGAAGTTTTGCTGATATTTGCATGGGCATATGCCTTTGAAATGTTGAGCGGCCTTAGAAGGGCTCTGCTTTCATTGTCATCTTCCACCCGGTATGACCTCACCGTCAAATGGTATAGCAATCCTTTTTAATAGAATTGCGTCAAATGCCATATAACCAATTTGAATCATTACGAAATTTACATAGCGCAAAAAATTTTATGGACCTTGAAAATGACATTAATGACGCATTTGGGCGTACCAATGTCGTTGCGGCGGCGGAGAAACTCGTGTAGTAGAGGGCTTGCGTGGACGATCGGCTTCAATTCTGGGCGGTTCCGCGCGAAATCTTGGAGTTGTCAGGCTTATGAGAGATCCTAATCTAGTACGAAAAGAAATGCTCGAAATCGCCGAAGTGTTACCTTTTGTTGCGACGTCGAGTGACGCCGAGGCTTTGTATACGATCAAGGGTGATATCATCAATATGGCCGCACCGAAGCTGCAGAACTTTGCGCTGAACGGCGTAAAATGCCATCGCTGCAAACTGGAAGGCGAGTATTTCGCCAAAGAGAAATATCCCACGATTCCTTTTTATCACCTGAATCTCTACGGTATGCGAAACGGCCGGGAAACACAGATGCTTAGGGACTTCATCGTCGCTATTGAAAAAGGCGGCACTGATTCGCTCGAAAACCAACAGACGATTTGTTTTAACTGCCACAAAAAGCAGGTGAATCCACCCGCTGATCTCGAAGCTCAACGCCGCAAACGCGCTAAAAAAAGATCTGAGAATAAAGCGAAAAAAGCCGCGGGCGAAGTGAAGGTCAAAGTCGGCGAGAAAAAGCCCCGACGCATCTGACTCCAAAAAAGAGGGGCCTTGGGGTCTTCTTCTTTTCATTTGAATACGGGAGACCTCTTGGGTCTTCCTTTTTTTTTACTTCATGATTTCGATCGTCCCGTACTTGTCGACAATACGAATCTCCGCATTGTCCAGTCCACTCGTGACCGCCATCACCAGGGCGAGCTTTCAACGGGAGTGCATACGATATCCGTCTGTTAAGGAAAGGTTTATCCTTATAATTGGTGATTTCGTGAGACGTTTTTATAAGGTCTTCACGTTATAAGCGCCTGCCGCTGCTCAAGAGGTGCTAAAATGGGGATATTCATTATATAATCGTCCCACCCTTGGAGGAATTGGCCATGACTCAGGTCTTTGGACACCGACCCAACTGCATCTTTGCTCTATTCCTTTGCACTGTGGCAATGGTCAGCTGCAAAACGAGCAGCTATCGCTGGGTTGAGGATGCGAAAAAACCAGATCTGGTGTCGACGAAGGGTAATATTGCAGCAAGCATTCAGGCCCCCGAGGTTATTCCGGCAGGAAGTCCGGAGTCGGTAATAGCCATTCAGGAGATGCACGAATCGTTTCGACAATCGGATACTCCGGCGGCAGTCGATATTCTCGTGGTGATAGACAACTCAAGCTCGATGGAACAAGAGCAGGCCAATCTATCGACCAAACTCTCTGATCTCCTCACCGAGATCAAAGATTCCGATTGGCAGATAGGCGTTATCACCAGCACCGTTCAGCGCGATGGAGGTCGTGACAAATGCGTGCTCACCGTCATCAAACCCACGGATGCCAACTATCAATCAAAATTTATGGCTGCTGTCACGCCGGGCACCTTCGGGAGCAATACCGAGGAGGGCATTCGGCAGGCCGTAAACGGGCTTCGTTGTCCTGATCAACCTTGGGTGAGAGAGCATTCGTCGGTGGCAGTCCTTATCGTGAGTGATGAAGACAATTGCTCCTTGAATGGGAAGGATTGCCCAGGTCTTCCGTCCTCCAGCGAGTCCTATCTCATCAATTATGTGGAAAAGGATCTGGGGCGTACAGTCGGCGTCAATGCAGGATTTTATGGAATATTTTCGCCGGATAAACCAGGTGTGAAGTGCGTAACGGCCAACAATGTTGCAAAGCAGTATCAGGCGTTGGTCGATTACAAGGCAGACGCTTGCATCAACTACGGAAATATTTGCGACGGCAGTTATCAAGCCACACTAAGGCGTCTTTCAACCAATATTGCCAAACTGCTGACAAATCAATTTCCCCTGAAATCCTTGCCTGATAAGGGCACCTTCGCTGTGACGGGCAAAAGAGCCGATGGGACGGCAATCACGGAAAATGACTACACTTTGAGCGCTAACGTGCTGACATTTCTCAAGGGGCACGAGCCCGTAGCCGGCGGCGAAATTACGGTGAAGTATCAAGTGACGCAGCCGTGATAGGAAGGAGTTGCTGGCTCGCAGATCCGAAAGGAGCTGCTACAGTATGGGTTGAGACCAAAGAAAGTTCGGGCGGAAGACATTGCCTACCGTCTGTGACCTATAGATCGAGTTTTCGATCCTTTCCCCTTTGCATCTGGAGTTCCGTATGCTGAAGCACCATTTCCCCGCTGCCCTGGTATCGCTGACTTTGTTGAGTATGTCGTGTGCCCACTACAATTTGAAAAAACCCAATTTTGTGCGAGGCTCGAACGGTACCCTTACCGTCGACGCTTCCGGTCGGGTGGTGAAGGCGAGCAGTATCCCCGCTCCTAAACCCGGAACGCTCCCGGCGATAAGCTCGGAAGCGAATACCTTGCCAACCCCCATAAAAGATGCGATGAATCCCGATCCTTTGATGGGCGCCGGAACGCGAACGACTCCTGTTCCGAGTCCTGTAATGTCCAAAACACCTGCGCATGTCGCAGCCCCAAGGCATACCGAAACCTATTCGGAAGCGATCACCGCTATCGACGCCGCGAAAAATAACGATCCCAACCTGAAAAACTTTTGGGTTGGGGGTGGGTATGATGTGCTAACCGGCAGTCGCACCCCAACCTGTATGGAACCCACTACGATACGGACGACCGTTACCCGCGACGGGCACACTTACGATACCCAAAGTATCGCGCATGATCAGCAAGAGCTCTACAATATGGTCGACAAAAGCATCGGCGTCGATATCGGAGCGGTTTGGGATATTTTTGGTGGCAAGGTTTCGGTCAAAACAAGCATCATGAACGAAACGCAAATGACCTCGGACGACGTTGTTATGATAGCCAATTACAGCTACTTCAAAGACAAGATAGAAGTTAACAGCTCGGGCGCTGACCAAGCGGAGTTCTTCAGGGCCATGAGCCTCAGAGGCTCTGATCTGTTTCGCAAATACTGTGGTGATCGTTTTGTGAAAAATGTTACAACGGGCGCGCAGATGACTCTTGTCTTTGTGGCGAAAAAAACCGATACCAAAACACTCGACAAGGTTAAAGTCGATGCCGCTGTGAAAGCCGGTGTTTTAGGGCTTTTTTCGGTGAAAAACACCACCAGCGTCTCGACCGAGCAGCAAAACATACTCAACAGCTACAGCTTCTCCACCAAGTGTTATACCCTCGGTACGTCGCCGCAAATATGCGGGGCGTTTGCTTCCGCTACGACGTTTGACATCAACAAAGATGCTGCGGCGATGCAAACGAAGTTTTCTGAGGTGAGAGCCAAAATGTTTGCCGAGGCCGAGGCCGGTGCCAGCCTTGCGGTTGTGAAAGAATCCATGATGGATTATTCGGTTCCGCAACAGAATTGCAATCTCACGGGAGCCAAAGCCTGTCCGGACCAATACCCTTACTTCATCGATTACCATGATCGTCTGGCCCGTCTTCGTTATTACAGCGTTCAAAAGTCAGAAGTTGACGATATCTGTTCAAAAGTGAGCTATTGGACCAATCGTTGTAATACGGCGAAAGAAGACTTCACGACAGCTCTGATCGATTGCATGGACCTTGGACGTGACTGCAAAGAGCCTAGCCAGGAGCAGTATAATGTCATCGTTTCTGCGAAAAATCCTGGATCGGTCGAACTGTGGGATGCAAGTGATTTCAAAGGGGCTTTCTGGGGCCTGGATTTCAACAACCTCAGTAATAACGGCCGTTATAGTGCAAACAAGTTTTATGGGTTCTCCGATGCGGGAATTGGCAAGGCGAACGACAAGATTTCCTCTATACGCGTGCGATTGAATCCAAACTGGACGATACGCATGTACAAGGACTCCACGGAAAATTCGCCTGGTCAGCAGTTTGATCAAATCGGTACCAACGATATCAGCTCCGTAAACACGCTCTGGCCGAATTCGAACGATTCGTTTTCTGCTTTCAAACTTATCCCAGTCGGCGACATCTAAGATCCGCTGAACAGAACATACCAACCGCGAGGCAACTCCGGTTGGTTTTTTTATGCAAAAGACTAGATACAAAATCCAATATTGCAATGCAACTCTATGAAATCAATTAGATAAAAAAGTATTCCCTGAATAGGGACTGACATTGATGCTTGCTGCGGCGGTGAACACGTGTTTGTTTAACCTAAGAACCAAACCAGTGAGTAATGATCGGGGGATTTCCAGAATGAACGAATCCGAGACATATAGCATCAAAATGTTCGAGTATCTCGAACTGAGGTCGTCGGTACTGCTTACCGATATCAATTACCTTTTGGAAAAGCTGAGACGTGAGGCCAGACCCGGCAACGAATGGAAGATGATCTGCGCTCAATTGAAGGCAAAGCAGGAAGAGCTTGAGCAGGTATTTGACCGCATCCGTATTGAAATTGAATCTGCTTCCGATGTGCGCGCCTCGCGCAAGTTTATGATCGATCACTTTGAGACGACTGTCCAATCGCTCCTGCATTCTTGAGGCAGGCGTACCGTTAAACGGAAGACTGGACGCCTGCAAGGTCCCTCATTCACTCGGGTAGAGTAGGGGGCATGAACGGAGCCAGTGGGCTTGAAAGGGCATTTATAAAAGCCACAATCTGGGCAACTTCGTGCGGTGTGAGATGAAGAGGCCTTATATCGCTTGAAAGCGTCGGGCGTTTCACATCCCCGCCTCGGTTGTAGAATTCCACCACGGCTTTCAGATCAGACAGCGAGCCGTCGTGCCTATAAGGAGGGTGTCGTCCGACGTCAGTCAGCGAAGGGTTTCGAAATTTGAAATCCTGCTGCGGATCTTTCGTCACGACACCGCGGCCCCTATCTTCAGTTTTATGGCCGATATCATAAGCTTGCCCATCCGTAAGGCGGTAACCGAAATGACAGGCGCTACAATGCGCTTTTTCGTGAAACAGAACCATTCCCACCTTTGCATCGATGCTCATCGCATTGTCGTCACCTGCAAGGAAATCATCAAAAGGTGATAGTCCCGACATCAGAGTGCGTTGAAACGCAGCGAGAGCACGCGCAATGGTGAGCTGTGAAACACCCTCGCCCGGAAATGCAGCTTCGAAGAGCGGTGCATAAGCTTTAGCAGCTGTTAACTTCGCCGGCAAAAGGGCCGGATCCTGGTTCATTTCTGTCTTTTTCCTGATAGGCGCCAAGGCCTGCTCTTCAAGCGTGCGAAACTCATTGTCCCATTGGAGGCTTCCGCTGAAAGCGAGGTTTAGGAGTGAAGGTGTACGGCGTTTGAGTTTTTGACCGCCGTTGCCAATGGCTGTTGGCAAACCATCACTCCAGGCAAGCGCAGGATTATGGCATGTTGAGCAGGCCATTGAATTGGTGCCTGACAAACGCGGATCAAAAAACAGAGTTTTGCCGAGCAGAATTTTGGCGTCTGATTGAGGGTTTTCCACTGGGATCATAAACTGTTTCGGTTTGCGAAACATCTGACGACACATATCAAACCGGGTCGCAGGATATTCAACAAGAGGTAAGGAGACAGCCGGAGTTTGCGCATAGGAGGGCGTGTTGAGCGCGAACAACAGAACGTTTACTGCGAAAAATGAGATGGCAATAAACGAACGCATTGTCGAACTTTCTTACTATCGAGTCAGGGAATTGAACGCTTACGACGTTATTTTAACATAGGCGTCGCGCGCGTTATTTGAGTAGGCAGTGATTGCCGTAGTGCGATATGTCCATTCGTCAGACGAAAGTTGGAAGGCGCTTCAATTACATCTTGCCCCAGCTTGGTAGGAGAGTTTAAGATTTATGAATGCCACTCACCTTCACCCTATATTCCCAAAGTGTGGGCGAACGTAAAGCATCCGTTTCCAGAGTTTCGAGAGTCCCGAGTTATACGTACCAAGGAGTTTTTATGGTTGAACCCCTATCTCCATCTCCCGCAAGTACGAAGCCCAAAGGGTGCGGAAAACATCGCTCCAAGCGAGCTAGCGTAATTCCGGACACACGCCCTAAGATTCAAAAAGCGCTTGATGACATGCGAGCTGAGAATGACACGGCTTTTTACGAAGAACTTGCAAATAGTGCCGGGAAAAATGCGGATCTGCCAATACCGTTTCCTTCCCAGCCTTTTGGTGACCGAAAGAACTTAGAGTCAGTTTTGGGTCGTTTATCCGTCACACGCAAGCCGATCAAAACACCGACCGACTATCTTCCCAATTAAGCTCCTAGCCCTTCTTTAACGATTATCCGTTAAAAGCATGTCGTAGAGTGTATCAGCGATGTACTGACTCGCGATCGATCCGATATGGAGACCGTCCGGTATCAACTCTTTCAAACCATAGCGCAGACCATTGTAATGCAAGGCTCCTTCCCGAAGGATTTGAAAGAGCATGCTGGTGAACGGCACAACGGTGCAGGCATGGTAGCCTTGCGCGGCTTTATGCATCGCCTCGTTGAGTCGAGCGGCTTGAGGTTGAAACCCCGGTAAGAGGTTGGGGACTTCACCTAGAATGATGGGGATCTGCTTCGCTTTGACCACGGTCATCAGAGTGTTCAACGCGTGAAGACTCTCGTCAGGCGTCTTCATCATCGCATCCCAAAAAAACAGATCAAGACCAATCACGGCGGTCCTATCGCTCAAACTGTCGTCCGAAACTTTCTTCAGGACTTCACGGCCGCTTTTTCCGCCGAAAGCAACCGTACGTATCTGACTCTCCTCAGTGTAACGAAGTGCAAGAAGTTTTCCGGGGCTTTTTGCTTTCCAATCGGCGCTGACGCTGGCTCCGACAATCAAAGGTCTTTGCATTATCGATGGAATAGAGGGGCGAGACTTCGACATTTCTGTCATCGCAACACTTAAGTTCGTGCTCAATAGAACTCCTTGAATAAGGTGAGACTCACATTCGTTAAATTATAAAAAGAGGATAGTGAGGGAAGGATGAAAAAATGCGGGAAGATCAACATAAGTGAGGCGGTTTTTATTTTCGGAATAAAGAAGCCGCCCAAAGCCCTCGTCAAAAATGAATGTTAGCGCGTTTGAGTATGATGCCGTCCAGCGTTGTGGTGATGGTGATTAAGTTTTATAGCCCAAGTGCCGGGTTTACGGCTATCAAGAGGGCCAAGTAATTTTTGGGCAAGAAACAAAACACCGTAAATAACGACAGATATGACGGCACACACCAAAGCGATGTATCCATTTGTGAACACGCCTTTCCCCATCCAGTAAGCGGTCCCGTAACTCACGCCGAAAGTAAAGAGAAATTGCACAAGCAAAACCACGTAGGAATTTTTGAGATTAATAACTTTACACAAGATTCCTGAAAACAGAGCGGCGAGAGTCGCTATAACCATCAATCCAAATATCATGATGAGCCTCCGGTCAATTGAACACAAGCAGTCATGCAACAAACACACCAATTTCATTTAAGCCGAATCTTTCGGGTCGCGAGTCTCTTCCGATAATGTTGCAACTTGTGTTCATAGATATTCATCAAGGGTGTGACCGATCCACCATGGAGAAGGATCGAGAGTAATATCGACCCGAAGGTTATGGAAGCAAAGGTCTGGGCCACCTGAGGGTCGAGGCCGTGCGTGATCGTATATACGAGGTAGTAGATAGACCCTATGCCGCGTATACCGAGCCAGGCGATCGATTTTTTCTGAAAGCGAGTGAGGATGGGGTTTCGAAATATGGTAAGCCCGGCTGATATCGGCCTCGCGACAAAAAGGAGGGCACAGGCAAAAATCCATGGCTTTAATTCAATAGTATGACGGTCGATCAATGATCCTAAAAGGATGCAGACCACCACCTCTGCGGTGCGTTCAAGCTGCTCGTTGAAACCAAGCACTGTTTTAGGCAGGTCTGCCGTCGCTTTGATGACTTCATCGACTCCCTCATCGCCCTTGAGGTCGAGCTCATGTTTGATCGAAGGTCGACTGATGCTCCGCAAGGCGATGCCAGCGGCAAAAACAGCCAAGAATCCATTGGTATGCCCAGCAAGCGCGACCCCATAGGAAAGTGCGATCAATCCAAGGGTAAGGAAGTCATCAAGCTTTTTGCTTTCCTGCTTATCATGTTTTGTGCGCAGGAAAATAATGCAGCGACTCACGCCCAGGCCCATCAGATAGCCTATGACAATCCCGCCTATTGCGGGCCAAACAAGGTCAAGACCGATCCAACGGGATCCGTAGCTGCCAAGCTCATGGTTTCCAAGCAATCCCAGACCGAGCAACACAAACGGAAAACAAGTGCCATCATTCAAGCCGCCTTCTGCCGTCAAAGCGAAACGAAGACGGTCTCGTTGTTCCGATTCCGCGATTTGAACGTCTGAGGCAAGCACCGGATCTGTAGGGGAAAGGATAGCGCCGAGTAGCAAGGCAGCCCCCGGAGAAAAACCAAATACCGTGAACGCGAGGCCTGCCACCAGCGCAATGTTTATAATCATGGCCAGTGTAGCGAGCGAGGCCGCGAGTCGCCACTGCGGATCTGTCAGTGGCAATGTGAGTTTTAATCCTGCCGTAAAAAGTGAAACAATGACCGCAATCTCTGTCACGTGTTCCAAAAAGACAGCATGTTTAAAAAGATCCACGGATAAAAGATCAAGTCCGAAGGGTCCAATTGAAACCCCAACTAGAACGTAAACGATTCCAGTGGTAAGTGGCAGTCGCTCCAGCCAGGGACCAAATCCAGCCATTGCGAGGAATACACCCCCGACAATCAAGAACCATATCGTTGCGACATCCATGGGGGCCCCGAAGTGAAATGGGCAGGTTAATCCGAGGTGACGCTAGCACGGGACCTTAAGCGAACCAAGGACGCCCATGCCCATCTCGGGGAAAGCGGAGACCGACAGCTCTATGAATTCCGAAGAAGAATTCATAGGCCAAATTATTTCTCTATAAAATTCGGATATGTCGCTCTGAAAGGGTTTGGCGGTTTTGAATCGAAATCGCAGGGATGATATCCCTCTTGCCCACGGTATATTTATGAGAGTCATCTACGTGTGTGAGGTCTTCCTATGTTTTCGTCACTTTCTGAAGAAGTCGTGGATCGTTCAGCCTTAGTCGACTCGCGTCTCCGCAATCACACGTTTCAACCGGGAGATTTCGGTTATGAAACGATCGGGGAATTTGAGCCGATTGGACTCTTAACGTCACCTTTCCCCCACAACAAGGGTTATACGTTTTACGTCGTATACGCTAACGCCCGCCACGAGAGACTCCTCATCCGGTATGAAGTTGCGAGCGACAAAACGGTGACAGAATACGAAAGCTATCGGTACACCTACACCGGTGCCGAGGCTTACTAACGAAATTTACTTCGTGTTCGTGTCGTAAATTCCATTTATGGCAGCGGTGAAGCTAATCGCGGCGTGCAAACAGCCGCTTATAATTTGCCGAATGACGAGAAAATCGTGCAGGAGATGGGCACCAAATGAACGATGCTCAAAAACATTCAGGAAGCAAAATTTGAAAAGGTTTTGATTCCGATCTCCAAGATCGCACTGGCGCCTCGCGATCGGGCCAATATCAGCTTTGAAGCGTTTTTCACGCACATTCTTATGCACGAGCTCATAGACGGACTTGGGCCGAGGACCCTCACAGAGAACGGCAAAAAGGTGACCGTTCGTGAGAAACTGCAGAATACCTACAGTGCTCTAGAAGAAGCGAAGGCTGATGTATCGGGCCTCTGGGCCTTGCAGCGTTTGATCGACAAAGGCACGCTCAATAAAGCGATGGAAAAGACCCTTTATACAACTTATCTCACGTCGTCGTTTCGTTCGGTGCGGTTTGGTTTGAACGAGGCTCACGGGAAAGCTGCCGCGCTCCAAATGAATTACCTCCTGGATGCCAAAGCCTTCGTCGTCGCGAAGGATGGAACATTCAGCCTGGATGTAACCAAAATTAAAGACGCTGTCCGCTCACTTACGGGCGAACTGCTGACCATTCAGGCGACCGGTGATAAGGCGAAAGCTGATAACTTCACCGCAAAATATATGGTTGTGCGGCTCTCGGTTCAGACGGTGCTAGATCGTTTGAAAGACATTCCTGTCGATATCAGGCCCGTATTTACCAGCGCAGATGAGCTGGTAAAGGCTTATCCCTAAGGCTTTTTCTAAGACGAAGCTGTTTACGGCGATTCTGCCGTAAGCGAACGTTTCTTTTTAAAGCCTTATAAATCAATGCCTTGAAGGTGTTTTGAGCGAATATACCTATTAACAAAAGCAAACGGGTTTCTTAAGCTGAAAGCCGGGAAAGCGTGTCACGCTTTGACTTGAAACACTTGGGAGTAATCACAATGAAACATTTAATCCTCGTATCTGCATTGGTAGGGCTGGCATCAGTAAGCGGCGGCTGTACTAAAAAAATGGCCGATCGAACACCGCAGGACAGTGGTATGTCAGCTACCCCGCCATCATCTATTCCCGGCACTACGACTCTGCCGAGCGCAACTTCGCCGGCAACGCCAACTCCGGCTCCGAATGAAATGCCGGGATCTTCGGATTCGACAAATTCCAATCATTCTATGCCAAATGATGCAGAGCCACGCGGCGAAAGCACTATGCCTTCGGATACAAGTCCAGCGCCACAATCGGGAACTGGAAATGTGTATCCAAGTTCACCTACAGGCAGTAATCCTTCCCCTACAGCTCCGTAATCACATGTGAGGGCCAACGAATCGATTCGTTGGCCTCAAGCTGATTCGCTCCTTGTCCAAGCTTGCAAAAGATTTGGTGGATATTCCCGGCTTCCGCGCATAAATTGCTAGAACTTTACATCCAACGGCCCGGGGAGCTTCGGTGAATACGCCTCCAATCCATGATATTGTTGTCTTTGGCGCAACTGGTTTTACAGGTCGCCTTGCCACACTCAAATTGGCTTCCGATCCTTCACTTCATCTGGCTATCGCCGGGCGCAACCGTAAAAAGCTCGAAGACCTTCAAAAGGAATGTGCCCATAAACCGGCGATTATCGATGCCGACTCCAAGGATAAAGGCAGCATAACGGCTATGGTTAGGCAGGCCAAAGTCGTGGCAAACTTCGCTGGTCCCTTCGCGCTTTATGCGGAACCCGTGATAGCGGCGTGCAGCGAGCTCGGTCGTGCTTACTGCGATATAACAGGCGAAACGCCCTTTATTCGTGACATGATCGATCGTTATGAGCATGTCGCTCAAGCGACCGGAGCCTGTTTGATACCGATGGCAGGCTTTGATTCAGTACCAGCCGATGTCATGAGCTACATTGCTTTGGAAGAGGCCTCCCGTCACGGTTGGGATGTCGATGACCTGAAGCATTATTATCGAGTCAAAGGCGGGTTTAACGGTGGTACGCTCCTATCCGTTCTCACCATGGCCGAACAGAAGAAAAACAAACATCTCATCGATAGCAATATCCTTATACCCGACAAAAAGTGGGCGCATAATCCTAAGGTGGAATTCAAACCGACCTTTGAACCTTTCCTCAAGCGATGGAGCGCTCCTTTTTTGATGAATTCTATTAACACGGCTGTCGTGCGTCGATCTATTTACCTGCGCAATCCCGAAAGCCGAGACTCTCAGAACATCGCCTACACTGAGCGTTCCCTCCTATCCAAAGGCCGTTCCGGAAATCTTGCTGCCTATGGGGTGATAGGGGCCTTGGGCATAATGGACGTCATGACGGGTAATGGCATTGGTAGGGCCATTCTTCGCAAGCTCGGCCCATCTGCAGGGCAGGGTCCATCGGAGAAAAGCCGAAAAGAAGGCTTTTACCGGGGAACTCTTATAGCACGCGAAAAAGCCCGTCCCCGTTTGACGGTCAAAATGAAAGCCAGTGGCGACCCGGGGAACGAGTTCACCGTGCTATGTGCTACCACCATAGCCAAACTTCTCGTCAAAACAGAAAAGACAAGGACTGTGCGTGGATTTCAGACCCCAACCAGTGCTCTGGGTGATCCCCTCATCGCGGCTCTTGAAGCTGGTGGCGTAACGATCACAACAGCTTACGTGGACGCTCTTGTTAAATTTTAATTGAGTGGCACCTCGGTCATTGCTTTCTCTAGCGGAGGAGCCCCGTCCCAGTATAGACTGAGGCGCGTTCCAACTTAGGTGTGTCTGACCCCAACGGATATAAGGTTCTATGAAAATACCGAAGCGTTTGCTGCCCCTGATTGAAGCCCATATGGTCGAAGATGTGATCGGACAACTTCAAAGCGGTAAAGAAGCCGAGGTCTACGTCGTTCGCGCCGAAGGTCAGCTTTGTTGCGCCAAGGTTTACAAGGACGAAAATAACCGTTCTTTCAAACAAAAAACTCAATATACCGAAGGGCGTAAAGTCCGTGGCTCACGCCGTGCGCGTGCCATGGAAAGTAGCAGTCGTTATGGTCGCCAGGAGCGTGAAGCGGAATGGCAAAATACCGAAGTTGACGCCCTTTATCTTCTGGCAGCAGCGGGCGTCAGCGTCCCCAAACCTCTCGGTTATTACGAAGGGGTATTGCTGCTTCAGATGATTACCGACGAGGAAGGCAATCCGGCTCCAAGGCTTAACGATGTTGATTTAACGCCCGAAAAAGCCCGTGAGTATCATCATGTGCTCATTCGGGAAGCCGTTAAAATGCTGTGTGCGGGTATTGTCCACGGCGATTTATCAGAGTTTAACGTGCTCGTTTCAAAGGATGGATTGGTCATCATCGACCTTCCCCAGGCGATTCAAGCCACTGCAAATAATGCCTTCGGTCTGTTCGAACGAGACCTGGTTCAGCTGGCTGCATATTTTGGTCGGTTTGCGCCCGAGTTGATGGAGTCGCGGCATGCAAAAGAAATCTGGAAGTACTTTGAAAACGGCAAATTAAAACCCGACACCAAGCTCACTGGGGTATTTGAAGAGGGTAATCGTAAGGCCAATGTGAAAGCAGTGCTTGAAGAGATCGAAGATGCGCGCGAAGAGGAAATGGCCAAACGCGGCTTCCGCAAACCCTGATAGCACTGCGCAATTAACGGGCCCATTTCTGAAGACAATGAAGGAGCTCCGCCGCATTAAGGGGCTTCGTAAGGTGTCCTCGGAAACCGGCAGCTTCCGTTTTCAGTCGGTCCTCCTTCATAGCATGGGCAGTCACGGCAACGACAGGGACCGGATACGATTGGCTCCTCAAGACACGCAGTGCTTCATACCCGTCCATACGCGGCATCTGTATATCCATCAGAACCACATCAAAATTACTGCCATGCCGGCTCGCTTTTTCAACCGCTTCGACGCCGTCGCTGGCGATTTCAACCAAAGCTCCGTTTTTCGTTAAAAGGCGCGACAAAAGAAACTGATTGTCGGGAGAATCATCAACGACGAGAACCTTCATTGCGTCAAGCATGGGAGGGTGTAAGGATGCGGTCGTGATCCCCCTATTTTGACGCAAGGAATCCAACGGCTGACGGGCCTTTCCCGCCCGAAAGGTGATGGTGAATTGGCTGCCTTTGCCGACTTCGCATTCGCCGATAAAAATATCGCCGCCTAACGCTTGGCTCAAACGTTTTGAGAGGGCAAGCCCCAGGCCCGTTCCACCGAATTGCCGAGTCGTTGTGTTGTCTGCTTGCATGAAGGGTTCAAAAAGACGATTTTTTTGTTCATCTGTGAGACCTCGACCCGTATCTTTAACATGAACAAAAATTCGGGACGCCGAGTCACCTTCGGCGCTGCTATGAACGGAGAGACTCACGCCTCCCTTCTCGGTAAATTTGATCGCATTGCCGATGATGTTAATTAGGATCTGTCGAATTCGTGTCGGATCGGAGGCGATGAAATCCGTTACGCCTTCGTCTATAATTGTTGACAGGCTTATGCCCTTCTCTTGGGCCTTCACGCGGAAGATCTCGACCACTTCAGAAAGCAACTGGAAGAAAGAAAAATCAAGCTCTTCAACTTCGAGTCGGCCGGCTTCGACTTTGGCCAGATCGAGGATGTCGTCGATGATACAAGTGAGCGCCTGACCGTTACGGGCGATCGTCTGGATAAAGTGCTCGCGGAGCTCAGGCTTGAGACTCTCGTCTTTAAGAAATTCGCTGAAGCCAAGAATCGCCGAGAGAGGCGTACGGATTTCATGGCTCATATTCGCTAAAAATGCGCTTTTTGTAGCATTTGCAGTCTCAGCGATTTCTTTGGCCCGAGCCAGGTCTCTTTGCGCGAGACGTGAGGCTATCAAGGCTTTTTTTCGTTCCGTGATGTTGTGCCCAACACCGACTATGCCTCGAACCTCTTGCGTAACGGGATCGATATCGGGAAGATATTCGGTGTCGAGGTTTACGTATTCACCGTTAGGTTTATAAAGGGTCACTTCAAAGGAAACAGCTTCTCCTGCAAAAGCCCGTTCCACATAAGGCGCCATGTATTCGTAAAGGGAGGCGTCAGCGACCAGCTCTTGCCGCGTTTTGCCCTCGATAGCCTCGCGCGAAAGCCCGAACCAATCCACGTAGGCCTGATTCACGAACTGATAACGACGATTGATGTTCATATAGGAAATCAGTGCCGGAAGGCGATCCGTTATGGTGCGAAGTTTGACCTCGTGAGATTTGGACTCGGCTCGATCATGGTCGCGTTCGCGTCGACGGGCCCCCTCTAGATCTTTTTCAGCGGCAATAATTCCTGTGGTTTCCAGGGATATGGACAGGACGCCGCCTATAGTCCCGTCCTCCTTAAAGAGAGGTGAAAAGGAATAGTTCCAGTACGTTTCTTTCATAATACCGTTCTGTCGAAGAACGATTTTGCGGTTTTCGTAATGCCTTGGTTCCCCGGTAGCCCGGATTGAGTTCAAGTCGGGCTCAACGGTATCAGACCAGACTTCAGGCCAGCAGGTGCGGCCCGGCTTGCCCATGTATTGCTCGCGCTCGCCAATGACAATCCGTTGGGCTTCATTGAAAATTTGGATATGCCCCGGGCCCCACCAGAGCATGACGGGAAATGGACAAGAAAAGAGCATGTTAACCGTAGTTTTAAGGGCTAACGACCAGGTGTCGATTGGGCCGAGTTCGGTGCTCGACCAGTCAAATTGCAGAAACAGCGTCAGGGCACGACTCTTATGGGAGCCGAAAAATAGACCACCGTGTTGCGACACGGCAAACTCAGATCCGTCGAACGTTGTTTTCATCGCGAATTTCTACTACTCAGTTGGTTCTTCCCTATATTTACCAGGTGACCTAAGCCAAAAGCAAGCGGAGCATTGTAAGTTTATAGGAATATTGTTGATAGAATCCCGTGATTTACACTGCTTGTGCTTAAAGAGGAGGCAGTAGCTCGGCAAGACGTGTCGCTTAATTTCTGTTATCGTTGTAATAGAGTGGATCAACGGTCGCCAGCCAAGGACTCCTGCCTATGAACATGCATCTTTATCTCGTCGTATCGAACCGCAATGCCCCAACTCAAAACTTTGAGAATGAATGGGGAATGCAAGGTAAATTGATGCAAATTGAGACAACAGATGCCGTTGTGGAAGCTGCAAACCAGGCTATCGCGAACGGAAGCCGGATCTTCGTTTATGAGATCAATTGCAAAAAACCTCTGAAGAGCCATATCTCTCAGGAATTGAAAATTGCCTCGATCAACGGCAATATCATCACGTTCGATCAGCATAATCTGATTTATCGCAAAGCGCCGTTTACGGCCAACCAGAAGATCCAGAGCAAATGGCACGCGGATGAGCCTACAGAGCGAATCCCATAATAAGCCTCGGCTCTCAAGCCTAAGCCTGCACTCATTTTACTTCCAAAGCGACGCCTTAGCCTTTTCGACCAGATTGCCGATGCACTCGATAAGTTCTTGAGCATTAATCGGTTTGGTTAGGCGCAGGTCGCAACCTCCTTCTTTGGATTTCGCCCGTTCTTCCAGCATCGCATGAGCCGTGAGCGCAATGATTGGTTTATCAAAACCGGCTTGTCTGAGCGCATGCGTTGCTTCGTAGCCATCAACCCGCGGCATTTGCACATCCATAAGTATCACATCAAAAGGCAGGCTAAGAGCGATCTGTATCGCCTCTTCTCCATTCTGCGCTTTTTGAGGATGCGTCCCACCAGCATCTGATTATCCACGGAGTCTTCCGCGACTAGCACTGAAATTCCAGTAGTTCAGCGAAAAGGTGTCCACTGCCGATTCGAAACTGTAACGCTGCAAAGGCATGGCATCGGGAATACGTTGGGTTACGACGCGCACGAGCGAAGCGCGTAAACATTCAACGCCATTGGCTAAAGGATCTTTGGCGTCGTCTGGGAATACTTCGAAAATGCCTCGGCCCAAGACCTGGTCAGGGGCGATAGATGTGCGTTTCCTATAGGCATCAGTCATGGCGACAATAGGAAGGTTTTCGCTAGGAAGAAGCGCTACCATCAACCCGGGTATGCCTCGGAAAAGGCGTTAAAAATCAGGCTTTAAAGTAAGGGGTGAGGCTGCATTTTTCTCAGTCGTAGTGTCTCTGCTTAAAAGAGGATAACCTAGGTAACTACCTTTGAATGGAACGGCAAATCAAGCTGAACAGTTTGGTAAGATATTGCCATATTGACCTGATAAACGCCTCTGTTAATTGAAATTATTCTATTAAATATGAGCGTGAGTCCTATTTCCTTATTTCGCATTTCGGCTGAATTACAGGTTCAATACGAACCAACTGGCGGCTGGCGGGCCTGTTCCGAAAGGTTCATAGTTAACGTCCTTTACTTGACGTGTGAGGTCCAATGAAGATATTTGCCCTAATTCTCCTGGGAATCGCCGGAGCCGGCTTTCTGCTATGGATCTGGCTTAAACATAAGCAGTTCGGTCGTGGGCCGAACAGCGCCGATATCGAGCGCTTTTGCTCTGATCCGCACTTTGATAGGCGTTCCCAAAAGTTTCTTAATATTGTATCCGAGACCACGGCGATGGTCACCGATCCGTGGGGCCTCATTCGTATGTGGCTTTTCGGACAGCAGGTTCGCACCCCTACCGGTCCATTTCCGTCGCAAGTGCCAGACCTTGAGGCGTTTGTTAAAAAAGACGAAGAGCGGGTGAAATGGCTCTGGCTCGGTCACTCAACATTTTTTGTGAACTTTGATGGAACGTTGATACTTTTCGATCCCGTGTTAGGCGTTGCATCGCCTTTACCCTTTTTAGTCAGGCGATTTTCAAGGCCTCTGCTCACTCTTTCGCAGCTGCCGAAGCCTGACATTATAGTGCTTTCTCACGATCACTACGATCATCTCGATGCCAACGTGATGCGTGAGATAGGCACGTGGCCCATTCAACCGGAGTTTTTTGTTCCGCTGGGATTGGCTTCGCGTTTGCGCACATGGAATATCAAGGCGGACATGATTCATGAACTCGCCTGGTATCAATCGATATTTCACCAGGGCATGACGCTAACAGCAACGCCCGCTCAGCACTTTTCGGGCCGCAGTTTTGCGGATAAAAACCACACTCTTTGGTCAGGTTGGCTCCTTAATCAAGGCGATTTTAAACTCTATTATAGTGGTGACGGCGGATACGCCGGGCATTTCAAAGACATTGGCGATCGCTATGGACCGATCGATCTCGCTTTTCTAGAGTGCGGTCAGTACAACAGGAACTGGCGTTATGTTCATATGCTTCCTGAGGAAGTGGTGATGGCCGCGAAGGATGTTCGCGCGGGCGCGATTGTTCCTATCCATTGGGGTATGTTTGTGCTGGCATTACATGACTGGTTTGAACCGATCGAAAAAGTAACCAGCATGGCGGCGCCCGAATCTTTGCCTGTATGGCACCCAAAACTGGGCGAACTTGTGCGTTTTGGTCAAGTGGAAAGGCCGAAAGCCTGGTGGCGAACCCATCCTGATTTTCTTAAAAACCAAACTCAAACTCTGGAGAGGAAACCTGATTCACTATGAGTCAACACCCGACGTTTACCTCTGACTTCAGTGATACGCTGGCGACGAACGTACAAATCCCTGAAGTCGAGACCTCACGACTCAGCTCCGGCCTCGTATGGCGAATTTTTACCGTGAGGCCTCTGGTGCGTTTAGGCATCATCAGCCTTGCCTGCCTTTCGGCGCTCTGTGGCCTTTTGGGCCCTTATTTCCAGAAGCTTTTTGTGGATGCGATACTCAAGGATTCGGGCGCAAACCTACCGACGGAACGATTGATCCTTTATATTTCTTTGGCGTTCATCGCGCTCCTGGCCTCCCAAACCCTGGCTGTCGCCTGCAAACTCGTGTGTTCGCGCGAAGGTGTTTTGACCAATCGCTGGCTTTCGCGCAGCCTCTATCAACACGGGCTCAAACTGTCTCAGGCAAGCCGTCGCTCAAGGCCGACGGGTGAGTTTGTCAATATCTTCTCGCAAGACGTTTCGGCTATTACGATGATGATCGACGAACTTCTTCCGGTCGCCGTTATGTCCTTCATTCCTTTTATTGCCGCTCCGGTGGCCGTGGGTTTTTATTTTTCACTGCCGCCTTTGCCTCTGGCGGCCGTAAGTACGCTTTCCCTCACTCTTCTTTTTGTTATGGCTTATCGTCAATCCGGCTTTTTTATTGCCTTTAAGCGTCTCGCCACTGAGCGCCTCGCTGTCGTCAACGAATGGCTGCAGAATATTCGTATATTGCGAATACTGGGGTGGACGGAATTATTCGAAGAAAAGATTTTCGATAAGAGACGATCGGAGACTGTCAATCGCCTGGCAATGGTGACAAATGGATCGGGAATGAGCGCCTTTGCTCAAGTCGCTCCGAGTCTCATCAGCATCACGGGCATTGCCAGTGTTGTATTTACGCATACCGATGTTACGCCGGGCGAAATATTTGCTCTTTTATGGGTGCTCAGCATATTTTTAAGCCGTCCGATTCGTTCGTTGCCATTTAACCTTGTCATGTTTCTAGATGGACTGAGCTCGGCGCGGAGGCTGCAGACTCTTTTTGCCATGCCGCTTGAGCGAGGTGCCGAACACCCGTCACTGCATATCGAACCGCTTTATGCTCTTGATGTTAAAGGCCTTGAGCTGACCCTGGATGGTGTCACGCTCATTAAAAGGCTCGATTTACGGCTGAAAAAAGGCGAGTTCGTCGCAATAATCGGTGAGGTCGGCGCTGGCAAAAGCCTCCTGCTCGATTCGCTGCTCTGCGAAGCCCCCGCAACTTTTGAAAGTTATACGATCGAAGGAATAGACGTTTTGCCTCTGGACCTTGCAGCGCTTCGTGCTTATTTCGCTTATGCACCTCAAGAGGGTTTTATCATGAGCTCCACCCTTCGGGACAATGTCGTGTTTGAATATGGAGCCAGTGCCGATAAAGACGAAGCCGTATCAAGGTCGCTCGGTTTAGCTGCGTTTGCACTCGATAGTCAGGCTATGAGCGGCGGACTGGATACGGAGATAGGGGAGCGTGGCGTCAACCTATCAGGAGGTCAAAGACAGCGCGTAAGCCTCGCTAGGGCTCACTATAACGATCGTCCTATTGTTTTGCTTGATGATTGTTTGAGTGCGGTCGACGTCGATACCGAACGCCTTCTGCTGGACGGGCTTATAGAAGGCGCCTGGACCCATAAGACTCGCTTGCTTGTTACCCATAGGCTGAGTGTTTTGCCGCGCGTGGACCGGGTTCTTGTGATGCATCACGGCGCTATCCAGATGGAGGGCACGTTTGATGAACTGATGGCGAATTCAGAGGAATTTCGAGACCTGACGCGCAGTATGCAGGACAAGAAAAAAAGCGCGCCCGCGCAGGAAGGTGGGAACCAGGTATGAACGCCAAAACAGGCTCAACCGAAAAACCTGCTTCCAATGGGGGCCGTTTTCTCGAGGAGGAAGTCCGTTTTACCGGGCGTTACTCGCGCAATGTCGTGGCTACTCTGGGCGAAAGCTTTCGTCCCTATCGCGCCCTAACGTGGACGTGTCTCGGCGTCGGCGTCATCGCCCGCCTGTGTTTGCTTTCTACAGCGAATATAACAGGTTACTGGGCCGATTCCCTGTGCAAAAGCGCCTCGTTCTGCCGTAAGCCTCCGCATCCTCTCGACGTTTTCAACAACCTAGATTATCTCTACCTCCTCGTCACGGTCGTGATGATCGGTTTTGTCTGCAATATCTTTTTCCGGGTCAGCATTTCCCGGATAGGCGCGAAAGCAGTGAGCACACTTTATGATGAAGTGACGATGCGAGTATCGCGGTTTCCAATGGAGTTTTTTGACAAGACTCCGGTCGGCCGTATCATGAGTCGTTTCTCGAGCGACTATGCTTCGATCTTTAGGATGGCCGGCGGTCCTTTGGGCGAATTTCTGGGTTTAGGATTTGACCTGGTCGCAACGCTCATACTCATGTCGCTCGCAAGTATTTATTATGTGCCGATCGTTTTGATCGCGATTGGTGCCTATTATTGGCTATACCGGGCACATACACCGCGCATGCGGGCCAATCGACGACAGTATGCGGTAGCCCGGAGTCCATCGGTCGCGCATTTTGCGGAGACGGTTCAGGGGGCGCGGCTGATCAAGGTCTACGGCAGAACATCAAATTTCGTGGACCGCTTTGATAAGCAGGTTAATGCCCTTTCCAAAGCACGTTTGGCTCTGGCCTTTTCGAGCCAGGTTTATTCGTTTCATATGGCGATAATCACAGCGCTGCTTCTGTTGCTCACCGGCCTTTGCGGCATTCTTTTAGTAGCCACAGGACGCGTTTCAACGGGTTCGCTGGCAACGGCTTTTACTTTTATTTTGGTTGTGTCCACGACAATCCAGCAATTTTTTGAGTGGCTCGCCAACTTCGAAGAGGCCCTCACGGGTGTGGAACGATTTGATAATTATCTCAGACGTCCTCTTGAACCGGGATCACGTTTGCCTGTGAACGCTCAGTATATGAAATCTGTAAGACGTGTAAAAGCTCACCGGCTTGGATTGCCTGTCTTAAACGGGGGAGCCGAGGTTCGGATCGAAAACCTCTGGCTTCGCTACGGGCCCGAACTCCCCTGGGTTCTGCAAGACCTCAACTTCGTCATCAAGGCCGGCGAAAGACTCGCGATAGTTGGCCGTACAGGAAGTGGAAAAAGCAGTCTCATTCAAACGCTTTATCTCATGTATCAGCCGCAGAAGGGCTCTGTTTCCATCAATGGCGTTACGCCCGACCTCTCCCATCCCGAAGACAGCGGCGAGGCAACGCAGACAGGGATTGACCTCGAAATCTTTCGGCGCAGCATAGGACTGATCCCTCAGGATCCAACGTTGTTCCGCGGGACACTTCGCGAAAATCTCGTTGCGACGAACGATCCTATATCCGATTCTGTGATCTGGGAGATGCTTCGTACGATCGATCTTCTGGACTGGGTGAAGAAACTGGGGCAGAAAAAGGGGCTCGATACACTCATCGAAGAACGCGGCGGTAATCTCTCGGCTGGCGAACGACAGCTCGTATGTATGGCCCGATGTTTTTTATCGCAGGCCCCTCTGATCGTGACTGACGAAGCGACCAGCGCGATCGACCCCGCATCGGAAGAACTCCTGGTGAAAGCGCTTGAACAACGGACGCGCGGACGAACGGTAATTGTGGTCGCGCACCGTCTGTCGACTGTTAAATCCTGTGACCGCGTTCTTTGGCTGGATCAAGGGCGCGTGCGCATGTTGGGAACGCCAGAAGAAGTCCTACCGATTTTTGCGTCGAGTTCTCTGGGAGTCTGATCCCATTCCTGCTTCAAAAAAAGCCAAAATCTCGTCGCGCCTATCCAGGGCATCTTTTTTGCCAACGGTGACCAGTGACTGGGTGTAGGATTGATCGAAAGCAAGGTAACTCAAAAGGTCGGCACCCGTACTCTCGGAGGCTCCGAGTCCCCTAAGAAAATACCGGAGGACAACGGGAAATTTGTTAAATTGATCCGCCGCGATTTGTCCAAGGTCCACTGACGGTAAAAACAGGAGAGTCGGGATTTTTCTGAGGCGATAGTTCGACTTTTCCTGACTTTGTGCGGTCAGGAGCGAAACAGTTTCGTTGACTCTCATAAGGCGTTCGTAATCAAACTCCAGCGCATCTAAAAAAAGTGAGTTCAATAAAACGCCGGAGATCTCGGCGAGAGAGATCGTATCCATCGTCACCTGCTGATTGATCTCCATCGCTTCCAATTCATTGCGCGGGTATCGGACACCGATCGCTATCAAACGATCCGCTCCCAGGTGAATAGCAGGGCTCATCGGGCTCGCCGATCGAATTCCCCCATCACCGAAGAAATTGTTGCCGATACGAACCGGTTTGAAAAAAACTGGGATGGATGAGGATGCCAGCACATGGTCGATCGTCAATGTCGCTCGCACCCCTATCCGTGCACTTCGGGTCCAGCTGGTGATGTCGCGTGAATCAAAAAACGTGACACTTGTACCACTTCCATAACTTGTGGTCGTTACAGAAACGCCGTCGAGAATTTTGGAGTCGATATTCCGTCGAATTTGATCAAAATCAATTCGTTCTTTCAAAAACGCGTGCAAAGGCGTCGAATTGAGAAGATAGGTGGAAGCCGGCTGTCCGAAGGCCCCACCGGTGCTTAAGTCCTTGAACCACCCAAAGCCAAGCTTGCCGAGAGTGAGAGGATCTGTTTTGATGACTCGATCCGAACGCAGTTCGCTCCAAAGCTTCAGGAGGAGCTCGGCCTGCTCAGCGAACGTCGTTTGCCCCGATGCGAGAAAACTCGCATTGATGGATCCTGCCGAGACGCCCGTAATAATGGGAAAGGGTTGCGCTCCAAAACGCTCACCCATGATTTCGGCCATGCCTCCGAGGACGCCAGCTTGATAAGCGCCGCGCGCACCGCCTCCGCTGAGAACCAATCCCGTCTTAAGCCGACCTTCTGCCAATGGAGTTGTCATGCATTTACCTTTTGAAACAAAAGATCAGATGAGACCACGGCAATAATAAGCTGATTCATGGGACGAGTGCCTTCAAAAAATGGGAACCGTCTTGATAGCGAGACGCTTTAGTAGCGGGACCGCCTTGGGATCAGGGCTTGTTTAACGTATCCTGTTACCAATATAATAAAAAATCGGGCGTTTAAGAAACAGGGAGTTGACGTGAAACATTTCAATCTATCCGCTTTCATAGTGT
Source organism: Oligoflexus sp. (assembly GCA_014378195.1). Lineage (GTDB taxonomy): Bacteria > Bdellovibrionota_B > Oligoflexia > Oligoflexales > Oligoflexaceae > Oligoflexus. The sequence continues at coordinate 299,410 of JACMOC010000014.1, read as the reverse complement.
CGGCAAGCGTCAGCGCATTGAGTTTACCTTCGTACGCTTTGGCTACGCCGCAGCCTTCTGATGATAATGCAAGGCTCCAGACTGGGGCTTCGGCGGAAGACACCTTGCCCTTGCCCGAAGCGAGCCCACCAGCCGAACCCGAAGCGCCTCCGGCTGAGGAGAGGCCCTATGATGCGCCGCTTAACGATGATCCCGGCAGCACCAAACCCGTGGAGACCGATAACGACTGGTCGACGCCGCCCAACGAAACGGGGCCTAACGTCGACAAGAGTTATAACAGCCCCGTCGACGATCGCAGCGTGTTCAGTTATCTCCGCATCGGACCTACGATACAGCTAGGGTTTCCGCACCCTTTGACCTACGGAATCGATGCCATGGCTGCCGATATCGTGAGTTTTGGTTTTAGCACCGGAAAATACTCGGTTACCCAGATCAGCAAAGCGACCATCGATATCAAGAGCTGGGATGTGCATGCGCGTGTTCATCCGTTTATGGGAAGTTTTTTTCTCGGACTCGCTTACGGGAATCAGGATGTCAAAGGGAAGTTCGAAGATAACGAGACTTTGACACTCAGCGGATTTCCCGCGACTGTTCCGGTGCGTGTGGATGCAGCCATCAAGTCAGCTTACATTACCCCCCATTTGGGATGGCTTGCGATTTACGAGAGTGGATTCACGATGGGCTTGGAAATCGGTGCTCAGATCCCGCTCAGTCCCAAAACGTCGGTAGAAGGCACGGTCCCGGGCGCAACACCCTCCGAAGTGGCTCAGATCGAAGGGAATTCTGATTACAAAGATCTCAAGAAAAAAGCGGATGACACCCTGAAAATATTGGGAAAAAGAACTGTGCCCTACGTCACTCTTCTCAAGTTGGGCTGGCTTTTTTAGAAGGACCAGCTTGACTCGCCGTGCTGGGCCTATGAGCTTGTTATGGCAGAGGATTGTGTAAACCCCGATACTGTTGTAAAAGGCCCTAGAGATGACCAGGGATAGACCGATCTATCCCTCTTATTTAGGGAATATCGTAATGCTTTCCACATCCCACGAAGACCTTAAGGCGCAGATCGTCACCCAATGCCGGGAGCTTTTCCCCGAAGTCAAAAGCATCGTCTTTTGGGGCGGAAGCGTGGTTCCCGGATTTTCCAAGGCTATTAACGATGTGGATGTCATTCTCGAAATCGATTCGGAATTCAAACAGGAAGTGGTCCTTGCCGAACGCCTCAAAACGCTGATTCAGACGACAAGTATCTGCCGCCTTGATCCATTTATTTATCTGACGGGGAGTAGTGAAAGCGAACCCCTTGAACTCATCGCCCCTTTCGGTTTTTATAAAGCCAATGCCTTCATTCCCTATCTCATCCAAAAGCAGCATGAGATTGCATACGGTAAGAGTCGTCTTTTGAACCGGCTTGCGCCCGTGACTCTGAACGAAGCACTTGTCGGATTTCATCCGCAGGTGATGGGCGCGCTCAAGCGCCTTCGTATGGATGCTCAGGTCGAGCCGACCTGGGCGCCGCTACTTTCCAAACACAAATCTTATTTTTTCATGATCACCCGAACCTATTTTGCCTTCGAACACGCGGGCGTCGGAACAAAACAAGAGTCACTGTCGTATCTCGCCCAGAAATTCCCCCGGTATCAGAATCTGGTCGAGCATCTCGACGCTGCCCTTGAAGGCAAACAAGCGCCGGGCGATGAGCCAGGTTCGGAGCTCATCCTGGACTTCGTCCGCGATATGGAAGGCGTAATGTTAGGCGCCATACGCCAGGCAACGACGCATTAAACTCAGGGCCTGGGAGGTGGGTGATTTATGCTAGCGAAACTGCTTTTTTTACCGAACACAAAACGATCACTCGGCACGCGTCCCATATCGATAGCATTTCTTCTGCTGCGTATTGCGGTTGGACTTATTTTTGTCAGTCATGGTTGGCACAAAATCCTCGCGCCCATGAGCTGGATGCCTGAGGGTTCGAGCGTACCCGGGTTTTTCCAGGCCTTGGGAGCCTTGGCTGAATTCGGAGGCGGCATCGCGCTCATGCTGGGCGCTTTAACGCCTCTTGTGTCGCTTGGATTCATCTGTACGATGATCGGTGCGATCGCCTTTCATATCGCGCGCGGCGAAGGCTTTCAGGTCTGGGAGCTGGCGTTTAGTTATCTCCTCCTCAGCATCGTTTTTCTTTTCACTGGACCAGGCCGTTATTCTTTCGATGCTTTCATGAACGATAAATTCCGTCGATGATCTCGTTTCAGCCTCCTGAATAGACCATCTTTTCCTGATGAAAGCGATGGAGGATGAGGCCCAGCATCAGAGCGCCCAGTGCAAGAGTGGATGCTTCGCTCACCAGAAGCGGCAGCCATTCAAAATCCTCACCGTGCAGCAAACTTCGGAATGCGAGACCCTGGCCAAAGATCGGGACCCATACAAGGGGCTTGATCTGCTCGACAAAGATGAGAAAACTCAAGGGCAAGCTCAGTATTCCAGAGATCCCATTAAAAGCCTGGGCCTGTTTCACCGACTGGCTCAGCGATCCTATCATGATCTGCATGGCTGCGATTGTCGGGCATATAGGAAGAAAAATGAGCAAACCCCATAGTAGCTTTGAATAGGCAAACGTTTCAGTGCGACCCAGGAGATTTTGGAAGATCGAGAACTCACCTAGCGCCCAGAAAACGGTCCCGACGAGCCAGTTCGCGGTAAAGATCATAAGGGCGACTAACGCCCACTTGCCGAATACCAACGCGGAACGTGGTGCGGCGGTATAAAATAGGCTTTCAAGCGTGAGACGCTCCCGTTCCCCTGCCGTGGTATCAACTGCCAGATGAAGCGTCGAATAAAACAAGGCCATTCCAAAAAGGGAAACCAAAAGGTCGAGCGTGGCAAAGCCCGATCGGCTGTCTTCGCTCAAGGATTTGATTTCGACTTGAATTGGATCCGTGAGAATAGGGGCGATACCTCTTAAGATAAGCTGTCGCTTGCCAAATCCCTGGCCATAGGACTGAATCAAAGCCCCAACATAGTGAGCGTCCGCCAGGACCTTTTCGTTGGTGCCGCTCGTCCAAAGCTCAAGATTGGCCGTGAGATGATCTGGACTGTCCAGTTCATTGTTTGGTGTTTCGTTGATGACTGCGTTCAGTTTCTGGGACCTGAACGTGTCTTTCGCGTGATTGGTCACAGGAATCAGCGTGATGCCTTGCTGCTTTAAAAAAGGTGATAGGTCTCGCACGGCAAGGCTATCGACAACACCGACCCGCTTTTCTTTTTCGCGCTCGCCTTGAACGAGATTTTCGACGTTCCCAATGATATACGAGAACATGATCGGCATAAAAATAAGCAGCAGAAACATCGTTTTAAGTGTGCTTCGGTCGCGGGTAAAATCGCGTAATTCGTGGCGAAAGATGATCGCTGTTGCCTTAAACATGGATCGCTCCCTCAACGATTTGTACAAAGGCCTCTTCCATAGACCGCTGTCCTGTTCGACCATAAAGTCCCGGCACCGAGTCTTGAATAAGGGATCGTCCTGCATGCATGACGATGACCGAATCACTCAACTGTTCAACTTCCTGCATGACGTGAGTTGAGAAGACTATGCAATGACCGGCATCCTTGAGATTGCGCAAAACGCTTCGAAGTCGGCGTGTGGCCATGACGTCAAGACCGGCCGTCGGCTCGTCGAGAAGGAGGTTTTTCGGTTGAAAGGCCAGGAGTCGTCCTATCAGGACTTTCATCTTTTGTCCGGTCGAAAATCCTTTGGTGCGTCGATCGATGATCTCTTCCATCTCGAGAAGTTTAATAGCATTGGCGATGTTTTTTTCTATCTCCTGACGCGGAATATTCATCAGAGACGCGTAATAGTACATGTTCTCCCGACTGGTAAAACGCTCGTAGAGTCCTTTGGCGTCGGAAAGAATCCCTATGTGTCGCCGTTGCTCTCTTACATTATGCCCGTCGACTAAGATCGATCCTGTCTTAGGCGTGAGTATGCCCGCTATCATACGGATCGACGTGGTTTTGCCGGCTCCATTGTCACCCAGCAAAGCCGTTATTTCGCCGTCTTTTGCCGTGAAACTGACTTCTTTTACGGCTTGAACGGAACCAAAGGTTTTGGAAAGTTCATTCACTTCTATCATCGCTTTGACTCCTCGGGGCCGCTCGAGGCTCCGCTCATAAAGGGCAGGGCATCGCTCGGACAATGGGCCGGACCTTGGCCTTTTCCCTTTTGAGAGCTGTCGTCTTTTAGGAAGGCGACTATTTTTTGCGCGACACAAGGCAGGTAAAATACGTTATGACCCTTGTTGGGAACGATCAGCTGTTCCGATGCCGTGAGCTGCTCTTTTAAATGCTCAACTAAGATGGGGGCGGTGACTGGATCAAGTTCTCCGGACAGGAGGAGCGTGGGCCAGGCACCTCTTATGGGATCATGGAACAAGCGATTTACCGCTTTGAATGGGTAGGCCCCGCATATGCGTGCGAGATCCTGAGCGCGTGGCGTGAGGTTCTGCGCTTGATAAAACGGCACGTCCTCAGTGCAGGCGATCGCATAATAAACGCCTTCGACCTCAGTCGTGCGAGAGCTTGTGAAAAGAGTAGCCAGCAACGGACCGAAGTTACCTCGGTTTGCTTCATGAAGAAGGGAGGGGATCATCGTCTGGTCAAATTCCGTATAAAGCATGGCAAGTATCATACCTTCGATTGTGCCCCTGTCGATTTTAAAAGTCTGGGACACCCCAGTCACAGGATGCACAGTCGTAACGATTTGAGCGGTTTCATAGGTCCGGATGAGTTTTGTATAATCATCCCAAGGGTCACCAAACGCCTTTAGGCAGAGTGTTGCACTGCGGCAACGCGCGGCTATTTTTCGGAGGACACCTTCCAGATAATAGGTGTCGATACCGATCAGGGCTTCCGGCGGAAGTATGCCTTCCAACACGCTTTTCTCAACACGGTTCGGATAGAGCGCCGCGTAGCGAAGGGCCAAACGGGTTCCGTAAGAGATGCCGTAAAAGCTCAATTTTTCGTAACCCAGTTCTTCGCGAATATGATCGAGGTCAGCGAGCGAAGCATCTGTTCCGAACTGGTTGAGGTCCTGTGATGCACCGAGTTTGCTGACGCAGGCCCGCGCGCGTTCAATCTGAACATTACGATCCATCAACGGCCCAAGTTCCGCACTCCTAGATTGGGGGCAGGTGAGGCGTTGGGGGCCGGACGTCCCGCGGGGGTTGAAAAATATGAGATCGTGATCACGACTCAGGTCGAACAGTAATCGACTCATTGGGAAAAACGCGTCGGTCGCGGCCTGTCCAGGACCGCCTGCCAGGAGGACGAGGGCTGCCTTAGGGCGGGAGGCTTTAGGCGATTGTTTGAAGGCATATCCGCTTTGAACCCCAGGCAAGGTCTCGGTTGGGCATTTCGCCCAGGAGCCCTCATGCATCTGACAAGCCTTGAGTTTTGGATTTGAGTTTGCGGCGTGAGCGCCCGGAGCGCTCAGGCCTATGGCCAGCGTCATACAGACAAACAGTCCCCAGGAAGGGAGCGAGGGCATAAGCATAACAATTCACCACCAAAAAAAGATCTGGTTTAAAGGTGGCATAAGGTGGCTGGGGAAACAAGGAAAGACGGCTTTTAAAGGAGCTTTTTCTTGGTTGCGGAATGCCGGTGATCACGCAGGGCAGCGAGGAAAAGTTGCTGTTCATAGCGAAGGCTGTCGGGTAGGGAAGCGAAGTCACCTGGCTCTAGAGTCTCGCTCGATACTTCGATGAATTCGAGGACTGCTGCAAGGCGTATGGCCCCAAGGTTACCCACCATGCCTCTAACTTTGTGGGCAAGCCGACTTATTTCTTTGGGGGTGCCGGTTTCGAGGCAGTTGATCAATGCGAGCAGGGCAGCTGGACTCGCATTGGTATAGATATCAATCAACTCGTCGAGGAATAGGCCCTTGTTGCCGTCCAAAGCCAGGAGATTTTCAAGGATTTCGTCGTCAAGGACTGGTCCTATCACTGCGGGGCTGGCCATCGGAGATGCCTCCTATCGTTTAGCTTGCTTTGCCATCACTCTTCTGACTGGAAGATCGGACGTCGCCTTCGATAAATCGCAGGCTGATGCCTTTTTTGTAGTGCGATTGAATCATACAGCTCGATCCCACGTCAGCAAGGGCTTTTCTGATATCGGAGATTTTGCGATCCAAGGTGTTTTCCGATACTGCTATACGGCCCCAGAGTCTTTGTTTCAATTCGTCGCGTGGTACGATCAGATCTCGCTGTTCAAGTAGCATGCCGAGCAGTTGTGTTTCAAGCTTGGGTAGGTATGCGACCTGGCCGTTTTTAGTGACAGACGCTTGCCCGGGGCTGAACTTGATATCACCGATTTCGGTCACGCCGTGTTTGCGACGGGTGCTCATTTCGAGGATGCGGGCGTGAAGGCGTCCTGTGAGTTCGTGAGCGTTGATTGGTTTGCGAATAAAATCGTTTGCGCCCATGGCAAGCGCCTGACCGATCAGGTCGCCTTTGGTATCACTCGTCACAACGATGATGGGTGTAAAAGGCCAGATCTTCCTAAATCGAGGAATAGAGTCCAGGCCGCAGCCGTCCATTTCAAGATGTACGTCTACAAAAGCTGCCACTGGGTCAAGCGAGTGGGCCTCTTTAAGAAGGCTTTCTCCCGATGTAAAAGGATGCGAAGGTATACCGGTCACCTGAGCAATGATCTTGCTTATGCTAGGGTCATCGTCGAGAGTGATAGTATAACGTTTTTCTTTTTCCATTTAAGCGGCCTCATTCAAAACCTTATGACTCCTACTCATCGACAGGAATGAACGTAAGATTAGAATAGATTTTGTATCGATCTCGGAGTAAACTCTGTAAGCCTATCAAATAATTGCATAATATAGATGAATTTTACCTAATCCAGGACGCTGTCCAGGCCAAGTCAATCCCTTGCCGTGTGAGAGTTAAAATCCGAAGCCAAACCCTTATTTTCCCGCTAGGCAATCTATGCCGCCGGTCCTGTATTATCTTTTCAAAAAACCAGCCGAAAGGTTTTTGGGCATGATTTTCAGTATGAATTGAAAATCGGACGAAACGTTATGAAGAGGATGACATGGACCTTAAGTCCAAAATAGAGAGCGCTCAAGCAAATGGTCCGGGCCGATGGGTCCTCGGCGCTTTGCTGACCGCCGTTCTTTATGCGGTCTCGGGCAAACTTGGACTTCTACTGGCCATACCACCCGGCTATGCATCGCCCATATTTCCTGCTTCCGGGATTGCCCTCTCTATCCTTCTCCTTTTTGGAAGACGATACTGGCCTGGTATTTTTCTCGGATCTTTCCTCCTTAACTTTCTTCAATCCGTCGACTTTCAGGCATCTGCATCTGCATCTGCATCTGCATCTGCACCTGCACTTGCTTTCACTCTGACTCCAGATGGATTGTACGTTGCCGGTTCGATAGCTGTAGGAGCGACGCTCCAAGCCTTGCTTGGGCATGTTTTGGTCGCGAAGTTTACGCAGCTCCCTCTGCGCCTTACACGCACGCGTGAAATCCTCCTCTTTATGAGTTTAGGCGGTCCAATCAGTTGCCTGCTGAATAGCCTGGTAGGGCCTCTTTCTCTCCTTTTTTGGAATATCATTCCCGCTGAGCACTTTATGCAAAACGCTGCTATGTGGTGGTTGGGGGATACCATCGGAGTCCTCGTCGTTTCGCCCATCATGATGGCCCTTTTTGGACGATCGAAAACGGTATGGAAACGTCGCCGCCTGTCCGTGGCTTTACCCATGCTCGGCCTCTTGGTTGTTACCATTCTATTCTATTTGAGTTTTAGTCAATCCCAGCAGCGATCCATTCGTGATGATTTTGATTCCAAAAGCGATCAGGTCGCAATGCAGGTCAAAAATAATTTTGAGAATTATCTGGATGCGGTTTTGTCGGTAGAGCGGCATTTTACGATCGATCAGGACGTAAGCCGCGATGAATATGCAAAACTCGTGTTTCATTCGCTCGACTCCCATCGTGACCTCAAGGTCCTTAACTGGATACCGCGCGTCAAAGGTTCGGAAAAAGCCGCCTTTGAAGAATCGATGCGTCTGAAGGTGAGGCCCGATTACGCGATATTTGAGAGGAACGAGTTCAACGAAAACATCGCGCCTTCCGTCAGAGACGAATATTTTCCTTTTACCTATATTGAGCCAAGCGAGCCTTATCGCTCGGCATTGGGATTTAACGTTGCCTCTGAACCGCGGCGCCGGCAAGCGCTGGAGATGGCCCGCGATAGTGGTCGATATCAAGTCAAGTCCGTCGCGCGCGTTATTTCCGACAAGGTCAATAAACCGGCTCTTTTCTTGGTTGCTCCTGTCTTTAAGCTAACCACCGGCGACACTGTAACGAGCCGACGCACTGACCTGCGTGGTTACGTTTCGACAAGCGTCCGAATCGAGGATATTATTCTGCCTCTCCTCTCTAGGCCGCTTTATAACGGGCTTAAAGTCACTGTCTCCCAATACGATGACACGGGAAACCCCGAGGTCCTCGCGACGTTTAACGGGGATAATCAATCGAATTATGGCTCTAGGGTCTTAAACCTCGGGACATATCGTGAGATAGCGTTTGGTGATTATAAGTTCACCTTGATATTTGCCCCTAATTCCAAGTTCATATCGCTTCAAAACGAAATCGTCCCCTGGGTTTTTATGGTTTTAGGCCTGCTTTTAGCAGCTTTGCTGGGCACCTTTCTTTTGGTGATCACCGGTCGAAACCTTGAGGTCGAAAACCTAGTGGCCGATTTTGAACAACTGGCTGATAGTATAACGCAACTCGTTTGGACGGCCTCCGCCGATGGCTCGTTTCAATACTGCAACAAACGTTGGTTCGATTTCACGAGCGGCCGATCCCCGCATCAAACAGTTGAAAGCTGGCATGAGGCCCTCCTTCACGAGGACGACCGTTTGCATTTTGTAATTGCCTGGAAGAGTGCCGTGCAGACAGGTGTTCCCTTTACCAGCGAATTCAGGCTCTTCGATGCAAACGTAGATGACTACCGTTGGTTTGTCGAACGATCGATTCCCGTGAGCAGCGCTACGGGCGACATAGTTAAATGGATCAGTTCGTGCACAGACATTCATGATCAAAAAAGCCGAACGCAGGAGCTTGAAGAGGCGAAGCTGTCTCTCGAGCTCACCCATGAAGCCGCGCAAGTCGGGACCTGGGACTATGCTATCAGTTCTGGCGTTCTGTCACGGACAGCGTTTCACGATCGCATGTATGGTTATCCCGAAAAAGTCCAGAACTTGACCCTTAATACTCTCCTGGACCGTGTCCATCCCGATGACAAAAACCGTGTAGCCGAAACTTTAGATCCCAATCGCCTGAGTGAAGGCACAGGAAATTCTATGGAGTATCGGGTTATTTGGCCTGATGGTTCCCTGCACTGGATCAGCTACAAGTCGCGCTTTATTCGCAATGAGCAAGGCGCCGTGGTAAGGCACGTCGGAACAACTTATGATGTGACGACGATTCGTGATGCCGAGGAGCAGAAGTCTCAGCTGGCGATTCGGGAAAAAGCGGCGATCGAGTCCTCACGACTTAAAAGTGATTTCCTCGCCTGCATGTCTCACGAGATACGCACGCCGATCAACGGTGTACTGGGCATGACTAACCTCGTGTTGGATACTACTCTCACCACCGAGCAGAAAAATTATGTTACGGGCATCAAGAGGTCGGGTGAAGCCCTTCTTACAGTCATTAACGATATTCTTGATTTCTCCAAAATTGAGGCCGGCAAACTTGAGTTTGAAAACGTGCCTTTTGAGCTCTTTTCTGCCGTTGATGATGCGGTTTTGATGGTGTCGTTTAACATCAAGCAGAAGGGCCTCGACTTTAAACTTGAGCTCGATCCCAATCTGCCTTTGTTTGTAAAGGGAGATGCTGGTCGGCTTAGACAGATTCTGACCAACCTGTTAAGCAATGCTGTGAAATTCACGTCATCAGGGACTATCCAGTTGCAGGCGCATAGCGTTCCCGAGCATAAAAACCGGATTCGATTTGAGATCCTCGATTCCGGGATAGGCATATCTCCGGGTGGTCAGCAGAAACTGTTTCAATCGTTTTCTCAGGCCGACAGTTCCACGACGCGGCGCTACGGAGGCACCGGCCTTGGGCTTTCCATCTGCAAAAACCTCGTTGAAAAAATGGGCGGCACAATTGGTGTGGAGAGTACAGAGGGCCTCGGTTCTACGTTTAGGTTCACCGTTGAGCTGGAAGCTGTTTCGGAAAAAGAATTCATGGCGAGCGGCGCGATACCGATAGACACAACACACGGGCCTTTGAAATTCGATGGGTCCGTAAAAGTTCTGGTGGTTGAGGATGTTGTGGTCAACCAGATCGTAGCCAAAAAAATGCTCGAAAAGTTCGGTTTGAGCGTGGACCTGGCTGTCAATGGCCTAGCCGCTTTGGAGGCCGTCCAGGCTAGACATTACGATTTAGTTTTCATGGATTGTCAGATGCCTGTCATGGATGGTTACGAGTCTACCCGTCTCATGCGGGAGACAGTAAATGGGCGATTTGTCACTCTGCCTATCGTGGCGATGACAGCGAATGCCATGAAAGGCGAGTTGGAAAAGTGTCTGGCGGCAGGGATGAACGATCATGTTTCGAAGCCAATCGACTCAAAAACGCTGCAAAAAGTGTTGAGGAAATGGTTGTGTCCCAACAAGTCTCACCTTTAGCCTCTTGAATAAAGAGTAGTTGAGCCCACAGCGCTCGGTCCCAATTGCCCAGTCAGTTCTTTTATAATAACCGTGAGCTCATAACGGAGCTCGCTTCCCAGGAGTAAACTCATGTTTCATACAAAAACCCCTATCGCCCTCACCCTCTTCGTTTTTCTCGCCGGCTGCAATGGCGCAAAATTCTCGGCGGATGCGCCCCCGCGGGCCAATCTTATAAGCAAATCAGCTGATTCTACAAAAGAGGAAGCGCCTCCAACAGTTACACCTCCTCCAGAGGCACCTGTCGCACAGGTTGAAGCACCTGTAGCGGAGCCAACAACCGAGCCTATAACGAGCGAGCCTTCCGAGCTTCCCCCAACGCCTCCGAGCACACCTGTGGTTACCGTTCCGGCGCCTGCACCGATCCCTTCCGTTCCCTTGACGGAGACGATCACGGTGGAAGAGACACAAACGCAGCAAGGTCTGAATGGATTAGTTGATATCGCAATTGTGATTGATGATTCAAGCTCGATGAATGAAGAGCAGGCCAACCTCTCGACCAAACTCAATGATTTGATCGTTTCTCTAAAAGATGCGAACTGGCAGATCGGTGTTGTTACGACCACACAAAAAACCGACCTATTGGGTAACGATAGGTGTGATCTGACTCTTATCAAACCGACCGATGCCGACATGGAAGCCAAGTTTGTGAAGGCGGTCAGTGCGGGGACTGGCGGCAGCGGAAATGAGCAGGGCATCCTGCAGATGGTCACGGCGTTGAAATGCCCACAAAAACCTTGGGTTCGTCCGAACTCAACCATTGCAGTGCTCATCGTCAGCGACGAAGACAATTGCAGTAACGAAGGGAGCGACTGTCCAACGAGTCCGGCTCGTACTGAGCAGTATGCTATCGACTATGTTGAAAAAGACCTGAAACGCGTTGTTGGCAAAAACGCAGCGTTTTACGGTATCTTTGCACCACCAGGCGAAGAATGCAAAACTGCAGGTTCCAAAGGATTCCAGTACCAGAGACTTGTTGACTATAAAGCCGATGGTGCAATCAACTACGGCAATATCTGTGATGCAAGTTATAAGAAAACTCTTGAACGTATTTCCAAAAACATTGCCAAACTTCTAAGTGCTCAATTCACTGTCAAACAAACACCTGATTCAGGTTCTGTTGTTATCATCGGTATGAAATCCAATGGTGATGCGATCACAGCGGCTGACTACACGGTGATGGGCAACGTCGTGACGTTCAAAGCAGGAAGTGAGCCGGCGTTGGGTTCAGATATCGTTTTGACCTATAAAGTCACTACAACAAAACCACTCTAAACTCTTCGTCACACGACGCGGCGCCTTTCTTGCGAAGGGCGCCTTTTTCCGTTTATATGGTTTTATGCCTTGCGAGGGGCAGAGGCGAGCGGTAGAAACGAGGAAGATTAAGTCAAATGAGGGAACCATCATGAGCGAAGACGAGTTCATTATTCGTGAAGCGCGGCCCGAAGACAATGAGCGTCTGATCGATCTGGCCCGCCGCTGTCCGATGCAGGGACAATTCGAGATGTATACTGATCGCTACCCTGATTTTTTCGCGACCAATCGCATTCAAGGCGAAAAGGCCCATATATACGTCGTGGAAAGACCGGCCGATGGCGACTTGGTCGCGTGTGTGGCCTTTACCGAGAAGCATGAGAAACGCGGCGATAAAACAATCAAGGTCTTGCATATCGGGGATCTTCGGACGGATCCGACGCTCAGGCGGTCTAAAATCGCTGCCAGACTCATTCTTATATACCGAGACATGCTTTACTCAGGCGCCTACGATCACGGCATGGTGGAGATCCTGGAGGGCAACAACGCGGCGATTAACACGCACAAACTTCTCGGTGACGATTTTGCGGTTAATACCGAAGGCAAGATCATTTTTTACCAGCTTTTGCCGGTACGGGGTTATTGGCCCTCGAAAGAGTTCTCTTACCGTCAGGCGACGGCGTTTGATATGCCCTCCATCGCAGCCCTCATGCAGAAGAGTTATGGGGGAGCGCCCGGAGCTCCTGAATTCACTGTGGGATGGCTTAAAAAGCAGTTTGCAAAACATCCTTCGTTTACGATCAAGGATGTCTGGCTTGCCGTAGACAAAAATCAGACGATCGTCGCCAGTGCAGGTTTGTGGGATCAGTCCTCATTCAGACGAACGATCGTTTCCAATTATACGCGTGCTATGAAAACGGGGGTCAGGCTACTCGCTTTTTTCGGTCTCTTATGGAAGCTTCCGCCCGCGCCCAAGGAAGGTCAGGCTTTGAGTTATACCTTCATAAGGTGGCCCGCTGCACCCCTCGATAAGGTCGGCGCCCTGGGCGAGCTGACACGGTTCCTCGTCAATCGCGTCCGCAGCGAGAACCGGCATCAGTTTTTAAGCGTGGGTTTCAACGAATTTGATCCCCTACAGACTTCGCTGGAAGGGATAACGAAAGTGAAGGAAAACATACAGGTGTTTTCGCACTGGCTCAAAAAATCGGAAGCTTACCAGGACGTTGGGGAAATACCTGCGCAGAGGCGCTTTGTCGATCTCACCTTGATCTAAAAGATCAGTGGTGAACGTTATGAGCCTTGGCGTGCTCAAGACGCAGATCAAAAAGCGCTTCTTCGGCCGCCAGGAGGATAGCAGCCCGCGAGCCCTCTGGAGCCACGGCCGCTGCGTTTTTGAAGGCGAGCGAAGCCGCTTCATAATCGCGAAGTTCGAATCGACGGTTACCTATATATTTCCACCATTCCACTGCAAAACTATTCGGTAGTTCCGTAGGCACCGCTCTTTGCACCAGTGCGTCCAGCAAATCCCTTTCATTCTCAGCAAAGCGGTGATTCCGAAGGAAGAGATAATTCAAAAGCCAAGGTGTTTGAGCAGGCGCCGCATCGAGAGTCGGCACCGAACTGTTTTGTCCCGCAAGCAGGGCAAGCCAGGCCTGGGCGGAAGAGCCCGGCAGTTCACCCAATATTTTACGGCTCCAAAGCTGACGGCGGTTGCCGTCACCCAGTTTAAAATGCTCGAGTTGCGCAATCAATTTATTGATCAGAATTTTGGCTTCGTCACTTCGTTTCAGGCGCATAAGGATGTCGAATTCGAGACTTGCAGCTTCCACATCCTCAAGGGCTTTGGGCGGATCGTTGTGCTCTTTTTGCACCTTTGCTAAAAGCTCCAGAGTGGCCCCTTCTTTGAAATAGTCGGCCCTAAGAGATTGGAGGTTTGTTGCCGGCCCCGGTTCGATCGATAAGCGCCAAGGCCAGTAGTCTTTATCCGCGATCCAGTTGGAGGGCTGCCGGAGAGTCGTCATTAATCCGTGGTTGGAACTCGCTAGCAGAGCCTTGCTATGAGGACAAAGGTCATACAAAAGACCGGGATATCGATAGAGGGCTTCGGCCGTAAAATCCTCGGTTTTGTCAGCGTAATTTTGTTCCAGAAAAGATTTCCAGTCGCCCACCACCGTTTCGGTTTCTTTGCCGAAGGTATCGTGCCACGAGGCGCCCGCATAAAGATCTTTAACTTTGCTGATGCCATAATTATCGATCAAAAAAGTGATGAGCGAACCAGCGACGGTATAGGCTCTTCGACCGGATTCCCCCCAAAACATAGGGGAAAAAAGTTTGACCGGATCAACCTTTTGGGTTCTGAGAATATTCGCGGAACCACTGTGCAGCGAGACGTCCTCTTCGCTCGGAGCGAGCGCGACAGCGAGGCCCTCTGTAAAGGCCATATTGGGGTGGAATCCAAGCCCGTAAAACGCAAAGGACGAAGCCATCGCATGGACGAGTTCGTGACGAAGAGTCCCGTGCGGCCATTGTTCGGCTATGATGTGCACGGAGGGTGTTTTTACGTCGGTAATATCCGTGCCGTCACCGCCAAACCAGAGTTTTTTGTCCATCCGGGTGGGATAAACATAGAGCTCAACATGCGTATCGAACGTCATCAATTTTTGGGCGATATCTTGGGTATGAAATTCTGCCGACGCAAAGATCTGGTCTATCGCGCTCGGGTCATACGTGGTTTTGCTTTTGTTGTAATGCAGGGTAAAAAAGCGCGAACTCCGGGTGTCCGGCATCAGTTCGTTCAATGCGGCAATGCCGTGAGACGTGCTCGGAAATTGAGCGGCTTTCCAGCCGGTGCCGAGAGCGAGGATCAAGGCTGCAGTCGCCATGCCCCGACCGAGACGGCGATGATAAAGCGCCAGGCTGAGTAGGGAAAGGGCGATGAAGGCATGACTACCCCGGGCCCACCAGATTCCGGCATCGACTCCAATGCCGTTGTCATAGATCGCACCGTGGATAAATCCCGTGAGAAGGTGCGTGATGCGTTTCTGAGGCATGCTCCAAAGCGTCCAGGCCATCTGCAAAAACAGGAGACCCAACGTAGCGATATAAGTCGCCGGGACCCCTTTCATGCGGCGTTCTTTGCCCTTCAGCATGAGCCAGGCTGCACCGTGGCTCAGAAGGAGATGGGGAAAGATCTGAAGCGCCCACCAAAAGCGGAAGTCGTTTTCGCTACACTGGCAGCTGCCTAGACGAAACATAATAAATGCGGGCATAAAGCTGATGAGAGACGAGACGGCGAGTTGCAACGCAGCGCGCCGTGGCGAAGGAACGGTTTGTTTAGGAACCCAATAAAGGACGATTGGAATTGCGAGGAGTAAGTAAGCCACGAGGCTGGCATATTCGTATTCGAGATTGCGGGCCAGGGGTAAAACCAAAGGTAAGGCACTGGCAAGCAGGACAAGCAAAGACATCACAATCCCGTTCATCCAACCCCCATGTCGTCCGTGCTTCTGTGCACGAGCGACCTTTAGATTCCATTAAAAAACTGCCATTGGCGCGAGCCCTGGCGGCATATCGATAACAATTGCTTGCGATTGCGGATAACGTTTTTGGTGAGCTGATGTCTATCATCCTGGTTCGCCAGATGGATATCCTGCAGCATAACTTCAAACATCAATTCTATCGACTGAAAAAGATTGGCCACGCGATGACTTAAAAAACATTCACCGGGAATTACAAACTTCCAACCGTTGCGCTTCATCTCTTCATAATCCCGAAACGCATCGCACAGGTCTTCGTTGCCGCAGAGTTCGGCCAGCGTTTGGAGATGTTTGATTTTCACTTCGATCAGCTCGCCCGTTTCCGCTTTGTAGACGCTGGCGCGATAATAATTGAGCTGCTGGATTATCTCGGTTTTGATCTCACGACATAACTCGATGAGTTCCATAAGGATATCACCGCGGTCATAACGGGGCATAAAAGCTCCTTTGATGCAAATCGAACGTTTGAGTCCTCGTTCTCTTATTTTATCAAAGGCTGAGTCAGCTGTGTCAAATCCATGCCCCGTAAGGCTTTAGTGCAAATGGGAGAGTATCCTTAAAAAGCTCTGTGCTTCCTAAGGATTGCTCACCATAAATTATTTTCGGCATCGAAAAGGGGGTATTGACGGGGAGAAAAGATTAGCTTACCAGCGTGTTGTTATACTGCCGGTCGGCGATGCGAGGATGAGTTCGCTGACTGCGTTGAGGGCGTCGGGTTGATTCGCGGCGGGCGCTTGGTCAAAAAGCAGCAAATACTCCGAGCTCCAGATGTTGATGTCGGGGAAAAAGACCTGCCAACGCTCTTTGGGTTGGACGCGTGTGATCGCGCTTGGTTTGAGGACGCTTGTTCCGGTGCGAAGTTGAACCGACCAGATGCGTTGGTCAGCCATATCTTCCAGATGGCGATCACTCGAATAAATCGTCACGAAATAAGCTGTTTTCTGGCTCGCTTCGGCGAGGAGGGGCTGGGGTTCAAAAAAGACTTTTTCATAACGATTCGCCAGGGCCTGACGAAAGGTCGTGTTGAGTTGGGTGATGTGGACTTTGTATTTGGTTACAAACTTATCGATAAAGTCGAATTTCTGCGAGGACTCATCATAGATCTTGGTATAGGCCGCATCGTCGGGGACGGGCGTAGGGGTCTGCAGATGGGTTGAGTCGATCGTGCTGAGGCAGCCGGACAACAGGAAAAGACAGCTCGCTACGAATAGCTTTTTGACTAACACGACCTTACTCCACTCCGTTTTAAGACAATCGGATGGCCGAAGGTGTCTACACCTTCTTCAGATCGTGACTCGATTGCGGCCATCCGTCTTTGATTGGTACAACTTTTTGTCTGCGTCCTCAAGTAGAGAATCAGGTCCCTGCATTTTGGGGATGAGCTGAGAGACGCCCATGGAAATCGTCTGTTTGATGACGTGTCCCTGTATCTCAAACTTGTGATTCTCAAACGACCCACGGATACGTTCGGCGAGTTCATAGGCCGTTTTTGCATCAGTTGACGGGAGTAAGATCACGAATTCCTCACCGCCGTAGCGACAGAAAATGTCATCTTTGCGAATTGTGGACTTTACGAGGGTCGACGTATCGCGAAGGATGCCGTCTCCGACGTTGTGGCCGTATGTGTCGTTGACCTTCTTGAAGAAGTCCAAATCGAAGTAAATAAGGGACAGAGGTCTGGCGTAGGCCCGAGCGAATTTGAACTCGGATTCAAGCGATTCGATCAGGTACTTTTTGTTGAAGGTATTGGTCCCGACATCAATCGTCGCCATGCGATAGATCTTGTCATGGAACACATTTTCAACGTTCCCTTGGGCGAAAAACTTGAAAACGATGTTGCCTAGGCGAACGATGTCGCCATCACGCAGGGTCTGGCGGCCGACAACTTTTTTGTCGTTCACGTAGGTCCCATTGGAACTTCCGAGATCCACCATCACGACTTCTTCGCCTTGCAGCACGCATTGGGCATGCGAACGAGACACGCTCTGTTCGTTGATAACGATATCGACCGTTGGCGCGCGACCTACAGTCATTTCGCTGTGGTCCAATACATAACGCTTCCCAAGATTGGTACCGCTATATTGCACAAGGCAAGCGGCCGTCTTTTTGGGCGGATTAAAGATACTGGAGCCGGGATCGGCGATTATAGTTTTATCGTCTGCCATGTTTTATCATGCACTCACAAAGGTGTGATCTGGGCATTTGTCATGGTCCCACAATAACACTTCGTTTCCACTCCTGCAATCCAGCTAGGTAATATATGCGCTCTCAATGTCGAAGCGCCGGTCGGGACCGGCTTTCCGGAGGCATTTTTTGCCTTGTTCCAAAGCTTTTGCTAGTTCATAGTAACGTGACTTGGCAAAAATAATAACTTCTTCGACTCCGGTCATAGCCACGGCAGAGACGAGTTGGAAGAAGTGCTCTTAGGGAAGCTTGAGTATGCGTCTAGCTATAGTAGGTACGGGATATGTAGGGTTGGTGACCGGCGTTTGCCTTTCGGAAGTCGGGCATGACGTAACATGTGTGGATCTGAATGCCGAGAAGGTTCAAAAGCTGAAAGCTGGTGTATGCCCGATTTTTGAACCGGACCTCGAAGGCATGATGAGGCGAAACCAAAGCCACGAACGCCTGCACTTCACGACCGATCTCAAAGCCGCCCTTGTCGAGGCGAAAGTCGTCTTCATTGCCGTCGGGACACCCGAAGACGAGGATGGTTCAGCCGACCTTTCCCATGTGAAAACTGTCGCCCGCTCGATAGGCGAGTCGATAGACCACGACATCATCGTCGTCGTTAAATCCACCGTTCCGGTTGGAACGTGCGATATGGTGGAGTCAGTTCTTGAGGAAGTGCTCAAAAAAAGGGACGTAGCGTTCCGTATCACCGTAGCATCAAATCCCGAGTTCCTCAAAGAGGGCGCCGCCGTTGACGATTTTATCAAACCCGACCGCATCATTGTCGGCCTCAATGATCTGAGTGTGAGCGACACATTTCAAGATATCTACAATCCCTTTATTCTCGATGATCCGGGACGCCTCCTGATTATGGACCGCCGTTCTTCGGAGCTGAGCAAGTATGGGGCGAACGCGATGCTCGCGACCCGTATCAGTTTTATGAACGAGCTGGCCATACTTTGCGAAAAGGTCGGTGCAAACGTCGATAAAGTTCGAATCGCCATGGGTGCGGACCCGCGGATAGGCCGCAAATTCCTCCATGCAGGCCCGGGCTATGGTGGATCGTGCTTTCCTAAAGACGTGGCGGCCCTGATTCGCTCGGGTCAGACGCAGGGCGTTGAACTCAGCGTTCTAAAGGGCGTTTTCTCGGCCAATAACAGGCAAAAGGAATACGTCTTCGAAAAGATCGAGCGGCACTTTGGGAATCTCAAAGGCAAAATAGTCGCCATCTGGGGCCTCACGTTCAAACCCGGGACGGATGATGTACGCGAGACGCCCTCACGCGTGATCGTTAAAAGACTCCTTAAAGCGGGCGCGTCTGTTCGCTGTCACGACCCGGAAGGTATCAAAAACTTCCGCATGGAGTTTGGTGAAGCGGCCGGGCTGAGCTATTCCGAACAGGCCTACGAGATACTTGCCGGAGCCGATGCCCTCGTATTGGTAACAGAATGGAGTGAATACCGTCGTCCGAACTGGGACAAAATCGGGGGTGTGATGGCACATAAAACCGTTTTTGACCTAAGAAATCAATATGATGCGCACGATCTTATCAGTCGCGGCTTCCATTATGAATGCATCGGTCGCCCCGATTCCAAACGCTATACTCGTTAGTCAATTTTTAGTCGAGGCCTTGTCCTCCCGGCCTCAGGGATAATGTATGGAAGCTACGATTGCCTGGCCCCTTATCGGACTCGGTCTCATGAGCGGGCTATTTTTCTTTATGCGGGCAAAACAGGCCGTCGACCAAAAACATGTACTTGAAAACGAAAAAGTGGACCTCCAGCGTCGCCTTATGGAAGGCGAAACACGCCTTACGGCTCTCCAAAACGAAAGCCAGAATCTTAAAATCCAAGCAGCGCGGCTTGAGACCGAACTTGACCAGCAAAACAAGGCTCATCGGGAACGCATAGCCGTGATCGAATCGGCGGAAGGACGCCTGAAAGAAACGTTTCAGGCTTTATCCGGCGAAGCCTTACGGCAAAGCGGCGAAACCTTCCTTCAGATGGCCGAAGGTGTGCTCGGCAAACAAACGCAACGGGCCCAGGGTGACCTTGAGCTGCGGCGACAGGCGGTTGATAACCTCGTACTGCCTTTGCAACAGACTCTCGCGAATGTCGAACTGCGCATGGGCGAGATCGAAAAACAAAGGGTGGGAGCGTATCAGGGTCTCCAGGAGCAGATAACGCTTTTGCTTTCGGCCCAGAAAAACCTGCAGCTCGAAGCCTCCCATCTGGCGAGCGCACTCAAATCCCCGACGACACGAGGCCGTTGGGGCGAGCTTCAGCTGCGGCGGGTCGTAGAGCTTTCGGGTATGCTTGCCTATTGCGATTTTTACGAACAACAACACAGTACTAATCAAGACGGTAAACAGCTGCGTCCGGACATGATCGTGCGTTTGCCTGGGAACCGTTCCATCGCCATTGATTCCAAAGCGCCTCTGCAGGCTTATATGGAAGCTATTGATTGTGATGACGACGAAAAACGTAAAAAGCTTTTTGACCAGCATGCCCAGCTTCTAAAAAGACAAGTTCAGCTCCTGGGACAAAAAGGTTATTGGGAACAACTCGAAGGCTCTCCCGAATTCGTTTTGCTCTTTTTACCAGGTGAAGCCTTTTTTAGCGCCGCGCTTCAAGCTGATCCGACTCTCATTGAATATGGTGCCGAAAACCGTGTGCTTATAGCGACACCAACAACTTTGATCGCGTTACTCCGCACCACAGCCTATGCCTGGCGACAGGAGGATATCTCAAAACATGCAGAAGAAGTGAGTCGACTGGGGCGTGAGCTTTATGGTCGCATCGCCGATTTAAGTGGTCATGTTGCGGATATGGGGAAAGGCATTGCCAACAGTGTGAGTTCTTATAACAAGCTCATAGGATCGCTGGAAACCCGTGTTTTAGTGAGTGCGCGGCGTTTTCAGGAGCTCAAAGCTGATGACCCGAAAAAGACTTTGCGTGAAATTGGTCTTATAGACGAACAGCCCCGCATAATACAGGCGCCTGAATTATTAACTTGATATGAAAATTCGAGCTTCTTTCCACTTTTTAAATTTATATATCACCTTACACCTTTTCCTATTACGCAACCAAACGCTTTCCTACCAGTGTTTGGTTTGCGTATCTTCTGCATGAAAATGAGTGTTTAGAAAAATTGAAGTGACCGCTTCTCTTTCCCTTCTTAGTATCCGCCTAACTTACTTGCTAAACACGTAGAGTGTTCATCGAAACAAGGGAAAATAACCTATGAAAAAAATGCTTTACTCCAGCATTCTTGGCCTGGCTTTTGTCGCTTCAAACGCACACGCACAATTTGTTATCCGTGGCGAAGATCGCTTCAATATCGATATTCCTGCGACCCAGATCGATCCTATAATGATTCAAGACGCAATCAACAAGGCGTCGGCATTTATCGTTGAAGGCAAACGCGAAGTGCCTATTCAAGAGGCATTGGCAAGCATTGCGATTCCTCCTCAATACCAGGCGCTCGTTGACAAAATCGCGGCAAGCCGCAACCCAACAGCCGATGTCGAATGTCTTGGCCGCAAATGCAAAATCACGTCTCTCGGCCAAGAGCTTTCATTCAAAGTGGATGGCCTGAATATTCCTATCCTTGGTGTACCTGTCGTCTATCTCAACAAAGTCGTCGAATTTTACACACAAGTTTCCTTAGACGAATCACGCGCTGAAGTATGCCGCATCACAGGTGTTGCAATCAAAGCCGGCTTCACCAAACCAACTCTCGATGGCGCTTTGCTTGAAATGAATAAGGGCGTTGTTAAAACGGCCCGCATGGATGCTGGTACAGGCGGCGATTATCCAAGCCTGAGCTGCGATTTCGTTTCGCCGACGGTGCCGACGAGACCAGGCACTTCAACAAACTGAGACATTAGGCGCTCAAAAAATACGCCCCTTTTTGGGGCGTTTTTTTCGTCAAACAACGGTCAAATCATTCGCCAAGATCGTCTGCGGCGTCACTCATTGAGTCGAGTGCCTCGGAAACCTTGGACGGATCGAGTGCGATGGAATTCCAAATGGTGCGGTATTTTATAAGATTGATACGCACGAGGAGGTTCGGTTCCGTTTTGATTCGTTCGTTGAGTTGATTGCTGCAAATACCAGCTAGCCGAGTGGGTATCCGGTAGGACCACAGCTCAGTCGGTTGTCTTCCACACAGGTGTAGTAATCACATGATCCGATCAACGGTGTACACGCATCGTTCATAAGGGTTGGAGCCGCTTGGGCATGAAGGCTGAAAGAAACAGACAGATTCAACAGAGCCGTAAATACGTTCATCTACAACCACCTTATTAGAAAGCCTCAACGGACGCGGGTGCGCCCTAGGTCCTCCTGGCGCAATTCGCATACCTTAAACTGACGCGATATACCTATCATTTAAGTCTATGATTATTCTGGGGATTGATCGTGAGTGCGGATGGCAGTCCGCGAATAAACATTCATGTTGTTAGTCAGGTTTCAGTCTAGTGATCACCCTCACTTGCAAGTTAATATCTTGTAAATATTGGTATTTCCCTCTGCAGTAGGAGGGAGGACCTCCCATAGAAAAATCCTTGTCAAGCCAATCATAATGACACAGCAAGGCGGATGTTATGTGCTGCAGTCGTCTAGGAGCCTGACAATGAAAACACTTCCTCTGGTTTTACTTGCGAGTTCGCTCGTGTGCTCTATGAATCCACTTAAAGCGCAAGCTGCGGAAGCGGATTGGTCTGATGTCCATGTCATTGCTCCCGAAGGCCGAGCAAACATCTTTGAACTGGCTCCCGACGAATGGCAAGCCTCACAAGATCGGGGTAAAATTCACACAATTTCCTACCCTGTGACTGTCACCGGCGTTTTAATACCCAAAGAGCTCCTTGTCAAAGTCATGGTTCAGCCTTACGACAACCTCGTCTGGAAAGCTCTGCTCGCGGCGTTTCGAGGCATCGCCGGCTTTCGTAGTTTCGACGATCTTGAGAAATTTGTTGGACTCAATCCAATCGCCGATGACGATCATAACCTCTATAAAATCCCTCGTCCTGACACACAGAATTTTGCCAATCGTTACGGAACTTCGTTTATCGAGACTGAGCATGGCACAGGTATCACATTTAGCTGTGCGACTTGCCACGTTAGCCAGTTGTTTGGGGTTCCAATCTATGGCTTGCAGAACCGCTTCCCACGCGCAAATGAGTTTTTCATTGCCAGTAAAAAGGCGTTATCCCTTGTTCCTGCTCATGTTGCCGCGTTGAGCGTTGGGGCTGGTATCGACGCTGGAATCATGTTGCAGAATTCAAAAGATTCGATGGGGCGCATCGAAGCGCGGCGCCCCGATGCCGACGGCCTCGACACCTCTCTCGCGCATGTAGCCCTCTCGCTCTCTCATCGAAGCCGTGATGACTACGCGAATTTCTCGACATTTTACGAACACTTTCCCCGTGCCGAACCCCTGCGCGATACCCCAGCTGACAGCAAGCCCGGAACGTGGTGGAACTTAAAGTATAAAAATAAATGGTTGCTCGATGGTTCTGTCCAATCCGGCAATCCAATTTTTACGAACATTATGTGGAACGAAATTGGACGCGGAACGGATCTGCATAAACTTGAGCGATGGCTCGATGAGAACAAACAAACGATCGATGACCTCACAGCGGCAGTATTTGCGGCAGAACCTCCCAAATACACGGATTTTTTCAGGGCAGACTCGATAGATCTCAAAAAAGCCAAAAACGGGCAGGCCCTGTTCGCTTCGAATTGCTCGCGTTGTCACGGTTCTTACGACAAAGCTTGGGACGCCTCTAATGCTGCGGGCCTTTCTGCAGACGATCTGATAAAAACGACCAAGGTTCGCTATTTTGCAAACACGCCTGTCATCAATGTCGGAACGGATCCAAGTCGACGGCTCGGCATGCGATCGCTTGAACAGTTGAATGATCTGGCCATCTCGCAAAAACATGGAATCGTCGTGAAAGCCCAAAACGGTTATGTTCCGCCTCCACTTGTCGGCATCTGGGCTCGTTGGCCTTATTTTCACAACAATTCGGCCCCTTCCCTCTGTGCTGTTCTAACCCGCGCTGACGATCGTCCTAAGATCTACGTCGCCGGAGAAGCCGTCAATCAAACCACAGACTTTGATGCCTATTGCAACGGGTATCCAAGTATAGAAAAAGCCCCAGTTGAATGGAAAAAAAATCCTCGCCGCCTATACGATACGAGTCGCGAAGGAATGCATAACACTGGACATGATGAAGGTGTGTTTCTGAAGGCGGGAAAAGAAATGTATTCGCCTGATCAAAAGAAAGACATTATTGAGTTCCTGAAAACTCTTTGATTGAGAATTTTGTACAAACAAAAAACGCTCTCTGTATTGGAGAGCTTTTTTTTAGTTTAGGGCGGCAAATAGCAAACAATCTACTTAGCGAGCCTTCAACTCTGTAGCGATATATGTCTTCACCTCATCGAGCGAAGTTTCCGTCTGAAAGCGTTTCAGCGAGGCTTCGGCTGCTTCATCATGAGCCCTATAACCTGACAACAACAGCCCAACCGCTTGATCTTGGAGATCCTTATTCTCGAGCTTGGCAAATTTGTCAGCTATTTTAGAGTAATCGTCTCCCGTGAGATTACGGTAAGCCAGAGCCCCTAGTATTTCGGAGTTTACGATCAGGCTATCCTCCCTTTGAGCCGCTTCTACGAGAACGCCCGTGGTGCGGTCACTGGCTAGATTACGCATTCCGTAGAGGGCACTCGCACGCACTAATATATCCTCGCTTTGGGCACTTTTTTCCAGAGTCCCTATATAGTCGGAGCTTCCATGATTACCCATAGCCATCAGAATATTGGACTTCTTCGTGTCATCCTTTTCCTGATTGTAGTCTTTAATGAGTGCGTTTGATAATTCCGGGACATTTCCCCCAAGCTTTCCTCCGATATTGCCTGCTGCGAGAAAAGCAGAGCTTTGGAGGTCCGGATCAGGACTGGACTCCGCAATTTCGAGCATTTGTTGGGCATTGACAGCACTTGGAGCACCCACGAAGCTCATCGAAACGATCGCCTGTTGTTTGCAGTAACTATCAGGGCAGGATTTCTGAGCAAGCACACTCAGGGCGTCAGCGACGACGGAGTCATGACTCGCAGAAAGCGCACCAAAAAGAACGGCAACGCGGCGCTTCGATGATTCGTCCCGTTCCGAAATAGCCAAAATCTTGTCAGTAATGAGGTGGATTGCGTTTGCATTCCCGCTGAGTAGACTTTCGTCTAAAGCCCGGGCGATTTTCAGTTCATCGAGATATTCAGAATTGCTTGTTAACAGATCCAATTTTGATAAGGCTTCCGCAAGTGAAAGCGCAGACTCGGGATCAGAGGATACGGTTTCTTTAGCAGCGATGGTATGAATGTCCTGCACACTGAGTCTTCGCATGTTCACTTTATCAACAAGGGCAGTCAGCGGCAAATGGCTACCCTCCAGGCGTTGGACCGATAACTGGGTATCATATTCAATCTGCTCTGGTTCCGAGCTATGAAGGACGATATGACCAACAGCAGATTTTAAAGTCCCTGCCTGATCGAATCCATAAACGATAGAGTTGTATTTGGAATCGACTTTTATGTTTGAAAGATGGGATTGAATCCAAGTCTTAGTTATCTTTTTCTCTTCGTCAAAGGAATATCGGACATTATAGCGGCCCATTTCGTCACTTTCGGTTTGGACGAGAGGCATGTGGTCGGCTGGCTCTTCGGGGATGATAATTTTCTCAAGCAAGTTGAGCTGTAGGCCCATATAGTCTTCAGGAAAATCCTTCGCAATGAGGTGACTCATGCCGCGGCCTTCAACGCTCGAAATGGAAGGTTTATGAAGCATGGACGATATTATGAGATTATCGACGGGCACGCCGGCCACTTCGAATTTATTGAGCGAGACCCACTCGGTGATCAGCTCGGCATTCGGATTCGTTGCCTGGGCAAGTGTTCCTAGCAGGAGAACGCCTTCTGTTTTGGCTTCGCCTCTTTTTTTCATGGTCATGTGCAGCTCAACGGAGTAATTCGCCGCAACGCTCGGACTTAGGGCGGTTTTCGGTAACCCCCCAGCATTTGAGGGGCTTGATTGACGCTCGATCAGGGCGGAGATGGCGAGAGTGATAAACAAACCAAAAATGACAATCCATAGGGTTTTCATGGTTATTCCTTTCTGACTTTTCATTTTTTCACCTGTGTAGTGCTCGTTTTTGAGCAGCCTGTCTTGGCTTTGGCTTTCATGGCCATCACTTTGAGATTTGTGATAGCAGCGACGCCCAACTTCTTTTTAAGAGCGGTGTCTTTCGCGGTGTTTTTGGTTACGGTTGCTAGCTGTGCATTGATATCTGTGGCGCAGGCTTTAGGGCTGACGATGCTCTGCCCGATATCACCATTCAGGTTGATTGATTTCCAAGCGTTTTTTGCAACCCAGAGGTTTGATTTGTAGGTCAAATTCTGATCGCCGAACGGCAGCCAGAAGTCCGCATTTATCAGTTTTGAAAGCCCCCCTGTGCCCACTTTGGCCAAGAAATAAAGCGAACCTTTCAGGAGATTGAGCGCAGGTGTCTTGTAAGTGAAGTTTGCGTAGGGGCTGACTTTCCCCATTTGCTTCCCACCGATTGTAATTATAGAAGGGAAATTAGCTTCCATGATCGAGAGATTGCCGCCGACTTCGACTTTAGCAAACGTTCCTGCTTCGGCCTTTGCCGCCACTAGATTCAGGCCGAAATCTACGGTGGGAATGAAAGCAACGCTAAGTTCTTCTTTGACAGAAGCGTCGAGCTTGGCTTGGGCTCCAAGCGTTCCTTGAAAAGCGACCCCTGCTGAAACACCAAGCTTTGGGAGCCCAAAGATCGGTACTGACGTTCCTAGACGAAAGCTTTTACTCGGAAGGTCAAAATTCGGATTGGCTGCGGTGGCTGCATTGGTAATAACGCCCGATCCAAAAACTTTGATTGTTGTTTTCCCAAATGTCGCCCCTGTCGACGTAAAACCCGCCTGCATGGTGATTTCCGCGGAATGGACATCTTTACCTGCCCCTGATGCGATGAGACGTTCGAGGGTAAAGGCATCAATAAACCACTTAGCGGATACTTCGCTTCGGGTTTCATCCGTATCGACGATAAAATTGGATTGAACACGGAATTTTTCGGTCTTGATATCGGCGTCTTTATTATTGATCTGAATTGAGCGGGCTATCGTCCTCTTAGCGGAAGTCTCGCCGTCGGACGAAACGTAGAAATATTGGTTATTGGCATCGATGTTATTTTTAAAGGGGTCATTGCCTAATTTTTTCTTCAGCTCGGCCGCAAGGTTGAAAATAATGGGTTTCGGAATAGTACCGACCGGAAAGGCGATAGCGTTATCCACTGCCGTACTCGCTTGACCCTTTTGTGGCGTAAAACCCGAGCTCTCGGAAGATTCCGTGTTGGATGGTTTACAGGAAGTGATTAATATCGAGGTTAAGCAGACCGTACTCGCTAAACGTAGTACTGCGTTTTGCATTGCGCGTTATCCCCATTGCCGATAATTTCTAGAGTGTGTTTCACAACCATTTTTGAAATTTATTGAGAGCGTTTATTTTCTAGAAATTATAGAGAGTCTTCGGTATTAAGACAAGCCAGCAACCTGTTTAAATCGCCCATGTTCATTTTTTGGTAAACTAAGACTCTTTTCAAGGAGGTAAAGAGATTTCGGTTGGGTTTGAGTAAATTCTAAGAGGATGAAACAACAGCCTAAAAAAGAGTGTTTATAATAAAGCTCAACTTTTAGGGCGGATCAGACGAAGTGGTAAGTATAAAGCACCCGGATGAAGTTTTTTCCTCAAGATTGGAGCCCTATGAGAATTCTATCGACAGTAGCTTTGCTCCTCCTTTCTGTTTCGTGCGCGACGACACCGACTCGCATGCATGCACGCGAAGCGTTTGTTGTGCCGTCGGTAGAAGAAGAGGGGAGCGGCACCCCAGACGAAGCGAGTGACGATGTAGGTCTCAATGCAACTTCAAAATGTTCGCAGGAGCAGGGCGATAGCCTGACTAACTGCGGTCACAATCGCAAATAAGGTACCGCTTAGGATTCTTTGGTTTCGTAACGTTGATGCAATTGGTCGATCTTCGTTTTAGTCTCATCAAGACGAAGACGCATAAGCCGGATCAGCTCATAACCGCGTTCCACTTGATTCACCATCCGGTCGAGATCAAGTTCCGGACTCGTAATGGACCGAACTATTCCTTCCACTTCTTCCAGCATCTTCTGATAATTCAATGATTCCTGTGTCATCTATCATTCTCCTTGCTTTAGATTATGGGCTTCTTCATGTGTCGGAACGTGAACACTCTTTACGCTTAGCTCGACAAGGCTATCCACTAAACGCGCCTTGAGAGTCTGGCCGATGCTGAGGGGCCTGCCGAGACGAACGAGTCCGTGTTCACTTTCGAGTTGAGTCCAGCCCTGGGCAAGCCATGGTTGGGGATCCTTCTGTTTGATGGAAGCCTCTGCCCTCGCGAGCGCCTGCTCGGTCGCTTGCAGACTTTGACTGCCCGTTCGTTTCAAGTCTTTGGCAATATCTCTGACTCGCGTTTCGAGACGTTCGGTCTGCAGGAGGGCTTTGCTTTGAAGGGCAGACCTATGTTGCTCTATACGTGAGATCTCTTTGTGAACCTTGAGATTCAATGCCTGAAATAGGGCGGATTTTGCATGTTCGAGTTTTGATAACTCACGCTGGATTCTAAGATCGAGAGACTGTGTGATGCTCGTTCGCTTCTGATCGAGTCGCGCTTGTTCCCGATCGAGCCTAAGGCTCAAGCCCTGCCCGAGGCTGCTTTGCTGCTGGGCGAGGCGCGAGGTCCACTGCAGAACACGGCGTTGCCAGTTGAGTTCGAGGCTGGCATCCGCATGGTCGATCAAACGTCGTTGATCATTTAAATGATGGGTCGCCCCGGCTCGCATCTTTTCTGTGAGCTGCAGGAGATAGGAGTCGAAGAGTTTCACGCGTTCATTCAATGATTTGTCGAGAACAAGGCCGAGTTGATCAAGACGTTCGCGCGTTTTCTGGAAAAGAGTAATAATAAAGTCGGCCGCAGCCGTCGGTGTTTTTTCGCGTTGGAAACAGATCTCTTCGGCGACGCACACGTCCTCGTGGTGACCGATCGCTGCGAGGATAGGAATCTTCGCTTCGACAATCGCATAAGCGATTTCGGGGCTGTCGAACCATCTTAAATCCGCAGCACTTCCGCCGCCGCGTGTCATTACGATGAGATCACAACCGGATTTTTGTAGCTCTTTGATGCCCGCAACAACATCGCGAAGAGTGCTTTCGCCCTGCATCTGACACGGTAGGAATAGAACAGAGCCTGGAAATCCGTAGACTTTTAATTGATCGATGAAGTCGGATTTGGCCCGGGAATCTTCGGCACTCAATAGGCCAATTTTAAAAGGAAATGGCGTCAAAAGCAGCGATTTATTGGAACGGTCGAGGCCTTTGGCCCTGAGTTCTTTTAGAAGTTTTTCGCGCGCCAGCGCCAGCGAGCCCTTGGTGAAATTGGGATCGATGCTTTGAATCTGAAGACTCAGTTGACCGCGATCTTTAAAAAGAGTCAAATCGGCGAGAACCCGCACTCGAAATCCATCCTGCATGACCTCTCTAAGAGTCTCACCGAATTTTCGTTCGAGATCTTTAAGCTGACTTCGCCAGAGAGTTGCGTTCACGGTAACGGTCGCCGATCCCGAACCCCCTTCTTTGCTGTCTGCCAGTTGAAAATACACGCCTGTGGCATGCCAGCGAATGTTTTGGATCTCGCCTATCACCCAAAGACTTCGGGGGAAGCTCTGGGCGATGCTCAACTGCGCCTGGCGCATAAGTTCGGCAATTGAATAACCGTCTGAAGCCTTCGCTACGGCCTCCGACTCAAGCTCTATCCCAAGCGATTTTGAGGGCAAAGAGGGCGATTGATAGGTGGAAAGCGTAGTTGGTGTACCAGAGTTTTTAGGGCTCGCATAAGCGGGCGCGATAGGTGAAGGCAACGATGAGGGTTGGGGGCTGAAGGTGGTTTCCTTGATAAGGCCACCGCCCACGCTTTTGCAGAGTTCGCCTACTTTTGCCACGTTGTCGGGCGTGTTCGGCACGAGCCAACTTTTGTCGCCCGCATTGTATTGAGCACCGAGGGATCGCATGACCTCCCGATAGGGGTAAGTCTTGCCTTTGACGAGGATGGTCTCAGTTCCGAGGACATAATAGACAGACATAGCTCTGGCCCACCACTAGTAGCGGTCTTGATGAATCTGCTGAGACGAAATGCCTGCTTGAGTCAATTGTGCCCGCGCCGCTTCCATAAAGGAAGGCGGTCCACACATCAGATACTCGGCTTTAGTATCGATAAGTGTGGATAAAACATCGAGGGGGCGACCAACTTCGGCCCGACTTTTATCCGCTCGTTTTTCCGCGAAAAATCTCACAGCAAACTGTGAATGACGTGCACTCAACGATTTGAGATCATCGTGAAATGGAATTTCAGCATCATCCCCGCAACCGTAAAGGAGCAAGCTCAACGCTTTAGGATCTCCGTTGGTCAAACGGTCTTCGAGTATCGCTTTCAAGGGTGTTACCCCTGAGCCGCCGGCGAGTAAAATCACGGGGCTCGCGTAGTTCGGTAAATAAAACTTCCCGGCAGGCTTCGTCAGAGAAAATTGAGTCTTACCGACTTCCCACTGTTTCTCGTCATCGAGGAGTTGTGGGTCGTTCAGCTGTATGCAGAAATCTAAAACGCCGTCAGCGCGCATGGCAGACGCTATGCTGTAAGTCTTAGCAAACGACAAAGCACCGGTCCCGAACAGGATTTTCGTATATTGTCCGGGATTATGCGTCCATTGTTCGCCTTCAGGCTTTAAGCGAAGAATGCCGTAACGTTCGCCTATTCGTTCGTAATGAACGAGCGTAGCTAAGAAATGGGGGGGCAAAGCTTGACTCCTCAACAAATAATCAGACTCTTTTCACACCAACTTTGCAGCCGGTTTGAACCGAAGCCATGATGTCTTCGCGCGAAATCAATTCGGTGGGAAGTGTCGCGCGGCGAATATTGGCTCGATAAAGGATCGCGCCTCGCAATTTTGAATAGTCAAGATCGGCATCTTCCAGGTTGGCTCCTGTGAAGTCTGCACCCTCAAGGTTGGCGCTCCAAAGCGATGTGCCCCTAAGGTCTGCATCACGGAATAAAGCATCTTTGAGGTTGGCATAGGAGAGATTGGCTTCGCGCAGGTCGCAGCCTGAGAAGTCGATCTTTACTAAATTGGCTTTTCGCATGTCGAAATTGGCAAGGGTCTTCGTCTCAGCAAGAAGTTCAAGAACTTCCTTGCGGGTCAGAGTGACGAGATTTTCCGAATTCTTGCTCATGTCTACCTCATCAGAAGGCTCTAAGTCGTAACTCAAAGGCGTTGGCGTCGTTGAAAAACATTTGCCCCAATGTCTCATAATTTTTCGTGGTGCGGGAAATATTTTAACACCGAGGAGGGAAGGGGTCCCGCCCTCGGTGTTAATTGCGTCAGTTACTTAGCCATCAAGACAGCTACGTCCAACATGCGATTGCTAAAGCCCGACTCATTGTCGTACCAAGCCAGGACTTTAACCATACGGCCGCCAACAACCATAGTGCTGTCCGAATCGACAGTGCTCGAAGCCGCCGAACCATTGAAGTCCGAGGATACGAGGAGTTCTGTTGTGTAGTTCATAATGCCTTTCAAATAACCTTCCGAGGCTTCTTTGAGCGCTTTGTTCACTTCGGCAACGGTCGTGTCTTTTTTCACTGTGACAGTGAGGTCGACAAGCGAAACGTTGGGAGTGGGAACGCGAATGGAAATACCATCGAGTTTGCCTTTGAGCTCGGGCAATACAAGGCCGATTGCAGCGGCTGCACCGGTCGAAGTCGGGATCATGTTAACAGCTGCGGCGCGCGCGCGACGGAGGTCCGAGTGCGGCAGGTCAAGGAGTTGTTGATCGTTTGTATAACTGTGGATCGTCGTCATCTGACCGCATTCGATACCAAATTTGTCATTGAGGACTTTCGCCACCGGGGCAAGACAGTTGGTCGTACAGCTGCCATTCGATACGACAGTCATTTCGGATTTCAATTTATCGTGGTTTACGCCCAGGACAACGGTAAGGTCTTCGCCTTTAGCCGGAGCTGAAATGAGGACTTTTTTCGCGCCGGCTTTGATGTGGAGGTCAGCTTGATGACGCTCACGGAAAATACCGGTCGATTCAAAAACGATTTCGACTTTGTTAGCGCCCCATGGGAGTTCAGCCGGGTTTTTGATAGCGGAAACGGTGATTTTTTTGCCGTTAACGATCAAAGCGCCTTCAGCCGCTTCGACCGTTGCGTCGAGCGTACCGTGAACCGAGTCGTACTTGAGAAGGTGCGCCAGCGTTTTTGTATCAGTGAGATCGTTGATGTGAACAACTTCGATATCTTTACGCTTAAGGGCTGCCCTCATTACGACACGACCGATGCGACCAAAACCGTTGATGCCAACTCTAAGTGTCATGATCCCTACTCCTTGTTCTTCCAATATGTATCCAAAACAGCAGTAGGTTATACGCCCGAACCTCGGAAAAAGCTATAGGGTGCTCCGATATGGAAAGATAGGGGGGGGACTTTTCCTATTTTGCCCCGAACCGAGTAAAATATACCTAGATCCTAACTCCATCATGCTCCATCCGGACCCATAAAGAGGCCTCGCCGTGTCAAAAAGCGTCGTGATCGCTCGGACTTGCATCCAAATTTTGATGTCATTTGTGACGTTGCCAACCGCTTACGCCGCGATGCCTCGTGCTTCGCTCCCTATTGAACCGGCCACAAACGATGCCGACCTTGATCAGGACGTACCGGCACCGACGCCGAAGGGGACCAGTCGGGGCGCCCGAGCCGCGCGAACCCACGCCTCTCTCACCGATCCGGTTGACGAATCCGCGACACCTCAACCTTCACGATTTGAGAAGAGATCGCCACAGACATCTTATGAAGGCGAGAGTGGCGAATTGGGGGCTGCGGTGCGACTATCGATGATCAAGGATGGCTTCGGCGCTCAGATCAAATTCCTCCAATATCCACGTTCATGGCTCGCGATCACGCAGACACTTCGTTATTTCACGAATGATGAGTCAGGTCGACTCTACGCTCAGCGTCGGGGCATATCCGCAGGTGTTGACCTTCATCCTTGGCGTAAAAAATTTGTGTCGCCGTTTTTCAATTCTCAACTGGGCTGGGAAAAATTTGATCGGGACCTGGGCCCTTCCCTGAGTTCGGCGGCGCTGGAAGCATCGACGGGTCTTGAGTTGCGATTGGGGCGTCTCGTTTCGGTCGTGGGACAGTGGACCGAGACTTACTACCCGGAACTCAAAGAGCAGGTGTTTACACCGCTCCGGGAAGGAGCCGACCCGACCAGGCATGGAACTGCCGAAATTCTATTCAATCTAAAGTGGCAAGGAAGTCTCTGAAATCATTAAGAAATCGAGCTTGTTTAGATAAAACTCAAGAGCTTGAAGGCGATTGCCGAACAGCGGGGTGCCTTTAAAGAGCGTATTCATCACTGAGGTCACCCATGCTGCGTAAAACATCACCCGTTTCTATCAGCCTCGTTTTAGCTTTCGGGATCGGCTGCAGCGGCAGCAAAGAGTTTGCGGGTGGAGTTGCTAAAACAGCTATAAAAGCGAGTGCTGCAGGCGCGGCGACCACGAGCGCAGACGCCACGATTCGTGCCGGACTGGTGCAGAAGACGCAGGATTTTGAAGTGAAAAAAGTCGGCACTCCAATCGATATGGTTTGGGTGATCGACAACTCTGGCTCTATGGAACAAGAGGTTGCGCAAGTGCGCAAAAACTTTGGTTCGTATATGGCGACTGTTTCGGCCCGCACTGATTTGCGCGTGACGGTAATATCGAATACGGATAAAAAACTCGGTCTCATTCTCGACCCGACGTACGTGGCTCAAGGTCATGAGCAGATCATCAATGAAGTGGGCTCTCACAACGAGTTTGATATTCTGGCCGCCGCTGTGTGCGCGCCTGAAGAGACTTTGATAACGCCGCTGAGTTCTCTTGGCAGAAAAGCTGCTCAGACCGCAATCAATCCAGATGACAAACTCTGCGGTGTTGCGCTCACTGACGCAAGCAGTGAAATGAAAATGGTTGACTCCGTAAAAGGCAAAATAAAAGCCCGGCTTCGGGACGGAACCAAAAAAGTGTTTGTGTTTGTTTCCGACGATAATCCTAATCTCAATGTGAAGGCAGCGACCTTCATTAGACTCACCAAATCAGACGCTGCGAATACCCATGTGTTTAGCTTTAGCGGTATCGCAAAATCAAGCACCTGTTCCATCGCCAATGTTGGGACAGGCTACCAGGAGCTTGCAACGGCAACCGGCGGCGCTGTTTTTGATATCTGCGCTGACGACTGGAGCGCGAATTTTAACAAACTCTCCGACAATATCGTGAAACTTTCCTCGACGTCCTTTAGCGTTGTCGAAGCAAAGGGAACCGTCACGATCAAAAAGGTGTTGCTGGATAACGTGGAACTCCCCGCAACAGCGTATAAAATCACGGGTTCGACAGTGGCTCTTACTGACGAGGGCAGTGCCCTTTCAGGTACCACCCTCCATATCGTCTATGATTACGCGCAATAATTATTCCGTGGCGGCTTCGTTAGGCTCTTCGAGAGATTCTTCGGAGGATTCTCCAGAATCTATCAAATTCATTTGTAGACTCGGGACTGGCGTCTGATGGGAAGCGAGGTAGTTCCGTAGCTTATCGGCGTTGGTCGCGCCTGGCTGCGCCTCGAGTTGAGTGACTACGTCCTGCACTTTCCCCGCTGCCACTCCATTGGCCGCAGCCCCTTGATAGAGCACAGCTGAATTCTGGGCATCCAGAAGGCTGTTGATGATCGCGTTCGCAGAAGTGTCATCGAGATTTTTGAGCTCATCAACCGTGTACTGACCATCCCCGTTCTGATCAAAAAACTTGGCTTGCAGTGCAGTGAATGCGGCATTGAAAATTGTTGCTTTAAAGTTATCTTCGTTGGTTCGGGAGTTCTGGGGAATGCTTTGGAGCAGGTTGACAACTTCGAGCATAAGGCCTCGGTTATTGGCATCAACAGCTGGAAGAACGCTAAACATGGCAGTCAGGCCGTTACTACCTGATACACCGCTGGTTGCAAGCTTTACGACGAGATTGAAAGTATCTATCCCCGCCTTCTGCGCTTTTGCGCTTGCCATAAGAGAGACCAACTGAAAATTATTTGGGTCATTTTTCATGGCTTCGTTAAGCGTAGAGATCGCAAGATCCGGCTGGTGATCGTTCATGTACGCTGTGGCCTGATCCGCAGGCTTTGCTTTATCCACGGGTTGAAAAACGTTCTTCTGACATCCGAACAACAAAGTGCTAACAAGGATGATGGCAAGTTTTGTTTGCATAAAAGCTCCTTAGAAACCAGCCATGAGGCGGAACATGACGCGTTGATCGGGACGGATACCTGACGATGAACCGACTTCTTCTGTCATGAGCCCGACATCGAGGCGAACAACGTAGAGGTTGGTGAAAAACCCGACTGTGGGATAGCCCTGATTGAGTCCACCCGTCAAGCCGATGAAGTGACCAAAACGAATTTCGGCTCCGAGATGTGTTCTTTTGAAAACGTTTGTTTCCACGGCACCCAAGGCATCACGGAAATCGAAAAGAAGAGCCAGGGAGCTCGTTTTGGTGTTTTTTTCAGCGGCCATACCGAGTGTTACGATCTGCGGCAAACGTTTGGAGGCCACACCTGTTTCATCGGCTTGCAAATTCGTCGTGCCGAGGTTTTCGATATGAAGGCCGAGCGACACAGGCCACTCTTTAGGCCTTAACATCACGCCGAGATCGGCACCCATGCCTGTGCGCGTTTGTTTCACGTCACCAGCATTCAACTTGTTGGCAATGTTATTGGCATCGGCGGCGGAGACGTTGAGTATCGCCTCGTTTCTAAGGATGTATTTAAACGTCGTGCCGATCAGAAGAGTTTGATCAAAAAAGCCTTCGGCGGCACTCAGAGTCGCAACACGGTTTGCAACAGCATCCGCGTGAAGTGTTTCAAGACCGTTGGCATTCGCGTCTTTTCCTAGCATCAAGTTTGTATTGGCGGAAACCAGCCCACCCAATGCAAAGCGGCGGAAGACGATGCCTGTGAAGTTATTGAGTCCAAGATGGACGTTTTTACCCTCGTAGCCTTCAAGGGTCGAGGCGTCGTTTTTCTTTTCGACCAGAGCCTGACGAACCAGGTCTTTGGTGCGAGTCGAGACGTCTGCGCTTGGCGAGAGAAGAACAGTTTCCTTATAGATTCCGGTCCCGAGAGCGAGACCGGCTGGGTTGTAGAAGATTGCCTCGTGTCCATCCGCAGTCGCAACACCCGTATCGCCGCGACCCAGGAAGTAGGCACTGCGGTAGAGCGTGTTGAACTCAAGCGATCCAGCCTTGAGCTGAGCGCTTGTAAAAAGAGTGCAGGCCACTAGACCTATTTTCACTCCGAGGCGTGTCTTCATAAATTCTCCCGATCACCGTTCCAGACTATTGGATCGGCTTCGCGGTGAGAAATCTTAGGAACTTAGTATAAAAGTTTTAACACTCTGGGATTATGGGGAAAATGAGGGCCCCATGGGGGCCCGCGGCGCTCTCGGCACCTAAAGTGATATGATTTTGGGGGATAATTTGGATGTGTCTGAACATGCGGCGTTTTTTAAAAAACGCTAAAAAACGGGAAAGGACTGGAGGTTGCAGTGCGAGAGCTAAACATTGTGTGCGAACACACAATCGGGCTTCATCTTAAATCTACTGTTTTTCAAGCAGAATACTCACCAGAAAACTGAAAAGGTAGTGAAGTCCGAAACGTGTTCTATGCCTCCGCCTTGGCCTTGTCAAGATTTAAAGGCCGTTTAAAATGAAAAGCCAAATTCCCTAGGCGCGGTGAGCAGTTGGGCTTTCATCGTCATCGTAAATTCTTAGGTAAGAAGGGTGTAAGAGGCACATTTTTTGGTGTGCGGAAATTCATTTAGGTTTCGTTACCGAAGTGCAAAAAACGTTTGTCAAAAGCACGGAATGCACCGAGTTTGCATAAAAATATCTGAATGTTATCAAGGCGTGGCCTCAAACCATGCCGCTTCAATTTGAATAAATCAGCAGCTCGCCAAAATAGTCATGGAGAAACCTGCTGGAGCATGAATAAAACGTTAAATGGTCACGATCTTATGGTGTTAGAATTATTTGGAATGCAAGTATATCAAGAGTTTCAAGTGATTTCGATGCCTTAGGATTTTCTGCCTGGAGTACGCCTGTTATCTAAAAGAGCGGAGCTAAGAAGTCGTTTATCCGTAGTCAATGAGGGTCCGGCAATGAGTCGGATAAGAAACTTTGCGATGTGCTCACTGCGCTCACCCTCTTGATTGGCCGGTCGGTACAATGTTTGGCATGATGGCCGCAGTTCATGCCGTCTTTTTGTGAAATAATTTGTGTTTCGACACTGCGACATCTTTCATT
The DNA here is from genome assembly GCA_014378195.1 of Oligoflexus sp. Taxonomy (GTDB): domain Bacteria; phylum Bdellovibrionota_B; class Oligoflexia; order Oligoflexales; family Oligoflexaceae; genus Oligoflexus. Next base: position 262,145 of record JACMOC010000014.1, on the reverse strand, counting down.
GTCTTTGCCGTTTTGAAAAACGCGTGAGTGAAAACATGACAATACACAAGGGCATTTCTGGGAACAAACGCTGCTAATTGAGCGCTTTTTTGAAGTCGAAAGACTCTGTGACTGTTGTTTTACAAAAATTTTCTACTTGCCAAAGATTATGAATTGCAATTTTATCGAGAATCCATGACTCTATAGACGCACATCAATATTAAATCGATGTCAGGATTTACCGGTTTTCTCGGAGGGTAATTTTTTGTCCGTTACGTGGAAGAAGTCTTTTATTCTCAGATTAAGCACGTTCCTATGTGTTCTTTTTCATAAGTCTTATCGCTATCGTTTTTATAATACCGAAAATCTCAAACAGGCCGAATTGTTTCACCCCAAAAAAGCTTTCGTGATCGCATCATGGCATCAGAACTGTTTTGCTGGGATACTGGCGCATGCGGGCCAAGGTATTGCATTGCTCGTCAGTCGTTCGCTTGACGGCGAAATCGTAAGCCGCCTGGCGAACTCGATTGGCCTCACAGCGATTCGCGGCAGCTCACGCAAAGGCGGTCGAGAAGCCCTCGCAATTTTGGTCGAACGAACCCATGACGGCCTTCGTTCGGCAATTACGATCGACGGTCCTAAAGGGCCTATCTTTGAAATCAAACGGGGTGTTTTTTGCATTTCCGCCGAGACGGGCGCGCCTATCTTGCCGATGGTTGCTGTTGGAGCGCGCTACTGGACTCTCCATAAGAGCTGGGATAAATTTAGGATCCCTAAACCCTTTTCTAAAGTCGCTGTTCTTTACGGAAAGCCGTTTGTTGTTACCAACGCTGAGATACTCGATCGGTATGAGGAACTCCAGAGTCGTTTGGCGAATGAACTGCACACTCTCGAAATACAAGCGGTTAACATGGGTCTGACTGCGCATCCCCCTACGGACCGAAGCAAGGTCGAACGCGATCGCCGAAACAGGTCAGCCTCCACCGCGATAGCAAGCTAAAAATTGCGAAAGAGCCCTCATTTTCGGAAGGCTCTTTTTTTATTTCGTATTTCCCGCTTTTTCTTCTGCTCCCATTTCCCGACAGTTTCAGAGATCGACGCAGCAATGCTAGAATTTCCATAAGGCATTTTTTGCCGACATTGGGGATTTCATGAATAGCCGCACGCTGCTGCTCGGTTTGGTATTTCTCTCGTCCAGCTTTAATTTCGCTCTCACGCTCCAGCCTATGCTCCTTACCGAGTCGGGTACTTTGATGCCCATACAGGCAGGCTTGACTCTCGCAATGGGATCCCTCCTTTCGGGTGTGATGCAGCCGCTTATCGGCAATCTGCTGGATCAGGGGCGTGTGAAACGCAGCTTTTTCTTGGTTGCGATCAGCTATATTTTGGGAATTTTTGGGTACTGGAATCCAGGCGCTCCGGCCTGGCAACTTGTGGCGTCCTGCCTTGTCCTGGTCATGGCCGGTCTCACTCTTCGTACGATCGTTTCTATGGCCTTGATTGCAAGCTGCCAGGGGGCTGAGCGCGCGGAGGCGTCTTCGATGCGCTATCTCGTATCGAACGCAGCTCTAGCTGTGTCTTCGAGTATTTCACTGGTGGCGTTTAAAGACTGGCGGCGGGAGCTTTTGCTGGTTGATCTGGTCACGAGTCTGGTCCTCGCAGCCGGTATGCTTCGTCACCTGAAGCGAAGTCAGGGGGAGTGCTCCAAGCCTAGAGCTTCGATCAGCGAAAGCAAAAACGTACTTATTGGGGCGATGAAGATTCATGGCAAACGTATAGTCGGCCTCAGCATGGTCACCATCTGTTTCTCGGCGAACCTAACTTATCTGCCGTTGTTATTTGCAAAACGTGGTCTCGCGAATACCGATGTATCAGCGAGCATCCTCATGGCCAATGCGCTTATCGTGCTCCTTGCGGCAAAACCGCTTCGGCGTTTGACACGTCGGTGGGGACCGCAGCGTATCGGCAAGATCGGGACTATCCTCATTGCGTCGGGGATGTGTTTTGGGCCTATGACGACTTCCCTTACCTGGGTACTGGCGGGAATCGTGATCTGGACCTTAGGGGAAGTGATTTTTATTCCCTGGGAGCAGCTCCAGCTCTTTAATTGTTTTGATCATGCTCCCTCCGGACTGGCGTCGGGTGCGGTGAGTTTCCTCTTTTCGATCTGTCAGATCCTGGCGCCAGTTCTCAGCACTGTTCTTTTAGCTTTGCCGGAAAGTTTCGCGGCGGTGACTCTAACCGCATTGCCGATAGTTGGGTACTGGATCTATCGCACAACGGTTAAGAACGTTGCGTTCGAAGATCAAGCTTATAACAGCGACGATAAGGTTGCCGCTTAGGCGAAGAAAGGGCTGCGCGGCCGCAGCCCTTTTTTTATCAATTCTCCTCCTCGCCAGCCGCCGCCTCGAGGTCCGCATCCACCTCAAGATCTTCATCCTCATCATCGGCTTCCACACCGATAAGTTCGCCCTTGCTCACGGGAGCGAGTGCTTTCACAGAGGGTGTCAGGGGCTCGCGCAGAATCTCGTCGCGTAGCTGGGCAGCCGCCGCGCTCAGTTTGGGAATCTTCGCTTGAACGATCGACTGAAGGTATGTGGCCGCGCGATAGAAAAGACTCATCAGATCGCCCTGGCCGAACTTCTCATCGGTCGAACGTTTCACCATTTCAGCCCAGCTCATACCCTTGACCCATTCGCTGATCAAGGCCCCACCGAGTGGGTTAAACTCACGGAAAACGTAGCCCTCGCGCCGAGCATTGGGCGGATCGTAAAGCTCTTCGAAGAGTTCAAGGGGATAAAATTCCTGGAGCATTTCATCCACCTCCTTGGCATCAAAGGGGTAGTCATAATCCTCGGGAATGCGTGGGTCCTTGAAGCGCGAGAGACACATGCTGCCCATGAGTTCGAGGCCAGCAAGCAGGTTGGGAACGTCGATATCACCGCGATCGATGAGGAAAGCGATAAGCATTCCGCCTGATTGAGGAAAATAGCGCGCAATTGACCCGAGTGACGTCAATCGTTCGTCACCATCGATGCAGCCGACTGTGTGCAGATGCACATGAAGATGCGAGAGTGGGTTGTCCATCTTGCTTTTTATCGTACCGAGGAAAGCCTCTTGATCAGGCCAACCTATGAGCGGCGAAGTGGGGTCTTCCGCGAGGTGCAGCGAGTAAGCGTGCGCGGGACTTACCGGAAACAGTTCTTCGACGCCGAGAGCCTTTTTGAGAGGCTGATCCCGAATCAAATTAAAGGAGACGTTTTTGTTGCCGAAACGCAGAAAGCTTTTTTCATAGAAGTTTTCTATATCGCGCAGCTTAAACCCGCGGCCTAAGAGGCCAAGGAACGTCGTAGGATCGTTTTTCAGTCGGGATTCGCAGTCTTCGCGTCTTGTTCCCCCGAACTTTTGGTAGGCCTGGACCGAAGGCCACAAACTGAACCCAACAACATCCCGACCACGACGCCCCGCACGGCCCAACATCTGCAGGACTTCCGATGCCGAATAGGTTGTGAATCCCATCTCGCCGGGTCGTGAATAATCGGTGACCATAGCCGAACGTACCGAGAAATTGATCCCGATACTGAGCCCCATAGTGGCAACACAGATACGCAGCTGTCCCGCTTTCACGAGATTTTCAACCGCTCGCCGCGCTTGAGGCGCGAGTCCGGAGTGGTGATACCCGACGCCGTAGACAAGTATGGATCGTTTGAGATTGGGTTTGAAGAATTTGAGCGGATCTTCCTCGCCCGCGTCTTTGGCGAGCAGATCGTGAATAGCCTGCGCCTGTTCTTTGGGAATAGGCTCGAGCTGTCGACACATTTCCATGGCGAGATTTTCGCACGACAGGCGACGTCCGGCGTAGAGTATCGCAGGCGTAAGGCCGAGCGATGGTAAGGTGCTGAGACGTCTTGCGATTTCATCGTGTTCAATCGGGAACTTGGACGGGCTTGCGGCTTTTTTGGGGAGAATATTGGCAACTGCTTCGACCAGTAGCCACTGCTCCTGCCAGTACACAAGATCAACGAGCGGCACAGGTCGTTCTTTCACCTGGATAAGCCGACAACGGCGATTCGTGAGGGTCTCGATCCAGGAACAGAATTCGGGGGCGTTGTCGACCGATGCCGAAAGGAGAAGAAGCTGACACGAAGGCGGCGTGAGAATGATCGCCTCTTCCCAGGCACTGCCGCGGCTCGTGTCCTGCATGAAGTGATATTCATCAAAGATGACGAGCGAACGACCCAGATCGGGTTCGACACCGAGGAGGGAGTTGCGATAGGACTCCAGCGTTGCGACGACGATGGGGGCATCAAGGTTTTCTTTGATATCACCCGTTGCAATTCCTACATTTTCGCGGCCAAAGGTTTCTGTGAATTCTTTGAGTTTGTCGTTGGATAGACTTTTTACAGGTGTTGTATAGGCTGCGCGAAAGGTCGGGTCGCCGATATTCAATTCGAAATAAGCTTCCACGACACGCGTTTTACCAGCCGTCGTGGGAGCATCGACGATAACATGCTCGCCATTCATAAGCGCTTCGTAGGCCTCACGTTGCCAGGGATCGAGGCGATCGATAATCGGCAGGTGGTCCTGAGGGTCAGCGCGCGACTTCGCGGCTGCAACCTTGGCTTCGGCCAGCCATTGCCTTATCGCCTCGTCCGTTTTTCGACGCGCCTGGGCGACTTCTTCGCGCTGGCCGGGCGTGATGAGTTGGTCGCGATATTCAAGCTCGGAGCGTTCGCGGGCGAAGTCCCTATTCGGGCTCCCGGGGGCAGGGCCTTCACTTTTGCGGCCCGGTTTGAAGAAGGGACGGCGGGCTTTTTCCTCGCCTGATTTATCAGCGTTTCCACTGCCTTTGCGCTGCGATTGATTGTTGCTGCGGCGCGAATCGCTCGCTCCCGATTTGCGGGTTGGTTTTTTGCCTCTTTTGCTCACACGTCACTCCTTAGGGGAAGGATCTTGGGTTAACGATGCAAGTGCCTGCTCGATGCGGCGCTCGAGTTCGGGTCGGTCACAGTCTGTGTCGATGACGAGGTCGGCTTGTTTCGCTTTGTCTTCAGCCGGCATCTGGGCGATCAAAATGCGTTCGGCCTGCTCCTGATCACAATGATCACGAGCCATCAGTCTTTGGATCTGCAGGGCGCGGGGGCAGTAGGCAACCCAAACGCGATTGAAGTCGCCTGCACGTTTGCGCTCATAAATGAGCGAGGCCTCGTAAAACCAAAAACGCGGCGAATCAAAAAGATTCTCACGGCGAAGCAGTTCCTCGCTGATATGCGTGAGACGGTGATGAATGATGCTCTCGAGAGTCGCCCGTTTGTCAGGTGATTGAAATACAATCTCTCTCATCTTGGCTCTGTCCATTTCGCCAGAGGCAGTCAGGATATTGGTTCCAAACGTGGCGACAACTTCCTTAAAACCTTCGGTCCCAGGAAGGACCACAAGACGGGAGGCCTGATCAGCGTCAATGACGACGAATCCCCTCTGTCTCAAGCTTTCGCCGACAGTCGATTTACCGGAAGCAACACCGCCGGTCAGGGCAATACCCCATGTTTGAGAGAGTGTGCTGAATAACATAACCACGGTCCTCCGTGGTCATCGTAGAGCAGAATGATGAGGCTGTCGACCCGAGACGTTGAGACCTCAAGCGCCTTTGGCGAGAGAGGGGAGGCTTTGAAGGCGTGAGGCAACCGTTATGTTTACGCCTCCGCACCCGGTTTCATACTGCCGGGTGTATTGGCGATTTCGCGTGGGCCCTTGTGTGCCCAATGTTATTTTCACACTATGAAGGTCGACCCCCGTATGATTCCCGAGCAGACTCACGACGAAACGTTGTCCAAAATCTGTTCCGAATTTTGTGAAGATATCGCGCACAAGTTGATCACTCAACTCAAAACTGACGATGGGCAGTGTCGTTACAAAGTTGAGGGCGCCTTCCAAAGGCATATCAAAAATGATACTCCCGCTGAAAAGTCCTTGGAACTGGAGTTCGACCTCGAGGCTTTCACTCACAGAATCCAAACTCACGTCTGGCGTCAGCAGACCGTTTGAAAAGTGTTTTCCGAGCGTTTGATGAAATGCTTCGTCACACGCTTTGACTATGTGGTGATGATCGATCTGTCCAATGTCAGTCATGGTGTACTCCCTTGTCTGTCATTTTCGGGGGGAGGATGCAAATGCTTGAGGAAAATGTGCAGACGCTTGAAGTGGGGTGATCAAAGGTGAGTTGAAACACGTGTTTAGATGTACTTTTCATCGTGATGATTGCGACTTTTCAGCCTTATACCTAGCGTAAGATTTCGCGCATACTCCCTACACCCACACAGGACGGAATGATTTCGTGCGTTTGGGGGCTCCTTCTTCAAGCTTATTTTATGAGTCTTAAAGCGCGCTCACGATAGCGAGGAGCTTACGTTTGTCTGCATCGGTCATCGCTGTGCCTTTAGGCATGGCTCCATTGCTGACCTTGCTGATGATGAGAGCTTTTTTGCTCGACCAAAACAAAGTATTCACGGCATCTGAATGACAAGATTTACAATACATATCATTTAGGCTCTTAAGATCGCCTGCAATGGGAACTGCAGTTGTCGGACTGCTTGTTCCTGTGGGAATCTTGCTGGGTGTGGTTGCTTGGATCGTCGTTAACCAGCTGAGCATCACGGTTTTATCGTTTGATCCCATTTCCTTGCCGAGCTTGGTCTCGGAGGGCGGCATGGTACCCGCTTCGGTTTCGCCCAATTTCAAGCGTTTGATCATCGAATCTTTAAGACCCGACCAGGTCGCCTGGGTTTCATATCCATCGTCGAGGTGGCAGGACACGCAGAAACGCTCGGAGATCAATGTCACGTCATCCCAGGTCGCAGCTTTAGGGGACACGTCGGCAAACAGTCTCATAGTGCCCCGCGTTATTAAGAGTGACCATGGATAGAACCACAGGTGTTTTAGCGGCTGAATCAAAATACAGCGCAATACGAGACAGCGCGGGATCCAGAGCGGCCGGAAGTCGGAGCGGAGTCCATTTTCCATCCGTGCCGATCACGTGAATCTGCATGCCGTCATAGGCCCAAAGCACGCAGACCTGCATTGCAGGGATAGACTTGTTTGGTATTCGCCGGGAGAGTTGCAGCGTGATAAAGTTTCACGGTCTCGCCCGCAATGCGTACTGTTGTGAGATTGACTCCATTGATTATTCCGATGAATCCGGGATAGTAGGCGACACTTCCCGTCGTCACAATACCATCGGGGCCACAGGAAGGCTTTATGCATGGGACCCCCTCAGGCCAATATCACTGAATTCGGCCGACAGTATGAGCGATAATATAAGCTGGTTCCAGCATAATGTCAGTATTAACGGCGTCTACGAACGGATCATCCTTATCCTCCTGAGGCGGAATGCATTTGACGAGGTTGTCGCCGCAATGGTCGAGAACGCCTTGAGAAACTTTATAGGGTGTTCCTTTGGAATAACGGGGGCGAATAGCGGTATCGGGATCCCACCATGGGGTTACCAATTTTAGATTGGGGTCGGTGCATGCGAGATTGCTTGAATAGGTAGGCTGTATCGCTTTCCAGAGAGCTATCGTAGCAGCGGAAAGTTTACTACCGTCAGGGCCGGTCCTAGCAGCGCCATCGGCCACGCCGTTTATCATCATCACGATTCGTCTTGAATCGTAATTTGGGTCCATCGGCACAAGCCATGTATTCTAAGCCGAGAGGGCCGCTCATCTCGGTCGCTGCTGTTTTTAGCCCAGCGTCCGTGAAAGATGCGGGATCCTTGGGCTCAAATGTCGAGAAAGTTTAAGTGCCATTGAGATCATAGACCGTACCTTGGGATTTCGTACGCAAGTCGTAGGCGTTAAATGGTTGCTGAAAGTTCATGACGCGCGCCCAATACTGAGCGAAATATTCGATGAACTGTGGATCCTGACTTAATATGTCGGCGATATTTTCGAGTTTGATTTTACCGGCTAGATAATCCTTGCGCATAGCATCAGGCAAAGGCTGGCCCGTTAAGGTCATAGCGATCTTCTCCGCCTGCCGCAAAGCCAGCATGTCAGCCGCAGGAAGAGTGCCTGAATACGCGGCTGCACCGAATAGAGTTGCAAGAATCGACGTCATTGTCCGTCCCCTTCGAATCCAGCAGGGGCAGAGGCCCGATCGGATTGTCGGCAAGTACTCCAGCCATAGCCCCTCCCGAGCCGGCGAGGAAAGAGACGGGTTTGGCTGGTGGTGAAAGCCGACCGCCGTGATCCGAGCAAAGCGAAGTGAGCGGCCCTTCATTCGACCTCTGCTTGATTCTCAATTATTTGAAGTCAGCGTTGAACGTGAGGGATTTGTCTTCTTCCTTAAGTTCCATCACGCGATTTATGGTTTCCTGTTCGTGACTGACAGTGACCTTGTAGCTACCTGGCTTGAGATTGATCTGAATCGAATGTTTGACCATGGGCAATTCGCGGCGACGGCCGCCAGCTCGGTTTTCTTCGATCACAACGCTGGTCGGAACCTTATTGGATCGAATCGAAAGTTCGACCATTTCAGCAACTTTGGTGAGCGTGACACTGACCTGACGCATTTTCCCCGCATCGACCTGTATCGACTGCTCTTCGGTTTTATAGCCTTTACGTCTCAGGCTTACTTTGTAGGAACCAGGATCGAGTTTGAGACCAATCGCGCCGATCTGTTTGTCGTTCGTCGTCCCATACATTTTACCATCGATATAAACTTCGGCTGCTGGCAAAGCGGCGAGACGAAGCACGCCTTGATCAGTTGCCGTGGGTTTGTCTTTTTTGGTGGTTTCCGGAACTTTATCGTCAGGCGCTTTATCCGTAGGTATTGATGCAAGAGTCGCTGGCGGGGCCTCCAGTCTTTTCGCCGGCGATGAGCCTGAGCCAGGACCAGGCGCCGGAGCGGGTGTGCCGTCTTTCGTTGGTGTTTTTTTCGTAAATAAAGGTGGTTTCACTGTCGGCGACACAACAACATTGGTCTGGACTTTTGATTTTGGTTTATTATCCGCCGGCAGAGGCGCAGCGCTTGGAACAGGTTCAGAGGCCGTAGTCTGAGTGTCTTCGGGATCAACTGCGACCGTCTCCGGGAGGGATGGAACCGGAGCGGGTGTTTCTACCATTACGGGATCAACTTTGGGCTTTTTAGATCGTGCACCGTTATCCGCGATCGGCGGACGGCCCGACAGCTGACGCACGAAACTACGGGTGATGCGATCACCGCCGAAAAAGATGAAAAAGACCGCGATTGCCGTAGCGACTGCTAGGAGAGTATAAATCCCAAAATTGCTGCTCTTAAGCTGTTTTTTGTCGTCTTCCACAAATTCTCTATAAAATCCTTTATGCTGTGTGGCACGCGGATTGATAGCCTGCGATGGTGTGCGGGGCGGCTGCGTATGTGAACGCATAGGTGACTGGAAGTTACCTGTCGTCTGACGGGGATTGCGCGTTCCCGGCGCTATGGTTTGCGCTTTTATATTCATTTCGCCTGGCATGACTGTGGCCTGGCGCCTTGGTTTTTCAATCTGATTCTCATTCTGATTTGGCTTTTGGTTTTGAGATGGAGCCGCAGACTGCCCCATGCCCTGGTTTGGGCTCTTCGGGATCAAGGGTACTATAGCCTCAGGCTCAGCTTCTTCTGGTTTAGAAGCTAAGGGTTGAACGACTTTTGCTGATTCTGCACTGTTGGTTCGAACGGGCGAAGGATCAGTTTTTGAAAAATCCTCCTCAACGTCAGGTTTTTCCTGACTCAAAGTCAGCTTGATGGAAACAGGGGTCTTTGGCGGCAAGGTCGGTATCATAGATTCGTTGAGTATGACTGTGGAATTGGGCTCGATATGGCCAGGAGCCCGTGGCGATAATGCGCTTAATTTGCCTTCCGCCTCAAAGCGGGCCTGATCCTCGTAGGACGCATGATACCGCGTGACTTTCGAGCGGAACGTCGGTGATTTTTCGTCCGGCGTGACAGGTGCGGTCGCCTCAGGTACGGTGGTTTTCGGCGCAATGATAGACGCAAGTCGATCTTCAAATTTTTCGCGATTTTGTGAAAACTCTTCGAGCTCCGTGCGGCTCTCCCGCATGTTGCAGTTTTGGAGGAACTCATCGAGGGCTTGCGCCATCTCAGTAACGCTCTGAAAACGTTCTTCCTTTTGGCCCTGCATGCCTTTGACTATAACATGATTTAGACCGAAAGGCAGATCGGTGATAAGCATATTGGGAGGCGTGTAACGGCCGACCATAATGCGGTTGATGACTTCAGCGGTTGTTTTGCCGAGGAACGGCAACGAGCCTGTCACGATCTCATAAAAAAGAACGGATAGGCTATAGATATCGGCCCTATAATCAACGTCCGTGCCGCGTATCTGTTCGGGAGACATGTAACTCGGCGAGCCCATGAAAATGCCGGTCTGCGTGGCATTCGCCCGATTCACCTTAGCGATCCCGAAGTCCATGAGTTTGACCTGACCGTTGGTCTGCATCATGATATTTTCGGGTTTAATATCGCGATGGACGATATTCAATTTATGAGCTTCGTTCAAGGCACGGCAGATCTCGCGGGTGACGAGGGTCGCGACGATGAATTGGAGTCGATGTCTGGGAAAAGCTTTCACATAGTCAGCGAGATCTTCACCGTAGAGTATTTCGGTGACCATCCAGAGCTGCTCAGACTCAAGGCCCGAGAAATCGTAAACACGCAGGATATTGGGATGATCGAGGCCTGAGACGGTTTTGGCTTCGAGGATGAAACGTTCGCGGATATCCGAGTTGCGGGCCAGGTGCGGATGGAGGATCTTGATCGCCACGCGGCGCTCGAGCTTTTCATCCAAAGCAGAATAGACGGAAGCCATCCCCCCTTCACCGATGAGGGCTTTGATGCGATAGCGCTGGCCTATCAACGTCTCTATCATGCAGGCTTAGGTCCTAATATAGGTCTGGAAGGGGTATCGGTTGCTCAGGGAGGGATCTTTAGACGCGTAGGTCCAGTCAGCAGAGGGTGAAATACAGATATTAGCTATTATAAACGTGGGGTTGGGAAATAAAAAAGAGCTCTAAAAAGAGCTCTTTTTTGCTTGTGCCTAAAGGTCGTGAGGCATGAGATCGCGATAGGACCGCATTTTCTGGCCCTGGGAGTAAAACCTGAGGGATGAAACCCGAGTCGTGTAAAGACATGCGTAAGATTCGATCTGCTTGCCGAAGCGGCTTTTCTCGAGGCTGGTCCGCATGAGCTCGCCCCAGACGGGATGGAAGGCCTTCTCCCGGGCTGAGACCAATTCCTTGATCTTTTTGTGAACGGCTTCCAACTGCTCTTCCTTGGCCTTTAAATCGACGCGGAGTTCGGCAATTTTGCCGAGGAACTTCGATTCCTGCTCTTTTTTTGCGTGTTTATTTTTCTGCCGGCGCTCATGGTTGGAAATATCTGAACGCAAGGACTGCATATCGCTCTGCAGCAGCTCTTCTTCACGAATTGTTTCCATGATGGCATCAAATTCGGGCTGCATCTTTTCGGTCTTTTTGAAATCTTCTTCAAGCTCTTCCACGACAAGCAGGGTTCGCCAATTAAAAAGCTCTTTGGAGCGCATGATATCGCCATAAATATGATCCCCCGCATAGAGGATCTGATCGCCTTTTTGATTGGTCAATTTCTCGAAGAGGTTGGCATTGCCGCCGTGATAAACTTTTTTGGCGATGAGCGGACCTCTGTGTGCGCGGAGTAGGCCTTCATTGTCAGTCATCACTTCATAAAAGGGATTACTGCCCGTAAAGAAGTTGGGCTTACCCGCGCTGACGATGATGTACTCAAAATAATCCTGCCAATGACGGAATTCTTCGTGCTGATTATCAAGGAGGTAGGTCATCACCGAGTTGGTGTAGGCCCAATCCGAGTTAGTCAGAAGAAAGATCTTTTTGCCGCCATCGATCAATTTGACAAGAGTTTCAACAAGATGCGGATCACGCACGATATATTTTGAAGGCTCCATAAGAACCTTGGTTTTGATCGAGCCGTCCTGATGGGAAAGATCAATCCAGGTTCGGAGGTCCTTAAAAACCTCGGTAAAGGTCTTTTGGATCTTGCCTGGGTTGCGGCGCATGTAATCGACGATTTCGATGAAGAGCTGCGTTTCGCTCAGAGCGAAAAAAGTGTCGACGGTCAGATAATCGTCGGCTTTGAAGCCGCGCGCGTTGTAAAGCTCGGAACGTTGCGCCTTGTCGAGTTTCATGTGACCGTGGAACGCGACTTTTACATATTTGTGCGCATCAACCTTGAGCAGGTTGCCGCGATCGCGGTCGACAAGCAGACCACGGATGACGAAATTGGGGTCGAACTTAAGCGTCGAAAGTTCTTCGGGATAGCCGTTGGCAATGAATTTCTTGAGGGTCTCGTGAAAGGCCAGGTTCTCAAAATTCACACGGTTATAAAGGACGAGCGTGTGATCCATATCAAAACCGAGGGAGCGTATCGAAGCCATGTTCAGCGAACGATTGACGAAGATTTTTTGATGTTTTTTAAGCTTATTCATAAGCGCGGGTCCTTGGCATTATAAGGGCGAATCTGCGTGTCATAGTCATCGGTTGTTTTGTGGAGAGTCGAACTTGAAGCCGACCTGGCAATAGCTTTTGCCGTCCTTAGTCAAAAACGATTGCTGGTAAACGACTTGTCCAGCCACTTCACTATGGAGTTTGCCTTCCATGTAGATCTTCATCTTTTCGAATCGGCGTCCTGCGCTGTAAAGCGCCGACTCTATCGGCGTACGAAAGGACAGGCCCGTCGAGGACATATCGAGAAGGCTCTTCCTAAGCATCGTTTCCTGGTCCAAGGGGTTGATCACTTCGAGAAAGGCTGCATCTTTGGTTCCAAAATTGTAGCGTTTGGCATTGCGGTTGTCTTCGACCAGCCGCATGTTGTCGAGCGGATAGAGGAGGTGAATACCGTCGGTCGTCACCTGATCACAGACGAAACGAATCGACTGGATTTTCAGGTAGAACTGGTCCGATTCCATAACTCGCGCAATGTATTCGGCCGGGATGGAATTATAAAGGACGACCGAGCGACTCCTAATGGAATGCACCTGGGTTTGGAATACGACCTTCACCTTGTTCACCGAAAAGTAGACCAAAGTCTTTCTTTGGACCGCTTCGCGAATGAGTTCCATCGTTGTATCATCGACGCTCATTAAAATACTCCCCGCTGGTCAGCCAAACCTATAAACGGTTCAATATAACGCTCAACACCGAGCAAAGTCGGGAAAGCTTGGGTGAACACAAAAAGAATTTCGACTTTGTTTTCATTATACACGATTAATTTATCATTCTTTTGGTCATTGTAGCGAAAAATTCCGGCAAAGCTTTGCTGGGAATTCGTGACGTAACTCGCCCCAGCAGCAAATTTCGTGATTTGATCTTGCCTTGGGCAGGTCACGGCGGCCGTAGTCGACTGGTCGACTGATACACCGATATCGGAGCAGGCAACGGCGCGGATTACGCTGGCATCAAAGTTTTTCGTAGCCATCGATCCCGCGATTGCGAGATGGAGGTTGTTCCATAAACGGAACTGGAGCGATGCTGATGCGCCGATGGACCTATAGCTTTCCCAGTAGTCATTGTAGAGGTATTGGTGTTGAAAAACCTCTTCCTTCAGCTGCGCGTCCAGGATCGTAAAGCGGGTTTCGTGCTGCAGAGTAAAGCTCATGAAGGGCGATTCACTTGTACTCGCGATATTATAGGTCTTGTAGGAATAGGAGTCCTGCTCTCGATTCAGGTGTTTTTCGAAGGTTAAATAAAGCCGGAATTTGCTCTGGGGCGTATAAAGCCATTCGACCCAGGGCACAAACACGGTAACGATACCGAGATCGAAGGATTTGCGAATCTCGGGACGTTCGGGAGCTGGGAAAAGGTCTGAGCCTGCCCGGATATAAGACCAGCTCCCGTAGCCGCCGAAGTTCCAGTTCCCGCGTGTCCCCTGGGTTTCGACGAAGAGACGGTGGGTCCTTTCCATCAAGTCGGGACGGAAGGGAAAATATTGAAAATCACCAGGATCGTTCGTGTAGGTCTGCATGCGATCGCTATCGCTGAACCAGTTCTGGGAATAGATGTATCCGACATGACTCTGGGTGCCTGTGCCTTTGAAGGGACCAAGAATCAACCCCGCCTGGGTCACGAGTTTGTATTCCTCGAAAGCGGCGTTGGTCTGCACGGTCGGTGTTTGCCCGTTGTACCCCGGATTGGAACGGGCCCCTCGCGCGTAATCATAGCCGACCTCATAAAACCACAGATGAGGTATGGAAACGATCGACATAGGGTTCGTTTCAAAAAAAGTTGCCTTGTACTGAGCACGGCGGCTGCCAGGAACATCGCTGTGTCCAGCTTCTGTCAAATGATCTTTGAGGCCCATGATCTGTTTTTCATGACGACCGTCGGGAAATCGTTTGTTATAGTCCTCGATGTTCTTCTGGGTTCCCGTCATGTCCCCTTCTTCATACTGGATGACGGTCAGCTCAAAGAGGGCATCTTCAGCGACGAGATCTTTCGATCGTGCCTGTGCGGCCAGGAGCGTTTTAGCTTTTTCCGACTTTCCCAGTGCATCGTAACTTAGAGCCAGGTAGTATCGGCGAAGAGATTTCAGATCACTTTTCGGTTTGGCCTTGAGTAGTGTTGTAAGAGCGAGCTGGGCCTGGCCCGTGTGATAATAACTCGCCCCCAACCATACCCAAGCGTCCTGATCATTTGGATGGTCACGCAGATAGGAACGCAAGAGCGTGAGAGCAGTTGAGTAACGCTGTTTGGTGAATTCTTCCTGGGCGGGTTTGAGCGCTTCAAGATCACGATCTTGGGCTTTTACTATCGAAGCCGGGATTGAAAGAGATAAAAAACAAAAAGCAACAGCGCATATCATCCAGCTCAGCAGTCTTGCATTCATAGTTCCGCATGTTCCATATCGACAACAATCTTGCATGAAGGACGTCATGCAGAATCCGTTAAAGGTCAAGGTAGCAGGGATCCATCTGGCAGGTCCCAATTCAACAAAAACGACCCTTGTGATCATGACAGGTCAACTGGGTGAAGGCAACTTAAAGATAAGCGGCATTTACGACCGTATGGGCACTGTCAACAGGCTGTTTTCGGACGATCGTTTGTTCGAAGTCCTGCGGGCAGAGAGTCCCGATCGAGTCATGATTGATAGCCCTTTATCGGTGCCGCCTTGTGTCGCCTGCACGCGCCCAAGCTGTCCTGGAGTCAACGCTTGCGAAGACATCGCCGTTGCCTACATGCAGAAACTGGTCGATACAAAAGGCGGCAAAAGAAAACGAAAGCCTATGAATCCCCAGACGCAGCGCATATGGGATGTCAAGGAATGGTACCATTGGCATCCCTCCCTGCAAGAGCCAACATACAGCGCGAATAAAGCGCCTTTGGTTGTGCGAGGGTTGACACTCCAGCGGCGCCTTCGAAGTCTCGAGGAGCCTATCCAGCTCTACGAAACATCGGTCCCGCATGCCTTGTCAGTCTTTGTGGAACAACTCGAGCTCGCGCGCGAAATCGGTTACCAGTATCGAGCGTTCGGTATTGGGCGCGAGCGGCGGCAGGCTTTTATAAAAGCCCTCATGAAGGCCGGCGTGGTAGATGGCAGTAAGATGGAAGACGTTACAGCTACTGTCGAAACATTCAGCGCGTTTGTCACCGCGGTCATGGCTGGTCTCGAGGTCAAAGGTCGTGTGTCCCGACCCGAAAACGAGTTTTTCTCGAATCAGGGGTGGGTCTACCTTCCGGAGCTCAATCCCGTCTTACGGAGTCCGGAACCCTTGATCAACTGACAATCTTGATCGGCGCTAACTGTATGGAATGTTGTCCCTTCAGCACAAGATTCCGCAAAAAATCAAGGTTGTGCCCAGGCAATTTTCTTATATTTCAAGGGTTTCCGACCGATACGAACCTCAGAACTAATGGGGTGTATCGTGCGTATTGAAATGTTCGGCGCAACGGATATGGGGCGCGTTCGAAAGAACAACCAGGATAGCTTGTACTTCAATGCCGAGTTAGGCCTTCTGATCGTTGCCGATGGTATCGGTGGACGAAAGGGTGGGGAAGTTGCATCGTCTTTGGCCGTGAACGGTATCAAAGAAGCCTATCTGAACTGCGAAAGTCTGCGGCATGAAGAGGTCGAACCCTTCCTTATTCAAAGCATCGATCATGTAAACAAAGAGATCATCACCAAAGGCAACGGGTCGTCCGTTGAAGGTATGGCGACGACTCTGAATTGCATACTTTTTGTCGGTGAAAAAGCCTTTATTTGCCATATGGGAGACTCGCGCACTTACCTCTATTTCAAAAACAACCTCTGGCAACTGACCCTCGATCATAACGTCGAAAACTATGTGGAACGCGGTTGGCTTCCGGATGGCTCCCTGGCAGCGAATCCGAAAAAAGGTGCGCTCGTTCGGGCCTTGGGCCTCTCCACGCAGTGCGAAGTCGACATTTATGAATTGAGGCTCCAGCCCGGCGAAATCCTTTTGACTTGTTCAGATGGTTTGACCGGTATGGTTAACGATAAAAAATTGCTTCGTATTATCAAAGAATACGAAGATCGACTGTATGAATTGCCAGCACGCCTCATAGCGGAAGCGAATGAAGCCGGCGGGCAGGATAATATCACTGTCGTAATTTCACACGTGGCGAGGGATTGATGGAGCGCCTCTACCTCATACGCGTGGGCATGGAACGTTTCTTGGGGCCTTACACCCTTAAACAGGTGCAGGAGTCTTATCACAAGATGCAATTCGGTCTGCAGGATGAGATTTCCGGCAGTTTAAGGCAATGGGTAACCTTCGATAATATCGAGGGTGTACGTCGCCATTATCCGGAACTGGTGCAATTGATTCATAGTGAAATGATGTCAGGCTGGGGAATGAGTGTGGCCCCTAGTCCCTCAGTCCCCAATAACGCCCGCATGCGCCTTGGCAATGGTTCGACCGATTTTGATCGTCCTCTTCAAACGCGAAGCTTTCTTTACCTCGGTCTCTTCATCATGGTTCTCGTGGCCCTGATCGCCTTCATGAGTTATCGCGACGGCGAATGGGTCAATCCGATCGCGTACCTGAAGGATCGTACCTATTATCAAGCCAAATCCCATCTGGGCGATCGTTACAACGCTCGGTTCGAAGGGTTCATGGACAGAAACCGCCAGGATATTTCCCAGCAGATGAAAGCCAAAAAAGCTTTCTCGAAATGGATACCCTACGTGCGGTCGGTGGCCTTTGCCAAAGACGGTCGTTGGGAAGGTGTGTCGGGGAAAAGGCTTAAAGGCACCGCGGATTCTTATCTCCCCAATGATTGCTCCGTTGGAGCTTGGGACGACCGGTGGCGTGAGTCTCGCAGCCAATGGCTGCCTTTTCTAGAAGGTCGTATTTTGCCGAAAGACGAATGGGCCCGCCTCCTGATGATGGATACGCACTGGATCAGAAACCGTACGCCTATGGCTGGTTGGATGGAGCCGGGATCCTATCACGAAGCTTGTCTTCGCATGGCTCTAAAATCTCTTGTAAAACTCACGAGCGAAGACGCATCAAGTGACAGTAAGGTCATCATCTCACGTATGCGTTGGCAGCTCGGCGGCATCGCCGGTACGTCTCCTTCCGAAGAATATGAGATGTCGGGCACACTTTGGGCAACAAGTTGTTTGGAAGATGCCCACGCCAATGATGATTTGAAAAACTGCTTTAATTCTGTGAAAGCCAAAGGCGCTTGGCAGGAATTTTTTGATGGCATGATTTTGATTCGCCGCATGGCTCTCCTAGCAGCATCGGAGGCCCAGCTGTCCGATGCAAGTCTCAAAGACCTTCATGCTTACCTGAACATCTACGCAGGCAAAGGCAGTGAAATGTTCATGGGCTATGATGAAGAGATTCAGTTCTACAAAGAGGTCGTGCAACAAAAGGGCAACGTGAAGGCAGCTAAAGCAGTCGTGCAGAAAAAATATCCCGGCGTCCACTTTGAACCCTGAGGATACCTAGATGCGGAAGCTTCGCCTCCTTATTCTACCTTTAATCCTCACGGGAACGGCTTTCGCCGCTGATCCCGATGATAAAGAAACGAATGCCTCAAAATCTGAGGTTTCGCCAGAATCAACTGCGTCACCTCCGTCTGAATCCAAAGACGCGGCAAAACCCAAAACCAGGCCAAAACTCAAAAAATCGGAACCAAAAGATACAAGTGAATATGGGCGTGCTTACGAAAGTTATAAGGCGGGCAATCCTAAGGAAGCAGCCTCCATCCTCCGTGGATTGATCAGTGATGAGACGGCTAAGGGCAAAGCGTCCTTATTGCTTGGAACTATGTATTTCGAGAAAAAGAAGCTTAAAAAAGCCAAACAAATTTTTGACCTCGCGGACGACCCGCCTTTGACGAAAGACACGGCTTACGCCTATGGAGCGACGTATTTAAAAGCCGAGGAATATACCAAGGCCCTGCGTGGCCTGCGTGCAAGTCTTAAATTCAAAGGTCCAAACAGGGTCCTAACTCTTTACGATGTCGGTATCTGCTATTTCAAGCTTGGTCAATATTCGCGGGCTGAGCGATATTTTGCGCGTACGACTCCAAAATCCTTGCCTAAAGGCTTGGCGCGGGAACGGCAGAATTATCTGGCTGAGATCCGTAAGCGTCATGACGAACTCCTCAGCGCTTTTATTAATGTCGAGAGCGACGTGAACTCCGTGGATATGTCGCGTGAGTTTGATGCTAGCGGCAGCGCCAGCGAAGACGAATGGGCGGACGTGCCACAGAACGCGAGCTGGGGTATCAAGTGGAAACCCGGCGCTTTGTTACGACAGGAGAGCACTCAAAACCTCAACAGAGGCGAGGGCCGGGATGTTTCGGACCGGGTCACGCATCGGGTCGGTCTTCGTGGTTTTGCTGGGGGAAACGGCGCCAAAGGCAATAGCGGTAGTATCGAATTTGCAGGCGGATTCGCCGGTTATGACGTTAAAACAAGTCAAAGCCAGACCTTCGTGCTGCCTGGGATTTCGGGCAATTTTTTGAGTCAGGAAAGAAGTCAGACGTCTGAAGACAATGTATTTTTAGCGTTCAAGCCTCTAATGAATTTTGAATTATCGAATGCGATAAGGGGTGAAG
This sequence comes from Oligoflexus sp., assembly GCA_014378195.1. Taxonomy (GTDB): domain Bacteria; phylum Bdellovibrionota_B; class Oligoflexia; order Oligoflexales; family Oligoflexaceae; genus Oligoflexus. Next base: position 243,048 of record JACMOC010000014.1, on the reverse strand, counting down.
CCGGCGTTTCCTACGATGGTCTTTTTCCTCATATGCGATCGACTCATGGCTGGGGTCAATCGGAAGTGTTTTCCCGTCTCAGGGCTGAGGGCAAAGAGCTCGATGGGGGCCTGGAATTTGCTGCGCAGCAGCCCTTTGACCTGAACTCGCATATTCAATCAAACGACACGCTGGTCAAAGCCGATATCAACCAAAGACTCGGTGATTTCAGTATGCGTCTTAACGGGGAAAACTGGAAATTCGGCAATACCAATTTTGTGCAGTTTGATCGCGACCGTATGAGTCTATTGGATAGCCGTTTCAAATATCACCTCGGATTCGCCTCAGAATCGAAGCTGGGCGTATCGGGTTCTATGACGTTTGGTGATATTGCTCTCAGGGCCTCCTACGATTATACCACCCGGAAATCCGATCAACCCATCGAACGTCTCAATCCAAACGATGATCCGGAAACGGTTGCTAAACAATCGAATAAGCGCATGTTTGCGATCAGCTTTCCGGTCTTTGATAGTGTCTCGCTCAATGCGGCGGCAGGAACACAAAACCTTTCCGCTTATACCTTTCGTCTCCGTGACACCGATACAGGCTCGGTGACCCGCGAGTATTTGACCGACGTGAAAGAAACTCTTTTTCAGTTGGGTATCTCAGTTTCTGTTGTTGACTGGATTAAAATTCGTGTCAATTATTCCATCGGCACTTACTCCTATCTCAATCCTCTCGCCAAAGATGATGCTTTTACTAGCGCCAACCCGCGTGCGAGCGAAAATTCCCTGATGTTCATCGAGCTCAGCAAGAGCTTTTAAATCAAGCAGGTCATCCACGCCAAACGCGCTTTTACCTCGCTTCCCCGAAACCTTGAATTCTGTGCTTTCCGCTCTAGAAACGTTTACCCACCCCTTTTATAAAAAAAAAGTCCTCGGGAGCCTGTCCTTAGACGCTTGCGACTGTTTTCGAGGAAGCGTACCCTTACAACGAGAGGAGCTCTGGCCTATCAGGAAGAGCACTTTGCAGCATTTTGAGACTTAGAAGGAGCATGCCGTGACGGACGTATTAGTAGGTCTGGAGCCAAGTCTGGTCTGGAAACATTTCGGAGCCCTCGCGGCCATTCCAAGGTCCTCCAAGCATGAAGATGCTGTCACACGTTATGTCCAGGCATTTGCTCACACGCATTCTGTCTCTATCAAGACGGACAGGGTCGGCAACCTCCTTCTCAGCGTTCCAGCAAGTCCCGGCCATGAAGAGGCACCCTCCCTCTGTATGCAGGGTCACCTCGATATGGTCTGCGAAAAAAACGCCGATGTGAAACATGATTTCATGAAAGATCCCATCTTACTTGAGAGGGATGGTGACGTCATTCATGCAAAAGGAACGACATTAGGCGCTGATAATGGGTTAGGGGTCGCCGCTATGCTGGCCCTTATTGAAGACAAGACGCTCGTTCATGGCCCGCTCGAGTTTCTAATGACTATCGACGAAGAGAGCGGGTTGACCGGCGCAAAAAACCTCGATGGGACGCTCGTGCAAAGCCGGATCCTATTAAACCTCGACAGCGAAGAAGAAGGAGCCCTCTACGTCGGCTGCTCGGGTGGGCGCGATACGCTCGCCAAGTGGGATCTTTCGGTCGAGGACCTTCCCGAGAAGATGCAGGCTTTCAAGATCACGGTTAAAGGTCTTCGCGGCGGCCATTCAGGTCTTGATATCGACAAACAAAGAGGCAATGCGATCAAGATACTCAACCGCTTTCTGCTCGAAGCGGAAAAGCTCGGCATGCGTCTCGGCAGTATCGAGGGCGGCAATAAACGAAATGCAATACCGAGGGAGGCGGCCGCCTACGGTTATATCCCGAATCCGAAATGGGCTCTGGCCCAGGAAAAATTTCATGAATTCAAAACGAAAGTTCAGCAGGAATTTAAAAGTTCTGATCCTGGACTTGATGCCGAATGGGAAGGTGAGGGGATTAAAAAAGGCAAAGTGTTCAAACGGACGCTTCAGAAACGCCTCATTCGACTGTTGGATGCAATCCCACACGGCGTTATTAAGATGAGTCATGAGATCCCGGGACTCGTGCAGACCTCTACGAACTTCGGGGTTTTGAACACAGGACGCAAACAGATCACGATCTCAACAAGTCAGCGAAGTTCGGTACCATCGGAGCTTGATTATGCCAATCATTCGATCGCATCGCTCCTTCACCTGGCCGGCGGTGAGGTCGAACATTCTACCGGTTATCCCGGATGGAATCCTAACTTGCAGTCGCAGGCTCTGGCTCTCGTTTCGAAAACGCACGAACAGCTGTTTCACCGTAAGCCTGACGTGAAGGCTATTCACGCCGGGCTCGAATGCGGCATCATTGGCGAAAAATATCCAGGCATCGATATGGTGTCCTTTGGTCCAACGATCGTCGGTGCCCATTCCCCTGATGAGCACGTACAGGTTCAAAGCGTTGAGAAGTTTTGGATGCTCCTGCGTGAAGTCATCACGTCCTATGCCGCTAATTAGTTCGTGGAAGATGCTGAGACTTCTGATATTCTTTGGGGGTTCCATCGTCATTTATTGAGGAATCCCCAGTGAAAACACCTTATCTCCTTATCTCCTCTCCGTTCCTTTTGTGTGCATTCATAACATCGTGCGCAACCTATCCCGATGTTCACCCTCTTGAGAACAATACTGCTTACGTATCATTTCTCGTTGCACGCAAAGGCGACGGCAATCGTGATGCAATGAAACAAGCCGAGGCTTATTGCTCAAAGGTAAAAAGTAGCCATGCAGTGCTGGTCGATGAGAAGTTTGAGTACGTAGGCACTATGGATGAGGACAAATACAGCGAAATCAAAGGCGAGGCGGAAATCTCAAAAAAGAAGGGTCTTGTTCCCAAAGTCATAAAGGAATCAATGGCTAAAAAGAAGGCAGGAAGCGCGGTTATGGTTGACGATGACGATAAGTCAGCCGAAACCGGTAAGGGTTATGAGTACACTTTGAATTTCAAGTGTCAGTGAAAGGGCTCAAGATCACTCCCAAGCCTTTTCATCTGACTTGGCTTACGAACGAACTTTGCGCGGATAAGTGAACGGAGGAAGCGCGCCGGAGATCAATAAGGTTTGGTCGAGTTTAGTGTCAGCTGTTTTGCCAATTAAGAACGCGTGAGCAAAAGCGGCCGCGTTCAAAACACCGTAATGTCCTGATTCATCTGCTGAAAGTCCACCCAAAGTCTGCATCAGATCAACATTTTTAAAACTCTTGATAACGCTGAAATAAGCGTTTGCAGCGTTCATCTCGCGCTCGGCTGCGACCTGCAGAACCGTCAGCAGTCCATCGGCGCCTGAGAGCGTAGCAATGCCAGGATATGGCGCTAGATATTCAGTCGTTGTTTTTGCTGTGACCGGTGTAATAGCTGTTGCGGCCGAGAGCAGATTGATTTGAGCTGTCAACGCATCGCGATGCGCTGTGTGGTGACCAAGAAATACTTTCGCCACGGCAAGAAAAGTTGGAGCGAGCCCGCTTGCCGATGTATCCCAAACGTTGAGGCCAGCCGCCGCAGTGTAGATTGCGATCGCTTCCAGTTCCAAGCCCAGTGCGATGTTCATAGTAGCAGCATCGGATTTTTGGTCCGCAAGGGCATAGGTGGTTGCAGCTACTGCATCGCTTCCGCCTTTTGAGCTTCCACAGGCCCATGCAACGCCCGCAGACGCAGTAATGAGGGCAAAATTCTGAGCCCAGATACGGCGCGACAGGCCTTCGACTTTGGATTCTTTGTCATTGAGAACGTCGTCAGTAACACGGTTGATAGAATCAAGGACTTTTGACTTCATACGGTACTCTCGCAATGTTGATGATTAACATCATTTAGGGTACCAGGAGTCGGACATAAGTTGTATACGATTGTATTGTGGAAAATTGGAAATTGCATGGAGAGACAAGTACGTAAAGGTAGTTGCAAATTTTTTATCGAAAAAAAAGCCACCTCAGCGAGGCAGCTATTTTTCCTTTTTTTTTATGCGTTTCCGTCAACTGTCGCAACGGTATGTTCAATTCCGTCAAGGTCTTTAAACTTAACAAGAGGTTCAGTTGGTGATCCGCAGTCCGCTTCGCGGTTCGCCGAAGAGTTCCAGGCTTTGTCAAAATACTCTCTCTGGAGAGTGGCCGTGGTCTTCTCATCGTCAATGACAAGACCAAACTCCTGGAGATTGGCGGGATAAAAATTGTTGGACCCGATGTAGAATGCTTTACTGTCGATAATAATAAGTTTGGGGTGCGCCCCAAATTTCATAAGCTCAATTTTTCCTTTAAGAGCCTTTGCTTCTGTGGAACTTCCCTGACCTGCGGCAATCTTTGCTTTCAACTGATTCCTGAGGTCTTCTCCGCCCGCCCAGACTTCGTCTTTAGCGTTGATGTGCCAGTTGGTATGATGGAACATTTTGCACACATGGTAACGAAGTGTTTCGTTGCCGGTTGTTGGTATCAGCCCGGGTTGCTGCTGATTCAACTTTGTTGCACGATCTAAAAGAGCTCTGACAATCCGGGCATGGGTCTCGGCCAAGCCCATCATTCCATAACCTTCAAACGATTCCTGACCCGATTGAATGATACGAACGTCGACGTTTCTCAACAGTATTGCGTCCACCAGACTGGGAAGCGCGACTGGGGGCGTAATGGGTTGAACGGGAAGGGGAATCCAGTCCCGAATGAATCCAGGGACATTGACAGGGAGTTTGCTGAAGATATCTTCCTGCGCAATATAAATGCTTTTCTGTGCGGATTGAAGCAGGGCTGGAAAGGCCCGGTCGGCGGGGTTATCACCAAAAGCTCCCATTCGCCCTACACCAAGAACTGCGATGTTACCCTTAGGCTTGCCGGCAGGGTAAACCGTGTCTCGATAAGGAATGGACGACTTTACAAAAAACGAATTTTTAGACGTGTAGTTCGCCTGCTGCCAAAGGGCATTGACGAAAGCCTGAACCTGCGACACGGCGGCTCCGTGAAAAACCATGGAAATGTCGAAGATAGGTTGATCACTCAAATAGTCAGGATCGTAATAATTGTGCCCGCCCTCCATAGCGGTGTCTTGATCGACAATCACGATTTTGGCATGATTCCAGCTCGGCACGCCGAACTTCGAGACATAGCGCATTTCGATCTGGAATTGATCGATTTTTGAAAGTCTGGCTTCAACGCCCGCTGTGTCTGAGTCCAGCGATCCAGCAAGGTCTTTGGAAGCGCGCGTCTTCATCGATTGCAGAAGGTCGTTCAGAATGCCCGCAGGAAGAACGGTAATATTGAATTTATGCGTCTCCTTGCCCGAAAAGAGAATTCTGACGGTCGGTGATTGCGGCTTGAGTGCGAGACGTGTGAGGGCGTTGACCATCATTTCATAAAAGCGATTTTGGGGCTCGGAAAGTGAGGTGATGTCAACAGTCTGTTTCCCGCTGGTTATGACTCTATAAAATCTATCCAGCAGTTTGTCGCCTGAGCCAAGACACATTTTTTTGGGGCTTTGGCCATCGGCATAGACAGAAGCCTCGAGCGGTTGGCAGGCAGTATGGAAGGGCTGACAATCCGTGTCGGACGAGCAAAGATGCCTCAAGAACTGAGGGTCACAACCAGCATCTCCGGCTTTGCAAGCAAGATTAATAGGAAGTGTTGAAGCGTCTCGGCCCCAATAACCTTCTGGGCTTTGAACCATCCAGTCATCGTCCAGTGCAATCGTACTGGCGAACCAGACGTTCGACGGGAGAGGCTTATTTACGATATTTTTAAGGCTTGCTAACCAGGATGTTTTGTCTTCGTTATGACTGACGGCATCGAGAACAGCATCGTATACATGGGAACGTGTCGGCTGTCTTAAACTGTCGTCCGAATTCAAATTCGAATTCAAACCTTCGTGTTTGCAACTGAGCAAGCATATACTGAAGAGAACCCAGGCCAGACTTTTAGGCAGGTTGAATCGCAAACGAGCACCTCCGCAATACTCAATTAGGTTATGTCGAGATATGTCTGATAGTAAACCGCAATTGATTTCATTTTCCAAGTATAAGAAGTCTTAAATAGTGAATAAATAGAACGGTATACAATGATGATCGCGAAGGAGTGTCACGCAAGATATGAATATATATGATGTATCAGCTTGTCTTTGTGAAAAGTAAAAATACAGCAAGGCCGGCTTAGCAGCCGGCCTCAACTTTGGATCGGTCCAATTTCTAAAAGATCATTTTTCCGGTGCGCCGGCCGCGATCCATTTTGAAAGCAGACTTTGCAGGGCTGTCGACAAGGGTCCGCTGGTAGGCATGGTTTTCATGTCGAGCGTGGTTACCTTGATTTTCGCAGAAGCAGCTTTGACTTTTGCGTAGGTATCAAGACTCACGCCCCCCATATTCGCGGACGCTGAGTGACAGCCCAGACAGGAAACCGAGAATATCTTGGTATTGAGATTCGCATAGGTGAGAGCCATGGCCGGATCCGCCGCGGGCACTGGTGCGGTTGCAGGCGCGGGGGCTGTTACCGGCGCTGCCGTAGGTGCGGGCGCTGAGGCTACCGCAGGCGTAGGAACTGTCGATGGGCTCCCAGTTGATGCTGCGGCCGGAGCTGGGCTCGCGGCAGGCGCCGGAGTTGAATCGTCAACTGCGGGCGTAGTATCCCCCACGGCTCCCGATGAATCCCCACTGGCTGAACTATTGGCTTTGGATAAATAATCCGCAGCGACTGATTTCGAATCGCTGCATGATGTTAAGGCGAGACCACTCATCAAGACACGAGTTGCAAACAAACGTTTCATCGATATCCCCCGGGACGGTAGCTGTGGCGATTCGATCTGCCACTCAAGCAGACGCCGCACTGAGCCCGTATCGGTTTGATTTGAGGGAAAATTTACTCCTAATTTGTTAGTGTGCAAATATTCTAGTTTTTCTCTCCATGATTCAGCCACTGTCCAATTTCTGGACAGTCAAAGTCGTGAAAAGCCCTAGAGCCGATACGAGTCGACTGTCCGAAAGATTTATTTGATAAGCTCCTTGCGTAGCCAGCCGAGACCGGATTCCCGAACGTCATCCACGCCTTCCGCGTTGAGATAACTATCCTTGATCACCGTATCCGGCACCACGGGATCACCTTCGCCGACAACGATCAAGGCCCATCCCGACTTTTGAAGTGGCTCTTTTTTCTGCAGGGCGTTTGAAGCTTCTGTTGGTTCACCGAAAATACGGGCTTTCGCGTCTTGTTTCAGCACACGCACGAGCGATACTGCGCCTTCGCGTGTGGAATGATTCGTCAGCACTGCGAAAGGCATTTTGCCGGAAAGTTTGGGCCAGACATCGAGGCCTTCGCCAAAAACGTCGCGCAGATCCAAAACAACGCCTTGGCAAAGAGTGGTTTTTGAGTCGATTTTGGAAGCGATATTCTGGGCGACAGCTTTAGTAAGCCAGAACCAGACCTTTTCGATGCAAACGCGTTTGCTATCGACGATAACAGTCGCGCTACTCGATTGAGTGAGAGACAGGGCCCACTCACTCAAAGGCTGTTTCGTCAGAGAAACGGAGGTGGCTTTCGGCTCGCTCATCACTTTGGTCTGAAGGGCGAGCTCCCATTTGGCTTTAGCCTGTGCGTCTTTGGAGTAGGGCGAAAAATCTTTCGCTGCAACACTGTTCCCTCGATTCAACTTTGGGTTGCCGGAGTATTGAATGATCCATTTGCTGCCGCGCTGGCTGAACCAGGCGTTCGGAAGGGCAAGTGGTTCGCCGTTTAAGGCCCAAAATTGGGCATCATCGTGATCAAGGACTCGAAAGTGAAGGCCGCCCCATTGATCAAGAATGTGTTGCACACTCAACTTTAATCCTGCGGTCGACTCACTTTGCTGCGCAGCTTGTTCCAAATGTGCGCGGACCTTCGACCAGTCATCTTGGTGAGTTTTAATATTCGGATCGATTGCTTCTAATTTTTGAACCAACTCCTGAACCGCATCGCGTTTATCAAAAGATGCTGCGAAAAGCGTACTCGAAATGAGCGAGCAAAATAGCAATATGGAACGGTATTTCAAAAAGAATCCTCCTTGCGGCTTAACTGATGCACCATACAATCAATGTCAGTATTTTTCGTTGGAAAAAAAAGCTTAGGTCTGGTTTAACGACTGTTCGATTAGAAAATCGTTTGCGAGAGCTAGGCTTATTATGCAAAACCAGAATGGCACCGACAAAGATGATATAGGTTCGAGCCGAGTGAGTTCGTTTTTGCGATCCTCAACTCTGCACTACCTCATTATGGGCGGTGTAGGCGGGCTCGTCGCGCACTTCCAACACAAATTACTCATTCGCGCCTTCACCTGGCCTGCGGATTGGCATCTGGGTCTTCGTCTGCTTGGAATCGGTCTTATAGGCGCAGCGGTCCTTCTGATCTTTAATTACGTTTTCGAAGAACAATTCCCTTCGTTCAAAGCCTTCCGTCATATCCTTATGCAGATGATTGGCGCGGCGTCTATTCCGGCATCTTTGTACTTAGCCGTAATTTCCTCACTGGGCGAAGAATTGCTCTTTCGAGGCGCTATCCAGCCCGAACTTGGCATACTTGGGACAGCCGTTTTATTTGGCCTTCTCCATCTCGGACCCCAGGGTCTAATGTCCATCTGGACACTATGGGCTGTGCTTTCCTCGCTTTTGTTTGGCTGGATGTTTCAGTCAACAGGAAGCCTCATTCCCGTCATCGTGTGCCATGTTGCGGTTAACATGGTTTCCATGCTTCGGCTTCGCGTACAGTATCGACATTTTCTGGAAGCGGCTGCCAAACACGAAGCAGCCAAAAAATTGCTGTCAGGATCCCATTAAATGCTGCCAGGACACTTTCACATCTGTCTCTTCCAACCCGAAATCCCGCAAAACACTGGCAACATCGGGCGCATTGCACCCGCCACGGGCAATCGCCTTCACTTGGTGAAACCGTTTGGCTTTAGCCTCACCGACAAAAACCTCCGTCGTCCCGGGCTCGACTACTGGCCCTTTCTTGACCTCGAAATTCACGACTCCATCGAGCCGCTCTTAGAGTCTTTTGACGGCCGTATTGCGTTTTTTTCAAAGTTCGGCGAAAAACACTATACGGATATTCCGGTTTCGACCGAACTCCTCGTTTTTGGCCGCGAAACCTCAGGCTTGCCTGAAGACCTCCACACGCGTTATCGTTCCAGCATGTATCGCATGCCCATGTTTCACCCAAACGTGCGCAGCCTGAACCTTGCCAATGCCGTCTCGATCGCGACGTACGATCTTTTGCATAGGCGCGGCCTCTTCTCCGAATAAAGGACCTCCATGGATGCTCCCAAAACTCTCAGTGTTCAGTCTCCCGATTGGACTTGGCTGAGTCAGTATTTTACGAAAAGTTTGTTAGCCGCACGTCCTTATAAGTTGGATGCGCCGCAAAACATCGTGATCAAACTCGATCAGAACGAAAGTCCGTGGGATTGGCCGCGGGCTTTGAAAGAAAAGATCGCGAAGCGTTTGGTCGAAGAAGAGTGGAATCGTTATCCAGATCCAATGGGATCAGAGGTAACGCAGGGCCTTTCTCGGTATCTTGGCATCAGCCCGGACTGCATCCTCACCAGCTCGGGGTCCAATCACCTGATCACTCTGATCCTGGAAGGACTTGCCAAGCAGCTTCTCGGCAAACTTGTGATCGCCAGGCCGTCTTTCCCGCTTTTTGAATCCCATTCCCAATATCTTGATATTCCTTACGAAACCTGGGAATTGGATGAGAACTTTCAGTACGACCTGAAGAAACTTCCTGAGCTTCCGGACGGCTCCATGGTGATCTTTGCGTCACCGAATAATCCAACCGGAAATTCGCTCGCAAAAAAAGATTTTCGAGATCTCCTTGCCCGTTATCCCAAGGTGTTATTTCTAGCGGACGAAGCTTACTATGAGTTCGATGACGATCCCTATACCGATTTAATCTCTGAATTCGGCAACCTTCTCATACTTCGTACCCTTTCCAAAACGATGGGTGCGGCAGGTGTGCGGCTTGGGTATGCAATCGGTTCGCCTGAATTGATCAAAAACCTCGGCAAGCTCCGTGTTCCCTTTCTGTTGAATCATTTCACCCTTGCGGCTGCCCAAACGATTTTTGATGATCCCGAAATGCGTGCATTCATGGATCGCAATGTTGCGAATGCTCGTAGTGAACGGGAGCGCATGTTCAAAAACCTGGTACCGCTTGCCACTCACCAAAAAGTAAAAGTCTACAACTCCAAGGCGAATTTCCTTCTGCTCCGCTGGCCAAACCAAGAGGCCTGCCAGCTCACTTATCAGAGGTTGATGGAACTCGGGATCCAGGTTCGCAACATCTCCGGGGGGCCCGGGCTCTTCGGCTGTCTGCGCGTAACGATCGGACTGCCGAAGGAAAATGATGCTTTCGTCGAGGCGATGAAATCGATTCTAAGGTAAAATAAATTATTGAGTACAAAATCTGCGCCCACTGTTTAAGTGGGCGCTTTTTTATTTAAAACACTTGTCTTTGGAACGATTGCCAAATGGTAGGGCGCTTTTTTCCGCGGGCCTTTCAGGGAATTTGTGAACGAGGACTCCCATTCATGACCGATTCGGTTTAACATAATGATAATTAGACACTATTTTCCGATCGATTGCGGACCGCGAAAAGTTCACCGGAACATTCTTCAAGAGGGGTTATCTCCATGGCTGAGACAAAAACATTGGCGGATGAATTCGGCATCAAACTTGAGCCTCAGCTTGATCAGAATCGTGTCCTTTTTCTGCTCGAGGATCAGCAGGACCTGCGTTTGATCGTTACGCATCATCTGGGAAAGCTCGGGTTTGCGCAGATTAAACAGTTCACCAACGGCCATGAAGCCCTGCAGTTTCTTCGCGATAATCCTTCGATCCAGCCCGTCGTTACAATCTGCGATCTCGAAATGCCCTTGATGGGTGGTTACGACTATTTCAGCGAACTCAGGGAAAATCCGAACTATAGCCGTGGGCCGTTCGCAATCACACTGCCTCAACCCGATAAAGCACAAATCATGCTCGCCAGTGAAAATGGCGTCGATGGCATCCTCGTCAAGCCTTATACGTTCAAGGATATCGTGCCCAAACTTCGCCAGGCGCACAAAATTTTCAACAACCCGAACAATCCCGAACTCGTCTACGAACTTGCGAAAACCGAATTTCGGGCATGCAACTGGGACCGATCTGAGTTCATTTTCAAACGTTTGGCAGCGTCTTCGGAAAAAGCCGCGCGCCCTATCGTTGGACTCGCGCGTGTCGCCATCGAACAAAAGAAGTACGAACCCGCTATGCAGTATTTGATTGAGGCCGAAAAACGCAATCCCCATTATGTTCACACCTATGTCGAGCGCGGACGCCTCTGTGTCATGGAACAAAAAATCGAGGATGGGGTAAAATTCTTCCGCAAGGCTATCGAACTCTCACCACTCAACCCGATGCGTTATGAAGAAGCAGCCGAGTTGCTGTTCCGCTTGAATCGGTTCCAGGAGGCTGTGGACCTTCTTACAATCGCCCTCGACAACCAGGTCGCGTTCCCAAGGCTTCATCACATCATGAGCCAAGGATACTTCGCCCTGAAGGATTTTAAAAAAGCGACGCGCCACGTGAAATCCGCTCTCGCTCATGAGCCAGAGAATGTCAGCTATCTCAACCAGCTGGGTGTATGTTACAAAGAATCCGAGTTGTATGATGATGCGACGAAGGTCTACAACACGGTGATCAAGCTTGATCCAGACAATCGATCTGCGCTTTATAACAAAGCGATTATGCTTGCCGCCAAAGGTCAGGCTGAGGAGGCGGTAAAGCTTCTTCAGCGCTGCGTACTCAAACATCCTGATTTTGAACAAGCGGCTCGTAAGCTGAAAGAGATCAAAGAAAAAGCGACGTCACCCAAAGCGGGATGAAGTGAAAGCAGTTCAGTGCGGGAACACAGTATGCGCCGACTTATATTAATGCGACACGGAGATGCCCATTCAAGCCCTCCTATCGGATTGGGCGATCATGGCCGACGATTGACGAAGTTAGGTCTCGGCGCTGCGATGAGGCTCGGTCAGGAGCTGAGGGCCCGGGGTTTAAGTCCTGATCTTATTCTTTCGAGCGACGCGTCCCGGGCCACAGAAACCTTGAATGAAGTCGTGCGCGGGGGTGGTTTCACAGGCGTTTCGATCAAAACGCTTGGTATCCTCTATCTCGCCGAGCCCGAGGCCCTGCTCGATCGGTGCCTCGAAGTTGAAGACACTGTTCAGACTTTGCTCCTTATAGGCCACAATCCAGGCTGGTCCGTTGCGGCTACGCAGTTGAGTGGTCATCCCGTCGGACTCGATACAGCCCAGGCTGCCTTGCTCGAAAAAAGCGGGGGATCATGGACAGAAGCGATCCATAGCGATGGCCTCTGGCGGCTGAAGGGTATATTTCCCTAAAATTATCGTCTAGAAACTAGCCGGCATTTTTTGAATCGACTATAAGTATCAGATGCTCTTTTCTTGAGGTGTCTGATGTTCGCTCGTTTTCTGTCCACGCTTTTACTTCTGACTGGAACCCTCACGACCAGCGCCGCTTTTTCTTCCGCGCCCGGTTTTCTCTCCCCAACCAAAGTTGAGACCAAGGAAGTTGAGAACAAGGAATCCCCACGTTTCATGATGAAACGTTTTGTTGAGATTCTTAACAATAGCGACGTCGACACAGCTTTTCCCTACGTGGAATTTCCTAAGGGGACGGGTCTCGAAGAACGGCGCGTGCTTATCGAGGATCTCATAGAGGTTCTCAATAAGCGCGGGAATATCGATATCGCCTTGATCTCCAATAACCCGGCCGGCAATACGAATGACAACCCGGATCCAAACATAGAAAAAATCGGAACGATTACGGGTGAGGGGAATAACCTGGCGGTAACTCTTCGTTATTCAGAGGACAAAAGCCGCAAAGGCTGGCGTTTTTCATCAGATTTCATGGAGCGCATACCAGATATAGCGGCGGCTCTTCATAACAATGGTTTTGAAAATAAGCTGCCGCCTCAACTCGTCAAACACGAAGTTTTCGGCATAAAAGCCTGGCAGGCCCTCGGACTGATTCTTATCATCGCGATTTCTGTGCTCGCGGCGATGATTATAGCTTACATCCTCTATTTCCTCATGAAGGTCCTTGCGCGCAAGATTCTGCATGTGACTGTCCCCAGCCAGATTTTTATGGGCTTCATGACGCCACTCAGACTCTTTGCGGGCCTCTCTCTCTTTCGCTCTCTGGTTCTTTACCTCGATACCGATCTTGAGTTTCGGCAAAACCTCGCTTACTTTGAAGCCATAGTCCTAACCATCAGCTTTTGTATATTCTCCCTGCGCATCACAGCAGCCGGCCTGGAGCTCTGGCGCCTATCCTATGAACGTCAGGGCAAACACAACGCCACGGCCATGCTGGTTCCCCTCCAAAAACTCATCACTGTTCTGATCTTTGTCCTGGGTGCTATATCTCTCATGCGGAATCTGGGCTTCGATGTGACAGCGATCATCGCCGGCCTCGGCATCGGAGGTGTGGCGATCGCACTTGCCGGCCAGAAGACAGTAGAAAACCTCTTCGGCGGCATTTCCATCATAATGGACCAACCGGTGCGTGTGGGCGATTTCGGTAAGTTTGGGGACACGATGGGCACGATAGAAGATATCGGCTTGCGCTCGACAAAAGTCCGTACACTTGACAGAACGCTCGTTAGTATTCCGAACGCAGAGTTTTCTCATATGACTCTTGAGAATTTTGAAAAGCGCGACAAATTCAAATGGGCTGCCCAACTCGGGGTTCGGCAGGATACCACGAGCGATCAGATGCGCTTTCTGCTGATGCAAATCAAAGAGCTTATGCTCTCGCATCCTATGGTCTACAACGAGCCTGCCCGTGTGCGATTTACAGCCTTTGGCGATAGTGCACTTACGATCGGTTTGTTTGCTTATATTCGGGCGAGTAACAACGAAGAGAACCTGGCGATCGTGGAAGACTTAAATCTGCGGGTCCTGGATATTATACGCGATGCAGGCACTGATCTTGCCTATCCATCGCAGACCCTTTATCTGCAGCGCTCGGGTGGTGTCACCGCCGAGAAGATCACAAAAGCCGAAGAGAAAATCGCGGCCATCCGTTCCACGACCGGATTCCCCCAGCCCCACTATCCAGCCTCTTGGGCCGAATCGCGGGTTGATACGCTGGAGTTTCCGGACATCGACGAACTCAAGGAGTAAAGGCCGCGTGTTCGGAAGCCTCGTGGCCGGGATCAGTCCTCGGCGAGCGCGCTGGCTGTGAAGATGGAAGCGAGGAGTTTTATAGCCTGGCTGTTTTTATCGACAGTCGCGCGTGGCCCGTACGAATGGAGCCCATGCTTGTGACCGTCATCGTCACGGTAAGTCTCGCAATGCGAGACGCAAACCTGGTCGATCGACTCAATCGCGATGCGCTGAAAATCGCCGGTTGTTTTGTAGTGGACTGAGACCTCAAGACGAGGATCTGCATCCCGTGTATCGGGGTGGACTTCATAGGTGATGAGGTTCGATTCTCGTTTGCGGATCTCGAAATCGAACTTCATGCCTTCGTAAAGAAAATTATTAACCTTCTTGCCACGCGCCACGTCCTTCGCCACATCTTCAAGTTTTCCCATGTCTTTGAAATTCATCTTAACCGTTTTATTGATGCGATCAACGTGTTGGAGCGCGATATCTTCCATGGCCGCCGCCGTGCAGAAATCAAAGATATCGGAGAGTTTGATATCGACTTTGGTTTCATAATAACCTCTATTCATAGCGTAGTCTGTCGATGCTTCAACTTTAAGCACACCTTCTACGCCGGTCGACAAAGTGAGTCCCATGAAGGATACGCCGGCATGGGCCTGTGGCGAAAGATTGGAGCTCTGAGTGATCACTTTTTCGGCCGTACAGTGAATATAGTTATGAGCTGCCACGGTGTTTGGGTCCACAAAAAGACCACGTCCGTCTTCAGTTCCATTGAGGTCCTTCATACGAAGAAGCCCAACCGTATTGAGCAGTCTGCGCTCAAAAACCTGGGCGAATTCCAGTCCAGGTCCTACGTTGAACGCAAGCGACGAACCAAACTGAAGACCGGCAATCACGCCTGCACCAAGTTTGACAGATTTTACGCTACTGCGGGTGGCCTTCAAACCATCAGCCCAGTCTTTATCTTCGATCGTATGCTCTTTGCTGAGATCGATTTTTCCGCCCCAGTTTTTTTCAAGGGTGCGGCTTACGGAGGCGTTAAGCTGAGAGGGGGTATGATCTTCAACGCCGCACCCAGCGGTAAAAAGCAGCGTTAAAAGTCCAAAAGTAGAAAGCCTGAACATTTCGTTTTTCATTTTATATCCTTTAATCCTTGGGTTGTGCGTGATGGCTGATAAGCGCGCAACTATCCGCAACGCCCAGTCCTGGGCATCCATTCCAAAAATAAGTAGTAAAGAGCGACCTCAGTTAAATATCGAAAATGATAATCATTGTCAACTTACAAAGTCGAGGTTTTAAGTGTGCGATTTATTTGATCAGTAGGAAGCTACAGGGAGGGAGGAAGACGTGGTGGAGCAATGAGCCTGGGCTGTTGAATGGAGATCCCACCTTAGGCATTCGCTTCCGATGAGACCACAGAAAACTTCTGTTAGTTTCCAAACGACTCGAGATGGATGTCTTCGGGCGCGATGTTCTCCGCTTTTAGAAAATCCACAAATTGATTCATCATCGCCTCAGGCCCGCAGGTCATATAACTGCTGGTTCCGTATGTCACCTTGAGGAGCTCACGAAACATCGCATCATCAGGACGGCCGTGAAGAAACCCCTCTGATCGAGCGTCTTCGCGCGTGAGAGTCGTGATGATGGAAACACCTGGGACCTTGTTGAGAACGACGAGGTCGTCCCAACAAATCAAATCAAGCTTCGATCGATAGGCCACAAGCAAGGTCATCTTCTCGGGTGCCCCGGGTGTGCCCAGCCGATCGGCATACTCGCGAGCCATACTCACAAATGGGGTCACACCGCTACCGGCTCCCAGCATGACGAGATGAGGGCGAAACTTAACGGGATCAAAACAAAACTTTCCGATGGGTCCAAGCGCTTTTACAGTGTCGCCCACTTTCAACTGATCACACATCCAGTTGCTGACAAGTCCACCTTCGACCCTTTTGATCGTGAGCGCGGAAAATCCGGCCTGGCTTGGTGAACTTGACATGGTATAAGAGCGTGCAACCGGACGTTCCGTAATATCATTAAAACGTAAGGTAAGGTATTGGCCGGCAATATAATCAAAAGGACAGCCTTTATCGACCGCATCTTCCAAATAAAAAGTCTTGGTATCCCAGGTCTCATCGACTATGCGAGTGACTTCAAGATTCATCCAGCCTTTTTTACGGCGTGGGGCGGGAGCATTCATAAGACGTCCTTTATGTGTCGTCAAGGCCTCGGACTATAGCGGATGGGTGGGATTGGGACAAGGCTAGGATGGGTCCTTCATTGGCATTTTGTTCTTCTTGGGAGGACAAGATTCATCGACTTGGGTTAGGATCGCATTCCTTAATAAAGACTTTGAGCAAGGGATGCTTGTGGTTGAGCGGAAAAGTATTTCCAAAGACGAGAACTGGGCTCGACTGATGACGCTGGCACAGGCCGGAGATACCAGGGCCTACGAGCGCCTTTTGCGTGATATTGCGGTTTACGTAAAAAACGCGGTGAGACGGAAGGTTGTTGATCCGGCCCAGGTTGACGATTTAGCGCAAGACATACTCCTCGCCATTCACAGGGCCCGTCATACGTATGATAGTTCCCGGCCTTTTCTTCCGTGGCTCCACGCCATCGTTCGATTTCGCCTTACTGACCAGCTCCGCCGCATTTATAGAGGCAAACGTTTTGAGGAGTTAGACCTCAACCGTGATTATCATGAAACTTATTCTGAGCCGCGAACGAATGAGGATCTGGACGCGTCGTTGCTCCAAGCGCTGGATCACCTGCCGGAGAAGCAGAAAAAAGTTGTCGAACTTCTGAAACTCCAGGGCTTGAGTGTTAAGGAGGCCGCGCGTGAGACGGGTATGAGCGAGTCGGCGCTTAAAGTGAGTGCCCATCGCGCTTATAAAGCGATGCGTCTTATGCTGAGCAGACCTGGAGGTTCGGATGCAGGATGATCTTTTCATAAAATCCCTCAGTCGCGATTTAAAACCACGGATTTCCATCGTGCCGTCCCAGAGGCCTCTCTTTTTTTGGGCGGTTGCGACTTTTTTTATTCTGGTTTTTGGGGTGTTATGGCATTCCATGCGCCCCGATGTTTCTGATCGTTTGAGTGAGGGGTCGTACTACTTTGAAATCTTCTCTGGCCTCACGGTTGGTATCATCGCGGCAGGCAGTGCGCTACTTACCCGTATTCCAGGGACTAGAGCACCTCTCAAGGTGATCGGCTCTTCTATCTTAATCTGGCTAGGGAGTATGATCTGGCATTCATTATCCATGAAGGCCTCAGGTCTCAGGTTTGATGCGCACGACGCGTTCGCCTGCATGACTTCGATACTCGTGTTTTCTCTCCTTCCGGGACTGCTATTGTTTGGTTTGGTAAAACGCGGTGCAACAACTCAGCCGCAATTGAGTTTCGCTCTTGTCGCTATTGCGATGACCAGTGCGGCGGCAGCCTTTTTACCTTTGGCCTGCGGCAATGATGGGCTTTTCCATCTGATGTTTGGTCATGCCCTGCCTTTGTTTATCCTCGGAACGGTCGGCTGGTTTTCGGGCCGACTGGCTTTGCGTTGGTAAGCACAGACGCCGTTAGCCGGCGTCATTTCTCACGCAGACCACTTGGTGATTCCCTGAGGGGTTATCGCCAAACCGATTTTGATCAAGATAATGATAGAAGATGCCGCCTATCGACCACCAGGCAGCTGTCGCTGTAAAGTAAGTAGGGTTCGCTGTCTTATCGCTTAACGGGTTCCAGTAGGCATTGTTCAAAGCATAAAATCCGTGACT
Organism: Oligoflexus sp.; assembly: GCA_014378195.1. Taxonomy (GTDB): domain Bacteria; phylum Bdellovibrionota_B; class Oligoflexia; order Oligoflexales; family Oligoflexaceae; genus Oligoflexus. The sequence goes on along the minus strand of JACMOC010000014.1, from coordinate 225,074 downwards.
ATTCGCTTCCTGGTGTTCGTACAAGGTTGGCAGTCGCCAATCGGCTTTGCCATCATAAGTCATATCACCACACGCGGCCGGGATAAGGGCGGCCCCTGTAAGGATAAAGCTCAAGACTGTGTGGCTCAGTGTTTTCATAAATCCCTGACAATGGATATAGTCAGAGAATCGGAATAGAAATTCCTAAGCTTTAACGTTAATCAAAAATACTTTTAAGACCTAAATCTATGGTCAGTATTTGTTCAGAAATCAAACCGTTACAGACGGCTTTTGCTGTCATTTACCTTTCTTTTATACCAAGGCACGCCCGTGTGTCGACAGCCCGAGGGTCAGAAATCTTGATTTATTCTGACGTGAGGTAAGAATGAGAAAAAGGCCGCACACCTGCGGCCTTCTGATTTGCTCTGTTTAGACCGGCGGATTATCCTGTTTTTCGCGAGCCCAGAAGCGGTACTTTTTCATGGATTCAAGCAGATTCTCACTCAGAAACTTGGCATCCTTGCCGTATATCAGGCCTTCCTGCGCGTAGTTGGTTTTGTCGCCGGAAAAGTCTTTGGGAAGACACATTTCAATGCCGCTCATGCGAATAAACGTTGGATCTGCTGAGATCGCCACGGGTTTGCAATGACGATAGGCTTCTGCCGCAAAACGCAAAGCGTTCGCATTTTTTTGCAGGGCCTGCGATGAACCACCGGTAACAAATACCGCATCAAAAAGCACGGAAGTTGAATTGTTCAAGGTGAAGTCAACCTTGTACTCGGTGCCTTTGTCACTCTTCACTTTGCCCTGATGAGGCGCAACAAGGTTCGCCTCAGCGCCTTCGGCCCGAAGCAGGCGAACCAGGGTCGAAATGTCGGCTTCTACAAATCCATCAGCGACTATCACTGCGACCTTGCGCGTAGCGATACTTGTTCCTTGACGCGCATGGAGACTGAGGGCCGGCGAAGGTTTGATCTTCCAGTTGGTCGGCAAACTTTGGTATTCCTTAGCTTTATCAGCGGGAACACCGTGGTTGAGATCAGTATCCGAAATATCGACAACGGTGAGACCGAGGTTTTCGGCCACACGGCTCGCAAGGGTTTTGTCGACCCGATTGAGCATGCCGACCATACGTTGACGAATCGCAACCGTTTCCACTTTGCTCAATTCGAACCGCAAGGCATCAACGATGTGATCCTGTTCCACTGCATTCTGGCTAATAAAAAACTGGCGAGCCTGGCTGAAGTGATCAAAAAATTTGGGACCACGGGCCCGCGTGCGTGGACCGCTCTGCAAATCAGGAAAGCTTGTGAAACCACCGTCCCTGGCGCCGGCTTGGAAGGGGCAACCCCCGCCGAGTGTATTCGGTTGATACGATACGCGGCCTTTATTTATATCAGTGCGCATATGGCCATCACGTTGGTTGTTGCGCACAGGCGCGACAGGCCGATTGATGGGAATCTCCTGCCAGTTTGGACTTCCGAGCCGGCTGAGCTGCGTGTCGAGATAGGAGAAGAGACGCCCTTGCAGCAAAGGGTCATTGCTGAAGTCGATGCCCGGCACGAGATGAGCCGGGTTGAATGCAACCTGCTCGGTCTCCGCGAAAAAGTTGTCGACATTGCGATTCAGAACCAGCTTCCCAATCGGGGTCACCGGGACGAGCTCTTCGGGAATGAGTTTGGTCGGATCAAGAATATCAAAATCAAATCCATCCGCCTCTTTTTCGGTGACGATCTGGATGCCCATCTCCCACTCAGGGAAATTACCCTTTTCAATGTTTTCCCAGAGGTCAAGGCGATGGAAATCCGGGTTGACGCCCGATATCTTCAGAGCTTCATCCCAAAGCACGGACTGAAGCCCAAGCTTGGGCGTGAAGTGAAATTTCACAAACACCGATTGATCCTTGTCGTTGATCAACCGGAAAGTATGAACGCCAAATCCCTGGATGGAACGGAGCGTTCGCGGGATGGCACGATCCGACATCACCCACATGATCATGTGCATGGATTCCGGCATGAGCGAGATGAAGTCCCAAAACGTATCATGAGCAGACGCGGCTTGGGGGATCTCATTGTGAGGTTCTGGTTTAACCGCGTGAATCAGGTCTGGGAATTTCATCGCATCCTGAATGAAAAACACCGGAATATTGTTGCCCACAAGATCGTAGTTGCCTTCGCTTGTATAAAACTTGATGGCAAAACCGCGGACATCGCGCGCGAGATCAGTGGAACCACGTGACCCTGCAACGGTTGAAAAACGCATAAACACAGGCGTTTTAACTTTAGGATCCTGGAGAAAAGCTGCCTTGGTATATTTGGACAAGGATTCATAAGCCTGGAAATAGCCATGGGCGCCGACGCCTCGCGCGTGGACGATGCGCTCCGGAATACGCTCGTGATCGAAGTGCGTGAGCTTTTCGCGAAGATGAAAGTCTTCCAAAAGCGTCGGACCCCGGGCCCCTATTTTCAAAGACGTTTGATCGTCACTGAGCTTCAGACCATGGTTGGTCGTCAGGGCTTCCCCAGCGGCAGTGCGCGTAATGGATTCGAGTTGAGTCAGTTTAGGATTGGCAAGTGTTTTTGGCGTCGGTTTGTCTTTAACGGGCATGAAGCTATCTCCGTGAAGTGCAATGATTCTACGCACGATAGTCACACTGCTTTTCCAGAGTCACCCGCTAGAATTATGTAATCCTTGTTTTTGGGTTTGGGCCATTTCTCTTAAGATATTGAAATCTATGGGCTAAATGAGCTGTCTGAAATGCCGATGCGTTTTTTCATGAAGCATATCGTGCTAGCTTTCATTTTGCGGGTGATCTCGTCCCGAGAGCCGAACTACGTACCTTGGAGTTAGTGATGGAACCGAACCTCTCCGGCAATCCGAATGAAGCCATAAAATCTCGATCGCCTGATCAACGCGCCAAACAACCTATTCAAACAAACGCGAAACCATCGTCCATTCCTGAAGCCGAAAACTTCGATTATAAACGTGATCCAGTTTACCAAAACCAGGATCCTGCTTCGGGATCCTACACGGGCTCTTCACCCAATTTAGGTGATAGTTTCGAAGGATTCAAGTCTTCGCCACGTGACGCCGGCATGCGCAATATGCAGAAGACCGATGGATTCGGGGCACAGTTTCAGATGCCTGAACCGGGAGAGAATGAACGATACATGGGATCGTCGTCCGCTCAGTCGAGTATGAAACCACCTGTTCCGCAAGGCGAGATTCCCGAAGCGTTTGTCGACATACAGACGAGCATTCACGCTTTCCAGAATATCATTCAAAAATTGCGCGATCACCTCATCAGTCCTGAGCAGGAAGATCTTGAAAATCTGCTTCGCCAAGGCTCTCAGCTCCTCTCCGCCAACTGGAAACAACTATCGACCGTGACGACCAGCCAGGTTTCGACACTGAAAGAGGACATCAAAGAAAATCCCTATCGTGGATTGATTGGTGCCCTAAAAATTGGGATGGCTTTGAGTCAGATCGTGATGTCTCGAACTGCGGCAGCAACGGAAGGCCATCATGAAGTGAACCTTAGTGAGAGCCATGTGACTCACTGAGCCATCCCATTTCGTCGAAAATAAAAAAGACCCCGAACCTTTGCTGGTTCGGGGTCTTTTTTTGTTTAGAGTTTGATGAACGGCGCTAAACTAACGCTGAGGGATTTCGTTTTGTTTTTATCGATAAGAACTAAGCTAGGTTTGCCTGCATCCTGGATAAATCCGCTGAGTTCGCCGGCATCGACAAAACCATTGCTGTTGGCATCGACATAAGCAAACACATAGTAAGACTCAGGCGTAAGGCTCGGACTGACAAAGTCCGTGTTGAGTCCGGTCGCGAGGAGATTATTGCTGCTCAGCGTAAAGTCGTAGGTCGGTACCAATTCCAAATCGGGCGCTTTTAAAAGCAGGATATGAATGTTGCGGAATTTTTCGACACTCGCAGCCGTATCGCTGAGCGTGATCTGAAGACGGAATTTCGCAAGCGTGTCTTCAGGCGCCTGAGCTTTTTTAAAGAGCTGATCAATCTTAATCACGACGGGATCCATGACAGCGCCTGCGCTTTTCACGAGGACGCGTTGCGCGCCGGAAAGCGCACCCCAGACACCAATGGGGGCATCACTCACAAGTTCCATTCCTTGAAGTGAATAAGGGAGAGGTGCGGCTGTGCCCTGCGTCAGGTAAGCGCGAAAGTAATATTCACCGGGGGCGAGATAAAGTTCTTCGAAGTTAGTCGAAGACGGTTTCGACGCATCAAAGCCTGCAATTTCCAGCGAAGAAACCGGCGCGTTGGTAAATGACGCATTATCAAATGCTTCAACGTGCAAGGTTTGAGGACCTAGATTTTCGGTTAGCATGTAGTACGCAGCCACATGAACCGTACCGCAGCCGGACCCCGAGCAGTTTGTGTGCCAGTTGTAAGCGGTTGAGTTAGAAGACCCGTCAAGACGCGTTCCACAGATATGTGTTGCAAGGTCAGAGGCAGAATCCGCAGTGCATTTAGAATACGAGTACGTAGAGGATCCTGGCGTACTAGTCCAGGTCGCGAGCTCAACTTTATTGCGCTCACTCGCGGCATTCGGATCTTTCAAAGACACATCGCAGGCACTGGTAAACAAGGCGCCCAGGCCAAGGCTAAGTGCTACTGTCCGCAGATAACAAGGCATTTGCTTCATCGTGGGTACTCCTCTTAGAGGCTGTTCAATTTGTGATTTCTAGGTGCTGTGCGGATCTTGGTCCATCGTGTGGAAATTGTCATCACCCAAAAGAAAAGGTCCTGATATCTTTAGGCGGGCATTTTAAAAAAAGACTTTTATAAAATCGAAACCCCGGGAGATAATGAATCTTCTTACCCAGGGTGTCCTTTCTAAAAAAGAGCTGACACTCGTGAAGCGGCAAGGTATCTGTAACGTCACCTATCAACGGGTGTTGCACTGTCATTTTGTAGTCAAGGAGCGAGACCTCATGAAGTCCCTGCGCGCCAAGCTCTTATTCACGGTACTCCTGACTTTGGGAGCCCTCTACTATCTTTCGCCGACGTTTATCTACTTCTCGTTGCCGAAAGAACATCGAAACGATGCTGATGCGCTGGATAAAGCGATCCCATCGTGGTTGCCCAAAAAACACATCAAGCTCGGACTCGACTTGCAAGGTGGTGTTCAACTCGTTCTAGGCGTCGACACGGAAGTGGCGATCGATAACAAGCTGAACCGTCTGGGTACAGAAATTTCCCGCCTCTTCAACGAACCGAAAAAACAAATTATCGAAGCCTATGCCGATAAAGGCCAACATGTCCTGCGTCTCGTTTTGGCTGATGGTGTCGACGAAGGCGCGATCCGCGACGCCATTCGTAAAGACCACCCGGAGCTTGAGCGCACAGGTGGTTCGGGCAAAACTATCGATTACCGATTTGCCGAAGGCCAAGTGAAACGCATCCGTGATGCTTCTTTGGAGCAAGCGGAACGTGTCGTCCGTAGCCGTATCGATAAATGGGGTGTCTCCGAGCCATCGATCAACCGCCGAGCTGATCGTTCGATTATGGTCCAGTTGCCTGGTTTTAAAGATCCTGAGCGTGCACGCGAGTTGCTTGGTCGTACCGCTCAGCTCAAGTTCCACATGGTGGACGAAGAGTTCAAAGGCTTCGATGCCTTGCAGGGCAAATTGCCTCCGGGCGTAACAGTCGAGCGTCGCGGCAACTCTGGCGCAACATCCATTTCGGGCGAAGATAAAGCCGCTATCTTGGAAGCGACCAAAGGCGTCATTCCTGAAGGCCGTCAGCTTCTTTTTGAAGAAGTGCAAATCGCCGGCGGCAAAAAAACTCGTTACACCGGCATGGTTTTGAAATCAACGACTGAGCTCGCAGGCGAAGATATCCTCGATGCCAACGTCAGTTATGACCCTAACTCTCTCGACAATCGTCCTGTCGTATCGTTGAAATTTACGGCGACCGGCGGCAAGACCTTTGGTGATATCACGGGTGCCAATATCGGTAAACGCATGGCGATCGTTCTCGACGACGTCATCGTTTCCGATCCCGTCATTCAAGGCCGGATCGCGGGTGGGAGTGCACAGATCACTCTCGGCTCTGACAAACCTCACGCCGAGATAGATGCGGAAGCTCAATCGCTCGCTTTGATTCTTCGTTCAGGTGCTCTTCCGGCTCCGATCACTGTACTCGAAGAACGCCAGGTCGGTGCTTCTCTTGGGCCTGAGCTTGCGAACCAAGGTGTTCTTTCAGTTCTGGTTGGCCTCGTTTTTGTTCTCGCTTTCATTCTCTGGTATTACAAACGTCCAGGACTATTGTCTTGTATCGCTTTGATACTCAACGCAATTTTCCTCCTTGCTCTCATGGCAAGTTTTGGCTTCTCCCTGTCGCTTCCTGGATTTGCAGGTTTTATCCTGACTCTCGGTATGGCCGTCGACTCCAACGTCTTGATTAACGAACGTATTCTCGATGAGCTGGCCGAAGGTCGACCTCCACTTAAAGCTCTTGAAAATGGCTTTGGTCGCGTGTTCTGGACAATTATCGACTCCAACATGACGACCCTGATCGCAGCGACCGTACTCCTCCAAACCAGTTCGTCAGGTCCCGTCAAAGGCTTTGCGATCTCCTTGATCCTTGGTTTGATCGTGTCGCTCTTTACAGCTCTTTCCGTTACACGTTGGCTCTTCCAATGGGTACTCAATCGTTCTACCAACGAAGCGCAAGTCAAAGCTTGGGTTGGCTGGTCGAACGTCGAAAAGGCTGCTGCCGCGTCGCGCCGTCGTTTCGATTTCATGAAATACGGTAATGCCGTTTCGATCGCTGGTGGTGTTATCATCGTTGCCGTCCTTGGCATGGCTGCAACAAAAGGTTTCAACTGGGCCGTTGATTTTGCCGGTGGTACCGAGATGGAAGTCACTTTCGCCAAGAAAGTGGATACCGTAGCTTTGCGTAACGCCTTTGAAAAAGCCGGTGTGAATGATCCGGCTCTGCAATCTGTTGGCGAAGATGGCAAGCATTATCTGATTCGTTTCCAGGGGAGTAACATTCCCGGTGCGGCCGAAGGTAAAACGACCAGCGTCGCCAATTCGATTCGTGACAGTGTGGTCAAGTCGATGGCTGATTCGACTCCCGATGTTCAGCGCGTGGAATACGTAGGTCCTGCTATCGGTAAAGAACTTCGGAAACAGGGTGTCCTGTCTCTCCTCTGGGCAATTTTAGGTGTCGCTGTTTACGTAGCTCTGCGATTCGATATGCGCTTCACACCGGGCGCTCTGGTGAAGATGGCTCAGGACGTGTTTTGCGTATTGGCCTTTTATATCGTTTTCCAAAGGTCGTTCGACCTTACGACTGTCGCGAGTCTACTGACCATCGTCGGTTATTCGGTGAACGACGTTATCGTTATCTACGACCGTATTCGGGAAAACCTCGCTCTCCATGGCGGCCGTAAGCTTCGCGATAACGTGAATATCGCCTTGAACGAGACCTTCTCCCGTTCGATCAATACTTCGATCGCGTCGATGGTTTCGCTCTTTGGTATTTTCTTTTTCGGCTCTTCGCAGATTCTCGACTTCGCGTTGGCGATGGTCGTGGGTATCATTTCGGCTACGATCACGTCGACGTTCCTCGCAACGTCGGCTGTGCTCTGGGCGGATAAGTTTCTCAAGCGTGCTCCTTCGGCAAACGCCGGCAGCACGCGCGCTCTCGCTAAATAAAAAAAAGGCATCGGAACGATCCGGTGCCCCTATTAAAGAAGCCCGCTCTTTCAATCGAAAGAGCGGGCGCTTTATTTTAGCCTCGAAAACCAGCAAACTTTATCAAACATCCGAAGAGACTAGAGCAGTTCCATATCCGTGATGGAGTTGCCCGAAAGAACGTCTGAATATTGGAAGTCTTTCGTAGGAATCACGTCGTTTTTACGAGAAGTCGATTTGAACGTCTCTTGATAGACAGCGCAATCGATATAATCGAATACCGAAGGAAAGGGATGGCAGATGCATTCCATTGCAGGCTCTTCTTCATCCTTCTTTGTTACCTTTTTAGCACCTTTGCGAGGCGGCTTGCCTTTGATGAGTTCCTCGGGAGGAATTTCAGGCGCCAAGAATTTCTTCATAATTAGGCCGCACATACTTTTAAACTCAATCTTTTGAGTTTCAGCATCTACCTGACCGTGACGAACCAGATGCGGACAACGTTTGCAAAGCATCGAGGTTACCTTTCCTGGTAAAGCAGGCGACACCAAAGACAAGACACAGCATCAGAACGTGGCAACGCCAGATGCAGAGCGATGTTCGCTGTCGACCAATATTTTTTCTTGGAGTTAACGACATACTAGTTCAAGGTTTCGGGGTGTGCAAGGCGAAAATATTTGTTATTAATGGGAAAATTGTCTTTGGCTCTCTTTGAAAAAGAGAGTCTTTGCCTTAAGATTCATGTGTTTAAGCCTAAGGGTCTGAGGTCTTTTGCCCCGTAACCCTGATCCAACCGGCAAGTAAAATTTTGGCAGTGAGGGCGTCTCGTGGACTTCGAAAATCTGTTCGCAAAACGTGCGAATCACATCAAGCCCGGCCTTGAGCGTATCCGCAAAAGTTATGATTATCTGCACAAACCGGCCGTTCAAATTCCAAGCGTACTTGTCGGCGGCACAAACGGAAAAGGCAGCACCAGCGGCTTTATCTGGGCTCTCATGTCTCTGAGCAAAAAGCGAATCGGGCTTTATAGCTCGCCCCATCTCGTGGAATTTTCCGAGCGATTCCAAATCTCCGGCCTTGACCTAAACGATGCTCATGTCGACAGCGTCCACGAACGATTGAAAGCCTCCCTTTCGGACGAGCTTTACGGAGAGCTTTCTTTTTTCGAAATAGCCACCTTGCTTGCCTTCCGCATTTTTGAGGAGTCTCAAGCCGATTTTCAAGTTTTGGAAGTTGGTCTCGGGGGTCGTTGGGATGCAACCAACGTTTCCGATCCTTCAGCGTCGATCGTAGTAAGTGTGTCGCGTGATCACAAAGAATATCTCGGTGACGAGCTTTTATCCATACTGGGCGAAAAGCTTGCCATCAGTCGTTCGGGACGCCCGCTTTTCTGGGGAGCGCAAGGTGAAGTGATGGACGAGCCAGGGCTTGCGGAGCGCCTCGCTCGTCATGTGGACGACACAGGCTGCATCCTCTATACCCGCGGCGTGCATTTCCAAGCCGATGCCACGACTCTTACCGTATCGCTACCAAATCGCGAAAAAATCGAGCTGCCCTTGGTGGGGATCACAGCCGACATGCCAGAATATTTGCGGCATAATCTTTCGTTGGCTGCGGCTTTTTACCACTGGAACGCGAAGCAGGTCGGCGAGCCGTCGTGGCCGCCGTTGACGACGATCTGGCCGGAATTCTGCAAGGGCCACACACGGTCGCCGATCACTCTTGCGGGCCGTGCGCAGCGTATTACGAGTCGGACCGAATCACCGCGAAAATTCCTTATCGATGTGTGTCATAACCCCGACGGAGCACGCGCATTTGCAGCCGCAATTCGCGAGCTTTATCCACAAAAAATGCTGCCCGCGTATGTCTCTATCCTCAAGGATAAAGACTGCGATACTATTTTGGATATCTTGCGTTCTGTGCTGCATCCTGTCATCCTCTTCGGGATCGAGAACGAGAGATCTTGGGACTTATCAAGCCTGGCAAAAAGGCATCGAGATCTCCCTTTTTTTGCGAGTCTGGATGAGGCGTGGTCGAAGACGGTTCCTCCTGGACAGATGAGTGAACCTTGGGCAATTTGTGGCTCTGTCGCAGCCGTTGGATCTGCGTTGAATCAGATGAAGGTATCACCAAAGGAATTGAGTCTTGCGAGCATTATTAGCGGCGACTGGTCTCCTACTCCTCATAAGCCTTAGTTCCTCCACGCTAACGGCGCAAAGCACTCCCTCTATTCCTCAGGCTCCTGCCACTCCTGAGGAAGTGTCTGCGGCGCGTTCAAACACAAGTCCCAAGTTTGATACGATAGGCGTTGAAGCTGACAAGGCCGCGCGTGGACTTCTTGGCGTTCCCACGGCGGGTCCTGTCGAAAAAGAGCCGGCGATTCCGGCCGATATAAAATTTCCTCAAACCGGTGATGTTGAAGATGCCAATTCGAGTGCGCTCCAGTTGGGACCGCAAGCATCTGTGCTTTATGACGCAAAGAGTATCGGTCTCGATAAAGATGGCAGCCATTATACCTTTACGGGAGACGTCGTTCTGCTTGGCGCGGGTTATGTCATCACAGCTGACGAAGTTCAGGTCGCCGCCGTTACCAAAGATCTTTACGCCAAGGGTCACGTTCTCATTATCCACCAAAACCAAGTGTTTTCGGGTGATTCGATTCATTTGAAATGGGAGACGAGTGACTTTGTCATCGACAACGCCATGCTCGTCGCAAGCGATCCCACAAAAATCCGCGAAGTCAGCCAGAGTATATTGGGGCTGACACCCCAGGAGCTCGAATACGAAGCTGCAAAAAAATCCCGTCTCGAAAAATTAGAGAAAGATCGGAACGACCTGCGTGAGTCTTTCCGAAAATCACCAGCGACCGAACCCGACGCTCAGACTCTTGATAAATATACACGTCTGCTTGAACAGGATCATGTTACGGAAAAATCCCTCGCGCCATCGCTCGCGCAGCAGGACGTGGACAAACGCAAACGTTTTGAACGTCGCCGCGTATTCTGGGAAAAAGGCCGGGCCGAAGCCTCCAAAAGCAAAGTTCCCGCAACGCTTTATTTTCGGTTACGCGGCCAGAGTCTTGAGCGCAAAGACGGCAATACTTACATTGCCAAAGATGCGATATTTACCCCATGTATCTGTGCTGATGACGAAAGTCCCGCTTGGGGCTTTCAAGCGGATGAGATCGTTGCGCAGCAAGAAGGGTATATCAATCTCAAGCACCCTATCCTGACGATTAAAGGCATTCCGATTATCTATCTGCCTTTTCTTAAATTGCCGATGAAAGCCCAACGTCAGTCGGGGTTTTTGATGCCGAGCTTTCAGAGCGGGCAGCCGAAAAACGGCTTTGTCTATTCGCAGCCGGTGTTTTTTGATTTTGGCCCGAATGCTGATACCACACTGACCACCGATATGTTTCAGAAACGCGGGACCCGCCTTGGCCTCGATACCCGTTACGAAGCACGAAGCGCGTCCGGATTTCAATTCCAGTATGAATCGATTCGGGACCGCTCCTTCCTAGAGACCAATAGCTACCGCCGTGACCTTTCCAATTATTTCACAAAGGCTCAGACAGTTTGTGATCCGAATACTCTCGCTCCTGCCGATTATCGGGCCTGTGTTCAGGGTCACAGGACTTACGAAGACGGTCTCAAAAACACACTTTCGCCGGCAGAAAACACATGGCGCGGGAAAGAGGTCTGGTCCGGTCGCTATAGTTTGGCGCCACGTCTTTCGTTTGTGACGAAAGGTCAGGTGGTCTCCGATCACCGCTATCTCGAAGATCTTTATCTGCCCGAAGAGATCGTCACAGCGTTTGCACCGAAATCCTATGCCAACGCTTTCTCAACCTCAAAAGCGAAAGTGAACTTCGACGGAAAGGATTTTTTCCTGGGACTGAAAAGCTCTTATGGCGATAACTCCCTTCAAACGAAGCAGTATACAGGTCTACAGGAACCGGTATCTCTGGATTTTCAGAGCCGGTACTTTCGGATATTTCCGGCCAGCTGGTGGAAAACGCCGACCTACGGCGAAATTCGCGTTTCCTCTATTCGTATCGAGGACCATGGTACGGCTGACCTCGCGACGGATACAATCCTGCCACCAAATTCCACTCTCGGCTCCGGGAACTGGAATCGCGCGGCTATCAACTTTGTAACGCCCCTGAGTACCGAGGGTATCGTTAAGGTGGATCATTTCGCCGAAGCCGAAGTTCGTTACGTGAACCACAATGATCTTGACGTGAAAACGAGCACGATCCGTTCGTGGAAGACAGGGATCAACCTCAACTTACCCGTCGATGGCCTCGGCAAACTCCCCGGGCTGTTCCAACCGAAAAATCCCGATAATGGGGTTCGTTATGGTCGACACATTATGAACTGGGGTTTGACCTTCTCCGAACGCCCGGTTGTTGTTCGGGATGGACCTTATGGGGACCTGAAAGATGCCAAGGGCGCGCCGGTGGTTTATTTTCCATCGGACCGAAATAAGCTGTTTATCGATGATCAGGACGTTGCGGACGAAGACATCATGGTAGCGCACCGAAGGATCACCTTGAGTACCAGTCATCGCTGGCGGTTTTTCGATCGCGTGGATCTGGCTCTCCCTCCGGCGACCAAAAAGGTCGATGTCTACGAAAAGGAAGTTGACAACCTGCAGGAACAGGCAAAACGGGATCTGATGAGCGTGAAGGACCTTGCGGTTCGATCGATCGATGAAATGGTGCGGCGCAACGAAAACGGCCGTACGGATTGGCTTATTCGCCGCTACCAAAACACGGATCAAAACAGCTTAGAGCCGGTGCATCTCTCGTCCCAGATTACCTACGACGGAGCGCAGGAAAAACTCCGCAAAAAGCAGATTTCTGACAACACGAGTCTTGAAGAATCGGCGAAAGGTGCCAATCCAGACCAGGTAACGACACTCCGCAACCAGGAGGTTTCGTACTACAACCTTCCCGAAGCTTGGATAGGCCCGACCTCTTCACTCGGTTTGAATTTCAAAGGATTCTCGCTCGACACATCCGCTTTTTACGATATTTACAAAAGAACTAGCACTTCGGTCAGTTTTGCGTTAGGACTACCCACTTTCTATTCGACGCAGTTCGGTCTGCGTTATGTGATAGAAAAAACTCCCGTGGTTGATCTCACAACGCAGGATCTGAATTTTGCACGGACCAAGACGGCTACGGTCGGTCTCGCATCGGGCATCATTCCGCATGTTACGATAGGGGCCAACCTCATTCGCAGGCAGGTCGAAGGTCAAGCCCTTCAGTACGCCACTTCGTATCAGGTTGGTTATGACGATAAGTCGGGATGTTGGGGACTTCGGTTCATCCGGGAGAAAGATCTCAACCAATTGGAAGAAGATGCCAACTACATTTTGCAGTTAGCTGTTATCTTCTTGGGTAATCGACGCGGCGCTGATATCTCTCCCGGTCTCGAGAGAGAAATTCGCGGCAACAATGCTGTCGATCGGCAAAGACAATAAGCTTGGATAGGCAGGACGAGCTATGAAACGTGTGGTTCCCTTTGAAGGCCCTATTAAACTCGAGGGCTTCAACAATCTGACGAAGGCGCTAAGCTTCAATCTTTACGACTTTTGCGTAGCCCGCAACGAAGCCGAGCGTGATTCCTATGTGAAGTATATACACGATAAATACAGCGCGAAACGCGTCACAGCCATCCTCACCGGGATCTGCGACATCATCGAAGCGAACGTTCTTGCGGTGTCCGATCAGGATTACGATCCATGGGGCGCATCGTCCTTGGTTTTGATGAGCGACATCAAGGGCAGCGGCGTGGGTGACGTGAAGATGCATTTGGACAAGAGCCACATCTGTGCTCACACCTATCCAGACTTCCGTGCTGATGGTCAGGTCTGTTCGTTCCGGATCGATATCGATATCGCGACCTGTGGCGAGATTTCGCCGCTCAACGCTCTAAACTATATGTTTGAAGCTTTGGATGCCGACGTCGTGATCGCCGATTACGTGGTCCGCGGTTACACACGCGACTCGCGCGGCCGCCGGGTATTTATGGACCATGAGCTTCGGAGTATCCAGGAATATATCGATCCTAAAATCGTTGAGCAATACCACTGTATCGACCTTGCTTTGCAGTCCGAAAACATCTGGCAGACCAAGATGATGCGAACCAAGATGAATGAGCGTTCGTACTTCGTCGACGGCAGTAATGTTGATTTGGAAGCAGCTGAGACACGCAAGTATCTCGAGATGGTGAAAAACGAAATGCGCGGCCTTGTTTATCAGTGGCCTGAATAGTCGTTATTTATTTTCAAATCAAAAAACCGCTTACCCATTGGATAAGCGGTTTTTTTGCGGCTTTTTTTAGAGCGCTTCGGCGTTCGTGTTCAATGTCAGCACTTCGCCCACGACTGATTTATTGGAGTTCGCAAATTGATAATAAAGAACCGGATTCGACTCGACTGCTGTCGGTATAGAAATCGGTCCATTTAAGGGAAGCCAGGCTGTTTCTTGTTCGGGTGTGAGGTTGAAGGCACTGGCGCTGATACGAACATAAGCGGCCCCCTCGGTGTTCTCTAAAGAAAGGGGAAGCATCGTCATCAGTATGCGGTTGCTGACCGGAACATGAATGGAACCTGTTGGAGCCAGACTCGAATAGAGATGAAAGTTCCTTGTTTCGGCCACGCTCACCGACCAGAAGGCTTTTGTAATCACATAGCCTGACTTTGTGAGAGCCACCGGCAAGGGCGCTCCGACGGGAGCACGAAGAGTATAGGTGCCATCGGCAAGGCTCATGGCCACGCTGCGCCCAACCGAAAGTTTGGCGCCGGGGACAGGTGTGGTTCCAGAGAGTATGCTCCCCGATAACAAAATCTCAGGGGCAAGCGTGAGGGTCGGAAGAAGCTTGGTGCCCGTTTCATAATCCGTGATTTCGTTAGAAACGGCGGCTTCACCGTTGCTCGAATAGAAGTAGAGATGACGATCGTGCGATGCTTCAATAACGGAGCGCGGAACTTTCACGGTAAAACTCGCGCTGCTGCCTGTTTCGAGGAGAGGGGATATTTCGTTGCCAAAGTAGATCTTTGTCGTGCCGCCCAAACTTACGAAACCACCCGAAAGCGTGACACTGGGATTTTGGTTGTGAATATTTTGTTTTGCATCCGGCACACAAGCAACGAGTGTAACGAGTGCGAGAATTCCGAGAGCAATACGTTTCATAAAATGCCTCACTAACCGAAGAATAAAAGTCTCGACGTACAGGTATGCAAGAGCTCAGCCACTGGGCGGGAAATGCCTAGGCACCCGTAATAAAGGACAAATTTGGACAGCAAAAGGCTCTTCTGCTAAACTGGAAAAGTCACAAGTGTCACTATCTTCGACACTCGCTTCGTGATGATCAGCTGAAGAAGGGATCGCAATGCCGTCAGGTCATATGTACGATTTTGGTAAAAAAGCGGGGCTAGTCTTGAGTTTACTTGGACTTGGTCTAGGCCTCGAATCCTGTGGACTGGTCAAAAAAAAATCGGATACCTGCAACTTAAAGGCTGATGGTCTGACGACCAGCGCGTATAGCGGCGATACCTTGAGTGATAAACATATTTCTTTGATCTTCCTCAAAGGCCCGAGCGAAGCGACGCCGGCGATCGGAACCTACCTCGATTCGCAGTCCGTTCATGCGACGTTTTTTGTCCAGGGCTCACTCGTTAAGGAACATGAAAGCGATATTGAGCGCCTTGTTGAACAGGGTCATCAGATAGGAACGGGAGGCTTTAGCTTTACCGCTCTGGCGACGGCGCAGGATCCCGTTTTGGAATTGCGGACCGCCGATGCTCTCATCACGCCCTTTGCTCACGGGAATCAATACTGGTTATACGGCGAACGAGGATCTCTCGATAAAGATGCCCTCACGCAACTGCAGCGAGCCGGACTTGGCAAATACGTCGGGCCCATCCACGGCGATACCACCGGCGCAGCCTTTGTAAGTGATGATCAATGCTGGGAAAAAGGCATGACGGTTGAAACCTGTGCAGACGGGTATTTCAATGAGATCACACGCATTGGCCACGGACTTATCCCTCTTCACGATACAGACGAACATACTGGCGAAATGCTGAAGGTGCTGGTTCCTGAGCTCCTCGCTTATGGGATGACCTTTGTCCGTCTCGATCAGGTTCCCAAACTTCGCCTGGCTCTGACGGAAGTGGGCGGAACTCCGGATGCATCGATAGGAGCGGCGGCCTGTAATGATTATGAATAAAACACTCGTGGGCACTCTGCTTTCTTTTTCAGCATTCTTCATCGCTCCGCATCTAAGGGCCGATCAAAACTGTGATCCCAGGGATTATGCGAGCTTTGTCGCCTCCGCTCAAAGCCTTGATCCGTCTGCCGATGCCGTCGGCCGTAAAATGCTTCAATGCGGAAACCGCGATTACCGCGAAAGCAGTTTTTACTGGCTCGGGTTTTATTATGCGATGACCAACCACAAAGAGAAAATCAAAAGCCTTGCTGAACTTATGCCGCCCGAAACAAATACTTCGCCCAAATCCCAGGTGCAGCGTATGGCTTTGAAAGGCAATACGCAGCCGTTAGCGGATCAAGTGAAAGCGGAAACGCCTGGCTATATCGACGATCCCTGGATCTTGATGAGTCTCGCAAGGGCCCAGATGAGCACAGATCAATATGCTCTTGCCTACAAAAACTTCGATCAGGTTTTGCGTCTCAAGGAAGAGCAGGACGCTGCCGAGATAGAGCTGCTTTATGCCTATATCTGGGCCCATGACGACGAAGCGGCATTGGGCAAACTCTCGGCCCTTCGCCGTTATGATCCTTCGATGTATATGCGTCAGTCCCTCGATCGCGCGGCCATTATCCTCGGCGGCGACCAGGCTAAGGGAGCAGGCCGCCGCGATTGGCTTTCTCTAGGGTACTATCAACAGCGTGATAATCGGGGTTATGCAGAGATGGGCGGAAAAGCTCGATACGCCGGCGCCGTTGATCTCGAAGTAGAGGCCCTTCAGCATGAACGTCCTATCGAGGACACTCTGGAAAATGCAGTCGGAATCGGCGTCGGCAAAGAATGGGGCGATGAACACAGTCTTCGTCTCCTGACTGATATCGGCTGGTACAGTGTCGGGGATACTCACGTAACCGGTAAACTGGGCGCAGAGAAGGAAATCACCGAAGGCCTCGAAGGCAAAGTCGAGATCCAGCGCAAAAACGTGAGCGCTCTGGAACGACCGCCGGGAGGCGAGCGTGCTGGTCTTATGCGTGATACAGCAAAGTGGGGCCTCGATTGGCATGAGCGTGCTATCGTCTCGGCGGCCCTCCATCGCGAAGATAGCAAGGCTGTCTTCGAAGATTATCGCGGCGAACTCAAACTCGGCGCGCTTCTTAAGGAAGATACTGTGTCGGGGTTTGGTTTTATCATACCGGTGAGTTATCGTCACCGGCCGCTCGCCAGTCCTGATTACCGCAGTTATCCTCACGACTTCCGTATCGGTCTGGGCCTTCGTACCTTACTTACCGATGGGCGCAAGTATCTAATGCGCGCCGAAGCTGTGGTTGAGTCAATAAATCGTGATGATTATGGTGCAGTAGGCAGTTACCAAAAACTCCTGGGTGGGCATGGTCTTATCCATCTTCGGTACTATTTTCTCAAAGATTATTACAACTTCTTTGAGGGTTCAGCGTTCACCATCGAACGAATGCTCGGCGAAAAAGAAGATGATCGTGGTTCGGAATTTCTCGTAGGAATCGGTGTTAGTCAGGTGACTCACTAATGAGAGGCAGCGCTTCTATGAAATTAATAGGGCTTTTGGTTTTGATGATGATGCCCCTCTGGAACGCCTGTGCTTATCGTATTCCGGCGGCACCGGCTTCGGAGCTTCAGGCGACGAAAACATTCACCCGCCAGGGCACGTTCATGATAGGACCAGGCGATCAGCTCGATATCTTCGTCTTTGGCGAAGAAAAGCTGAGTGGTCGTTTCACGATTTCTCCGACGGGCATCCTGGCTTTTCCCCTTTTAAACACACTCAACGTCACAGGGATGAGCAGCACTCAGCTCACCAAACGTCTCGAGACGGCTCTAGCGTCTTATATCAAAGTTCCGCGTGTGGCTGTGTCGCTTCCGTCGGTCAAAAGCTTTCAGGTTTATTTTAGTGGCGAAGTGAAAAAAATTGGTAGTCTCAATCTCACCTCCGAGACCAACATTCTCCAGGCCTTGACCCTCGCGGGCGGTCTGACTGATTTTGCGTCGGGACGCATCGTACTCGTCAGGCAAATCGGTAACAGCAAAGTAAAGCGTTATGCCCTTCAGTATGAAGATATACTGGGTGGCGAGAAGTTTGTGGATGGCATCACTCTCGAAACGGGCGATGTAATCATCGCAGAATAAGGGCATGATTATGCAGCAGCCAGCACATCGTAAGGAAGATGCCGAATCATGGTTCCTCATCGACTCGATCTGGGGCGCTTTTAAGCGTCACAGCGTGTTTGCGGGGTTGGTCTGTCTTCCGATTGCTCTCCTCATTGTTTATAGTCTCGCCCACTGGCGTCCTGAATATTCTTCGACGGCGACAATCGTTTACGATATGAGCAAGGTCAAAGAAGGCCAAGCCGAGTCATCGCTCGTACTCGGCAACCGTGTGGCGGCGACCTTTACCTCCCGTTTTGCCGATCCCGAGTTTTTGAATCGCCTTTATGAGCGGCTGGAGACCAAAGGGATTCATGCGCCCGTCGTGCTGGAATCAAAAATTAAATTGGCCATCAAATCGGTCCTGCCTGTCTCTTTATTGCCAGGGACTTGGGCGGATCCGGCCGATCCCAACGACAAACACGTTAAAGTCGACGAACTTCTCAAAAGACTCGTTATTGCAACGAACGCCAATCAGTTCACTCTGTCTGTTACAGGCGTAGGGAATACCCCTTATGAAGCGCAGACTTACGCTCGCGAAGCTATCGATTTCTATGTGGAAGAAGATCTCAAGAAATTCAGCGGGCAGCTCGAAGAACAGCTCGAACAGTTGAATTCACTCGAGAGTTCGACTCTCCTTGAAAAAGCAGATTCCAAGGATATCGCGCGCACGCAGGCTTTTGTTCAGGAAGAAGGTGTCCCAGCCACCGAAGGCGCAAAAAAGGCGATGAAGTCGGAAGAGCAGGCTTTGATCGCCAAGATCCTTGCGAAACAAAAAGAAGCCGTTCGAAATGAAGCCATTCAATATGAGCGTGAATTTCAGCTGCAGAGCGAACTCAACGCTCTTTTATCAAAGCGCGGGGCGGCTCACCCGGAGGTCATACAGAAGAGAACCGAACTCGAGCGTTTTAAAGCGGACCTTGAAGGAGCAAAAACCCAGGCGGCTATCACCAAACTAAAAGGCGATCTCTACACACTTCAAGCTCAGATGAGAGGCCAGGGCATCTCGATCGATCGCTCGGTGCAGCTCAATAGCTTTTCCGACGAAGTGCGGCGCTATCTTCTCGATGTTTCTAACCAAATCCGGACGATAGAGCTTGAGATTGAAAACGTTAATAGTCAGCTGCAGGATCCAAGCAAGTGGACGCGCTATAACCTCGTGCGTGAGCCTGAGTTGCCTTCCAAAGCCTCAAACGTCGACAAGCTCCTCCTTTCTATAGCGGTCGGCCTTGCGCTTCTCCTTATTTGTTTTGTCATGATCGTTTTTGTTCGGGAATTTAATTATCCTTGGATTGTCGAGGCCAAAGGGCTTCCACGCCGTTACCGTTTGCCCGTTCTGGCCAACGTCCCCGCTGTGCGGACATTCCTGAACGTCGAAAAGGTTCGCGCTTTGCGGGCTCGTTTAGGCGATCTCAGAAAAAGTTCTGACCCCGAACTTAAACTTCTCGATTCCTATCGCTATCTACAGCAGGTGCTGAAATCGAAGGGCGATCCTCAGGTTATCTGTTTTTACGATATAGGTGGTGACAAGGTTTCCGCTCACGCGGCCCTTAATCTTGCGAATGTCATGGCGACAGATAGCAATGAACGCGTGATTTATCTCTCGTTTAATCCTGCGAACCAAAAGTTTCTTCCGGGGGGAGAGGGCGGCAATCTCATGAGTTTTCTGTCGGGCGAAATCGACTGGAAATCATGCCGCGTAAAAGCCAACGAGGAGATAGCCTGTGACCTCGCGGTTGCTGAACATCCCGAACTCCAGCTTGGGCACTTCCGCGAAGACCTTGTGCAGCGTTTGATAAAGGCCCTGCGCGAGAAATACCAAAGAATAATAATCGACGGTCTCAATCCCGTGTTTATGAATGAAAATACCATGCTCGCCAAAGAATCGGACGTGATCCTTGTGGGTACGACTCTCGGAAGCAGCAAACATACTGACCTCGAGAGACTTTTAAGTGTAACGGATCCAGCGAAGGTTCAAGGGTTTGTTTTGGGCTGAGAATCTGTATGAATCTGCTGCTTTTTGAGCCGCCTCTTCAGGTATTCTTCGAAGATCGCCTGCTCCTCAGCATCGGTTCTCGGCCTTGTGTTGTTGATCATGCCCGGTGGACTGATGGCTTCATTGCCGGGACTGAGCTGTTCATCGTTATCTCGATTGCCTTTATTCCCCGTGTTTGAATCGCCCTTCGGTTTTGCTGCGACTTGCGGCGACTGAAAGGGCGATTTTCGTTTGGGCAGACGCGCACGATAATAATCGTCTTGAAGGACGGTAGGGGGCGTTATGAGAGTGACATGTTTGGCAAGGAAATGACCTGTTATCAGGTAGAAACCTAAAAAATAGGCAAAGGTCCCGAGTACGGTAAAAGACCGAAGAGGAAGACGATTGAGTATTACGCCGAGCCCAATGACATGCAGTATAAATAGCAACGGTATCATCGGAATCTCTCCTGAGCCTTAGTCTCTCGAGTCAGTTCCGCCTGAATGCGAAAACAGGCCCCGAATAAAAGTCCTGCCATCATCTGGTTTCTTTGAATTTGAAATCCAAGGTCTCCAAAGGTGTACGTAAGGTACTGAAGGAAGTAGAAAAGTGAGACCAAGCCTAAAAGAAGGAGGTCGGGTTCGCGCGCTTTTTGAAACAATTTGCCTGCCGTTGCGATCATGGCCGCAAACAAAAGACTCAGGGCGGCGATAGTCAGAGGTCCACCAAAGGCCCACGAGGCGAGAAAAAGATTGTGGGGTATCATACGGTAACGTTCGTAGACGTAGCTGATATCAGGCATTGGAAACACTTCGTCAAACTCCTTGCCGTAGCCAATGCCAGTCATCGGTCGGCTCGTCACAGCATGCAAGAGATTTGCGTTTTCAAGGTCCCGGTACGAAGGTTCTTCGTACCCCGTCTCTGTTCCGAACGAGCGATAGAGATTCCCGATAAAACCGAGAGGCGCTGGCATATGCCACGTAATCATCGTAAATAACACGGCTCCCGCGATAGCTAGGGTGCCCCGTATCGCAAACCGTCTGATGATACGAAAAGGCATCAGCACAGGAAGTAGCGCTAGCGCAAAGGCGAGCCCGACGTACGATGTTCGCCTATCGTTAAAGAGGTAGGCTAGGGATACAAATGAGATAGAAGCAAGACAGAGAAGCCGCATTATAAAACGTTTGTCGCGAATCAAAGTCATCAGCAGGACCACGAGCGCTATCACGGCAAAGCCAGAGAAGTAGTGGTCAACGAGATATTCTTCGTGCTGCTTGTAAAGCTCGTAGTGCGTGTAATACACAAAGACAGCTTGGATGCTTTTGAGGACGAGCATGATGGTGGACCATTTCAAAGCCTTATTGGAAAAGTCCCGGTCCCGCCATACGACAAAGCCAATGAAGACCCAGAGGGGGAGACAGTGGAGGAAGCGGATCTGGATAAACATGGTGTTGACCTTACCGCCATCAAAGACACCAAATACGCCAGCGATAAGGCTCGCGATAAAGACGCCGAAACCGACGGTTGTCACATTCAATAAACCGATCCGGTACCAGTCTCGAAAGAGCCGCGGGAACTGGCTCAAAGCCAGGCAGGCCGCCATAACGATCGCAAAAACTTCCATGCCGGTGAGACCATAGGATTTAAAGAGAAGCGCGCCCGCCTCTTCGGTCCATGTGTCGACGGTCCGGCCCCACGCGACCTCAGAAATATCATCAACAAAGAAGCTCAAAATCAAAAACCCGAGTAAGATATCCTGATCGGGCCTTGGGCGTTTTAGAGCGACACTTAAAACGATTCCAAGCGTGTATAACCCAATCGGCAGTAGACTGACGGGGCTTCCTTTCGTCATCATAAAGATGCCGGCTGATAAAAAGCAGCAGAGGAGGAGGAGTTTCAATGACGATGTGCTGGAGCCCTGAGCGTTAGTCACCGAGCATCTCCCACTTTTACAAATCTTGAGGCAAAGGTCTTTAGAATATTAGTATTTTAAGCTGATGCCCCCGGCCCGGGACAGGAAAATCATATCGATGTTGCTATCACGCTTGAATCTCAGTCTTCTTTCAGGTTTTTTCCTTGCTTCCCAAGTCAGCGCTCAGGTGGGAACGCCTGCCGAGAGCTCTGAGTCGACGAGTATTGGCGCCAAAGTCCCGATCGATAGTCCTCTGCCTGATGAGGACGCCACGAGCAGGCCAGGCCCCATGGGGATCCCCGAGGAGCCGCCGGGAGTTTTTGCGCCCGTCCGCTTTGAGGCTACGCATGCCGACGGTTACAGGGCCGCGGCTCACGAGAAGGGACAGGTCTTTGATCAGGGCGGCCTTTCTTTTAAGAAACAAAACGAAGAAAGGCTCACCAACCGAAGGCTCAACTGGGACGTGGGCGAATCAGCCGATTACAACGCGACTGCGGGCGCTTTTATTCACGAAGAAAGGCAACGGGGGGCGCACAGACCAACCCTTGAACTCGGATGGAGCGGCCGTGCCTTCCGCGGTGACGGCGCGACATTGGATGAAATTTTTCAGGCCTCGCAACGCACCTTAAATGATTTCACTCGCTATGTTGAGCCTCAGACTACGCGCAGTGATGGGTCGGCAAATCTAGGTGATACGGT
The DNA here is from genome assembly GCA_014378195.1 of Oligoflexus sp. GTDB lineage: Bacteria > Bdellovibrionota_B > Oligoflexia > Oligoflexales > Oligoflexaceae > Oligoflexus. The sequence continues at coordinate 202,436 of JACMOC010000014.1, read as the reverse complement.
CGAGGTTGGGGCGCAAAGCACTGTGAGTGTAACGGGTGAATATCGTCAGAATCATTATAACGTTAAAGATGTTATCGACGATGGATCGCGCTATGAGGCGGGGCAGGCGGAATGGAAGCTGGGCCTTGGCCGGGAAGCGGTCCTTGATACGAGTTTTCGGCGTTCGCTCATCCTTTATCAAAATAGGATCAGTCAGCTGGCTGTCGGGCAGAGTATTAACGAAGCCAATTCGATTTTTGTTCAATCTATTTCTGTACATTATCAGGCTGGGCTTGGCGTCAGGTCACTCGATTGGAAACGAACTGGTCCTGTATTTACCGTCATTCGCAAACCAGACGAACGAGCGTCGGGGGCACTCAGGCTGAGTTATCTGTCGGGCGAAGGCACACATCAAATGCTCGGCTCGCTGCAGAGCACGTATCGCTGGACCCACAGATTGACGATGACGCTCAATCTTGAGCAGGATCTGAATCTTTTAGCGGCTTACACCAGCAGCACGACTGCCGCTCGCACTGAGGTGAGACAGCAGAACCTCACGCGATCCAATGAGCTCCTTTGGAAATATGACGACAGGCTCTCGGTTTACTCGCTCGCTATCTCCGCTAATCGCCAGGACTACCAAACGTCTGTGTTAACGCAGACAGAAGCCCGTCTCTCCGTTAATCATCGAGTTAACATCCTCGATTCCTTTGGAGTTGCAGGGGGCTGGAAGCACTACACCGAAGAGGGGGCAGTCCTGCGTAGTGTCGATCGCCGAGCTGGTCTCGCTGCGTTTGATTGGAAGCACTATTGGAGTCTGGGCAACCGGCTTCTGGGGCCGCGGGTGTTTTCGGGGGCGGCCGTAAGTTATGAGAGGCTTTGGGAAGGCCAAAAAGAAAAGGAGCGAGAGACTTTAAGTCTAGCGCTCGGGCAAGAGTGGTTGTGAAGCGAACATGCACATTTAGGCTCTTTAGGAGTCAGGGTTTGCTTTCCGACTCAATAACACCGTCTTTTATTCTCACGACTCGATTGACGTGACGTATAAGCTTTTCGTCATGAGTGGAGAAAAAGAAGGTCACGTGTCGTTTCTGATTGAGCTCTAGCATCATATCGATGATCTGCTGAGTCGTTCCCGAATCGAGGTTGGCTGTCGGTTCGTCGGCCAAGACGATGATCGGCTCGGTAACGAGGGCACGCGCAATCGCAACGCGCTGGCGCTGGCCACCTGAAAGCTGGTCCGGTCGAGAATGGACTTTTTCCGCCAAACCCACGTCTTTCAGTACATCCAGCACTTTCTGATGGCGATCCGCCTGCGCAATTTTTTTATTGATCAGGAGGGGGAGCATCACGTTTTCGTAAACGTCAAGCACCGGGATGAGGTTGAAGCTCTGGAAGATAAAGCCAAGTTTCTCGTTTCGGAAAGTTGAACGATCGTTCTCTGACATCTTCTGGATATCAACACCATCGATCAAAACCTGGCCACTGTCGGGGGTATCTATGCATCCCAGCATATTCAAGAGCGTGCTCTTGCCTGATCCGGAAGTCCCAAGGACAGCAGTGAATTCGCCTTTATGAAGTTCAAGATTGATCCCGCGCAAGGCCTGGACTTTGGTCTCGCCGAGGGTGTAGCTTTTCTTTAACTCACGCAGGGACACGAAATTGCTGCTCATCAATTGATCCTTTCGAGCACAGCGCTAAGCGATACGATAGCTTATCATTCTACTTGAGGACTTGGGGGGGGACCTAGTTTTTAATGAATCACGCTAGTGTTTACTTGAAAATCGAAGTTCGGCCTTCCAAAAGCCCTGCGTCGGTCTTAAGCTTAGAGCTATCTTAAAATTCTTGCCTTTCAGTTTGATCTGGTCCTTTAGGTTTTCCTAAAACGTGCAGCCTTTTAGATGGACGTATCGATCGATGATTTACCTGAAACTTGGCTTTCGAAATTGCTGGCGTCAGCGCGGTCGCAATATTTTTGTGCTGCTGTCCGTAATCGTTGGAACCGCAGGCATGATAAGTCTGGGCGGCTACATCAATCGATGGCGCCTGACGTTGACCTACGATTCGATTTATCTCAAGTCCAAAGGCAGTATAGCCATCTATCAAAAAGATGGCCTTCGCATGTCGAAATACGATCCTAAAAAATATACCTTTACCGCCGCGCAACAGGCCACGATCAACTCTGTCCTGGACACGGATAAAGAGATAGAGACTCGCGGCAAATTCCTTTACGGATCTGGACTCGCGAGTAACGGATGCAGCTCCTATCCCTTCGAAATCGCCGGCTATGACGCGGCGCTTGACGCAAGTTTCCGCGATAAACCTGAGGTGATTCAATGGGCTATGAACCTCGCGAAATTCAACAGCGGCGAGCGTTTTGCCAACTTCAAACAGAATAACGTCGTCGGTGTCTCAAAGGGCCTGGCACGGTCCCTCGGGAAAGAAACTACGTTGAGTGGAGCAGGGCCGGCTGCCCCAACTGGCGATCTTAATGAGTATTGCAAAGGCGCGGGCGCAAAGGCTCGGATTGCAAAGGACCCTAATCTCCAGTTGATAAGTCTGCGGATGGATCGTCAGCTCGGCGCAAGCGATGTGGATGTTGCTCATATTTACAGCACTGGTTTGTCGATGACAGACGATGCGAAGCTCACCGCGCCTATCACTCTGGTCCAGGATCTCTTTGGAACAGATCGCGTGAGTTTCATCACCGCCTACTACAAAGACAGTACGCATGCCCAAGACAAAGCAGCGACGGTGCAGAAAGCTCTCCATGATAAGGGCGTTGAGGCTGATGTCTATGCGTGGGATGATGCGCGGTCCAATCCGCATTTTGTCGGCACCATGAATTTTCTTTACGCCATCGGCTTTTTCTTTTGTGTATTGATTCTCTCTGTCGTTGTATTGTCCGTCATCAACCTCACAACGATGAACGTTTTGGAACGAAGTCGCGAGATCGGAACGCTTAAAGCGATCGGGTTTCGACAAAACTCCATCTCAGCTATTTTCCTTTCCGAATCCATTATCATCGCGTTGACGGGTTGCCTCGGAGGATTGACTCTCTCCATGATCGGCAATTTCATCGTCAATGCCCTGAAGATGCATCAGATCCTTCCGGGGGCTGCGTTCCCCGCTTTGGTTATGATAGTGCCCGATCTTACGATTTCGTTCGCCATACTCAGCGGGATGTTTTTGGTGGTGGCCCTTTCTGGTTTTCTGACCTGCCATGATCTTGCGAAGCGTAGTTGCTTGAAACTCTTAAGTTAATCGGCACGGCCTTTCGAGCATTCTGAGTTCATCGAATCCTACGTCTTCGGAGATCCTATGCTGTTTATCATCGCCTGCCGCAACCTCGTCGTGAATAGGAGAAAGAGCTTTGCCGCTCTTCTTTCGATCATCGTTGCGTTTATGACTCTTTCTCTTTTTGAAGGCTACCTTCACGATGTGAAGGAAGTGTATGACGGGATATTTTCCAAACGACAGATGCTCGGCGATATCATCATCGAGCGCAAAAATTCCCCTAATCCCGGTAAAGCCGGTATGACAACGGATGCACTGTCACCAGACGAACAGGAGTGGGTCGCCAAGCAATTTGATCCAAACGTCGTCAGGGCTCACAATCGCTTTCTTAATATCAGCGGTATCGCGGCGAGTGGAACCAGCCGCGCGATTTTTATCGGACAGGCTTTTGACCCGGATCAAGGGGCCATACTGCGTTCGCCTGAGTACCTCTGGAATACCTTTGCCGGCAATCCTCTCGACAAAGAGAAAGATCCCTATCCCTTGCAGCTCGGTCGCGAGTTGGCTGAAGTCATCGGTTGTGTTCCAACAAATCCCACGCCCGAAGCCGAGATAAAGTGTACGGACCCTATCGTTCAGCTTCAGGTGAATACCGAAAGTGGACAAGCCAATGCTATGGATTTTAAGGTCACCGGCCTGATGTCAACTGGCTTCGGTGAAATGGACGCGCGTATGGCTGTGCTGCCCTTGGCAACGGCGCAGATGCTCTTTAGCACACATCGCGTTTCCTACATTACAGTCGGCTTGAAGACTCGTGATCAGGTGGCTTCTTGGATCAAGACGTTTAACGAGGCTGCAGCTCGCGACAAAATCGAGGTGTCTGCCGAGCCTTGGCAACAGCATACGTTTGGTGATCTTTTCCGCCAAAGTATCGGGTTTCTCATGGTCTTCCGCAATCTCGTGATCTCTATCATTTTGGTGGTTGTCTCTATCACGACGATCAATACCTTTGTGAAGATCGTCAACGAGAGGATGCGTGAGATCGGAACGATGCGGAGTATCGGCTTCAAGCCCTATCATGTCATCGTAATGTTCTGCACCGAAGCGATGCTGCTGGGTATTACAGGTTCGGTCATAGGATTGCTTGCCTCGGTCGCGGCAGCGAAGCTTTGCAATCTCTCTCACTTTGTTTACAACGCCGGTATCATGAGCGAAGGTTTTGTGTTTCGCATCGAACTTCACGTTTTTGATTTTATGTGGATCACAGGGCTGATCATTATCCTCACCATCGTCGCCACGTTTCTTCCGACCTGGCGAGCCACGAAAGTTCCGATCGCTGTTATTCTTGCTGAACGCTAGAAATTCTCTATGGGGTGTGGTCCCAGCGGTCACACATCTTCCTCTGGTTTTCGCCGAAAGAATAACCATTTCCATCAGTTCCGGCACCATCCCCCCAGATATTTCCATTCCATTCCCTCGCCAGTTTTTGGTATACTCCGGCAAACGCATCTGATTTTGGTCTCAATTACAGGAGCTGCCGTGCGCAATCGATCGACTCGGTTTAAGAGTATGGTTTGCGGCCTATCCTTGATGGCAATAGGCTTCAGTCCTGTGCTTTGGATACATGTTCCCTCTGCATTCGCCGCCGAAAGCCTCGTGAAGATTGGTTTTAAGAAAAACGCCTTTGAAATTGGGCCGGCCCAAGAGTCGCTTGTGACTGCGGGTGCCGAAAAAGCTCAGAATAATCCGAAGCTGCTTATTTTTATTCATAACCACGTCGGTGCTCTGCCTAGGAACAGTCTGGCCTATCTCGCTGGGCAGGTGCGGTCGTTGAAAATTTTCCAGGCTCTGGTAAGTAAAGGCATCAACCCCGAGCGGATCTATCTCCAGGCGGATTCTTCCAAGGACGGGCCCACTGAGGATGTCAGTATCGAATACTCGGAGGGCGATATCGGCTCAATACCTAAGCTGAGCGCGGTCGGAGGCCGACGCTCGGGTCCTGCTACCTTCGTTTTACCCTTTATCAAAGCGGAGGAGTTCGGGAGTTATAATGAAACCGCTCTGCGAACTTTTTTGAGCGGGTTTGGCCAAAAAGGTCACGAGACTCTCCAGGTCGAGGGCGGAACGTCTTTTGCCGGGACCAAAGCTCTCGACGAAGTCTCGGCCGAACTCAGGGTGCTCACCGCCTACGAAATGATTATTCGGCGAGGATTTCCCTACGATCATATCTTCACCAAAGTGTCGGCTGCCGTGAAGGGCCGGGATGCCTTCGCACGACGAGTGACCCTCAAATGGTCAAAATCGACTACGAATATTGCGAAGGTTCTTCCGTCCAAAACAAAAACGATCAACCGCGAGACACCACCATCCAAAGAAGTGGCCGCACAAATTCCGATGACACCTGCCTCCGAAGTTGAACCAGCACCCGAGCCCGTTGCCGTTTCGAGTCAGGCGCCAGCAACGACACCGGCGATACCATCCGAACCCAGTTCATCCTCCTCGGTGCTTGATCTTGTCCTTTTTGCAGGTGCACTCATGCCAGGTGGCGATCTCAAGGACCACACCAAAGCCGGCACAGAATGGGGCCTAGGACTCGGCAAATCACTTTGGTCCAGTCCGTATCAGGATATTCGCTTGAACCTCCTGGTGAGCGGCAAAACCACGCTGCGATCGAAAGAATCCGCACTCTCCGGTCCACTCGCTATGCAATACGATGATTTGCGTTTGGATTATGTTTTAGGCAATTGGCATGTGCGACCCTTCCTAGGCCTGGGTGGGGGCGTTTATATTTGGAACGTATCCGTCACGGATGTCGCAACAGGCGTTCAGCATTCCAAGCGGACCAAAGACGCCGGGAGTCTTCTCACCTTTGGTCTGGACTGTGTTCTGGGCGAGAATGTTTTTCTGACTCCCGCAATATCCTGGCATAAGATCGCAGGGAATTTTGCGGAGTCCTTGATTTCGGGCGATCTTTCGCTGCGCTGGCGGCTGTAACGCGAACCCGGCGATACTCTTTCGTATCGCCGGATATGTCGACAACGATTTCAGTTTAGTATCAATGAATCCCGTGCATTTTCTTCTGCAGAGGCTTCGCGACAAATAGCAGAAGTACTAGCCCACAAATTCCAGCGACAGCTGCGATCGCTCCAAACAACTGCACCTCTCCAAGCTTCTCCGCAAAGCTGCCGACGACACCGCTCATCTTGTTGGCAACGGCAAACGACAGATACCAAATACCCATCATCAACGTTCCAAAACGCGACGGCGTGAGTTTGTTCACCATCGAGAGGCCAACAGGCGACATGCAGAGTTCGCCCATCGTTTGAAAGAGGTAGGAGAGGAGTATCCACACAATGCTGGCCTGACCCGCAACTGAGCTTTCGCGCGCAGCGAAAACCATGAACGTAAAGCCTAAACCCATCAAGAGGAGAGCCCAACCAAATTTAGTCGGCGCGCTCGGATCTTTGCCTCTGAGAGCGAGCCGTGTCCAAAACCAGGCAAAAAGCGGACCCAGCGTCATGATAAAAATAGGATTGGCGGCTTGAAACCATGTCGTAGGTATAACAAATCCTAAGACATTTCGGTTCACCTTCGCATCCGTATAAAGAGTCATGAGTCCACCTGCCTGCTCAAAGGCCGTCCAGAACACCACGACAAAGATCATAAGTGCGACGATGACGAAGAGTCGATCCTTCTCAATTTTGGACAGTGATTCCCGAACGCCCGTTTTTTCGGATTTTTCTTTTTGAATAAGAGCCGCTGGTTTTATGCCGATATTGCCGAGCAGACGCGGACCGACAGTTAAAAACAGGATTTGGCCAATAAACATTCCGACAGCGGCCGCGCCAAATCCCCAGTGAAATCCTAATTTTTCGCCCAAAGTTCCAGAGACGAACGGCGCAAGAAATGCGCCCGTGTTCACGCCGACATAAAAAATTGTGTAGGCACCGTCTCGCCTTTTATCACCGTCTTCAAAAAGTCCGCCAACGAGCTGACCCATGCTCGGCTTGAAAAAACCATTTCCAAGGATGAGGCAACCGAGACCGAGGTAAAAGGCTGAAATGCCTGGGACTGCCATAGCGATATGACCAATCATCATGATCGAGGCGCCAAGTGTCACGGACTTACGAAGGCCCAGATAACGATCGGCAACAAATCCGCCGAGGAGCGGCGTGAGGTAAACAAGACCTGTATACCAGCCGTAGAGCGAGAGAGCATCGGATTTTGACCAACCAAAACCACCAGCGGTCGTCGCGGCCGTCATATAAAGTACAAGCAAAGCACGCATGCCGTAGTAGCTCATGCGCTCCCACATCTCCACGAAAAAAAGGAGATAAAGGGCGGGGGGCTGACGCTTTTCGGCGTGAACCTCCTCGGGGGGAATTGTATCGCTAGCGACGATTGGGTTCATATAGTCCTCATTTATAGGGTCAAAATCGATGCTCTTGAATCATCTTGGCTTGGTCGGAGGACCTTAACCCGGGCGGCGGCGAATGTCAGCTTCAATTCAATTCCGCGAAAGTGGAGAGGAATGTGATCTTCGTCGCCAGAAAATTGTTCGGCATGACCATTTAAATCCAAGTGGTTCAAGAGAGATGGCTTGCTCATACGATTAAAATTTAGTTAAGAGAATGAGTAGAAATTATCTTTGAGCCGAAACCCGTTTCTGCTATGACTTGTCGGCCGACGATTGCCGCAACACCCGCCCTCTGGCGAGTTCGATAAGTCAACGCTGGCGGATCAAGTTCTTAAGTTGAAAGGAAAAGACCGTGAGTCGAAACATCATGAATCGGTTTCGTATAGGACCGGTAAGCATCACGTTGTTGGCTGCTTTAACAGCTGCTAGCTTCGAAGCCCACGCTCAGGACAGCACATCAGCTCCAGCGCCATCGGCAGTGTCTCCGGATCCTGCTGCGACAAAAACAGAGGCACCTAAGGCTGATAATCCTACTGAGCCCAAAGAAGTGAAACAAGCCGGTGCACCTGATACCAAAGCCGACGCGAAAGCGGAACGGATCACTGTTACGGGTTCACGCATCAAACAGATCGAACTGGAAGGTCCTAAACCGATCGTTACAGTCGGTGCGGAAGAAATCAAGAAAAGCGGCGCGACAAACGTCAATGAGTACCTTTCGAAGCTGACAGTGGCTTCTTTCGGAACGAGTTCTTACGGGTCGAGCTACGGTGCAACCGAAGGGACTCAGGGTTTCAACATCCGTGGCCTTGGCGAAGAAAACACCCTGGTTCTTTTGAACGGTCGTCGCCTCGTGCGTGACCCTTCCCTAGAAATTATCGACCTTTCGATCATTCCGGTCGCTGCGGTTGAACGCATCGAGATTCTCAAAGGCACAGCCTCTGCGATCTACGGTACCGACGCTGCTGCTGGTGTTGTAAACATCATCACACGCAAGGACTACAAAGGCACAGCCTTTGGTTACTCCAAATATAAAAACCGCTTCCTCGGCGGCGGTGATCACGACCAGGCTTACGTAGTAGCCGGAACGTCGTCCGAAGATTCGACCAACATCTTGACTTTCCAATGGGATCAACAGGCTGCGTCGACCTTCGGAAAACGCCCTTGGATCGACCGAAGCTATCGTTCGTCGTACGGCGCGCCGTTCTCCTATTTCAACGCGAATAATAAATTAATCCCAGGCGGTCCTTGCGCTAACACAAAATCGCTCGGCGGTGGGAACTCAGTGTGTTCCTCCAACTACATCGACGAATATGAGTATATCGCGCCTAGCGAAAAAATCTCCATGCTCGACGACTATACTTATAACCTAGCGAAAAACACGAAGTTGAACCTTCGTCTTTTCGCTACGAAAAAGAACTCGCACACACACGGTTTGAGAGAGGTTCTGGACCAAGGTACAGATCATTCTTACTACGTGTCGAGAGCGTTTATCGATGCTAGCCATCCCGAAATCGCAGGCACGGCCGTCGCTCCGAAATACGAGGCGGATCCTGCTCATAACGGCGCTGATGGCGTTGCTGTGCGGGGACGTTTATTGGGTGCACCGGGTTCTGAGACTGAAACAGAGCAGTTGACCTATGCAGGTACAACTTCGGTCACTCATGAATTCGACAATGGCGACTCACTCGATTTGAGCTTCTCGGAAAGCCGCATCGAACGTCACCATGTTTGGAAAAACATGTTTGATTCGTATCGCCTTGGCGATGCTATATTCAAGGGAACTGTTGATGTTTTTGCAGCGACACCTCCTTCAAATCTTGATCAGTATCGTCAAGATGTGCCCGATCTCGACATGAGCGAAGCACGCACTACCGAACTCGACTACACGGGTAGTTTTGATCTCGGAAGCAAAAACTTCGGTTATGCTGTTGGTCTGTCTCAGATTCATGAGAACTATTTCAATCACACATCGCCCTCGAACCTCTTCAAGCAAATCAACAATCTTGGTGGTGGTTCTGCTCAAGGTGATCGTAAGGCCAATGCAGTTTTTGGCGAAATCAAGGTCCCAATCGTCTCAACACTTGAAGCAACAGTCGCTGCTCGTTTTGATGACTACACAGACTTCGGTTCGACGACTAACCCAGCTTTGGGCCTTCAATACCGTGCTGGCAAAGATTGGTTGATGCGTGCAAACTACGGAACGGGCTTCAAAGCGCCTTCGTTGCGTCAGGTTCATGACGCGCCTGCGACCTTCTTCACGGGAGCTATCGACCACAAACTCTGTAACGCTGCAAACGCTTCAGGCGATGCCGGCAATATAGCGAAATATTGTGATCAAGAAGCACAGGGATCTATCACTCAAGGTGGTAACTCAGACCTTCGCCCAGAAAAATCGCAAAACGTTAACGCGTTTGTTGGTTACGAGCCAGTTATCGGTTACGGTGTCAGTCTTGAGTACTACGCCAGCAAAATCAAGGATCAGATCGGCAACGTCACGGCCGAAGACTTGACAAAGCTCGAAGGTAATGGCGTTCCATTGCCAGTCGGTACTCAAATCGTGCGTAACGCTACTTCGGGTGATATCACCCGCTTTATCAGCCCAACAACCAACTTGGGTTCAGTAAAAACAAGCGGTCTGGAGACTTCGGTTTATGCAAAACAACCGTTTAGCTTCGGTACTTTGTCTTACCGTACCAACTACTCATACGTACTCACTTACTTGAAACAAGCTCTCCCACAGGGCGATTTTTCAAACAAACTTGAGCAGTACGGTCCTCGCTGGTTGTGGAATAATACCTTCGGTTACGGTATTGGCATCCACGAAATCGCACTGATTAACCGTGCGAGTGGCCAGAGAGAAAAAACCAACCTCGTGTCTTACGGCAAAGTTGGAGCCTACAATCAGTGGGACCTCAACTATGCAGTGGATATCACCAAAGCAGCGACACTCAACGTCGGTGGCGAGAACATCTTCAATCAACAACCCTCTATCGACCCAAGTGCGTTGTTAACGCGCGGCGGCGGCAGCGACATGATTTACTACATGAAAGCTGATTTCCGTATCTAGTCCTCCAACGTAGAAAAAGACCTATAAAATGATTGGGAGCCACTTGGCTCCCAATTTTTTTCGGCGTCGATTCAAAAGAAAATCTATTTTCGCATATCTCTATTTTCATAGAATGGTAGCGGTGGAACGTTGGGGGTCTGTAACGCACACGTGCTTAGCTCTTGTCCCGAGTTTGTATCAAAGCCTTTTTTCACAGCTGCATAGTAGCCTTTAATCCCGTGTTCGGTGGGATCGAGCTTGAGCGTCGACCGTAAATCGCTTTTTGTTTCGACTTCCACCCAGCCGTCTCGGAAGTAAATCGCCTTACTTTCGTCGATATAGGCAAGAGTTCCTACGTGCCAGTACCCACCAAGTCCTGTAATGCCTGCGGGTACCGTCGTTACATGATCCGCATGGTTCCGGAAACGCACTACGCTCACGCCTTGCTTCTGAGCCATCGTATCGAAGGCATTGGCGAAATCACGGCTTCCGACCCGAGGAGCGCCGTAGGAATAAGAGCCGATGACGTTGACGTTCAGGAGCTGCCCTTCGCTGTGAAGGAGCATGATTTTTGCGGTCAAAAGCGTGGATAAGGCGCCCCCGAGACTATGACCCGTAATCCAGAGATTAAGAGGAGCCGCTGCTGATTTATTCTGAAGTATGGCGCATGATGCGATCTTCAACTTCTCCGAGTCCCGAGGTAAACCCACTGTGAACCTTGCCCATGCCTTCGAGCGACGAATAGAGAATATTGATGTCGTCGACGATGTCAGCTGCCTGATCCGTCTGAGTTCCGCGAAACGCTATGATGCTATAGTTTTCTTTGACGTTTTCCGCGAACGTAGCCTGCGTCGAAGCCCCCAGTAGACCCGAAGATTTTCCGTAGAGAAATTGGATTTTGTCGTTATTTACGCCGTGGATGTATACGTCCTCAAACTGACCCGACGTTGTCCCGTCGTCGATGTAGGCTGTTTAAGCAAGATCCTCGTATAGTTTCGTGACGGCAGCGAGAGCGGCCAGCCGTCCGACTTCATCGGCCCAGGTATCATCAATCGACTTTGTTTTTTCGTTAATCAGTTTGATTCTGTGGATGAGCCATTTCGTATAAAACTTGTCTCCATCACCAGGTGACCCGAAGCCAAGCTTTTCCATCGCAGGACCAGCAACTTTGTAGTGGCTGTATTGCAGAGCTGCAACGTTTGCCAGAAACGTAGCATTCATAAAACTCATCGATTTTTTATCGGGACAAAACAATGCAAGAGCAGTCGCTTCTTTAGGAGCAGGCGGCGGAGGAATAATCGTATCCCTTTTCGCCACGTTTGCAAGACAGGGATCGTTTTGCTTGGTACTTTTACATGCCGTTGTCAGAGCTATACCGAGCGTGACGATAATAATTCGCGTTCGCATTCAGGCCTGCCGATGAAGGAGGTTCTTGTTGGGGGTATCGGCGTAAGGCCATGCAAACCAGAGCAAAATTTGAAAATATCAAAAAATTCACATACTAAAAGACCCCATAAAACTCACGTTTTATGGGGTCCCTAGCTAGAAAGTGATATCTCGTATTAGATCGTTACGCCGTAACGAGCATAATAGAAGCGTCCGATCAAGTTATGAGTTCTTGCATCGATGTTGTCATTAAACGCACCGTCTGTAACCGGCGGGTTTTTGTCGGTGAGGTTGTCGATACCAAGCGTCACTTTACCGAACTTTTGGAAGTCATAACCCACGTGCATATCGTAGGTGCGCCAGGCGTCGAGGTCTGTGTAAACGAAGTCATCTGTCGTACCCACATTCAGGTGACTCGTGTAGTTCATCACGACACCTGCATCGATACCGATGAGGGACCAATCGATTGCAGCGCGGCCTTTCCAAGCAGGAATAGACCCACGACCACCGCTCGAGGCATCGACGTAGCGACCGACGACATTCTCAAAGGGTGAGCTTGCATCGGCTTGGTTTTGGTAGTTGATGTAATGGCTAGCAAGAACATTCAGAGCCCACGTACCGGAAGCTGTATTGCGAAGAGTATAATCCGTCGCGAGATCAAGGCCTTTCACGCGCCGCGCCGCCAGGTTCAAGGCAGTGGCACGAATCTGAGTGATGTTGTTGTTGGCATCAACATCAACGCGATCAGCGAATTTACCAAATTTACGGAACTGCTGAACGACGAAGTCGGGGTTGGTGTCGATCGCGTTTTCGGTATTGATTACCCAATAGTCAGCTTTGACATTCCATGCATTCGCAAGGGAATAAGCGAGACCGAAAGTGTAAGATCGCGATTTTTCAGGCTGCAATTTGGGGTTGCCGCCTTGCAGCGCAAGCCATTGATTCGTAGATGGGTCAGCGACTGCTGTACAGCCGCGTGTGCCTGCTGTCGAACATGGATCGCCGTGGGTAAGCGTTGTGAAGTTCTCAACTTGACCGCCAAACAACTCAGGCAGACTTGGTGCACGGAAACCCGTGGAATACGTACCGCGAATCGTAAAGCCTTGGAAAGGCGTGATTTTCAGACCGTATTTCGGGTTAGTTGTATCACCAAAGTCCGAATAGTTTGAATAACGCGCCGCAAGGTCGAGTTCGACGACTTTGCTGACTGGCATGTTGAACTCAACGTACACTTCTTTGATTTTACGATCGCCGTCCGTTGACTTGCCGTTGGTGTTACCGACTGTGTTGAACTTTTCGGAGTTTGAATCGGCTTTTTTCAGATAGGTCTCGTCACGAATCTCAGCGCCTGCAGCCATGTTGATCGTTGCAAAATCAAGTTTTGCAAGTTCGCCACCGGTGTTGAAAGTGTAAGAGTTCATTTCAGTCGAAGTCGTGTCCATCGCGTTTAATCGCAACCAAGACGCCTGTGCGGCGTCGACGCTGCCGTAGGGACCTGTGATATTCACAGGAACACAACCGAGCGAAGCTACCTCGCGACAAGCCGCAGGATCACCGAGGCCGAGCATAAGATTGGTTTTGTTGATGATATTGCGATTCTGGGTGCGGATGTTGGCTTCACCATGGTTGGCGTTGACATCCCAAGTCCATTTTTTCTCCGAACCAAAACCACCCGAAAGGCCAGCAACGATGCGGAAGGTATCGGAGTCCGACTGCGCTTCGCGCGGCCCGAGCTCGAGGAATCGTTTACGGACGTCGGTCAAAGGAACGCCAAAGGCGTTATAAGGATTAAGCGGCGAAACAACGATATTGCCTGTTTCTTGGCTCGTAAAGAGCGGCGTCGGTGCGGAATCCCAACGGCTCACGGTGTTTGTGTAGCTTGACTCCAAGTTCAACTTGAGGTCTTTAGAAAGCTCATAATCGCCACTTAGAAAGAGGCTTTTTCGGTTTTGAGCCATGATTGCATCCGTGATGCTCGAGTAGTTGTACCTAGCATCCGGCGTGAAAGGAACGTAGTTTGCAGGCGTAGGGTTAGTGCCGTGGAAATTAGGGTCCACAATCACGTTATTAGTCGGGCTAAACACGACATGGCCGTTCGGAGTCGCTGAACTTGGGTGGAGCGATTGACGCGAAACAGAACGATCGCGCGACTTCACATTGCCTTGGGTATAGTAGTTAAGTCCCAAGACCATAGAGCCTTTTTCATTGCTCGTGCCGTAAGCCAGATCGTAGTTCTTAGTCTCAAGATCGCCTTTCGAAGCGCGACCAAAGTACATGCCGAAATCCATGCCATCGATGTTTTTGCGTGTGATGATGTTGATGACACCCGCGATCGCATCCGAACCGTAGATAGCAGAAGCGCCGTCCTGAAGGACTTCAATGCGCTCAATTGCGCCGACAGGAATCGAGTTCAAGTCCGGGCTCTGGCCATTGACGTCGTTAGGCAAACGACGACCGTTCAAGAGGACGAGAGTGGATGAGGGATCGAGGCCGCGCAGTGCGATGTTACCGCTACCGCCACCGCCGCCATTGGTTGTCGTTGTGGTAACTGAGTTACCGACAGCAGCAGGCAATGTCTTCATAACTTCAGTGACTGTTGTAGCGCCCGTATTAGCGATTTCTTCACGACCAACGATGGTAATCGGGGAAGCGACATCGAGGTCTTTGCGTTTGATGCGTGACCCGGTTACCGAAACGACTTCAGGTTTTTCTTTGCCTGTCGCTTTCGGGCTAGGTGGTGTAACGCCATTCGGAGTCGTGGCTGCCCCGGAGGCTGGTACGGCCGAAGTGGGTGCAGTGGTATCGGTACTTTCTCTGTCTTGAGCATTCGCTGTGACAAGAGAAGAAAGCAGCACAAGACTAATCGTGCTGATGATGGATCGTTTCATCGGTCCTCCCTAAACGGCATTAAATAAACAAAGCATGTGATCAACTTATTTGTATAGAGGAAGATCACCGAAAAATCATCCTATACATAGAGCAGAGCCCTTTACGAGGTCTGGTCAACTTGTACTATCTTGTATTGCAAGTGTTTGGCAGCTTTTCCTATTCAAACGGTTGAGCATCATGGGTTTTAAGGTGACAGTAACAAAACTTTTTTAAAGAATTTCTAATTGTCGATTCAAAAAATATATAGCCCGCTCTACGATATCTTCCGATTGCGGCAGGAAAAATGCCAGCCACTAAGCCATTTTTGGATAAGTATCTGATTCTATGGCTATAACTTACAGTCCCGTCGACTCCCCAGTTGTTTCGCCCCGGCAGAAAAAGCAGTATCTCAAAAAGCTTCGAGAGTACCGCCACTAATTGAGGACACCATGTATATCAAGCCGGCAAAAACAGTTCGATTTTCGTCTTGGAGGAAGGAACTCATACTTGGAATCTTGCTTGGGTGCAGTCTGCCTCTCCCTGGCAGTGATCTTGCCTTTGCTGAGGAGCAACGGCCTCAAGACGGACAAGCGGCAACGCCAGCATCTCCCGCAGCCCTCTTTCGAAACATCTTTTACTCCTATGCCGGTGCTGACTATTCTAAAGAAGAGATCGATAAACTCATTTTTCAAGCGCCTCCTGCATTCAGCGAACAGACCCTAGTGATAGGCAATCCCATCGAGGCGCTTAATCGGCGAACAAAAGACTGGTCTCACTTCAAACCGATTGATCTTTATAAAGCGGGCGTCGATCTCCCCGTTGATCAGACGCCTCCCGTGGAAGAGGGGCGCAGTGCCCAACCCGTGACCATCGTCATAATCCCGGGTGTGTTTGGGGAATTTATAAACGACTTGCCTTTCAATGAAGTGTTATCCAACAAAACAAGTGCTTTTGCGGAAAAGTGGGCCCAGGCGATTGCTGATCACCCCGCGACGGATCCTGTTTACGATTTTGAGACTATGGCGGAGACGGATCACAGTCTCAGTGAAATTATAGAGGCCGCGAGTCTTGACGACGCTCAAGGGCGTTCCCTGGTGCGGGTTTTATACATGAAGCCTCTTTATTTCTCTCTCGAATCTTTAGGAACCTTGGAAGATGCAAGGACGCGTTATCTGCGGCGGCTGGGGAAAGTCTGGGACGTCCTAGGACCGCAGCCTAACGTTTATCTACTTGGATATTCGCGTGGCGTAAACGTAGCGCTCGCTATGTTAAACACTGCTGAGAAAACGCCTTCTGCGTATCCCTGGTATAAAAATGTGAAAGGCGTTGTGTCGCTCGGCGGAACTCTTTACGGCTCACGTCTGGCCGAAGTCGCAACGACGCCTGGCCAAGCTTTTTATGCCGAATTTCAAAGAATCAGAGATCTTGCGGACGAACTCACGCCCATTTCAAGCCAGCTTTCGCTGCCAGGGCGTATTACGGCCATCGCCAAAAACACCCTGGCCTGGGCCCGTGCCGAACGCGATCTGCTGGTCGTTGCCACAACCATCGGTATACCGAAAGGCCTAATATTGGAGCATATTGAATCGGATTTACCGAATAAATATGCGTTAACGACGATGATCAAAAAGTTTGCTTTTGAAAAGTTCAAGATAGGGCAAAGCGCCGAGTATTCGAACAATATAAAGCGCTTTAAAGTCCTGGTCGAAAAAGCCGCTGAAGGTATTCAATCCTTGACTCCTAAAAACTGCCTCGGCTGGCTCAAGACCCATACAATACCGGCCCAACTCAAATACTACGTTATCCAAGGAACGATGGCTGACCCGAGCACCATGCTGGGAGGAGTCAGTCCTTTGATCAAAAATTCCCCCAGTTTTAATACTAGGGCGCTGGATTATAAATTGATTCGCTGGAGTTATTACCAGACCTATGCGTACTCAGGAATGGCTATAAATGATTCCCAGGTCTCTCCCGACCGCTCCGTTTTCTGGCCTTCGCTGCATACCGCTTTAAATCCTGCCCAGGCACCGTTTCGCAGCGCGCTCTTAGCTGTTGTGGGAACGGATCACTGGGGCATGTCATTTCCAGTTGCATTTGAATCAAAAAACAACGAAGTCAGTCTTTTTCCGAGGACCATCCTGCTCAAAACCCTCGGTGCTTTTTTAATTCAAGACCCTGCGATCTAAATAGGTTTATTCAGGAGCTTTTTACGATGACGACGATGACTGAAGTTCCCCGAGAGATGGTTGAAGGGAAATCGTACCCTGAGGCCGAGAGTCCCTTGGGCCTGCAGAAAAAGGACTGGATCGAAATATTCAAACGCGTCAAATCCGAGATTGACGACGACGATATTGGAATGGTCGCTGCTGCAAGCGCTTATTATGCTTTGTTTGCCATTTTCCCCTTACTCATTGCTACAGTCTCGATTTATGGGTTTTTATCAGATCCGGCCGAACTTGAAAGTCAGATTGATTCCATCTCAAAGTTTATTCCGATCGAAGCTGCCAAGGTTATTTCGGATCAACTTCACGCGATCATCAGCAATCCTAACAGCGCCCTGGGGCTTTCGGCTTTGGTGAGTATACTCGTCGCTATATGGACCAGCTCTTCGGGCACAAAATCTCTGATGAAGGCCTTGAATATTGCTTACGATGAAACAGAAAAGCGTGGATTCGTCAAACTCAACCTTCAGGCCCTGGCGCTAACTGCGGGTGCGGTTTTAGCGATTATTACGGCCGTGGGTCTCATAGTTGGTTTACCGATAGTCATGAACTTTGTGGGTCTCGGCTCCTTTGCAAACGACTTGATACTGGTACTACGTTGGCCGCTCCTCGCCGTGCTTTTCACTATCGGTCTTGAGGTTGTGAATCGTTTTGGCCCTTCGCGAACCAAACCGAAATGGCGATGGGTGTCCGTCGGTGCCATCCTCGGTACAGTCATGATACTGCTGGCATCCGCGGGTCTTGCTTTTTACGTGAAAAAATTCGGGAGTTATAACGCGACTTACGGCAGTCTTTCGGGTGTTGTGATTTTGCTTTTGTGGTTTTATCTCGTGTCATATGCTGTACTGCTGAGTGCCGAAACAAATGCGGAGATTGAACATCAAACCTTGGCTGATTCAACTGTTGGTCCTGACAAACCCATGGGACAACGCGGCGCTTTGAAAGCCGATACTGTGCCTTCTATGAATCCAGCGCCGGTAAGCCCCAGTGATGCAAAAAACTAATCAGTGAGACATAGGGGACGCACTTGCTCCCGAGTTGCTAGGAATACGAAGGATCTGGCCGGGAAAAATCTCGTCCGGATCCTTCAACATGGGGCGGTTTGCCTCGAATATTTCGGGATAACGGTTGGCATTGCCCAACTGTTCCTTTGCTATTTTCGAGAGTGTATCACCTTTTTTAACGGCCACCATTTTTGCTGGTTGCGCGTCGGCAAGGGCTGACGCCTGAGGTGCCGAGGAGCTTGCCTGAGCTTGAGTATTGATGAGGGGAGTAGGATTTGCGGGCACAACTTTTAACGCGTCATCGTTTACTTTCTCCACCCCGCGATGATTGCCCACAATCAAACGAGCGAGTTCGGAATCTTTCAGACTGCCTGCCGTCCCACCGATCGTAGCGAGACCTTTGTCAAGCTTTAAGCTGAAGTCTTTGATGTTGAGGCCGGCCTGCTGAATGGAAGCGTTCAGGCTCTTTTCGAGATCCGCAGCTTTATCTTTTTCGTCATGCTTTCCGAAACCGATCTCTTTTATAAAATCAAACATACCCATAGCGTAGACTCCTCTTCAAAGTGTGCTTTAATCGTCTCCTAGTTGTCGCTTCTTCCGCCCGTAGTGCGCAAGTCATGGGTTTGATTTTATTTGTATAAAGATATGAAATAAAAGAATTAAACGAGGATTCATGGGTTTTTGACTTGGGCTGTGTAGGCTTGAACCTGATCCCGCGTTACGAGGAACGCGTCTTTTAACTGCTCAACTAAAAGGCGAGTGAGGCCCCCATCTTTATCGCCGATGCTTTTTTCGATCTGCCTGCAAAGATCTGTCATGTAGAGAGCTCCGATACCGGCGCAAACGCCTTTGAGACGGGAGTTAGCTGCTGCTACGGCTTTTTTATCATTTTTCGGCAGAGTTTTATCAAGCGCCTGTATCTCGAGCGGCGCCTGTTTCAAAAACAGTATGCTTAAATCGGTCATAAATCGGATGGCATCCCTATGAGGCGCGACTTTTTCCAGGCCAATCAAATACTCAAGGTCGAGTAGATAATTAGACTTTGTAAAAAGATGCTTTTTCTCTGATTCAGGCCGGTCAGTCATTATTCACCTCATACCGTTGACTTCAGGGCCTTCGCTTTAATCAGTGGGCCTTTTACCGTATCTAAGCCCGATTGGCAAAAGACAGAAGAGTTCGACTTCTTGTCGAAATTTCAGTCCCTAAGGTTTCCGGCGTTCCGGGGACCCACCTTTGCTCCACGTCTGCTTCTCACGAAGTGTCAGAAAATGCCGATCAATCTTCAGAGTCTGCTCATGCTTTGAGGATGATCCCTATGGTCAAATCGCCGATCGTCTCGTTTCTGTTCCTCACGATTATGGCGCTCGGATGCCAAACCACAACACGGGAAGCAAAAGCTCCCCTACCACCCGGCACGAGCCAAGGCAGCGGACCTGTCATCGATCCCTCGATGCAGTCAGGACTGACTTCGAGTCAGCCTGTGTACCTGGGAGAAGACGACCCGACACTCAACGGCAATGTGCCGTTCGGTTTAATTGAGCTAACCAATGCGAATCCTTCTTGGATTATAGCGCGTCCCCAGTACGTCATGTCCTGGAACCCTTCGACAGACAACATCAACTGGGCAGCTTGGAAGATGGACGCAACGCAGCTTGGCACGAGGGGACGCCAGGATGCCTTTACGTCCGACCCTTTGTTAAGAGCTTACGTCGCCAATCACCCGGAGACACGTATCGTGACCTCATCAGATTATACCGGCTTCTGCTTTGATCGAGGACACCAAGTGGCCTCGGGCGATCGTCAGGGCTCTGATGACGATAATAAAGCGACGTTTTACACATCAAATATCATTCCGCAAACAGCCTTTCTCAATCAGATCATCTGGAGAAAGCTGGAAGACAGCATAAAAGATTGGATACGTACCGAAACCTACAAAAATCTGTGGGTCGTTGCCGGTCCCATCTATGGCTCTACTCTGTCCTTCACTGGACCCCATAGTGATATTGCCGTTCCAAAGTATAATTTTAAAGCAGTTTTTAGCTGGGATGAAAATACCAAGGATAAACCATCCCTTGTCAAAGCGGTGATTATGCCCAACGTCGTTTCCAATGGCGACGATCCCGAGACCAACAAAGACATGCTGTGCAAGGAATCCCGGTCAGGTGGTCACTCGCGTGGTATCGAAAGTATTTCAGAGGACATCGATTCGTACCTCGCAACGATTCCAGCCATTGAAGCCGCCGCTCATATTAAATTTCCAGTCTCTGCCGAACCCTGAACAGGTTTGACGCCAAAAGCAAAAAGCCCCGCGGCTTAGCTATGAGGGCGGGCTTAATTTTTGGAGTGGGCAGTTTTTATCGAAAATTTATGACAGACTTTTTAAGTCAGCGAACAGTCCATTTGCCGACGACAGTTCCACTTCCGTCCGTAACTATGAGCGTTGTTACCGTGGAGTGTAGGTCGAGTGTCCATGCAGTTTTATAACCATCGCTAAAAGTCGTTGTGCGTACACTCTCTGTGGCCGAAGTCTGCAGAGTCGTGCCTGTGCAAGTTAAAGTCCCTAAGGTTGCCGTTGTGCTTTGGATCGCATAAGGATACGAAGCCGTCGTAGCTGATGAAAAGGCTGTGGTCTGGCTTGCATAAGCGACGGTCCAGCTCGTGCTTGTCGGCTTAGTGACGGTTAATGGCACTGACCCCAGGGCGTCGGCAAAACTCGAAGCTGAGATTTCGGAAAAGGGCGAAGCACAGGCCTCAAAGAGATGATAGATAGCCAGAGTTTCGCTTGAAGTGACTGTGGGCGATGTCGATGTCCCGGTTGCGACAGTATTGGTGTTATCCGCAACGGGTGAACGTGTGGCATCCGGAGACCCGGACTCGGCTGTAGGCGGCGTCGGTGTTTTTTTTCCATTGCCGATTTCGGTGCCGCACGCCGGGAGCAGGCAAATGGACGCAAAAAAGGCCATAAGCTATGGGTTATGATTTTCATTGGCCAGAGACCTTTTTGCTTTGAGGATACATTTGGAAATTGCATTGTATCACGATCGCTTCGGGGTGCTGTTTGACTTTGCTTAAAGCCCACTGATGCAGTTCTTTTCGGAATTCTTTGAGCTTTTCTTTTAGTTCCGGAAGGTTTTCCTCAGGCAGCTGAAAAATCAAGGCTCCATATTCCCGCTGATTCATAGGCAGATCTTCGAGCATCGTGATGGCTTGTTCCAAAGCATGGCGATGATAGCTGCGGACAGCAAGACTCCGAACTTCATCCGAACTGATAATGACATCGTCTTTGACTTTGTAGGTGCCGCCTGGTTCTTTGGAAATAAAACCGCGGGTTCTTAGAAAGTTGAGCGCGTGCGTTATTTCCTTGAGATCGGTGCGGCCATTCAGCCGGCGTTCTATCCAATAGGGATCGTCGCGAAACTCGCCGATCGAAACGAGCTCTCTGAGGACAGGATAAATCCAGTGTTGAATATATTCGAGCGTGTCGGCTTCGAGTTCATAACGTTTAGTTACTGGTGTCAGGAGAGTCAGTTTCTTAAAAAGCTCAAGTTTTTCGGCGTCATCGTGTGATTGATTCAGTGCCACTAGACAGCGAAAATAAGCAGCCATGGGCGCGGACAGGCTAAGAGCGGTGATGAACTGTTCGATGGATTGAGCGCTGAGATTTCGTTCGTCGTCGATTACCAGTTTCAAAAAGTTTGGCGAAGTAAATCCTGCCTGCTGGGAGAACTGGCGATAGCTATAGCCATGTTTGCCGGCTTTTCTCGCCGCATAAAATGCGGCCAGGTAGTCTCGGTAGTTGGTGTAGCCGTATGGGCTTGGAACCGTATCCTGGCTCATAGCATTCCGCCTTTTTCCTGAATCACAAATGTATTCTCGGAATTTTTCGAAAAAACTTAAGGAATTTGTGAAATGCTGGGAATTCAATGGGTTGGGAGAGCGTTTTGTATACGGTAGTTATTCTCAGGTCTTACGCTACCAGTCTACGAGACCAACTTTGATTGCATGAAAACTTTTGCCTTCGGCATGTAAGAGCTCCGAAATCTCGGCCACAGACTCTTCAAGATTTTTTTTGATATCGTTCGAGAGGGCCCGCAGAGGTGATAGGTAAACGACTTGCGTGCCTTCTTCGAGGTGGTGTTCCAGGGAGTCCGTGACGAGCTGGTTGATTGCAACGAAAAAAGTAGAGAGGGTTTTGCCGCCGCCTGTAGGCGCGGCGATAAGCGTGTGTTCACGACGAAGAAGCGCCGGCCATCCTTCGGCTTGCGCCGGTGTGGGGGTTCCAAAACGATTTTGGAACCATTTCCACACGAGGGGATGAAAGCATCTAGCCGATGCTCTGGTGTTTCACTTAAAGAGTGTCCTTCAGGAATCGCTCAGCGTCGGCAAACGAACGTTTGTCCGCATTCTCGTTATACGCTGCGCCTTTACTATTGTCAGTGCCCGCGCCTTTTTCGGTAAAGCTGTGAACAGCATTACCAAACTGCACAAGTTCCCAGTCGATCTTATTATCGCGCATTTCCTTTTGGAAAGCCGCGAAGTCTTCGGGTTTTTCGTAAGGATCATCAGCCCCGTGGAAAGCGATGACGTGGGCTTTGATATTTTTGCCATCAGCCGGCGTCGGGCTATCGAGTCCGCCGTGGAAGCTCAACACGCTTTTCACATCTTTATTTCCCGTGCGCGCCAATTCAATAACGCCTGTCCCACCAAAACAGTAACCAACCGCAGCGATTTTGCTCGCATCAACGTTCGTTTGCTTTTTCAGCTGTTCCAGACCAAGGAGTATGCGATCGCGGTACAACTTACGATCACTTTTATAGGCTCCGACCATTTTGCCGGCTTCGTCGGCATTTTTCGGGCGATGATCTTTGCCATAGATATCAGCGGCGAACACGATGTAACCCAGATTTGCAAAGCGGGTTGCTTGCGTTTTGGTTTCTTCGGTGACGCCCATCCAGTTGGGCAACATTAAAATCGCAGGCGCTTTGCCTTTAACGGTGTCGGGATAAACGACGAGTCCTTCGAATGAATCCGCACCCTTTTTATAGCTGACTGGGTTTGATTTTACAGCCGACATCGCTGCCGCACTCACGAGCATCGCCGCAGCACTCAAAACACCGACATTCCATTTCATACCGCTTTTAAGCATCATTCCTTTGATCCTTCCGATCGTTGAATAAACGTATTACGAACAGGGTAGAGTAGGGCTGACGTTCGCATGAATTGAGTGTCCAATCAAGTCAAACCAAAAACGAAAAGGCGACCCGGTGAGTCGCCCTGCGGATGAGTAATAGAAGCTACGGCTTAACGAAACAATGCATCCTGGCGATTGACCCCTGTGCCAACCATCGAGACGGGGAAACCCAAAATCTCTTCAACGCCGTCGACATACACCCGTGCATTTTTCGAGAGTTCGCTGATTTTACCGCCGTTTGGCAGAGCCTCCGTCCAGCCTTTGAAGGACTTATAGATAGGCTTGCAGGCGGCTAGGATCTCGTGATCCCAAGGGAATTCCTCGATGCGGCCGTGAACCGGATGATCGTAAGCCACGCAGACCTTGATCTCATCGAGGCCCGTGAGGATGTCCATTTTATTGAGAATCAAACCATCGTAGCCCGATATAGCGCCGCTATAACGAAGGGCAACAGCATCGAGCCATCCGCAGCGTCTTGGTCGACCGGTCGTGGCCCCAAATTCTTTGCCGGCTGTGGCGAGGTGCTTGCCGACGTCATCGGTGAGTTCGGTTGGGAACGCACCCGAACCAACGCGTGTAACATAGGCCTTGGCTACGCCGTAAATCTTGTCGACCGATTTCGGTGAGAAGCCAAGACTTGCAAATGCTCCGCCGGCTGCAGTTTCGCTGGACGTGACGTAGGGATAGGTGCCGTGATTGATATCGAGAAGGGCGCCTTGCGCGCCTTCAAGCAGGGCCTTTTTTCCGTTTTGAATTTCGCGGCGCACAAGATGCTCGGCATCATTGACGAAGGGGCGAAGTTCGTCCGCGGCTTTGTCAAATTCTTGCCACTGATCGACATGCGCTTTGCGATGCTCAGCAAAACGAGGATTGGTTTCGGAAAGTGATTCGTACCAGGCCTGACGACGGTCAGCGTGGATGTAATCCCCAAGGCGAATACCCGTACGGTTGGCTTTTTCGGCATATGTCGGGCCAATCCCGCGTTTGGTCGTACCGATAGGTTTTGCGGCTTCCGTCTCGGTTTTGCTATCGAGATAAATGTGCCATGGAGATATGACGTGTGCTCGTGCGGATAACCACAGACGTTCGGGAGTCAGCTGAACAAAGGCCGCGACTTTGCGAATCTCGGCCAGTAGCTGGGAAGGATTGACAACCACGCCCGCGCAGAGTGCTGAGATCTTGTTGGCATGAAAGATTCCACTCGGGATTTGGTGAAGCACAACTTTTTGGCCATCGACGTAAAGCGTATGGCCTGCGTTATTGCCGCCTTGGAAACGAGCGACGATATCGACATCACGAGCGAGAATATCGATCCACTTACCTTTACCTTCGTCTCCCCACTGGGCACCGACGAGAATGCTGACATTTCCCATGGTCTCAGAACCTTTCCGCTGGAGGCCATCTCGTAGAGACGATGGCGTCATTGTTCGTCAAGGGCCGCTTCTCATTTACGAGGCGTAAACTCCAGTCGGTCCTTGCCTCTGTCTAGCCCCCATTTAGGAGACGACTTCGAGGCATTCATCATCGCGCTTTTCACCGACTATTTATCCGATCGTCCTCATGCTGTCCACTGGAACTGCTTTAAAGCCCGTGATATAGGTCTTTGACCGAAAAATCTTTTTTGTCCCAAAACCGTGTGGCCCTATTCTATGCCATTCAATTCCTGCCCACGGATCTAAGGAAGGAGCTTTGCTTGAATCGTTCCGAGACTGAACAACTCTATTCCATTTCGGCCGTCGACGGACGCTATCGCACCAAACTGGAAAAACTTGCTCCTTTGGTCAGCGAAGCCGCCCTTATCACCTATCGTCTCCGGGTCGAAGCGGAATGGCTGCTTCACTTATCCGAGACAGCAGCGATCGATTTTCAGTTGAGCCCAGGCGCCGTCAAGACCTTGCTGAACATCATCAAGGAGCCTGAACCCAAGGGCCTTCTCCGGGTCAAAGAACTCGAAAAAACCACCAATCACGACGTTAAAGCCATCGAATATTATCTGCGCGAGGTGCTCTCCGGAGAAAACGATCGTACGCTGGCTTTCATTCACTTTGCGTGCACGTCCGAAGACATCAACAATCTTTCCTACGCTCTCATGCTGCATGAAGTCCGGGCCAAAGTCCTCCTGCCCGAGATCGACGGCGTTTTAAATCGCCTTGAAACCATGGCCCTCCAACACAAAAACCTCGCGATGTTGGCGCGAACACATGGACAGACGGCGTCCCCAACCACTCTCGGCAAAGAGATGGCTGTCTTCGCGCATCGACTCCGCAAACAAAGGACCGAGTTGGTGCGGGTCGAGCTCGAGGGCAAAATGAGCGGTGCGGTCGGCAACTACAATGCTCATCTTGCTGCCTATCCTAAACTCGATTGGGTTGAGATCACACGGACATTTATTGAGAATCGCCTCGGCCTCAAACAAAATTTGCTGACGACCCAGATCGAGAATCACGATTCGATGATCGCTTTAACCGATGCGCAAAGACGCTATAATACGATAGCTCTGGGTCTATGCCGTGACATCTGGTCCTATATTTCCATCGATTATTTTAAGCAGGAAGTGAAGGCGGGCGAAATCGGTTCGTCAACGATGCCTCATAAAGTCAATCCGATCGACTTTGAAAACGCAGAGGGCAACTTCGGGATCGCGAACTCGCTCGCGACCCATTTTGCCGATAAACTTTTGATTTCGCGTTGGCAGCGTGATTTGTCGGATTCAACTGTGCAGAGAACGCTCGGAACTTTTTTTGGCCACACTGTCCTTGCGTTGCAGGCGCTGAGCAAAGGACTCGACAAAATCAGTCCCCGTCCCGACGTTATTCGCGCTGATGTCGATGGGGCCTGGGAAGTGCTGGGCGAAGCAATTCAGACAGCGATGAGACGGTTCGGTGTGCTTGATGCCTATGAGCGTTTGAAAGCAGCCACCCGTGGGCAGCGTGTCGATCGCGAAGATCTGATACGCGTGATCGATGCCTGTGACGCTTTGCCTCTGGACCGTAAAAACGAGCTAAAAGCGCTGGTTCCGAGTCAGTATACGGGCGATGCGAATCGCCTCGTCGACCTCTACCTGGAGAGACGTGATCATGCGAATCGATGAGATAATCAAGCGGTTTGGACTTGTCTCGCATGGCGTGACGGCTCAAGAAAACCTGGATATACAAAGCGTTGCGGCTATTGATAAAGCCGGTCCGGGCCAGATCACCTTTTTCTCGAGCCCCGAGTTTGCACATTTTTTGCCGAATCTCAAAGCCTCCGCTTTGCTGGTGCGTGACGTGAATCCTCTTTTTCAAGGGATTCAGCTCGTGCACAAGGATCCTCAATTTGTTTTTGCCAAGCTCGGTATGGATTTTTATCAACCGGATCATGGGCCCCGCGGCATAAACCCAAATGCTTTCGTTGATCCTTCGGCTCAACTCGGGCGGGATATAACTATTCATGCGGGTGTTCATGTTGAGGCGCGTGCGGCGATTGGTGATGGCTGTATTCTGTATCCTGGCGTTTATGTGGGCCGAGATACAACGATCGGCGCGCGGACTGTTCTTCATCCCAATGTCGTGATCTATAATGCCTGCATCATCGGTGATGACTGCCTGATTCATGCCGGCTCCATCATTGGCGCCGATGGCTTTGGCTTCAGCGTCAGCGGCGGCGAAATCTGCAAAATTCCACAGGTAGGCATCGTGCGTATCGGAAACAACGTGGAGCTCGGCGCTCTTTGTACTGTCGACCGCGCCGCAAATGACGAAACGGTTATTCACGATAACTGCAAATTCGATGATCGTGTCCACATAGCCCATAACTGTGAAATCGGTGCAAACAGCATGTTTTCTGCGCAGGTGGGCATTGCCGGTTCGACCAAAATCGGCAAGTGGAACCTCATCGGGGGGCAATCGGGTGTCGCCGACCATCTCACGACTGTGGATGGTGTGAGGATGGGTGCGCGCACAGCAGTTTTATCGAATATCGCAAAACGCGATACCTACGCAGGTTACCCTGCAATTCCGGTGTCCGAGTGGAAAAGGCAGGTGGTTTACCTCAAGCGCCTCAAGGATTATGATCAGACGATCAAAAGCCTCGAAAAACGCCTTGCCGACCTAGAAGAGCGCCTCAGCGAGTAAACTATGACGGAAACCAAGACCGAAAAGGACGAGGCCATGCCTCATCCATCGCTCCTTGAGCGCAAGATCATTCATTTCGATATGGATGCGTTTTATGCTTCGGTCGAGGTTCGTGATAATCCTTCTC
This sequence comes from Oligoflexus sp., assembly GCA_014378195.1. Classification (GTDB taxonomy): domain Bacteria; phylum Bdellovibrionota_B; class Oligoflexia; order Oligoflexales; family Oligoflexaceae; genus Oligoflexus. Next base: position 174,850 of record JACMOC010000014.1, on the reverse strand, counting down.
TGGCCGGCAAACCTCTCGTGGTCGGAGGGTCGCCGCAGTCGCGCGGCGTTGTGTGTACTGCGAGTTATGAAGCAAGAAAGTTTGGGGTGCGGTCGGCTATGGCCTGTGCCACCGCTTATCGCCTATGCCCCGACGCGATTTTTGTTCCACCTAACTTTGATCGTTATGCCGCTATATCAAAGGAGATTCGCGAGATATTTGGACGTTACACCGCTATCATAGAGCCGCTCTCGCTTGATGAAGCCTACCTTGATGTCACTCTCACGACGCGTGAAAGAGGGCTCTACGCCACCCAAATTGCCAAACGCATTCAAGACGATATCATCAGTGAGTTGGGGCTTTCGGGCTCGGCCGGTGTCGCGCCCAACAAGCTCGTTGCAAAGATCGCGTCGGATATCAACAAACCCAAAGGCATTACCGTGGTGCCGCCCGAACATGTGCTCAAATTTATGGGATCCTTACCCTTACGCAAAATCCATGGCATCGGCCCCGCGACCGAAAAACGCCTGCAAAAGCGCAACTTTCATTACTGCCGCGACCTCTGGTCCTGGAGCGAAAGTGCGTTGGAAGAAGAACTGGGCAACATGGGGCCGTGGCTTTACAAAAGGGTGCGCGGCATTGACGAACGCGCCGTTGCCGTCCATCGCGAGCGCAAATCGATCGGCAAAGAAGATACGTTTGCCGTCGATATCCTCGAGCTCGCGGCCTTGGATCGCGAACTCGTCACGCTCTGCGAGAAACTTGAAGTATCCCTTCGCAAACGCTCGCTGCTTGGTAAAACAATCGTTCTGAAGGTGAAATATTCTGACTTCACTCTTTTGACTCGGAGTCAGACCATAGGCTCTGGAACCGACTCAGCAAGCGAAATTCTTGAGGTGGCACGCGGACTTATGCGTGTGACAGAGGCGGGCCGGAAAAAGGTCAGGTTGCTCGGTGTGAGCTTGAGCAACCTATCAAGCATCACCGAGAGTTTTACTCTCGGTTCACCCTAGTTCAAGGCTTTGAGTTGGGGTTTCAAGTCTTTGTCAAATTCAGGCCACGATTGAACAAAGTCCTTTTTTACCTGCGTACGCAATGTTTCGAAGGTTTTCATTGGCCAACTTTTTTGCACAAAATTCACGAGAAATACAGGGAGCGAACCTTTTGGGTCGGCGAGGTATTCGGCTTGCACGAAGGTTTTGTCTCCTCGGGGATAAAGAGTATAACGGCCTTCCAGAATCTCGCCGCGTATATTGCCCTCGTGCACAGGCGGGGCTTTCCCGTCCTTCACAGAGCTCATATCGACGACAACGGCGTTAAGGGCTGAGTCGACGTGAAAATGCATAATGAAAACAAACTCCCGGTCCGTCACCGGAAAAGGCATATCGAATGCGACAAATTGTAGTTGATTGAGGGGGCTCGTCTTATCGAGTGTCTCAGCTTCTTTGAATTTGTCGATCCACTGGTTTTTGTGGGCGTGATCCATAAGGACCCAGAGAATTTTGCCGATGGAGGCGTCGACCAGAGCTTCGCCACCGACGCCCTTCACAGCGCTGTTCGCATAGGACTTGCGGAAGGTTTTGATCCCGTCTTTATCGTCGAGAAATTCCCAGCCTTTTGTCGTCCATTCACGAACGTCCGCATAACATGCGGTTTGAAAGGCTCCAGCCAGGATGAGTATGCCGAAGAAGAGTAGGTTGTTAATGCGCATTAGAGGCTCCTTCATAAGACGGGGAGTTTAAAGGAGGATCCAGGAGCTGGCAAGCTTATAGACAAGGGTTTAAAGCCTTAGGAAAGCAGCAATCACGGCAGAATCTTATGGCAGCTTTGTCTTGCTTCTTTTTCGAGATTCGCTCACGATCTTCCTTTCGCTTCCTGCGCTAGGATAGAACCCCGTATATCAGGAAAGATCGCTATGAGTCAGGCTGTCACGATCGAACATGTCTCAAAAGTTTATCCTCTGGGGAGCACGGAAGTTCAGGCGCTGCGCGATATTCACCTCAGCTTCGATACGGGCGAATTTACTACCGTTGCGGGGCCATCAGGCTGCGGAAAATCCACACTTTTGAACCTGATTGGCTGTATGGATACGCCAAGCCGTGGCGAAGTCTATATAGAAGGTCAGCCCATCTCCAAGCTTGGCGACAAAGAACTCACACGGTTGCGCCTCGACAAGTTGGGTTTTATTTTCCAAAGCTTCAATCTCATCCCCGTCCTGACTGTGTTCCAGAACATCGAATTTCCGCTCCTTATACAGGGCGGTTTTACGAGCAAAGAGAGATCGGACCGCGTCCGTGAGCTCATGGAGGAAGTGGGGCTGAGTGCTCAGGCCAAGCAAAAGTCAAACGCTCTTTCTGGGGGACAAAGACAAAGGGTTGCGATAGCGCGTGCCCTCGTTACCCGACCTCGTATCGTTCTCGCTGACGAACCGACTGCCAATTTGGATTCGGCTACAGGCGAGCGTATTATTGATCTTATGAAAGCCGTGAATCAGTCGCACAAAACCACATTTATTTTTTCCACTCATGATCCTCTGGTTATGAAGCACGCGACGCGCATAATCAGGCTACGCGACGGCGAGGTTCTTGAGGGCTAATTCCATGGCTCCTTACTCCGGCAGCTTACTTTCATCGCAAAAGGCGTGACGATATGCGTGAATCTCTGGCTCTTATCATCAAAGTTGCCTTTCGCAATCTGTGGCTCTATCGGCTGAAATCGACGGTCATCGCCGGACTTCTCTGTATGGGCTCCTTCATTGGTATCGTCGGGCTATCGCTCTTGCACGATGTTGAACACAGTATGCAGGACAGCATAATCTCGAGTGTTGCTGGACACCTGCAGGCCTACAGCAGCAAAGCAAAAGATGATCTGGCTCTGTTCGGTGGGGCATTCATGGGGCGTGCGGATGTCGGCACCATTCCTAACCTCGCGTCCCTTCGTGATGTTGTGAAACAAAATACGAATGTTGCCGACTTCATTCCCATGGGCAGCGACATGGCCATGCTCGGGCGCGGCAATGAGCTGGACGAGACTCTGACGTCGCTTCGCGGGGCCTTGAAAAAAGGCGAAACTGACATCATCGCGCAACGCAAAGACGAACTGAAGTTTCTTTTCCTTCAGCTCGAAAGAGAGCTCACAGAGCGAGCCAAACTCAGCGCCGATAAAGAACTCATGGATCGATATCGAGCCGACCTGAATCATGCGCTTGAGCCCGATTTCCTTGGGACCCTCAATGCCCTCGACGAGGAGAAACTCCTGTTTCTCGATACGCATATTGCACCGATATCGGGGGAAAAACAGCCTATTTATCTCATGTACCTCGGTACCGATATTCAACTTTTCAAACAAAACTTCCCGAAGTTCAAATTGGTTGAAGGCGAGCCACTCGGCCCAGGGCAGCGCGGTATACTTATCAGCTACAAAGTGCGGGAGACTCAGCTCAAGGCCGTAGTTGCCCGACTCTTTGACGAACTGAAAAAACGTATCGACCGCGTGCGTGTGCCGATCAAAGGGGATGTGGAAAACGAAAGGGCCGCGGCCGATCTTCCCAAACAATATCAGCAAATTCTGTCGTCTCTGGATCGGCACAAGGCGGATGTCCTGTCCGAATTTCTAAAATCAATAGGCATCAAGCCGAAGTCGGCGGAACTCATCACCGGGCTTAAAGAGCAGCTCCAGGAGTTTTTGCAGGTTGATGACACAAATTTCCAGGAGCGTTACAAACAATTTTATGCGCAGATTGCGCCTAAAATGAAGCTCTACGAAATTTCACCGGGCGAAACGATAGTATTGCGGAGCTACACCAAAAGTGGTTATCTCAAAAGCGTCCCGCTCAAGGTGTTTGGTGTTTATACTTTCGAAGGCCTCGAAGATTCCGATCTTGCCGGGGTCATGAACATCACAGATCTGATCACGTTCCGCGAGCTTTACGGCGAGATGAACGAAGAATCCAAAAAAGAACTGGAAGCGATGCGGGTAGCATCAAGCACCGTGGTTACGGACGCGGCCGGGGCAGAAGATGCCTTGTTTGGTGCGGGAGCCAGCGCAAGTGTCCCTTCCGTCGACACGCACCCAGTTGAAACAAAGACGGATTCCAAGAAGAAAGAAATCCTGCACATCAAGCCTGTTATCTCCGACGTATTTCCGGAAAGTGAGATCCAAAAGGGGCTCGCTCTCAACGGCGCGATTCGTCTAAAAGATGGGAGCAAAATCAAAGAAACGCGGGCCGAGTTGAATAAGCTTTTGAAGGAGGCAGGAATCGAGGCAAAACTCGTCGATTGGCAGGAAGCCACAGGCATAGTCGGGCAGTTTGCAAACATTGTGCGCCTTGTCCTTATTTTTGCCCTGGGTGTGATATTTCTAGTGGCTCTGGTGATCATCAATAATTCTATAATCGTCGGAACCTTGAATCGTACCAAAGAGATCGGTACCATGCGCGCGATCGGAGCGCAAAAGTCCTTTGTTTTAGGGCTTTTTTTGGCAGAAACCGCCATCACGGGGCTGATTGGATCGATCATTGGAGCGACCTTGGCCACTGTTTTCCTCTTCACGCTCCACATCAAAGGCATTCCGGCCCCGAATGATATCGTCTCGTTTCTCTTTTCGGGCCCAAGACTCTACCCCACGCTGCAGTGGAACCTTGTGATGACCACTCCGTTTGTGGTCTCCCTGGTCGCGACGATAGCCTCGATTTATGCCGCTCGTCATGCGGCCCATGTGAAACCAGCCGAAGCTATGCAGGAAAAGGAATAAGCCATGCCCATGCTACTCGAAATTGCCTTTCGAAATCTCCTTCAGGCGCGGCGCCGAACCCTGCTCCTCGGCCTTGCGATCGCGATCGTCGCAGCCTTGTTCCTTATCTTAAGGGCCGTCTCGTCGTCGGTGAGTGAACGTATGATCGAGTCTTCAACGACCCTTTCGTCAGGCCATGTGAATATCGGCGGATTTTTTAAAACGAGGAAAAAGGACGCCGCACCTCTGCTTGCCGATGGTGATGCGATTAAGGCAGCTGTCAAAGACATCTATCCCGAATACGAAAGCATCATCGATCGCCATCGCGGCTGGGGACGCGTGATAAGTCCGTCGGCTTCGATCAACGTCGGTATGCACGGAATCATTTTCGAGCAGGAAGGGCGCTTTTTCCGGTCTCTTCGTCTGGCTCCCGAAAGCGAATATATCCCCGGTGGTCGCCCTGAGGCGTTTGGTCGTTTTGAAGACCTTAAAAACAAAGACACCGTTTTGATTTTTGCCGCGCAGGCCAAAAAACTTGAGGTCAAGGTCGGCGATACCCTGACCATCGTTACCGAAGCCGGCGGCATCAGCAATACAGTCGACCTTAAAGTAGCGGCGATCGCGTCCGATGTCGGGTTTATGAGTAACTACAATATCTTTGTGCCGCGACAGGCTATTCTTGATCTTTATCGTCTCAACGATAAGTCGACTGGTGTTGTGATGCTTTATCTCAAAGACCCCAGCCAATCCCTCGAAGTAATGGAAAAGCTCCGTAAGGGCCTTATCGCGAAGGGTTATCAGCTTCGTGATCACGAGCCCAAACCCTTCTTTCTTAAATTCGAAAAAGTCATGGGTGAGGATTGGCTGGGGCAGAAGCTTGACCTCACGGAATGGGCCGACGAAATTTCGTTTGTACTCTGGATCACAACAGCCCTCGACCTCGTATCGGTGTTTGTCATCACCGTCCTGGGTCTTATCATCTGCGGCGGCATCATGAATTCCATGTGGATGAGCGTTAGGGAGCGTATCAAAGAAATCGGTACGATGAGGGCTATCGGTGCAAGCAAGACCTATATCGGGGCTATTTTTGTGATCGAAGCCATGCTCCTCGGTTTTCTCTCCGCTTTTATCGGGGTCGTTTTAGGAGGCGTTCTGGTTCTCACCCTTAATGCCTTTAAGATCCCTATCACTAACGATGGGGTGAGGCTCTTTTTGATGGCAAGCGTCCTCAATATCAATCTTCACGCAAAAGATATCGTGTCGACGCTCCTCCTGTTCACTGGCTTGACTGGTATTGCCGCTTTATTCCCGGCGCTTAAGGCGGCGAAGCTCAGACCTGTCGAAGCCTTGATGCACGGTAAGTAATTCATTGGAAAGGACTTCGTTATGAAGCCAAAGCACATTGTTCTCACAATGACTCTCAGTTTGAACGCCTTGCTCGGCACCAAAGTTTCGGCTATGAGCGAGGATGAAACCAAAAAGCTTATCGCGATTATTGACGAAAAACAACGCAGTACGGGTGATTATGCCTCAATTGTCGTAATTGAGGAGTGGGAGAAAAAAAAGGACCTGAAAGCCAAGGATCCCTACGATCTTAAAAAGGCTTTTGAAGCGCGCGTTTATCGCCGTGACGCCGATGATCAGTTGATCATACTCTTTTCCAAGCCCAAAGCCGAAGCCGGTAAAGGCTATCTAAGGAAGGAGAAAACTCTGCTTCTCTACGAGCCAGCCTTAGGCAAGTGGGAGCGTCAGACCGAACGTGCAAGCATCGGTGGAACCGGTGCCCGTCGGGATGATTTTGACGAATCGCGTTTGAGCTTGGAATTTACGGCTAAATTTGTTGGTGACGAAAAGCTTGGAAAATATGATGTTGCCCGTATCAAACTTACCGCCAAACCAGGCGTCGAGGTCGGCTCGCCTCTGCTCGAACTGTGGATCGACAAAAACGGACAAAATATCCTGAAGCGCGAAGAGTCGTCTTTATCAGGCAAACTTATGCGGCGCCTCCTTTATCCCGCCTGGGACAAAATGTTTTCCAAATCCAAAAACGCCGACGTTTATGTGCCAAAGGAAATTTATACTTACGACCTTTTGGAGGACGAAAAACTAACCAAGGTCAAACTTCAAAACGTAAACCTTGATTCCCTGGAAAAAAATATGTTCACAAAAGCGTGGATAGAATCTCAAAGCCGATAAGGACAAGCCGTGAAAAATTCGCTCGTTGCCCTAGCTGCCCTAGGTTTTCTATTGCTATTGCGGCCTTCTCCTGCTCAAGCGGCACCTCAGGTCCAGTCGGAAGCGGAGCTCTTTGGAGCGCCTGCCGCCCCTAAGGTAGACGTGAAAAAGGAGACGAAGGACCAACCCACAAATCCTCGTACGGAATCGGAGATGCAAAAATCCCCGGTCAATGAAGGTATTGATGCGGCCCGTCAAAAACAAACCGAAGAAAAGCCGGCCGTAGTAGACAGATACGCGTCCGAACTCATCGATAAAATGCAAATCGGGGGCCGTCTGGAACTCAGAGGGCAATCGAATAAAGTCGATGATCAGCGTTACCAGCAAAGTCCCTACAATCAAAATAAAACAGCTGACATCTACTTTGATACGCGACCCAATAAGGACACAAGGGCCTTTCTACGTCTTCGTTTTTATGAAGACAACAGCGCCCGAGCCCAAAGCCAGCCCCAGTCGCAGGAAACAGTGACTAGCACAGAAAAAACCGGTGTCTCGTCTATCGAGGAATCGATCGATGAACTTTGGCTGAAGTGGGATATCGAGGACACTGTTTTTGTTACGGCTGGTAAACAGCATGTGAAGTGGGGCAGGGGCCGTTTTTGGAATCCAACCGATTTTACGGCGACCGAAGCCAAGGATCCTTTTGCTCTCTTCGACAGACGGCTAGGGCAAGAGATGATCAAGATTCATCTCCCTTTCGAAAAGTCAGGCCACAACCTTTATGCTATCGCCGAGCTTGATGACACGCATCGCAATGACGATGTGGGCCTTGCCCTGCGCGGTGAATTCTCGGTTGGATCAAATGGCGAAACGGCGATTTCTCTCTACAGTAAACGCGGCAAACCACTCAAACTTGGTCTCGACCTCGGCATAGGGTTCGGCAATTTCGATATCAATACGGAGACAGCCTTTCTCACGCGCGACGATACTCCTCGTTACGAGGGTGACCTGGATATCGCCAAGCTCCAGGTTCCGACTGCGCAGTTCGATCATAAAAACGTCTATAATCAGTCGGTTTTGAACATCGAATATATTTGGAAATATAACGACGATGATAACGTCACGTTCGGTCTGGAGGGGTTTTGGAATGGGCTTGGTTATGATACCCGCACCCTCGAATTTTATTCGCTCCTCCAAAACCAATCGAAGATCCTTTATGCAGGCAAACAGTATATAGCTGGCTATGCCCGTCTCCCAACCCCGGGTGATTGGAACGAAACCACGTTTATTTTTAATGCTGTACAAAACCTAAGCGATAATACGGTCCTGACGCGTCTTACAGCGACCTATCTTTTTTACAAACAAATCACGGCTGAAGCATATATCAGCCGGTGCTTCGGCGATTATGGCGAACTCTGTTTTCGAGTCCCCGAAAAAATTGTGCAAGGGGCCCCAGCCTTCCCCGCGAGCACGCAGGCGATTATCGCGGCTCTCCCGAAGAAAACCACGCGGACAGTGTTTGGCGGCAGTTTAAGTATGAATTTTTAGTTGAAATCAGCTCTCATAAAGAGCTAAAAAACTGTCGACTAAAGCTCAAATACCGAGTGTTTTTCGATCGCGTAGATGTGTTCATCCATCCAGTTCAAACGCTTTTGAATCCAGCTCGCGAGAAAGGTCCCGTCGCTGATTTACTGATCGAGGATATATTCAACACGTTCACCCGGTCCGACTATCAGAGCGTGTTTATCCGGGGTGAAGAGGAGCCACGAATGGCGATCCGTTTGGGGACCGAAATAGGTGAACGTGCGAATCACGAATCCTTGAGAAAATTTCAGGGTCATATCATTATAAAAACCATCGAAACTTACGGCCTCAAGTGTCAGTCCCTTAAATTGCTCGAGGATCTCCTCAAAGTCTCGTCGATCGGTAAACTCGCACGTAAGCAAAACACCATGTTCATTCTCCATCCGCCATGCACTGTTTTTGATCCATACGGCCCATTCTTCTCCAGCCTCGTCATTTTCATTCTCAAACTCGAACGTAAGCATGGATCCGTGACCAGCGGTCGTTTTGCGAATTTTTCGGCCCGTGACACGATTCCAGGTATCTTGGATGAATGTTTCCATAGACGGCATAATTCCTGTAGTTCAAACGAAGATTAGTTTCCTTAATATTAGCCTCTAATATGACAAGATCCCATCATCAAGAATCTTCCTTAATTCTTACCGTCCCAATTCGAGAAAAATCCAATTTTTAAACATCTGAAATCACTACTTTATTAGGAAACCTTGCGGAAACTTTTAAGCCGTGACTTAGATTTCCGATAGACTCCAGTAAGGGGAGGAACAAACTGTGAGAAATCTCATCTTAGTGATAGGCCTCGGATCCGTCTGGGCCTGTGGAGACCCTAACCAGAAGGGAACACTCAATTCCGGTTCGGCGAATGTCGCGACAAACGGTGCCACTAGTGGAGACAGCACTGTAACGAAAATCGAAACGACACAAGCTGGGCAGGTTGAGGGTAGTAGTGGAACAAGTTCAATGGGGGGAAGTGGAGCAGCCACGGACCCAGCAGGTACGGAGATGACTCCGGCGTCTGTCGCAACAGCTGCGAGTGCAACACCATCCGGTCCCGAAGAAGGCGGCGTTACGCCACCTAACAAAATCACCGGAGCTTTTTTGGTGGGAACACTTTTGCCACATGCGGAAGGCGAGCCTTTAAAGGTTGGTCTCGTTGCAAAAAAAGACGATGTACGGTTGAGTACGAGTCCAAATCGTTATCGAACGAATTGGTCGCTATCCCTCGCCGACCAAAGTCTTCCTGTGACACTGGCGAAGTCTTCGGACAGCGCCTACGATCGAGTTTTAGTGTTTAACGGTACAGAAGAGGATTTTAAAGCCCAATACGGCTCTATATCACTCTCTGTGAGTGTGACCGAAGGCGTTGATGCGGCGAATCAGCTAAGCAGCGTGATCGTGAATACTCTCAGTGATCTTCTCATTGCGGTGCCTTCACCAGCTGCCACGTCTCTACCGGCCGCTACGGAAACACCAGCAGCGGCCGTGACACCTTGAAACAGTCCTGAAACCATGTAAAAACGAGAAAGCGTCCGACAGCCAAAAGCCGTCGAACGCTTTTTCCATTTTCAGACCCGCAACCTTAGAGTGCGCGGACGATAGACGAAGGCAAAGCAACAGGTTTGATAAGATCAGAATTGAAGTGCACACGAGCAACTGTAACATCGGGTACAGAAATCAAAGATGCTTTGATCGCAGCGCTGACGTTCGATGTTTTTGACAATTCGGCAGCGGCGAGCGCACGATCGCGGTTGGTTATTCCACTGGTCGCAGCTTTATCTTTCAAAAAGTCTTTTTTATCAACGGTTCCAAGGATAATGGCTTTGATATCAGCAGGACTCAAGGCGGGGTTTGCATCCTTCACGCCAGCCGCGACACCGGCCACGAAAGGTGCGGCTTGGCTCGTTCCTGAAAGCTCCATATGATTGCCGCCTGGTGTCGTCGACAGGATGCCGACGCCCGGTGCAAATACATCGACTTTGGTTTTACCGAAGTTCGAAAACGGAGCGGGCGCTTGATAGTTGATGGAAGCGCCAACGGAAATGGAGTTGGATGCGCCAATGTTTGCTGGAGAGGTTGGGTAAAGGTCGTTATCCGATCCATCATTACCAGCGGCGAAAACAAAGAGGGTTTTCGGTGCGTTGGTGGTAATCACAGCTTGCGATGCTACAACCTGCTCAAGGAAATAAGACGCCATCTCCGTTTGGAGAGCGTCGTCTGTTTCATCGCCGCCAGCAAGTTTAATAAGAGGCGCAATCACGTTTTTAGCTTGGGCAACGCCGATGCCAAGAGACGCGTTGGCGACGTCTGCCGAAGTATTGCCTGCGTACGTACCAACCTGGCCAAATGCTTTACCCTGCGCACCGGCAAGGGTCTTTAATCCGAATTTCAACAGAACCTTTTTGAAGGGTGTGAGAGTGCGGTCCTGAGCGTTGGCTCGTTCGATATCACGAGCCAGCGATGCGGCTGGATTGGCAACCGGAATGAGACGGATGGTCATGATATGAGCGTTGTCGTTGCCCTTCGCTGTGATGCCAGCGACATGAGTGCCGTGAGCAAACGTGGCATATTTTTCAAGGTTTGCGAGGAATGTCTGGTCAGCGGATTTTTCCTTGATCCACGCGATATCTTCAGGCGTGGCCTTGCCTTGCAGAAATTTGGTTTGGATAACGAAGTAGTTTTCGATGTCTGCATTCAGAAGAGATTCATACTGGAGATCAATCAACTCGTTGGAGTTGGCGAAAAAGTTCCAACCGTTGATATCGTCGATGTAACCGTTGTTATCATCATCCTTCGCGTTGAGTCGCTCCAAAGGATTGGTCCAAATCTTGTTGCTCAGTTCAGGATGCGTAATGTCAACGCCTGAGTCGATAACAGCGATGGTCGACGCCTGTGCCCAAGGCGCAAAACACATAAGTGCAGCAATACTCAAATGTCTGAAATGGAACATTGGTTACTCCCTGATGTCGTGATTATAAAAAAACACTAGACCAAGACTCTCTCGAGAGCAACGGTCGATTTGTACTCATCGCACGTCCGTTCGCGCTGCGTCTGGTGCAGAAGTCTTTTGGAGCTTGGCGCAGGGTCTGCTACTATGGGCTCCATGAGAAAGCTGAGTATTCTCTTTCATCATCGCTCTTGACGCAGGATCATCCATGGATATTTCTCGCAAAGCCACTTTGATTTCATTTGTTGCGAGTGTCGGAATTTTAGCTCTGAAGTTTGTCGCCTACTGGCAGACAAGTTCAACAGCCATTTTGTCTGATGCTATGGAAAGTATCATCAACGTCTTGGCTGCGGGCGCGACTCTGCTCATTATGAAATCGGTCGTAGCACCTGCTGATGAGAACCATCCCTACGGCCACGGGAAATTGGAATATTTTTCGGCTGCATTTGAAGGCAGTCTTATTGCGATCGCTGGTCTCCTCATCGCGCGCGAAGCCGTTATTGCGCTCATTCATGGAACGGCACTCGCCAATCTCGACATCGGCCTTGTGATTGCAACGGCGGCTGCAGTCGGCAATCTCGCTCTTGGTTTTTACATCAAACGCATCGGCACCAGGGAACGATCGGAAGCGTTAATCGCCAGCGCCCAGCATATCTTATCAGATGTCTGGTCTACGGTCGGTACTCTCGTTGGCCTCGGCCTGGTTAAGTTAACGGGTATCACCGCTTTTGATCCCATCGCCGCAATTGTCATTGCCATCAATCTCACCTACTCGGGCTATCGCATTTTCCGTAGGTCGACAGCAGCACTCATTGATGAAACCGACCCCAGCACGGTTATCGAACTGGCGCGAACATTTAACGAAAACAGACGCCCGGGTGTCATCGATATCCATCTCACCAAAGTGATTCGGAGCGGACGTTTTCACCACGTTGACTGCCATCTCGTTTTACCCGAATTTTGGACGGTTGGAGACTCTCATCCCTTCGTCAAAAGCTTTGAGCTTGATGTCATCGATAATTATGAGGGGGACGGTGAGATCAATTTTCACGTTGATCCCTGTTACCGCGATTTTTGCTCGCGCTGTGACGTCGCGCTCTGTCCTGTTCGCCAGCGGCCATGTCTCGGTTTGTTGCCCTTCACAAAGGAAAGCATCACAGCTCATGCTGTGAAAGATGAGGCGGTCGCTCCCGACTAAACAAAATTTTCTTTTTTTTCAAAAAAATCGTCCGTTGCGCTTCAAGCTCATTCCACTTTCACGTAATCGGGACTATGGTTCATCTAGCGAGCCCGAGTTCGGTCTGCTGTATTGCTTTGGCATATTTAGAGAGCTCAATGGAATCTGGGAGTTACATGATGAATATCCGATTGAAGAGTTCGATGTGGATCAAAAGCGCCTTATTCGTCGCAATCTACGCCTCTTTGGCGCAGATTGCTTTGCCTACAGTTGCAGAGGCGCGTGCAGGCTCGGGCCGATCATTCGGCCGGACTATGAGTCGACCGGCACCATCGCGCCAATATGTGCCTCAAGCAAGCCGGGCTCCTGTCGCAGCGCCCGCGCCTAATCCTCAGTATAATCCGCAGCCTCAACGGGGTGGGTTTATGAGGGGAATGGCTGGCGGTTTGGCCGGTGGTTTTCTGGGAAGCATGCTTTTTAATTCAATGGGTCACGCGTCGGGCGGTGCGGACGGATATGCAGGCGGAGCAGGCGGAGGCGGCATTGGCCTGTTCGATATCATTCTCATCGCCGGGTTTGCCTATCTCCTTTTCCGTTGGTGGAAAAGCCGTCAAATTCCAACGACGCCAAGCGCGGGCGCCCTTGGTACTAACGTGAGCAACTTCGATAGTTATTCCGGAAAGTCTTATGGCAGTGGCGACCAAGGCGGCGTTGGTTATTACGCAAAAGCCGCTCCTGTCGAAACTATAGTCGAAACTATAGATCCCGAAGAAGCGAGTGACATCTTTTTCAAAGTACAGGCTGCCTGGACGCGTCGCGACCTTGCCTCAGTAACCGATCGACTGGGTCCGGAGGTATACCAGACATTGACAGCGGATCTCCGCGACCTGAAAATTAAAAAGAGAATTAATCGACTTGAGAATATTTCTGTTCGAAAAGTTGATATTCTAGAATCATGGAACGAGCAGGGAAATGATTTTGCTCAGGTGCGATTCACTGCCAACCTTCTCGACTACACTGTTGATGAGCAAAGCGGAGAGATTGTTGCTGGCAATAATACAGAGCCCGTAAAGTTCGAGGAAGTATGGACTTTTAGCCGTACGACAGCTCAAGGCCTATGGCAGCTGGTCGGCATTACACAGGTTTGAAGATCTCCGAAAAAAATGGGTGCTGGGTTCAGTCTTCTGAGCCTGGCATTTTTTTTATCGAAATCAATCACGTCTTTTTGGTATGAGTGTATTAACCGAGTCGGACGCCGTTCACTATCTGTTATCCTCCTTTCTAATCCCGCTAAATTTCATTACTCTACCGCCTTCAGTTGCTCTTAAGAATGAGGTCATGGTTTTGCTGCTGTTACCTATCATTGCCTGCGCATTTTTAGGCGCTGTTTTATCAACCCTACCAATAGGGCCCGTGAACCTATTGTCCTTCTTTTTTACTCTCAACGGCAAACGCCGGCTGTGGTTGTCCTTTATAGCGGGAATTTTACTTGCCGATACGATCTCCTGTTTGTTTGCTATGCATTTTCTGTCCTATAATTCGTCGACTCTCCTTGGCGAACTCAAAAATATCGTGCCCTACATCGGCCTCTCCCTGGCCGTCATACTCGTCATACTCGGCGTGCGGCTCCTGCGTTCAAACGAAGGGGCTAACTTTGGTGCAAATGCTAAGTACAGCGAACTTAAGGACGATACGCTCAAGCATCGACTGACTGCATTTGGAGGTGGATTTATCGCCACAGCGATGAGCCCCGGCCTCTATGTCTTTTGGATGGCGTGGTGGCTCAAGTGGATTACTGACTTCACCGCGTTTCATCACTTTGGGGATTCCATCGCTGCGACATTCGGGTTGTGTGCGGGTGATCTCCTGGTCTTTTTAATCTATCGCCACCTCGCCCTGAGATTTGGTCCTCGCTTGATTGGAACGGCCGGTTTAAAACGTATCAATCAAGGCATCGGCGCCGCTCTCATTGGCGCTGCGGCCCTGATCTGCTTCACGTTCTGACTCTCTTTATTCCCTTTGGAAAGGCTCACTTGATGAGTATCGTTCTTAGTCTCTGGCGTATCATCAACCCCCTGGCTCTGCTTGTGACTCGAAATGAATCGGCGCGGCAGTTCCTGAGTTTAAAACTCGATGAACAAAAGAAGCTCCTGAGCGATCTTGCCAATTTTCGAACCGATGCCCCGTCCAAAGGCAACTATCAGAAGTGGAGTTTTTATTTCGAAACGATAAGGCAGCATTTTCAACTGCCATGCACAGCCGAAACCCGGCAGAACCGGGCTCAACTTCTTGAAGAATTGTGCGGTAGAGATGGCAAAATTCTTTTGCTCGGTGATGATGATCTGGTGTCCTGGGAGCTCGCCAAGCGCGATTTTAGCGACGTATGTGCAGCCGATTTTGACCAAAAGCTGCTCGATCATATCCGCGATCTATGCGCTGACCTGACCCGCCAACCGCGGCTTATTCAGGGTGATTTCTCGGATCCCGCATTTGATCCCGGCGTGGCGCCCGATGTGGTAAGTCTAGATCCGCCTTATAATCTCAGGTGGACACACATCTTTATTTCGAAAGCTCTTGAAGCCGTCGAGAGTCGTGAGAAAGCCATACTTCTGCTTATGATAAATCCGTATTGCTTCAGTCCCAAAGATCTCGAGAATATCATGGAGCGACTTGCTAGCCACGGCTTTCGATTGAAGGAGAGGCGCGAACGTTTTAACGGTTATCCTCTACAAGGTCTGAGCCAAGTCCTACTCAGGGCGGGTCTGAGACTGCTCGATAAAGTTCCAACTCTGGAACCAGGGCAACAATTTTGTTTCAGCTCGGATCTTTATATATTCCACAAAGGATAGATCAGATCGATCCTTCGTCTTCGAGGAAAAGTCGAACCGGATGCGAAAGTCCTTCGGCTTTTTCGAGGACGGTTTGGAGTAAAGCATGGAGAGCCTGACCGTCTTCTGAGCTCAAGGTTTTGATCGCGCGGATCAAACGATCCTGAACGGCTTCGGGCGCATTTTCCAAGGTCTTTTTACCCTTGTCCGTCACACGCAGTTCCAGCTTTCGCGCATCGAGAGGCGCGGGCCGACTCACCAGCAGTTTTTTCAGAACAAGCTTTTTGACGACTACGGACACCGAACTTTGATGCGTGCGTGTTAGCACTGCAAGGTCCCCGATAGATACAGCCGTATCGATCGCCCTCATCTTTTGCAAGACATAGAGCTGGGCCGCACTTAAGCCCAACTGTTTCTCGCTTGCTCGCGAAGCGGTGTGCACCAGACTGACGAGCTGGCGACAGGAATCCAGAACGGCCATGGCCGTCTCATCAGGAATGGGCGATTTTTTACCCCCACTGTTCATACCTCACCTAATTTCGGCCACAGTACCTCGTAACCTGTACGGCATGCCTGGCATTGCTCGTAGAAAGGAGGGGAAGCATTTACAAAATGAAATTTGGTCTCGGCTTTGCAGTGATTACACGTCACGGATCCATCGACAAGGCGAGGGAGCTTACGTGCTTTTATGTAAACAAATACAGCTGCAAAAGGACCGCAAATAAGCGCCAGCGGTGTCACAACCAGGTGGATAACTGGAATAAAAATGGTGATCGCGGCCGTACCCCAGCACACACCAAGGGCTTGTGCTGCTTTAACCATAAGTTCCTTGGAATTGTAGAGTTCGACGTGGGAATGCGTGGGGACTTGTATGCCGGCAAATTCTGCAATGATAACGGGCTGTTTCACGTGAATACCTATCGGTGAAATGAAGTGGAGATCCCAATTTCTTGGGATCCCATATAAATGTTCTACCGCTCTGGGGTTCCGTTGGCAAGAGATTACACGTGCCTATCGACCTACACTTTTGGTCGCATTTTTGGTGGCCTCGAGGTCCTGACGACTCACGTCTTGTTTCGCTTTGGATTGCACCTCTTTCAGCTCGGCCATGTACTTGCCGCATTCGCCATTTTTGCCAAGGCCTGGCTCGATAAGAGGAATAAGCGCAAGGGCAGGATTGATAAATCCGAGCGCTACGGCCGCAACACCTCTCAATACGATGGGTTTTGCCTCAAGTCCCGCTTTGATGTGATTCAAAGGTCCACGAATGTAGATAGGGGAACGAATTGAGCCTATGCTGAAGTCGCGAGGATGGGCCTTCAGATGAAAGTCCGCCTTGTTACCGGGAAGATCCAGCTGTCCTTCGCCCACGAAGTTTGTATCGGTCGTCGCTAACAGAAAGGTGCGCGTCTGGTAAACGCCGTGGCTGGCCTGAAAAGAGAGGAGGCCGCATTGCAGCTCTTTCATAGGGTTTTTGATCACGTAGTCGCCAAGGGATTCCGCAATGTCGAGCCCACCCAGTTCGATAATAGTTGCCGACAGTTTGCCGTTTTCGATCGCGAGCTCGACAGGACCCGTGACTGTTTTCGACATCGCCATTGGTGTTCGGCCATGCATGGCGAGACTCATATGACCTGTCAGCAGACCCTTCGCTACATCCGTTGGTTTGATTTTCAGAACAGGTATTTCTTTACCAACTGGGGCGAGGAGCTTGTCGAGGTCGATGCGTCTTGCGCCCAGCTCGATCTTCACGTTGATATCGGGATTTCTGGCATCAAAGAGCAGGTCGCCGCCGATCGTTCCTTCAGATACAGCAAAACGTAATGGATCCGCGACGAGTTTGCCGTTGGTGAGTGTGATGCGTGCGTTGGCACCGTCGATAGCATGACCAGCTTTTACGCCTTCGTAGTGGCGAATGTTGAGGTTGATGTCAGCGTCTACTTTTTTAAAGGCTACCGCATCGATCGGTTTATCAGAAAAATATTGACCTTCCGGACGTGGAACATCCTCTGGATCCTTGATGGTTTTATCCGTTTTGAAAAGGCCGGCTAGATCCAGTTGATAGATTCCATCCGAGACCAGATCAGCCCAGATAAAAGGGCGTTTTTTTTCGAAGTTGAGTTCTATACGGCCTGCGGCTGACGAGCGACCAACGTTGGCCTTGATCTCAGTAAAACGGAAATCGTTTGGTTTTTTATCGAGGACAAAACTCAGGTTATAAGCTGGAATATCGCCGATATTGATACGGAGAGCCTGCTTCAACTTGGTCAGTCCAGGTCCAGACGCATCGACATCAAAATGCGAAATGCCTTCAGCAAAATGGAGGTTTCCCCGTGCTTCTAAATTATGATCTGCGATCTTGGCTTGAATGCGAGCAGGGTAGGCTGCTTTTGTGTCCCGGAAGGCATCGAAAGAACCAAACGCGCCGAGGACTTCAAAAGGCAGGTTGCTGACTTTACCTTTCGCATTTAGCATGGAGGCTTTGTCATGGCTTGGTGACGTGACACCGGCGTGTTGAATATGAAGTCGGAACGGTTCGGTCTTGGGATTTTTATTGACTGATACAAGAGTCGATTGATCGATCGTTGCCGAGATGATGAAGATCGAAGGGAGATCCGCGAGCGTGGTGCCCTCGTTCTTTTTTTCTTTCGCCTGGGGATCGTCAGGGGCCGGGGCGAGGTCAATGCGTGCACCATCCAAGACAAAATTCTGGACGATTAGGCTGTGTTTAAATATAAAAGGGAAGACTTTGATTTTCAGAAAGGCCTGTTTGCTCTCAAAGTTTTTTAGCGAGGAATAAGGATTCGTCTGACGGATCTTAAGAGCGTCAACACCTGCTTCCGCAGACGTGAGAAGACCGACATGAATGCCTTCGATTTTATCGACTTTAAAATCCGTGAACTTTTCGACCAGACTCGTAACCAGGGGTCTATGTTTGTCCCAATTCACAACATTGATTACGACCAGCGCTAAAGCCACTAGGATAATCGGGGTCAAAATTATCCCAACTATGATGCCGATGAGTTTTCTGTATCTATGCATGATCAACTCTCCCCAAATGCAGGTTTCTCCTGCGGAGAGCATACACTTCACCAGCTGAGTCGCCTGCATAAGGTAAGTCAAATGCACATTTAAGTTCATGAAATAATTAAGGAAAAGCAAATTACTCCATTTTTAGGCGATAAAAAAAGGGAGGCGTTTTGCCTCCCTTACAATCATTCTTTTTTGAGAATTTCGTCCTGCTCTTTCAGGGCCTTAATCGTCTCGTTAGACTTTGCGAGTTCGCTGTCTATCATCTCTTTCAATGTTTCAAAGGTGGTCTGCGCCTTCAAATCTTCGAGAATCGCCGGGATGCCGTCGACCCCGTTTTCGTGGGCCCGGGTCAGGACTAATACGACATTGCGCTGCATATTATCGTTATCGGTAAAGTCCAGGGACCGTTTCGCGATCTGCGTGTACTCTTCCGTGGTAAAGGTCCGGTCGAACATGGCCTCCACTATAGAGTCATTCACTTTGGTTACAGGTTCCTTCTGAAAGGACTGGAGCAGGACAGGGTTTACCTTGGGGTCAGGGATTTTTCGCAAAGCTCGGAAAGAGGAAACGCGTAAATCTTCGTTCGTGGACTTGGCAGCCTCTTCGATGACAGGCTCAAAATCAGGGCTGGCGAGGTTGCCCATGCCGCCGACGATGGCGCGCATTTTGTTTTCGTCCTTCGAGGTCGAGAGATCATTGAGTAACTCGTTTTTGACTTCCGGGTAGGTGTCACCGAGCTTCGTGGCGGCCTCGCCGACTGCATGGTAAGCGGCGCCGTAAACTTCTTCAACGCCCTCTGTTTGGGCGACCTTCAGGACTGCGGCCGTGCTTTCCTTGGTCGGAGTCGTATGAAAGGTGTAGCCCATCATCACTTGGCTTTTGCAGTAGGTATCCGGACATTCTTTGCCAAGTTCAGCCAGAGCCATTGCACCTTTAGGGGTGTTGCTATCGGCCAGGACAGTGGCAAGCATATTGATGCGTCGTTCGCCATCGTCGTCACGTTCTTTGATACTTAGAATTTTGTTTTTGTAGTCTTTAAGATGTTCAGGGTGTTGATGCAGATCATCGGTCAGGGCTTTAAAGAGGTTGAAATCCTCCCGGCCTGAGGCGCTGTCTTTGAAACTATCAACGAGTTCAAAAAGCTGGGGTATCGTCATGCCTTCCGGATAACCTTCATTGGTTGTCGCGTCGGCTCCTGCGACTGGGGTTAATTTGCTTAAATCCAAACGCGCGACTGTCTTCTGTTTGGTGTGTTCACTTTTGATCGCAATATTAAAGACGCTTTCGACGAACGTTCCTAGCGATTTTTTGTTTTGAAAACTGAGGTTTCCGTTCATCGAAAGCAAAACACTTTTGCTGTTGTACGTGTAGGTAAACCCGGATTTGCCAGGCACAACCTCGAAGTCGCCGCTTAGGGCCTTTACCCAATTCCGTTTTACCCGGTAGCCGGTCGGCAAGGTTTCAAAGGTATATTCCACTTCGAAACGACCCGTTTCTTCGAGCTCCTGACGGGTGATGGTTTTGCTGCTTGTCGGGAGCATTGGAATTTGAAGCCGCTGAATAAGAAAATTATGAATCGCGACAAGATCAGAGGGAAACTGAGCGTCTGTGAAAAAAATCGCGTCTTTGCCACCGAACGTCATTATATGCGAGCCGGAAAGCAGGGCCCCCTGGTCTTCGGGCTGGATGACCTTGTCCCCTAACATAAACTTTCTTATGTCGACCCAGCGGCTTACGATCTCTCCTGGGTTTTGTTTATAGACGAGCAGGTCAGCATCGACGTTGACAACCTCTTGAGGCGGCTGTCCCTCCTGAAGCACGCGGGTATTGTCTTTGAATTCATAAACGTTCTGATCCGCCTCAAATGTCTCTGATGACGACTGAGGCTGGAATCGGTCCCGATTATAAAAGCCTATCAAGCCAAGGGCGATGATGGCTAAAGTACTAGCAAGTAGAACATAAATTTTGCGCATGACTACCCTCAGAGAGACGACAGTTCGATCGATAAGCCTTTAGATTATATCAGAAAGCTTAGTAGAAATTGAGAGATGCCTTCCAGTTTTGGTTCTCACGCAGTTTTGCAAGGCACTAAGAATCGCTTCATTAAACCTAAATATCAGTAATTTGCGACATATCAATAGACCTTTGGAGCCATCAAAAATGATAAAGATTTTACGAGTCGGAACTTTATCCATTTTTCTTATCATATGCGTATCATGCAACTCGAACTCGACAAAAAAAAGGGCTTCCGGGCGAAGGCCAAAGAGTGGTTTACACACGTCAAAGATCGAGGCGTGAAGGGTACGCTGCAAACAGCGCGTGTCGACGTGAAAGAGTTCTGGAACAAAACCGAAAAGATTCAGGTCGCGACCAATCTCGAAACCCCGATAGATTCCTACACCTCTCACATCGAATTCTGGATCGATGGTCACATCTTTAGGAAATATATCCACCCGAGCGGCAAACACACACTCTCTATAAAAATCGAAGCGACCCAAAAAGATGGCGACGCTGCGTTCGCCAAAATAGAAAAAACTGGTTCCTTTGAGCTAAAAAACGCAATGGTCACCAAAGGCGCCATCATGTGACGTCTAGAGGCAAGGCCGACTGCAGCGGTGTGCACATGCTGATGGCCACTCACATCCAAGCCTCTGAAAATCAGCATGACGCAAGCTACCAGCAGCTTGACAAGGCTGGGTATTTTCCCAAAGAACTGCAGGTTGCATTCACCAAGATGCTGCGCAGCATTGCGCTTCCCTTGGCACAAGAGTGTCCCGCTGATCCTGAATATGCGGCGCTTACGAAGCAGGTGCCTGTGGTCAGCCCATGATCCTAGGGCGCGACGTTGAAAGTCCATCGTTGATTGATAGAGGTTGAGCCCAAATCCAACTGCAGAGGTGCAAGGTCTATCGTGGACGCTGCTGTGATAACCATCGCTGTCCCTTTGGCGACAATGCGAAAATTGTTGGAGCCGGCGTCGCCCTCGATGGCAAAGAGTTGAGAATCGAGCCCGACGTATACCCCTTGTTCGATCAAAGCGCCTGCATTGGCGTTGGCGCCGTGGATCTGGATCGCAAGCCCATTTCCCAGATTGGTGATTTTGTAATATTTATCTTTAGTGAACTCAACGACGAATGTTTGGGCACTTGTGGTATTGCAGTCGTAAATTTGAAGACCCTGGCCATCCACGGCCGAACTGTTCGGAACATCAAAACACCGGCTGCTTGCAAACCCTTTGATACTGTATTTTCCGTTGGGTATGGACTGTGTCACCACGGGTGGGGACGGGATCACAGGACTCGGCGTAGGCGTAACGATCACGACGGGTGACGGTGATGCGGCCGGACTCAACGGAAGTGCGGGCGAAGGTGAAGGTAATGTTGCAGGTTGTTGAATGACGATGATATCGCCGGATTTGGAACGGGACGCCGATGCAGGCGCAGCGTTGGGAACGTCGACACCTTTACCCGGGAGGCAGCCCATCGTCATCACAAGCAAAGCGCTTATAGGCAAGATTATTTTGAGGCTTTTATCCGGCATAAAAATTCCTACGTTGCAGCGTAGGATGTCTATCGGTCGATAAACCGAAGTCATTGAGAATTATTCATAAACTTTTGTGAATGTTGATATTTACTTGAAATTATAGAGACTTATGCTGAGTGTTTCAGTGAAGCGGATAAATATCGCCATTTGAGACCAGAAAAACCGCATCCTTGAGGGAAGGCTTGACCGCAAAACCACCCGTAAAAGTGCCGAAACTCGGAAGGATGCCTACCTTGGAACTTAGCCAAAAACAAGGCAGCCGCATACGCGGACGACCGATATTCATAACAGGATGTACATGTCCGCAAAAGGTATAAAGGCCCTTGGTGCTTTTGGGTTCGTGGCGAAAACAAAAGGGGCCTTCAATATAGGGTTCGGCGTGCCAGGCGATTCGCCAGTGTTCAGGAAAATCTTCGGCACGCGCATCGTGGTTCCCTCGAATACTGAGTATAGGAACAGGGCAGCGCTCTCGCCACGCGGCAATCTGATTGTGAAGCGCCAGTGACAGGGGTTTGGAGTTGTGAAGGAGATCACCGAGGACCAGGATCCGCTCGGCCCCCGCTTCATCAACGATGGCTTTGAGCTCGTCAAGATCGGAATCAAGGACCGTGCTGGGAATAGGAATGCCGTGCTCTTGAAAGGCTTCAGCCTTGCCCCAATGGGTGTCGGCAAGTATCAGCGTTTTTTTCTCGTGCCAGTAGAGGGCTTTTCGCCCGTAGAGGGTAAGGGTTTGGCCCCGTACTTCTGTTGAAATGCTTTTTGCCATTCGAGTTTCGCCTGCTCGATGCGCTCGCCCGACGACTCGGACGAAAGTTTGACGCTCGTTCTCTCCAAAAAAAGTGGAAAGCCGAGGGGAGAGAAGATCTCTAGCATTTTCACCTCTTTTCGTCCATCGCGTATGCGTTTCAAAGCCCTTTCCAAACGTTCTTTGTCAAAATGCCCCTCCAGAACTTCGTTCCGCGCCTGTTTCAAGAGGAGGTTTGTCGGATCAAAACGCGCGAATACGTCATAGAGGAGAGATGAACTTGTCTGAATTTGCCGCGTGGATTTTGCTGCGCCGGGCACATTCTGAAGAACTAGACCCGCAATGCGGGCAATGGCCCGAAATTGCCTCTTCTCGAGCTCGCCCGTGTTGAGCCCTCCCTCGACATCGGCCTGCCACCCTTCGAGGCATAGAAGGCTCATCCAGTCGATGTCTCGGGGTTCTATCGGCTTGGAGCAGACGATCTCAAGTCCATAGTCGTTCACCGCGACGACGCAAGTCATCGGCTTCATGCGATTGAGGCGCGTTGTGATCAGCAGTCCAAGGCCTTCATGGGTTTGACGGCCATCAAAGGGATAAAAGAAGATATGGGTGCCCTCCCGGCTCTGCACAAACTCAATGAGGGTGGCGTCCGTGTGCGGCCAAGCCGAAATATGTTTTTGCGCGTCTATGATAGGTTGTAAGGCTTTGAGTTCGGGTATCGTTTGGCTTTCAAACTCATGGCCATCGGCGATAAATCCCGCGAGATCCCTCAGTCGGCTGCTGAGGATGGGCGACCAGGGTAGGCTGGTCCCTGACCAGACGGACACGTGCCCGTAGGTTTTTTTCGCGAGTCTTACATAAGCTGTGAGATCCCGAATCGCGATCAGCTCGAGCCAACGTCCTGAAAAGAGGAAACTCTCACCCTTTTTCATTTTCGCAAGAAACGATTCATCGATAGTCCCGAGCGTTTTGCCACGCCCAAGTTTGACGAGCATGCTCGCATCGGAGACGATCGTGCCGAGGTTCTGGCGATGGCGAATTTCGATCTTACGGTCCGTGACAACGTATCGTTTCCCATCCAAAACGATTTTGCAATACTGAGGATAGGCCTTCAGCGTACCGCTGCCATCACGCACAAACGCTAAGGCCCAATCGAACTCGTCGCGGGAAAGCGTGCGGTACGAATACGCGGATGTTACTTCCGCGTAAAGTTCGTCTGGATAAAATCCCGCGGCAAGTGCCGAGCTGACGATATGCTGCGCGAGTACGTCCAAGGGTTTTTTGAGCGGTGATCGCGCCTCGATTTGCGCCTGACCTACAGCTTCTTTCGCTGCGACGATCTCGAGCAATTCGAGGGCATGAGTTGGAACAAAAACTAGCTGGCTGGTTTTGCCAGGGGCATGGGCCGAGCGCCCCGCGCGCTGCATAAGCCGTGCGATCTGTTTGGGGGAACCGATCTGATAAACCTTGTCGACTTCCGGGAAATCGACACCGAGATCGAGCGAGGCAGTACAAACGACAAAACGGATGGTCCCGGTTTTGACTCCGTTTTCTACGCGTTCGCGTTCTTTAAGTTCAATCGAACCGTGATGAATTGCGAGTATGTCTGACCAATCCGGACGCGAGAGGAGCAGCGCTTCGTACCAACGTTCCGCCTGCGACCGGGTATTGGTGAATAAAAGACTCGATTCCTTGGGATCAAGTTCGGCAAGAACCTTGGGAAGCATGCGGAGCCCGAGATGGCCAGCCCACGGAAGATTATCGTCGCCATCCGGCAAAAGTGTGCGGATCGAAATTTTGCGGTTTCTTTCGCCTGTGATCAGCCGGGGCGTAATGTTTTGACCAACGATGGTTTCGGCTGCTTCCTCCGCATTATGAATGGTGGCGGACAGAGCCCAACTCTGGAGCTTTGGATTGAAACGTCTCAGCCGCGCAAGGTTGAGTTCGAGGAGTGAGCCTCGTTTGCTCCCCATGAGCTCATGCCATTCATCGACCACAACGGCTTTGAGATGTTTGAAGAGCTGAGTGGCATCGGAGTAGCTGAGAAGCAGGGCGAGGCTTTCGGGTGTGGTCAGAAGTATGTGCGGCAGGCGTTTCCGCTGTTTGGCACGCACCGAGGCTTTGGTGTCGCCTGTTCGGGTCTCGATAAGGATCGGTAGATTTAATTCGTCGCAAGGCAGGCGGATGGATTTTTCCAAATCCCGCGTCAGCGCCCTAAGCGGCGTGATGTAGAGCAGAAGGAGTCCATTTTCACCGGTTCCCAGATGAGGCAGCAGGCCGAAAAATGCAGCATATGTTTTGCCTGCACCGGTGGGCATCTGCAAGAGGCCTGACTCGCCGCGATCCATAGAATCCCACATCGCCAATTGATGGGGGAGGGGTTTCCAGGATCGAGCCTTCATCCAGTCGACGAGCTTCCTGCGCATTTCACTCACAGACCATACAGGGATCAGATCAGCTTTGGACCGTGGGGGCATTGAGTAGCTCCATCGCGCTCGCAAGCGAGTCGGCATCTTCGGGTTTTTTATCGAGCCTTTCGCGCAGGATACGCGGAAAACGCACGGCAATGCCCGCTTTATGCCTTGGCGACAAAGCGATGCCTTCAAAAGCGATCTCAAATACTTTAAGGGGCATCACCGACCGTACGGGTCCGAAACGCTCAAGCGTATGTTTGCGTATCCACGCATCCAGCTTATTGATCTCTTCGTTGCTGAGGCCTGAATAGGCCTTGGCAAATGGAACCAGCGTCTGGTCCTTCCAGAGACCGAAGGTGTAGTCGGTGTAAAGGTTGGCCCTTTTTCCGTGACCAGCTTGAGCGTAAAGCATGACGGCATCCAAAGTCATGGGGTCGATTTTCCATTTCCACCAATCGCCTTTTTTCCGGCCCATCTGGTAAACGCTGTTCCAGCGTTTTAACATCAGACCTTCGACCTGACGACTGCGCGATTCCTTGCGTAATTCAAAAAGATCCGCCCATGTTTGGCAGTGGATAAGATGCGACGCCCTGAGGGTGGGATGGGCAAACTCCCGGACCGCTTTATCAAGCGTCTCACGCCGCTGCTTTAAAGTTTGGTCTCTCAGATCAAGTCCGGCCCATTGCAGACAATCAAATCCAAAAAACACCACGGGATTGTCTTTGACCATCTTATCACTGACTTTTTTGCGTTGAAGGCGCTTCTGCAGGTTGGCGAAAGCCCGCGCGGTATCACCTTCATACGCAAGAATCTCACCATCGAGAACTGTTCCATCGGGAAGTGTGCCTGCCATCGCGATGAGTTCGGGAAAGCTCTGGCTGATGAGTTCTTCACCGCGTGACCAGATGGCGACTTGTCCTTCGCGTTTGACGATCTGGGAACGGATACCGTCCCATTTCCATTCCACAGCAAATTCGCTTATATCCCCGAGCAGCCCCGGGTCGTCATCCGTGGGTGAAGCCAGGAAAAAGGGATAAGGATAAAGGGACAGGCCCTCCCGTTGCGCCGATCCCAAAGTTAAAAACCATTCATCCGTAATCGGCCAATCACCGATGAGCTTTTCGCTCAAAACGGCTTCATCCCATTGAAAAGCTTCAACTAATCCACGGATGACCAGGCGTTCGGAAACACCCGAACGAAAGCCGCCCGTGAGGAGTTTGGTCAGGATGAATACTTCCTCCGTGCTCAACTCGCGCCACCATTGTTTGAGGCGATCTTTCTGCGCTTCATCCGGCAATTTTGATAAGGAAGGCAGACGGTCCTGAACCCAGATATGAAGCGGCACATCGGAAAGGGCCTTCGGTCCGATTGTTTCGGTCAGTAGGGCAATGGTCTCGGCCAAGTCACCAACGGCGCTATAACTTTCTTCAAAAAGCCAATCAGGAAGTCCGCTCAATTCTTGAACGGCTTCCTGTATCATTTTTCTTTTCACAAGACGTTTTTGTTTCCGCCCTAGAAAATAATAGAGAGTCCAGATCGCATCGGCCGGTGGCGCGGCGCGAAAGTACTCAGCAAGATGTGTCACCTTGTTTTTAGTACTCGTCGTTGTATCGATCGCTTCAAAAAGAGCGACGAGGCGTTTCATCAGGCGTCCTCCTCGCGGGCAAATAAAGTTTCCAATGGCTCAGCACTGTGGCCCTGCTCATTTAAAAAGCGAGAGAGTTCGTCCGTGTATCCATGCGTGACATAAATTTTCTTTGCCCCTGTTTCGCGGACGGTTTGAATTAACGCCGGCCAATCGGCATGATCGGAAATGACAAACCCTTGATCATAGGCTTTTCGCCGCCGATTGCCGCGAATGCGCATCCAGCCTGATGCAAAGCCTGATTCAAATGGGCCGAATTTCCGTGCCCAGACGCTCGTTATCGCCGCCGGCGGAGCAAGAATGAGTTGACCCTTGGTGCCTTTCCCATAATCAGCGGCCGCTTCGGTGGCGATGAGCGGCACGCCCTGTTCCCGATAAAGATCAACCAGAGCCTGGGTTGCACCGTGGAGAAGAACGGGTTGATTGGTGAATTCCTGCAGCGCATGCAGAACGCGCTGGGACTTGCCGAGCGCATAACAGGCAAGGATACTATTGCGACCAAGATCTTTGTTTTTCTGCCACCAGCGGTAAATGGCTTCCGCTTCTTCGGCGATAGATTTCCATACAAAGACGGGCAGACCAAATGTCGATTCGGTTATGAACACATCGCAGGGGACGACTTCGAACGGCATGCAGGTTGGATCGTAGTCGCGTTTATAATCCCCGGATACAACCCAAACTTCGCCTTCACATTCTAAACGAATCTGGGCTGAGCCTAAAATATGACCGGCAGGATGAAACGAAACAAGGACATCACCCAGCGTGAAAGGCTCGCCATAGATGTGGGTGTTGTAAACGCCATCTGCGCCAAGCCGCCTTTTAATGATGGAAAGGCTTGGCTGGGTGATGTGATAGAGCCGACTGCCTTCACGCGCGTGATCACTGTGTGCATGGGTTATAAGCGCGACGTCAACACCTTCCCAGGGATCGATATAGAAATCTCCCCGCGCGCAATACAGCCCGCGGGGCGTAACGGATATGAGAGGGACACGAGGCTGAACTGTGCTCATAAAATGAAATCCTTTAGAGCGCGAGCGTCAGGCGTCATGGTTAAAGAATCTGGTATTCTATCGGTTTAAAACTTCTGTTATTGGATTGCTCGGCCGAACAGGCCGTGAGTCCTACAATCAAATCCATATGGGCTTTGATGATGATATAATCACCTGCTTTGCTTTTGGGGGGAAGAACTTTCAGTTCGCCCGTCTCGCCGTTGATGGCAACGTTCATAAAAACATTGAAGGTGATCGGTATATCGTCGCCCTTGATGCCGAATTCCTTTAATGCGGCTTCGAGATTTCCGAAGCAGCCGCGATGGGGATGCTCGTGCCCATAGATGATCCGAAAGGTATCAGCGCTACAGGGGGTAAGAAGAAAATCGTGACGTTTGACCGTATCTTCGATGATATCAAACATCACCGTACTGCGATTGGAATAAAAAACGTCACCTTTGGTGAGAAAGAGACGGCTTGAATAGTCGAGGGTACGGCCCGACGATAGGACTTCGCGGGTATCAGCCTGACTGAAACATAAAAGATCACAGACCTGTTCGCCTTGGGGATCGATAATTTTCAGCTCAGCTCCTTTGGGAAGGAGAAAAGCAGTGCCAGTCCTTGGGGCGATACGCTGATTCATCAATGCAATCCTTTGTGGTGAAACGGACATTTCCATTCCTCTGCAGCCACTTGCCGGCCACTGTATTGAACAGCTTCCGAGCTATTTCCAAAATCCTCAAGCATGGGATTTGTTGAGCCGGAAAAGGCTTTGTCGCGCCTACGAATGAGTTGACGCATTTGCTGATACTGGCCCGTCGCGCGCAACTGTTCAAACTGTTCATGCAGGTTAAACACCAGGGCGGGCAAGGGAAAACGTCGTGCGTCGCGACTTGAGCCAGGGTGCATCCCAATGATATAAAAGGCTTTATTGCCTGCGCTCAAACTAAAGGTCTTATCGGAAGGATGAGCGCTCACTGCGGTATCCCACGGAAAAATGTCTTTATCATGAAGACTTTGGAGCCTGGTCCAAAGTGCCATTTCAAAGTCCTCCTCACTCATGGGCTTCTTGTCATCAAAAACGACGATAAAGCTTCGGAAAATCACTTTGTCTTTTTTATAGTGGGAGATGAAATCATATAGACCCGTGAGAATTTTCTCGTCGCTTTCGTTTGATAAGATCGACTGAGCTACACAAATGTTAATCTGATCTTTCGCGAGAGCAGTTTTTGCCCCAACACAAGGAAACCCCATGTTAGAAACGTAGTCTCTAACGAGTTTTTCGTAACAGGATTCTAGAGGGTTGTGCACGAGATCCGCTGCTGATTTAAATTCGTATGGTTTTTTGGATAGTGTTTGCGTTTTAATTGCGATCTGCATGAGCTATCTCCTTAGCACTCTACGTAAGGGTGCATGGAGCAAGAATCGTTCCGCTGTTCATGAAACGATTAAGTTTAGTGATGATAGAGCTTTGCAGAGGCCCTGAGGGAAAATCCCTACAGGTTGCTGTGATATGACTACAGCCAATTTCCGAGTCGCCGTGCCATGGAACCGTGAACTAAAATTGGCTAATTCGAATGGAGATTTAAGCCAGTGAGAGATCACGCGCCAATTGAAGAGCTGATTCGAGTTCGAGAAGAGCCGCTGCTTTTTCTTCGCCATCCTGAATGCGTAAGATGTGAGCGGGATGGTGCGTGACGATGACTTTCAATCCATTTCCGACATCGAGCACCTTATCACGCACGTCCATAAGCCTCACGCTTTGACCTAAAACTGCGAGCGCAGCTGTTAATCCCAAACACAGGACTACCGTGGGCTTGACGCTGGCAAGTTCGGCTTGAAGCCACGCTTTACAGGTGCCGACTTCCCGGGGTGTTGGTTTTTCATGGATGCGCCTTTTCCCTTCGCGGCGATGCTTAAAAGCCTTTACAGCGTTCGTCATATATATTTCGTCACGGCCGAGAGATGCCTTATCGAGGACAGATTGAAGGAGCTGACCAGCCGGGCCCTGGAACGGCAAACCAATTTCGTCTTCGCGTTCGCCTGGTTGTTCGCCGACAAGCATAAGTTTCGCCCGCGGATTACCCATTCCAAACACACCCTGTGTTGCTTTCGCACAGAGATCGCAGGCGGAGCACGACGGCAAGGCTGCCCGCAAAGTCTCAAGATCTTTGACCAGTGGAATAAAGTCGGCAGCAGAGGCGGGCGTGGCCCGGATCATCGCATCGACACGCGCATCACTTTCAAAGATAAGCTCTTCGATCAACTGAGTCTCAGGCATGGAATGCCAATATTTCTTGGGCATTTCGGACCTCATCGCTTTGAGTTTGACCCGAGCCGGATTAAATATCGACTTGTAATAGCAGCCCCAAAGATCTTCAAGCGTATCGCCTTTCGGCCCTTCCTCCTGAGAACAACCGGGCCCCCATTTTAAAACGCTACCATCCCAATGCACTGATTGATCCGGTGTGAGGATAGTCCACTTCATGACCGAAAAACGATCCTGAAAAAAAGGCGCAACATACGCAAGTAAAGGGTGTTCCGGCTCGTGCCAGGCGCAATAGAGGTCACCCTCAGCCTGTTCGATCTTGCGAAACCGAACGAAGGCCTTTGCTTTGTGAGCATCGCGCCGGACACTGTGTTCCATCGAAAGAAAACTCTGGACCTGTTCATCGATGCTCAGGTCAAGGAGTTTGGGATTTTCGTAGGTCAGGCGCCAGATCAAGCTATAAAGCAACTGCCATTTTTCGGGGTTGCGATGAAACGAAACGGCTTCGGCCATATCGAGGAAACGACGCGATACATTGAGCCCGAGCTTTGGAGCTGACGCGCCCATCGTTTGCCAGTCGATTTTATGGTCGTCCCAAAGCAGAGCTGAGGACTTGCCGTCTTCCTGCCATTCGATATCGTGAGGCGCAATCTTATAAGCCAGCAAAACGCGGGCTGCATTGCGCCATCCTTTAAAACCATCGGCAAAACTCACGGTACGCACTTAGCTACCTCCCGTGCCCGTACCGTCGCTGACGCCCATAAGCTCAAAGAGGGTAGGCTGGATGATTTTCGTCTTTTGCAAACGGGCCTTGAGATGTTCGTCATCAAGGAGCGTCACGCTGCTGTTACGGTCTGCAGTTGTAATAAAATAGCGTGCTTTATCGATGGACACTTTGAGTTTGCTCAGATCGGCAAGGGTAAGGTTGCGCTGCGTACGCGTCTTGATTATTTTGTCGACCGTTCTCACGCCAAACCCGGGAATGCGCAGCAAATGTTCGCGCGGCGCTTTATTCACATCGATCGGAAAAAAGGCGCGATGGCCCACTGCCCACGCAGTTTTGGGATCGAGCTGCAAATCCAGTTGAGGAGACGCGGGATCAAGCAATTCTTTGTAATCAAACCCGTAATACCGCAGGAGCCAATCCGCTTGATAAAGCCGATGCTCGCGGACCAGAGGGGCTTGTTTGAGAGGGAGTCGTGGATCGCCTTTGGGTATAGGACTGAACGCTGAATAATAAACGCGCTTTAGCCCATAGTCGCCATAGAGTCGCGACGACGTTCCGAGGATATCCAGATCGGTGCTACCGGTCGCACCGACTATCATCTGAGTACTCTGGCCACCAGGCGCGTAGATCGGTGTGCTTTTTATCGTTTTTTTGTCAGCTCGGTTTTCGACGATTTTGTCCTGGATAGAGCCCATGACCTGCTCGATCTGCACGTGAGTTTTGGCCGGAGCGAGTTGATCAAGATCTGCCTGCTTGGGTAGTTCGATGTTAGCGCTTAATCGATCGGCCCAGAGACCGGCCTTCTGCACCAGCTCTTCGGAAGCCCCGGCCACGGCTTTGAGATGGATATAGCCACCAAATTTGTGTTCTGTTCTGAGCTTTTTAGCGACAGCAATCATCTCTTCCATCGTATGATCTGGCGATCGAATCACGCCGGAGCTCAAAAACAAACCTTCGATATAATTTCTTTTGTAAAATTCGATCGTCAGCCAGACGACATCATCGACCGAAAATTTCGCGCGTTTGACATCGCTCGAAATACGATTGATGCAATACGAACAGTCAAAAATACAAAAGTTGGTGAGGAGGACTTTGAGGAGCGAAATACAACGCCCATCCGGAGTATAGCTATGACAAATGCCCATGCCCTGGGTATTGCCTAGAGAACCTTTTACCCCGGCCCGTTTGCTACCGCTGCTAGCGCAAGACGCGTCATATTTCGCCGCATCGGCCAGTATCGCAAGCTTTTCTTTAATATCCATAGTGGACCTCCCGAACTCAGTATGCCATACATAAGTATGGAGTTAAAGATCTTTCAACTCAATTCGGGCCGAAAATCGGACTGATTTTGACGAGATGAAGACGGTTTAGGCGTCAGTAAATTAAGGAGCAAACGCGTGAGTTCGGAGGCAAGGCTCTCGTTCAGACTCCGAAGTCTGACATTCCAGCGGAGGCTCTGGAAAATGACTCCAAGTCGTGTTTTATCTTTCGCTCGCAGATGAGATGTTGAGCCCTGCCTGTTGCCTTCGGACACGTGAATCGCTTCGCGTTGTGCATGCGTCCGCTGCAGCAGTGTGTTCACAAAAGTGATCTGTCGATCGACAAGGACCCAGGGGAAGTTGGGATTTTTGTAAGGGCCCATCGTCCTTTTTTTCCGGCCAAGTTTGAATCCGGCAATCTCAGGATCCGAAAATGCAAGATACGCCGAACTTAGGCTGCCGATCAATCCACCGATGCCTGTGCCCACCATAAAGGAAGCGCCCCCTACCATTGCATCAACGGTGCCTCCTGCTATCGCTCCCGACGCTGTTCCTATGGCCAAAAGCTCTTTGCGCGAGAGCCCAAGAAT
Source organism: Oligoflexus sp. (assembly GCA_014378195.1). Lineage (GTDB taxonomy): Bacteria > Bdellovibrionota_B > Oligoflexia > Oligoflexales > Oligoflexaceae > Oligoflexus. The sequence goes on along the minus strand of JACMOC010000014.1, from coordinate 142,221 downwards.
CTCCCAGGTGTCTTTGCTGAACAGATCCTGCTCCGCGTCAGCCGGAACCTGCGTGGAGTCGTCAAAATTAAGATCGTGAAACCCAAAAATAGACGCGAGGTGCTGCCGACATTTTGTTTCGAGCGCGCGCAGGCCATCAAAAAATGCGCGGCTGAGTTCTTCTTCTGACCTCCACTGACTGTCCGGGTCGAGTTTGATCTCAAAACTCAAGCTATCCTGCACGAGATCAGCGATAACAAGGGCAGAATCGCGAAGGCGGTTGTTCAGCTGACGGCGCATCGCGGCTATAGCTAAAGCCAAAGGCTCCCGCATGGTATCAGAAAGAAACTTGAGTTCCTCAAGGAGTCCGATGCGATCGCGCGCCCAGGAGGTGTGCGCGTTGAAAGGAAGGACCTTACGGAAATACTGCTCAAGCGCGCGTTTCCATTCCTCCTCATAATGGCCTTCGCCGATTTGGTTGAGGAGCGCGATCGAGGGCTGGCCGGTCCATTGCAGTATCTCGAACTCGCTTTCAAAATTCGACCGATAAGGATGACTGGCATCAGCAACATAGAGTATCGATGCACCGTCCAGGATAGGCTTTAAAAGTTCGCATTCAAAGCGGTACACTTCGCCCGCATGAAAGGTCCGGTAGAACTCCAGCACCCGCGCGCGCCGCTCATGAGCAGGAACCGGGACGCTTTTTAACCATTCCAGTATCGCCGGCGCCTCTTCAAATCCTGGTGTATCAAACACGGTGAATAAGGGTTTGTCATTGATCTTAAACGTAAATCCTTGCGCATAAGTGGTCGTGCGCGGTGTGGCAGCGACGGCTATGCGATCGTTTTCGATGAGCGTGGCAACGAGGCTTGATTTACCTTTATTGGTGCGTCCCACAACGGCAAAACTTGGTATCATCGCGCTTCCTCCAAAAGTCCAAGATGCGGATCGCGAAACGCTTTGAGGGCATGACGCCAGGCCGTTCTATCGCCAGCGAGAGTGAGCGCGTCGGCCTTTGAATCGATAGGCGCAAAAAGTATGAGTGAGGTTGGCGAGCCCTGCTCACGCACGAGGCGCCGTATTTTTTCTATCGCTTCTCCCGGCAGTTCCCAAGGGTCTGCAGCGACAACGAGCGGCAGCTGTCGATGGCGCTCAAGCATATTTTTGAGCGCATCCTGTTCGCGCACCAAACCGCTACTTTTGAGGGACGCGATCGGTTTTAAACCAAAGTTTTTCACAAGATAGGACTCGATAGCGGAATCGGACGCCGGAAAATCGCGCCAACGCAAAACCAGGCAATCGCCCAATGTTTTCTGGAGGGAGGGATTAAAAAGTGTTTGGTCTTGGATAGTTGGCGCGCTTTCAAGGACTCCTCCAGGGATCCATTCCACCTGCTCCCTCGTGAGTCTTTGCCAGAGGGCTTCGCTGCGAAAGTCATTGAAAAGCAAAGTACTGAGAGTGTGTTTGATGGAAAAAGTGAGGGAAACCCAGATCAAAAAGCGTGGAATGAGACCGTAGGTGAGGATGACAAGGGCCAGGAACGGCCACCAGGCAGCTGTGGAACGCGCACCCAAATCACTTCCAGAGGCCATAAAACTTTTGCCGAAACGCGTAAACTGGCTGGCGCGTATCACCTCAAAACTAGGGGCTGTGTCGCCCCCTAACCAGTGAAAAGGTGCTGCGAGTATCGTCACGACGGTATGGAGAAAATCAGCTTCGACATGCAGGGTTGTTCGCCATCCAAAGGTATAGTCATTGAAAAATATCAAACAGAGAAACGTGAGGAGCGAAGCCCCATGACAGGCAATGCCAAAGATCTGAACGAGCTTCCAAGCGTATTTTTCCAGAAGGGGGCGATGAAGCTGACTCAGGCGGCGGGCAAAGGCTTTGATCATAGGCCGTTCTTTATCACGGTTTGATAAAAGCGAGCCGCGTGATTCGATCCAGCGGAGTGCGCCTTCCCGGAGAAAATAAAGCAGGGCTCCGCCCGGCAGCCTTTTGAAGAGGCGATAAACGAAGGTTTTGAACACATAATTAAGGAGCAGAATGATTTGTAAGAGGGCGTAAACGGCAAGAAAGGGAATGACGTTGACCGGCTCCGATCCATCGTAACGCAGAAGGCCTTCGATCAAGCCCATTCCCGAGATGATACCGAAGGCTAAAGCGATGAAGGACATAAGATCGTAGGTCCTTTGAATCTTGGACCCGGGCCAGGGATCAGCTGCGATCGCGCGAATGGAGAGAAGCCAGGTATGAAGGGTTTCGATTTTGCGAGCTTTATCCGGCGAAGGCGCGATGGGGCGATCGCGCGTGGAAAGCACTTCGGGATCGGCAAGCGTATCGCGTGCCATCTGAGCTTCAAAGTCGAGAAGGTCGGTCATTGTAAAGGGGGACACCCTCGTTTTTTTGCTGCGCTGCGTCATACTCAATCCCTTCCCAAGCTGGCTCTACACTAGCCTAAAGAGCCTCGGAATACAGCTAAGTCAAATATGCAAAGCTAAACTTTAGACGGGATTTCTCGACATTTTTAAGCATTTGGCTCATAGATGGAAAGGCATCTCAACACTCCGGGGCAAAGCATGACGCGCGTTATCAAAAGTCAGGAATTTATCTTCCTAGATTTCCAAACCACCGGAACTGTCGCTGCAAGAAGTGATGTGATCGAAGCAGGGTGGGGCGTCACCAGTGCCGCTATCGATCCCGTTGCGATAGCATGGACAACCCGCCTAATCGCGCTCGATGATGAGCGGACTTTATCACGTACGATCCAGAGATTAACGGGGCTCTCGGAGACTTATTATAAAGACGCGCCTTCCATTGATGCCCTGACTCTAAAGCACGAACTCAGAAGCTTTCTTGCAACCCATGGCGACAAACCAATAGTCATACATTACGCGCAATTCAAACTGCCTTTTTTATGGAAGGTCATTGCCGCCGATGATGAGCTGAGCCGAGCGTCCTTGCTGGCCCGCGTGATTTGCGTTCATCGATTGTCCCGTTTGCTTATACCTGAGCTCAAATCATTCAGCCTGCGAGCCGTCGCCGGTTTTGCCGGCTATGCGACAGCCGAGAAAAAACGCTCGATCGATCACCTGACCGCGACGGCTTATGTTTGGCGCCATCTCGCTGAACGATTGGAAAAGCAAAAGGAAGAGCAAGAGCAGGAAATGGAGCGTCCTGACGACGATATCGTGTCCTGGCTGAAGACCTTAAAACCGGGCGAAGCCAAAGCCCTTCCCCTTCATGATCCTGAGCTGCGGAAAAAACGGCTCGCCCTCCCCGAAGAACCCGGCGTTTATTTTTTCCTGGATAGGTTTGGAAATATTTTATACGTCGGCAAGGCTGCGAGTCTCAAACATCGCGTGAATTCCTATTTTCGAGGACGCAAAACCAAAGGCAGCCGCCTCAATGAGATGCTCACCCGGGCGTGTGATTTTCGCTTTGTCGTCGTCGGCAGCGAACTGGAAGCGCTGATTCGCGAGAATGATGAAATCAAGCGGCACGATCCGCCTTATAACCGCTTGCTGCGTGTGGAAGGGCGTCATGTCCAGACCCTTCGATTCAATGATTTTCTACCCGATCCTACCCTTTGGGGAGCACGCAGGTATGGACCTTTATCGTCGCTGTGGACTCTTGAGGCTTTGCGTCCTTTCCTTGATGTTCAGAATATCCTGGCCCTGATTCCTGCGTTTATGTCGGGGATTGATGGCGATAGGGTGCGCAGCGCGCTCCATGATTTTTTTGCGTCGTATGGCGTGGAATGCGAGAGTCTCCCTCGTCCTGATGATTGGCATAAACTTGCGCAGATCGTCTGGCCCTTAGAATATGCGCGTCTGGAAAGGCTCCCCATCGAGGACGCAGTCCTGACTGAAGATGCCGAGGAGCTTTCCGACGAAACCGAAACAGAAATCGAGGAACGCACGGAGTGGACTGCTGAGGATCTTGAACACTATGTGCGTGATGCCTTTCGGCACCTGCTTCGTCAGATCAATCGCAGCCGCTGGTTTTTGCGTTTGTGTCATTGTCATATCGAGTGGGAATTTCATGATGAGCCGGGCCAGACGCACCAGTTTTTTTTGGTTCACGGCAGTCTTTCGGAAGCCCCTGTCCCCTACGAATCCTTGTCGTATGAGGCGCGGCTTGCATGTTTTGATATGCAGGTTTACGACCGTATTGCCATCATTTATTCCGCGCTCAAACGCGGCGTTCATCGCGGCGATAAAGTGAAGTTTCATATCGGGCCGAAGCTTGTTTTGGACGAGCGTATACTTCGGGACAGGCTTCGGTCCTGAATTGGAAGAAGCTGACCTTTTAGATCAATGAAAGCTATCGCCTTGCGGACACTTATGTTCCGAAACAGGGCTCATCGACTGGGTCTGGCTCTACCAAAAATAACGGTCAAAAGCCTACAAGATGTCGGTCGACCCTGAAAGCTTTCCCGTGTTAGCTTAGGGTCAACGGTCATCTTTGAGGCTCCCCATTTTGAAACTCATCATTGCTGAAAAACCATCTGTTGCTCGCGATTTAGCCCAGGCTCTCGGCGTAAAAAGCCAGGGAAGAGGCTCGTTTCGTGGCAAAGATTTCATCATTACATGGGCTATTGGACACCTTGTCACCCTCGCGGAGCCGCATCAAATTAACCCAATTTGGCAAAAATGGCGCGAAAGCGACTTACCCATTTTGCCTTCCCACTGGCCGCTCTCTATTCTCGATAATACGGCGGCCCAGTTTAACGAGATCAAGACACTGCTTCACTTACCCGAAGTGACGTCCATCATCGCGGCGACCGATGCCGGTCGCGAAGGCGAATTGATCTTTCGTTACATCTATGAAAAAGCCGAGGCGACCAAACCGGTCGAACGACTCTGGCTCTCGTCTTTAACTCAAGAGAGCATCGCCGAAGCGTTCCGCACAATGAAGCCCCTCGCCTCCTACGATAGGCTCGCCGACAACGCGCGGGGCCGTAGTCGCTCGGATTGGCTTGTGGGCCTCAATTTCTCGCGGGCGTATTCCCTCAAAAATAGCGATAGGTGGACGGTGGGGCGCGTCCAGACACCGACTTTGGCTATGGTTGTCGAACGCACGGAGAGTGTTCAGAGCTTTGTGCCCGAAACATACCTTGAGATCGAAGCCTTTTTCGAAACCGAAAAAGCTCTGACATATCGCGCGTTTTATGTCGATGCTAAGGTCAAAAAAACGGAAGCCCATCGATTCAAAGTCGATGACCCCTTGATGGCGTTGGTCCTGGGGCGGGCCAAAACAGGCAGAGCCGTCGTCAAAAAACGTGACGACAAAGAACAAAAGGTGCCGCCTCCCAAGCTCTATGATTTGACTGAATTGCAAAAAGATGCCAACCGGCTTTATGGCTTTCAGGCCAAACAAACGCTGGACCTTGCCCAGAGTCTTTATGAGAGTCACAAGCTCATTACTTATCCTCGGTCCGACTCCCGTTACTTAAGCGTATCGGTAGCGAAGTCGCTGCCTGAGATTGTCCAGGCGGTTCGAGCCCCTTATGAGTCGTTTGGCCTTCATCCTGCCACTGGAACCAAACCCCTCGGCAAAGATTTTGTTGACGATAAAAAGGTGAGTGATCACCATGCGATCATCCCCACAGGCAAAGACCCATCGCGCCAATCGATGAGTGGGGACGAAGCTAAGGTTTTTGATCTGATCGTCAAACGCCTGCTTATGGCTTGGCAGGACGATCACGTTCGGAGCCAAAGTGTGATTCATACTGTCATCAAAAGCGAGTTGAACGGAAAACCGATCGAGGACGACTATCGCGCCTCGGGCAGTATAGTCCTCGCAGACGGCTGGAAAAAATTGGAGCGACGCAGCGGAAAAACCACAGGTTCCGAGGCCTTAGCGCTACCGCTTGTTCAACCTGGCGAAGCCGTCAAAGTCAAAAAATGCGAGGCACTCAAAAAAGAAACCAAGCCTCCCGCCGCGTTTAGTGATGCAACCCTCCTCAACGGAATGGCGTCCGCCGGAAGTCGTCTTGACGATAAAGAACTGACCGACATCCTGAGAGAAAGGGGGCTCGGGACGCCTGCAACACGCGCGGCGACTATCGAAAACCTCATTCATAGGGGTTACGTCGAACGAAGGGAAAAGGCCCTTTGGGCTACGCCTCTCGGGATTAAGCTGATTCATCAGGTTCATCCCTCGGTCCGAAGCGCGGCGCTCACGGGGGAATGGGAAGCCAAACTCCGAAAGATTGAAGATGGCGCCCTGACTCTCGTCGATTTCACGCACGAAATTGAGGAGTATGTGAAAGAGACGATAACCATGATCAAAAGTTCCCCAGTTGTGCCCAGTGCCGATCGTACCGAACGCCAGTCGCAAACGCGACAAGGCGCCACGGCAGACGGGGCGCGCCCTGCATTTCAATCGCAGTCCAAACCACAATCGCAGTCGTCCCCCGTGGTGTTCGAACAGCAGCCGGTTTTGCCGCCTATGAGCGTCAAAGACACACTTTTTAAGGCTTTCGGACACAAAGAATTTCGGCAGCATCAGGAGCAGATCTGTAAAGAGATCATCGAGGGTAATGATCTCCTCCTCGTTATGCCAACGGGTGCCGGTAAATCACTCTGTTATCAGCTTCCGGCACTCGTTATGCAGGGGTGTACGATCGTGGTGAGTCCGCTTATCGCCCTTATGGACGATCAGGTCCAGAAGCTTCAGGCGCAGGGTATAAACGCAGCGGCCCTGCATTCAGGGCTCAGTCGCGAAACCTCGCGGGCTATCTGTCGTGAGTATCAGGAGGGGACTCTCAAGCTACTCTATGTGGCCCCGGAGCGCCTTGGATTGAGTGGTTTTCTTGAGTTTTTAGCCCAGACGCCGCCGGCCCTTGTCGCGATCGACGAGGCTCACTGTATCTCCCAGTGGGGCCATGATTTCCGTCCTGACTATAGGATGCTCGCGCAGCGACTGCTGAGGTTTCGTCCGGCGCCTATCGTCGCGATGACCGCAACGGCAACACCACTCGTCCAGAAAGATATCGTGAATCAACTCGATTTGCGGGATCCGAAGCTTCATATCCACGGTTTTCGCCGCACCAATATTGCCATTGAAATCACCGAGGTGGCCTTACCGGATCGTCCTCTTTTGATTCGGAAACTGGTTTCAAGGCCGACGGCGCGGCCTGCAATCGTTTATGCACCGACACGCAAAGACACCGAAGCGTTAAGCGAAGCCCTGTCTCCGGTTGGAAACGTCTCGCCATACCATGCGGGTTTGAGTCACGAAAAAAGACAACAGATCCAAAGAGATTTCCAAGCCGGGAAACTCGACGTCATCGTTGCCACGATAGCCTTCGGTATGGGGATCGATAAGTCGGATATCCGCACCGTTATTCATGCGGCTTTACCTTCGAGTGTCGAAGCGTATTATCAGGAGATCGGCCGTGCAGGACGAGACGGTAAATTCTCCCGCGCTATCCTTCTCCATTCGTACGCTGATCATAGAACACGCGAATTTTTCATCAAAAAAAATTATCCTGATATCAAAGTGCTGGAAAGTGTCCTCAAGAAAATCCCTTCGACCGGCATCGAACGACCAGCGATCCGGGCGTCTATGGATGCCTCAAGTCTCGACAACGCTTTAGAAAAGCTGTGGATACACGGTGCAATTGAGATCGACGGGAACGATGAGGTGCGTTCTCTCGGAGCTGCCTGGCAGAAGAGTTATCTCAATCAGCAGATTCACAAAGAAGCGGAAGTGAGTCTGATGAGCAACTTTGCACAGAATCAGCAAAGCTGTCGAATGCTGCTCTTTTTGCATCACTTTGGTGACCAGAGCGACAAACAGACAAGCTGCGGACTCTGTGATTTTTGCCTGCCGCTCGGCACTCTCAGCAAAACCTACCGAAAACCGACGGGAGCCGAGCAGACTTTGATGCTGAGTATCCTTTCACTTCTTAAGATGCAGATGCGGCCTCTGTCGATCAGCAAGGTGTTTCAGCAGCTCGAGACCGAAGGTCTGGTCGATGAGCGGCGGGTTTTTGATGCCGCAGCGGATGCATTGGTACGGCATGGCCTTGCCCAAAGCCGCATGGATAGCTTCGAGAAAGAGGGTCAATCCATTAGCTACCGAACTCTGGCCCATGCTCAGGCGGGCGATCCCATCTGGGATGATCTGTTGATCCTGGAAGCCCAGGTAGGCGAAGCCCGCCTCACGAAACGCAAAGGAGCATCGGCCCGTGGAGCTGCCAAATCATCGGGAGGCTCCAGTGCATCACGCAACCCTGGTAAAACACGGCAAGGGGCGGTTTCGGCTGCTGATATGGACGATCCTGTTGCTCAGAAGCTAAGGGGATGGCGCATCCGCATGGCGAAACAGGAAAAGGTCCCAGCCTACCGGATATTCTCTGACAGAACCCTCGCTGCTTTGGTTAGCGAGCGGCCAAGGACGAGCGAATCATTAAAAGAGATCGATGGTATCGGCCCTATTAAGTTTGACAAGTATGGGCATGAGATACTGAAACTGCTGACGGATTAGCCGTCAAATCATTCACTGTGCCAAGCGATAGATAAGCCACGCGTTGGCACACGTAATCAAAACAAAAACAAACCAACCGCTGAGTTTCAGAATTTTTCCTATCTCAAAGTCCTTCATGAGCGAGCTATCGCCTGCAAAGCGGAGCAGAGGAAAGATGACAAAGGGAAGCTGAAGACTCAAAACGACCTGACTCATGACAAGAAGTCGTCCGATGGACGCATCACCCAGAATCCAGATACCCACAAACGCTGGAGCCAAAGCCAAGCTACGCGTAATCACGCGCCGTTGCCAGGCGGGTATTTGGAGGTCTAAAAAGCCCTCCAAAATCACCTGACCCGCAATCGTCCCCGTAAACGTAGAACTCTGTCCGGCGGCAAGGAGTGCTATTGCAAAAAGGAGTGGGGCCACAGAGCCTCCCACCACGGGCGTCAGGAGACGATAGGCATCGTCGATCCCAGTGACAACACTTTTGCCTTCGCCGTGGAAAGCCGCACCCGCTAAAATTAAAATCGCCGCATTAACAAAAAAAGCGATGCCAAGCGATCCGACGGTATCAATCACTCCAAAGCGCAGAGCTTCCTCTTTTCCCGCACGTGTCGGTGCATACGGACGTGTGAGAATAATCGACGAATGCAGATAGAGATTGTGCGGCATCACAGTTGCTCCTAGGATTCCTATCGCTAGGTACCAAGCCTCGGCTTCAGAAAAATATCGTGTGTTTGGCAGCAGGCCCATGGCGACATCGGGCCAGTAGGGCTTGATAAGGACGAGTTCAGCAAAAAAGCAGATGGCTATTGTTCCGACCAGAGCCAGTATGATCGATTCGATCGCACGAAAGCCCTGACCTCGTAGTCCTAGTATGATAATCGTGTCGAGCGCCGTGATAGCGATACCCCATTTCATTGAAACGCCAAAGAGGAGTTTGAAGGCCAGCGCGCTACCAAGCACTTCGGCAACGTCACAGGCGACGATGGCAATTTCCGCGAGAATCCAAAAAGCCAAATTAATAGGCCGAGGATACCTCGCCCGTGAGAGTTCGGCCAAGGTCTTGCCGGTCACCAGACCAACCCGCATGCTAAGCGTTTGTAAAAGCATGCCTGCAAGACTTGAAAGCAAAATGATAAAAAGGAGCCCGTAGCCATAGCGAGACCCAGCTTCGAGGTCAGTTGCCCAGTTTCCCGGATCCATATAGCCAACCGCTATCATTAAGCCAGGGCCGACAAAAAGAGCGAGACGCATGAAAGAGGTCGTTCCCTCAGGGGGCGGTACGGTACCCTCAACTTCCGACCGACAAAAGCGGCTTGTTGCTAAGCTGGGAAGCCATGATGGGCGCTGCATTCTTCATCCTCTACAAAAATTCGGTTGGCCCTCGGCAGGCTTCACTGAAGTCATATACTATGTAAGATCGAATCGGCATTAAAGCATCATCAGACTTCATGCCTTTTGCAAAACCTCCTCGTCATTGCTTTTATGAGATCTAAAGAGATGTGTAAGATACTAATATTTAACATATAATATGGGCGTGATCCGGAATAGCGATTTTTTTCCGTTTCACCTTTTGTATATAGTGAGGCGTTAGCTCAGATTGCATCGGTTTTAAGGAGCCCCGCAGATGAATAAAGTTAGTCTTGGTCTTGGAGTTGTTTGTCTTGGTCTACTATCTGCAAAAGGTTTTGCCCAGGAAGCACCCTTCAACAATCTATTGCTACTCAGCCCCCAGATCATTTCGCCTTCTCAAACATATCAGGTTACCAAGGCTGGACGCTTCGAAGGTTACCTTGGACTCCTGAATGGCAAAATCAAACCGAAAGGTACCGCTAATGGCGGTGATACGGATGTCACGGGTACTGATGTCGGGATCGATGCATACTACGCTGTCAACCCTATGGCAACAGTCGGGGTCAAACTTGATTACGCGAACGGTAAAGCGTCGAGCCTCAAAAATGATTCGACAGAAATCACACCCTCGGTTGCAGTTAACCTGACCGAGATCTTTGCGCTCGGTGTATCGGCTCACCTTGTTTCTGGAAGTGCAGATCTACCCGGTGGCCGCAACGAAAATACCAGCTTCAATTACTACACTCTCGGTGCGACTATGCACCAAGGCCTGTGGGAAGCAACACTGGCGTTCAGCAGCAAAAATAAGGATGACAACAAACCGCAAAATAGCATTGCGCAAAGCTGGGGCCTCCATGGCCGCTACAAACTCATGCCTAACCTCGCGCTTGGCCTAAGCCTCTACCAAAAAGACAATTCGGCCCTGTCTTCAGGAACGGCTCATGCTAAAGACGAAACGGGCTTTGGTCTCCATCTCGAGTCGCAGTTCACTGACGTCTTCGCGGGCGAGTTTGCATTCCTTAGTTCAGCGGATGTCGATGGTGCAAGCGGCGACAATGGCGCTGAATTCCTTGCGTTGGGCAGCTGGAAAGTCACACCCAATATGAATCTTGGTGCCCGTCTCTCGTACGCAACGACTTCGAGTAACATCGCCGATACCACTGCTCTTCGCGCTGGTGTGTTTGTTTCCACTATCTTCTAAAAATTCGGGCCTTACCGAGTCAAAGACGAGTCGCACTTTCTGTGCCGCTCGTCTTTTTTGCGTTATTTGGAATCTACTTCATAGAGTTATGGCTCAATAATCAATTCTTACGCAGTGTAAATCACAATTTATTACCAAGTATTCGAACTGCGGACACTTAATTCTGCACGATAAATGGCATTAAAAAGACAACGCGGTTTATTTTGCAGCGCTTGCCAAGATCGATGTTGATCCTGCGAAACCTGACCCTTTGAATCTTGCTTGGCGTTATTATAACCGTGCGATGACGAAGGATAATGTTCGGGAAGAGCTTGGTGTTGAGAGCGCGGATGTTCGGGATTGCTTGCAGATTCAACCTTTAAAACACGGTGGGCTGGGTTACAAGCCGCCGGTGGATTCATTAAACGCTAAGAGTTTAATCTACTTTACAGTCAGGCTATCTCTAAAACCAAAAAAGCAGCTCCAGCGTTGGCGCCGTCCATCGGCGATATGGTGATCACAACCACATGTATGTTTGCGAACCCTTTGCAGATGGACGACTGCCTACTCAAATAAATCACCTGCGAAGTGGCGCTGGAACTGGGGGCTTGACCGGCGCGGGGACCAGAATCTGGGCAGGAGCAGGAACCGGAACCGGCGCGGGAATTGGAATTGGAGCCGGAACTGGAAGTGGTGTCTTGGCCGAATAAGGAAGGGGAGCCTGGTTAGGGTCAGGAATCGTAGCCTGGATTGGATCAGGAATAGGGTTCGGTTTAGCTTTAAAGTGTGTTTTCAGGAGATCCAAATTTTTAATGGCCAAATCGTTGATCCCGGCCTTATCGTCCGCCGTTAGATAAAGATACTCGTCCGCATAGGCCATCGTTGCCTCTGAGGTGATGAAACGAATAGGCGCCTGCGCCGGGTTCTGTCCCTGGACCGGTACTTTTTCGGCCTGTCCGACGAGTCCTGTCTCCGAATCCAGGTTGGGATTATCCGCATGATCCATCCCAAATTGATGACCGACTTCATGCAGAAGGACGTGAAAAGCGGGCTGGATAGGCACGAAAGTTTTTTCGAGAGTCTGGTCCTTAGAGGCTAAAAAGGCTTTGACGATAGCGTCGATTCCGCTGCTGGGTTTGAGAATTCTTTTGTCCAGTTCGGCATTAAACGCTTTGAGCTCGGCAAAGGTCAGTGTATCACCGCGCGCGGTAAGATCTTTGTAGTGCGTAATGAGAGGCGTCTTCGACAGTTCGTTTTCAAGGGAGATCCAGTCGGCATAAGGGCTCAGAATCACGGTAGCGGGTGCGCTGTTCGTAACGCGTTCCCAAGTCTCCGGCGTCACAAACTGGTATGCAATAGTCCCGGTCCCCCCGAGGCCCATCAGCATACTTCCTGTACTGCAACTCGCACTTTTCCCGCTACGTTTGCACGAGACTTTGCTCGGGGTAAAGCTCTTATCAACCTGCTGCTCGGGCGTTATTTTTCCGACTTCATCAATTACGACAACAGAACTAAATTGAGTATCAAGCATGTTGCAGTGCGGCTGTATCGTAAAATGGAAGAGATTCCACGCGATTTCCGAGCCCTGGCCACTGGCGTCGAGCCAGGCCGCATAGGCAAGCTTCGTTTCGAGGAGAAGGGTAGGACCTTTGTAAAAGGTCGCATCCTGAATGCAGACGTTCAGCGCTTTAAAGTCAGCTTGATAACCCAGCAGGAGGTATTGAAGTCTCGCATTGATGATGGACGTGGAAGAGGTCGCTGGGGTATGGGCCCACTTGATCTCAGAAGCCTGATGGCGCACAGTTTTGCAGGCGAGAGTGCTGAGGGTCAAGAAAAGAAAGACGGAAACAGGGCGGGATACGTATCTCATGAGCGATCTCCAGTTGGGACCCTCCCTGGAAAAAAGAAGGCCTCCTTATAGCTTACTGAAAAATGGGCATGAGGTGGTATCCCAATGCAAAATCCCAGCAAGCCTCGGGAGCTTGCTGGGATTTTTGGTGTTTCTTACTTGGCGAGCGTGGCTTCGAGAGAGATAGGCACGGCGCTGAGGGCTTTTGAGACCGGACAATTGGTTTTCGCCCCGGCAGCGATTTCCTGGAACTTTTTATCATCGATCTCCGGTATGACCGCATTGAGAGTCAGTTGGATGCTTTTGATTGCAAATCCCGCGCCTTCCTTGTCCAAAGAGACCTTGGCACTGGTTTTCATTTCGGTTGCTTTAAAACCGGCTTCAGCCAGAGCAAAAGCCATCGCCATGGTGAAACATCCGGAATGAGCCGCACCGATGAGTTCCTCGGGGTTGGTCCCAGGTCCGCCTTCAAAACGGGCTGTGAATCCGTACGGCGCGTCATTCAGGACTTTGCTTTGAGTTGAGATCGTTCCCTGTCCTGTTTTTCCGTCGCCCTTCCACACTACATTTGCTTCTTTTACGATCATACTGACTCCTTCGCGTGAGCTTTTGGATAAGGAATGTGTCTTGCCATTGACCGTACTTAACGCGCGCGCTGTTCGGAACACAAGGCCTGATATACGGACGATAGGCAATTAATATAATTATTATAGGTACTTATGTGACGACCTGGATCTCTCGAAGCCATGATGATATGAAAGCTATGGCTTTAGAGAGGTGACGCATGAAAGTGACGAGTCTGAAAAGTGTTTGGATACCGGCAGCCCAACCATCGAAGCGCTTAATTGTGGTGCTTCACGGTCGCGGCGATTCTCCAGCCGGGTTCCAATGGTTGCCCTCAGCGCTCGGTTTTACCGACGTGAATTATCTACTCGTCCAAGCTCCCGACCGCTATTACACAGGCTACAGCTGGTACGATGTTCCTCCCAATCAGGGCCCGGGCATTTTGCGTTCGCGCGAGAGCCTCGAGCGTTTGTTTGAGGAGCTTGAGGGTCAAGGCTATCCGTCGGAAACGACAATACTTTTTGGTTTCTCTCAAGGGTGTCTGATGACTCTCGAATGGGGCGGACGCACACTCCGAAGCTTGGCAGGGTTTATCGGCATTTCTGGATATTGCTACGATCCTGTAGCTTTAAAGAAGGATTTGAGCGCCGTTGCAAAACGTTCGCGCTGGCTCATCACCCACGGCACTCTTGATGCCGTGCTCGCCTACGAAGTTACACGCAAACACGTTGAAGAGCTCAAAGCCGCGGGCTTGCCTCTCGAATTCCATACCTTCGTGAAAGAACACACGATCGATGACAGGGACGAGCTGCCGCTCTTGCGAACATGGATGAAAGGAGCCTGGTCATGACTCTTCAATTCGATAATAAATTTGTGCATACCTTTCCGGGAGAAATGTCTGATGGAAAAATCCCCCGCCAGACACCTGCCGTTTTTTACGCACGGGCGACCCCTACGCCTGTCCCTGATCCAACGCTCCTTCTCTGGTCCAGCGGGGCCGCGGAGCTTTTGGATTTAGACGAACCCGCATCGGATAAATCCTGGGAGGCCTCAGTTTTTAGCGGCAACACTCAACTGGAAGGTATGGAGCCTTATGCTGTTCGCTACGGTGGCCATCAGTTTGGGCAGTGGGCCGGGCAGCTGGGTGATGGAAGGGCAATCGCCTTAGGCGAGGTCGTCAATCGCCAGGGCGAACGTGTGGAGATCCAGCTCAAGGGTGCCGGGCCAACAGCCTACTCGAGACGTGCCGACGGCCGCGCTGTTTTGCGATCGTCCGTGCGGGAAATGCTCTGCAGCGAGGCAATGTTTCATCTGCGGGTCCCGACGACACGTGCACTGTGCCTTGTCACGACAGGTGAAGCCGTGCTGCGTGATATGTTTTACGACGGACACCCCGCACTGGAACCGGGCGCGATCGTCACACGCCTCGCACAGAGCTTTCTGCGTTTCGGCAACTTTGAGATCTTGGCGGCAACGGGTGAGATCGACAATCTCAAAAAGCTTGTCGATTACACAATCACTCTGCATTTCAAGGGATTCGAGACCGAAAGCCCGGACGCTTATCTTGTCTGGTTCCATGAGGTCGCACGCCGAACGGCCGAACTCATGGTCGAGTGGCTCCGGGTTGGATTTGTTCATGGCGTCATGAATACGGATAACATGTCGATCCTAGGTCTCACGATCGATTATGGGCCCTATGGCTGGCTCGATATCTATGATCCAGGGTTTACACCCAACACGACCGATGCCCGCGAGAAGCGTTATCGCTTTGCCCAGCAGCCCAGCATTGGTCTTTGGAACCTTGCCCGACTTGCGGAAGCCCTGGCGCCTCTCATGACAAACTCAGAGGTCCTTGAAGCGGCTTTTGAAACCTACCGCTCCACTTTCGGTCGGTCTTATCAAACTATGATGGCCCACAAGTTGGGACTCGATCAGTGGCGTGCACAAGAGGATGAGACGCTCGTGCAGGCACTCGATGAGGCTCTGCGTTCGACTGAAGTGGATATGACGCTCTTTTACAGGGCACTGGCGGACCTGAGAGCAGAAGGAGGGAGCGTCATCAACCCTAGGCTGCGCGCGGCCTTCTACGACCCAAATCCTGATCGTCATCAAGGACTTGAGGTCTGGCTCGCGCAGTATGCAAAACGAGTGGAAGGTGATCCCCGCTCAGGCGAGGCTGTGAAGACTGTGATGGATCTCCACAATCCTTGTTTCATTCCGCGCAATTATCTCGTCCAGGAAGCCTTGGATGGGCTTGCACAGGGTGACCGCAAACGTTTGGATGAATTGATGCTGGCGCTGAAGACACCTTATGATTTGAATGCGGCGACTCAGAAATTCGTGGCGAGACGACCCGAGTGGGCTAGACAAAAGCCGGGCTGTTCGGATCTCTCGTGTTCGTCGTGAACCGGATCGCGCGCGCGAGTGAAGAATCCTAAAATCGTTAGAAACCCTTGGTAGCAAAGGGTTGTGTGGGAAAGTAATTTTTTTTGCTTGCACTTTTTTGCGCGAAACAACCATATGACGCATAGGGGCGCGTGTCAGCGCTGACGAGCCAAACATAAAATTGCACTGGAGAAGCTCATGGCAAAAAAGGCAACTAAGAAAAGTTCTGCAAAAAAATCGTCCAAAAAAGCGCCCACAAAAAAGGCTAAAACCAAAACCAAGTCCGCTGGCAAAACTGCTGCGAAGAAAAAAGTTACCAAAAAAGCCAAAACCAAAAAGGTCGCTGCAAAAAAGACCAGCGTGAAAAAGAAAGTTGGCAAGGCCGTAAAGAAAGTTAAAAAAACTTCGACCAAGACTAAGAAGTCCGGAGCTACCAAAGCTAAAACCAGCAAAAAATCTGGCACGAAAAAAACCAGCGCGAAAAAAACCACGGGCAAACGCCGTGGCGCGACAGCCGGGCGCAAAAAAGCAGGCTCCAAACTGAGCGAAACCTTGAGTGATGCCACCGACCTCGTTAAAGACAAGGTCAAAGAAGGCTACCAAAGCGTTATGGATGCCTTCAGTCCAGACGAAGACGAACAATAAAAGTCCCCTGATATATTCAAGGGCTACAGATCCGTCCGAGGCTCCACTCGGGCGGTTAGCTATGCTTCCAAACAGCGCCCGCTCAATTTCCGCCAAACTTCGCCAAATCTCATCCAAGGTCGGTTATCCTCGTAGGGTATGTATGCTTAGCGTTCTCAGACGGGGTTATCTTGAAAATTGACCTTGTCAGCGGCTGCAAAAAAGGCATAGATAGTTTCGCCCTTATGAATCTTCCCTCTTTCTATGGAGTCCCCATGAGTTACGCTGAACAGAGTATGCGATCGTTAACGATAGACCGCGTTGATCAACGCGCGACCAAGTACATAAGCGATGTGTACCTGCGCATGACTGCGGCCCTTGTTGCCGCCGCTGTGATCGGGTACGTATCGGTCGATTCAGGACTGTTGATGTGGGGTCTCGAAACTCTCGGCCGTGGATTCTCCCTGGCGATTTTTGGTCTCCAGCTCCTTACCGTCATCGCCTTCCAAGCGTCTATTTATAAAATGAAACCAGCCACGTCGCGTCTCTTGTTTGCCGCTTATGCCGCGATCACAGGATTGACCCTCGGTATGGTTGGGATGATCTATACGCTCGATAGTATTTTTACTATAGGGCTTGCTTCAGGCGCTGGTTTTGCGGCGCTGGTGTTTTTCGGGAAAGTGACCAAACGTGATCTGGGCCCTATCGGTACCTTCTGTATCATGGGTCTGACTATGCTGATGGTGTATTCACTGGGTGTTTGGGTCGTTAGCTATTTCGCCCCATCGGCCACCCTCATGGCGACATCCATCAAAATCCAAGGTATTTTCGGTTGTTTGTTATTCGCGGGCCTTACGGCTTATGAAGCCCAACGTTTAAAAAAGACCGCATACAGCCTGGCTGAAACCGAAGTTTCCGACAATGTGCTCGAGTCCTACGTAAATGCAGGGGCTTTGAGTATGTTTATGAATTTTATCGGATTATTTCTCAGCGCTTTGCGTCTGTTCGGCAATCGTCGCTAAGGCGAGTCTTAGGGAAAGAAAAAGGCGGGTGAGCTAGCGCTACGCTGGCCCACTCATCGTCTTGGTGACAAAAACCAGCTTGCTTCACGAGTGCGCAGGTCCTACGACGTCATCAACAACTATGTTGCTGCCTAATGCACGCAGACACAGATCTTCCGATCCTTCACTTCCAACAAAATGAAGCACAGCTTTCGCATCATGGTGTGTTGCGATAAGGCGTTTGTTGCGCTCGATTAGAGCATGTTCCCGAGGTACTTTGCGATCGGTTGGGATGATCGAAAGGCGGACTCCGTTTTGCATGGCCCATTCCGCAGTCATCGTTTCCGCACCGGGCTCTGTGCCGATGACGATAGTCGAGACCTTATGGCGACGGGTGTACTCGCGAAGCGCGTTGCTCAAAAGACTTTGATTTTGATAGTTCTGTGAACCACAAACGATAATTTTCATTTGGCTCCGAAATCAGATTAAGTTTCATCCAAAAAGGGGGAAGTATAGAAATTATCAGGGTGATCTCTTACTGGCAAGAGTAGATTTAACCGAAAAAAAATTCCGGAAGCCTCTAGAATCCGCTGACAGGTCGGGGTTGCCGATAATGAATATTCTATATCCTTAAATTAATTGAGCAAAACGAGAGACGCGATCGATGGGATGCTGGTCATGTAGACGAAAACACCCTTTACGGCGAGCTTGCTTGGTAGGACCCAGGCCAGTCTAAAAAGTTATAAGACTCCAATATTTCAAAAAAAAGCAATTATGCATCTAGGATGCGTTCGACGGCTGCGCTATAAGAATCGCCAGGTAAATGTTTTTCTCAGGAGTCATCTATGAAATTGTTACTGCCTCTAGCCCTTTCTCTTGCCGTATTTGCTGGTTGTACTCACGACAAAGCACCTGAAGCAGCGTCAGCGTCAGCTTCCGAACCTTCTGCTAAAGAAGGCTGGAACAGCATGAAATCCGGAGCAAAAGAAACAGCTCACGGAACAGGCGAAGTTGCTAAAGACGCTGGCAAAACGGTTGTTGATGGCGCTAAAGAAGCCGGTCATGCTATCAAAGAGGGCGCGGTTGATGCTGGTCACGCTGTAAAAGCAGCAGCTTGCCCAGTCCTTGGCAACAAACTCACCAAAACTTACTACACAAAAACCAGCAAGAGCTACCAAGCGCTTCTGAACGGTAAAAACGCCTTGTCTTACGACAACCGCGAATGTTTCAGCAGCGAAGCCAACGCGCGCGAAGCTGGATTTGCTGGTACCACGAAATAAGTTTCCCCTCAGTTATTCCGCGAATCGGTGGCCGGCAGCAATGCTGAGCCGCCTTTTTTACGTCTCTGGGCGCACGAACCAGTGGACTTAAACCTGTACGGATGATTGGATCGGGGACCACCATTCACGGGAGTAGGTCTATGAACAAACCGCGCGATATGGACGTCTTCATGGCCCAGAATGTTCTTGGGCACAAAACATATCATGAGAAAACCGGCGCCCTGCGCTAAAAGCTTCCTTCGGGGCAGACGCGGCCGCTTCGTCCTTATTCGACCGATATCAGTGCAGCTTGGGAAATCGTGGAGAAGATCGGCATCACACTTCTTCCTGTCGATCAGGGCTGGTTCGTGATGATAGGCGATAAAAAATCATGGTGCAGCCTCGATATCATCTAAACCAACGAAAATGGGGAACTGATGCGCGGTTTGAGCTTCTGTTCCACGGCGCCTTGTTCCACGGATGGCCAGTCGGGATGCGTAACGTCTGATGATATCGTCGCAGCGGTCAAAGCCAATATCGCGGGCAAAGTCTATATAGGGGAATCCGTGGCCGGCGTGGTCGGCACCCGAAGTTCTAAGCCGGCTGGTTGTAAGAGCGATGGTGCCATAGGCTGTGTGACGGTGAATCAATTTCCAGCGGTCGACAAATCCAATGTTTTGACGGCCAATGCGGGCAAGATAAAATCAGGCGTAGTCATTGCAGGCGTGAGCGAGAGCCTTCCGACTTACAACGGGACGAGCAATGTTAACAAAGCCATCGATGTTTCGAACATCACCTCAGGCGTCGTGAAAAACGGAACCACACTTGCTGGTATCACCGGCGATTACCCAAGTGCGACGCATCCTCTTGCCGTCGGCGACGGTTTCACAGATCTAACAACGGGGAACTTTGCGACCTCGATTTCGTCCGCATCGATTCAACGGGAAGCAGTCCGGATAAAGTCTGGCTTGATACCACGGCATCGGGCTGCAACGGCACGACCTGTGTTTACAAGGATAGAATGTCCAATCTCGAATGGACGAAGAAAATCGATAGTGTCTTCTGGGCGCCTACCATGGTCGGATGCGCAAGTCTGAATTTTGACGGACGCACGGGGTGGAGAGTTCCGACCCTATACGAGTGGCAAGCGGCGGCCATTCACGGAATGGTTAATGTTGCCAATGCAAATTGGATCTCGAGCGCGGATATGAATAGCTATTTCTGGACCTCGACGATGAACGCGACAGATGACGTGTCGGGTCTGATATTTAGGCCACTTGATAACTCGGCACCCGTTGATTGGAAAGATGCGGGAACACACAACTCCGTCTGTGTTAAGCCTTAGGAGAAAAGTCGCTAGGAAGGCGGGGCGACCAAGCGGCCCCTTCACCTACCGATGGGACTCTCTGGCTTTATCCCCTTCGAGCTCAAACCCGGAGTG
Source organism: Oligoflexus sp. (assembly GCA_014378195.1). Classification (GTDB taxonomy): domain Bacteria; phylum Bdellovibrionota_B; class Oligoflexia; order Oligoflexales; family Oligoflexaceae; genus Oligoflexus. The sequence continues at coordinate 122,102 of JACMOC010000014.1, read as the reverse complement.
CACACCGGGCCTAAAATGATCGCGAAAAGTTACCAGGGTCTCAAGGAGAGTTTTGCGATTGATAGGCTTGCTGAGATGAGAATTGAATCCACTGACTATACAGCGTTGCCGTTCTTCCGCCATAGCATGCGCTGTGAGTGCGATGATAGGACCTTGATACTTGAGCCGGCGTAACTCCTGCGTTGCGGCATGACCATCCATTTCCGGCATCTGCAGATCCATCAGGATAATGGCATAAGCGCCTGTTATCGCTTTTTCCACACCTTCACGGCCATTGATTGCCGTCTCGACGACAGCGCCGCTCATTCGCAGCATGCGGCTGACGAGGAGCTGATTGTCGAGACTGTCTTCGACGAGCAAGATACGCAGCTGATTCAATTTAATAGGGGCTTCTTCAACCGTCGCGGCGGGCTGGGGTTTGTTGGGGACAAATGCCTGGGTGGACTGCGACAACCCTTCGCCTGGATCGATCGTGACGATAAAACAACTGCCCTGACCCAGGTCACTTTCTTGCAGGACAACGTTTCCGCCTAGGGATATCGCCAGTTTTTTGGAGAGAACAAGTCCAAGACCTGTGCCTCCGAAGCGTCTCGTTGTGGAACTGTCGGCCTGCGCAAACGGCTCAAAAAGTCGTTTGGATTGTTCCGTGCTGATGCCGCGACCCGTGTCACGCACCGTGAAAGAGAGGAGTGGTTTGGCCCCCTTTCCGGTTTGCTCGATCGTGATGGTAATTGACCCTTGATCAGTGAATTTGATCGCATTACCAACGATATTAAAGAGGATCTGCCGAAGGCGCAGAGGGTCGGTTTTAATGCGCGAGGGAACCTGGCCCCTTGTCGTCACATTCAGCTTGAGGCCTTTTTCCGTCGCTTCAAGATCGAGTAACATATTGATATCAGTCAGGATTTCGTTGAGGGGGACCTCGACTTTTTCGACGTCGATTTTGCCTGCTTCCACCTTTGAAAGGTCAAGGATATCGTTGATGATATTCGAGAGAAGCTTGCCGTTGCGTTTGATCGCATCGACGCATTTTTGTTTTTCCGATGCCGATTGTTCGCTGGCCAGCATGAGTTCAGAAAATCCCATGACGGCGCCAAGAGGCGTTCGGATTTCATGGCTCATGTTGGCGAGGAATGCGCTTTTAGCGGTGTTTGCTGATTCGGCAAGCTCCTTGGCGACCTTTAGCTCTTCCTGTTGTTTACGCAAGAGGACTTCGATGCGTTCACGTTCCTCGACTTCGCTGCGGAGGGCATTATTTGCCATTTCCAATTCCCGCGTGCGCTCTTTGACTTTGACATCGAGAACTTCGTAGGCGCGGCGCAGGGATTCTTCCGCGTTTTTGCGGTCGGTGATATCGCGCGTGACTTTCGCAAAGCCTTTGAGGTTGCCTTCGGCGTCTTTGACCGTTGTTAGAATCGCGCTGGCCCAAAAGCGCGATCCGTCTTTCCGAACGCGGATGGCTTCGTCTTCATGTTGACCATGCGCAATCGCAGCTGCCCTGTCAGCGTCAGGCTGCCCGGCAGCTAGGGCTTCAGGCGTATAAAAACAGGCAAAATTTTTGCCGATGATTTCGTCCGAGTCATAACCCTTAATGCGGCGGGCACCGTCGTTCCAAGTTTTGACATTGCCGTTCTGGTCCAACATGAAAATCGCATACTCTTTGACACCTGCGACGAGCAAACGAAAACGTTCTTCGCTTTCGCGAAGGGTTTGTTCGGTTCGTTTTCGTTGGATATAAAGACCGACGCGCGCCCCTATATCAAGCAGAGTGGCAAGTTTTAAAGGATCTTCCGTTTCGATTTTGGGATTGATAAACTGAGCTACGCCGGCAAACACTCCGCCATCGAGTATGGGAATCGCAATGATACTGTGCCGACCAATCGCTTGGGCTACCTTCGTACGAGTGTCTGTCGATGTCTCGCCATCACTTACCCACACCGATTCACCGGTGCTCCAGACGAGTCCAGCGATATCCTCGCCTGGTTTTACGGGATGAGAGCGACAGGCTTGTTCAAACTCCGCCATAGCCGGTGTACCGTCGTGGGAAACTTCTGTGCAGCGAAGGGTTTCACCACTGGGATCTCTCGTCCATAAAGCAGCCCACGACCACCCAAACCCTTCGAGCACAGTGCTGAGGAGCTTAGGCAAAGCGTCCGCCATCGCGAACGACTCGGCGAGTATCCGTGTGACATCGAGCTGTATCGTTTGCAGTACTTCAATACGCTTTTTGTAGGCATTCTCGCGCAACGCGTCTTTGATGCGCTGATGCTGGGCTTCTGCCTGGCTTTGCAGCTCGGCAATTTTATAGGCCTGCTCGCGTCTTTCGCTTTCGAGAAGGACTACTGCCTGTTGCCGATTGATGACACGTTGGCGGAAGAGCTGGACAAACACGGCAACCTTCGCTTTGACAACTTCAGGTTGCAGCGGTTTTTGCAAATAATCGACCGCGCCGACATCGTAGGCACGGAAGATGTCTGAAATATTGGAATCCATGGCTGTCATGAAGATGATAGGCACATCGCGAAAACGCTCCTGGCGTTTGATCTGTGTGGCCAGCTCAAAGCCATCCATGACGGGCATCATCACGTCGGTCAATATCATAGCGAACTCACCCCGCGCCAGGCACGCGAGAGCCTCCATACCGGAGTTAGCTGTGACCAGGTTGTACCCTGGTAGACAGAGGAACGATTCCAGCGCAATCAAATTGCTCGGTTTATCGTCGACAAGTAATATATTTACCGGCGGTAGGTTCGGATCTGCCAAATCCACAGGAACTCCTTAATCCATCAAAAAACACAAGTCAGTGATGAAGACGCGGTTTACGTCCCGATTTTTCCAGCCAGATATGAATGACTGAGAGAAGTTTCTCGGGATCAACAGGCTTCGTCACATAATCGGATGCTCCGGCTTGCAAGGCTTTTTCTCTATCCCCCTTCATCGCCTTAGCGGTGAGTGAAATAATAGGAAGAGACGTGAATCGACTGTCTTGTCTTATAATCTGTGTTGCTTCAATGCCATCCATCTCAGGCATCATCATATCCATAAGAACGAGGTCAACGTCCGGATTATCGATAAGCTGAGCAATACCTAGCTTACCATTTTCGGCATGGAGAACGATCATTTTTCGATCTTCCAAAACGCTGTCGATCGCAAAAATATTTCGGCTATCATCATCAATGACGAGGATTTTGCATCCTGTAAAATCCGCGTAAGAAGGTAACGGCGGAACATCAATATTGTTTTCGGTACTCGACGATTCATTGATCGGTTGTGGAATATCGACGCCACTATAATTCTGCGGGAGATAGAGCGTAAAAGTACTGCCTGAATCAGGAGCACTTTCGACGTCTAGCCATCCGCCGAGGAGGCGCGTGATTTCGCGGCTGATCGTGAGGCCGAGTCCTGTTCCACCGTATTTTCGGCTTGTGGTCCCGTCGGCCTGTTGGAACGCTTCAAATATGAGTTTTTGTTTGTTGAGCGGGATACCAATCCCTGTGTCCTGCACCGAGAATGCCACTATCGCCTGACCCGCGGGGATCATCGTTGCAGCCAGTTTTTGGTTGCGTACAGCCGGACTGATCGTCATGACCACGCGGCCACGCTCGGTAAATTTAAACGCGTTCGACAGGAGATTTTTGAGGATCTGCTGGAGACGGTTGACGTCGGTAAACATGGTACGCGGAACGCCTTTTTCCATAAGTATCTGGAATTCAAGCCCCTTCTGGTCGGCCATATGACGGAAAGTACGTTCCACGTAATCCTGAACTTCGGGCAGATCGATTTGTTTGGGATCGATCGGCATTTTGCCAGCTTCGATTTTGGATAGATCGAGGATCTCGTTGATAAGGCCCAGGAGGTCGTTACCCGAAGAATACACAGTGGACGCGAACTTCACCTGATCAGGCGTGAGGTTTTTCTCCTTATTCTCCGAAAGCATTTTGGAGAGTATCAGGAGGCTATTAAGAGGCGTGCGCAGTTCGTGCGACATGTTCGCCAGGAACTCCGACTTGTATTTGGAGATAAGCTGGAGCTGCTCGGCTTTTTCTTCGACGCTTCGGCTCGCGAGCTCGACTTCCTGGTTTTTGACCTCGAGGAGTTTGGCTTTGTCGTTGAGCTCGTTGGCCTGCGCCTCGAGTTCGGCGTTTGAACGTTTGAGCTCCTGCAGTAATTCTTCGGTACGCATCGAGGACGAAATCATGTTGAGAATTACGCCGATCGAATCCATCAGCTGATCGAGGAAGGTCAGATGGTTTTCGCTGAATATTTTGAACGACGCGAGTTCAATGACGGCCTTTGTTTCCCCCTCAAAAAGAACAGGGAGGACAACGATGCTACGAGCCGGGGCATCCCCCATGCCGGTCGAAATGTGGATGAAATTCTCCGGTACATCGGCCAGGAGTATGCGTTTTTTCTCGAAAGCGCACTGACCGATCAGGCTTTCTTTGAGACGATAGCTACTGGAAAGATTCTTGCGGGTTGAAAAGCCATAACTGGCGATGAGATTCAGCAGGGAATGGGTTTTTTCTTCGCTCGTTTCCATCATGAAAAAGGCGCCATGCTGCGCTCCAACGAGTGGCGTTAGCTCCGACATGATGAGTTGGGCCACGGAAATAATGTTCCTTTGACCCTGCATCATGCCTGAGAATTTCGCGAGGTTGGTTTTGAGCCAGTCCTGCTCGTTGTTTTTTTGGGTGGTGTCTTTGAGGTTGCCGATCATCTGGTTGATGTTGTCTTTCAGCGCCGCAACTTCGCCCATGGCTTCAACATTGATGGAACGGGTCAGGTCACCTTTGGTTACCGCCGTTGAAACCTCGGCAATCGCGCGTACCTGAGAGGTGAGGTTACCGGCGAGCTGGTTAACGTTGTCGGTCAAGTCGCGCCAAGTACCAGCAGCGCCTGGGACTTTCGCCTGGCCGCCGAGTTTTCCTTCGATTCCCACTTCCCGGGCAACCGTGGTTACCTGGTCGGCGAAGGTCCTGAGAGTATCAGTCATACTGTTGATCGTTTCGGCGAGCGCCGCAACTTCGCCCTTCGCTTCAAGGACGAACTTCTCGTAGAGGTTGCCGTTGGCCACCGCGGTCACGACCTTGACGATACCTCGCACCTGAGTTGTGAGGTTCGAAGCCATGAAATTCACGTTGTCGGTCAAATCTTTCCAGGTACCCGCAACACCCGGCACGCGTGCCTGCGCGCCCAGCTTGCCTTCGATGCCCACTTCGCGGGCAACCGTGGTTACCTGGTCGGCAAAGATACGAAGCGTATCGGTCATGCTGTTGATCGTTTCAGCAAGCGCTGCCACTTCGCCTTTGGCTTCCAAAACGAATTTTTCGTTGAGGTTTCCGTTGGCCACCGCGGTCACAACCTTGACGATACCGCGCACCTGTTTGGTGAGGTTACCGGCCATGAAGTTTACGTTGTCGGTCAAATCCTTCCAGGTACCCGAAACACCTTTCACCTCCGCCTGGCCACCGAGTTTCCCTTCGGTCCCCACTTCTTTCGCCACCCGGGTTACTTCCGCCGCGAAGGAGTTGAGCTGGTCCACCATGACGTTGATCGTATTTTTGAGCTCGAGGATTTCGCCTTTCGCATCAACTGTGATCTTCTGCGACAAGTCACCTTTGGCAACGGCTGTGGTTACTTTCGCGATGTTACGAACCTGGGCTGTGAGGTTGCCCGCAAGACCGTTCACATTGTCAGTCAAATCTTTCCAAGTACCCGAAACACCTTTTACTTCCGCCTGACCGCCGAGTTTTCCTTCGGTGCCCACTTCTTTTGCCACCCGAGTTACCTCGGCCGCGAAGGAGTTAAGCTGATCCACCATGGTGTTGATTGTGTTTTTGAGCTCGAGAATTTCGCCCTTCGCATCGACCGTAATTTTCTGAGAAAGGTCACCTTTCGCAACGGCCGTCGTTACCTTGGCAATGTTACGAACCTGCGTTGTGAGGTTCGCGGCGAGGCCGTTCACGTTGTCTGTCAAATCCTTCCAGGTCCCCGAAACGCCTTTTACATCCGCCTGGCCGCCGAGTTTGCCTTCGGTCCCTACTTCTTTCGCCACGCGAGTTACCTCGGCCGCGAAGGAGTTAAGCTGATCCACCATGACGTTAATTGTGTTTTTAAGTTCGAGAATCTCGCCCTTCGCATCGACGGTGATCTTCTGGGACAAATCGCCGTTGGCAACCGCAGTCGTTACGTTAGCGATGTTACGAACCTGAGCGGTAAGGTTCGCGGCAAGACCGTTTACATTATCGGTCAAATCTTTCCAGGTACCCGCAACGCCTTTTACATCCGCCTGGCCACCGAGTTTTCCTTCGGTCCCTACTTCTTTCGCCACCCGGGTTACCTCGGCCGCGAAGGAGTTGAGCTGATCCACCATGACGTTTATTGTGTTTTTAAGTTCGAGAATTTCGCCTTTCGCATCAACAGTGATCTTCTGTGACAAGTCACCTTTCGCAACGGCTGTGGTTACTTTCGCTATGTTACGAACCTGAGCGGTGAGGTTACCGGCGAGACCGTTTACGTTGTCGGTCAAATCTTTCCAGGTACCCGCAACGCCTTTTACATCCGCCTGACCACCGAGTTTTCCTTCGGTGCCCACTTCTTTCGCCACCCGCGTTACCTCGGCCGCGAAGGAGTTGAGCTGATCCACCATGACGTTTATTGTGTTTTTAAGTTCGAGAATCTCGCCTTTGGCATCAACGGTAATCTTCTGCGACAAATCGCCTTTCGCAACGGCCGTGGTTACCTTGGCGATGTTACGAACCTGAGCTGTCAGGTTACCGGCGAGGCCATTCACGTTGTCGGTCAAATCTTTCCAGGTGCCTGAAACGCCTTTTACATCCGCCTGGCCACCGAGTTTTCCTTCGGTGCCCACTTCTTTCGCCACCCGGGTTACTTCCGCCGCGAAGGAGCGAAGGGTATCTACCATGGTGTTAATCGTATTTTTAAGCTCGAGGATTTCGCCTTTTGCATCGACCGTGATTTTCTGCGACAAGTCGCCGTTGGCAACGGCTGTGGTTACCTTCGCGATGTTACGAACCTGCGCTGTCAGGTTGCCTGCGAGGCCGTTCACGTTATCGGTCAAATCTTTCCAGGTACCCGAAACACCTTTTACATCGGCCTGACCACCGAGTTTTCCTTCGGTGCCCACTTCTTTCGCCACCCGGGTTACTTCCGCCGCGAAGGAGCGAAGGGTATCCACCATGGTGTTTATCGTATTTTTGAGTTCGTAAATTTCGCCGCGCGCATCAACCGTAATCTTCTGCGACAAGTCGCCGTTGGCAACGGCCGTGGTAACCTTGGCGATGTTACGCACCTGGGCCGTAAGGTTGGCGGCGAGACCGTTCACGTTGTCAGTCAAATCTTTCCAGGTACCCGAAACGCCTTTAACTTCCGCCTGGCCGCCGAGTTTTCCTTCGTTACCCACTTCTTTTGCCACCCGGGTTACTTCCGCCGCAAACGACGAAAGCTGATCCACCATGACGTTGATCGTATTTTTCAGTTCGAGGATTTCACCACGGGCATCAACCGTAATCTTCTGCGACAAGTCGCCCTTAGCAACCGCTGTCGTTACCTTGGCAATGTTACGAACCTGGGCTGTGAGGTTACCCGCGAGGCCATTTACGTTATCGGTAAGGTCGCGCCACGTTCCCGAAACCCCTTTTACGTCGGCCTGACCGCCGAGCTTCCCTTCGTTGCCCACTTCTTTCGCGACCCGCGTGACTTCCGCGGCAAACGAGTTGAGCTGATCCACCATCGAGTTAACGGTCGTACCGATGCGGAGGAATTCCCCTCGAACCGGCCGGCCTTCGATTTCCAGAAACATTTTCTGCGAGAGATCGCCTTTCGCCACGGCCGTGATAACCCGGGCGACTTCGTTGGTCGGCGCTACAAGGTCACCGATAAGCTGATTCACGGAATTAACACTTGTTGCCCAAGAGCCTTTTGCAGGTCCAACAGACGCACGTTCGGTCATTCGGCCTTCTTGACCGACAATTTTGCCGACTCGAAGGAGCTCGTTCGAAAGATGCTCGTTGAGACCGATGATATCGTTCAACAGTTCGCCAGCCCGACCGAGTATGTCACCCTTTTCGTAATCAAAACGAACAGAGAAGTCCCCAGACTTGACGGATTTAAGCACCTCTACCAACTGCTCGATTTCGTCTTTGTTTGATATGGATAGGCTTTCCCATTCGTCATCACGAGCGCGTCGGGACGCTTTGCTCGCGGCACGGGTGCTCACTTTCGATTTAAGGGCAGTTTTTGCGCTACCTGTTTCTTGACGCACTTTGCTACCGTCAACGGCTGGCTTCATGATTTTCCTCGGAGATTTAGTCGCGATGAACGAGTCATGGTCTAAAAATGTCAGAACCTATAGAACATAAACGTTATAGGAATCTATTTCTGGTTAAAAGGACTAACACTAAAAAGGGTCACCGACTGGATGGCTAGACAGCCCAAATCGGGGTGCTATTTTTTCGCAAAATCTATCCGTAGGAATCTAAATGTGTTGAACTTTTTTTACTCATCCCTCTCAACGGCCTAGAGTCATGGGTCTACAATTTTTTTAATTCCGTGTATGCTCGTGGCAACTCAGTTGAGGACTCTTATGTCTGCTTTGATTCGTAATTGTATCCGCCTTGCCCTGTTTCTTACACTCGGCGCATTCCTATGGCCGGCCCACTCGGCTCTTGCGAGAGACTGGGCCGCTGATGGCTGGGAATTTGTTTCCGAAAGCGAAGGCATCAAAGTTTTTCGCAAGAGCTATCCAAAATCGGACGTCAAAGGCGTTGCAGGTGAGACTGTGGTTGATGCGTCCGTAGGCAAAATCCTTTGGATCCTGCTTGATCATCCTCATAAGCCGGAGTGGATTAATCATTTTAAGGAAGCTTATACAGTCGAAACAATTCCGCCAACATCGAATATCCAATATTCTCAGTTCAACTTGCCTTTCCCGGCCTCCAATCGAGATTTTGTGTTTCGTAACGACTTTAGCGTAGATCAAAAAACCAAAGGGATCGTCATCGACGTGAAGTCTGTTGCCGATAAAAGGGCTCCTGAACGGGATGGCATTGTTCGGGGCGAAATTATCCGCGGAAGATATTTTTTGATCCCGCAGGGCGACAAAACTATTATCCAGGCAGAATATCTAGCCGATCCAAAAGGCCTTATTCCAGCCTGGCTTATCAATTTTTTCCAAAAAGAGTGGCCGTACAAAACACTCGATGCCATGCGTAAGCAGTTGAGAAAACCGTATGTTCAGGAATGGGATGTTTATACAAAAGAGCTGAAGCCAAAATTAGATGCCCTTAAATAAGCACCCGATCGGAGTCAAGGTCCATGCAGAAAACGTTTCTTGCTTTGGGCCTTTGTTGCTGCACTTTTGCCTGTCATACGATTTCCGACGTTGATAACGGGAAAGTCTATCTTCGCGGCCGCGGCGTTGCGAAATATCATTTGTATAAAAGTGTGGGAAAATGTCAGACGGCATTTGGGCTTGATCCCTCTGCCTTTGATGGGATGGTTACCGCCGTTGCGTTTCCCATCGCTGCCCAGTTTCCTCGCTTGGCAAAAGTTGGCAAGCGCTCGGGTCCTTACGATCCGAGCGCGCATTGTATTCGTGTTCGGGAGGTCGGCAAGTCGACTTCGATTGTTGTGCGAGCGATCGATAAGTGCTGCACGAAAACTTTAGGTTCGGCTCAGACGCACCAGCTTGATCTCGCTGACGATGCGTTTGCCAAACTTGCGCCACTGGCGCGTGGCAATCTGTCGGTGGAGTGGGCTGTCGTTGACTGCCCGAATTCCTTGCGAGTGAAAAGTGATAGTGCGGTGTGTGACGATAATTATTATTTTAGTCGGTGACTACCAAGCGTTCACAGCTCACCTAAATGGCTTTTTTGGAATCTCCACTCTTAACATTTGTAAACACCGTCCTGCAGATCTTCATCTCATCACGTCTCTCAAGAAAATCCTGACTGATCGAGGCCGGAACATCGAGCTTGAACAGAGCTGCAAACAACTGTTCATCGCTCGCATCACAGTTCTCGGACAAAAGCGTGAGGAGATAGCTTTTTCTTATGAATTCGCGATCAATTTTGACAACTTGCGGCAGGTTTTTGAGGTATTGATCCCTGTAGTTCTGTCTTTCCGTGGCCTGCTGAACAGGAAAAAGATTGCCAAAGGTCGCGAGGACTTGAGCGCGTGACAGGCGGCTCGTTGGCTTGAGAATGTCGGCAGCAATTTTGACTTTCTCGGCGTAAGGCGCAAGGCTCGCTTCAATGCCTCTCCTTTCGAGGGCGGCTTGATCGGAGTGATCCTTTTCGGATTTGGCCCACGCTAAGGTTCGGCTATCACGCAGGGCTGCAAGTTCGCCCAACACACTCCACCGACGCGGCTGATCAAGTTTGAATTCCGGCCACACGGTTTTTTTCTCGTAGATCTGCGCGAGAGCATCCCGGTCTTCGCTGAGCCCTAGCAGTTCAATATAAAAGTCAAAGGCGAGAAGCCGAAAATCTTTTGCGGTTTTGGTGTCGATCAACATCTTCTGAAACGGGACAGCTAGTTGTTTGGCCAGTCTTACGCGTAAATCACGGTCGGGGATGGAGGAAAGGGGCGAAAGGATACGGGCGTGAATGAACTGCCCGATGCTGCCAAGCACGGCGTAGTCTTTTTCGAGAGGCAGTTGATCCACAGTAAAACGAACGACGTCTTCCAAATGCGCTTCGCCATCTTCAAGAGCCCAGCCGAGTGATTCCCAGAAAAGCGTACGTTGCAGAGGATCGGCGATGCGAGCGAGATCGGTTTGGACACGCAGAAGCTGATCCTGGGGCCAGATAATTTTCACGTAGTCGTCATCGCTGGCATTGGGGATGATGAGCTGCGGGCAGGCCAGACCTTCGCTGAGCTTCAAGATTGTTTTTGCGCCCTCATAATCCGTCTTAAGGAGTTTGTACGGCTGCCAGACATCGGCGGAGCCGGGTTCTCCATAGAGGGCAAAAACCATGCTGTGCAGACGAAGGTCCGGATGATCAATCGGCGCGGTCTGAAGTATCTCCACGGCATCGAGCATTCCATCCTTTGTGCAAATGGGACGCATTTCCACCGTATTTAAGCCTGCCGTATGCAGCCAGGGTTTGGCAAACTCCTGCAGCTTGAGACCCGAGCTCTGCTCAAGGGCACCGAGTAGGTTGTCCACAGTCGAATTTTTGAAAGCGAAGGTTTTGAAATAAGACTGAAGGCCTTTGGTAAAGTCTTTTTCGCCGACGCGAAACGCTAAGAGTTTGAGCCACGAGGCGCCCTTGCCGTAGGTTATGCCGTCGAAGTTGGATCCGGCTACATCAGTGTCTGGAACCTCGGCGACGATCGGATGTGTCGTGCTCAAACGATCAGTCGAATAGCCCCAATTTTTTTCGTGATGAAAGGTGACCCATTCATGCTTGAAATCCGGATGAACGGACAGAGCCCAGGCGGCCGCGTAGGTTGCAAAACTTTCGTTGAGCCAGAGATCATCCCACCACTTCATTGTCACGAGGTCGCCGAACCACATGTGGGCCATCTCGTGGAGCAGAGTATCGAAATTACTTTCCATCGTATGGGCTGAACGTTCTCCGCGCGGCGCAAAACGCTCATTAAACGTTACAGTCGCAACATTCTCCATAGCGCCCGCATTAAAATCGGGGACGAGGATCTGATCATATTTCAGGAAGGGGTAAGGTGTACCGAAAGTTTTTTCGAAGAAATCAAAACCATAACGGGTCCACGTCAACCACTCTTCGGCTTTGACAAAGGACGCCATGGACTGCCGCGCCATGACCCGAAGCGGGATACGAAATTTCGTATCTTCCCAGACTTTATAGGGTCCTGCGGCGATGGAGAAAAGGTACGTGCTGATCGGCACCGTCTGAGGGAAATGCCAGATCTTTTTGTCCTTTTGGGCATCAACCTTGGACTCGCGTATAGCGGATACCACAGTCCAGTCTTTCGGTGCCGTTACGGTCACTGTAAATTTGCCTTTGAGGTCCGGTTGATCAAAAGCGGGAAACATCTGGTTGGCGTCGTAAGGTTCGAAGTTTGAATAGAGATAGGTGCGTTTATCCTCAGGATCGACAAAACGATAAAGTCCGCTGCCGTCTTTGCTGTAGGGATGGCTGTAAGTGATGGCAATCGAGTTGGGGCCAACGTGAAAAAGATCCGCTTTCAGAAGGACTGCGATGTGATCCTTTTCAAACGTGTACTTCGCTGGTTTTCCGTTCACTTTGAGGTCTTTGATAGTGCCGCGATAAAAATCGATTCGGAGCGGATCAACTGAGGTTTGCCATTCAAAATCGATAGTCTCATCGCCGGTGAATTCTTTATCGCCATGGCTTATATCCATCGCGAGATCGTAACGCACGTCGGACACCTGAGCAGATCGGCGAAGCGCTTCATTGTGAGTGAGTTTGGCCTGTGCTGAAGCAAGAGGCGTCGGGCCGGCAAAGGCAGCGCCTAGGAGGAAAGCGCCAAGGGCGGCCAGGTGCGGAAATGAGCCCGAAGTGTGCGACATGGAAACGTCCTTTGATGAGCGATTGGAGCCAAGACATCACGCGTACCAACGAACGCTACTGCGGCTGCGTGCGAAGTTCAACTGTTATGCAGAAAATTGGGCCAAAAAAAGGCCCTTCGAAGAGCGAAGGGCGAGGCATTTATTGATGACCTGCATCGGCTGGTTTGGCGTTTAGTTCGGAGTCGATGTAAGTCTTTACATTCGGGACCTTCGTGCTATCACGTAGGGTCTCCAAGGCCTTGCGGGCGACTTTAGGATTATCGTTATAGGCTTCGACCAGCATACGCGCAGCACTTTGCTGCAAGTCGGCGTCAGCAAATGTCGCCGCCTTCTGAGCAACATCGACATATTGGGTATCCGTGAGATTTTTGAACTGAAGGGCTTTTAATGCCTCGCTTGTAACGCCTTTATCCGTTTCTTTCTGCACGACGTTTAAAAGGGTGGTGTTGACATCATCACCAGGAATATAACGAAGCGAATAAACCGAAGAGCCCCGAAGGTTGGTGTCGGGGGCGGTGAGATTGGCTTTGAGGGTCGGCAGGTATTCGGCACTGCCGTGATTTCCCATCGCTGCGACCACTGCCGTTTTTAAAGACGCTTTAGACGGATCGTTATACTCATCGATCAGAGCCTTTGACAGCTCCGGGACGTCAACTTTTTTGCCGATCGAACCTGCGGCCAGCACAGCCGTACTGGCGATTTCGGTGTCTACCGCGTGGGCTGCGAGATCGATCATCTTTGCCGCATTGGATTCGGAGGGAGCCGGGTGATCATTGAGTGCGACGATCGCCTGGACTTTACAGAAGTTGTCGGGGCATTCCGTTGCAAGTGACGCCAGCGAATCAGCTATAGCAGGGCTTTCGCTTTGTGCCAATGCTCCAAACATAGCGGAGAGTCGACGGCGCGAACCTTCGTCCCGGGTTTTGGTCTCGAGTATCTTGCTGACCAAAACGCCTGCGTGTTCGGGGTGTTCTATAACATCCGCTTTGAGTGTCGAAAAGATCGTGTACACGATTTTACTGTCGGTCTTTTCGGTCATCGTATCCAATTGTTTCAGAGCGTCGTCATAAGTCATGCCGGTTTGATTTTGGATCTGGCGTGTAACAGCGGTCGCGCGGGTCATATCGGTTTTTTGAAGATTGTCTTTATTCACCACGGTTTTATGGAGGGATGACTTCGCCTGGTGGTTTTTAAGGATGACGGAGATCGTTGTTGTGAAGTGGCTTGGTGAGGGCTTGCGGTAATGAAGAGTCAGAGTGCCCACTACCGAAAGAAGTCGACCGTCGGGTGCGAGTCCATAAATAAGTTGATTATCGACGGCATCCACTTTTATAGAGTCTTGCGTATACCCTAGCCATGTTTTGGTGACTTTTGTGTTGGCTCCGGCTTTTTCGAAGGCATATTGCACCTGGGCCGCACCCACTTCATCTTTCTCTGTTTTCAAAATGGGAGCGCTACCGTCCGCCTTGAGACCTACAAAAATCTTTTGCAGGAAACTCAGCTGAAAGGTTGTGAGACCCGGCGGAAAATCCTTCGCGAGGTAATGCGTGATGGTTTTGCCTTCGATCGTGGTCACGCTTGGTTTGCCGAGGAGAACGGTGGTTGCCGCCTGATCGGCTTTTGAATTCATCAGGTTAAGGGCTGCGATACTCGACCATTGCGTGACGTATTCGGTGTCGCTTTGTTTGATTTGCGAAAGGGTGGCATCCATATCGATGAGAGTTGAATCCATGCCGCGATTCAGCTGTTTCGCTGAGATTTTAACCGTGTAAAAAGCCTCATCACCGGCAGGGGGAGCCTCAAATGCCGCGATATCCGCCATCTCAGGGCCACTGGCGTTGTCTGCCGTGGGGCGATGAATGAAATATAAAACAGCGGCGATTACCAGGCCAAGTCCAACCAGGACTGGGATCAATTTTTTCATGAGTTCCTCACCTAAGGTGGCAGAATGAATTGAAGTATCTTAACTTATTTTGAGAAAACTGATACTGGTTAAATGTGTTCCAGGTTCTGTTAAACGTCGATCTCGAGTTCGCATACAAGAGGGTAATGGTCGGAGGGGAGGCGAGCGCGATCCCGAAATGATGAGGGCAGAGTGATTTCGGTTTGGTCTTCCGGGAAACGATAGCGATAGACATAAGCTTCGCGGACGCGGCCGTGCAGAATTTCCGGGATAAATATGAAATCAAGTTGTTTGGCAATGATTTGGCTGCGAACGAAAGTCAGCTGCGAGATCCGTTCATAAGGCGGTACCTCTTTAAGGTGTAACACGTCTTCGAAGCCGCTCGTGAGCAAGGGTGCGAACTCGGGACCGGTTTCGTAGCGACCCGCTCGACCGTTAAAATCTCCCGTCAGGATAATAGGAACACTGGGCCCCACGTGATTTTGTACCGATGCATGAATCGCGAGCAGCGCTTCGAGCTCGGCCGCCCGCCTGATTTTGCCCTCGGGATCTACACCGGCCGTATCAAAGCCTGACTTCAGATGAACAAGGAGAATCACAAGGGCGGTCTGCCCGGGTTTGCCTAAAAAAAGAGCCGGTACATCCCGCGAGAGCTTCCGAGTTTTAGGGTGGCCAAGGTCATAGTAAGCGGCAGCTTCAGCGGCGAGTTTATGGGTCACCGGATCCTTCTCATGGGGATATTCAAAAGGAACAGGCCAGTTTCTATGGCTTTTTATCTTGGTTTTTAAGCCAAGGCCCCGTTTTACCAAAAAGCCGCTCTCGATTCCGCGATTGGAATTGCCTTCGACCAAAAAGGCTTCATAACGGTCAAGAAGAAATAGACGTGCAAACATTTCAAGCGATTCATGGCCGCCCACTTCACAGAAACAGACGACGTCCGGACTGACTTCGGTGATGATGTCGGCGATCATTTTTATTTTGGCGAGCGGTTTGAGATGAACGTCCGTACGGGCGAGGAGCTTCCATTGCTCATCTGTCATCGAATCTATGTCCGATTTGGAAACCGGATATTCAAGCTGGAGGAAAAAATCCTGCGCGTTCCATTCCATGATTTTTAAGTGCATCGAGGCCTCACCTTCACCGTAACCTGCGGCGAATAAAAACCTCCGCCGCTGGGTCGATCATAGAGTTTTGGCCTTGCTGGTGCACGTACTTTATGAAGTTTTGCGAAAGGCCCTTTGGTAGGCGCTCATTATAGTCGCGTGATCCTTGGGATCGAGATGTCCGGTGATCTGGGCGGCTTTGGCTACAAACGTCCCAAGGGGCCAGCCTTTCGAAAAGCTATCGCAGGCGGCTTTAAAGAGGCTTTTGTTCCATTCTCCGGCGGGTGCACCCTCTTTGAGAAATCCTTCTGTGCTGCGAAAAAGCCGGGAATCCGATGGTATCGAAGACTGTGATGGTTTTGGTCTCGACTCGACCGGGATGGGAGCGCCGGCGGCCGTAAGCCAGGCTTCCAGCTTGGCGTTGGGCACACGGCCACGGAGTTCTCGCAAGTCCTGAAACTTGAACGTTTCCTTACGAATGTGGCCTGGCGCCCTCGAAAAACGCGACGGATTTTTGCAGGCGGTATCGATGCGATCACCAAGGACCGCATAAAGACGTTTGACAAGTGCATCGTAGGACGCCCGATCGGGTAGGGCGTCGGCGAGGGATAAAATGAAGTGATAAGATTTACCGCCGGAATAAACGCAGCTGGTAAAAGGCATGTTTTTCTCCACTACCCAAGCAAGCTGATCGGCGAGAGATATACGGTCCATCTCAACCAGAATATTGCGAAACGTGACAACGTTCGCGTCGGCCCTGCGTGGTCGGTCCGGATGATGATAATCAGCGATCGGCTCGCGATCCTGATACGGGTGCAAAGCATTGATCGAAAAAAAACTGTGTGATCGCGGATGAAAGGATTTGACCGGGACGACCTGTGTGCCTTTGGGCGAGTCCGCAAGACATGTGTATTCGTGCTCATCGAAGAGGATTTTGAACATGGCAAAGCTTTCCGGACGCGGCGAGGCGAGCCTGTAAAGACAGGAATCGGATCGGGAGTAATAGGGGATACACGATCTTAACTTGCGAAGATCGTCAGTCGGAGGCGGGTGTATACGTCTATTCTACCAGAAATTCTTATGGTGGAAATTCTGATGCCGGTTTCGCCTGTCATGGTTTTGGCGACTGTTCCATCTGGCTTTGCGCCTTCAGTTGTGCTAATCAGGCCTCTTATGACGAGGAGCCTTGTTTGACCACCCTATCGCCCCAAAATTTTGTTCAAGCGCGGTTTGGTAAGATCCACATCGAGATCAGTAATATCTGCAATTTGCAGTGCAGTTTCTGTCCCGCCGTGGAGCGCAAAAAAGGTCTGATGAGTGTCGAGGATTTCGCCATGATCCTGGCTCAGGTCGGGCCTATGGCTGAACAGATTTGTCTACATTTGATGGGCGAGCCGCTCTTGCATCCGCATCTTGGCAAGCTCATCGACCTCTGCGAAGCGCAGGGCGTCAAACTTTTTCTCGTCTCCAACGGCGTACTCCTCAAAGAAAAGTCCATCGAACTCCTTCTCCGCGATGCCTTTCGTCAGGTGAATTTCTCTCTCCATAGTTTCAAAGATAATTTTGGCGATAAAGACCCGACGGCTTATCTCGATAAGATTTTTCGCTTCACGGAGCGCGCCTTTGCGGAGCGACCCGATCTTTATATTAACTATCGGCTGTGGAACCTTGATGATCCGCGCGGCAGTTGTGAGAGCAACCGCCTGATGTTGGCGATGATAGAGGAGCGCTTTGGAGTCGCAATCGAAAGTGCGATTGATGTGCGAAACAAAAAAAGCTTTCGCATCACAAACCGCCTCTATCTGCATTGGGATACGGAATTTGTCTGGCCAAGCCTCGCCCTCCCCGAACAAGGGTCCAAGGGACGATGTTATGGCCTATCGTCACACTTCGGTGTACTGGTTGACGGGACCGTGGTGCCCTGTTGCCTCGATAAAGAAGGTGTCATTCCTCTCGGTAACATCAAAACCCAATCGATTGAGGATATCCTGGGTTCCGAGCGCGCTCAGACTATGGTCAAAGGATTTAAAAACGGGAAGCTGGTGGAAGCCCTCTGCCAACGCTGTCAATATATCGATCGATTCCGCTGAAATCCTCAGGTCTCTCACAGATTTTGTTGTTTCAACCATTTGATATCTATATGAAATATTGGATTCTTCGAGAATATTGCCTGCTGCCCTTTATTTTCCCCTTGGCCCAACCGATAGAGAGCCGTGCTTTTGTGACTCGGGAGGCCTGAGTGAAATACCCTTGGAAAAGAACGCTGCTCATTGCGGCCGTGACTGCCGGAACAGCGTGTGTCCAGTATAAGTCGGGCTACATTCGTAAAGGCTTAAGTGCAAACGCTGCGCCGTCTGTCGACACGTCGACCTCCGATTCTGGAACGGCCGACACTTCGACTGCGGCCGATCCGACGGCGACCGACGCTGGGGCTGCAGGCACCGATCCGGCTGCTGCTGCTGCTTCGTCAGGTACAGGTGATGCTGAAAAAGGTAAAAACCTTCTGTCCGTCTGCCTCACATGCCATGCTGCGGGCCAACCAGGAGCCTCGGTTGTTTTGAACGCAACCGCCGTAACGCGACTCGACACCGCTTACACAGGCGCGCAAATGGCAACTCATGCCGCCTATACCTCGGCGTTTACAGCCCCTAATCGCGCTGACCTCGAAGCCGCCCTGAACGCAATCAAATAAGGTTTCTCAGTAAGCCGAAACAAAAAGGAAGCGTCCGTCGCTTCCTTTTTGTGCGTGAAGTGTCCGCCGCTGGAGGAGTTATGGTAATCTTTGCGTGGATCTCCTCTCCTGCTGCATTTTACACCGAGGCTTTCATGACCAAAACCACCGACCTCCCCACTTACGGTATGAGCCGCATATTAAGCTTAGCCTGGCCGGAACGAAAAATGATCGGCAGCGGGCTCTTTTTCCTCGTGATCAGCAGCGCCATGCTTCTCTCTTATCCGCAGGCCGTGCGTCTGATCATTGACGAAGCGCTTGGTTCCGGCAACACGGCCGCCATTGACCGAACGTCGCTTATCATCCTTGCCGTATTCATTGCGCAGGGATTTGCAGCAGCCTTTCGTTATTATTTTTTCACCCTTGCTGGCGAGCGTATCGTTGCACGTTTGCGCGGCGATGTTTATCAATCGATAGTCGAACAGGATATTGCCTTTTTTGATAGCCGCCGCACCGGCGAACTTATGAGTCGCCTGTCTTCGGATTCGACGATTTTGCAAAATGCGGTAAGTATCAACATTTCAATTACCATGCGAAACTTCGGGAGCGCCATCGGCGGCCTTGTTCTCCTGGTCTATACGTCGCCGACATTGACCGGTGGCCTATTGCTGTGTGTACCGCTGATCGCTTTGGGCACGGTCATACTTGGTAAACGCTTAAAAACAATTTCCCGCGATGTTCAGGATGCCGTTGCGGAAACCGGTGTCGTCGCCGAAGAAACGATCTCCGGCATTCGAACAGTTCGCTCGTTCGCCAAAGAATCATTTGAGGTCTCGCGTTATAAATCGGTCGTCCAGGAATCCTATAAGCTCGCGCGCCTTCGAATCAAAACGATCGCCACGATCACAGCGATCGGCAGCTGTTTGGGGTTCTCCGCAATCGTTGCCGTTCTTTGGTACGGTGGGCGCCTCGTGGTGGCAGGACACATGACAGTGGGTGATCTCACGTCCTTCATCTTGTATGCGATGACAGTGGCGATTTCCTTTGGTGCGTTGGGCAGCCAGTGGACCGAGCTGATGGCGGCAACGGGAGCTGCCAGACGCATTTTTGAAATACTGGATAGAAAACCCCTGATCGTTTTGAACGGCGGACAAAAACCCGAGCAGATGAAGGGACGTATCGATTTCAAGGCCGTGAGTTTCAGCTATCCCTCGCGCCCGGACTATCAGGTATTAAAAGCGCTGGATCTAGCGATCGAAGCTGGCGAAGTCGTGGCCCTGGTGGGGCCATCGGGTAGCGGGAAATCGACGATCGCAGCTCTGCTGTCGCGCTTTTATGATCCTGCGTCTGGAAGCGTTCTGATTGATTCCCTGGATTTAAGAGGCCTTGATGGAAATTGGCTCCATCAACATATTGGAGTGGTTTCGCAGGATCCGGTTCTATTGAGCGGAACGATCGCAGCGAATATTCGTTACGGAAAGGCGGACGCGAGTGACGAAGCCGTGCGCGATGCTGCACGCGCGGCCAACGCCGCTGGATTCGTCGAGAATTTCCCTGACGCTTATGAAACGATCGTAGGGGAGCGTGGGGTCCAACTTTCGGGAGGCCAAAGGCAAAGGGTCGCTATCGCCCGTGCGATGCTGAAGGACCCGCGTATCCTCATTCTCGACGAAGCAACCAGTGCTTTGGATGCGGAGAGCGAACATCTCGTTCAGGAGGCACTGGACCGGCTAATGAAGGGTCGGACGACGCTTGTTATCGCGCATCGTCTCTCGACGGTGCGAAATGCCGATAGGGTGCTTGTGATTCAAGCGGGGGAGGTCGTTGAGAGCGGGATTCACGAGACTCTAATGAAAAACACCGATGGGGTATATCACAGACTCGTGAATCGGCAATACGTCGAAATTTTGGAATAAAAACGTCCTCTTGGGTGAGAACGTTTATGAACTTTAGCGACCACCCAGTTGATCAGGACCCACGCCTGGGATTTTTGAATCGGCTGAGCAGTGATTCATACCCGGACCGGGGCTATGGCCCTGCTCGCCTGCTTTGAGATCGGCGCAATTTGGATCGGTCGGCAAGACAGGTACGAGGGGTAACGATTCCGCCTGTGACGGCGCCGAACTCTCGGCTACCGAATGCCGATGTTTACTGCATGCTCCTCCCATGAGACAGGCAAAGGAGCTGAACACGAGGACGAGAAAAGAACCTTGGCTTTTCATCCTGGACCTCTTTGCATAAAGATTACATTGTGACTTCGCGTGACCGGGTATCTTCGCGCGGCGTGAATTGCTCGAGTTTTTTCAAATCGTCAAGCTTAAGGCCTTCGATTCCCAGACGATCCAATGCTTTTAAGGTGCGGTCGAACCAATTTCTTTCGATGGCCGCAAAGCGCCCGTGATCCATAAAATCCTGCCAATCACTCCATCCATCCCCTTCGGCTATCACATTTAAGAGACAGCCATAACCAAGTTCTGAACAGCCTTTGGTCCGAAGGAGAGACTGCAGTTGGCCGGTTCGATTTTCCAAGAGGCTTATGTGTCGATTGATGGGCATTGAGACCTCCAGCATAAAGTTACTCACAGCTTAACTGACCACAGGATCAAAAAAAAGCTGCGCGGTCCTGATGCGTTCGCGGGAAAGCGCGCCTGCAAGCCACTCTGAGAGATCCCGCCAAATCTTCGGCGTCTTTGAATCGTGATTTAAGGAACGGGAACAGTTGCGGGTGAGGCAAGGAAAAATGTCCAGAATCCCCAGGCCATAACAAAAATGATAGCAGCGATTAAAAGTATTCCGTGCGGTTGGGTTGCATGGTGACGAATTCCAGTATGACGATGTTCGCGTTTCGCGGGAGGTGTTGTTGCGGACATAGCTTGCTCTCAAATCGTGGTTAAGGTGAATTCCCTCGATTAGGGATGGAGGCAGGGTGCAATGAAAACCTCCGCCCGGTCAATTCCCTTTCGCGATTCCGGTATCATTAATCTTTGATTGTTGTAGCGATTTCAGTTACTTAATATTGCAGCTGTCAAATGCAGCTGTTTTTGAGGGCTGGCCCCTTACTTCTGCTCTCATTTGGCGACAAAAGCCGTCTCAAAAGGCGGGTCAGATCGCTTTTTCTCGTCCTCACAAATAATTCAAGACTTTGATGCCCTTTATTTGCTTCAGATTTTTACGAAACCTACCTGTTCTCACAAGTAGCGCATCGGGGGGAGTCCGTTAGTTCCTAGTGTTTTTCCGTATAATGGTCATATCGGGCGCCTCAATGCCCATGAAGATCTGGAAAAACGGAGAGAACCGATGCTAAAAACGTGGCAAAAGTTAAGCCTGATCGCCTGCGGCCTTGCCTGCTCACCAGCGCAGTCCCAAACGCGGAGCCAAGTAACCGGTGATAGCAACGCAAAAGAAGCGCAAACCCTATATTTGCGTGGTGACGTGAGCTCAACGACTTTCGACAGCAAAGCGGCTGGTAGTAAAGATTCACATTCGTCTATCGCTTATGAAGTCGGCGGCTGGTTTGGGGAATCCCGCGTGGTCGGCCTTTCGGTTCGGAATTCGATCGATGTGGTTCCGTTCACACTCAATCAAAGCGAGTCGGCTACGAATTTTACAGACGTGCGGCTCAGGGGACGTCTCTGGGGCATCATGCCTTCGGTCGGCGTGAGTCTGTCCGAAATCGATGTCAAAAATAAAGATGTGAAAACCGTTGGGCTGTTCGGCACAGGCATGAACATGGGGCTCGGATGGACCGGCACTCTTTATCCCGGCATCGTCCTGAACGGCGATGCGATGCTTGTAAAAAGCACGCATATCTTCGACAAACTTGCTCAAGGAACTCAGCTCGGTAATCGTAAGGAAGCCGATGTACACATCGCCTTTGACGTTACGGAGCGTATCCTTGATTTCCTCGTCGGTTATCGGTTGAGAAAATACGATATTATCACCAAGGACACCACCTTCGCCGAACAAGCGGCCGGAGTGTATGTCGGCGTTCGTCTCGGTGTTTATTTCTAATTTAAAACTGAAGTAAACCAGACGCTGTGAACTCGGAAACACCCCGCGCCAATCTCTATTTCGACTTTCTGCAGGCTATGGGCGCGGAGCAGGCCAAATTCGGTAAAGATAGCATGGGTATCTACATAGGAACGCGCGCTTAGACATTAGCTTTAGGGCGTGGATGCCCATCTTTTAAGCTCTTTTCGCGACGCTCTTTTGCACGGCCATGCCGCTCGATCTCTTCCTTCGTCACGGGCACAAACATAGGGACTTCCTGTGGTATGTTGCCCTCGCCAACGGCCACCATAGTAAAATAACAACTGTTGGTGTGCCGTATGCTTTTCGCCTTCAGATCTTCTGCAATTACTTTGATTCCCACCTCGATGGACGTGCGTCCCGTATAATTCACCGATGCAAGAAATGTAATCAGATCCCCAATATTGATCGGCTGTTTAAAAAGCACTTTATCAACCGAGAGTGTGACAACGTTGCAGGCCGCGTAGCGCATTGCACAGGCATAAGCGACACGGTCGAGGTTTTTTAAAAGATCCCCTCCATGCATGTGCCCTGAAAAATTCACCATGTCAGGCGTAACAAGAACAGACATATGAAGCGTTTGTTGATTCAGTGCCGCGATACTATGGGGCATCAGTATTCTTCCTAGCTAGATCAAGTGGATTCAATCGGAGAGAGTATCATCCTGGGGATGTTCTGCCCAGTTAGGGGCTTACAGAACACTTCGTTCCTTTAGCCTTGCCGCCGCCATGGAGCGGTGCGAAAGTGGCCTTAGCAAAGAAACCAAGATGATCTAAGGAGATTGCTCATGATAAAAACAACTTTCAGAATCGGTACCCTTTTCGGTGCGAGTCTTTTGTCACTCTTCAGCACAGCTGTCAGAGCCGATAATTCTTTCCAATCCGCTGCGCCCACCGTGAGCTTTATTGGCTCAGGATGCCCTCAAGGGGACAGTGGTACCAATGTTCGGTGGGACGGTTCGCGCCTCCATCTCAACTTCTCAGGCATGGTTACGCAAAGAGGCGACGGGGTTCCACTGACAGAGAGCCGCAAAACCTGCTCTATAACGATCAGCATGAACCTCCCGGCTGGTTATACCTATAGCCTCGGTAGCTTTGAAGCGCGGGGCAACGAGGCCCTCCAGGCGGAGGAGACTCGCACTGTGACAGTGACCAATTTCTTTGAAGGTCAGGGCGCGACATCGACACAGTCCGTAAGTGCCAACGGTCCTTCGGCAAAGAATTTTGTGGCGGGACATACTTATACTGGCGCGGAAAGCCTTTGGAGTCCGTGTGATGCTCAACGGGCTGAGACAGTGACCGTCGCTTTGCGTATCGGCGCGGATATCCGGTCCTGTCTAGCAAACGGATCGGTCGCAACCCTCGATTCCATTCAACTTCCGGTTCGTATCAAAGCTTGCGGCTCGTGAGCTTTTCGGCTGAACCTTGAGTTATTGGGCTGCATTTTACCTTCGAAAAATAGTTGGGAAGCCTGAACATTCGCTGTTCAGGCTTTCTTTTATTTTGGATCCCCCGCTCCAAATCCGCTATGGTTGGTCGCTGACGTATTGAGGACACCGGGGTTTAGGAGTTTCGAAGAGTGGCAGACCATAGCACCAAACACATTTGGCAGGCGTTTACAACCAACCTTGCTATCGCTTTGATCAAGGCGACGGCGGCATTCTTCACGAAGTCAGGAGCGATGCTTGCCGAATCCATCCACTCGGCCTCCGACTGCACAAATCAGATTTTACTTTTTCTGGGGCTCAATCGTGCTTCTAAACAGGCCGATGCAAGTCATCCCCTCGGTTATGGACGCGCCCTCTATTTCTGGTCGTTCCTTGTGGCCCAACTCCTGTTTACGGCGGGCGGTGTTTTCTCCATTTACGAAGGACTTCATAAAATCTGGGAACCCGAGCCCCTTCATCACCTGGAAGCGGCTTTGATCGTTTTATTGATCGCCTTTCTCCTGGAAGGCTGGTCAACCGTGCAAAATATACGAGAGATAAACGTTCGACGGGGATCGCTTTCGTTTTGGTCCTACTTGCGGCAGACCAAAGAATCCGATCTTATCGTTGTTTTCGGCGAGAATTCCGCAGCTACGGCTGGCCTCGTGTTTGCAATGCTGGCAACGGTTCTGGCCTGGTACACGGGCGATCCGCGTTGGGATGGGGCCGGCAGTCTCATGGTCGGTGTCGTGCTTGTATGCGTGGCGGTTTTTCTGGCGATCGAAATTCAATCACTTCTGGTCGGGGAGAGGGCGGATCCTCAGATCGAAGCCGAAATAAGACGGCTAGTCGCCGAAGACCCGCTCATCGAAGAGTTACTGAATCTCATCACCATCCAGCAGGGTCCGAGCGAAGTGATGGTAGCGATGAAAGTCAGGATGCTCGACAGTCTTACGACCCGCTCTTTGGTGGAGGCCATCAACAGTTTTGAGAAACGACTCAAAAAAAATCGACCTGAGGTACGCTGGAGTTTTGTTGAGCCGGATTCCCGCGTTTGATCATGGCGGTATTGCCGTTTTCGCAAGCCCGGGTTTTAGCTTGCTCGCCGTCCAATAATGCAGGTATCTTATTGATAGCGCTCATGGATTTCAAATATCGACTGTCCACTCCCTCAACGGAGTCGGTGGCCTTAAGCGTGATTGTAATACACCCGTGAAAGACTAACTCCACCATGGGGTGCTTATGACTAATCCATCATCCGCCTTTACTCACGTCCATCCTATTTTTTATTCGTTTCGGCGATGCCCCTTCGCCATGCGGGCGCGTATGGCTTTGTGGTCGAGCGGTCTCACGGTGGAATTGCGAGAGATTGAGCTCAGCGCCAAGCCCCAGGAGCTTTTGGTTGTTTCGCCGAAGGGCACGGTTCCCGTCTTGGTTTTGCCCGAGGGAAAAGTCATCGAGGAAAGCCTCGACATCATGTTCTACGCTCTCAAACACAATGATCCCGACGGCTGGCTCACCGAAAACATCGACCTTAGCAAATTCTGGATCAAGCGTTGCGACTCGGAATTCAAACAGAATCTCGATCGCTACAAGTATCCCGAGCGATTTACCGAATCAAAATCCGCCCGACCCCGTGGTGAAGCCTTCCTCCAGGACCTCGAGAACTTTCTTATCAACGCGGCGGGGCCTTTTCTTATGGCTGGTCACGAGACCCTCATTGATGTCGCTCTATTTCCTTTTGTGCGGCAGTGGGCAAAAGTTGATCCCCCGCGTTTTGCCGAATTAAACCTACCGCGTCTCAAGACTTGGTTGAACTATCACCAAGCTTCGCCCCTGTTTGATTCAATTATGAAAAAAGAAGAAATCTGGAATTTGGGACAAAAACCCGCGTTTTTCGGTCGTTTAAGTCCCCAAATTTGATCGATAAATTACGAGGTTAATAAGAGAATAACTACCGTCGCCGTTGTCCTGGGGACGAAACGCCTGAGCATCAGATTTGTTGCAGTCCCATTGCTGAACGCGCACTCCGTTATTGTGAGACGCGTTGGAAATATCAATGCATTTTCCGCTTTGGGCCGACGTGATGCTGTAGAGCAGACCGTGTGTGAGAGATCCCGTTTGAGGCACAGGCACAGTGCCGCCAGAGCCGGACGGAAGGAGGCCGTAGACGACAAGCTGCCCGGAAAACGTCGACGCATAGACTTTGCCGTTCGCGATTGTGGGTGAGGTGAATTTGGCGAAGAGGCCAAGATCATCGCTCAAGTTCTGCCGACTGTTCCAAATTTCCTTGGTAATATCCGAGGCATCAAAGGCTCGTAAGATGCCGGCCCGGGCAGCCTGATTTGCATCGCCTAAGAAGGGATGAGAGGCCCAGAGTATCCCTGTTCCCGCTTTGGAACCGTACGCAGAGATGGAAAGAAATCCGCCCGGCATACCATCAGGGGCAGCCATCGTACTCTCGCCGAAGGCCGGCAACTCAAATTGAGTGCCATTGAATCGATAGGCGCGCAGATGTTTATATTCGGCCCAAACATAGGCGAATTTACCGTTTGGTCCCTCCCACCAGGTCGGTGAACCATGAAGGTGGCGATTGTCAGCGACGTTGATGCTCTGCACGATTTGGCTATCGCTATCAGCCTGCCAGCCGCCCATGTTATCACGATCGACTAGGTACCAAACCCCGCCTTTACCTCCACTTAATACGAGATGAGTATCGGGAATAAGGAGGGCTCCGCTTCCGCCAAGATCATTGTCGTCGCGATTCAGCTGGTCATAGTTAAAAGGCGTAAACCAGCTCGCCACTTTGAATCCACTCTCTGTCGGCGCAAGTTTTAAAAAAGCCTGACCATAATTATTTCCGCCCGTATGGGCATCAAAAGTGCCGTTTCCTGTCACGATGTAGATGTTGCCGTCAGCATCCGCAGAAGCGCCCTGACCGGCTTGCCAAATGCCGCCTTCGCCACCGCCGGGCGTCGTGTTGAACACACGTTTGAGGGCAAGTGTATCGGCATCAAAGCCAGCCAGGTAACCGTGATAGGGCCCTGTATCACAGTGCGATGCCCAACCCATATAAACAGTATTGCCCGAGAGGAGCAGAGCCGTTCTTTGGTTTTGCTTGCGCGGATCAAAGGCTATCATCCCATTCACACTGCCTTCACCCGAGCCTGGGACGGAAAATTTGATTTCCGTGGGACTGCTAGGACGTTCGTTACCGTTTTTAATGTCAATCGCGTGGAGCCATTGAAAGTATTTTCCATTTTGCTTGGTTCGCACTACGAAATACATCGTGTCAGTGACATCATTGATAACTGGTGTTCCGACTATCCCGATGTTGCCCGAAAAATCGTGATATTCACCGCAGTTTTGTCCTACGTCTGTGTTTTTAACAGGTCCTATTCCCTGGCTTGGATCATTGTAGTTTTGGCTCCAGAGCGGCTTTTGATCGGGAACAAAATTGTCAGCATCAAATGCGTAAACGCTATTGTTGACCGTTGCTACAAACACAACGTTCACGCCTTCGCGACCATTGATCATCCTATCGGGAACAATCAATGGCTGTGTATAGATTTGGTCATCAACTTTCAGAGCCGCAAGTTTGCCGAAGGTTTTGCTATTTACGTTGCTGACGTCCAGGTGGGTCTCTTGCAAAACAGCACCGGTACGCGCGTTGTTATTATGCTGTGTGAGAACAGAAGGGCCATGAGCGGCAGTAAACACGGCAACTGTCGCTAGAAACAGACTCGACCGCAAAGGCAAGCGTGTTTGACGCAAAATTGCGCGCATAGTAACTCCTTAATTGTGACGATATTCGTGATTTATACCTAAGTTAAATCAATCACGGCGTCAAGTTATGAAGTTTGCGTTTAGGGCACAATTTATGGATCAGCAAAGGGCTTTGACTGATTAAAAGACCTTTGCTCGAATAGCGGCTTCCCGTTTCATAAGTCGGGCCATATAGGCTTCAAGTGGTGGATTGCCACGTACCAGAAATTCCTCGGCGCCTGGGATGATCGCACCCAACATGATGTCGGCTGCAGAAAAACCGCTTGGGAGGATATAATCTTGTTTGGACAGAATGGGGTTTAAAACAAGCTTAAAGATCTCAGCCTGTTGTTTGTTGAAAGCGTGGGTTGCTTGTTTTTCTTCCGGTGTCGAGACGTGTGTAAACATCCGTGCGATCACACACTCGAGGGTTCCGACTGACCAAACCATCCACTTCGTGTACTCCGCGCGATTTTTTACGTTGTCAAATTTCGGGGCGAGTGTTCCGGCCCCATATCGATCCGCGAGGTAAAGGCATACAGCGGCCGATTCCCAAAGCACGAGGTCCCCATCTACGAGCGTTGGGGTGCGTCCCATGGGGTTGAGTTTGCGGTACTCCGGTGTGTCCATTTCGCCCGCTGATTTTTCGAGAAAATGGTCGACATAAGGGACCTTCAGTTCTTCGAGGAGCCAGCGGATACGGTCGCTTCGGTCCTGGTAAGCCATAGCGTAGAGATGGAGTTTCTCTGACATAATTTACACACCTTTTTTGATCTTTTATAACGGGTAGGGCTAGAGAATTCTAACCGATTTTCAAGGATAACGGCAGAGTATTTCGATGTTATGGACAGAGTCGTGCGATTGCGGCATAACCATGAGACTGTAGAGTTATGAAAAATTAAGTGTCGGTGGGTACAGTCGCAATGCTAATTGACGGTATCGATCCCGAACCACATGCGTTTCGATCACACAATACAATTGAGACGCTCGTGCCAGATGCCGCTTGTGGATGGTTGCCAGGCGACGCGTTCAATTAGGGCTTTGGGTTTTCAGAAGACCATCATCGCGGTAACCGCCCATGCAATGGCGGAGGAACGTTTGAGAACGCGCGCGACGGGTTGTGACTTTCATTTGACGAAGGCCCTGGATCCGGGACGCCTCCTGTCTACGATCGAGAATGCCGTAAAATAGCGCCAGACGACCTTTTTCGGCGTTTAAAAATTCAACAAATTAAAATAAATAACTAAATAATATCATTTAGTTGATAGGAGTTTTTGTGCTGCCCCTTATCTTGAGCGTGGTCTGGCCGATAGTGGATCTGAACCCAGGTTTTTTGAACCCAGCGGACAAGGTTTGCACCCGATGAAGACGAACTCTAATCTTTTACTCCTCATAAGCCTCGCTAGCCCGTTGAGCTTCGGCTGTAAGCCTGTCTCGGTTTCCAAAACTGCGTCTTTATCCGGTTCAGCTGTAAGAGCAAATCTCGCGGACAACAGTATTTCGTTCGCAGGTGATCCTGACGCAAAAATTTCGACCTGCGAATCCTTGTCGGACGTCGTTGAGCCATTGGTTAAAGAGAGCGAAGCAGCGGAATGGAAAAGTCCAACTCTTGCAGAGCAAAGCGGTGTTTATATTCTGGACGGCAAATTCGAGATTTTTGAGCCCAACCCCCCGTGTGAGGGCACTGAGCTCGTGGGTGTAACGACCGAAAAACTCGATGTTACAAAAACGGTCCAGATTCCAGCCGGAACCGTTCCACTTGGTGTCGACAATCTTGCCGAACTGAAAAAGGTTCAACCTGAAACAAAACTCACGTCCACCTCGCTTATTCCTGTTTTTACGACGGCTCCGGCTCGATTCGTGAAAGTTGATTTTGATCTTCTCGATAGCGACGGTTCGGCTGCATCCCATTTTACTCAAGAATTTGAGCTAAAATAACATATACTAAAGGGGCACCCTCTAAACCAGGAAGCCCCGCGATGACCGAACACCCCAGTTCCAAACTCAACGACAAAGTCGATTTCATTATACTCCTCGCCCGATCTCTGCAGCGCTGTGGGGCGGCAGCGCATCATCTGGAGCGTGCTTTAAGCAGTGCCGGCAAAGGCCTCGGACTTGGGAATCAGTATATTGCTTTTCCCACAGGGCTTATCGGTTCATTCAACGAAGGCCACGATCACCGCAGCACGGTCATCCGCTTTAACCCCGGCAGTATCGACCTCTCCAAGCTGAGTAAAATTGATGAGACTGCGGATGCTGTCATAGCCGGGCGGATCGATCTCAAAGAGGGGACTCGTCAGATTGAAGCGATCAACGCCCAGCCTGACGATTATCCAAAGGCCGTCCAGATACTTGCCTATGCCCTGGCGTCCGGAGGGTTTGTTACAGCTCTCCACGGTTCGTTCATCGACCTTGTCGCTGCCAGCGCTTTGGGAATCGGCATCGGCATCCTCGACGTTTTTGGTCGTCGATTTAGTTTTTTTGAGCAGCTCTTTGCGGGTGTTGCCGCTTTTCTCACCACGCTCGTTGCGACGCTACTGAGTCAGCATTTTCCAAGCCTCTCAGCCGATCTTGTCATCCTTGCCAGTATCGTCGTCCTTTTGCCTGGGCTGACTCTCATCATTGCCTTTGTCGAACTTTCCACCAAAAATCTCATTGCCGGCACCGCCCGTCTTGCCGGCGCAACCGGTGATCTTCTCAAGTTGGTGTTTACGATCGCTATTACCAAAAAGCTTCTCGTTGATACAACGCATCTGGCTTTGCCTGATGGACACAACGCATTGCCGGTCTGGAGCGAGGTTTTTGGTGTGGTGGGACTAGCGGTAGGGTTTTTGATTTTGTTTCGTGTAAGGCCAAAACACGCGGTTTCGGCTTTTTTGATTTCGGTGATGGCTTACACAGTGGCAAGGTTTGGCTCGATTCGACTGGGTGTTGAGCTTTCCTTTTTCGCAACCGGCGCGCTGGTCGCGTTAATGAGTAATCTTATCGCCCGGATTTTGCACCGTCCTGGGCTTATTACATTGCTGCCGGGCATTATACTTATTGTTCCCGGTTCGATTAATTATCGAGGGATGACGGCGATGTTTCAGAATAACGTGATGGATACAGTGCAGACGAGTTTTTCTGTGGTGGTGATTGCTATATCGCTGGTGGCTGGGTTGTTTTTTGGTAATGCGGTTGTTCCTCCCAGACGAAGTCTGTGATTTTTCTTTTTTCCTAGCCTGTTTTTTCGTTGTAAGGCGTATTAACTCCCGTCCGCATGACAACGAAAAAACAGGTCACCACTAAAAAAAATACGAAAGACCGAAGCCTTCCGTACTTTGCTGGTTTTGGAAACGTTAAACTCTTAGAGTTTAACGGTTACGAAACCCGAATAACGCATAGTTTCTTCTCGACCGGCATAACGAACACCAGTCTGTGTGTCTGTGTTGTTTCTTTCACCGCGTAGGAACTCAGCATTCAAGCCAAGGTAAGCCATACGGTTGATAGAAAGAATACCTTCGAGCGAACCGCCGTAGAGGTTTGACAAACGGTAACCCAAACCGGACTCTTCTGCTCCGATTTCGGTAGAAGCTCCGCCTTTGTATTCAGCAGCTGCTGAGATACGCGAACGAGCGTCTGTCCAGTAAGTTGCTACGAGGTTAGCAGCCAAACGGTCAGCAGTTTTGTAGTTGTCGAACAAGTGAACGGCACCTTCGTTGTTACCGTCGTAACGAGCCATGGAAACGGCACTTGCGAGGCTGACGTTGTCAGTGACGTTACCGCGTGCGAAAATCGTACCAGTTTGTGGCATGTAGATCGCGCGTTGGTTGACAACGTTGTCTGTTGGTACAGATGTGAGGCTCAAAGAAGTGCCTGGACGTTGTGCAGTTGCATCGAGGCTTCGGTTTTCGGCAACTTCTGACGTGTACGCTACACCGATTTCGTATGCTGGTTCGTGGTACGAAAGACCAGCGATAGCGCGTGTGTAATCGTAGTGGAACGCGTTGTTAGCTTGGTATTTTTCTGTAACGTCGAGTTGAGAGATCTCAGCGCCGGCGCCAGCTGTGAAATACTTACCGAAAGTGTAAGAAATTTCTGGGATGACGCGAGAAGCTTTGTACTCTTCTTTCGGAGGATTAATGTCTGTCCCTTTGTTTTCAGCGTCGGTGTAACCACCGCGAACGCCGAAAGTCAGGTCTTGCCAGCCGTAAGCAACAGCGCCGTTCACTGTGGGAGCCTGGAGGTTCGACTGAACACCATTTCGTTTGATTTGGCTAACTTGAGATTCACCTTCGAGGCGAGCGCGAAGACCAGCGTTTTCGTGAAGCTGAGAAGGCGAGACATAGTCAAGGCCACCGAGGAGAAGACGGTCGCGTTTGGCATAGTCACGAACTGTTGTGTTGACTGGGTATAGGTCAGCCTCAGCCGCGTGTGCAGAAGTGGCGCCTACTACGATAAACAAGCTTACTAATTTTGAGGCTTTCATGAGTTTCCCTTCGTAAAAAAAATCCCTACACGTCGGATACAAAATCCCCGAATCGGGGGCAACACATATCGGTGCTTCGGAATCGATAAAGCGCCATCACCGATTTCCATATCTTGCCCCAAAGTGTCTTCCAATGAAGCTATTTATTTGAGAAAAAAGCGCATACGAGGATGGCTCACAGCCTGATTTTTATGCCATTTGAAGTTATTTCGACGAAATTTTATGAAATTTTAGGGAGAGAAAGACTTGCCCGTTATTTGGGCAGCATGCGCAGCTTTAGCCCGGATGTTTAATCGGGCTCGTCGAGAATAGAATAAGGGATTTAAAGGAAATGCCAATCAATATTTGGATATTAGACAACTTGCCTCAGAGGTCGACGCGATCGACTATGTGCGTCATCGTGAGGGTCCAGATGCGGAAAGCGGCGTAGGCTCCCGTCGCGAAAGTGAGAACAATAATCGCATGCCAGAAATAATGAAGCCCCTCGGCATGGCTCACGAGCCTCGCCATATGGAATCCGGCATGGAGGGGGTCGTGTTCGGGATTTTGGTAAGAGCCCCGCGGGACAACCCAGGCAAAGACATTGATCACAAAAGCGAGGACAACGAGCCAGACGGCGAGTGGTTCACGATTCATGACACAATGCAAACGAGCCAAAAGCTTGGACTTCGACATATATTCTCACTGAAAGATGTTGGATGGGATTTGAGCATTATAGCGTAAATGAGTGCAGAAAAAAAGGGCGAGAGACCTAAAATATAGGTCTCTTTAAAATCGCGGAAATGCGTTTCAGTTCAGCTTATTTCGGGTAATGCGTGATGTTGGTCTCGAGGCGATAAGGGCAGGTTACATCTGTGATTATATGAATTTTATCGATAAACGCCTCTCGGAATTTAAAAACGTATTTGCGATTGTCAGGATCCGTTGCAGGCCGGTCCGGATGAATACGGCGATCGATATGGGCAGCGGCGAGGAGCGCATCGATCTGTTCGACGCTCAGGCGTCTCAGGCGATCGGCAATGAATTTGCGGCCGTCTTCGGAAATTGTTGCTTTAAAAAACGATTGATCAGACAGCACATGGCCCGGCGTTGTTGGCATCACGATCTGGCAAGGCCGATGATCCTTCCAAATGGACCACTTTTTCCAAAGTTCGAGTTCGGTTTTGGGCGGCACGGGCACCACTTTGCCAAGCACGGGGAACTGGTACCCAACAAAACTCGCGCCACCGTCCTGGATCATGAGGCCGATATCCTGGTCGCGACATACGGTTTTGCCCTTCGCACCGTCTTCCATGCAGAAGATCCGCTGGTTATCCACTTTGCTATCGAGATGAAGGATAAAGGCTGCGAGTGCAATAAAACCTTCGCGGGCTATGCGTTCGCATTGACCTTCTTCACATTTATAGTCGTCAGGAAGCACGAGAGGTCGTAGCTGGTCAAACCCCCAGCCTGTTTCGCCGGACGGCCTCACTTCGAGTTTGTCGCCGGTTTTGAGTTCGACAATGGCCTCTTTATAAAGGGTCAAAGGGTTGTGATGCTCACGCGCGAGTTTGGTTTTGATTTCATCCGGCGACTGGCCTTTTGCGTACAGCTCATGGGCTTTTTTAATGTAGGTAAAGGGCTCGTCAGGACAGCCCCTGCAGATGACGCGGACCGGATAATCGCGGTCGGCGAAAAATCCCAGCACCCAGAACAGTCGCGTTGTCAGAACTTCATAATAAAGTTCGGGGTTGTCTGGGCCGTATTTGACTTTCCACGACTTGCCGTCCGAATTCTTGCAATCAAACTTCCTCGATTTGCCGCTCAAAGTCTCGGTGACTACAGGTTCTACAAAGTCGCATTCCATCTCGGCCGGAAAGGGGAGTTTGCCTCCCTCGAGCTTTGTGAAAGTATGATCAAGGGGGCCGCGTTTGATCAGTTCCGGCGTGAAATTCGCGACGTGGTTTTCGCGATCAGCGAGAATCGTGCCTTTAGCCATCAAAGCCGGCTTGTCAGCAGCGGTTATTTCAATAGCGCCCTTAACGTCTGAGACGGGGGGCACAGCGGTACGGCACCCCGCAGAGATCCATAAAAGCCCGGGTAAGACAGCGGATCGCAACAAACGCATGGATCACTCCTTTTGGTAATGCTCCATAGTATCATGAGCTTATCTGGGAACGGGGTCGTCTATTCAAAGATTTTTTCGCGGATCTCCCAAAAGTAGGTCTTTTTACGAGCGATAACGAACATCGGTGTTCGGAAGAGATGCTGCTGGCGAAGCACGTCATCGGCAGATTCAATGGCGACTTTTTTCTCCGGGAGCTTGAGATGCATACGCATAAAGTTGTAGTAGAACGCCCGGGTATCACCGGGCGAGTTCATATAGAAAAATTCGCGAAGGGATTGACCATCGTAATCGAAATATTTTACTTCGATCCGCGCATTGCCTTTTTTATCGAAGGTTTTTTCGAACTGCATCGAATCCGGACGCATCACGTGAGCATCTTTAAGCGCCATGGCCTCTTTTAGCTTTTTGTCGTTATCAACGAGAGTGGCCTGGCAACCCTGACAAATACGGGCGGCCGTATCGTTTTCTTCGCCACATTTCCCACAGCGTTTGAAACGGAACCGGAATGAACAAGGAAGAACGGCGAAGGTCCGCGGGTCCTCCTTAGCGCCTTTGCATTTGCGCCCGAAATGCTCGATGAGTTCGCCGTCAGGATCAACCAATCCCCAGAAGTCGTTTTGATGGCCGCACTCCGGGCACAAGACCTGAACCGGAACGGATTCCGCCGAAGGTTTGTCCTGATCGATTTCCGGACTGAAAATATCGTGGCCGAGGCCCGTATAGTCGAGAATGAGACAGTCTGTTTTGCCCTCGGCAAGACGCAGTCCGCGGCCGACTATCTGTTGGTAGAGACTGATCGATTCGGTCGGCCTCAGCATGGCGATAAGATCGACGTGAGGCGCATCAAATCCAGTCGTCAGGACCGAAACGTTGACCAGGTATTTAAGCTTTTTGGCTTTAAAGTCCTGAATGATCCGATCGCGGTCCTTGGTCTCCGTATCGCCTACCACAAGCGCGGACATCACATGCGGGAGATGCCCGAGTATTTCCTCAGCATGACGAACGGAACTTGTAAAGATCATCACGCCCTGACGATCCGCAGCCATCTCGATGATATTGGCAATGATTCCGGGTGTCACACGTTCCTGATCTTTCAGAATATGTTCGACATCTTTAAGGACGAAACTCTGGCCCTTGAGTTTCAGGCTTGAAAAATCGTAGCCCGCGACCGGCGAATCAATTTTGATAGGCGGCGTTAGAAATTTGTTGTTGATCATGTAGGCCAGTGAGAGATCAAAGATACACTTTTTGAAAAAGCGGTTTTCTTGGGTACGAATGATACCCTTATGATTGTATTGATAAATCCAGCCAAGGCCCAGTCGATAAGGAGTCGCTGTCAAACCCAGTACGCAAAGCGAAGGGTTGACGGCGCGGAGGCGTTTGATCACCTGAGCATACTGGGTGTCCTCTTCTATCGAAACGCGATGACACTCGTCGATAATGAGGAGCGAAAAGCTTTTGAATAATTCGTCATCGGCACGGGCCACGGATTGAATGCTGCCGAAAATCACCTTGGCTGTTTTTTCCTTGCGATCCAGGCCGGCCGAATAAATTCCCGCCTCAAGGCCATAACTCGCGTACTTCGCATGATTTTGCTCCACGAGTTCTTTGACGTGCGCGAGGACCAAAACCCGCCCCTTGGCTATCCGTGCCAGTTCAGCAATGACGAGACTTTTGCCCGCGCCCGTTGGCAGGACGAGCACGGCTGGTTCGCGCTGCTTTTGAAAATAGCGCACTGTGGCATCGACAGCAGCCTGCTGATAGTTTCGAAGAATATACACGTTTTATGGATTCCGCTTCGCTAAGGGTGGTGTTAAATCCATGGTCAAAATGGAGATTAAAGGAAGCTTTGCTGGGAATCAAGGGCAGAAAGGGGGACAAAAAGTTCGCCATCCTGCCCCCTTGGAGACGCGGATGGCGCTATTACTTTTGAGACCAAGCCATTAGCCTTTCGAAGCTTTTTTGGCTACTTTCTCGGCTTTTTTTTCTTTAGCTGTTTTGGTTGGAGCTTTCTTGTCGTTTTTTTTAGCGTCTTGAGTCTTAGCCATGTGAACTCCTGCGTATGGGGTGTGGCATTACATCTATTACCGTCACTTTGACTTTAGTCGAGGACAGCCTAGTCAGCAATGTCGCAAAAACTCTGACCTATTTCAAGACTTTCACGCGTATCTGGCCAAAAATTTTGAGCTTTGGTACCGTCGGGACCCGTTCACAGCTTAAGCGGAGCAACTATGTCTCTTCAGGTAATGGCAAAAGTCCTCGCCCATGTGCAGCGTTTTGGAACTGGCGAGGATATCCTCACGAGCATTTTTGCAACCATGCTTGCGATCGATCGTGATTTCTCAGCGCGGCTTTTTTCTATCGCGCTTGCGGAGTCAGGCGCCGCGCTCGATCAATACCATGTGGATTTCCCAGAGGTTCACGGTGTGATCACGGCCGATAAGGTTTCCAAAAAACGTTATGCCTGGATAGAAGATAAACGCATCGCCTTTGCCCCTGACATCTGGATCTTCGACCCGTCGGCCGACGAATGGGATGAGGTCAAACCAAGGCCAAAACCGAGCTTTCATTTTCTTATCGAATGCAAGGAAAGCGCCCGGATCACCAAAGGCCAGGCGCGTGGTTATCCATTTTTTGAAGATGACCTTTTTGGAAAATCGGCCCCCCGTGTCTTCACGATGCTTTGTGGCGATGCCGCTGCCGAGGAAAAGGAGAAGTTTTCCTATCATGTGAGTTGGCTCGAACTCTCCACTATTTTCAAAGAATGCGTACCTGCCGCCAAAAACCAGGAGGCTATCGCGAGCCTCGTTGCCCTCTACGATTATCACCTGAATTTTGACAGCACAGCTCAGGAGACAAACGGCGACTCGGAAGCCGCCCAGGCCCTGCTCGAATGGATTCGAGGCCGATTGCCCTGTGAAGGCACCATTGAGCCGCGCGGGAATCCCTCCGCCAAGCCTTTGGGCAAGTGGCTGTGTTTAAGTAGCGACCAGAAGCTCCAACTGTGGTTGAGGGCTGACCGAAAAGACGGCGCATATCACGTTCAAATTGAGACCTGGACGGAACAGGCTATGATCGGCAAGCCGACCAAGCTGAGTCTGGCTTCTGTGGATTCTGCTGAAGGCTGGAACCAACTTCTTTTCGATATTATGAATGGGGTCCAAAGCTTCAGCGAAGGAAACGTCTAGGCGTTTTGCGCCGAAAACCGATATCCTTTCTCTCCCAGAGCGTTGGCTTAAGGAGGGACCGATGGCTATCCACACCCAGCGTTATCACGTGTCGAAACGATATAAATCCTGCAGTTTTGTAGGCCTTTTCCCATTTCTACGTAAGGTTTGGGGGAATGTCTTGTGAGGGTAGAGTTGGAGCGCCTAGGGTGGATCTGAGCCGCTTACTCCCATTCAAAGCGCTCGCGATCGCAGACGGTAAAAGGAGAGTTGAAATGGTTACAAGAAGCCTTGCGAAAGAAGACTGGAAGCTTTATTTCGACGATTTTTCTAAACACATACAATCCGAGCGGGTCGAGCTCGATGTCATGGCTCTTGATATCGGAGACCAGATCGAAGAGGATCATGTGCTCCTCAACGGTCTGTCATACGACCCCAAAGACGATATGATCTACGTATTCACTTATCCCTTGCGTCACTTCATATCCCATCCTGATCATATTTGGTTAGTCGAGGACAACAATAAGCTCCAGTCCATCGACATCGAGACGAGTGATGGCGAAAAGCATCTGCTCCGTTTCCGCGATGCCGTAAGGCCCGGAGTATCCCCCCACAACGAACCAAGGATGAACTTCGAGGATCTCGAATCGATCCCCTGATCATTCGCCTGCGCGGTCAGACTTCAGTTTGCTGACCGCGTGTAGCCTTCGGCACGCGCCGCGTCTTCCGTCCGAAAACACGAGCGATCGTCGTCTTCAAAATATTTTTGGCCATCAAGAACGACCTGATAGCTTTTGCTGTCGGCAGCATAATAAAGCTTTGTTTTTCGATCTCCGACAACGGGACACGTCACGGCCTTGATAGTACGTCCTACTTTTTTCGTGACTTCGGCTGCATTTTTCCCCACCTCTTCCGCGGCTGCACTGACGCTTTTCCCGGCTTCAATCGTCCCATCTTTGACCGTTTCCAGGCCGTGTTCGATAGTTTCTTTACTGTTCGTTCCGCGTGCTTCTGCCGCAAAAAGGCAAGGAGACGACATCATGAAAACCAGACCAATTGATAAGGCAACTAAACGGAAACATACTTTCATAGACGCTCCTTTTGAGGGAAACTTCCCATACCGAAATATCTTAGAACTGCCTACAAGAAAACTCCAAGCTTTTTCTGGAATGAGCACCTAGCAAGGTTTCTGCGAAATCGCACCTATATTTCCTTTAGTCGAATGCTCAGCGCCCTCCTAAACTAAGGCGAGTGAGACATGTCTTACCTTAAAAAAATAAGAGGAATCAGAATATGGCAAACCAGGGACTGAGTGGGGCTAAAAGCGGAATGAATTTTGGAACCAAATATATCGTATCAAGCGCTGTCGGTGGGGCTCTTCTTTATTATGCTTATAGAAATCGTGATAAAAATAACGCTCTTGGGCGTATCGCGAGTGTTGCCGGCTCCTCACTCCTCGGTCGTGGACTCAGTGGCTTCTCCGGACTTTTTTAAAGCGCCTACTTTAACTTCACGTTTTGATTGAGCTTGTCTATAGTTGCGGCCGAGGTACCGGTATTCTTAATATCCTGCCCTAGTATTTTTGCTTAGGATGAGGGCGGACACGAGGTCCGCCCTTAAGGATAGCCCATGAGAGCGTCAGTACTGGTTTTTTTTGCGGTCTTATTTACCTTCCATTGGCAGAGCTCCACGCTCAATCCAGAGCTTGACGAATCCTTTGCTTTAAAACTTTCTGCAGCGTCTCCACTTGTCAAAGCAATCAATGTTCATGAGGCAGCTGCACTCGTCTCAACAACGAGGCCAGAGGCAAGGCCTCAGTCCGGATTTCTGCCGCTTATTATGGGGTCTGATGCCTTTGAGGCCCGCGTTGCGCTGATCGAATCCGCGGTGACGAGTCTCGATCTGCAGTATTACATCTGGCATCGCGATCGCACAGGTATGGCTCTGTGGAGCAAGGTCTTGAATGCTGCCGAACGCGGCGTGAGGGTGCGCTTGCTCCTTGACGACATGAACCTCGGCAAGGATCGCTCGTTTCTCGCGCAGCTTGATCGTCACCCGAACATCGAGATTCGCCTTTATAATCCGACATCTTCAGATGGCACCGGCCTTGGAGCGATCGGGCGCAACCTCCAGATCATTTTTGATTTTGATCAGATGAATCACCGTATGCATAATAAGGTGCTTGTCGCCGACGAGAGTTTTGCGATCGTTGGAGGCCGCAACATAGGGGACGAATATTTTGACCTGAAAAGAGATAAAAACTTTCGGGATCTCGATATGCTGGCGGCAGGAAAGGTATGTAAGGAGTTTAGCCGCGAGTTTGATGCGTTCTGGTCGAGTGCCGTTACCTTCGGTCTCAAAGAGGACGGAAACGTCCTTGCAACTGCTCGGAGCGACGAATGGGCCGCGATCAGAAAAACCCTCAATCTCGAACAGAAATCCAAGGTAACGACCGTTTTGCTCAATCAACCGAAGCCAGGGGCTGCGCCTGTGACGGTCGGCTCTTTGTCAAAACAGCTCATATGGGCTCCGGCCAAGGCCGTTTTTGATTCCCCGCAAGGGGACGCCCAGAAAAAACAGCTGGAAGACGAGCTTCGGAAAGTGCCAGAAGCAAAACGCGAGTTCCTCATCGAAAGTGCATATTTTATTCCGCCGAAAAACTTCCTTAAGCAAGTAGGAAACCTATCGAAGAAAGGCGTGAAGGTTCGAATACTGACAAACTCACTCATGTCGAACGATGTTTTGATTGCGCACGCCGGCTACAGCAATAAACGCGAGGCTGTGCTTTCATCTGGCGCGGAGCTTTATGAATGGCGTAACTCCTTTGTTAAAGTCGAAACGGTCAAGCGGGAGGGTGTGTATGCAAGCCGAGCGGGACTTCATAGCAAGACCTTTGTGGTGGACAGGCGTTACCTTTTTGTTGGCAGCATGAATCTCGATCCGCGTTCCATTCGGCTAAACACCGAATCGGGCCTGCTGATCGAAAGTCCTGAGCTTGCTGACGAAGTAGGCCGGTTCATTGAGGACGGGATGTCGCCAAAAACAAGTTGGAAAGTGACGATGACCTGTAAAGAGAGGCCTTGTCAAACCGGGGAAAAAAGCGATGGGCTCCAGTGGACGGGCGAACGGGACGGCAGTCTTCAGACCTTGAGGCAAGAGCCCGATGCTTCGTTTTGGAAGCGCTTTTTAACGAATGGGCTGTCGCTCCTCCCTATAGAAGACAAACTTTAGGAGACTGGTATGTTGTCGGAAAGCATGAGAGATATCGATCATAAAAGCGTGGTTTTCACTCTTCGGTATGCAAAAAGAGAAGTCCATGTAAAACCTACTGATATCGGTTACGCGTGTTTGGTCGGTGATAAAGCCATCCGCATTTATCGGAATAATTCGGTCGAGATCTCGGATCTTGAATATATTCGTGCGGATGAA
This sequence comes from Oligoflexus sp., assembly GCA_014378195.1. Classification (GTDB taxonomy): domain Bacteria; phylum Bdellovibrionota_B; class Oligoflexia; order Oligoflexales; family Oligoflexaceae; genus Oligoflexus. The sequence goes on along the minus strand of JACMOC010000014.1, from coordinate 81,496 downwards.
GTCGAGGGACCTGATGCCGGATCGCATCCGGTTGCCTATACCGAACGATTGAGTTGGACGACGGATTATCCAGGTTCTCTCTCTAAGGAAACTGTACAGGCATCGATTGATTTTGCATTTATGAGTGCAGGACTGCCTTCTGTTTTTTACCTCACCAATCTTTCGCTTATCGATTTTTCCTCTATTGAAGAAAAAAGAGTGGCGGGCATCAAAGCGTTTCATATTCTGCATCCGGACATCAACCCCTGTTTGACTGAACTGAATGCAACTCTGCTCATGTATGGAACCGATCTTTTTTTCGCTGAGAGCGCGCTTTTATTGCGCTCGTAAACAAAACCACAGGGAAAGATATCTGGTCCTTTCAGTCACCCGGGTATATCGGTATTTATGCGCAGTGCAACGAAGAGGCTCGACTTTACTTCACAAGCCAAAACAAGCTCTATGCTTTAAATTCAGCTGATGGCAAAACCCTCTGGTCGTTTGATAGTGGCCAGCCGGTGGATTCGGGTCTTAATATCTCCTGCCCGCCTAACTATGATTCCCTTTACCTCAGTTCGTTCAACGTGAATGGCAAGTTTTTCAGTATTGAGAAAGCCACAGGCAAACGTCGCTGGGATTATTCGGCAGATGGTTATGTGAGCTTCCTCGGTAAATGAGGCCAAAACGTGTATGTTTTTGCCTATAAAGATGGCCGCACAACTCTCATAGACCTTGCTTCGGGTACGGGCACCGTGAAATGGAAACGCGCTATCACCGATGGCCAGTGGATCATCCCTGTAGTTACGGGTGAAGTTTATGTGGCACAAAATAACTACCTTGAAAAAGTAAATCCTGATGATGGCGGGAAACTCTGGTCCTATGCTGGGAACCGAAGCAATGAGGCCTTTTACCTCGACTGGAATGAAGCCGGCATTCTTTACCTGACCCAGGGTCAGGAACTGAGGCGCCTTGATGCTACCACAGGGGAAACACTCTGGAGCTATACAACACCCGCTCCGCAAGCGTCGTTGAGTACAAACCGTTACACACTGAAAAACGGTGACCTTATTCTTATCACCATCAACGGAACCTCCAATTCCGCTCATGTTGTCATGATGAACGCCGATGGGAAGAAACTTTGGGAGACGGATCCAAAATTCGGCAATGCCTACGCACTCGAAGATTCCTCAGGAAATATCTACTATGTTGCAACCCATACTGTTTATTCTGTTAATCGGGCAACAGGCGCTATCAAATGGACCTTTGCCCGCGAAACAGCGGTTCAAAACGAAACTGTCTACACACTTCAAACCTACGGTGATGACATTTTTCTTCTCTACGGAGGACCATCGGGTCGTTACCCGCCCATGGGTATCAGCCGTCTTGATGCCAAAACAGGGGCTTTGCAGTGGGATGTTTGGGTCGGTGAAGCAACTTCCCTTATCCTCGCTGATTCAGGCTTCCTCTTTACCAATCGGGTGATGGGTCTTGGAGCTATCGCTTATAAACGCTGAGTTTTGTTTTACCAAAGACCCTGACAGAGGACCCAAGCCGCATGAGGCTGGGTCCTTTTTTTGAGACGAGGTTGGAATACGCTGAGCAGTCTGACTCTTCTCCTTATCAATACGAGACCATTCAGCACTGCAAATCACTCGTTGACACCCCGATGGAATTCGACTTCCATGAGTTAAGGACATACCCAATTCCGGGCGGGAGACCTAGCATGCTGGCATTGGACGAATCCCTGGTAAGACTGGATCTGAAAGCAAAAGGGAAAGATGACGCGATCCGTCAGGTCGCTTCTATGCTTTCGGAAAGCAATTGCGTTGATCCCCTCTACGAACAAAGCATGCTTTCACGTGAAAAGCTGACGGAGACTGGCACTTATCTCGGAGGAGGCATTGCAATCCCTCACGGCCTGCGCGACGACAGCTATCTCATTCGGCGAACAGCAATTGCGGTTGGGCAGTTCCCAAACGGGGTAGTCTGGGGCTCGGATATGGTTTTTCTCGTAATAGGCATAGCGGCGAAAACCGATGAACATATCCAGGTCCTGGCAAACTTGGCCGGGGTTCTTCAGGATGAAACGGTTTCCAATCGTTTGGCACAAACAAAACGGATTGCGGACATCGTCGCTATGCTCACTTCAGACAAACCACCGGAAAGGGAATCCACCTCATATACTGCTGATTTTAAACATGCGGTTGATGTAACGATCGCAGGCGCTGCCGGGCTGCATGCAAGACCCGCGACGACCTTTGCTGGCATCGCCAGGCAGTTCGAGGCCGATATTAAAGTGCGATTTGCGGGCAAAACAGCGAACGGAAAAGCCATGGCGTCGCTCCTGACGCTCGGCGTGGAACGAGGCAGGGTGATACGGATCCTGGCGCGAGGCAAGGACGCGGAGCAGGCTATCCTGCGACTTGAAGCTGCGGTCGTATCGGGTCTCGGGGAAATTCCAGGGCCTAATGATGAGGCCCCCGTTGCCCGCACCCGCACGGCCCTTCGGTTTGCCGGCGATCTCCGCAAAGGGGTAGGGGCTTCGCCGGGCATTGCCATGGGTGAGGCTTTTGTACTGGAAAAAATGACGATACATATCGAGGAAAAAGCGGGCCGTTATCAGGATGAACGAAACAAACTTTTATCGGCGTTGATGGCCGCAAGACAAGAGCTGCAAAAACTCATAGCCGAAGTCACCGTGCAGGCGGGACGTAAAAAAGCCGAAATATTTTTGGCCCATCAAGACATCATTGACGACACCGACCTGCTCGAAGAAACCAATCGGGAACTTCAGGCTGGATTATCGGCGGCGTTGGCGTTTAAAAAAGTAACGGAACGGCGTGCGGTTCAGTTGAGTGTCCTTAAAAACGAACTTATTGCTGAGCGGGCCGACGATGTGCGAGACGTTGCGAACCGTGTATTAAGACTTCTTTCAGGGGCGGGACCGACCGCGCTTATGAAACGCCTGCCGACATTTCCCGTCATTTTAATCACAGAAGACCTTTCGCCCTCGGATGCGGCGTCACTCGATCCGAAACGCGTGATTGGACTCGTCACAGCAAGCGGCGGTCCCAACTCCCACACGGCGATTCTCGCCCGATCCCTTGGCCTTCCGAGCGTCGTAGGCGTGGGCCGTGAGATCCTTACTGTCCGTGGGCTTTTGATCATCGATGGCGAAGGCGGTGTTGTGGTTGTGGCTCCGTCGGATGCCGATCGTGCTCTCGCCCTCAGAGCGATGAGCGAAATGGCTTTTGAGGCGGCAAATGCCAAACGGGATGCGTATCGCCCAGCCATGACCCAGGACGGCAAACGCTTTGAAACAGTCGCGAATGTCGGGTCGGTCGAGGATGTGGTAGCCGCGGTGGAAGCGGGCGCCGAAGGTATTGGATTGCTGCGTACGGAATTCTTTTTTCTCAAACGAAACGCGGCACCGACTGAGGACGAGCAATACGAGATTCTGCTTAGAATGGCCAAAGCTCTAAGGGGGCTCCCTCTGGTCGTGAGGACCCTTGATATAGGTGGGGATAAAGACGTTCCTTATCTGCAGTTGCCTCACGAGGACAATCCCTTTCTCGGTCTGCGCGGTATTCGACTCTGTCTCGCTCATCCGGAATTGTTCGAGCCTCAACTTCGCGCTATCGTGCGCGTCGCGGCGCAAGTGCCGCCGGGCTCTATCAGGGTGATGTTTCCGATGATCGCCACAGTGAGCGAATTCAAGGACGCGAAAGCCGCTTTGGAAAAATTTCGGCTGGCTTTTAATGCGCCATCAATCGAATGCGGAATCATGGTTGAAGTGCCATCGGCCGCGATGATGGCTGATGCGTTTGCTGAAAGTGTCGATTTTTTCTCGATAGGGATGAACGATTTGACTCAATACGTCCTGGCGATGGATCGCCTTCACCCTTCGCTTGCCGGGAAAGCGGATGGCCTGCATCCAGCCGTTCTTCGCCTGATCAAAATTGTCGTTGATGCAGCGCATGCAAAAGGGCGATGGGTTAGTATCTGTGGCAATCTCGCAGCCGACCGTATCGCCTGTCCAATTCTCGTGGGTCTCGGTGTTGATGAACTCTCAGTGAGTCCGGCGGCCGTCGCCGCGCTCAAGGCTCGCATACGCAATGTGACAAATAAAGAGGCCCAGGTCTTGGCGAAACGCGCTTTAGCCTGCGAGAGCGCTGAAGAAGTGAGGCAGCTCCTGTGAACCCAAAAACCCGATCCAATAACATTCTTACCATAACCGTTAATCCCGCGTTTGATCTCACGGGGCTTGCTCATTCGTTTCAGGCTGGATGCGTGAACCGAATTCACTCTCAGCAAGGCGATGCAAGCGGTAAGGGAATAAACGTAGCGTCGTTCCTTGCAGGGTTTTCTGTGCCCGTCACGGCGAGCGGATTTCTCGGTTCCCAAAACGATCAGGCGTTCCGAAGGTTATTTGTCGCTTAAAAAAACATCATCGGCGATTTTATTGCCATCGACGGCCTTACTCGGACCAACGTCAAAATCATCGATGAATCGAAAGGTCCCGAAGGCGTAACAGACCTCTCACTTAAAAGCAAGGGATCAGCCATGCAACCGATCCGTGTCCTGACTTTCGACAATGCCGCGAGTCCTCATACCCAAATGGCAATTGAATCGCTACGCGCCGAGGCGCGTGTTCTGAATCTACGGCTCGATTTTCTGCCTATAGAACATGATAAATCCATCCCGAAGGATTTGGCGTTTGAAAGGACGTTGCTGGTCACCGACGTCATCCTCCCTTCGTCGCTTTCGTCCCAAGGCCGCAATGTGAGTTTCGCGGAGGCAATACTTCGCCCGACCTCAGTTCTCAATCCTTTCCTAGCGCCAGCCCCCGTTGCGAAAGTATCCTCCCCCAAAGTGGTAAATACGGAAGAGCGCGGGTTTCGAGGACCTCGCCGCAAACTTGTTGCCGTGACGGCCTGTCCGACAGGTATTGCGCATACGTTTATGGCTGCCGAAGCCTTAAAAAACCAAGCCCAAAAGATGGATATTGAAATCCACGTCGAGACGCAGGGAAACGTCGGGGCCAAATCACTTTTGACGTTTGCTCAGATCAAAGAGGCTGATGCTGTCATCATCGCTGCCGACACGGCGGTTGATCTCGCGCGGTTCGCAGGCAAAATTCTCTATCGGACGAACACGGGTACCGCCCTTGAAAAAGCGGCGATGGTGATTGAGGCAGCGCTTTATTCAGGCCTTGCTCATTCCTCTGCGGCTCTCTCATCACCCTCGGCGCAGCATTCCGCCTCGCCAAGCACGCGCGCAGTGCCCTCCGGCAAACACAGTGGACCCTATCAACATCTGTTGACCGGTGTTTCCTATATGTTACCTCTTGTTGTTGCTGGCGGCCTCGCTATCGCGTTGAGTTTTGTATTTGGAATAGAAGCCTTTAAAGTCTCTGGTTCGCTGGCCTCTGCTCTTATGCAAATCGGTGGCGGAGCAGCATTCAAACTGATTGTCCCCGTACTCGCTGGTTATATCGCGTTTTCGATTGCGGATCGTCCCGGTCTTGCGCCGGGTTTGATAGGCGGTTGGTTAGCCGCGGAAGCGGGTGCAGGCTTTTTAGGGGGCATTATCGCGGGATTATTAGCAGGGTATTCTGCGCTTTTGATACGAGATCGCATAACATTGCCGCAAACCCTCGCGGGCCTCATGCCTATCCTCATCATTCCCCTGTTTGCCAGTCTTATTACGGGCCTGTTGATGATCTATGTTGTTGCCACTCCGATGAAAGGCGTGATGGACGCGCTAACAGCCGGGCTCCTCGGCCTCTCGGGAGCAAACGCTATCCTACTGGGGGCTTTACTGGGAGCGATGATGGGATTTGATTTGGGAGGTCCAACCAATAAAGCAGCCTATGCGTTTACCGTGGGACTTCTGAGTTCGAATACTTTTGGTCCGATGGCTGCGGCCATGGCGGGCGGCATGACGCCGGCGCTTGGGGTTTCGTTTGCGTGTTTTGTGGCTCGACAAAAGTTCTCAACCGAAGAACGTCAGGCGGGAAAAACCGCAGGCATTCTCGGGCTGTGTTTTATATCAGAAGGCGCGATCCCCTTTGCAGCGCGTGATCCCTTTCGCGTCATACCGGCAAACGTGATGGGTTCGGCACTCGCGGGTGCGTTATCAATGTATTTTGGATGCACCATACGCGTCCCACACGGAGGAGTCTTTGTGTTTGGAATCCCTAACGCAGTCGAGAATTTGCCGATGTATCTCGTTTCCATTGCAGCCGGGACTTTGCTCACGGGTCTTATCATCGCGATCGTTTTTAAAAAGTCCGTTCCAATCTTGGAGGACGTCCTTCAGTAAATCGGCCCTAGAACTACCCGTGGATCAGGATAAATCTTGAGGGCGGTTTCAAGGTCCTCATCGCTTACTGTACCGGGCATGTCCGCCTCATCAGGTGCGACGAGGCTCAATTGGAAGTGAACATGAGGGGGCCAGCCTCCATTTTCATGCTCCCCACCTAACCAGCCCAGGGTTTCGCCATAAGCAATCTCCTGGCCTCTGCGTTTATGCTGGAGGGACGCGCGACTGAGGTGGCCATAAAGCGCATACATCTCGACGCCGTTAAGGAGATGGCGCGTGATAAGAGTCGGACCGTAATCCCCTGGTCGCTCATTGTCGGCAAAGAGATAAATCTCACCTTCGTAAAACGCATGCACGGCTGTTCCGGCCGGAGCCCCGAGATCGATCCCTATATGATTGTCGCGCTTTCCGCCAAAGAGTGCATGGTGATAAACGCCTTGGCGTTTCTCATTGTAGCGACCGACAGTAAAAAGTGACGTGGATTGAGGCCAAGTGTCACTTCTGCGTGGTACAGTGAAGTCCAGAACATCATAACCCCCAGGCAAAACCAGAACAGGATGAAAGGCCAAAGAAAACTCAGGCAACATGATGCACCTCTCTAAGAGCATTACTCCCGCCTAGAATGCTCCGAATGGCCTCCCGACGCAACTCAGTATAGTTGCATCTATATCGGTGGCTTAGACTGAATAACCCCTTCACTTTGAGCAGGTCATTCTGACAAAAAAGACGGATTTCAGACTGTTGGCCAGGCGGCTAAGATGCGGTTATTTTTGCTCTCTTCGGCATATGCGAAAGAATTTTTGCTTGATAGCACTCATTAAGCTTGCTACGGTCGTAGGCAATCTCTATAAAGAGACCCTGCTTAAGCTCTGGGAAATCTACCCATCCTGCCATCACGGCAATCCGGGTCAAAAGTAAGCTGCCAAACGCGCGTCATGTGAAAATGAAGTGGCATATGTCGGTTTAGTATGTTAGCAGAGCACACAGCACGGCTATTTCCTTTCGACACGCTCTTAATTTTTTCACTACCCTATGCGCCCGGCTTGCAAGCTGAGCGCTCAAATGAAACGAGATCAACTTGCAGTCATTTACAGAATTGAATCTTAGTCCCAAAGTTCTCCGCGCTATCGAAGAACTCGGTTACACAACTCCAAGTCCTATTCAGGCTCAAGCTCTTCCCCTCCTTCTCGGTAACACAACAGACTTTTTGGGTCTTGCCGCTACCGGTACGGGTAAAACAGCAGCTTTTGCGATTCCTTTGCTTGAACGCATCGATCCTTCGGTCCGTCAGGTTCAAGGTCTCATTCTGTGTCCGACGCGCGAACTCGCGATGCAGGTCACGGAACAAGTGAATCTACTCGGCAAATATCTTGGCATCACAGCTTTGCCTATTTACGGCGGCGCAAGTTACAACGATCAGCACCGCGGCCTTCATCGCGGCGTTTCGGTTGTAGTCGGCACACCTGGCCGTATCTGCGATCACATCCGCCAGGGAACACTGATCCTGGACAAACTCCAGGTCCTCGTTCTTGATGAAGCTGACGAAATGATATCCATGGGCTTCAAAGATGATTTGATGGCCGTTCTGGATAGCGTTCCTGCTGGTCAGGCGAATACCTGGCTCTTCTCCGCAACCATGAGTCCTGACGTTCGTCGCGTCGCCGATACCTATCTTAAGAACCCACAGCAGGTTCAGGTCAACCGGACCGAAATGGTTCCTACGACCATCGAACAGCTCTTCTATGTGACTCACGAGTCAAACAAACCCGACGTTTTGTGCAAATTGATTGATTCCGCCGAAGATTTCTACGGTTTGATCTTCTGCCAGACGAAGGCCCTTGTTGCTGACCTTACATCGCATCTTATGGATCGCGGATATCGTGTCGACTCACTTCACGGTGACAAAACACAAAGCGCGCGCGAATTGACGATGAAAGCTTTCCGCGATCGTAAAGTCAAAATCTTGATCTGTACGGACGTCGCCGCCCGTGGTCTTGATGTCAAAGACGTCACACACGTCATGAACTATTCGATCCCACGTGAGCTCGACAGTTACGTTCACCGTATCGGCCGTACCGCTCGTTGCGGAAAATCCGGTGTTGCGATGAGTCTTATCTCGCCTCGTCAACGCGGAATGGTTGGACAGATCGAACGCCTCACCAAAAGCACTTTGATCGAAGGTCAAGTTCCTACACGCCGCGAACTCGGTGCGAAAAAAGTCAGTTCGTTCCTGTCCAAATTCCAAGAGCAAGAACACTTCGACCGTGCTGTGGATTCCATGGGCGAAGAGTGGAAACTTATCTTGAAGGATATGACCGCTGAAGAAGTGGCTGGACGTTTCCTTGCCTTGAACTTTTCCGATATCTTTAACGATAAAGATGCAGAAATTCGCGCCTTCCCGACCAACCTCGGTTTTGTCGACAACGGCGACCGCGGAAGTCGTGGAGATAGGGATCGCGGCCCTCGTCGCGACAGTCGTGGTGGTGACCGTGATAGTCGCGGAGCTCGCCCTCAAGGTGGTATGAGCCGTGATCGTCCACGCGCTCCAGACCGCGGTGACTTCCGTCGTCCTTTACCAGCTTCAGCTTCAGCTCGTATCGACGATACAGGCAGCAGCCGCGGAATCGTTCGTGCCGTTGCCGCTCCAGCCGCCGCTGCCGCTGCCGCTTCGGCTAAGCCGTTTGACGCCAAGAAAAAAGCCGAATTGAAACCAAAAAGAACGTTTGACCCATCCGAAGGCAAATATGTCGCTAACGGAAGTCTAACGGGCAAAATGCGCAAAGAGAAAAAGTCTTAATCATACTGTTTTGACTTCTTAGTCTTTTCTAAAGGGCGCCTCTTTCGAGGCGCTTTTTTTTGCGTTTTTTACGTGTGTGTTTGACTACGTGTCACGATTTTCCGGGTATACGAGTATTTGATCAAACCCATCGATCGCACCGTTCTCATTGAATGTGTTGCTGGCGCGCGTTCCGCCTTAGTTGAGGGACCACCTGAGGTTTTTCGCTGACGAACAATCGAGAAGACTAAGCCGGCTGTTGTCATCTGTGTTTTCTTCGGCAAATCCAAGGCATTTATTGAGGTTTGCGAGTGAGCGGATGGAATAAGTCAGGTCGCCAAGATCGACGATCTTCCAAAGTTGATTCACGTTACCTTCGGTATATTTCCAGAGTACTACGTCTACGGAGCCGCTCTCTCGGCTGATATCGATAACGGTGTCACCCCCACCATCCGGGCGAATAACAAAGGTCGAATTATCTGCGCCATTGGCATGAATCTGCCACCGTTGCGTTGGGGTCACTTGACACGACAGTTGCACGATTTTCTGGCCGTTGTTGAAACTGTTTTCGGATGCATCGAGGCACTTGTTTGAGTCGAGACTGCGGATGGACGTCAGCCGTCCACCGAGCGGTTTGGCCAGTGCGGCCGCCCGGTCTTTGCTTGCTTTCGCAGCCGAAACCTCTGATGCCTTCGGTGTGCACGCTATTGCTACGAAAAAGAAAATTGATAACGCAGCCATTCCAAAATCACGACTCATAATGCCCCTCAAGAACGAAAGAAAGTGCGTCTTAAACCTTAGCTTAAAAATTGAGCGTAACGCCTGAGATCGAGAGGCTCACGCTCGCGTTCTGCACGCTGAGTTTCCTTGTCTTTTTCTGTTCCGATATTGACCCAACCAAGGAATTTTTCCTCGGATGTGAGCGACAGAAGACCTTGCAGTAAAGGGCCGGGATCGTACGCAAAACTTTTCCATACCGCTCCGTAGCCCAAGGCAATGGCGCCTAAAACCGCAGCGTATCCCGTGCATGAGGCAGAGGCCATCTGCTCCCATGCGTGGATTTTGTCGCTCGCGACCGGACTGTAGACAAGAAGGATTTGAAGCGGTGCTGCAAATGCTTTTGCTGCGATTTTCGCCTTCATTCGATCTTCGAGCTTCTCAGGTCGATGAGCATCGGCGGCATCCACCAGGGCTTCTCCGAAGCGAGCCCGAGCTTCCCCTTCTACCACCACAAACCGATACGGACGAAGCTGGCCATGATCGGGGACGGTTCCGGCAAGATTCAGGATCTGCTCGAGTTCCTCTCGCTTCGGCTTAGGGTCGACGAGTATCGATGCGCTCCGGCGCTTTACTAGAAATTCAAATATTTCGCTCACGGAATTGACCTCATTCAGGGGCGTTCGCCGATTAAATGCTTGCACCGTAAGTCACAACCAGACCTTCATCCCGAGAGATCTGTTTGGGGCTTTTGTCATTATTAAGTTCTAGATAATAAATCTGCCAACCGAGTCCAAGTCCGCCTATAAGCTGACGAAACCCTATAAACAAGGAGGCTTCTAAACTGCCTTTGGGCAGGTTGGCGAGGCTTCTGTTTTCAGCCAGGGACTCATTCGGGAGCTGATTGATAGTGTTGGGTATGTTGCTGTTTTCGTCAGACGTCAGGATGTATTTCGCCGATCCGGAAAGGCCCAGACGCCAAATCAGATTAAACGAAGCCAGGGCCTTTAGATAAGTCGTGTCAACAGTTGCGATTTTTTGAAACGGGCTCCCAGCGTCGGCGCGTCCCGAATACGTCGTGTGAGTCACGCCCGGACCGATATCGAGAGATGAACTGAAGAGGGAAAAGGCCAGACGCTCATGTATCCAATGGTCGAGTTCTTCGATAGAGGGATCGCTGTTGGTCCCTTCCGTGAGTGTGAAGGAGGTCAACGTATAGTGAGTCGAAAGATGGGACAGCAAAAGAAAACCAAAATCGTTGGAAATGCGCAGCGCCTTCAAGTCTGCGAATTTGGGGTCGTCGTAAGTAAGGTGGCCACTTCCGATATCGAGCGAATAACGAAACGATTGGTAATAGATACGGGCCAGCACACCATACCAATTGCGTTGAAAGCCCGAACTGTCCGTTTTGTCGATCGACTCGTTTTTTGCTTTTTGACTGCGATTGCCCCAGGTGTAGGTTCCGTAAGGTTCGAGAGTGAGTCCAGGATTGCCGGGAAAAACGGGAATGCCACGCACCCGGGCGCCGAGACCGATTTCCGATGAAACGGTATCGTATTTAACGCCGTCGGTTTCGGTAGAGCGCGTGCGTCCCCCGGCGATCAATCCAAGCGTCCAATCAAAACTATCGGGTGTCCAGGGCGGGAACACGATGTGTTCAGGACCTTGCGACACACCGTCTTCATCAGGAACAGAGGCTGACTTTTTGCTCTCCGCATTCGCTGCGCCGGAGACAAGCGCACTGCATGTGAGAAGAATAAAGAATGTTGATCTAGGGAAAGAAAACCAAGAACGGACCATGGGCAGTTCCTCTCGCAGGTCACAAAAGCAAAAACAACATAAAAAATTGAGGCCCCCGAGGGGCCGGCGAATACTTATTTATAACATGCGCACGAAGTTGAAACGAAAAAAACCTCCTCCCTGAAGGGAAGAGGTCTCATTTTCAGAAAACTTACTTGATGAGGAGTATCGATCTTTGCAGAATCGCGGGTTTCGTACCGGCTGCTTTTTCGAGGGCATCAAGACGGCTGAGAATGCTGCTTAAATCCGGTGTCTGACCTGATTCACCGCGCGGACCGCGTGGACCTTCAGGGCCTGCGATACCTTGTGGTCCCATTGCGCCCATAGCACCTGCTGCGCCTGACTCGCCTTTGGGACCTCTAACACCATCAATGCCTGCTGGACCCACCGGACCCATAGGGCCGGTTACGCTTGCACCTGCTGCGCCTGTTTCGCCTTTGGCGCCTTGCGGACCTGTCGCGCCTTGCGGACCTGCAGGACCTTTTGGACCTATTGCTCCATCAGCACCTGTTTCGCCACGCGCGCCTTTTGCACCGTCGGCACCCGCATCACCTTTCGGACCAGTTGGGCCTGAAGGACCAACTGGACCTGTGTCGCCTTTTGGACCACTTGGGCCGACAGCGCCTGTATCACCTTTGTCGCCTTTAACTCCGGCTACACCAGCGTCGCCCTTTGGACCACTTGGACCTGCAATACCTGTATCCCCTTTATCGCCTTTTGCACCGGTCGCACCGACTGGACCCATTACACCGACATCGCCTTTATCGCCTTTGATACCAGCAGGACCAGAAAGCCCGATGGGACCGATTTCGCCTTTGTCGCCCTTATCCCCTTTAGCGCCCGTTGCGCCCTGCGGCCCTTGAGCACCGACAGCTCCTGTCGCGCCCGTGTCACCCTTCAATCCCGGCAGACCGGCAGGACCAAGATCACCTTTATCGCCTTTAGCTCCGGTGGATCCTGTTGCACCTGTAAAACCGGTGTCGCCTTTATCTCCTTTAAGTCCGGGAAGACCGGCAGGACCCATGGCTCCCATGTCACCTTTAAGTCCTTGCACACCGGGTAAACCGCGGTCGCCTGTATCGCCTTTATCACCGCGAAGTCCTTGAGGACCCACTGATCCTGTTTCGCCTTTGGCACCTGTTGCGCCTGTTGCTCCAACGGGACCAATGTCACCGCGCGCACCAACGTCGCCGGTATCCCCTTTAGGGCCGCGTGCCCCCATTGCGCCCACTGCGCCTGTCGTACCATTTGGACCCTGGGGACCCATGGCTCCCGTTGGGCCTTGTGGACCAACGGCACCTGCTATTCCCTTTTCGCCACGCTCTCCGGCATCACCTTGGAGACCACGAGGACCTTGCGACCCTGCGGGGCCCGCGGGACCCTCCGCGCCGCGCAAACCCTGAGGACCAACGGGACCACCTGGACCAATAGGACCGATATCACCGCGTGCCCCTTGCGCCCCTGCATCGCCCTTAGGTCCGACAGGACCGCCGGGGCCAACGGGACCAACTTCCCCGCGAGAACCCTGGGCTCCCGAAGAGCCGGTGGGGCCTTGGGCACCTGTAGCACCAGCTGGGCCTTGTGCGCCTGCCTCGGCTTTACCGCTCAGGGGTAAATAATCGAGAATTTGTTCTTTACCTTGCAGCGTGAAGCCCAATGAAAGTGTAGCGGGATCCATTTGCTGTATGGTTGTGTCGAGGGGGATTTTTTTGCCCAAAAGCAAGATCGCCTGGCACGATTCGTTTAAGATTACGTCGTGCGTCTCCGGTCCCCAGATAACGCTGCCGCCGACACCTCCGCGTATCGTTACCGAAACAGTTTCCCTGCATGAACTGGTGTTACACGCACAACTGGGCTGCGCGAGGACAACGGTCCCGAGTCCGGAGGCCTGCAAAAGATTCGCACGGGTTGTGACCTGCGATGAAAAAACGGGTTCGGTAGTATCGTGCGTACCACTCCCGTTCCAATCAAAACTCAGCTTCGCGGCCGGTGAATATTCGCCTGTTGCCGCTATACTCCCTGTACAGCGCCATCCATCGCTGGCTCCCAAGCCCTGGCACGACATGTTGCTAAAATCGAGCTGTGGATTCAAAAAAACTTGTTTGCCATCCACAACGATCGCTCGCTCCATCAGCCACTCTTTACCTTGATCGGCTTTTTTCGAATGCAGATTGATATTATAGCGAAGACCTTCCGCGAAAGCAGCCCCGCCGAGAAACGTAAGAAGCACGCTTCCCGCTAAAAAACTGCGAATAAATAGTTTCATATGGATTCCCTTTCTTGAAGCTGCTGGTTCCTCGGCTGATTTTGCCTACAAAAAGAGCGCGAACCGCAAACATAAGAGATGGCAAAAGCTGGAATCCGTGTAAGGAAGGGAATCTTTCCAGTGCGGTGCGAGAATGAAGGAGATGTTTAAAAAATTCGCTGGTATGTGCCTATAAGGCTGTGAGCAGAGGAGCTTAGGATGGGAGCGGGAATTATTTTCGGCCGTAAGATTTGCTGATAATCCATTAACTCGGTGTTAACGCGCTCTCAAAGTCATACGAATCCTGTACGGTTCGTCGCTCAGTTAGTGGAGGTGGATATAATGTCAACATATTGATATCAATCAATATTTATTAAATTTAGCGTGTAGAATGGCCGGGTAGCCAAGTTCTGAGTTGTGCGATAGGGGAGTGTTTGGTAGAAGCGCCAACAGTCGTGTGTGAAATTGCCAATTCAGAGGTTGCCCATGTTTAACAAGAGTTTCGCCCTGGCCCTTGCAACTGTTCTTAGTCTTCTCTCGGCCTGCGGTTCGAATAATAAAAACGGTCTTAGCAATCTCGATGGCCACTTTGAAAGCAGCTCGGCAGCGGCCCTGAACAAAGCCACTGGTGGTCAGCGCGCAACCGCGGAATGGGAGCCAAGTCGAGGCGTTATCCTTTCCGCGCCCCTAATCACGAGCTTCAACAAGACTCAAATGGCCGCGGCGATAGCCGATTCCGGCATCGATAAACTATGGATCCTCGTGCCATCCAATTTCCGGGGAACTGTTGAGACGAGCCCTTCCTTCGCGGGACTTCGTCAGGCACTCGGATCAAACCTGAGTAAGGTCGAACTCATTCGTCAGCAATTAACCGGGTCTCTTACAGTCTGGTCGCGTGACTGGGCTCCCCAAGGTGCGCTGACGGCAAGCGGCGATTTGCGCCTTCTCGATTTCAACTATTTTCCTGGACGTGACGCTGATGATTATACCGGCCAATCGATGGAACACGTGTTGAATTTCCCTCGCGTGAGTGTTCCCATCTATAACGAAGGCGGGAACTTCATGACCACAACCGATGGCAACTGTCTAATGACATCGCGCGTGACCGACGGCAACGGCACCAAGGAGCGGGCCGATGATATCGTGATGGATGCCGAAGGTGTGAAATCTTATTATGAAGGTGCTGCTGGCTGTAAAACGGTCAATATCCTTCCTCGTATGCCCTACGAGGGCACAGGCCACATCGATATGTGGGCGAAGTTTCTGGATAACAAAACGGTGATCGTGAATGAACTCCGTGACGAAGACCTCAGTCTTTACACCAACGCGCAGGCTCTAGCCCGCGCCAAGGTCATCAAAAAATACTTTGATGCACGCGCTGCGGATATAAAGGCTCTCGGATACACAGTGATTCGGATCCCTGTTCCCGGTGCGATCTTTCAAAACGGCCAGGAAGTCTACCGTTCTTACACCAACTCGCTCGCCGTAAACGGCAATATCATCGTGCCTCGTTATGTAGCGCCTAATACGCCCGATGTCGCGGCTGACAATGGCCTGTACTTCGACCAATCACTCCTTCCTAAATATGAGGAAGAAGTCCGCAGTGTCTACGAAAAGGCTGGTTATAAGTTCACATGGGTCGTGTCCGACGATCTGATTTATGTGGGCGGTGCAGTTCACTGCACAACCATGCAGGTTCCACGCTAAATTCTTGGAATAGGTTCAAGGCTTTCCTTACGGGGGAAGCCTTTTTTGTTTTTTGATCGCATACGCACCGCAGCCCGACTAGGATACGATGTCGCCGAATGCATAAGAGGAGTGGTCATGGCTGAGCAGCGAATGAAAAAAGCCAAAGAGGATAGTACGGCTTTAAAACATTTTTTCGGAAAGGACCTCCTCAAACGAATCGCCAAAGCCATCGTGCGCGTGTATCCCGCATTTGATGCCAAAACATTCCTCAGTATCGCCAGACCTCTTGAAGATCACGAGATGAAGGTTCGGGTCCGTATGATTCGTGACCAACTTAAAGCTCTCTATTCTGCATTTTGCGAAAGCAAACGACAAAACGTCCGCGTAGGTGTTTAAGCTTAGACACCTTTGAGTTGGCGGGCGAGGGGAGTCATTTAGTGAGCAAAAACCATTCCTTAAAAAAAATCACGACACGCGTGTTTTACGAGGGTGCGCATGCGCTTGAAATCCAGGTGAATGGTGTGACATTAAAAAGACTAAAATGGGACCTCACTTTGCAGTGATCGCGCCATATTTGGGGAGTTCCGTTTTCATTCAGTATGTATCCTTTTTGTGATTTCGTTGGTTCCTTCATTCGTGAAACACGGGTCTGAGCTGATTTTCAAATTGAGTCAATTCTTAGGCATACATTGTGCATAAGGACTGAGACCAGAGTCTCTTCTCAGAGTGAAGGCGATTCAAACACGAACAGGAGTCATCATGCGTAACGTAATGTCACAACTCATCACATCCGGCTTATTGAGCCTTGCCCTCATACCATCCGCTCATGCCGGTGACAAAGTTCCTGCGGCTATGAAAATTCCGGTGAATTCCAAATCGACACCAGCGGAAACTGGCGACAGAAATGTTACACCTGACCCCAGCGCTGATAATAGTAGCCGTAACTCCGTTCATAACGGCAAAAACGCAGTGACTGCCGACCAAGCCAGCAACGATAAAAGCGATGTTGAAATTACTCGTCAGATTCGTCAGAGCATCGTTAAAGACAAAAGTCTTTCGACCAACGCTCACAACGTGAAAATCGTCACGGTCAAAGGCCGCGTTGTTTTGAAAGGTCCAGTTGGAACGAATGATGAGAAAGCAAAAATTGAGGATACTGCGGCTTCGGTTGCTGGCAAAGACAAAGTTGTTAGCGAAATCGAAGTAAAATAAGTCCAGTCAAGGGTTACAGTAATTTCCAAAGTGACAAAGCCTTCCCACACGCGGGAAGGCTTTTTTATGGGAAATTAAGATACTCACGAAAGGCGCATTACTGAGGGCAAGTGCCGGCCGGTAACGATAAATCGGTAACGCCGGAATCCTTAGCGACCCAACAGATATTGTCGCTCATGAGTCCCCAAATACCGCCGTTCCCACAGTCACCCCCGCGCGAAGTAATACCGTAAACTCGCCACTCACCGCTTGTGAGTTGCCCGTATGCGGGGCCACCACTATCGCCCTGACAACCGTCACGACCTGCTCCACCGAGGCTCACTTCGCTGCCAAGGACTTTGCGGACTTTCGCTTTGACTTCATTTTTGATGCCCGCATTTTGCTTTTTATCAATGCCGAAGCCTACAAGATAGGTGTCCTGACCGTCGCGCAAAAGTTCTTTCATCTCGACTGGATCAGTTAGGATCGGCGTATAAGCCGAGGCTGGCAAATCAAGAGGTGTTTTGAGGACGAGGTAAGCTGAGTCGTGGTCTGATTCCGGATCAGCTTGATTGTAGAGTGGGTTGGCTACGAATTTGGTGACTGCGTACTGACCTTGCATATTGCCGCCCGTAATTCCGTTCCCAACGTAGATACGAACATTATCGGGCGACTCACCGTCCGTGCAGTGTGCAGCGGTGATGACGAGAGTAGGCGTGACGGCTGTTCCTGTGCAGAAAAAACCATTATTATCGGTTAGGGCTACTGCGTTCAGCCTCTGTTCATTAAGAACGGGACGGCCACCATATATAGAGAGAGTCGCATGCGAATCCGTCTTTCCACAGGCAGAAAATAGCAAAGCGCCGCAGGCAAGAGCGTAAATATGTTTCATAAAACTATCCCCTCAATATATGTGCATAAACGCCGGTGGCTACCGAACCTTTATAGTTCAAAAAAACTGTAAAAGCCAAGCCTATCAAGGGTTTCATGAAAAAAGATTATGCGTTTAAAACGCCTAAAATGACATTTTATGTAACTGATAATCGGTATGGGCAACAGATGCACGCCAAAAGGAGATTATTATGATCTAGTGAAGATTCCGGACCGCCGGGGAGGAGCATCACCATGATAAGTCGCGGTTCGAGACTTGAATTGGGAGCGTTATCTGTTTCTGTCATTTTAACGTTCGCTATCGCAGCTTGTAAAAAAACCACCGCCTCAACTGGTGGAACAGTGACGACTCAATTTCAATCCAGCCGGCTCGCCATCACTCCACTTGCGAAGGCGTCCCTTGCTTTAGATGACGTGATCAAACCACCAAAGGGCCTCACTGCCACCACAGCCACGGGTTTAGCGGTAGGTGAGGATATCCAGTCCTACAGCTTTCGTGTGAGCAGCATCGCCCTGTGCAGTCACCTCAAGGCCGTGGGACCATCCGCCTCGTGTTCGGGCGCGGGTGAATGGAATCTCTATACAGATCAAGACGGTGCCACGACCGATTACAATACCTACGGGCCACAGCAGGCTGCCTCCGACACAATTCATTTTACGAATGTCCTCGATAAAAAATCTCTCGCTGCTCTTACGCGTACTACGATCGCTACGGATAAAAACGTCCAGACGTATGATGCTGTTCTGGTTTACTGGTATCGTCCTTTTAAAGTGAAAGCGGATGTGACACTTACGGATGGAACGAAGCTCTACACAAAAGCTGCTGGGTCCTATCGGTCAAACGGCGCTGATGGCCTTTCTGTCAATTATCAGTATCGAGTAAAAGATATGACCTCAGGACCGGCCGCGGAGAGTGTGTTTTTCCTGCCTGATGGTGGCGGGTATTTCCGCCTGCAAAAACCTTTTGAATTGAGCACAAGCGATATTGAATCAAAAACGAATTTTAAGGTCGTGCTGGCTTTTGATCCGGATGGCTTGATTAAAGGTTTGCCGTTTGTTGATCACGCCACAGCCGATGCCTCATTATCGGGTATGGTTGATGCCGGTGAAGGATACCAGATCCAAGCGCCCTTTTTGCAAATTGCGCCGATTATCGCCCGTGAAAACGAAACTATCATGCGCGAAGTCTATCTTTTACGCGCAGAGGATGGATCGCACGATGTCCGTTTGAATCTCTTTTATGTAAAAGAAGATGAGAATAAGGCAATACGTGCTGTAACGATCACTGTTGTTCCCTATAACCAGACGCTCGCGCCGTCCGATTATTTAAGCGTCGATAGCGTGAAACTCGAGGCGGATGGGTCGGTCGACCTGAAAGACGTGATGGGCAATTCCATCATAAGCGGTCTCACGCGTGTTACCATACCGGGCGAAGTCGCCGGAACTGTAGCTCATGTTGCCTGCGTGCCCAGCCCAAACTTGGCTAAGGCATCGAGCTGTCCATTAGGAACGACAACGATCAACTATACCTACTCACTTGTTGCGATTGGATCAATCTCAGACAGCCTGCAACCTGCGTTCTCACCTTCGGCTCCACAGCCTTAAATGATAAATCAGAATCAATACATAGTATTAGCCGATACCGCCTCAAACAAGGCCTTGCGCCGTGAGAGAGTCGGTGGTCATGATCACGAGCGGAACGTTTATTCTACTCTGCATGAGGTCAAAGTCATGGGACAACTCGAAGATGAAATCGAAGATGCTTCTCGAGGCCGCAAAGTTTCTGTTTCCCAACCCGATCATACGGAACTGGATAAACGTATGAAGGAAACCGACGAGAGCTTTGATAAAGTGAATGCCGATCGGCAAAAGCCAATTCGGAAGTAAGTTGGCTTAAAATCAAACTGCCATGGTCTTGTGGGAGCGGGAATCAGGACTAGGTGCCCAACTCCTTTTTTCCGCTGCTGTCGCCAAGGGCAAAATGCAAAGCCCCTATTGCAATCAACCCATCCAATCGCATCGAGAGGCTCACACCGAACGTTGCGCGAATCGGCTCAAGAAGGGGTTGGTTATAATAGATGTTTGCGACGGTGATGGCAGCGGCCGTGGCCATGACATGTAAGGTTGAACGGCTCAGCGTATTTCGGTCTGTCATCCCTGACTTTTCAGCCCTTGAGAAGGACTATGGGAGTGCAAGGGGCAGATGCCCCAAGGCCAAGGGTGGTAATCGTTTTCCGTTTTGATATCAATTATAGACTTGGTTTACGGACGCGCAGAATCAGGTTCAAGCCCAAGGGTTCGCTAATCACCTCGACGATGACGTGCGGCAAACCACGGATCTTTTCGGGAACGATTCGTTTCAGATCCTCGGCGCTCCGAAGTTTCAGTTTCCACTCCATAAGAAAATCCATGAGGAAACGGTCAGGGCTGGTGTCCGAAACGGCGCCAATAAACAGCGATCCACCGGGAGCGAGGAGCTCAAACATGGCTTCGATGAGTTTGGTGGCCACGCGATCACTCAAATAATCAAAGAGGCTGGCGCAGCTAATGAGATGGCTTCCCGATAGTTCTTTCTTAAAATGACTCGGTTGAATCAAGCCGTTGATGACATCTTCCGCAAGGAAAATGGATTCGATTGGAAACCCTGGTTTGATCGTTTTTCGTAGCACGATTTGCCCGTATTCCAGAGCGCGCTCTTCTTTATCGAGACAGATCGTTTTGATCGGATTCATAAGCCCGAGCTGAATCACGTCTTCCAGAAACAGCTGTATTTCACGCCCCGCCCCGCAAGCCACGCTCGTCACGAGGAAAGTGCCGATGTCGCGCTGAATGTTGCTGTATTCGCGGAGGATGAGATCGGCAAGGAAAACGACCCTATTTTTGTTGGCGACGGCCGAAGGCGTGTGGCAGCCCATCCGATGAAAGAATTTCTCAAAGAGAGTCGGGCCGAGATCCTGGTAATCGTAGAGCATGACCAAAAGCTCGAAATCACCGGCGTATCCGAGGGGCTTATGGTAGGCGCGATGAATAAAAGGGGCATTAAGAAAATGTGCGTGGAAGTTGGTGCGGAAATATCGCTTGTGAATTTCGATCGCGTCTGCGTCCCGAAGCGTTGTGATGAGAGTATCAAAATCTTCAAAGATATTTTGTATATCGTGTTCATAAAGGGAGAAAGCCACGTTGATGGCCTGCTGCTCAAGCCTTTTATTATGGCTCGGCGACGTCGCAAACTCAGCGATGCGTTTTTCTTCGTCGTGAAGCTTCATCCGAAGATCAGAAAAAAGAGTATTGAGATCGGCAACGAGGATCTTAAAATCGGGAAGAACCTGCTTGCTGAGTTCTATAACGCCTTTGATCGAACCGATCGAGTTGGCATCGGGTTCAATCTGGAGAATCGCGTTGACCTGATCGAGGTCGATGCCCTCACCGTAGAGGGAAAGGCCCAGTTCAAAGCCTTTTTGCACTGCTTTTTGCTCGTTTACTATGGTTGCGGGTCCGTTATAGATTTGGGTGCCGAGTAGGGTGAGTTTGACCCTTGGGAGCTGTTCGCCAATGATGAACGTAGCCCCTTCGTCATTCAAAAGTATGCGTGTCCCGAATCGCGAGACGTTTTTGATCGCACCGGTCGACTCGTTGAAATTCCTGTCGGATATAACAACAAACGAATCGTTGAGGTTGAGGATTCCAAGTCTTTTTTCGCGATATTTGACCAGCCCTGCTTGACTGAGGCTATCAGGATCGATGGGGTCGATAGAGTTCAGGTTTTCCGCGCCGGACATAAGAGGCTCCTTCTATTCCTCTTTCAGCATAGGCAAAGTTTGGCCGGTTTTCAATAAGGCGGCAAAAGTGGGCGGGACGCCGGGCGAAAGGTGCCTAGGCGTCGACTAGAGAAGAGTAGGTGTTTCGTAGCTGGACGGCCTTCAAGATCAAAATTCTCTGAGGCTCACATGGCGCTCAATGACCCAATGTTCCGTAGAGCCGGTCCCCCGCATCACCCAATCCCGGGATGATATAGCCTTTGTCGTTGAGTACCGGGTCGATCGAAGCGGTCGTAACATGAAGATTGGGAAATTCTCTGAGCACAGTTTCAAGTCCTTGAGGGCTAGCAAGCAGGCTGATGAGATGCATCGATTTTGCGCCAGCCGCCTCGATTTCCTTGAGCGCGGCAATCGCCGTGTGTCCCGTAGCCAGCATGGGATCAAGGACAAACACAGTATCCTCTGCGGAAATCTCGGGGAGGTTTTTGTAGTAAGAAATCGCGTCGAGTGTTTTAAGATCACGTTTCAAACCTAGATACCCCACGCGCGCGATGGGTACGTTCGCCAACACACCATCCAAAAACCCAAGCCCAGCTCGGAGGACGGCAACGAGGACGACCTGTGACCGAAGACGCGGCGCGGATAAGGGTGCCATCGGGGTTTCGATGGCGACATTTTCGGTAGGAAGTTGACGGGCAGCCTCATAAAACAAGAGGTACCCCAGATCCCCCATGGCTTTGCGGAAAGTCCCGATATCTGTTGATTTATCGCGGAGTTGAGTTAGGCGATCCTGAACCAGAGGATGTTGAATGACTGTCACATTTTTCATAAAAGACTCCATGGCTTCGCCATTAAGCTGTTAAAACGCCCAGAACCACAAGGATCGCAACGAGTATACCCATCAGGCTTTCGCCGGCGATAAATCCCGAACTCACAGGGACTATCGTTTTCTCAGCCAGCTCAGGCTTCTTTTTTTCGAGCCAGAATGCGATGATAGCGCCTATGAACATAGCGATAGTATTGTAAGCCGGCATCGTAAAGGCCAGTCCCAAACCGGTGGGCGAGGGGATATATTTTTTGGCTTTTGGAAAGTAATGTTCGAGCAGAACAATCCCAATACCCAGGACGCTGCCGATCAGAATTGCCAGCTGCGCTGTCGGATGCAGGGTGTGAAATCCTTTGGCAAGTAATTCCGCAACGCTTTTCCAGGTTTGGGCACCGGGAGCCGGCCATTGATCCGATCCCAGGAGATCCGGCGTCGGAATCAAGAGGTGGTACGCCGGGACAACAAAAACAGAGCCCGCAACCACGCCTAAAAACTGAGCCCAAAACTGTTGTCTGGGATCGGCTCCCAAAATATAGCCACTTTTTAAATCGGTTAAAAGGTCGGCAGAGTGGAGGCCCACACCAGCTGTGACGTTAGCAGTCATGAGATTTGTCGTAACGTTCCCGACGTCCAAGGCACCAAAGGTGATTTGCGTGATTTTCCCAAGGGCCCCGGTCGGCGTTGTATCGGTTTCGCCGGTTGCACGGCACGCGACTATGGCAATGAAAAAACTCATAACAACCGAGATCACACCCATCCATATCTTTATCCCGAACAGATACCACTCCAGGAAAATAACAAGAGGCGAAAAGACCGCCAGACCAACGAAAAACCAACTCATCGGAACCTCCAAGTTGTCGATTTTATCCTTGTCGATTCCAAACGCGGCGCCGACGCTTCGAACGGCCCGAACGACTGTTTTCCACTGAAAGGCAAACGCGAGCAGGCCGCTCGTTAAGATCATTGAAGAACCGAACCAGACGCTCCAGGCGACGATGTTTTTGTAACCGAGCTTGGGGTCTATAATGCCTTGTTCGTAGAGGCGCGGTGCGAGTATCCCATAGTTAATCACTGCGCCGAGCAGCATGCTCCAGGCGGCCCGAATCCCCATGATGGCCCCGGCTCCAATCAGAATCAGACTGCCTTCCATCGCAATCGTGAAATCAGCGATAGGGCGTCCCGCCAGCGTGAGTCCGGGGAGCGTAAATTTATTGGGAATGTTGAATGGGATCCATTTTGCATGAGCATCCCGAAAAAAACCAATGCCTGCACCTATGAAGCCAGCCCAGGTGAGATAACGCGCCTTGCTGTTTTCCTCCGAGCTGTGATCGTGGAGGGCCTTCAAGGTCTCCGCGGCGGCAACGCCGGTAGGGAAACGAAGCTGCTCGATATTGATCATCTGCTGTTTCATGGGAATGGCCATGATCACACCGAGCATGGCTATTGTTGTGATCCACACAAACATCTGCCAGCCACCCATCGACTGACCTGTGATCATCATGAGCGCGGGAATCGCGGCCACCGTACCGCCGCCTGTCATATACCCCGCAGCACTTGCGACAGACTGCATGGCGTTATTTTCGAGCATGCCGAATTCAGTTCGCACGATACGAAGTTTGAGGAGGAGTGAGAAGAGGGCGAAAGCTAAAATGCCTGCCGTTATGGAGACACCCATGCTCCAGCCCGTTTTGAGCGAGACATAAAGATTGGAAAGACTCATGAACCCGCCGAGAAAAATGCCGGCGATGATGGCACGCACCGTGAGCTGGCGTGGCACGTTGGGGCTCGGTCCACGCTCGATTTCAGCCTGCGATAGTTTCATGCGCGCCTCAGGAGTTGGGGTGAATCATAAGCGTGAATCTGACATGTCCTGGACTTCACGGTCTAACAAAGGAGACGAATGTAGCGGTTTGTGAGTTGCGATTCAAAAGTAAAAGCTTCTTTTGAAGGACTTTTCAGCGAAAGTTCAGGGGAGCTTGTCGAAGTAAGCCAAAAAAATTGGCTGAATCGTCAAATAGGGAGGGGAAAGCGAAGCTTCTGATGACAAATTTCCACAGCTTGAGAAATTTTCTTTACTCTCCTAAACCCTATTGGTTACAATTCTCCAATTCTAAAGACAAAACAGACTGAAAATGCTCCATATTGGGGTATTGCATATACAAAAGTATTTCAGGAGACTCTCATGAAAGAACGCGCATTCGGATCACTCGTCGCTTCTGCTGTTGCTGGCTTGCTCGTTTCTGCAGCTGCTCACGCTCAAGAAGCAGCTGCACCTGCAGCTGCGTCTGACAAAGCACCAT
The DNA here is from genome assembly GCA_014378195.1 of Oligoflexus sp. Lineage (GTDB taxonomy): Bacteria > Bdellovibrionota_B > Oligoflexia > Oligoflexales > Oligoflexaceae > Oligoflexus. The sequence goes on along the minus strand of JACMOC010000014.1, from coordinate 57,000 downwards.
ACTGCCAAAATGCAAGCTGCAAAGGCAAAAGCGCTTGTAAAGGCCATGACAATGCATCATGCAAAGGCCAAAACAGTTGCAAAGGCCACGGCTTTGTAGAAGCTAAAGACGCTTCAGCTTGCAAAAAAGCTGGCGGCAAATGGCAAGCTAAGGGTTAATTCCCTCGAGGTAATGAGATGACCGAGACGAAGGATACGTTTGGTGTTGGTTTTCGCCCTCAGCATTACGGTTGGGTTACGACGCATAACCCACCTGAGGTGGATGTCTTTGAGATCGTCTCGGAAAATTTCATGGGCGTCGGCGGACGCCCAAAGTATTTCCTCGAAAAGCTGCGCGAAAATTATCCCATCCTGATGCACGGGGTTGGGCTCTCTATTGGATCGCAGGGTCCTTTCGACCCGCTCTACCTCAAACAGCTCAAAGACCTCATTCAATGGGTCGAACCTCAGATGGTTTCGGATCACCTGTCCTGGGGGCAGCTGGCTCGTCGCAATAGTCACGATCTTTTGCCTATCGCCTATACCCACGAAAGTATGAATGAATTGGTCGGAAAACTCGCCTATCTCCAGGAGTTTCTGGGCCGCCGCTTTTTTCTCGAAAACCCGTCGGCTTATGTGGCTTTTGAGGACGGCGATTATGATGAAGCCGGATTCTTTGCAGAACTTCTCAAACGATCGGGAGCCGGCATACTGCTCGACGTTAACAATCTCTATGTAAACCTAAAAAATCTCGGCCAAAATCCAGAAGACTTTTTGCGCGCGTTGCGCCCGCAGGATGTCGGTTATTTCCATCTTGCGGGGCATAGTAATCAAGGCGACGTTCTGGTTGATACGCACGACCGGCCTGTACCTAAAGAAGTATGGGAGCTTTTCGGCAAAGCGAAAGCCCTCTTCCCGGATCGGCCCGCTATCGTTGAATGGGATGGGAATATACCAGATTTTCCCGTTCTTTTAGCAGAATGTGAAAAAGCTCGTGCGTATCGGCCGAATCCAAACGTTGGCAGCGTGACAGCAGAAACTATCGAGCTCACGGGCGTATCACGTTCCAATGCGATCAACTACTCCCAATTTTTTGAGCAGATCGTTAGGCCATTCGGGATTGAAGAAAACGGAACCCGTAACCTGAAAGGTGATCGTCCCACGCCTGCGACGACCGGGCTCAAGGTCTACAATCACGCCTATTTTTTGCGTCTAGAAGAGGTTTTGCTCGATTATTATCCAGCACTGGCTTTTATTACCGAGGAAGAAGGGTTTCGTTATCTGGTTGCCGCTTATCTCGAGGTTTGCCCTCCTATGGGATCAAGCTTAAAAGCTGCCGGTGCGGGTCTGCCGGATTTTTTAAAAAATCTCTTGTCGGAAGTGGACTACGATTTTGGAGTCCCCCTCCTTGTACTTGGAGATCTCGCGGCTCTCGAATGGGCGCGTGTTGAAGCCTATACTGCAGACATAAATGCCGCAAAACTCACACCCGAGTTGATCAAGGCATTTTCGCCCGCCATGTGGGAGACGGTGCAATTCAAACTCATGCCGACCGTAAAACGTATAGCCTGTTCGTTTGATGTGTTGCCCGTACTGCACGCGATCGATAATGAGGATATGCCTTCGCCACCCGTTGAGTCTGCAAGTAACTACATAGTTTACCGCAATGATTCCTTTGCTCTTTTAGAGCAGGCTCTCGACGAGCGCGAGTCACGTTTGTTGGCTGCTTTTGAAGGTGGAGCAACTCTCATCGATGCCTGTGATTTGTTAAACGAGCAAGTGGGGTTCTACGATAGCAATCAGATTACTTATATCGCCGGGAGACTGGTCGAATGGTCGGAGCGCGGACTGATCATGCGTTAGATACCATAAAGTACAAAAGGGCCTGCTTTTACGAGCAGGCCTTTTTCGTCAACACTGCTGAGGCTTAGCGGGTCAGTTTATCAGAGCCGGCGACTTTAACAATTTTGTTATAAACGCCAAGAATCAGAAACGAAGGAGCCCACTGGCCCACGAAGTTGCTAGTGTGTTTTTTGCCTGCGGCCTGCAACGCTGCGGAGATAGCCATCGAACCAAACGCTGCCCAAAGAAACAGGTCAGAAGGAAGCTTTGCGGTTTGTTCTTCGATAGTTTTCGCGACAGGGCCTTCTTTGTGGTCTGTATTTTCAACTAAGTTTTCTTTGATAGAGTCGCGAACTTTGTTTGCAATAGCCATAATACTCACCTTTGGTTTGGTTTTGGAATGAGCGGCCCTGTTGGCCTGATGGGGTAGGCTAAGCAATAACCGTGCTAAGTCCAATCGCGGCTTGTCCCGGGCTTACAGCGCGGGTTGAACCTTTCCGCCGACGTAGGATTGGACTCTTTCGCCGACGTAGGCTTGGACCAACGGAGGTCCTTTTGAATACGTAAAAAATATAAGAATAAATTTTCGTATTTATCGATGAGAAAATGGAACTCAAAGATATTTTTTGAGGTCGGGATTGTCGCGACGCCAGATCACATTATCAATAAAGTAGTGATGAATATTGATGAAAGTAATGAAGCAGAACATATAAAGTTGAGGGCCAAAAACCGTGTGATCGTAGGGGACATAACGATCGAGACCATTGGGTAAAAGAAAAAACGTCAGGTAGGCCATGGCTCCGATGACCGCAAAAAACCCAAGGAATTTTTTTGCGAAATGAAGACGTGCGGAAGCGGGATCTTCCTCCGTATCGGATTCGGCGAGAAACTGATTTCTCTTCAAGGTCGTGACAAACAGCATATATTGAAGCGAATGGAAAAACGGAATCATATACCAGAAAACTGCATGATAAAGCTGCGGAAGATACCAAACATAAATGACCGCGAGAGAACACATCCCGGCAAGCGGCGGAAGTTTACCTTCTTTGACCCATTTGCGGCCGAAGGTCAGAGCTAGAACGAGAAAGCTCACGCCCATCATTATATAGCTAGTCGTCAGGAACCATGCCGGTACTTCAAATGTTTTATAGCCGACTCCATAGTGAAGCAGGCTCTGAATCGATTGGTTGCTGTTCGCATAAGACATAAACCAAATGAGATAAAGCGTGCATTTTAGGATGCGGCTTTCCGTCGAATTGAAATAATAAGCCTGGCGCGCATTCGTCACCAGCATCGTGCCGTAGATTTGTTTGATATAGTGCCAGCCCACAGTGAAATACATCAGGTTAACAGCATAACCCAGCATCTCGGTATTGCCCGCGCGGATGTAATAGGCAAGATAAGAAAGGATAAGTCCAGGGGCGATGATAGCAGCCCAGAGGAAGCGTTTATTTTTCAAAAGCTCACTGCGTTTGTCCCAATAGAGAAGAACGTAGGAAGCCATGAAGTGTGGGTTGTTGATATAAAACGCCAGATAAAATGCCGTCCAGGAGATCTGGTTTATTGAGCCGTTTTTATCGACAAAGAGGTAAGAGGCGATGAAAAAGAGCAACGAGGCTCCACCTATCAACAAAGCATCGGTAGTGCGGCCTAAGAGATAGAGCGGTTTTTTTACTGGTGCCGGTGCGCTCACTGAGCTTTCATCCACCGATGGATATTGCAGAGTCTCGGTTTGGTTTTGTGACGCTTTCATTCCACACCTTATCGAAAGAGTTGCTCTCGTATCGACACGGGGTGGCGGAAGGTTAAGCGCCAAAGCTAGGAAAAGGTTGCCGATCTCCCTTTGTTACAGGGAAGGCCAGAACAAAGGGTTTGATAAGAGTGCAAAATAATGAGATTACATAGAGTTATGGGCGGCAATGTTTGCCTGGGGAGAGTTCTGTAAAGAACTGGCCTCACTTCCGCATTGATTTATCTTCATAAAAAAGCTTCGGCGGAACGTTGTGCTCGTTCAAACGACAGTCGCTTACTTCGTCACCTTTATTTGTCAGATACGCTTTTTTCAAGGATCGCCAGTACCCTATGAGAAGATGGTCATTCACCGCGGACGTGAGTACTTTAAGGTAATCGCTTTTGGTTTCGATCTCTTTCCAACCCTCTTTGTAATAGAGGATCCCGTCACCACCCACGTAGGCTAAGGTTCCGACATGATAGTAATGTGTCGGAGGGATCATGGTCACTACGTCAGCGTGTCTGCGGGTGCGAACGACCGTGATCTGCTGTTTGTTGGCAAGATTATCAAATTCTTTGGCAAAAGTGAGATTTCCGATCCGCGGTGAACCGATGGAATACATTCCGACAAGATTCACGCCAAGGAGTTCGCCCCGTTCATGCATCATCATGATTTTAGCTGCCATGATAGTAGCAAGTGAGCCTCCAAGGCTGTGCCCGGTGAGCCAGAGATTGATAGGTTTCTCTTTTGAACGCAATTTTAGGATGGAGAAGACCTGAGGTTCGATGTCTCTAAAAGCCGCTGCAAACCCACTATGGATCGATCCCATGCCGTCTAATTGCGTATAACTTGCCTTTACGTCGGTGAGCCAGTCCAGGGTCTCATCAAATTCTGTACCTCGGAACGATAAAACAGCGAAGTTGAGGCCTGGGTGTTCAGCATAGACCGCTTGACTTGGGGATTTGGCAAAGACACTGCTGTGGGAATTCCCGGATACGAACTGAATTTTTCTGTCATTCGGTGTTTTGAGATAAGTCTTCTCAAAATCGGCGGACGACACCCTGTCCTCTTCGTAATCTTCGCCATAGACGTCTTTATATTCAGCTTTAACTTTCCCATAAAGCTGAAGTCGTTCCGTCTCGGTTTTCCACTTATCGGACGGGCTTTTGATCTTTTCAGAAATACGCTTCAGTCTGTCCTGATAGAAATACTTGAGAAACACCTTCCCGTCGCCCGGGTCACCGAAGCCGAGGGCTTCGAGCTGTGGCCCCACAATCCGGTAGTGTGAATATTCGGACGAAGCGATATAGGCCAGCCAAAGATTATTTACCATGCTGAAGGATTTTTTCATGGGACAGAATTCAAAGGCTATATCCGCCGTTTCATCATCAGGCAAAGCAGGCATTTTAAGTGAAAGAGCCAGGTTCGAATCGGTCTCCGGCTTCTCCGCCAGGACGCTGGTTCGACACGAAAATGCTGTGATGGAACATAGCATTACAAGTCCAAGAGACCGAAAATGATAGAGGCGCATTTAATGTCCTTTGCGATCATCTGTATCTTCATAAAAGAGAGCGGGTGGAGTGTTCGGTTCAATCAGCGAGCAGTTTGCTACCTCGTCCTTTTTGTGCTCAAAATAGGTTTTTTTCAAACTCGCCCAGTAAGCCAAGATTTTATGATCGGCTGTGGATGGAATGTAGCTTGTCAGATAATCGCTCTTGGCTTCGATCGTCTTCCAACCGTCGCCGTAATAAAGAATATTGTCTTTGCCAAAGTAGGCGAGTGCTCCGACGTGCCAGTAGTCGGCGAGGGGAATACGAGAAACCGCATCCCCGCGATTTCGAATTCTGACAAATGTTACGTTTTGTTTGATCGACATCGCATCGAAAGCCTGCGCAAAGGTATGATCCCCGATACGGGGTGAGCCCATATTATAGGACCCGACGAGATGCACATTCTTGAGATCGCCTCGTTCATGGAGCCACATGATCTTAGCCGAGAGGAGGGTCGACACTGCAGCTCCTAGAGAATGGCCTGTCACCCAAAGATTGATGGGTTTGAGAGAGGATTTGGAACGCAAGAGACTGAGGATGCGATCTTCGACCTCTTTATAAGCGCTATAAAATCCGGTCTCAACATTTCCCATCGACTCAAAGGACGTGTGTGCGATATTAGCATCAGTGAGTAGGTCAATGCTCTCATCAAACTCGGTCCCGCGAATGGATAAAACGGCAAAGTCGAGGCTCGGATGCTCAGCATAGACAGCCTGCGTAGTCGGCTTCCTGAAAGAACTGATTTTGGAACTGCGCGAGGCTGGTGACGGTCTGCCGGAAATAAACTGAATCTTCGAGGAGCTGGGCGTGTCCACCAATAAACGCTCATAGTCATCAGCCGTTAGCGAGTCATTGATATAGTCTTCCTGAAATCTTTCCTTGTATTCATTTTGTACCAACTCAAGGCGCTTTTTGCGTTCGTCCTCATTTGTCCAGGTGTCGTCGGTATCACTCTTTTTTTCAAGAATCCGTTTAATGCGAAGGATGTACCAGCCTTTAAAGTAAGCATCCCCTTCACCCGGACTCCCAAATCCCAATCGGCCCAGTTCGGGGCCAAAGATACCGAAATGAGAGTATTGTTCTGTTGCCAGGTATGTGAGCCAAAGGGCATTATTCAGACTAAACGAATGCTTTAAGGGACAGAACTCAAAGGGCAGGTCTTTCAGTTCTAATGCGGGAATGCTCGTGACGCGTTCTGAGGTGGCAAGTTCGGAGGTTCCGAGCTGAGGCGTGGTCCGACAGGACACTATTGTGACCAGAAAACCCGTCGCGATAGCTAAGAGGCTGAATTTCATAGGTTCGTCTCAAGTTTTTGTTTTTAAATGACCGATAAATCCTATTATATCGCGGCAAGTCGATGCCTAGAGCAAGATTTTGTAAAATATTTAAATAAAACTGAAAAAAAAGTCCGTCCCTACAGGAGGGACGGACCAGCGGATTTTATGAATCTCGTATCGCGGGCCTTACTGCTCAAAGCGTTTGAGTATCATCGAGGTATTCACGCCACCGAAGCCAAAGCTATTGTTCATGATCAAATCAGCCTTGTATTTGAGATGCACGGCCGATGGCGACTGGAAGGTAAATTCTTCGGAAATATTTTCGAGGTTGAATGCAGGTGCAATAAACTCGCGGTCAAGCATCAGTGAGCAGAAGATGGCTTCGATCGCACCGGCTGCTCCGCATGCGTGTCCCATCAAGCTCTTGGTGCTTGAAACCAGGGTCGATTTAAGTTCGGTTTTAAAAATGCGCTGCATCGCGATACCTTCGATATGGTCACCTAAGGAAGTACTCGTGGCATGGGCATTTACATAATTGATGGCCATGGCCCTAATACCCGCGTCCTCGATAGCTTCTTCCATCGCCAAAAACGCGCCTTCTCCCCGAGGATGAGGTTCGGTGATGTGATGAGCGTCCGAGGCAATGCCGAAGCCTACAATTTCGGCGTAAATTTTGGCATCACGCGCCAAAGCCGAATCAAGGGATTCCACGACAACAGTTCCGGCGCCTTCCCCCAGCACAAATCCATCCCGGCCCTGATCAAAGGGTCTCGACGCGGCGATCGGATCGTCATTGCGTTTGGACAGGGCGCGCGCTGCCGCAAATCCTGCGATGCTTAGAGTCGAAATCGGGGCTTCCGCACCACCGGCGATCCACACGTCCCGGCGACCCGATTGGATTTCCCGATAAGCATGGCCGATCGCCTGGGATCCACTTGCACAGGCGGATGAGATCGCAAAGTTTGGGCCTTTTGCACCGAAACGAATGCTGACCTGACCACTCGCGAGGTTGGAAAGTATAGAAGGAATCAAAAACGGACTTATTTTTTTGGCGCCTGAATTCGCGAGAGTGACCGAAGCTTCCTCGATAGTATAAAGTCCACCCAGACCTACACCGATAGCAACGCCGGCTCGCTTGAGAGGCTCAGGACCTATACCAGAATCCTTTACGGCCAAGTCGCTGGCGGCAAGACACATTTGAATAAATCGATCATTGCGACGAATTTCTTTGGTCTCCAGAAAATTTTCTGGAACAAACCCACGTGCTTCGCCCGCAAAGGTAACCGGCATGTCTCTCGTATCACATAGCGTGATAGCTTTGACGCCACTTCTTGATTCTTTAAGGGAATTCTCGATTTCAAAAAGTGATACACCAAGCGGAGTTATGGCTCCAAGGCCAGTAATAACAACGCGTCTGTTCATGAAAGCCATAGTTGCTCCCCGAGTCTAAGTAGATGAGACCCCTGTGTTCCTGAGTTGACGACCAAAGCGTAATCGAGCTTGCGGGAGTTTACAATCAGCTTTCTTGTTATTAGTGCACAAGTGTATGTTGAATGGAAATATATCGAAAAGTCAGGGAAGACTAAGAGGAAAAAGTCCCCGAATGGATCGGAGACTTTAGTTTAATTGAAGTCGATTGAGGAATTAAACGCCTGTTCCAAGCACATAAGCCAAGGCCCGTTTTTGGAGTTCGTAACCAATCAGAGCTTGAGCGAACGAGGTTTGCGCCTGGAAAAGAGCTGTCTGTGCAGCCGAAAGATCGACAAAGCTCAGGGCACCGACGCTGAATCGACCCTCCGTCACTTCAAAAGCTTTTTGAGCTGCTGTAAGTCCTACCTGCGATGTCACGAGTTGTTGCACCGAGGCATTGCGATCGACCACGACCTGGCGCACTTCGCCGATCACTTGATTCCGGTAATCCTCGGCATCAATTTTCGAGCGGTAAGCGATGCCGCGTGCGACGGCAACATTCGATCGGGTTACCCAACGGTCAAAGACGTTCCACGTGACCGCGAGTCCATAAGTTGCGTTGGTATGATCGGCCAGCTGTTTGCCCACAGAATCCTGATTTGTAGGTGTGACATCGACTCCATTCACACGTTGAAAATCAAAGTCACGCGTGAGGGAGCCATAGGTGGCAACAAAATCGAGACGAGGGAGAAACGGTGCCTGGGCAAATTTCACGTCCTCGCGCGAGGCCGCCGCGAGCTTTTGGGAGGCATCGAGATCGGGGCGATTATTAAGCGCTTCCTGGGTGAGCGCGTCGCTGCTTAAAGGGGACGAATTCGCTTGTCGCAAGGTCACAATATCATTGTTAAAAATTGGTTCTTGGAAGGCGATGTTGGAGCGCGGATCAAGGCGTAGACGGCGGAGCAGGAGGATTTTGTCACTTTCGAAACGGTTTTGAGTTGAGATCAGAGAGGACTGATCAGCACTCGTCTGGGCCTGCTGGCGGAATAGATCGGCAAGGCTGCGTGTTCCGACCTTACTCTGCGCATCGAGCAGACGTTCACGATCCTGCGAGGTCTTCAGGTTGTCTTTGGCAATCTGCAGAACTTTGGCATCCAGTATCACTTGGAGAAACGATTGCGCAACATCCAGAGCGATCTGTTGTTTGGCGCGATCAAAGGTTTTGTCGGCTGCGGACTTTTTGTTACGGATCGATTTATAAGCAGAGATATCACCGAGGCCGTTAAAAATATTCAGCGTGGTAGAAACTTGGTAATTAGTGCCTGAACTCGATCCGCGCACCAACGTAGGGGCCGCTGTGGCCAAAAAATTGCGGCCACGGAATTTATTGTATCCGCCTTGCACGATAAGGCTTGGCAGAAACTGAAGGTATCCCTGAACAAGTTGCTCGGCGCGAACTTCCGTATCACTCTCCGCTTTCAGCACAGCGCTCGCCTCTTTGATGGCGATCTGTATGCTTTCATCAAGCGTGAGGACTCGGGGATTGCCTATCGTGGTGGGCCCTTCGGTCTGGATCGACGCCGGAGCCGCCACTTGATTCTGAGCCTGGATCGCGGCATGCCCCTGAGCGAAACCTTGAGTCCAAAGAGTGCTCATGCTCATAAGGACTGCAAAACGCGAGAGTGTAATCTTATCCCAAATCATTTTTTAACCTCAGAGTCAGACGCCGGAGCTACGGCTGGTGTTGCCACAGTAGAAAGATTCGATGAGCCTCCAGTCGAAGGTGCCTCTGCGGCCGCTGCAGGTCCCGGTGCTCCTGATTTCGGCTCATCGACGATCGGTCTAACTTTTGATTTGTTGGGCAGAGTATTACCGACCCCCAGAGCCACGGTTTGTCCTGGCGTCAAGCCACCCGATAACTTGACTTTTTCACCGTTGTTATCCAGGACTTTGACTTCCGTGTAATTGATCGTGTTTTGATCGTCGATCACGCCTACAACGGTTTTAGGTCCTTGAAGGATAAGAGCTTCGGAAGGAATATCAACACCGGCCGGCGAGGAGAGATGCATAGTGACATCAACTAGACTACCGGCAACGATTTCGCTTTTGTTGTTGTCGAGATCGATTTCGGTGAGGAGCATGCGTGTTTTATCGTCGAGCTGACCCGATATGCGTGAGACGTGCCCGTTCAAAACAACTCCGGGACGTTCAGCTAGAGCGACTTCGGCCGGCGTTCCGACTTTAACGTACGAGACATCGCGTTGATCGAGATAGACAAACACGCGAAGCTGATCGAGCTGCGATATCGAAAGCAAAGGCAGGGCTCCTGTTTGGGCATTCGTGGCATTCTGTACAAGTGCACCTGGATCTGCAAAACGAGCCGTGACGGTGCCATCGAACGGAGCGCGAAGAGTCTGGTAAGACTTTTGCGCTTCCTGCGCCACGAGTCGCGCGGCAGCAACTTCTGCATCCGCAAAAACCTGATCCGCTTCCTGCTGCGAAACAAGCTGGCGATCGAGCAGCGATTTGGTGCGGTCGGCGATGGCTTTTTTGTTTTTTGCTTCGGATTGAGCGGCGCGGTAGGCCTGCTCGGTCTCAGGTGATTCGATAGTCGCCAGAATCTGGCCTTTTTTGACCCGATCCCCTTTATCGACCTTAATATTCTTCAGATAGCCACTGAGCTTCGCGTAAAGAGTAACGTTCGCATAAGCGCGGGCCTCGCCCGATATTTTCAAAACGCGCTCGGTAGGTGATTGAGTCGCTTTGGCAACTTTTATCTTTTGGCCCCTTGCAAGTTCTTCGGTTCGTTCCTTACGCTCATTTTCCACAGAATTTTTCTGGTGCAAAACTCCAAAGACGACCGCTGAAATAGCAGCAACAAAAAAGACGATAAAACCGATTTTTACGGATAAAGGAAGAGGTTTATTGGTCTGGCTCATACGGGCGAACCCTCCGGGGCGTTGTGAGAGTGGGAATGAATTTCGGCTTCGATCATGTGAGTTACCTCTTCCTCTTCGCGTTTCAGCTTCTCGTCGAGCTCATGCTGCGAAGGCATTTTAGTACGAAGGAGAGAATAGATCAAAGGCACCACCAATAGGGTCACGAAAGTTGCGGCGAGAAGTCCACCGATAACAGCGCGGCCGAGAGGGGCATTTTGCTCACCGCCTTCGCCGAGCGCAAGCGCTGCCGGCAACATACCAAGGATCATCGCAATCGCCGTCATTAAAATGGGGCGGAGACGGGTCTTTCCGGCTTCAAGCGCAGCTTCGAGGGCGTTGAGGCCTTTTTCGACTCGTATTTCGTTTGCATATGAAACGAGCAGGATAGAGTTGGAAGCGGCAATGCCGACCGCCATAATCGAGCCCATGAAGGAGTATACGTTGATCGTAGTGCCCGTAATAAAGAGGGTCCACAAAATACCGGCGAGTGCGCCCGGTACGGCAGCCATGACGATGAACGGATCGAGCCAGGATTGAAACAGCACGACCATCAGGAGATAAACAAGAGCGATCGATACAAGGAGTCCAAGACCCAGACTCCGGAAGGAATCATCCATGACCTGGCCTTGACCTTGAACGGTAATTCTCATCCCAGGTCCTAAGTCGCCGAGACTATCGATCTCTTTTTGGAGAGCCTTAGTGGATGAACCGAGGTCGCGGCCTTCGACGTTCGCCGTGATATCAATAACCCTTTGAACGTTGGTATGACTGACCGAACTCATTTCGGATTGGGACTGAAGCGAAACAAGGTTGCCCATGCGTTGCGTCTGCGAACTGGGCGTTTGCATCGGTGTGGGCGGGGTCATTCCGCCTCCAGCACCCGTGGATACGGCGCCAGCACTTTGGGGAGCTGTCCCCGTGCCTGGCGTCACCGCGATTCCCATGAGGTCGGATATGCTGCTCAGCTGCGTGATCGGAACTTTCACGGAGATGGGGTAAATAACGTTGTTGCTCGGGTTGAGATACCAAGACGGTGAAACGCTCGAACTCCCGGAAAGAGCGATGAGCATACTGTTCGCGACGTCGCGCTGCGAGACGCCCATCTGTGAGGCCTTGATTCGATCGACATTGAGTTTGAGGGACGGGTAGTCGAAGATCTGCTTCATCGCAACATCGAGGAGGCCTGGAACAGCGCGCATCTTCACCATGAGTTTTTGTCCGAGAGCATACGATTTTTGCAAATCGCGGCTTTCAATCTGCACATCGATCGGCGCACTCAAACCGAAGTTAAGAACCTGGCTGATGATATCGGCCGGCTGGAAGTTGTTGACTGTGCCGGGAAAATTGGCCGCCAGGTAATCGCGGATTTTGCTTTTGTAGACATCGGTTGAATGATGTTTTTCATTCAAAGCAATGAAAATCTCGGCATCCCCTGCATTCACGTTATCGGTAGGAACGAAAGCTAAGTTGTAGAACGTCGGAACTCCTATCACAGAGTTGACTGTTTCGATCTCGTTTTCAGGGATGATCGAACGGATCGACTCTTCGATATGAGCCACGAGTTTTTCGGTTTCTTCAATGCGTGTTCCGCCGGGCGCCCTCACGTGAAGTTTCATAAGGCCTGTATCGGAGTTCGGGAAAAAGTCTGAACCGATTACAAAGAGGGTGCAAAGAGTGATGAGAAACGCACCGAGTGCACTCCATAAGACGAAGGCCCTATGAGCTAAAAACATCTCGAGAACACCACCATAGAAGTTCTCGAGGCGTTTGAACATGCGGGCAAAACGAGGGAAAGCTTCGTTATCGTCCGTATGCTCCTCGTTCGCCAGGAGCATGCGTGTCAGGAGTGGAACGAGCGTTCGTGAAAGAACATAGGACGCTAACATTGACAGTACCACGGATAGAGCCATGGGAGTGAAAAGGTACTTGGCTGGTCCGGTGATCAATACGACAGGGAAAAACACGATACAGATAGAAAGGGTCGCCATGATCGCAGGCAAGGCGATCTGCTGGGCCCCGACTAAAATCGCACGGGTCAGAGGCAGGCCGAGCCCCCTGTTTCTATGGATGTTTTCAACTGCAACCGTCGCATCATCAACAAGCATACCGATCGCCAGGGAAAGGCCACCGAGAGTCATGATGTTGATGGAGTTTCCTGTGAGCTTAAGGCCGATGATGGCGCTCAAGATCGCAAGAGGGATCGACGTACATACGACGATCACGTTTTTCCAGCTGCCGAGGAACAAAAGGATCATCAGCGATACAAGCACCGAAGAAACCGCAGCTTCTACAAGAACGTTCTTGATCGCCGAGGTAACGAATACCGATTGGTCAAAGTCGATTTTCAGCTTCATGCCCGGAGGTGCTGCATCCTGGATCGAAGGAAGGATGGCGCGGGTTGCCGCTACAACCGATAAGGTCGAGGCATCCGCTTTTTTTAGAATATTAAGATAAGTCGCCCGATGACCGTTAACGCGTACGATGTTGGTCTGGTCTGCAAATGAATCCGAGACTTTCGCAACGTCACTGATCATTACGATCTGACCGCCCGCGGATCGTATCGGAATGCGGCCCAATTCTTCGACCATTTCGGGGCTGGAGTTGAGCGAGATATTGTATTCGTAATTGCCGATTCGTGCTGTCCCGGCGGGCAAAATAATGTTGGAGGCCTGGAGTGCTGTCAAGACATCATAAGGCGCCAATCCCTTGGAACTTAAAACCGAAGGCTTCACTTCCACGTTGATTTGTCTTGATTTACCACCATAAGGCGCGGGTGACTGAAGCCCCGGTATGGTGAAAAGTTTCAGGCGGATGAAGTTGACTCCGTAGTCAAAGAGTTTTTCTTCGGGGATCGTTTCGCTGCTCACCGTAATTTGAGCAACGGGAACACTCGACGCATTGAATTGAATAATCGCCGGCGGCTGCATACCGGTGGGCATGATCCGTAAAATACTCTGTACGGACGATCCAATCTGCGCGATCGCTGTGCCAATCTCAGTGCCGGGTTGAAAATAGATTTTCATCACTGCGGTACCAGGAATCGAAGTCGACTCCATCTTTGAAATTCCATTGACGGTCGTAGTCAAACCACGCTCACTATAGGTCGTGACTCGCCGTTCAATGTCCTGAGCCGACAGACCAGGATAGTTCCAGATGATTCCCACGACCGGAATATCGATGGCTGGGAAAATGTCAATCAACATACCTTTGATACTAAACAAACCGCCGAAAATAATCAGCAGCGCGCACACGGCAATCGTGTACGGACGGCGTAATGCGAGGCGAACTATCCACATGAAGTCTTGTCCTCAAGATTCAATCCAGCCAGCGGAACCATGAGAGCCTGGTTTTCCAGTCAGTCTCATGTCGTGCTTTTCAGCCGTAAAATTTAATAGGAGAGCACTCTTTGAAAGCCAATTCATAACAGAAAAGTATCGCTCGCGTCGATAGCCGTCCTTTCTCGTATGACGAGTATGTTTAAACTTTCGTGAACTGAATTGAGGCCGCTATCACGTGCATTGACGCAGATGGAAGTGCCTGGTATCGATTGAAAAAGAACGCGAGACATATGTGGTGTCGAATATATCTCGTTAAGATAACGATTGTTATGCTATGGCTTATTCGAAGTCAAGTGAACCTCGAGGAGGACAATGGAATGCGCTACAAATCGGACCATAAAGGAAAAGCACGCGCGTTGATTCTCGGGGCGGCCGGTCGACGCTTGCGTAAAGACGGTTACGACGGTGTGGGTGTGCATGGTCTCATGGAAGACGCGGGCATGACAACCGGGGCTTTCTATTCCCACTTTTCCTGCAAAGAAGAACTCTTGCTCGAAGTTCTGCGAGAAGGGCTTGAGGATATTCGCGGCAAACTCGACTTGCGTGTGTCAGCAGGCGAACCAATCTGGATTGATTTAGTCCTTACGAAGTATTTTTCCAAACGGCATTGTATAGAAATTGAAGACAGCTGTATTTTGCCAGCCCTTACGGTGGATGCAGCCCGAGCAGGCGATTCGGCAAAGGCACTTTTCCATCAGTACATGGTGCAGTTAGTAGACCGCATGATGAAAGGATTGCGTGATAAGGAGGCGTCTGATGCGCGCGCTAGGGCTTGGACCGTATTATCTCTTATGGTCGGTGCGGTGACGATTGCACGCGCACTTCCATCCGGCGAAGCTCAGGACGAGCTGCTTACCTCTGTTCGCCAAATCTCAAAGCTCATCACGCATTCCTGAACTCAATGCCAGCCTGGACGCCCTTAGTCCTCTCAAAAAAAGCTCGATTCTGTGTGCTCAATCCCTATCTAAGCTACTTCTTTCTTTTAGCCCACATGAATTTAAGATGAAAAGATAGGCAATTTGCTCAGGCCTGGTGCGTTAACTTGCTTAGCTTTTTTAAATGGCTATTTGGCCAGATAAGTGAAAGCATGATGTCAGAATAGCGATACGTAAAATGGCCCCTGGTTGAATATCAACCGGCGCGGTCGCCTTATGCCCTAGCCTAAAGGAGCATTATGCAGATGCGTCACCTCACTTTTAGCTTTAACCCCCTGCAATGGTTCTCAGCTTTTATGCCGATTGCGCTCTCCTTTGGTCTTAACACGGCCCATGCTCAGACTCAGGCCTGGAACACGGCAAATGCCACCAACATTCCTGCAGCATGTGCTGCAAATGTCCCGATTTATACCTTCGACCCGGGCGCAGGCTATACCTCGGGAAATGCTTTCCTCGCGCTGCTGGCCTCGAAAGTCGCCGAAGATACGACCGATGCTGGTATCAAGCTACAGCTGGCAGGATTTGGATTTTCCAAAGTCCATTTAATAGGAAACATTCCCCTCGGGGCCTACGGTTTTATCGCTGAAAATGATGACGTTCGTATCCTTACGTTTCGGGGGACTCACAGCGTTCAGGAATTTCTCACCGACCTGACAGCCGGCACTGTTCCGTATTCGGACATAGGATTAAGTGGGGAAGGCCACGCAGGCATGAGAAAAAGCTTTAAAGACCTTTGGCCATCCGTTCAGAAAGACCTTGCAGCGCGTCAGCTCACAGATCCCAAGCCTCTTATCGTCATCGGTCACAGTTTAGGCGGCTCGCTCGCCTTGATTCATGCGGTCAAACTGAAACAACTTGGTTATGATATTCAAGCTATTTATACATTTGCAGAGCCTCGCCTGGGAGACGCGACTCTCATGGCCCAGGTGGATGCCTTAGTCGGCGATAGGCTATATCGGATGGAGAATGGCGAGGACCCTGTGCCCCGTCTGCCACCAACAAAAGAAAACGCACAGGCTTTTGCCGATGTTTTCACGGCGCCTGGAACTCAAAATAATAGTGTGATCGAAAAAACTGTCGAAAACATGAGCTATGCGCCGCTTCCCGGTTGGGTTGTTGAACTTAACGCGGATGGTTTTGCTGAAAAACATGGTAATTCCATGGACTACGAACAGGAATTGCTCTTTTTTCAGAACTATAAAGCAAAACTCGCGCATCAAACTATCGACCATAATATTGGAATCGAAATCGGCAAATCGATTTTTGCGCATATAGGTCGCGCCTATATCTGTAGTTTCCTGAACCTGGTCGGTAAAGGCTACGAGCCGCTCAGTTCGCTTTAAGGTTTCGTTTTCATTTTTGTTTTGTCTTCATTTCAACTCCTTATTTCTGCCCGAGGCATAGCCTGCGCTTTACCTCGGGTTTTTTTCATTTTCAGCTCTATTCCTTGAAACTCAAAGAGTCCTATAAGTACTTGTTGTTTATAGATAAATGTAAAGGTTGCAAAGAATAATTAAAGGGTTTTATGGATTATCCGATTCCTACCTGAGAATTAAGAAGAGGCGCCATCCTATGAAGCTTTCGTATTCTTTTTTGGTACTTGGACTCCTTTCCGGCTGCAAGCCCACATCGAAGTCGACACCTGTTGTACCTTCGGGCAGTGGTGATGAGGCGGGCGCTTCGGCCGATGATGTTGCCGACCCCGAGAGCGCGACGGATGCCTCTGGCGCCGATGCTCCAGGACCTGCGACGCCAGCGCCTGCCAGGATGCCAGCACCTGCAACGGCTGTTACCCCAGCGATGGCTCCAGTAGCGGCACCTGCCGATCAATCCATACTCTTTTTCACCTTGGACAAAGCACGCTGGGAGATGGCCTGCGAAAAAGACCCGGGAACAAACTACGATTGCCCTACTACCAAAAAAGTCGATAAGACGCTTATAGTCAACGGTGATCCCTCGATCGTTTATACGATTGAGCTGCGGATTCGCGGTATTGTCGAACCTATGGTTTACAGTGGAGGGACGCGCGAAGGCAAAAACCTTATGATAGGCGGAATGCCTAATAACCCGACGTTCTCCTACTTCAAGATGAGTGTATCGTCGCCTTCGATGGACTACTATTTGAATGCGTTTGATGCGGTCGGTGGTTTTGTGAGTGCGATCGATTACACGACGAAGATCAAGGTGAATGGCGGGGCAACAATCAAGCTCTCTGCCGATAGCCAGAACGGAACCCAGATAGCCAATAAAGGCCTCATTACCATACCGGATATCGTAACGCCCCCTGAACTCAAATATGGGCAGTTTATTCAGATAAATCTGATTTCAGCGACCAAATAACGGCTCCCGGGTCAAAATGAAAAGCTCTCTTTCAGCGCATGCCGAAAGAGGGCAGTGTTACGTTTGCAGCTGCTTAAAGTGCTACAAAATACCATTGTTCCTGTGGGTCTGCACTGCAGGTCCAGGTATGAAGACTTGCACCATCGTCGAGACTAGGGCCCTTGATGGCGAGACATGTTTTGTCGGAAACAAGTTTGAATGTGAAAGCACTTTGAATAGAGGCGACAGGATTTATTTGCTGTGAAGCCGCCGTCGAGCAAGTTTTCTGTACAGCCGGATTCGCATTTGAGGAGGCGCCGGTCAAGAGGTCAAAACATTTGCCCGATGTTTTATTGACGAGACTGTAGAGTCCTGCATGAGTCGACTTTACAGTGAAAAACTGGTTAGCATTGTTTGGTGTACAAGACCAAAGCTGCAGGGGATTATTATCGGTTTTGAGTCCGTCTTTGTTATCGAGGCATTTACCGCTGAAGCGCGAGACAACTCGGATGGTTTGGCCAACGGTAAGCTTGGTTATTGTACCGGCTGGAGGAGGAAAAACGCCGCCTGAGGCTGCACCACCCAGAACTTCAGCCGATGATTTACCGTATTTTCCGCGGACAGCATCTTCCGTTGTTTTTATAACGAATCCGTTAGCGTTCAGATAGTCGATAAACTTCGGAAGTATCGCAGCTGTTGACGAATGAACGGCGTGCATGAGGATAACGCCGTACGCGCCTTGGCCAGGTTTTTTCAACCCGTTAATCAGCGTGTTGTACACACAGTTCTGTTCGTCTGTCGCGGAATTTTGATGACTCGACTGACAATTGTATTCCTGAGCATCGAGGTTCCAGCCAACGTGAACACCCTTAGCTTTCATAACGTTTGCAAGTTCCGCATCATGGCCGTTCAAAGTCAGTCCATCGTTGTCTTGAAATGGCTCGCCGAAAGGCGCGCGAATGAGAGTCAACGGATGGCTGGATTGGCCAAGGATCTTGGCGACGACGGCCTCAACACCATCCAACTCTTTACGAGCGGCCGTGGCAGTGAGTGTGGGCAAATGAGGGTGATCTACGGTGTGGTTTGCTACAAGATGGCCTTCGCTAATCATGCGGCGTACAAGCGCCTGCGCATTGGCATCGTTGTTAAGATCCGTAAAGTTGTTTGAATTAATGAAAAAGGTTGCTTTTACGCCTTTTGATTTCAGAGTATCAAGTACTTTCACCGTGTTTTCGACATCGGGACCGTCGTCAAAAGTCAGGATTACCGCGTTGTTTGCCAGATAAGAGGGTTGCTGCGCAAAACCGAGGTGAGGAAAACTTGCGTCCGGGACGGAGGCGGTGGTTGCCGCAAGTTCGGACCCTAGTTCTTGATGCGAAATCGATTTGCACCCACTGGCCATGAGGAGCAAAGCCATTGCAGAGGACAATTTTTTCATGAGAACCCTTAAACTATAATCACGGGGTGATGCATAATATAGTGATGGTACCAGGAGCGAGGGAGCCTCATAAGGGCTTATAGTTGCCTAGCTGATCACTTGGTTTTGAAAGGTAGAATCAGCTTTAAGAGACCGATAGAATACTGCGATGGGGCAAGTGCCACGTTTCGGTAATCTTGAAAACTGGACCTGACTTTCTGATCTTTTACGTTGGATTCGGATTCGGCATAACTCGAAAGTGAGCCATCCCGAAAGCGCCACCACACCAGCTCAAACTGAAACATCCGTATGTTGGATAGCACATCGACCGTTTGCCTAAGCGCATTGATTTTTAGATTTCCGTGCGAATAATGGCCACCAAGTCCGACGGATATTAGAAGATCAGGAAGGTATTGGGGCGGTGTGATTCCAAACTGATAATAGCCCTTGAGATTGATTCCATATAGGTGAACGCGGGCGTCTTGCAGAGGTTTTGGATTGAGAACGAGCGGATCACGAGGATCTGATTTTGCATCAAGGGCAAAGTACGAGAGTCCAAAATCGAAGTTAGAATAAAACCAGCCTGTCCGCGTGAAAGCCTGCTGCAAACTTAAGCCATAGGTCACTGGTCTTGATTCCAGGAGCGTCGTTTCGCAGTCCATACGGGATGGATTTAAAAGCTTAGGCACGCATCGATCGGGCGTCACGACGCTCTGAGCAGTGTCATATTTAAGTCGTGTGGCTGTGTTCCCGCCACGGAGTTCGACCGCCAGCCGATATTGGGACAAATAGTCGAGCCAGCTCCCGGCGTGACATACCTCCGACGTTAATAATAAGAGGGCAATGATGGATGTGAGAATAAGCCGTGCGCTGAACACGTGAGCCCTTTCTGCAATGGATGTTTCTTTATCGAAAAAATAAAAAAGATCTTAAATGCAAAAATAAAATAAACCCTTACGCCTCGACTCTTACGTCAAGGCGCGATTCAAAGGAGTATTTTCCGAAGGGTTATCGAGGCTTAGCTCTTGGGTTTTGAGGTGTGAAAAGATCTGGGAAAGCGCATTAAATCACCATGCATTTTTCGCAAGGGCGGTTTTAAGCGATTTGAGCTCAATCGTGATGTTTTCCTGCTCGTTAGAAAGTAGGACATGTTGGTCTTCTATCACACACGTAAACTGCATGGATCGATCTATCATGCGCGTTAGGGCATGTTCATCGGAAACACTAAGGTGTGTGACATTCAAATGATCGAATCGTTCCAGTTTATCCTTGATGCCTTCATACCACACCATTGCAGACCCTTTTTGGTAGGTATAAATCGAGACACGATCCGATTTCCCGCAAGCCTGACGAATTCTTTTCTCTGCAGGTTGGCCCAGGTCAATCCAGTGCTCGATGTCCCCGGTCAGGCTTTTCTGCCAAATATCCGGTTCGTCCGCATCACTCAGGCCCTTAGTGAATGATAGGTTTTCATGGGCGTTCAGAGCGAAGACCACCAGCCGAAGTATCATCCTCAGATCGGTTTCGGACGGGTGCCGAGCGATCGTCAAGGCCTGCTCTTCGTAGTAGCCGCGGGATATATCTGAAATAGAGAGATTTGCTTTAAAAATAGTCGATTTTATCGCCATGCTGCTTTCCGAAAAGGCCGCGATCCAGAGGTTGCGACCGGATTCCAAACGAATCCGGCCGACCGGAATCAGGCGTGAAGGCTTGAGTCGTAGAGTTTGGATTGAAGAGACGATTCGAGCTCACCACGAAGCCAATTGCCGTGGAAGGCTTCGCCATTGATGAAAAAGGAAGGTGCACCGCTGATGCCGAGGGTTTCGCCGCTCTTATGATCGCCTGCGATCTTGTCGACGACTTTTGAGTCAGCAAAATCTTCGCCAAACTTGTGGAGATCGAGGCCTATGGAAGTCGCGAGGCGTACTAAAGACTCTTCGTTGAGAGCGTTGACTTGAAAAAGTTTGGAATGCATTTCCCAAAACCGACCCTGGAGAGACGCAGCCTCAGAGGCTTGCGCGGCTGACTGGGCGTGCGGATGCAAGTCATTCAAGGGGAAGTGGCGAAAGACAAACTGGATATCACCCTTAAAGCGCTCGAGAGCCGCCTCCACGATTGGGAACGCTTCCCGGCAATAGCCGCAATCGAAGTCACCATACTCTATAAGGGTGATTTTGGCACTTTTGTTGCCGCGAACATGGTCGGTCGGAAGTATTCCATGATATTTCGTCGTGCCCATTGCAAAGCCTCCAAGTGGTCCTACCACAATAAGGAAAGGTTCGCGCCAGTCTATAGGGTAAACAAGAGGAAACACAAGGTGGCATAAGGCCGCGGCGAGGAAGCACGAGCTCCTCGCGGCTTTGCACGGCCCGGAGATTTTCTGAGGATTTAACCAAGGTGACAGAAGAGCTCTGCTTTTATGCAAAACGTATGATGTGCTGCTCGGAAATGAACTCTACATTAAAGGTTTGCTGTTCCGTCGACTGTGTTTGTATTCATTGGCGTCATGGCTTAAAAAAACGTTGTTTTCGTCGATGCGTTCAATCCAGCTCAACGGTATCCAATGGTGGAGTCGGTCATCGGCATCCTTGCGATTCAGTTTGAGATAATCGCCATCAACATGATCGACACTTCCGACTTTGGTGCCTTTTGCGAGAACTTTAAGATTCGGTTTGATCTGGCTATTGATTTCCGAAAGTTCCATGACATGTATCTCCTGAAAAGATGGGCTGTCCTCTAGCATTTATGGCAAAGTCCAACTCGTCATGCAAGTCCGTATAATTACCTGTATCTTCTGAAATTCAGCATACACATCCAAAGGTTTTGGGAAAAAACGTGAAAATTGCCTGAGAAGTGAGATGCAATCGAGAGTAAGCGTTCGCTTTATTCTTGGTAAACCAGAAAAACACCGAATCCCCATCAAGAAAGTAAGAATTGAGCCGAATCCTTCCTCATAATGCGAAGGTGAGACGTAACATGAACCAAACTATGGGCAAAGCTGAGTATCTATTCGCAGCTCTTTGCCTACTTTCCGTCAGCCTGTTTTCAAGTGGAAACTGGCTTTCAGGATGGATAGGCTTTCAAGGGATGATGGTGCTTGGCGGGTGGATAGCCGGTACAAGCACGCAAGCATCACTTGCCGAGTTTTTCAAAAGAGATCTGCGCGCTGCATGGCCGTGGTATTTTGGGGTCCTCGGTGTGTTTGCGGCGAGCTATGTTTCTGGAAACGGTCCGCAGGGATTCGGGACGGCATGGCCATACCTGGCAACGTTTAGTGTGAATCTTACGCGCATAGCAAGCAACTGGAGCTTTAACTCGACTTTTAGCGGCCTCTGGATCTTTTCAAGCATGGTCCAGCTTCTTGCGCTGGTTTTTGTTTTAAAGCCTCTCTTGACCAAATATCCGCGCCTGAGCCTGATCGTGATCTTATGCGCCATGGCCTTGTTCCGTTCATTTATTGATGTCCGGCTTGGTTACCTCAACGCTAATACCTATTACCGTGGTGACAGTGTTTTATGGTTGGGGCCCTTACACCTTGATGCAGCTGTTCTTGGGTTTCTGGCTCAACGTTGGTGCAAAAAAACGTCCGGTTGGGTGATCGGCGACTGTCTACCCATTTGCGCCTGGGGTATTCTCGCAGCAGGGAATATGCTTGTTTTTCCTTTATCCAAAGGAATGGAAACCTGGGGTTATACATTTATCGATATCAGCCTCGCTGGAATCCTGCTTTTTTTTGGACGCGTCCTTCGGCGGACCGGCTCAGTAAGACCCTATTTTGCAGGGCTTTTTCTGGTTTATATCTTTCAGAATTTGCTGGGGGAGCAGATCAAGGCCCTGGGTTTTTCATCACTCAAGCTGGACAGCTTGCCAGGATCAATTGCATTTCTCGCCACCTTATTGGCAGTTGCAACACTTGCTGCAAGCTTATTCTATACCACCATAAAGGATCGCCCTCGCGCGCTCGTCATGCTGGGCTTGGTTTTAGGCGCGGTCTGGAGTGCCGCATATATCGCACGCACTAGCTTTTTAATCGACAGCTCCCGCGTTTTTGTTCTTTGGGACGACGCTATGATTTCGATGACCTACGCGAAGAATCTCGCGCAGGGTCATGGGCTTGTGTGGTACGAAGGCGCGGAAGCGTTACAGGGTTTTTCCAACCTCGGCATGACGCTCCTTATGAGTGTCGTTCATAAACTCCCAATGGATCCCCTGCAGTATTCACTGGTGATCCAGGTCATCTGTGGGGGGTGTCTCCTCGTTTGTATTTTGCAGGCAGCAAAAACTGTGCAGGTTATTCAGCCTGACCAACCTTATGTCGAGGTCTACACCGCTTTCGCGCTGCTATGTTTTGCGCCTTTGTTTATCTGGGGACTTCAAGGATCCGACACAGCCTTCACCTGTCTTTTTTCAAGCCTGCTCGTTTACGAGCTCACGCGTGCAAGTGGCGATTATGGAGAGGACGTGCGGTTTGGGAGAATACTCACTTATGCCCTGGTTGGAATACTCTGCCGCCTCGATATGTTTGTCTACGCGGGTCTTACCTTTCTCTTTCTGGTCTATCTTCGGGAATTTAAGCGCGCGTTGGTGTTGGCACTGGCTTCGGGTCTACTCATCGCGTCTATTCTTATTGCCAGTCGCATTTATTACGGTGAATGGTTGCCAAATACCTTTTATCTCAAAGCGGCCGGCAACCTCATAAACGATAAGATAGTCTTTCTGTTGAATTATAACGTCGACTGTCTTTCGGAACTGCTGCCGCTCCTGCTTTTTGCATCGTTTGGATTTTATACTTTGGATCCTTCGGCTCGCAAAAGAGCTCTGCCTTCGGCAGCGTTTGCTGGGCTGACGATGCTATACAATGTCTGGCTCGGTGGCGATTGGCTCCTTCGTTATGAAAGTCGTTTTCTTATACCGGCCTATTCGCCCCTCTTGATACTCGGCGTGCTGGGAATTTTCAGTTGTAGCCATCGACTCCACTCCGGTCCTAAGGAGGGCTGGCGTTTAGCAATGTCTGCGCTACTGCTCGTCCTTGTGATACTCAATATCGCACCGTCGAGTGAAGCGACCAAGGAGTGGCTCGTGTGGACCAAGCCCACGATGTACCATGAGCAGAACATCGCGAATGTGAAACGCGGGCTCGTTTATAAAAACAACACCGAGCCGGGGACACTTATCGGTCTTCATTGGGCCGGAACGCCAGGCTATTTCTCGGAGCGCCCGTTGCTTGATTTCCTTGGCAAATGCGATCGACACATCGCGCATATTACGGGCCGAATATACTGGCCTGGCCATTCGAAGTGGGACTGGGATTATGTGATGAATGAACGAAAACCCGACATCATATCCGAGGCGTCGCGTGGACTGGAAAAGAGGGCTGATTTTCTCAATCAGTACCAGTTACATACAATCAATGGTATCGAGATGTATGTAAGGCGTGGCAGCGAAAGCAAAGTTCACTAGGACTCTGGTGGAGACACTCAGGTTTTTGGGATCCAGGCGCTTAAAAAATTTGGTGCCAGAAAGAATTTCTTTTATTCAAAATTTTCAAGCGGTTAGCCTTTATCGGTACCCGACCTTAAGGCACCTTCCGGACGACCTTCTGAGCGGGGGATCCTTCCCATTCAGTTCCCCGGGGCAAGGTTTCGCCTTTCATAAGCATCGATAAGTCGCCGAGCTGAGAGTCGGGTTCCATGACAGAATCATACAAAACGATCGACCGCGAACCCACGGTGCATCGATCACCGACTGTCACGTACGAGATTTTCATAAGGCGATCTTCAAAAAGGTGAGTTTGCAGCCCACACTCATCATTTAACGCCACATCGTCCCCAATCGTCACAACATCAAACTCCGTGATATCGGTTGTGTCTGTATAAACGCGGCGACCGATTTTGCAGCCGATCAAGCGCAGATACATATTGATGAAGGGTGTGCCTCGCAGGTGGTTTATCAACAGCGTAACAGCCAGGTTTTCGTAGAGGCATGTGACAAGTTCGCTTCGCCAGACAAAAGGGCTCCACAAGGGTCGAATGCGCGGCGAATATTTGCCGACGACAAGCCGTTTAATAACGAGCGTGATGATGGCTCCCGTCAGGCCGGCTCCTATTCCTATGAAAGGAAGAAGGAGGAGCAGCGAAAACGCCGAGTACCCGAGAAACGTGAGCGTAACCATAACCGAGACGACAAGCGAGCTGATTCCGATGATACAGCTCAAGGGCAAAAGTATTCGGATAAACTCAATGACCAGCCGCGAGACATAGAGTTGGCGTGAGGGTAAAAACGTGCTTCGTTCATCAAAGTTATTGTGGGTCTGCCTCTGGGGTAGGAACAAGGCCGGCGAGCCAAACCACGACGCCGATGTTTCGGCCTGCTTTTTTGGGTCTTTGGGAGGAACGGACAAACACCCGATAAGGACCTTGTCGCCAAGCGTCGCGCCTGCCGATATCAAAGAACTATTCCCTAAAAACGTACGTTTGCCGATCACGGTCGGTTTGAAATGGATATAACCATCGGCTATTCGCGGGACACCCAAGGAGACGCCATCGGCAATAAAACATTCGTCATCAAGGCTCAATAGATCCCATAGCACGGATTCGGCGGTGGATACCTCTGACCTCTTGCCGATTTTTACGCCGAGGGCCCTATAGAGAGGAGCCAGGTAGAGCGTAGCATAAAGGGGTTTAATCAGTTCAAGATTGATATCCATGAGGCGGCTTACGAACCAGAAACGCACGTAACGCATGCTTTTGAGACTGACTTTACCGGCGGTCATGCGGCCTAGAATGATCTTTTTCAAAGCGATGATCTGAAAGCTCATGCTAAACACAAAAAACAAAGCGACCAGAGGCGATGAGAGAAGAAAGTAGATTTCGTTGCTGTTATAGTCGAGCTCGGAAATAAGTATAAGACCTGGCAAAACAGGCCCTAAAGCAAAAACCGGCAAACACATCGTCAAGATGCCAAGCATAAGGTTTGTTTGCCAGTTCCACTTGCTTGTCACTTCGTGGCCCAGGACTTCGGTCTTGTTGCGCTTTGATTGAAAGCGTGACGGAGAACCGGCCCAGCATTCGTATTCAGGCAAACGATGACCGTTTGGAAGGAGCGACAGATCGTCAAGTTCCGAACCGTCCTCCATAACGCTATCCATTCCGATGCCACTCATCTGCCCCAGAACGCAGCGATTGCCGATGGCAACGCGTCGGAGCCGCAGCAGCCCTTTTTCGACGGAACACGAACTGATCATTGCACCGTCACCAATTGAAGTGCCATGGCCGATCGTCAGGAGGTCAGGCGCATCGATCTGAACGTTGCCCACATAAACGCCTTTGCCGATTTTGGTTCCCATCAGTCGATAGTAAGTATTTAACATTGCGGTGCCGCGCATCATATAACGAGGGACAAGGTCCTGTATGCGGCGCACAAACCACCACCGAAGGTAATAGGATCCCCAGAGCGGGTAATCACCTTCCTTGTATCGGCCAATGACCAACCATTTGCTTACGATGGCAATGGTTGCGACAAGAGGAAACGTAGCCGCATACGTACAGATCGCAATAAGGAGCGACAGGATTTTCGGTTCGTCGTGATGGGTGGCATAAGAATAACTGAAAAAGGGCACGATCCACTGCAACGCAAAAATGCCAAAGATGAATATGAGACCCACACATTGGGCCGCTATACAGAGGTAATACCTAAGGTTTGGAACGTGGTGAAAGGGGTTGAGGAGACTCTCGCCATGGTCGACTTCGAGGTTTTCCTCCAAATAGGCCGCCAATTTCCGTATCGTGGAATGCTGATAGATATGCTGCATAGAGATGATACTGAGGTTCATCTCCTTCCGCATTTGCGAAACCATCAGGGCAGCCCGAAGAGAATGGCCACCCAGATCCAGGAAAAAATCGTCGTCGATCGAAACGGGAGCCGGCGCAAAAAGCTTGCTCCAGACACTGTGCAATTGTATTTCGAGGAGTGTGCTCGGCGCGATGATGGCTCGCGAACGGACCTGCGCGCCTTCGGGAAAATGCAGCTTTTTGCGGTCGATTTTCCCACTCGGTAGGAGGGGGAATTCATTGAGAATACTGATGACCGTCGGCACCATGTAGGGCGGCATGCGCGAACGCATAAATTGCCAGAGGGCGGCTTCGTCAAGTGCAATGCCGGATTTGAGCACAGCAAATGCGACGAGAGTCTCTATCTCATGTGAATCCTTAAGGAGAGCGACCGCGGCTGATTTAATGGCAGTATCTTGCATCAAGACAGATTCAATCTCAGCGAGCTCGACGCGAAAACCCCTGATCTTGATTTGGGTATCGATGCGGCCGAGGAATACGATGTTCCCTTTTTCGTCCAGCCGAACAAGATCGCCTGAGCGATAAATAGCTTTGGCCAAACCAGTGGCCGGATCATCGAAACTTACGAACTTTTCGTGGGTCAGCGTTTCTTGATTCACGTACCCGACCGCTAGTCCTGGTCCAGCGATGCAGAGTTCGCCTTCAGCTCCATCCGCGACAACCCTAAGATGTTCGTTAAGAACGAAGGTTTCGTAGCCGGGCAAAGGGCGACCGATCGTTACAGGTTCGTCCGGAAGCAATTCCGCGAAGGTGGCCGTCACGGTTGTTTCCGTCGGGCCGTATGTGTTGAGTATACGACGTCCCGGATGATGCCAACGTTTGACAAGATCCGCTGGGCAGGCTTCCCCTCCTAAGTTGATAAGTCGCAGCGAAGGGATTTCGTGATCCTGCATGGCGAGCATAGTCGGAACGCAATGCCAGACAGTGATGCCCGCTTGAGCCAGAGCGTGACCCAATTCCGGTCCGGCATTGATAAGCTCAGGACCCGCAACGAGGAGCTTGGCACCCGCCCAAAAGGTCGTCCAGATTTCTTCGAGAGACATATCAAAAGAAAGAGAAAAGCCTTGAAAGACGTGATCATCGCTTTTGATTTGAAGGATCGAACTTTCTGACCTAATGAAATGGCAGATGCTCGCGTGGCGAATCATCACGCCCTTCGGGCGACCCGTAGAACCTGATGTGTAAATAATGTAAGCCAAATCCTGGGGATTCACGTCATAGGGCGGTAGCGTTGGCAATTCTACATGAATAGCGAGGATACCCTCAAGATCTTCGTCGAGTAAGAGGAGGGGCACGTCGGGAATGGACGAACCTAATTCACCCGTTGTTAAGAGTAGGACTGCCTTACTGTCTTTAATAATATAATCTACGCGGTCGAGCGGAAAGCTAGGGTCCATGGGGACATAAGCGGCGCCGACTTCCATCGCTCCCAGCATGGCAACAAACATACTCAGACCGCGCGGCATATAAATCGCAACACGATCGCCTCGTACGACCCCATGTCCACGCAGATAATACGCAAATCGATCGATTTGATCTTTGAGCGCAGCGTAAGTTAGCTTTTGGCTTTGAAATTCAACGGCGATGCGATCCGCATAACGCGCAGCGCACCATGCGAAATAACATGGCAGCGTTTCGTTAGCCGGTTCAGGCAGTTCCGAAGTCAACACGTTGCTTGGTGCTAGTCTATTTAAATTGCGCAAGTTCCACTCCTGAGGACAGAAGTTTAACTAAAGTCTTCGGCCCATCAGTTTGCTAACACTGGTGGGCGACTTAATCAACTCCATGGCGAGATATGATTAAAGATAAAATCTGTTTTTTCGGCAAGTTATAAGTGAGGGTCAGGGTGCAAGTTGGCGGGAGCGTGAGGTTTTCCAGGTTTTCCAGCTTGTGACAATTGAGACAGCGGTCGCGACTTATTTCAAAAGAGCGAGGATAAGCTCAAGGCTGATGTCTTCGGTCAGCTCAAGCGGAGCCTTGAGTTGACTCTCTCGATACCATGATCCGGTGGCTTCGGGATGGGGGCCTATAACAGCCACTTTCCCCTGATAAAAAGGTGCTATCATCGCGGCGATAGCGTCTTCGGCAGAGTCGTCATTTGGTAACGAGGCGTACCGCGCAAGGACCTGGGTTTTGGAGGTAAGGAGCCCTTGTTTTGAAAGCTTGAAAAATGGTCCGTCCTGAAAAAACATGGTGCGCTGATGATCGCCCCATTTGACTTCAACAACAGTATCGCCCGAATGTTTCACTTGAGCATGGTCGAGTCTGATGTACTGATCGGCAATTCCAGGAATAAGGTCGAAGCCAGGCTGGCCCGCTAAATATCCGCCCATGCAGATGCCTAAATAGCGACCACCATTTTTGATAAAATTTCGGACGTAAGCGCGATAGGGCTTTATATCTTTTTCATAGGTTTCATCGAGATTGTCACCTCCACCGGGCTGAACGTACAGAACGGCATTTGCGAAAGCAGCATCCGAGAATGTTAAGTCTTCATCAGGACCGATATAATGGACTTCGAGATGCTGTCCTGACTGTTTTACCATATCGGCAGCGGCCTCAGCGCATCCATCACACGCTGCAGGTCCACGATATATAAGAGCTATATTGCCCTTAGCCGAAGCCTTTGGGCCACTCACAAACGCCATGGTCAACCACCCTAATATGTAGGCCCATCGTCGGTACTGACTTTTCATCTTGAGCATACAAAGATCCTGGCTTCTAGGGTAATACTCAATAATAGTCTGATCTCATTTCGAAGAGGAGGGAAGGGGTTGCCTAGCTTAAAATCTCGACCAAATGGGCTGCTTTTTAAGCGTTTGTTCATAAAGTAGCGGTCTGTATACAAATGGAGACAGGTAATGTCTCAGACGCCGAAGACCTCGCGACTTAGCTCGGAACCGCAATCATGACCCTCATGCTAAAAAAGTGGCTTGCTCGCCTTTTGATCGTCAGCCTCCTCCTGGCCGTTGTTGGTATCGTCCTGTGCGGTGCCGCAGCCAGCTCCTGGGGCCAAAATCAGTTTCGTTTGAGAATCACTGAGCAGCTCGAAAAGGACTACGGTATAACGCTGCGGTACAGCGTCCTGCGCATGTGGCCGGGGTCGGCTGGTATGGTCGTTGTTCTACACGATTTGCGGTGGGGCTACAGGCCTCTGCCCCGCACTCTCAATCGCGCTTTGCTCAGCAAACCGATCGATCGCGTGAAGATAAGCTTCAATCCTTTTCGTTTTGCGAGTGGGGTTCAGGCGATTACTGAGATCAAGATTGAAGGGGCCGAACTTGGCTTAAGTCTGATTAACAACCGCCTCACTATCGAAGGGCTTCAGAATGATTTTGATCCAAAGGCCGTCGATGATCTGATCACAAGAATCAAGGCTATTCCCCGCAGCACGCGCGAGTGGCCACGGATCGTTATCAAAGACCTTATTTTGAATCTCAAGGTCAACAATGCCGCGAATCGGCTCTTTCTCCAAGCGCGCACTACGAGGCAAAAATCAATCGAGAGTTTTCGTATAATGTCGCCGTCCTTTGAACACCGTTAATGCTGCAAACCTTGCCAGTTTCGGTGTTCATTCCGAAAACGTTCCGTACCGAACCCTCGGTGCGGAACTGGAGTTCAACGGAGGGCTCCTGAACGTCAAAAAAACTGCAATTAACGTGGATGTATTGGAAGTCCGTGGAGAAGGTACTGTCGATTTTCGTAAAGATAAAATGAATCTTGAGCTGGAGTTCATACCCGACCTGGGATCTGTGCCGCCGGCTTTGGCCGTCGGTGTGTGGAATCCCTTGGTTGCGATGGCATTATTTGGATTTTCCCAATTTGAGGAAAAGGCCTCGGATTCGGTTCTCAACCGCCTTGTCTCCCAAACTTATAAGCTTGATGGCGCCCCGAGTGATCCTAAGGTCCACCTCGTGCCCGTTCGGATTCAAAAACGCCTTTCGATGACCAACGTAAAACGTGGAAATGTAGCTGAAAAAAAAGCTTCCTAGGTCGAATGACCAAAGGCTATTTGGTCCTATCTCAATTCCTCTTGAGAGCCACAACCGACTCTTAATGTTTGATACGAAACAGAAAAGTGCCATAATTATGCTGAACCTCCGATAAAGGAATACGGCGTGAGAAGAGCTTATCGACCTCTGGCACGTAGCTTGGTGCTCGCGGCCCTCATAGTTTTCGTCTCTCAGAAGGCATTGGGAGATTCTCAGACCAATCCCGTTTCCTATGGTTTGGGATTGGAAGTGGGAGGGACGAGCGTCTCAACCCAAAAAATTGATGAAATCAATAAATCCGGCGTTACGCTGGCAGGCCTGGCGACTCTCGATTATTCCGCTCTTTCAGGCACATGGGGGTTCGGCCTCGGGATTGCAAGTTCACAGGTAAAAGGCAGTAAAAATGGGACGGGAATTCAACAGGACGCGCGTTGGACCGCGCTTATGCTTGAGCTTCAATACCTATATCCGGTAACGGATTCATGGTCCTTTGGTCCTACTGTACGTGGTCTAGCAGGAAAAGGCGTAAAATACGCAGCAGCGTCCAACCAGGAGAACGAATTTTTATTCATGCCTGGGATTGCAGCGCAGTATGCGTGGCATACTGGTGAGCTCTCTCCAGCCCTAGGCGTCTCTTATTTAGCAGCAATCAATGATGAGAACCGCAATATCCAAACTTTTCTTGTTAGTCTTAGCATTGCGACTTCATGGCCTGTTTCTCAGGGTGCCCCCACGGAATCTACGGCGCCTCAGATCGAAAAGCCACAGCCTATACCATCGATGCCCGGAGAGTCGCCGCCGCCCCTAACGGCAAATCCATCCGCAACAATCCCTCTCCCTACGCCTCCTCCATCCGAGCCGACGCCAAAAGTAAATGAAAGTAAGGCTGTGATTTTTGAACCCTTCGTGTTTAATGTCGCGCCGCATGCAACGCAGCTCGACAAACGATCCCGAGAGCAAAGCGAAGCTCTTGCGAAGGTGCTCGTCAAAGATGCTGACGCTTGGTCACAGATTGTCGTGATGGGCCATACGGATCGGGTCGGCGATCCTGAACTCAATGTTAAATTGAGTCAGGCGCGCGCGGAGGCATTCTGTGTTTTACTGGTAAAACAAGGCATTCCAAGGGAGAAGATGAGCTGCCTAGGCATGGGAGCCCAAAACCTGCAGAAAGCCTTTCATCCGAAATCAGCCAAACAGCGACGGATAGAAGTCCTGTTACTCAAATTTGACCAGAAAAAAGCAGCCAGTTTTAAGCTTGATATAGAGAGTGTTCTTAAAATTTGATCGACCGCAATACTTCTACGGGAAGGACACACTATGGGTACGCTTCGTTTCCTTAAGATCTCATGTATATTGCTCGTCTTCGGGTGCAGTGCGCATTCAAAAACCACCTGCGCTGACCCTGATTCTACAGATCCTGTCTGCGTTTTAGCTACAGACCACGTGAATCCAACGGCATCTTCGGGAGCATCTGCAGAAGCGGGCATCCCCCAATGCACGGCACAGCGGGACGGCCTGATCTTTTACGTGCGAGAAACGGGAGCTTTCAAACTGTGCGCGGGAGGCAAAAACATCGATGTTTCTGTCAGAGGACCCGAGGGTCCGCAAGGCGCAGAAGGGCCTCAAGGCAACCCTGGGACTCCGACTCCAGGAGGGGAGGGGGCGACAGTCCTATCAACCTCGGCCGTTGTCGCGCCCGGGGCTGCCCTCACTCTTACGCATAATTTCAATGTCACTCTTCCAAATGTTTCGGCTTACTTTCTGCGCAAGGGCGTCTTAAGGCCCGTTTCGGAGTATAAAAACGAAGTCGCAACGAAGGTCGTGCCCGTTACGGGTGATAGCTGGGCAGCGCACTTCAGACCGCAGATTATTAATTTAGCAAGTGGCAATATTGCAGTGATTCACGAGGATCTTGCGCAGCAGTCGACCCCATCGGTAACGATAGATCTTTACACGGATGAAGGCGTTCCGATTAAACTCAAGATGAAGAGTTTTCCGGCTCTAACCGCAATCCGGGCCCTTGCCGTGAGCAACGGGATCTTTATCCTTTATCAGCAGACAAGCTCGACCGACGAGTACTTCATGGTGATAAATGAGGATGGTTCCACTGCTCTTCCTCCAATGCTTAATCTAACCACGGCTGTGAACAATCATATCAAGGATCTGAAAAAGCTATCCAACGGCACCGTTGTAATCGCCGAACAAAGTGCCGGGAATGCAGCGTCTTATACAATTATTGATCCTCGGACGGGCTCAGTGATCGCTTCGAATAATAACGTGGCAGCATCGAGCGACTTCCGGACTTTCACCGCGCCGCTCAACGGCAGGTTTTTGCTCTTTTTTAATGGCACGGGAGGAGTCGATAGTGCGAAGTTTGCGATCGTTAATAATGATGGCAGTTTAAACGCGGCGCCAGCGCCTGTCGGACTCGGCAACGAAACGATCATGGGGACAGCCGCTGTGGGCGAGGATCGTGTGGCGGTTGTCACCAGCTTTCTTAACGATATAAGTTCATCTCTCTTCGATGCCTCGATGAACCCTATACGGGGAAAGACGATTTACAGTCCGTTCAGTTCGGATGGTGACTCACCCGTGCCTTTAGCCAATGGCAACTGGATCGTGTGTTCGTCACGTTCGGAGGGATACTGCGTGACCTACGATCACGACGGAACGGAAATTTACAGAAACAGCGAGCTTTTTGCGTCGTCGAACTCAACGCTTTTCAATACCATAGTGGCTGTTGGGAGTGAGGGCCGTTTTGCTATCTCTACCTTCGATGATGGGTCAGGGACCGGTGCGGTGCAATTTGCCCAGAGCGCAATGGGTCGCCTCGATCTTGAAGTGCTTGATGCCAATACCGTTCGTATCGTGAATCGGAGTGTAGAAACGCTGTCCCTGGTCTTGAGTGCGGCCCGCCCCTAACAAAAAGCCGAAGTGAGCATTACCTCACTTCGGCTGTCTCATAAGCCCTTAGGGCCAGATCAACTGGAGCTTGCCATCGGCGCTAAGCTGCAAGATGTTGGTTGCCAGACTAAATTCGACTGCTACATAACGTGCGAAGGCTTCGCTATTCTTAGCACCTTCGGTCTGGACAAAAACGAGCGACTCCATGCGAGGGGTATCGGGTCTCTTAAGATTCGACAGGCAGGGCCTAAGCCAATCTATGCTGCTCGTATTGTGCTGTTTTTCTTGTTTCTTGCCGAACCATCTGCTTTGGACTAACGCCAGACCAGACAAGATTCAGTGTCCTTGATTGTCAAAATACATCAGGGTGAATTCTGGTAACACAATTCGCGGCTTTGTTTCGCCCCGCTGCAGATATGAATACCGACATCATCCAGAAAAGCGGTTAAAGACACGTTATAGCGCCTTAAATCATGATTATAACTCTTCGAAAACCGTCGAAAGTTGATTTTATCGATTCGATTGTAAAGCTCCAGGTGCTCGTGGGCGTTTTCGAGTGTGGCGGTATAGATGTTCGGCATGATGAGGGTGCCGATCTCTTGTGCGAAGTCTATGCCCTGAAGGTAGTCGTAAATATAAATGAGCATCTCGGCAAAACCCAGCATCGACATTGCGGAACTGGCAACAAGTTCGCCTTTCACAATCTGGGAAAGACCGGTATCCGACATATCTATCCCACTCGCAAAAATATCAACGCCCCGCTTTTTACCGGTCTGAGCCAAAGCGTCCAAAGCCGTCATAGCGAGCGTGTCACTCGCCGCCCAGGCTCCACTCAGATTCGGATAAAGCTTCATCATTCGGTCCATCTGCCGGCGGCCCTCTTCTGGCGTCCAGTCCGTTGAGGCCACTTCTTTTACTTCAATGTTCGGGAAATGTTTGAGTGCCTTTCGCATGCCATCATTTCGAAGGGCAGAGCCTATCCAGGAGGCGGGTCCTGATAGGGCAACTAGATCTATCTTGCCGGTATGCCCAGGGATCTTTGTCTGGGAGAGTTGGCTAAAAAGTGCCATGGCGCTTTTATAGCCTTTTTCAACTTCATCCTGTCGAAAGCTCGCGATCCAGTGTTTGTACTTATGGCGAGCCTCCGAACCAAGCGCTAGGCGTTCCTCAGGCGTCAATGTTCTCTGGATAATAATGGCAATGTGATTTTCTTCGGCCGCATCCATAAGCGGTATCGTATATTCGCCGACGACCGCTATGATAATGGCATCGGGACGATGGACAGATTTTAAAAGTCGAAGGACCTTCTCCTGCATGATTTTCGCATTTTTATCTTCGTAATTATAATGAACAAATTCAAAATCAAGACTTTTGGCCACTTTTTCCATCACTAGAAAAGTCTGTTCCCAATAGTGGCTGCCGGCTTGATACGGTGTGATGTAGGCGATCCTGGGTTTTTGGCGTGCTAAGGGAGCACCTGCGAAGAGAGGAGTGCCAAGCCCGAAAAGGATCGATAAATATGTGAAAATCAACTTGATCAGAACTTCGCTCCCAGTGAGTGGGTCGTTCATTCTAGTCCATTGATAGGCTTGCCACCACTCGAATCGACAGAAGACCTAAGTTACCGAAAGATCTCGAATCAGGCACGCCGGCGATTTTTGTCGATAATAGCGAACAAGATTAATAGAAATGCGGCCAAGCTCATAAGGATAACCGAATTTACCCTTTCGTTTAAAATTTCGTTGGCACTGATGAAGACTCTTTCAATTCCCAGCATGAGAAAAGCAGACGAAAAGCAGACGAAAAGTCTATCGCGGGACTTAATCTAGAAGCGGGCGAACAAGAGCGAAACGATGAGGCTCAGGGCCGTAATAAATCCCGACAGGAAAACATTGAGGATTGAACCAAATCCGCCCGCTATCAGGTAGCCTCCGCTATCAAACCAAAAAGTAGTACTCCGAGGCTCAAAGTTGACAGAAGCAGTCTGACAGTCGAGAGGTCGAGCAAGTCTGTGGGTGTATTGGTGTCTATAGCTGCCAGGATGTTGTTCAAAATTTGAAAGGCCCGCACAGAGCCGCCGCCCTAAAAAATTGACAAAAAAATGGAGCTCCGTTACATCAAAACTGTTCATTCACGTTCCTAAGTAAAATGCATCCAAGCACCGGCGTGACCTTCGGCGCTCGACGCATCGTGTCTAAAGCGAATAGGACCGTAGTTGATGGAAAACCCAACGGAGATCTGCGATGAAGTCATCAAAGTTTATGCAATACTGTGTGTTTTTAGGCCTTACAATTTTGGCTGGCTGTGGACGAGAGCCAGGATCCCACCTTGCAGCCTCGGAAGGTCTAGCCAATGAGAAAATATGGGGAGAGAGAATAGACTTGAGCAAGCAGAAAATAAATTTGAGCAGTTATAGTTTTTCCATGAAATGTTATTCGCTCGGCACCTCGCCGGATGTATGTGGTAGCTATCGGGCAATGAACCAAAGAACAATCGATTAAGCGCGTCAGCAGTTCGAAATCGACGCGAGAGAAGGTCACTACCTAACGATGGTTAAAGAAACCCTTTACGATTATGATGTGCCGTCGATCGGCTGCGACGGGAATGGCGACAATTGCCAATCGCACTGGGATTATTTTGTAGACTATCGGGATCGTTTGGACAAAATCAAAACGCTTGCACTTACCCAAAATGATGTAAGCGAGGTCTGTGAAAAGACGACATTCTGGAGACACAGATGTCAAGAAATGGGCGATACGATCGACTCCACTCTAGCTTTATGTCGAAACCTTCACGAGCAATGCCCAATGTTAAATGCCGCTGATCTCAATCTGATCCTAAGCGCGCAGAATCCAGGCACCGTAGAATTGTGGAAGGATACAGGCTATCAAGGCCAATACTGGAGCCTCGATTTTCGAAATCTACTTCACGATGGAAAATTTAAACACGATACTTTTTATACATTTAAGGGCTTAGGTTTGCCGAAGGCTGACAAAATATTTCGTCCATCCGGAGTCATCTTGCTCCGAACTGGACGCTGCGTTTTTACAGGGAAACCGATAGTCAGCAGAGTGGGGTGCCGTATAATTTGGTTGGACCGCGCGACCTTGCTTATGTGGGAGATTACTGGGACGGGTCGAATGATCACCTGCGATCATTCGAACTTGTTCCTATCGATGACCTTACCAGGACTGACTAAAGCCAGGTACTTCAGCCGCTTCGAGGCCCTTTGTGGTCCAGACATTGAATGTATACTGATAAGTCTCGCCGAGGACGTTGGTCGCTAATCTTTTCCAGGCCGCACGGACACCTGCGGGTAGCGCATTTTCAATGCCTATCGACGCGACAAGATCGATTTTACCGATCAGGACGTCAACGGAGAAGGATTCAAGGCTAAATTGTACAAGTAAGGGTCTTCCAGACGACTTCGTAAATTCGATCTTCGAAGGAACATTGGCTTTAAGTAAACTAACGCTCCCGACGGATTCTGCTTTTGCGAAGAGAAGAGCTGTCACGCCTCCTGCAAGGGTGGCGTTGACTGAGGCGTGAGGTTCGATATGGGCAACCATGTGTTCAGAGGCAGCGGCACCCGCGGATGTTTTAACCCCAAATTCACCTCCAATAGCGGTGCGAATCGATACGCCGAGGCCCGGAAGCGTGTAGAGGGGCGCATCAATTTCATTTGTAACGTTGCGAGTGAATGCAAAATCCTGTTCAGCGCCTATTTTCTGTCTATATGTCGTCATACCTAAAAACCGAATTTCGTATTTGGCGGCCATGGGATCGCTTGTCACCAAACTTATGACATTAAAAGCGTTTGATTGAGGTGCGATTTTTCGCCCTAAGGCGTAGGCATCAATCGTATATGCGCCTGTGATTGAACCGCGGTCCGGGCTTTGGGTAACGATAAGATTATTTTCAATTCGAAATAATTTTTTGGTTCCGATGCCGAGCGCAGTATTGGCCTCAGGTTCGGGGGCCGAAAAATCCTCGGGAGCCTCAAATGTCTGCAGGATGACAGTCTCGGGCTCATCAGCCTTCACAAAGGCCTTGAGTGGCGATTCTGCGGTCTTAAGGTACTCGAATAGGTTGAAATGAAAAGGTTCGTTTGCTTGCTGCGTTGTGCGTTGCAATTCGGGCGGTTGCAGCTGGGTTTTGCCAAACCAGGATTTTGTCTCGGAGTCTTGTGTTCTGCCTGATTTTCCTTTGCAACCAACGAGTGTGAGACTTGTTACCGATACCGCCGTAAGACTTATCAACATCCGCTTCATATCGTCTCCAAAAGAGTTCGTTTACGATTGAGCAATGTT
Organism: Oligoflexus sp.; assembly: GCA_014378195.1. Lineage (GTDB taxonomy): Bacteria > Bdellovibrionota_B > Oligoflexia > Oligoflexales > Oligoflexaceae > Oligoflexus. The sequence continues at coordinate 19,207 of JACMOC010000014.1, read as the reverse complement.
TGATCCAAAAGTTTGGTCTTGAATTATAGCTTGTTAGGGGAATGCTGGAGGTCAAAGCAGCCTTCACTGGCCAATGTTTGCACAGCACAATCGACTTGAAAAAGAATCGATACCATAGAAATGATTCATAGTCTTTCAATAGGCCCGCTTTTCGAAAGCGGGCCTTCTTAATGGGAAAGGCTCAAACGTTGGCCCCTATTTGCGAATCGGACCGTTTTGGTTTAGCTGCTGCGGAAACGACTGTCTCGGTCCCTATGTTCAACTGGATTTCGCGTTTTTCGTCCAAAAACGCGCGCGTAAGGGCGATTTGGTCACCGACACGCGAATGGGATTTGATCATGTCAAAAACCTTGCTTTCCTCTTCTTTCACGTGATGCGTAACAAATTCTTCTAATTCATCAATCTTCTCGTAGAAAAAAACTTCGTCGTTTTCGATGAATGTCAGTTCGTCAAGGGCGGTGCGGAGTTCTCTGTGCTCTTTATGAGAATGCTCCATCTGCTCACGGGCATCAGCGAATTTTTTGAAAGTCGAATAGACAGTGTCTTCTTCGGCGATCGAATGCGCGGTGAGGTCGGCTTTTAGCTGATGGAACAAGTCCTTCGCCGAAGCATAACTCTTTGCACTCTTAATCTCTTTGAACAGAGCATCCACTTTACGATGTTCGATTGTCAGTACAGTCATGATATTCATATCGTCGGTCGGTTTCGCTGCTTTACTCAGGACGGCGCCCGTGACAGTCGCTACCGCATCGCGCAAACGGCCCGTTAGTCCACCTGCGGGTTTTTCCCCTGTGATCCATTCAACGCCAAAGATTTCGGTGAACGATACTAGCTCCGCGACTTGTTTTGTGAATGTCGCATAGACACCATCGAGAGGCGTCAAGGCGAGTTTGATATCGGGTTGCGAGATCTGTGCTGATTTATGCACGAGGTGACAGCAAAGCATCTGGTTTTGTCGTAGCAAAGTATAAAGACTCAGTTGTTCAAGCGGCGTGACAGAGTCATCCGCGATCGTCTCGAGCACAGTTTCCGCCATCGCCACCGCTGCGAGTTTCGGTTCGACACGAATGCCGAAACTATTGATAACGCTTTCGATCATACGCAGAGTTTTCTGATCCTCTTCAGCCATTTTGCGAAAACGATCGTCAGCATTTGATGGTGTATTGAATTTCAGTATTTCGTTGCACTGAACGATCGCGTCTTGACGATGGAAGATATCGGCCAGCTCACTGCCGATGCTCTCTCGTTTTTCTTGTTCTGTAACTTCCATGGCGAACCTCCTTAATAAATTTGAAAAAACTTAGTTTTCAGGCGACTGACAGTGATTATGGCCCCGCTCGGTGTGCGAAACCACACGTGCATTTCCTTGCGGTGGTGCATGGAGTCAAAATAAGTTCTACATATCAGATGGATATACTGAATTACAGGATAGTTCGCAAAATAATTGATCGGGATTAATTTCAAGGCTCAGGGTGCCAAGGCCCATTATGCTCGGACCTTTGGCGAGAACTTTGGCGAGAAATTTGCATGATTGCACGCAGGACGCGGTGCGTAACTTTTAACAAGGGTAGAGTTGAGATGGAAAAGCCCATTCGGCTTTTTGAATTCAGTGAGCTTGAATGGTATCCGGAGTTTATCAAAAAGGGGATCACGGAGGTGCTCGTTATCATATCGCGGACGACGGGGCTTTTTAAATGCACAGCGCCAACGATACTTGAACTTCTGGAGGAGCGTCGGGACGTATTGGTTTTGGGTGCGGGAGCAGAGGCCGCTTGGGCAAGCCGATACGATACTTAACAGGCTGGCCCAAAGCTGGTCCGGGTCCCTTTAAAATTGCGACTTAATATGGCTTAAATAGCCTGAAAGCCGAGATTGGAGTCGGTCTGAACCCGATCTATCCCGTGCGACCAGAACAAGAAAATACGCCGCTTGAAGCTCAGTAAATTCCAGAAAATCGCAGAGTGACGAGGCTTGCTCGAGGCTCATCTGGGATAGCCCTTTTAAAATATTTGAAAACATAGAAATTTGGCAGCCACAGGCGCGAGCCAGTTCGGATTGATATCCTCTCACATTCTTAGTCGTTAGGACTGACTTCAGAAACGATGTATAAGAATTTGCCTCAATAAGCACCTTCGTGAGATCCACGTGTCGTTTCTCCATGCATAGATCTGCGCTCTGATATATACAAGGTTAACGGAATCGATGGTTCAGGTTGTATATAAAAAAAATTCAATATTCGAAGAGAATATATTTTTTATTAACAAACGAGGAAATACGAGTTTATGGGCATCATGGGCTTCAACAATTACCGTGACGTGATAGAGCAAAAAATCGTTGAAAACCGTAATGTGCGTGGTTATAAATCTCTTTTGGCCGATCATCTGGTCATCCAGCGGTCCTATTTTTCCCAGATTTTAAGTGGTAAAGCGGATCTGACTCCCGACCACGCCGCAATCCTTGCGGACCATTGGCAACTTGACGAACTCGAGACAGATTATTTCGGCACACTCGTTAACCTCGAACGCGCCCAGACACCGAGCCTTCGGGAACGCCTTAAAAAGCAGCTTGAACTGCTCTCCACGGGGAAGTTCACTCAGGATCCCGACAGACCATTGCCCCTCAAACTCGATATACAAGAATCGGTTCGTTATTATTCACAGTGGGAATATTCCGCAGTGCATGCCGCACTTCATGTACCACAGCACGACACGGTTTCCAAAATCGCGAGCTTCCTCAACCTGACGGAATTCCGAATCGAGAAGATCCTAGCGGAACTCCAAGACATGGGGCTGGCCCTCCTCAATAATGGATCATGGGAGGCGCGGGAAAATTATATAACCACGCCTTCGCGGAAGATGGGGAGCGTTTTCCACTCCGAGATCCGGCATAAAGCCAAAGATGTATACGTCTCAGGTGATACAGAAGGGTTTCACTATGCCCAAGTTTTTACCCTGTCCAATGTCGACTTTCTGGAATTCAGGCTGGAGTTAAGGGAGCTCGTGAAGAAGTTCGAAGGGCGTGTGATGAAGTCGGAGCTAGCTGAAAATGTGTCGGCTTTCACCATCGATTTTTTCAAGATGGGCGTTTAGCCGCTCATTTATCCTTGAAAATAAAGGTTCTATGACTTGGTAATCAGATAAAAATATCAATAAAAAGCCTAAAAAACAAAGGGGTAGAGACTTTAGATAATGAGCGGGTCATCATCGTGTAAAATGGTCTCATCTTAACTCCAAAGATGAGGTTTCTCGTGAGTGATCGCCAAGGCCTAACCGGCAAAAAGCTCCCTGCTCTTATGATTGCTTTCCTAGGTTTGCTAGTCGTAGGCAGCTGCCATGGGACGTCGTCGAGCCAGACCCTTGAATCCGTGCCAGCGGTTCACCACTATTATGCTGCAATCGATATGGGAAGTTCGGGCGCCAAGCTCCTCGTTCAAGAAGCGAAGCCTGATGGTTCACTTGTGACCGTAAAAGATGTACGGCTGAGTACCAAACTGGGGGAGGGTGTTGCCAACGGATCCGCGATTCCAAGCGGCAATATTCAACGCACAAAGTTAGCCATACAATCTTTAACCAACAATGCCCATGACGATTACGGGGTCGACCCGTCCACTATCGCTTTGATTGCAACTGCGGTCACACGAAATGCCTCGAACGGACGCGCCTTCATGGACACGCTGAATCACGAGCTTGGCCTCACACGCGGTCGCATACTTTCTGGTGATGACGAGGCACGGTACGGTTACCTCGGAACAATTGCTGGGTTTCGCCGCCTCGGTAGTTCCGATGATCGCTACGCAACTCTTGATTTGGGGGGCGGAAGTTTTCAATTGGCCGTCGGGACCCGCGATGCTTTTGAGCTGGGAGGCAGCACTCAGATCGGGAGTAATCAAATCGTCGATTTATGGCTTCCAGGGGGTATTCTCACTGAGGCTCAGTTTAGTGCCGCAGACGCGGGACTCTTCAAAAAAGCGCCTATGCCTCTTGCCGTCGATAAACTCCGTGGCCGTAAGTTAGTCGGCACGGGAAGTATCTCGAAATTTCTTGCCGCCTATTTCGGCACATCCACTCTCAAACTCGATGCAATCGACCGCCTCCGCAAACAGCTCGGAAGTATGGCGCTTGAGGATCGCAAAAAAGTCCTGAAAGGCGATAGACCGCAGGTCGTACTTGAGGCACTCGGCCTCGGATCTGAAGCTGATGCCAACGATTACGCGATAAAAAGCCCGGCAAGTATTACTCTACTTCTTCATATTATGCGATCCCTTGGAGTCTCGGAAATGCAGGTCAGCGAAACAGATGCCCGCTATGCCTTGATTTCGGAGATAGCAGCTAAGCCTTAATAATGACGTATCATGGGGTATCCGATGAGATCATATGCTTCATGACCTCATCTGATGTCGCCCTTCGAGAGGTTTGTATGCAAAACGCTTTGAAAGTCCTGATTGCTGATGATGATGCAGAACTGCTATCGGCTCTTGAAAGCGATGTGATTGAGCTTGGTTATGAGGTCCTTACGGCTGAAAATGGAGTAGAAGCTCCTGATATTTCTGGAAAATGTAAACTCGATATTATACTATCCGATCTCAATATGCCGAAGATGTCAGGAACAACTTTGCTGTTGGAACTTCGTAATGCCGGCTTCTATCATCCGTTCATAGTCCCATCAGGCCTCGGGACACGTGAGGAGATGAAGGTAAAATTAGGTGTGGACGAAGTCGATGTGGCCGGACACGTTGAAGAAGTCGTTTATGCACTCGCAGCGATGCGATCTTTCCGACGTCCTCGTTAGGAGCAAGACCGATGTTAAAACCGGCCCGTACGAGTCATGAGGCCGAGCGTCTCAAAGCACTGCTCGAGTATGAAGTTTTGGATTCGGAAGATGAGTCTTCGTATGACGAAGTGGTGCGCCTCGCTTCATTGATTTGCGGTACCCCCATTGCAATGGTGAGTCTTGTTGATGAGCGCCGTCAATGGTTTAAGGCCCGCATTGGTTTGGATGCAACCGAAATCGATCGTGATATTTCCTTCTGTGGACATGCCATTCATGGCAACACTATCTTTGAAGTCCAGGACGCTAGCCGCGATGTTCGGTTCGCCGATAACCCTCTCGTTATCGGAGGACCAAAGGTCAAGTTTTACGCAGGAGCTCCTTTGGTCACCCCAACGGGTTATTCGATAGGAACTTTATGTGTGGTTAACCAATCGTCACAGAGTCTGTCCACTGGCCAGAGAGATGGTCTTGAGAATCTTGCGAAAATCGTTGTTCGGGAGCTTGAGGCACGGAAAGCCTTGAAGCTTGCGCGCGCAAACTTTAATGCCCTTCAGGACGCAACGCGCGTCGTTGAGCGACAAAGGGTCAGTCTGCAGCATTTTGAAAAAATGAAATCTCTCGGTGAGATGGCGGGCGATATAGCTCACGAAATCAACACCCCGCTGGCTATAATTCAGTTCCATGCGGGGTCTTTGAAGCGACGCCTGAACTCAACGCCTGAATCGAAAGAACTTGCGATAAAAGCTGAAAAGATCGTGGAAACAGTCACTCATATAGCCGAGATTACGAGCGGGATGCTCGCCTTTGCCCACGACAGTAATATAAGCGACATTGGAATTTACCCAGTCGACCGGATGATTAAAACTGCAGTGGCTCTTGTTGAGAATAGTTACACCAAACAGGGCGTCGGACTTAAGGTAGAGTACGCTCCCACTCTTCACGCAACCTGCTCGTTACAAAAAACGCTGCAGATCCTCACAAACCTTCTGACCAATGCTCGCGATGCAGTTAAAGACACAACACTTAAAGAGGTTCGGATAGCAGCGCGTCCGGGTAAAAAGCCTAATCGCGTAGAGATTTTTGTCGAGGATACCGGTTGTGGTGTGCCGCTTGAATTGCGTGCCAAAATCATGGACCCATTTTTTACCACCAAGCCTCCTGGTGAGGGGACCGGGCTCGGGCTCAGTATTTCAACAAGCCTGGCGACAGCCCAAGGCGGCTCCATCGCATTAGAAGATCGCGAAAAAGGCAGCTGCTTTGTCGTGCAGCTGCCTTTTGCTCAGGTCAAAGCTTAAGCGTGAGCGGATGGGATTATTGAGGATTTGGCTTAAGGTCTAACATCAACTGCGCTGCTCCAGGCCAAGTCTTCGGTAACGCCAATGGCGGCATGTTTAAAAGCGAGAGTCACGAGGCAAGTCGTCGTCGACGGAACTTGCCCACTTTCCCAAGTGTTGAGCGAGCCGGTGAAACTCACCGTGTTCGTGGCCTCGGCAAAGGTAAAGCTTGATTCCTGCCTTAGAAACTTTTTGTTTGGATCTGCGCAGTAGAAATGTACTTCAAATTCGCTGGGGCGTAAAGGGCCGCGGTCGACTATTGCTGTTCCCTGGACGAGACCCGCATGCGCGGAATATGAGCTTATGAAGATGCTCAGTTGTTTGGACCCGGACAAGCTAAAGGCCGCCCTGCTCATATCGGTTTTCAAGCCGGATTTTGCAAGTGTGTGGATAGTGTTGGCTTGGAAATTCACCGTGGCTTCGTCGCCCAGGGCTTTTGTGGTCGATGCAAAATCATCGGCAAAGGCTACAAACGACTGAAAATCATCCGTGTGTCCCCAGGCAGTCAGGCTGTTCGCCATACAATCTGTGGCGCTGAAGAGCAGCGTTGTTGGATGAATGCCCGCCGAGTCGATATCAATGCCATGAGCATAACCACGTGTTCCCTCAGTAGAGCAGGGCCCTTGATAAAATCCTAGGGGCGGAGCTGTCAGTGCAGTCACTGCGGTCTGAGGTCCAGGCGTTATTGGAACGGGAGGCTGAGTAACGGGTATTTTGTTATGAGGTACCACAGTCACTCCAATTGTGTTTGGTCCGGGCGTAGGGCTCTGCGAAGAACTGCTTTTTTTGCCACAGGCAAAGGGCGTAAGGGAAAGAGCGCTAAGAAGGAATAAAGATGATTTCACGGAAAACTCCATTGTGGGCTTAAGGGTATAAGATTGAATAAAAATTACTTCTGAAGTGCTATGGGATTGATCAGGATAGTTCCTGGATTGGAAACATCGGGTTTTGCTTCCGCGACCGCTTCAGTGATTTTCTGCGCTTGATCTGATGGGAAGTCCGAGAGTTTTGTGCAGCCATTGAGCGCGGGCATCGTCGATGGTTTGACCTCAAGAAGTCCGCTGGGGAGAGGACAAACCCAAGTTTCTGAGGCACCACTGTATGTGTTTTTACTAACCGGTGCACTGCAGGCCAGAAAGATGTGGGAAGAGGCGATTAAACCGATAACAAGGAAAGTGCGTGACATGAGTGATTCCTCGATTCAACAGAGTGAGTCCAACGGCAACTCCCGTCTTGTTGCAACGATCAATCCATACGTGCGTTCCAAAATTGCGCTGAGAATACATAGAGTTGTACGTGGGTGCCGAGAGACGAGAGGCTAGGGTTAGGAAGAAATCCGACTCTCTGTCAAAATTATTGACAGATTTTATACACTCTCGAACGGAATTGACAAAACGAACGAGGTGTTACTAGAGGTCCTATCGAGTTGGAGATCCCCGCCGTGACTAAGAGCGATGCCTTTTGATATCGATAGTCCGATCCCCGTGCCTTTCCCTACCTCCTTCGTTGTGTAAAACGGCAACATAATCTTCTCGGCTATGGCCGGTGATATGCCTGCTCCACTGTCGGTCACACGAATACCAATCGTTTCCAAACCGAGGAAGGCGAATGAAATTTTGACCCATCGCTCGTCAGCTTCGGAGATGGAGTCGTAGGAATTATTCAGGAGATTCAAGAGGACCTGAGAAATTTGCGTGGATCTCGCCTTGAGTGTGATGTGAGGTATAGGCTCAATATCCAGTCTTATATTCTGATTCTTAAAACGCTCCACGCAGAGAACGAGAGTTTCGTCGATGATAGTTTTGAGTGGGACACTTTCAAGCGGATCATTGTCCCCATTGCGGGAAAAGGCTCTTAGGCCCTTTACGATGTATGCGATGCGTTTGACCGTTGAGTCGATGTCATCCATTTCTTTACGGATGGATATGGGGTCAAGCAGGCCTTTGCTAAGCCGTTGTTTGACGAGGTAGGCTTTGCCACTTATGATCATCAGTGGATTATTGACTTCATGGGCAACGCCGGCCGCCATCTCCCCGAGTGAGGCCATTTTAGAATTTTGCATCAGCATAAATTCCCGGTGCTTTTGCTCAGTGATATCTTGAATTGTTCCGTAATAATGATCACCTCCATCATCCCCACCCGGACCCTTCATTCCAATAACACGAACCCACATATCACCTCCCGACAGATCGGCGAGTTCTACGACTATATCCCATTGATCCAAAGTGAAGTCCTTGGTCGAAATTATGTGTTCGATCTGCGACCGCAGGTCCTGGTCCTTCACTACTTTAAGAGCGTCGTTGACGTCGCGGATCTCACTGCGCCGGTTGACAAATATTTCCCGCGTTATCGGGGAGAGGACAAGAGAGCGTGACGGTATATCAAATGACCAACCCCCGACCTTTGCCATACGGCTGGTAAGCTCCAGCTCTCGTGATCGTTCTTGAACAAGGTTTTCAATGTGTTCATTTGTCGATTGCATATGAGAGACGAGGCTCGCCAGAAGCAGCCCGACCAGAGCTGCCGTCGCGCCTGCCCAGGAACAGGCTAAGTCAACGCTTGTTGAGAATTTTGCCGAGGGTTTGACCGAGAGAATAAACTCATGCCCAGCAAAACTCACGGTTACGTCTTTGCGAAGGTTCTTGCGGTGGTTCGGTGCAAAAAAATAGTCAGCAGATTGAGAAAGGAGGCGTTTGGATTTTCCATCATGAACAGCATAGCTGAGCTCTGCTACGCTCTTTGGACCGAGCGCGGCAGTGAAAAAATCGCGCGCGTTGATCGAACAATAAATCCACCCGATGTGGTTTGCTAGACGCGAAACTTCATCCCTTGTCTGGCTACCGTTTTTGTAGATGGGATGCAAAACCAAAAATCCATAGTCTTGGCCTGGGTCGCGCTGTAGGCGAATGACATCAGTCCATACGATTTGTCCCGTTTTCATCGCTTGATCGGCGGCCGTTTTCCGTTGTTGCTCGGACGCAATATCAAACCCTAAAATGGAGTGTATATGCGAGAGAGGCTCTACATACGAGATCAAATAGGCTTCTGAAGATGCGGCGGTTGATCCATCAATCGTGTGATAAGTGAAGTTGGGAGAGCCCTCGACCCGCATGCGATGAACAAACTCAGGGACTTGATTGGCTGGAACACGAAAGATAACGCCCAAGCCTTTGAGGCCACTCTTGGTATTCAGGGCGCTAATTTCCGTGGCGAACGCGGTCCATTCCGAGCGTTCAACGCTGACGCTTGCCTTGAATAATCCGACTCCGCTTTTGAGGGCTGTCAGGTAATGTTCAGCCTGACTATTCAAACGTTGTTTCGCAACTGTTATGACATTGGAAAAGTTCATTTCAACTTCCAGCCGACCTTTGGAATAGAGCGAATGAAAAATCCCGGCGGCAAGGATCCAAGAGGAGAGGAGGACGACTGCGGTGGGCCGATTGCTGCCGCCTCGCCATATCTCCGGAAGGACAAGGGCGGTAATGGACAGGCTTGAAAGGAAGATCTGGAGATGAATGAGGTCAGAGTTCAAGTTGCCGGACTGAAATATTCCGATGCCATAAAAAGTGGTAGTGACGCTTATAATACCAAAAGAAAAAGAAGCGACAAAGCCAGCCAGGCTTCCCAGTCTATTAACACAAAGTAGAATGTACGGGAAAACCAGGAAGAGGCAGGGCGCGCCACTATCCGACACGAAGATGAAGTAGGCTATGGCCATCCCAAGGGCGACGAGCGGAATAGCCTGGAAAAGGCGCGACCAGGTAAAGTGACGTTTTTGTGCAAGATCAATTAACATCGGAAAGAGGCTTAGTCCTCCAATGAAGTTGCCTATCCACCATGTATACCAGACAGTAGGCAGATCTCCGGTCGCAAGCTTTTCGCCTATAGACATCGACAAGGCCCCAAACGTTGCGCTTAGGCAAGGCCCTAAGAGTGAGGCGGCGAGCGTGCCGAGGCTGTTGCTGTGGGTTACGAACCAATTGCTTTTCTGGACTGTGCAGTAGATCCATGCGCCGACGCAGGCCTCAAGGGCAGCCGTAACGGCAAAACCTACCGCTGTTCCCAGATGGACGTTAGTATACAAGTCGGCGGCAAAGGTCCCTATCGCAACAGCAGGCCAGTACCGTCTGCCGAACAGCACAATGGTTGCGATAGCGAACCCGGTTGCCGGCCAGACCGGTGATGCGTTTTGATTCAAACCCGCTACAAAAAGCCCGAAGCGTGCAAGACCAAAATGAAGAAGACTTAATGCTGCCAGAAGGAGAAGAAAATGGGAGGGTGATAACGCCCGAATGCGTTCGAGAGTAAAAGCCCTAAGGCTTGGATCCTTATAGTGATTTTCATGCATAGCTTGAACCCGCCTCTCTTCACTACCGCTCAAATGCGACCAAGCTTTTTTAAAATCTAAAGCGTATCACGAACCTTTAAGTGACTAATTGGTTCTCGAAAAATGAACCGCCGTATTATGGAAGTGTAAGACAAGTTTCCTAACATAATCTTTCGATTCACGCTCCAGAGATCGCCTATGTCGCGCGTTTTAGTAAAACTGAGCATCCATTTTTCCTGTAGTCTTAGGGAGAATATACGGTGTTCGACCAAGGCCTCGCCGGCAGACCACGATGGATTGAGTTTTCCGTTCAAATTCGCATCCTTTACGTGTCGAAAAAGCGCGGTGATAAAGACCCGTATCGATGAAGGCAACGGAATCAGGACAAAGTCGACCCGGCTGTGTCGAATGTTCTGGAGAGAACCGGGAATAGGCGTTACTCTCCGCAATTCTTGGCTGGCCTACAATCCTGGCTGAAAGCAATTTTGATAAACAAGTCACGATCTATCTTTCAAGTATAAAACCTTGTCGGAACTGTCCAGCTGGATTCGATCGAGGTATTAGGGTCTGACCCATTTGTTAAAGAGAAGGAGACACGGTGAAGCGTGGCACTACTGAGCAGGCAAAACAATTGAAGGCGAAGGCGCCACCTCTCGTTGTTGAACAATTTGAAAAACAATACGACCATTCCATGGCCTTGTTTGAAAAGGTCGACCATTCGATGGCGTACGATACGGCCCTACTTTTTATCAAAGAAGTGGAGCAGAAATCGTCTGAACCCATCAGCTGTCGCGCGGGCTGCGGATTTTGCTGTCATCAGCCGGTTTACGTCAGTACTACCGAATTTGAAGCCATCAAAGATCATCTGGTAACCCATAATATCAAAGTGGACTTGGCGAAGGTTCAAGCTCAGCATGACGATATTTCAGACGGCATTTATCACAAACTTAAAGTACCGGAACGTCGGTGCGTTTTTTTGGGTGATAATAGTGCCTGTACGATCTACGAAGCTCGGCCTCTGATGTGTCGTCGGCATGTGGTCTATAGCGATCCCCAGCACTGTGCAAGCGGGAGTACAAGCCAGATCAAGTACGACGTCAGTCCACGAACCGAAGGCCATTTGAGTGCTTATTTTGCGTTCTACCAGGGGGATCATTTTCAGGGGCATCTCTTAGGAGCAGCTGAGAGCTTGAGGCGCGGAGGCGAGCCCACAGCGGATGAGACGTCTTCGTCCTGACGGATTCCTCATGGGTTCCGTCGCCGGTAGACCAGAGCCCGATGTTTGACTTGAGTAATGAGCTGACCAGGGTTGATCGGCTTGGTGAGGTGGTCGACAAATCCGGCCTTTTTCGAGATTGTTATGCATGAAGTCCTGGCAGCGATATTCAACCTTCCCTTGGGTGATGGGTATGCTTTCAGCAAAATCTTTTTGACGTTCGGAGAGCGTGTATCCCATAACTTTTGCTGCATAGTGATTGGCGAGGAGCCTTGATGTTCCCCCATAACCACAACCGAGGTCGCAGACACTGGCGCCAGCTTTGAGGTTAAGCCATCCGATCAGGACGTTACTGAGATGAAGGATTGCCTCCTCACTAGTTTCATCACCGTTCTCCCAATAACCGTGATGGACGTGTTCGCCCCAGATATCACGGTAGAAGGCATCGAGAGAATTGTAGTGATCTGCAACTTCGCTTGTACTGATTGCAAAGGGTGATGTGATCATGTTTGGCTCCAGTGCGATGATGATCTCGAAATAGAAGACCATACCTTGGTCGACGCGACTTTTAAATTCATAGGAATGTGTAAGAAGCCATGGCCTTGCGTTCTGCAGCCGAACGCGATTGACCATAAGGCTACATAGTTCATGTAGGTTTGTTCCTCTCGATCCTAAGGAGCACTGATACACATTGTATAGACCAACGTCGTTTAGCCTTATTATCCAACCAGCTTTGACGGGGATGAAACTCCTAGGCGTTGGGAGCCGCCACTTCTGAATTTCGGGCTTTTAAATTTTGATTTATATTTTTGTACGATCCTTCTTGTTTTACCGTATATTCTCGATTCAGCTCACCATGGTATTGCCATGAGTGGTGATGGCACAAAAATCTGTGTTGCGGGAATAATGTCAAACTACGCGGCAATGGTTTCCCGAGATACTTTTGATTATGAAATCCATCCACTCGGAGCGCGAACATACCGGGCGACAACAAGCGCTGACCATAAGTATTGCTATGTGTCTGTCGCTGGCGATGACACCTTATCAGTCTTCTCATATGAAACGCAGCAGAAAGTGGCTCGCATTCCTGTGGGCGATCATCCTCAACGGGCGCGTGTTGGGGAGCTTTCTGAGTCTGTTCTGAATTGATATGCTGCTTAGGATACTCGGCGAAAGGCCTTTCGACCGACGATCGAGGGGGGCTTTGATTTTCTGCAAAAAAATCAACAGGATATCTTGCAAACAATTAGTCCTTATGCAGGCGAAGCATTCAACCGATACGTGCAAAGTCCCCTTGTACGGAGCTAAATATGCAGAAACTGGTTTTTTTCGCGTCGGGCCTTATATTATCTGGGGTCACTGCCTGCATCCCCGCAAGTTCGCTCGGCCCTCGTCCCAATATTAGCAAAACAAATCATGTGGTTATATCGCCTTCGAGAGGATCTGTGACAGTGCCGGTGAACAGCGTTAATTCTTTGCCAGCTGATCCCGCGTCTTCCATTGTACCGGTTGCCAGCCAATTGCCAGCGTCAACCCCTACACCCGTGACTATACCCGCAGTGTCGCCACCGCCCTTGGTTTTTCCGTTTAGCTTTGCCTCGTGTTCGACCCTTTCTGCCGAGACGGGTCTTAGTTCGATGGGTTTTCTGAAGACGGTGACATTTCTATCGGATACGAAAGCGCAAACAGTTGAGCAGTTCAAAGGCAGCAAGGATTGCACCAAGACGCTAACCGATGCGCAGTTAGAACTCCTCATTTCCTTCGATGCTGAGTCGGTCATCGATAGCTCTTCACCTCCGACTGCGCCGAGCCCCACACCTCTGACGGCGACTCAAAAAGCCGCGCTTAAAAAAGAATATCTGGACGGCGAAGTGATCTCCGGATCTTGGGTAACAACGGCGATTACGGGGCTGGAAGGAACTCTGGATCTAGGTACGGGCAGAAATGCCACCTTTCAGATTTTCAAAAAATCCGCAGATGGTAAAAAACTCATCCTTAGCGTTGTATGTACGAAAATTGACTCGGACTCAGGCTATTGCAACACAGTCGTTGGAACAACTAAGGCCAATCGGTCGACCGACTTTTCCGATGGTGAAGTTTTCGATCGTGTCGGGCCGTAAGAATTCTGCATTGACATACATTCCGCGAGCCCATCCCGCATAATTTTTAATCTTTTTGTCGAATTGCCGATAAGAAGGGGATGGTGCTTCAAACATAGAGATACTTATGAAAAATTTCCAAATTCTCTTGTGTACTCTACTCATGGCTCATGTAAGCACCAGCTGTAAGCATATACAGGTTTCCCATCTGAAGGAAAGTGCCGAAGAGAATTGTCAAAGAGAAGCACGCGATATGAAATTTATTGATTTCGCGATTTCGCCTGTTGCCTTGATTCCCAACGCTTCGGTCGTGATCACGCCTCTTCAAGCATTCATCGAAGTGAGTACCCCAAACTGCAACAATTTATCATTCCTGCGTTGGATGGCGGAGACCAAAGTTTTGCTCTCGGAGATGAATACCCAATTCATGGATTTTGCCGAGTCCTATTACAATAACTTTGAAGTGACCGAAGGCGCAGGACTGCAGAGTCCCATCGATACGCTTGAAGACAATATACAGGTCTTGGACCAGGTCAAGGGGCTGTCAAAAGTCGGCGCCTCAACCCGCGACGCTCTCACTATGATCAAAAACAAGCTCGATGCTCAGACATTTATTGTTTCCAAGAAAAACGCCAAGATTCCCGAAGTCATCACGGCCTATACTTTGGCCTTGGAACTCGGTGCAGTCGGAGTCGGTCAGGGCAAGGTATTTGAGGAGCGTTATTCTCGAATCAAGTTTAAAGACATCAACGAAAGAATCATCATCAATCAAGTGCGATCTCGATCGGCTGCTCTTAAAGGCAGTTTCAAAGAACTCATCAACGCTATTATCGCCAAACGCAACGACCCGAGCTACGGCGCACGGATAGTGCCCATACTGACGCCATCTCCATTCTATAAATCCAGGGAAGTTATCGACAGAGATTGTATTGTCATACCCGAAGCCGCAGTTATGTATTGGGAAGGGTCCGAGCTTAACGTTAATTTCGGGGGCAATGTCACCTTTCATCTGGAGGCTCTCGGAGCGATCGCCTCGCGCGTTGACCTCAAGGCAAATCTTGAAGGTCAGTCTTTGAGAGTGAAATTCGCAAAGAGGCAGGAAGGGATCTGCACCTGGGATGAGTTGAACAAAATCGTCCAGAGCAATGCGAACGATCAACTTCAGAACTATTTTAATAACGGCATCCCTGATGCAGTGAATGCCCAAGCGGCGTTTAACCGGGCTTCTGGCATCGTCGATATCAATGTACTAAATCGGGCGTTAAAAGCTGTTCAGTAAGTCCTGCAAAAGCGCAAAGTGCGAATAACTTAAAGCAAGATCTCTGAAGCAGCGAGGCCGCTCAAGGCCGCATTTATGATGGTTGACCCAAGACAAAAATCCCCCGCCAGCACCAAGCCCGGCCAAGCTCGTGAAGTCCAAATCTTTTGTCCCAGTGGTCTCTCAGCAAAGGCATAGCGCCAGCGATGGGGAATAAGACTAACGTCTGACGTATCGAAGGCGATGTCGTGAAGCGCTTCTCTCAGACACGCCCCGATTGCCTCCGCGTTTGCCTCGAGATGCGTCTGCGTGAAGGGAGCGGTGGTATGGAGAACATAGATACCTTCACTCTTATCAAGACCCTTTGCAGACTGCTCACACAGGCTTTGAATGACCGGATGGGAATACTCCTGGTAGCCTCTGAAGCTCTCGATATTGACAAAGTCCGAGGGAGCCATCACGAAAGCTGTCCACAGTGGGCGATAACCGACCTCTCGGGCCAAATTCTCGATCTCAATTGCCAATTCAGGGTGATTTTTAAAAAGCGGCGCTGCCTGTGGGAGCGGCGACGTAACAATTACGTTTCTAGCGCTGTGCCGGACTCCTTCATCGTTTTGACTATGCCAAAGTCCATTTTCAAAATGCAAACGTGTTGTCGTATGATTTTTCACGATATCCAAACCCTCGGCCAGGGCTTTTGGCAAAGAATTCATCCCGCCGCCTAGGGTCGTGTTGGGAGGCGTGAGAGTGGCCGGTGCTGCCTGACGCGAAAGTTGCGGCAGGATATCTTGCCATGCATCCCGTACGGTAGGATCTGTAAGTTCTAAAGCTATGGCTCCGTGATCAGCCAGTCCTTCGCGAAAATCAAAGCGTCGCGTGGCAACGCGACCTCCTATCCCACGACTCTTCTCGAGGACGATGACGGACTTTTGGCTTTGAGTGCATCGACGGGCGGCTGTTAGGCCGGTAATACCTGCACCGATAATAATTTGATCGTAAATCATCACGACGTTACCTTTATTGGAGGTGCCTGAGGTAGGTGGTCTCAATACGTCACGGAGGTGAGTGTACTCTCTCAGTCAGACCGGTGGAAGGGCCATCAATTCCATCCCGGCATTTTATCACGCGTAAGGACATGATCGGAGTTATAGGTCGCTTTAATTTCGGCATCCGAATTTTTGGTAAACGTCAGCTCGGACCAGCCCATGAAAAACGTCCATTTGGGTTGCTGAGCCAAAATGGAATCTGATGGGAGGACCTGGCATTCGCCGACGGCGATGGGTTTGCCATTTGATACAGATTGAGCGGCTTTGTATTTGTCGGCAGAGTATCCCGATCCATCATAAATATCGATAGCCATCACATCCCAGGTATCAGCGCGCGGTTTATAATCTTTCCAGATGTCTTCCCAGCTTCGAGCTCCCTGACTGATATCTTGAACATCCCAAATCCAAACGATGTTTGTGAGGCCTTTGGTTTTGACCATATAATCGTGAGTCAGTTCGTAGAGCTTTGCTGTTCCATCAGAGCCGGTGCGGCCTGCCCACCAGAATATTCCCTGGTTCATCTCGTGAAATGGCCGGAACATCGGTGCGACACCGGCATCTTTCAGTTGCTGCATATAGACTGCGACAGCATCCATACGCTCTTTCCAAACCTTATTTAATCGTCCGCCGTCGGTTGTGAGGTCTTTCCAATCTGCGTCCGAAAGATGACTGACAGGCCCACCTTCCCAGTTGCAGCTAACGGCCCCTGTCGGCGGACATGCGTGCCACATGAGATTAATGAGGGCACCATTCGACCACTGTTTTTTTGCTTGATCGATCATAACTTGACGGTTTTTGATGTCGGCATCAGCAAAGAGGAAATCGCCGCTCCAGAGTCCCGGAAAATGGCCAGTAGTCGCTTGCACTTGATCAGTCCACTTCGCAGGACTTGCGTTGGGCTCTTTATTATGTTGGCCCGTAACGGTGTTTTTTCCGGTGGTGCTTTTCAAAAAAGCGATGACTTTTTGCACAGCATCACCGCCGCCGAATTTAGTTGTCGATATCGTTGTGCTCGTCGTATTTGCTCCCGAAGTGCTTCCAGAACTCGAGGACGGTGGTGTCGCGGCCGTCGTCGCCGTTTCGGGGGTGGTTGGCACAGAACTGGGAGGCGGATTGCCTTGAGAGTTATCTGAATCTGTCTTTTCGCTAACCGGTGGGGTTCTATTAGGAGCATTGTCGGAGCACCCCGTGATGAGTGCTAGGACTGTGCATATTTCGATCGTTTTATTTCGCATAAGATTTGAGACCTCCACGGGTTATATCGGGACAGAGCGTCGAATTCTTAAGATGGGGTCCAGCGCGTACAGTCGATGGAGTATAACTAATTGATATGATGGTGTAAATGAGGTTTCTTATTTTTGGGTTAATGATCGAATTAAATCTGTTGCGACCAAGGTAGCCGTGAGTTTCTAACGAAAGCTTGGGACGGCGTCAGGCTCTAGCTTGACCGTAATCTATCAAGATACGGTCGGCGGCGTCTGGCTTATGCCACCCGAAGTGGCTCCGATGTCGCCTGCTGAGCTGGTCCCCGCCGCTATCTGAAGATAATTGCTTCTATAATTATGAATCGACTGCACTGTCTGCAAGATCGTTTCAAAAGAGGCCTCAAGCATCCTATCAAACGTCGTCCCGCCGTCGTAGATCGGAATAATCGCCTGAATTTTCATGAGGGCGTTGTTGATACGATCACAAAGTCTCTGGCTTAGAGCGTTGTTGCAATACGAGTTTTTGAGTGTCCTTTTTGCGGGTATCATCTCTGTGGAATCAATCTGCATACCGATATAAAACGGTAATCGATTGACCGTAATAGGAAGAAGACTGATAGAAAGGCGAAAGATTTTTTTGGCTTCTCCGGCATCAATACCTCCACCCGTGTCTTCTATCGATATTTGAAATCGCCTCTGGGGATGCACGTAACTGCCATCGACGATCAAGTCGCGCACAATCACATGGCCGACGTTTGCTCGTAATCTACTGCAATAATAGATTGGAATGCATTTATGAAAGTTACTTCATGTTATAAAGATGACTTTGGTTCGGAGGCATTCGTATTCAGTGTTTGAAGGGCCTACTGCAATTACCCACGTTGGCATGTTAGTCCACTGTGAACATTAATCGTGATAATTGAGGCGCTAAACAGGAGAAACGAACAAAGACGTTTGTAAACCTCTAGACCTTAAAGATTGGGGATGGAATGGACTATGCTGGCAAAATGCTGATCTGGATAGGATAGTTGTTTGGGCGACTTATTAAATGAGTCGAGCCGAAGGACTATTCGTCCTGCTATGCCTTCAGGAGCTGGCCTGCCTGGATTCTAATTTGCGCTGCCATCTGGCATCACGCGGGTCTCTTTAAAATAGATCCAGTTTTCTTTAGCGCCTCCAGCGGCATGATCGTAGGAATCGCCGTCTTTGATAGCCTGCAGATTTTTGACCATGAAAAGAGCGCAGGTTCCCGGCATGATGGAATCGTTGCCATGGGCGAAAGGAACCGTACCTTGCGCATGAAGATAGATGCCCTTGTCAGAAGAATTGCAGACGCGCAGGGTGGAATGCAGATCGGTAACAGGGCCTTTACTCGTCTGAAACTGAGGATCCTGGGAAGGGATTTTAGCGCCCTTAATTTGATCGATTTTGACGTCAGCGGGAACGATGGCTTTGCCGGAGTCATCAACAGCGACGAGAATTTCGATACGTTTTGCCTCGCTAGTGCCCCAACCTTTAGCGTTGGTCACTGTATAATCACTTACGAGATTTTTAGACGATAGCATCGCGAGATATTTCGACTTTTGCATATCTGTTGCAGTCGACGCTGGAGCCGGGACCGAAGTGGGAGCAACTACAGGGGCCTGAACCGAAGCCTGAACAGGAGCAACACTCGGGGCCGCAACCGGTGATATGGTCGCAACAGTTGGGCTCGCCGATACAGCCGGTGTCTCGTTACTCGGCCTTGCGTCATCGGATGTTTGGATCGATGATGAGTCCGGACCGTGGCCTACAGTGTCTTCACTTTGTGCTCCCGACTCCTGGCCCGATGTGAACGGTGATTGGGATTTGTAGGGGGCGCATGCCGTTAACGTTAAGCTGACGATAACTGTGGTTGTACCGCGGACCAAAAATTTCATGAATGTTCCTCGTCAAGCTTCATTTTATGCCAT